>NZ_PYVX01000003.1 GCF_003056305.1 Halomonas denitrificans
ACAAGCGCCCACATGAATTACCTGATCGATTGTTAAAGAGCATCTCGCTGTTGCCGTCGTGTCCGGCCAACTTCTTGCGAAGCGGCGGTCTCGCCGGCGCCCTGCGAGGAAGGCGTATTCTACCTGATCGGCGTTTCTTGTCAACCCTGCGAGGCGTTCCGAAGAAGCGAAGCGGGCGACCGAAACCTCGTTGCGCCAGAGCGCTGCGAGTGCCGATCGAGTGGCGTGCATTCTACCGAATGCGGCGAGTTCGTCAAGCGGGAATTTTCAAAGCGCCTTCGAAAAACCCAAATGGAAACAAGCACTTCTGCCACCATCACCGCCTGCAACGTTTGCCCGTCGCCGGCAGCGGATGCGTACTTTACGGATTTCCCGGGGGCCGTGCAAGGCCTTCGTGAAGAAAAATGTCGGGGGCGTGTCGCGACCGTGACGAGAAGATGACCGGCACGCCGACGCCACCTTATCCACAGCGCCTTGCGACGCCCGCTGCAGCGACCGGGTGTGGATAGATTCTCCGTCCTCCAGAGACACGAACGCCCGCGCAAGGCGGGCGTCGTGACGGGCGAACCGGTCAGCCACAGATAGAGAGGCGGGGCTCAGCCGAGGGTCACCCGGGCATAGCGCTTCTTGCCCGCCTGGATGACGTAGCTCTTGCCGGTCTCGAGCATATGATCACGCTCGACCACCTCGCCATCGACCTTGACCCGGCCGTTGCCGAGCATGTCCTTGGCCTGGGCACTGTTGTTGGCCAGGCCCGAGCGGTTGAGCACCGCGGCGATCGGCGCCTGGGCGCTGCCCGCGAAGTCGACCTCGACCTCGGGCAGGTCCTCCGGCAGCTCGCCCTCGGCGAGCTGGTTGCCGGCGCTGCGATGGGCGTTGGCGGCCGCCTCCTCGCCGTGGTAGCGAGCGATCAGCTCGCGGGCGAGGACCATCTTGATGTCGCGCGGGTTGGCCCCGGCCTCGACATCGCGCTTGAGCGCCTCGATCTCCTCGTTGGGCTTGAGCGAGAGCAGCTCGAAGTAGCGCCACATCAGGCTGTCGGGCATGGAGACCAGCTTGTTGAACATCGCCCCCGGCGACTCGTCGACGCCGACGTAGTTGCCCAGCGACTTGGACATCTTCTGCACGCCGTCGAGCCCCTCGAGCAGAGGCATGGTCATCACCACCTGGGGCGACTGGCCAAAGTGCTTCTGCACCTCGCGGCCCATCAGCAGGTTGAACTTCTGGTCGGTGCCGCCGAGCTCCACGTCCGCCTCCAGCGCCACGGAGTCGTAGCCCTGCACCAGCGGATAGAGGAACTCGTGGAGGGAGATGGGCTGGCCCGCGCTGTAGCGCTTGTCGAAGTCGTCGCGCTCGAGCATGCGTGCCACGGTGCTCTGGCCGGCGAGCTCGATCATGTCGGCCGCGCTCATGGCCGAGAACCACTCGGCGTTGAAGCGCACCTCGGTCTTCTCGGGATCGAGGATCTTGAACACCTGCTCCTTGTAGGTCTGGGCGTTGGCCTTGACCTCCTCCTCGGTGAGCGGCTTGCGCGTCACGTTCTTGCCGGTGGGATCCCCGATGCGCCCGGTGAAGTCGCCGATCAGAAAGATCACCTCGTGGCCCAGGTCCTGGAACTGGCGCATCTTGGTCAGCAGGACGCTGTGCCCGAGGTGCAGGTCCGGCGCCGTGGGATCGAAGCCCGCCTTGATGCGCAGCGTGCGCCCGGAGGCCAGCTTCTTCTCCAGCTCGTCCTCGAGCAGGATCTCATGGGTGCCGCGCTTGAGCAGCGCCAGGGCGCCAGCTACATCGGTCATTGTCTCCTCTCCACTCAGCAGGCGGCCCGCGACCCGGCGGGCACTCGGTGTTCGAATGGTCGAGGATGGTACCATGTCCGACCACCCACGGTTGAGCCCGCCCGGGAGTCCCCATGAGCCTCTTCATCGGCCTGATGTCAGGCACCAGTCTCGACGGCATCGATGCCGCCCTCGTCGACATCACCCCGGGGCAGCCGCCGACCCTCATCGCCCACCATGCCGAGCCGATGCCCGAGGCGCTGCGCGACGCGCTGTGGCGCCTCTGCCATGCCGACCGGGTCGCCTTCGCCGAGCTGGCGGCCGCCGAGGACGCCTTCTGCCGCCGGCAGGCCGCCGCCGTCACCGCGCTGCTCGCCGGCAGCGGCGTGGCACGCGAGGCCATCGCCGCCATCGGCAGCCACGGCCAGACCATCGAGCACGCCCCCTGGGGCCACGACGGCGGCCCGGCCTATACGCTGCAGCTCGACAACCCCAGCCTGCTCGCCGAGCTCACCGGCTGCCCGGTGGTCGGCGACCTGCGCCGCCGCGACCTGGCCGCCGGCGGCCAGGCCGCCCCGCTGGCCCCGGCCTTCCACGAGGCGCTCTTCAGGGCGCGGGACGAATGGCGCCTGGTGCTCAACCTGGGCGGCTTCGCCAACCTCACGCTGCTGCCGCCGAGCGACGACCCGCGTGCGCCGCTGGGCTTCGATACCGGGCCGGCCAACGCCCTGCTGGACGCCTGGCACGCCCGTCATCGGGGCGGGCGCTTCGACGCCGGGGGCGCCTGGGCGGCCTCGGGGCGCGTCGACGAGGCGCTGCTGGCCCGCCTGCTGGCGGCGCCCTTCTTCCACCGCCCGCCGCCCCGCAGCACCGGCCGCGAGGTGTTCCATCTGGCGTGGCTGGACGCGCACCTGACGGGCGAGGAGAAGCCGGAAGATGTCCAGGCGACGCTGGCCGAGCTGACCGCCGCCAGCGTGGCGCTGGGCGTGGAGATGGCCCGGGAGTCGTTCGCGGCCCCGCCGGCCGCGCGGCTGATCCCCTGCGGCGGCGGGGCCCACAACCCGGACCTGCTGGCGCGCCTGGCGCGCCGGCTGCCGGAGACGCCGCTCACCACCGGCGACGACTGGGGCTGGCCCGCCGACTGGCTCGAGGCCGGCGCCTTCGCCTGGCTGGCCGCCCGGCGCCTCGACGGCGAGCCGGGCAACCTGCCCTCGGTGACCGGCGCCGCCGGCCCCCGGGTGCTCGGGGGGCTCTACGCCCCCTGAGCCGCTCGAGAGCGGGCCGGGGCGCTAGAAGTCGTCCTCGCCCCGCAGCGAGAGGTGGCTGGCCGCCTCCTTGGCGCCGGCCACCCCGTCGCTTTTCTCGTCGCCGAACTTGATCATCATGCGCAGGTCGTTGGCCGAGTCGGCATGCACCAGCGCCACCTCCTCACTGATCTTGCCCGCCTTGTAGAGGTCGAAGAGCGCCTGGTCGAAGGTCTGCATGCCGAGATCCCGCGAGCGCGCCATCACCTTCTTGATCTCGCCGACCTCGCCCTTGCGCACCAGGTCGCCGACCAGCGGCGACTTGAGCATGATCTCGATCGCCGGGCAGCGCCCGCCGTCCACCGTGGGCAGCAGCTGCTGGGCGACGATGGCGTGCAGATTGAGCGAGAGGTCGAGCCACACCTGGGCGTGGCGCTCGATGGGGAAGAAGTTGATGATGCGGTCCAGCGCCTGGTTGGCGTTGTTGGCATGCAGCGTCGCCAGGCAGAGGTGACCGGTCTCGGCGAAGGTCAGGGCGTGCTCCATGGTCTCCCGGGTGCGCACCTCGCCGATCAGGATCACGTCCGGCGCCTGGCGCAGGGTGTTCTTCAGCGCCACCTCGAAGGACTCGGTGTCGATGCCCACCTCGCGCTGGTTGATGATCGCCTTGCGGTGCGGGTGCACGTACTCGATGGGATCCTCGACGCTGATGATGTGGCCGCCGATCGTCTCGTTGCGCTGCTGGATCATCGACGCCAGGGTGGTCGACTTGCCGGTGCCGGTGCCGCCGACCACGAACACCAGGCCGCGCTTGATGGTGGCCAGCTCGCCGAGGGTGGCGGGCAGCGAGAGCTCCTCCAGGTGAGGGATGTCGAAGCCGATCCGCCGCACGACCATGGCCATCTGGTTGCGCTGCTGGAAGGCGCTGATGCGAAAGCGTCCCATGCCCTTGAGGCTCAGCGCGAAGTTGGCCTCGTGCTCGGTCTTGAAGCGCTCCTGCTGCGCCTCGGGCAGCGAGGCGCCGACCAGCTCGTTGACCTGCGCCACGCTGAGCCCCTGGTCGCCCAGGGGGGTGAGCTGGCCGGCCATCTTCAGCGTGGGCGGCGCGTTCACCGAGATCAGCAGATCCGACGCCTCCTTCTGCACCATGATGTCCAGCAGCTGGTGGAGCCACTCTTTTGCCGTCATGTCCCTGCCTCCTTGTTGTCCGCGCTCAGGCCAGCACGCCCTTCGCCTTGGCCTGGGCCTCCTCCCGCGCCACGGTGTTGTCGCTCACCAGCCGCGCCAGCGCGGCATCCATGGTCTGCATGCCGAGGTTGCCGCCGGTCTGGATCGCCGAGTAGATCTGCGCCACTTTATCTTCGCGGATCAGGTTGCGCACCGCCGCCGTGGCCACCAGGATCTCGTGGGCCGCCACCCGGCCGCCGCCCTGGCGCTTGAGCAGGGTCTGGGAGATCACCGCCTGCAGCGACTCGGAGAGCATCGAGCGCACCATCGACTTCTCCTCGCCCGGGAAGACATCGATGATCCGGTCGATGGTCTTGGCCGCTGAGGTGGTGTGCAGGGTGCCGAACACCAGATGGCCGGTCTCGGCCGCGGTCAGCGCCAGCCGGATGGTCTCGAGGTCGCGCAGCTCGCCGACCAGGATGATGTCCGGGTCCTCGCGCAGGGCGCTGCGCAGGGCCGGGGCGAAGCCGTGGGTATCGCGGTGCACCTCGCGCTGGTTGACCAGGCAGCGCTTGCTGCGGTGGACGAACTCCACCGGGTCCTCGATGGTGAGGATGTGCTCGAAGCGGTTGTCGTTGATGTAGTCGATCATCGCCGCGAGCGTGGTGCTCTTGCCCGAGCCGGTGGGGCCGGTGACCAGCACCAGGCCGCGGGGCAGCATCGAGAGCTGGCGGAAGACCGGGCCCATGCCCAGGTCCTCCATGGTCAGCACCTCGGTGGGAATGGTCCGGAACACCGCCCCGGCGCCGCGCGCCTGGTTGAAGACGTTGACGCGGAAGCGCGAGACGCCCGGCACCTCGAAGGAGAAGTCGGTCTCGAAGAACTCCTCGTAGTCGCGGCGCTGGCGGTCGGCCATGATGTCGTAGATCAGCTTGCGGACCTCGCGGTCCTCCATGGCCGGCACGTTGAGCCGGCGAATGTCGCCATCGACGCGGATCATCGGCGGCAGGCCCGCCGAGAGGTGGAGGTCCGAGGCGTTCTGTTTTGCCGAGAATGCCAGCAGTTCGGTAATATCCATGCGGTTCCCCTGCTTCCGGGATGAGGTTCCCTACGCTATGACCAGTATGACAGACCCTACGACATGACGGACCTGGTACTTTGCGAGTCGCTGGCCGCCGCTCGCGCCCGGCTCAGCGAGGCGCTCGTCGCCGCGGGCCGCCCCGCCGACGATGCCCGGCTGCTGGCGGTGAGCAAGACCAAGCCCGCCGCGCTGATCCGCGAGGCCTGGCAGGCGGGCCAGCGGGAGTTCGGCGAGAACTACGTCCAGGAGACCCTGGACAAGCAGGCCGAACTGGCGGATCTCCCGGGCATCGTCTGGCATTTCATCGGACCGCTGCAATCCAACAAAACCCGCGACGTGGCCGAACACTGCGCCTGGGTGCATAGCGTAGACCGGGAAAAGATCGCCCGGCGCCTGAGCGATCAACGCCCCGAGGACCGGGGACCGCTGGAGATCTGCCTGCAGGTCAACATCAGCGACGAGGCGAGCAAATCCGGCGTCTCCCTAGACGAACTGCCGGCGCTGGCCGAGGCCGTGCTGGCGATGCCGCGCCTGCGCCTGCGCGGCCTGATGGCGATCCCCGCCCCGGCCGCCACCGCCGCCGAGCAGCGAGCACCCTTCGCCCGGCTGCGCGAGGCCCTGAAGGGGCTTCAGGAGCGCTTCCCCGAGGCGCCGCTGGACACCCTCTCCATGGGCATGAGCGGCGACCTGGAGGCCGCGGTGGCCGAGGGCGCCACCCTGGTGCGCCTGGGCACCGCCATCTTCGGCGAACGTCACACGCGATAATCCCGCCCGCGCCGACTGCCGGCCGAGGCTTTCCACCATCACGAGGACAGATCCCATGGCCAGCACAATCACCTTCATCGGGGCCGGCAACATGGCCGGCGCCATCATCGGCGGGATGATCGAGAGCGGCTTCGCGCCGAACGACGTCATCGCCACCTCCCCCAGCGACGACGTCCTCGCCCCGCTGCGCGAACGGCTGGGCATCCGCACCGAGACCGACAACGCCGCGGCCGTCGCCGAGTCCGACGTGGTGGTGCTGGCGGTCAAGCCGCAGATCATGCGCGAGGTGTGCGAGCAGATGCGCGACGCCGTCCAGTCGCGCCGTCCGCTGATCGTCTCGGTGGCCGCGGGCCTGCCGGCCGAGACCCTCGAGGCGTGGCTCGGCGGCGACCTGCCGCTGGTGCGCTGCATGCCCAACACCCCCGCCCTGGTCGGCGCCGGGGCCGCCGGCCTCTACGCCAACGCGCGGGTCGACGAGACCCAGCGCCGGCTCGCCACCGAGCTGATGGAGGCGGTGGGCCTGGTGGAGTGGGTCGAGGAGGAGGCCCTGCTCGACGCGGTCACCGCCGTCTCCGGCAGCGCCCCGGCCTACTTCTTCCTGATGTTCGAGGCCATGGAGGAGGCCGGCGTCAAGCTCGGCCTGCCCGCCGACACCGCCCGCCGCCTGGCCATGCAGACCGCGCTGGGCGCCGCCAAGATGGCGCTGGCGAGCGACAAGCCGCCGGCCGAGCTCAAGCGCAACGTGATGTCGCCGGGCGGCACCACCGAACGCGCCATCGCACATCTCGAGAAGGCCGAGCTGCGCCGCATCATGGCCGAGGCGATGACCGCCTGCGCCGACCGCGCCGCCGAGATGGCCGACGAACTCGGCAAGCGCTGAGCCCTCGGGGCGGCACGCGCCCCACGATCACGTTTCAAGGACATGGAGGAGCCCTAATGGGCAGTCAATTGGGAAGCGCCGGCCTGCTGCTGGTCAACACCCTGATCAATATCTACATCTTCCTGCTGATGCTGCGCTTCCTGCTGCAGGCGTCCCGGGCGGACTACTACAACCCCATCAGCCAGTCGGTGGTGCGGGTCACCCAGCCGGCGGTGCGCCCCTTCCAGAGCTTCCTGGGGCCGGTGATGGGCCGCTTCGACCTGGCGACCCTGGCCACGGCCTTCGTGATCAAGGCGGTCGCCATCATCCTGATCCTGCAGCTCGCCGGCTTCGGCATGGCGCCGATCGCAAGCGTCGCGATCGGCGCGGTGGCCGCGGTGGCCAACGCCATCCTCAAGATCTACTTCTTCGCGCTGATCGTGATGATCATCCTCAGCTGGGTGGCGCCCCAGGCCAGCCATCCCGGGGCACTGCTGGTGATGCAGCTGGTGGAGCCGATCATGGCGCCGGTGCGCCGGGTGATTCCGCCGCTGGGCATGATCGACCTGTCGCCCATCGTGGTGTTCATCGCCATCAGTCTGATCGATGGTATCGTGGTGGGCTCGCTGACCCGCGCCGCGGGTGTCGTCGGGGCCCTGGTCGGCCTCTGACGCTGGCTCATGACAACGAACGACTGGACACCACACACCGATGCCCGAGTTTCCCCGCGATTCGGTCGGCCTGGTGACGCCCGAGACGGCGCACTTCGCCGACCCCCTGGCCCTGGCCTGCGGCAGGACGCTGCCGGCCTATGACCTGGTCTACGAGACCTACGGCACGCTCAACGCCGAGCGCTCCAACGCCATCCTGATCTGCCATGCCCTCTCCGGGCACCACCACGCCGCCGGCTTCCACGCGGCCGACGATCGCAAGCCCGGCTGGTGGGACGCGCATATCGGCCCCGGCAAGTCGATCGACACCGACCGCTTCTTCGTAGTCTCGGTCAACAACCTCGGTGGCTGCCACGGCAGCACCGGCCCCACCAGCGTGAACCCGGAGACGGGCCGCCAGTGGGGCCCGGACTTCCCGATCATGACGGTGCTCGACTGGGTGCACAGCCAGGCGCGGCTGGCCGACCGGCTGGGCATCGAGCGCTTCGCTGCGGTGATCGGCGGCAGCCTCGGCGGCATGCAGGTGCTGCAGTGGACCCTCTCCTACCCCGAGCGCATCGCCCACGCCGTGGTCATCGCGGCGACGCCCAAGCTCTCGGCCCAGAACATCGCCTTCAACGAGGTGGCGCGCCAGGCGATCCGCTCCGACCCCGACTTCCACGACGGCTGGTACGCGGATCACGACACGGCGCCGCGCCGCGGCCTCAAGCTCGCGCGCATGGTGGGCCACATCACCTACCTGTCCGAAGACGCCATGGGCAGCAAGTTCGGCCGCGACCTGCGCACGACCGACCTCAACTTCGGCTTCGACGTGGAGTTCCAGGTGGAGTCCTACCTGCGCTACCAGGGCGACACCTTCTCCACCTCCTTCGACGCCAACACCTACCTGCTGATGACCAAGGCGCTGGACTACTTCGATCCGGCGGGAGCCCACGACGGCGAGCTCTCCCGGGCGCTGGCCCCGGCGGCCTGCCCCTTCCTGGTGGTCAGCTTCACCACCGACTGGCGCTTCCCGCCATCGCGCTCCAAGGAGCTGGTCAACGCCCTGATCCGCGCCGACAAGTCGGTCAGCTACGTCAACATCGACTCGACCCACGGCCACGACGCCTTCCTGATGCCCGAGCCCCGCTACCAGGCGGTGTTCGCCGCCTTCATGAACCGCGTGGCCGGGGACCTGGGCCTGGAGGGCCACTCATGATGCGCGCCGACCTCAAGCTGATTCACGCCTGGATCCCCGAAGGCGCCCGGGTGCTCGACCTCGGCTGCGGCGAGGGCACGCTGCTGGCGGCGCTGGCCCGCGACAAGGGCGTCACCGGCTACGGCCTGGAGATCGACCCGGAGGGCATCACCGCCTGCGTCGCCAAGGGCGTCAACGTCATCGAGCAGAACCTCGACGAGGGGCTCGCCAACTTCGACGACAACGCCTGCGACCTGGTGGTGATGACCCAGGCGCTGCAGGCGCTGCGCCGCCCCGACCTGATGCTCGACGAGATGCTGCGCGTGGCCGGGGAGTGCATCATCACCTTCCCCAACTTCGCCTACTGGCGCCACCGCGCCTACCTCGGCTTCAAGGGCTACATGCCGGTCTCCCGCTCGCTGCCCCACGCCTGGTACGACACGCCCAACATCCACCTGTCGACCTTCAACGACTTTGAACGCCTGTGCCGCGACAAGGGTCTGAGCATTGTCGACCGGGCGGTGGGCATCGGCGACCACGAGGGCCACTGGACCTCGCGCTGGTGGCCCAACCTGTTCGGCGAGATCGCCATCTTCCGGGTCGCCCGCCGGCCGTGAGTCCGCACGACCCGGGATGCGGCCCAGAGCCCGGAGCCAAGAGCCCAGAGGGAGAACCGACGATGTTGCGACACAGCCTGACGGCCCTGATGCTGGGCCTGATCCTGCTGGCGGTCCTGCCGGCCCAGGCCCAGCAGTTCGAACAGGTGGGGGACTACCAGATCCACTACAGCGCCGTGAACACCAGCTTCCTGCCGGCCTCGGTGGCCCGGGAGCACGGCATCCAGCGCAGCCAGGCCATGGCGCTGCTCAACGTCAGCGTGATGGAACGCCTCGAGGACGGCTCGACCCGCACCGTGATCGCCTCGGTCGACGGCCGCAGCGCCACCCTCGACGGCAGCGACGAAAGCCCACTGGCCTTTCGCAGCCTGCGCATCGACGACACCCCCTCCCAGGTCGCGGTGTTCCGCATCCGCGAGGACGAGCCGATGCGCTTCGACCTGCGCGTGCGCTACGACCGCAATGCCGAGCCCGCCGAGGTGAGCTTCATCCAGCGCTTCTACATCGATCGATGAGCGCCGCGATCAGCGCGCGCCCCCTCGCCCGTCTCGCCGACCTCGAGGCCACCGCGGCCCGGGGCGTGCGCCTGCCCGACGGCCGCGACATCCTGCTGGTGCGAGTGCACGGCCGGGTCAGCGCCTTCGAGAACCGCTGCCCCCACCTCGGCGTGCCCCTCGAGGCCGAGCCGGACCGCTTCCTGGAAGCCGGCGGCGAGCTGATCCAGTGCGCCATGCACGGCGCGCTCTTCCTCCCCGAGGACGGCGAGTGCGTGTTCGGCCCCTGCCAGGGCGCTCGGCTGCGCGAGATCCCCGTCTCAGTCGCCGGCGACGGACGCATCCACCTCGCGGACGAGTGAGACCGGCAGGGCGCTTCCCAGGCGCACCGCGACCGGCACGCCGGCCTCGCGAACGAACACGCAGCGCCGCGCCAGCACCTCCACACCCCGCGCGGCCACCTCGCGCAGGGTCGCGGCATAGGCCGGGTCCAGGTGCGCGGCCGGCGCCACGTCCTCGATGCCCTCATGGGCCACGCAGAAGAGCAGCACGGCACGATGCTCCCGCTCGGCCAGCGTCGCCAGCGCCTCGAGGTGGCGCCGCCCCCGGGCGCTGACCGCGTCGGGGAAGTAGCCGTGCCCGTCGACCTCCCTGAGCGTCACCTGCTTGACCTCGACGAAGGCCGTGGCGCGGTGCGGGGCCTCGAGGCAGAAGTCGAGCCGGGTGCGCTCGCGGCCCTCGCGCTGGCTGGCTCCCTCGCCGGGGCTCGCCAGGCGCACCTCGCGGCGGAGCTCCGCGTAGCCCGCAAGCTCCTCCACCCGTTCCTCCCGCAGCGCCTCCTCGACGATGCGGTTGGCGCGCCCGGTGTGCACCGAGGCCGCCGCCACGCCGCCCTCGGGCCGGGGCAGCTCGATCAGCTCCCAGGTCCAGGCCAGCTTGCGCGCCGGGTTGTCGCTCGCCGCGAGCCACACCCGGCAGCCCGGCACGTTCACCGCGCGCATCGAGCCGGTGTTGGGGCAGTGGGCGACCACCTCGCGGCCGTCGTCGAGGCGCACGTCGGCCAGGAAGCGCTTGTAGCGGCGCAGCAGGGTGCCGGGCACCAGGGTCGGATACTCCATCAGCGACGCGCCAGGAAGCGCTCGAGGCGGCTCACCGCCTCCTCGAGGCGCGCCTCGCCGGTGGTGAAGGCGATGCGCACGTGGTGCTCGCCGCCCGCCAGGGCGAAGTCGGTGCCGGGAGTGATGGCGACGTTCTCCTCCTCGAGCAGCGCCCGGCAGAAGGCCTCGCTGTCGTCGCTGTAACGCGAGATGTCGAGCCACAGGTAGAAGGCCCCCTGGGGCGGCAGCGACGGCGCCAGCCCCAGCCGCGAGAGGCCGGCCAGCAGGGCGTCGCGACGCCGGCCGAGCTCGCGGCGACGCGCCTCGAGAAGCTCGCGGCACTCGGGCGTGAAGGCGGCCAGGGCGGCGTGCTGGGCCGGGGTGGAGGCGGCCAGGAAGACGTTCTGGGCCAGCCGGGTGAGCGGCTCCACCGCCGCCTCGGGCGCCACCAGCCAGCCCAGGCGCCAGCCGGTCATGCCGAAGTACTTCGAGAAGCTGTTGACCACGAAGGCGCCCGGGGCGATCGCGGCCGCCGAGAGCGGCGGCAGATCGAAGCAGAGCCCCTGGTAGATCTCGTCGACCAGCAGCGCGCCGCCGCGCGCCCGGACGGTGTCGGCCACCGCCGCGAGCCGCTCGGCGTCGAGCATGTGGCCGGTGGGGTTGGAGGGGGTGGCGAGCATGGCGAGCCGGGTCTCGTCGCGCCAGTGGCGCGCCACCCGCTCGGCATCGAGCTGCCAGCCGCTCTCGGGCCCCACCGGCACGGCGTCCACCTCGGCGCCGGCCAGGGCCATGAAGTGGCGGTTGCAGGGGTAGTTGGGGTCGGCCATCAGCACCCGGTCGCCGGGGCCGACCAGCAGCTGGCTGGCCAGCAGCAGCGCCCCGGAGGCGCCGGGCGTGATCAGTATGCGCGCCGGGTCGACCGCGGCGCCGAAGTGCTCGGCGTAGTGCCCGGCGATCGCCTCGCGCAGCGCCGGCAGGCCGGCCGCCGGGGTGTAGCGGGTCTGGCCGGCGTCCAGGGCGGCACGGCCGGCCGCCACCACCGGCGCGGGGGTGGCGAAGTCGGGCTCGCCGATCTCCAGGTGGATGACGTCGTGACCGGCGGCCTCCCGGGCCTGGGCGATCTCCAGCAGACTCATCACGCGAAAGGGGGCGACGCGCGCCACCCGGGCATTCCAGGACATCCGTGGCTCCTTGGGTCGCGCCGGGATTTCGGGGGCATCTTTCCGGCGGCCGATGGTCAAATTTGGCATGTTACGACTTTTGGCGTGACGTCGCAGTCCCGACGCCGACGGAGGTTGCAACGCCCGCCTTTTTCCGATAAACAAGCACCCCTTTGGCGTGAGATACCCTGCACGCGGCAGGTATTGATCAGCAGTCACTCAAGACACGAGGCGGACCCATGCCAGTAGCAGAAAAGAAGATGGATGCTCCCAAGAAATTCACCCCCTACGAGCCGGCGGCGGGTGAAGAGTACATGAACGAGAAGCAGCTGGAGCACTTCCGCAAGATCCTGCTGGGCTGGAAACAGGAGCTCATGGAAGAGGTCGACCGCACCGTTCGCCACCTGCAGGAAGAGGCGAACAACTACGCCGACCCGGCCGACCGGGCCACCCAGGAAGAGGGCTTCAACCTGGAGCTGCGCACCCGCGACCGCGAGCGCAAGCTGCTCAAGAAGATCAACGAGACCCTCGACAAGATCGACGAGGACGATTACGGCTTCTGCGAGGCCTGCGGCGTCGAGATCGGCATCCGCCGCCTCGAGGCGCGTCCCACCGCCACCCTGTGCGTGGACTGCAAGACCCTGGCCGAGCTCAAGGAAAAGCAGCTGGGCGGCTGACGGCGATGCCGATGCCCCGGACCTCCCCCCGCGACGGGCACCTCAGGGTGCCCGTTTGCGTCTCGGCCACCCACGCCGGAGCCCGGCGATGAGCGGCTATCGCGGCCGCTTCGCGCCGACCCCCTCGGGCCCGCTGCACTTCGGCTCCCTGGTGGCGGCGCTGGCGAGCTTCCTCGACGCCCGCCGTGCGGGCGGCGAGTGGCGGCTGCGCATCGAGGACATCGACCCGCCGCGCTGCCCGGCCGGCGCCGCCGACACCATCCTGCGCCAGCTCGAGGCCTTCGGCCTGCACTGGGATGGCCCGGTGAGCTGGCAGCACGACCGCGATGAGGCCTACGCCGCCGCGCTCGTCCGCCTCAAGGACGCCGGGCTCGCCTACCCCTGCAGCTGCTCGCGCAAGCAGTGGCGCGACCACGCCGTCTATCCCGGCTGGTGTCGCCACGGCGTGAGCGATCCCGCCAAGCCGGTGGCCTGGCGGCTGCGCAGCGACCTCGGCCCGCGCCCGGTGGTCTGGCCGGATCGGCTGTTCGGCGAGCAGCGCTTCGATCCCGCCGCGCTCGGCGACGTGGTGCTCAAGCGCAAGGACGGTCTCTGGGCCTACCAGCTCGCGGTGGTGGTGGACGACGCCGACCAGGGCATCAGCGACGTGGTGCGCGGGGTCGACCTGCTCGACAACACCCCCTGGCAGCGCCAGCTGCAGCAGGCGCTGGGCTACCCCGAACCGCGCTACCTGCACCTGCCGCTGATCCTCGGCGACGATGGCCAGAAGCTCTCCAAGCAGAACCTGGCACCGGCCCTGCCGGAGGCCGATGACGCGGTGCGCCCGCTGCTGCACGCGGCCCTGGCGTCGCTCGACCAGGCGCCACCGGAAGAGCTCGCCACGGCCCCGGTAGCCGAGCAGCTCGCGTGGGGCATCAGGCACTGGGACCCCGCCCGGCTGCGCGCCACGCCCCACCGCCAGGGCCACGCCCCCACCCCCTGAGAGGTGCCCGAGTGTACGTCTATCGCATCATGCTCTTCCTGGTCTTCGGCGGGTACCTGCTCTCGCCGCTGCTGATGAGCGGCTGGGCGAGCCCCGACATCGCCTGGTATCGCCCCTTCGTGGTCTGGGGCGTGCTGATCGCCCTGACCCTGTGGCTGGAACAGAAGAGAAAGCTCGATGAACGCTAGTCTCGGCGCCGTCCTGGCACTGGGCAGCGGCTACCTGCTGCTGCTCTTCCTCTGCGCCCTGGCGGTGGAGCGCGGCTGGATCCCCACGCGCGTCGCGCGCCACCCGGTGGTCTACACCCTGGCGCTCGGCACCTACGCCAGCGCCTGGGCGATCTACGGCAGCCTGGAGCTGGCCGGCAGTGCCGGCTACGGCTACCTGGCCTACTACCTGGGGGTGGCCGGCGCCTTCCTGCTCGCCCCGGTGCTGCTGGTGCCGATCCAGCGCATGACCCGCACCTACCAGCTCGCCTCGCTGGCCGACCTCTTCGCCTTCCGCTTCCGCTCGCGCTGGGTCGGCACCCTGATCACCCTGGTCAGCCTGCTCGCCGTGCTGCCGCTGCTGGCGCTCCAGGTGCAGACCCTGGGCGACAGCATCCACCTGTTGACCGACAGCGCCTCGCCGTCGCTGCTGGCGCTCGCGTTCTGCGCGCTGATCGCGCTCTTCGCGATCCTCTTCGGCGCCCGCCACACCCGGCTCCACGCCCGCCACGACACCCTGCTGGCGGCCATCGCCCTGGAGTCGCTGGTCAAGCTGGTCGCCATGCTGGCGCTGGGCGGCTTCGCGCTGTTCGTGGTCTTCAACGGTCCCGGCGACCTGCAGGCCTGGCTCGACGGCCCGGGCCGCCTGGCCCAGGCGCGGGTGGAGCACCTGGACCCGGCCCAGTGGCGCACCCTGCTGCTGCTGTTCTTCGCCGCGGCCTTCTTGATGCCGCACATGTTCCACATCACCTTCGCCGAGACGCTCTCGCGGCGCACCCTGCTGCAGGCCGCCTGGGCGCTGCCGCTGTTCCTGCTGCTGATGGCGCTGCCGGTGCCGCTGATCCTGTGGGCCGCCCAGCGCCTGGGCGCCGATGCCGCGGGGCTCGGCAGCGCCTACCTGGCCTACGGGCTCTCGGAGTCGCTGTGGCTGCAGGGGGTGGTGTTCATCGCCGGCCTCGCCGCCACCAGCGGCACCATGATCATCATCTCGCTGGCGCTCTCGGGGATGATCCTCAACCACCTGATACTGGTCGCCCACCCCCCGGTGGACCAGCCGGACCTCTACCACTGGCTGCGCTGGCTGCGGCGCGCCCTGATCGGCGCGGTGATCTTCGCCGGCTGGCTCTTCTATCGCCTGGTGGGGGTGAACCACGACCTCACCACCCTCGGGCTCGTGGCCTTCATCGGCATGGCCCAGTGCCTGCCGGGCATGCTGGCACTGCTCTACTGGCCCGGCGCCAACCGCAAGGGCATGGTCAGCGGGCTGACGGCCGGCGTGCTGGTGTGGCTCGCCGGCAGCTGGGTGCCGCTGCTCACCGACTTCCCGGCCCAGGTGCTGCTGCCGCCCGGCCTCGAGGCCCTGGCCGGCCAGCCGGACTGGTACGTGGTGACGATCGTCTCGCTGGCGGCCAACATCCTGACCTTCATCCTGGTCTCGCTGCTCACGCCCACCTCCGACGGCGAGCGCGCCGCGGCGGAGGCCTGCTCGGTGGACGCGGTGATCCGCCCCAAGCGCCTGCCGCTGGTCGCCGGCAACGGCGAGGAGTTCAAGTATCACCTGGCCCGCGCCCTCGGCGAGGAGGTCGCCGGCCGCGAGGTCGACCGGGCGCTGACCGACCTGGGCCTGTCGCCGCTGGACGGGCGCCCCTACGCGCTGCGCCGCCTGCGCGATCGCATCCAGGCCAACCTCTCGGGGCTGATGGGGCCGTCGGTGGCCCAGGACATCGTCGACCGCCACCTGCCCTATCGCCGCGGCGGCCTGGAGCCCACCGACGACATCCACTTCGTCGAGAGCCGCCTGGAGGCCTACCGCACCCGGCTGACCGGCCTGGCCCGCGAGCTCGACGGCCTGCGCCGCTACCACCGCCGCATCCTCACCCGCCTGCCGGTGGGCCTGTGCGCCTTCGGCGTCGACGACGAGCTGCTGATGTGGAACGACGCCCTGGCCGAGCTCACCGGCATCGACGGCGACAGCGTGGTCGGCTCCCGCCGGGACAGCCTGCCCCCGCCCTGGGACGATCTGCTGGGACGCATGTTCCTCGAGCACCACGACCACCTCTACAAGCAGCCGGTCCACCTCGACGGCACCACGCGCTATCTGAGCCTGCACAAGGCCGAGCTCACCGCCGACGAGGACATCCGCGGCGGCACCGTGGTGCTGGTCGAGGATCACAGCGAGATGAAGTGGCTGGAGGACGAGCTGGTGCACGCCGCGCGGCTCGCCTCCATCGGCCAGCTGGCCGCCGGGGTGGCCCACGAGATCGGCAACCCGGTCACCGGCATCTCCTCGCTGGCGCAGAACCTGCGCTACGACACCGACGACCCGGAGGTGCTGGAGACCGCCACCCAGATCCAGCAGCTCACCGACCGCATCTCGCGGATCGTCGAGTCGCTGGTCGGCTTCGCCCATGGCGGCCGCCACGTGGCGGGCCAGACCTTCGCCCCGGTCTCGCTGGCCGAGGTGACCGACGAGGCCCTGCACTTGATCCACCTCGCCCGCTCGGGGGAGGATATCCACTACCGTAATCGCTGCCCCGCGGGCCTCGAGGTCGAGGGCGACGCCCAGCGGCTGCTGCAGGTGATGGTCAACCTGCTCGGCAACGCCCGGGACGCCAGCGTCCCCGGCGGCGAGGTGATCGTCGACGCCGGCCGCCAGGGCGAGTGGCTGCACGTCACCGTCACCGACCAGGGCCACGGCATCGCCGAGCACGTGCGCGACCACCTGTTCGAGCCCTTCACCACCACCAAGCCACCCGGCGAGGGCACCGGACTCGGCCTGCCGCTGGTCTACAGCATCATCGCCGAACACGGCGGCCAGATCGACATCGACTCCCCGCCCCCCGGGCAGGCCCAGGGCACCCGCATCCACCTGTGGCTGCCCCTCAACACAGAGCATGGTGACCCCACCGATGAGCCGGATCCTGATCGTTGAAGACGAAGCCATCATCCGCAGCGCCCTGAGGCGGCTGCTGGAACGGCACGACCACCGGGTCAGCGAGGCGGGGTCGGTGGCCGAGGCGCTGGCCCTCGAGCCCCAGGGCTTCGACCTGGTGATCAGCGACCTGCGCCTGCCCGGCGAGCCCGGCACCGACCTGATCGCCCGCGCCGCCCCCGTGCCGGTGCTGATCATGACCAGCTACGCGAGCATGCGCTCGGCGGTGGAGGCCCTGAAGCAGGGGGCCGTGGACTACGTCGCCAAGCCCTTCGATCACGACGAGCTGCTCGAGACCGTGGCCCGGGTCCTGCACCAGCAGGCCACCCAGCAGGGCGAGCCGCCCGACGTCACCGAACCCGACGGCAAGCGCCAGCCCATGATCGGCAACTGCCCCGCCATGCAGGTGGTCTACACCCGCATCCGCAAGGCGGCGCCCGCCGACGTCACGGTGCTGGTGCAGGGCGAGTCGGGCACCGGCAAGGAGCTAGTGGCCCGGGCCCTGCACCAGCAGAGCCGGCGCGCCGCGGCGCCGCTGATCTGCGTCAACTGCGCGGCCATCCCCGAGACACTGATCGAGTCCGAGCTGTTCGGCCACGAGAAGGGCGCCTTCACCGGCGCCAGCGCCGCCCGCACCGGGCTCGTCGAGGCCGCCGACGGCGGCACCCTGTTCCTCGACGAGATCGGCGAGCTGCCCCTCGACGCCCAGGCGCGGCTGCTGCGCGTGCTGCAGGAGGGCGAGATCCGCAAGATCGGCTCGGTGGAGACCCGCCACGTGGACGTGCGCCTGATCGCCGCCACCCACCGCGACCTGCAGAGCCTGTCGAAGACCGGCGAGTTTCGCCTCGACCTCTACTATCGCCTCAACGTGATGCAGATCGATCTGCCCTCGCTGCGCGAACGCGACGACGACATCCTGCAGATCGCCGACGTGCTGCTGGAGAAGGCCTGCCGGCGTCACGAGCGCGAGGGCCTGCGGCTGTCGCGGGCCGCCCGCCGCACCATCCGCGACTACCCCTGGCCCGGCAACGTGCGCGAGCTGGAGAACGCCCTGGAGCGCGGCGTCATCCTCGCCGAGGGCCACCTGATCCACCCCGACGACCTGGGGCTCGCCAGCGCGCCCCGGCCACCCGTCGCTCCCGCCGGCGAGGCCTCGGCCCCGCCGCCGCCCGCGGAGTCGGAGCCGAGCGAGGAGGACGACCTCTCCCTGGAGGACTACTTCCAGCACTTCGTGCTGGAGCACCAGGACCAGATGAGCGAGACCGAGCTCGCCCAGAAGCTCGGCATCAGCCGCAAGTGCCTGTGGGAACGGCGCCAGCGCCTCGGCATCCCGCGCAAGAAGAGCCCGCGCCGCAGCACGGGATGACGCGACCAGGCCATGCGCCCTCTGACCATACGACCATAGTGCAAGCGCCCGCGGCCGACGCCGCGGGCGCCGTTTTTCCCCCTTCCGTCCCCCGTTTTGCACCATTTGTTACCTTCCCACACAGCCAATGCCCCATGGCGGGGCCAGATGGGTAACACTCCGCCGACGCGTCGCCACATGGCCTCGAAGCGACATCTCCATCACCATGTTTTATATAGATTTTTTCGACAGTGGCACGCCGCCTGCTACTACCTGACCAAGAAAAACAAATCCGGACGTCACCCGGGGCCAACAACAACAACTCGGCCATCAGGCGTGACAGGGCTCGACCCGACAACAACAACAAGAGACCCGGGCCCCTACGACTTCGGCGCCTGCCGACAACAAGAACAGCAGCGGCACGGCGCGAGGTCTTCGAGACTCAACAACAACAAGTCTGCTCGAAGCACCGGAGCCATCAGGACGCGACGCACCCAGAGACGGCCAACAACAATGACAAGGGCCAACGAGGTGCACTCCCGGCAACAATGCCAACAATCCGGGAGGAGGCATACTTTCATGCCGTCGTGGTTGGACTATTGTTTTGAATACGAGACGGTCGCCGTCAGGAGCATCAACAAACATAACAACACCGCTTGCCTGAACCTCCTTGGTGACTGTGGTGCGTATTCAGGGCGATGCGCCATCACGAAGAAGAATCAGCTGCACGGACGCAGCATCCTGCTTTCAAGGGGAGGCCATCGGCCTCCCCTTTCTCTATCTGGCGAGCCGTGACCGGCGCGCCGCCAGCCCCTCATCGCCAGGGCATTGCCGCACCGCGCTTTGCAAGGTGTCAGTGGTCGGCTACACTCAACGCTTTTCCGCGTCCCGCGAGTCGATATCGCCGCATGATCAAAGGTTTTACCCGCTTTCTGCAGAGCCCGGGCCAGCACCTCAAGTCGCTGTTCGGCCCTCAGGATGCGCCGGCCGGCAGCACCGGCCCTCGCATCATCCCCCGCCAGGAACACCCGGTCTCGCGTCAGCACTTCAGTGACGCCGCCATCAAGGTGCTCTACCGCCTGCATAACGCCGGCTTCCAGGCCTTCCTGGTCGGGGGGTGCATCCGCGACTCGCTGCTCGGTCACATGCCCAAGGATTTCGACGTCGCCACCGACGCCACGCCGGAACAGGTCCGCGAGCTGTTTCGCAACTCGCGGATCATCGGCCGGCGCTTTCGCATCGTGCACGTCCGCTTCGGCCGCGAGGTGATCGAGGTCACCACCTTCCGCGGCAAGCCCAACGACGACCACGCCGACCATATCTCCCAGCAGTCGGACGATGGCCTGCTGCTGCGCGACAACGTCTGGGGCAACCTCGAGGAGGATGCCCTGCGCCGCGACTTCACGGTCAACGCCCTCTACTACAACATCGCCGACTTCTCGATCCACGACTTCGCCGATGGCGTGAAGGACATCGAGGCCCGCACCCTGCGGCTGATCGGCGACCCGGCTACGCGCTATCGCGAGGATCCGGTGCGGATGCTGCGCGCGGTGCGCTTCGCCGCCAAGCTCGACTTCCACCTCGATCCCGCCACCGAGGCGCCGATCGCCGAGGCGGCGCCGCTGCTGCTGCAGATTCCGCCGGCCCGGCTGTTCGACGAGGTGCTCAAGCTGTTCATGGCCGGCCACGGGGTCGTCACCTTCCGGCTGCTGCGCCAGTACGGCCTGTTCGCCATGCTCTTCCCCGAGGCCGACGAGGCCATGGAGGCGCTGCCCTGGGCCGAGCGCCTGGTCGAGCACGCGCTGGAGAGCACCGACCGTCGCATCCGCGAGGATCGCCCGGTGACGCCAGCCTTCCTGTTCGCCGCCCTGCTCTGGGCGCCCGTCCAGCAGCGCCAGGCGATCCTCGAGGCCGACGGCATGCCGGCGATCCCCGCGCTGCAGGCGGCCTCCCAGCAGGTGGTGTCGCGCCAGCTCCAGCACATCACCATTCCCAAGCGTTTCAGCCTGCCGATGCGCGACATCTGGGACCTCCAGCAGCGGCTGCCGCTGCGCCGCGGCAAGCGCGTCTTCCAGACCCGCGAGCATCCGCGCTTCCGGGCGGCCTATGACTTCCTGCTGCTGCGCGAGACCGCCGGCGAGCTCGAGCCGGGACTCGGCGACTGGTGGACCGCCTTCCAGCAGGCCGACGAGCACGAGCAGCGCCGCCTGCTGAGCAAGGTCGGCGCCGACCCGGCCGGCAGTGCGGCACCGCGCAAGCGCCGCCGGCGCCGCCGCAAGCCGCGGGGCCCCGCGAGCGACGCATGACATGAGCCGCGCGGAGCATCACGCCTGGATCGGCCTGGGCAGCAACCTCGATGGCCCCCGCGAGCACGTCGCGCGCGCCCTCGAGGAGCTCGACCGCCTGCCGCTGACGCGCCGCGTCGCCGCCTCAAGACTCTATGCCAGCCGCCCGGTGGGGCCCGCCGACCAGCCCGACTACGTCAACGCCGTGGCGCAGCTGGCGACGCGGCTTTCGCCGCTTGCCCTGCTCGATCAGCTGCAGGCCCTCGAGCAGCGCCACGGCCGGGTGCGCGGCCGCCGCTGGGGCCCTCGCACCCTGGACCTGGACCTGCTGCTCTACGACGACCGCCGGCTGGCGCTGCCGCGCCTCACCCTGCCCCATCCGGAGATGACCCGGCGTGCCTTCGTGCTGGTGCCGCTGGCCGAGCTGGCCCCGAGCCTGACCCTCGACGGGCAGCCGCTGGCCCGCCTCGCGGCCGGGCTCGATCGCGACGGGCTGGCGCCGGTGTTACCGACCGGCGGATGATCGCCCCCACACTGTTACCTATCGACACCCCGACACGATTCGGGTAACAATCGCGGGTTACACCGAGGACGGCCCGCCAGAGGCCTCCCCCGACCAGACGATGAGAACACGCCATGAAAACCGTCACCCTGAGCACGCTGTCGACCCTCAAGCGCGCCGGTGAGCCCTTCAGCTGCCTGACCGCCTACGACGCCTCCTTCGCGCGGGCGGCCGGCGAGGCCGGCATCGAGGTGCTGCTGGTGGGCGATTCGCTGGGCATGGTCCTGCAGGGGCACGCCAGCACCCTGCCGGTGACCCTCGACGAGGTCTGCTATCACACCCGCTGCGTGGCCCGCGGCAAGGGCAAGAGCCTGCTGATGGTCGACCTGCCCTTCATGAGCAACGCCAGCACCGAGCGCCTGCTGCAGGATGCCGGCGAGCTGATGCGGGCCGGCGCCGAGCTGGTCAAGGTCGAGGGCGAGGCGTGGATGGCCGAGGGCATTCGTGAGCTGACGCGGCGCGGCGTGCCGGTCTGCGCCCACCTCGGCCTGACGCCCCAGTCGGTCTACCAGCTGGGCGGCTACAAGGTGCAGGGTCGTGAGGCCGAGCAGGCGACCCGGATCCTCGAGGACGCCCGCACGCTGGTCGAGGCCGGGGCCTCGGTGATCCTGCTGGAGTGCGTGCCGGCGAGCCTGGGACGGGCGGTGAGCGAGGCGCTGGAGGTGCCGGTGATCGGCATCGGCGCCGGCCCCGACACCGACGGCCAGATCCTCGTGATGCACGACGTGCTGGGGGTGACCCACGGCCGCACGCCGCGCTTCGTCAAGAACTTCATGGCGGAGGCCGACGACATCCAGGGCGCCTTCCGTCGCTACCACGAGGACGTCAAGGCCCGCCGCTTCCCCGCCGAGGAGCACTGTTTCTGATGCGCACCCTGCACGAGATTGCCCCCCTGCGCGAGGCCCTGGACGACGCCCGTCGTCGCGGCCAGCGCGTTGCCCTGGTGCCGACCATGGGTAACCTCCACGAGGGCCATTTGGCGCTGGTCGCGGAAGCCCGCCGCCGGGGCGACGTGGTGGTGGCGACCATCTTCGTCAACCCGCTGCAGTTCGGCCCCGGCGAAGACCTGGACGCCTACCCGCGCACCCTCGCCGAGGACCAGATGAAGCTCGAGGCGGCCGGCTGCGACCTGCTGTTCGCCCCCGAGACCACCACGCTCTACCCGCGCGGCCTGGATGCCCAGACCCGGGTCAGCGTGCCCGAGGTCAGCGAGGGGCTGTGCGGCGGCGACCGCCCCGGCCACTTCGACGGCGTGGCCACCGTGGTGACCATGCTCTTCCAGCTGGTGCAGCCCGACGTGGCCTGCTTCGGCGAGAAGGACTACCAGCAGCTGGCGGTGATCCGCCGCCTGGTGGCCGACCTGCACCTGCGGGTGGAGATTGTCGGCGTGCCGATCGTACGCGCCGAGGACGGCCTGGCGCTCTCCTCGCGCAACGGCTACCTGGACGCGGCGCAGCGCGCCGTCGCGCCGACGCTCTACGCGACCCTGTGCACCCTGCGCGCGGCGCTGGAGGACGGCGCCGCCCCACATGACGCCCTGGCCGACGGCCTCGCCCGGCTGAGGGAGGCCGGCTTCGCACCGGACTACCTGGAGCTGCGCGCCGCCGACCTGGGCCCGGTCACGGCGACAACCCGCGAAGCCGTGCTGCTCGCCGCGGCTCGCCTGGGCCCGACCCGACTGATCGATAACCTGAGCCTGACCCTGCCGCGCTGACGGCGCGGCATCGCGACCAGAGGAACCCCTGTCCCATGCAGACCATCATGCTCAAGGCCAAGCTGCACATGGCCCGCGTCACCCATGCCGTGCTCAACTACGAAGGCTCCTGCGCCATCGACGGTGAGCTGCTGGACATGGCCGGCATCCGCGAGAACGAACAGATCCAGATCTACAACGTCGAGAACGGCCAGCGCTTCACCACCTATGCCATCCGCGCCGAGGAGGGCTCGCGGATCATCTCGGTGAACGGCGCGGCCGCCCACCTCGCCACCGAAGGGCAGCGGGTGATCATCTGCAGCTACGCCCACTACAGCGAGGCGGAGCTCGACGCCCACCAGCCGGCCCTGGTCTATCTCCAGGAAGGCAACGTCGTCAGCCACACCAGCAACGCCATCCCGGTACAGCTGGCCTGACGCCACTCGGGCACCCCACCCCGGGGTGCCCGCGCCTCCTCCCCGTGCCTTTCCCCAGGCCCTCCCCGTAGCGCCCTCTCCCTGCCGCCCTCCTCGCGACGGCCTCGCCGCGACGCCCTTACGGCCATGGAAGCATTGCCGCGACGCACAAGACTCCCCTATGCTGAGGGACCGGCCCTGTCTGAGACGCCATCGAACGCAGGGTGCCCTCCGGACACGGCCGCCAGTCCGCTACCTTATTCTTCAGGAGTATCCCGCATGCAAGACGTGGTGATCGTTGCTGCACGCCGTACCGCCGTCGGCACCTTCGGCGGCTCCCTGGCCGGCATTCCCGCCAGCGACCTGGGCGCCCATGTCATCAAGGACATCCTGGCCTCCACCGGTGTCGCCGGCGACCAGGTTGACGAGGTCCTGCTCGGCCAGGTGCTGACCGCCGGGGTCGGCCAGAACCCCGCCCGCCAGGCGAGCATCAAGGCCGGCCTGCCCGACGCGGTGCCCGCCATGACCATCAACAAGGTCTGCGGCTCCGGTCTCAAGGCCCTGCACCTGGCGACCCAGGCGATCCGCTGCGGCGATGCCGAGCTGATCATCGCCGGCGGCCAGGAGAACATGTCCGCCTCGCCCCACGTGCTGCCCAATTCGCGTAATGGCCAGCGCATGGGGGACTGGAAGGCCATCGACAGCATGGTCCACGATGGGCTGTGGGATGCCTTCAACGACTACCACATGGGCATCACCGCCGAGAACCTGGCCGAGAAGTACGGCATCACCCGCGAGCAGATGGACGAGTTCGCCGCCGGCTCCCAGCAGAAGGCCGCCGCCGCTATCCGCGAGGGCAAGTTCAAGGGCCAGATCGTTCCGGTCGAGATTCCCCAGCGCAAGGGCGACCCGGTGGTCTTCGACACCGACGAGGGCCCGCGCGACGTGACCGCCGAGAAGCTCGCCGGCATGCGCCCCGCCTTCAAGAAGGACGGCACCATCACCGCCGGCAACGCCTCCTCGATCAACGATGGCGCCGCCGTGGTCATGCTCTGCTCCGCCGAGAAGGCCAAGGCGCTGGGCCTCGAGCCGCTGGCGCGCATCAAGGCCTACGCCAACGCCGGCGTCGACCCGTCGATCATGGGCATCGGCCCGGCCCCGGCGACCCGTCGCTGCCTGGAGAAGGCCGGCTGGAGCCTGGACGACCTGGACCTGGTCGAGGCCAACGAGGCCTTCGCCGCCCAGGCGCTCTCGGTCAACAAGGAGCTCGGCTGGGACACCGACAAGGTCAACGTCAACGGCGGCGCCATCGCCATCGGCCACCCGATCGGCGCCTCCGGCTGCCGCATCCTGGTGACCCTGGTGCACGAGATGATCGCCCGGGATGCCAAGAAGGGCCTGGCGACGCTGTGCATCGGCGGCGGGCAGGGCGTGGCCCTGGCGATCGAACGGTAAGCACACACCACGATACGATCGGCCTCGGGGACAGGTCGAAGCGGAGGTCCGATGCCATGGATGGCATCGGTAGCGCCCAGGGAAGGGTTCACAGCGCCTCCGCATAGACCTGTCGCCGGGAAAGCCGCTCACCCCATACGACAACCGCCCCCGCAGCCAGGCTGCGGGGGCGGTTTGTCTTACGGCTTAACGCTTAAGGCTGACGGCTCAGAGCTCGGGCTCGGCGGCCGCTTCGGCCTCGAAGGCGGCCTTCTCTTCCGGGGTGATCTCCTTGATGGTGAGCTTCACCCGGTTGCGGTTGTCGATGTCGAGCACCTTGACGATGGGCTCGTCGCCCTCGTTGAGGAAGTCACGCACGTCGTTGACCCGCTCCGGCACGATCTGGGAGATGTGCACCAGGCCGTCGGTGCCCGGCATGATGTTGACGAAGGCACCGAAGTCGGCGATGCGCACCACCTTGCCGCGGTAGAGCTTGCCGATCTCGGGCTCGGCGGTGATCGCGAGCACGATGTCGATGGCCGCCTTGGCCGCCGACTTGTCCTCGGCATAGATGCGCACGGTGCCGTCGTCATCCAGGTCGATGGAGGCGCCGGTGTCCTCGCAGATCTTGCGGATGGTAGCGCCGCCCTTGCCGATGACGTCGCGGATCTTCTCCGGATCGATCTTGAGGGTCGCCATGGAGGGCGCGTTCTCGGAGACCTCGGCACGGCTCTGGGCGATCACGGTGTTCATCTGCTCGAGGATCTGCTGGCGGGCGTCGTAGGCCTGCTGCAGCGCCTGCTCCATGATCTCCTCGTTGATGCCCTCGATCTTGATGTCCATCTGCAGGGCGGTCACGCCCTCGGCGCTGCCGGCCACCTTGAAGTCCATGTCGCCGAGGTGGTCCTCGTCGCCGAGGATGTCGGTGAGCACGGCGAAGCCGTCGTCATCCTTGACCAGGCCCATGGCGATGCCGGCCACCGGGGCCTTCATCGGCACGCCGGCGTCCATCAGCGCGAGCGACGAGCCGCACACGGAGGCCATGGAGCTGGAGCCGTTGGACTCGGTGATCTCGGAGACCACGCGGATGGTGTAGGGGAAGTCCGCCTCGTCGGGCAGCATCGCCTGCACGCCGCGGCGCGCCAGGCGGCCGTGGCCGATCTCGCGGCGCTTGGGCCCGCCCATGAAGCCGGCCTCGCCCACGCTGTAGGGGGGGAAGTTGTAGTGCAGCAGGAAGCGGTCCTTGCGCTCGCCTTCCAGCGACTCGATCAGCTGGGAGTCGCGCAGGGTGCCCAACGTCGCCACCACGATGGCCTGGGTCTCGCCGCGGGTGAAGATCGCCGAGCCGTGGGTCTTGGGCAGGCTGCCGACCTCGATGGAGAGCGGACGCACGGTCTTGTGGTCGCGGCCGTCGATGCGCGGCTCGCCCTTTACCACCCGCGAGCGCACCACGCGCTTCTCGAGGCTGGCGAAGGCGCCTTTCACCTCGTCGGCGGCGAACTGGCCCTCTTCCTCACCGGCGAGCTGCTCGACCGCCTGGTCCTTGAGGACGGAGAGCGCGTCCTGGCGCGCCATCTTGTCGGTGACGCGGTAGGCCTCGCCGACCTTGGCCTCAAAGGCCTCGGCCATCGCCTGCTTGAGGGCGACGTTCTCGGCCGGAGCCTGCCACTCCCACTTGGCCTTGCCGGCCTCGGCGGCCAGCTCGTTGATGGCGCCGATGGCGACCTGCATCTCCTGGTGGGCGTAGAGCACCGCGCCCAGCATCTCGTCCTCGAGCAGCTCCTTGGCCTCGGACTCGACCATCAGCACCGCCTTCTCGGTACCGGCGACGACCATGTTGAGCTCGGAGTCGACCAGCTCCTCCACGGTGGGGTTGAGGAAGTAGCCGTTCTCCTCGGTGAAGCCCACCCGCGCGGCGCCGATCGGGCCGTTGAAGGGCACGCCGGAGATCGCCAGCGCCGCGGAGGTGCCGAGCATCGCCGCGATATCCGGATCGTGGTTACGGTCGGTGGAGAGCACCGAGCAGACCACCTGCACCTCGTTCATGAAGCCCTTGGGGAAGAGCGGGCGGATCGGACGGTCGATCAGCCGCGAGGTGAGGGTCTCCTTCTCGGTGGGACGCCCCTCGCGCTTGAAGAAGCCACCGGGAATCTTGCCGACGGCGTAGGTCTTCTCCTGGTAGTGGACGGAGAGCGGGAAGAAGGGCTGGGCCGGGTTGGCCTCCTTCTTGGCCACCACGGTGCACAGCACCACGGTGTCGTCCATGGTGACCATCACGGCACCGGTGGCCTGGCGGGCGATGCGCCCGGTTTCCAGGGTGACGGTGCTGCGACCGTACTGAAATGTCTTCTTGACCGGATTCACGGCGACTTCCTTCAACGTTACTTTTCTGTGTTTGGGTCGTTTTGACTCGCCGACCATTTTAGGGCGTGACGCCCGCCGGGACCACCAGGCGGCGACATTTCCAGCGACTGCCTCATCCCCACCTTCTTGAAGGACCTGGGCTGGCCCGTCGACAGACCTTCGAGGAGGAGCTGTAAACCCATCCATGGGCGCTACCGACGCCCTGCGGCGCTCTCGCGTCCCGCTCCGCTTGCAGGGCCGGTGCAGGCCATCCATGGCCAGCCCGTTCGGAGCAATCCTCCTCACCCCTGGCGTAGGACCTCCTCCCCGGCTTGCCCCCAGCGGCGCTCTGCCTGTTTCTTTCCAACAACGCAAAACGGGCAGCCCGAAGGCTGCCCGTTTTCGTTACCGCTTGGGGTGCGACGCTTAGCGGCGCAGGCCCAGACGCTGGATCAGCGACTGATAGCGCTCGAAGTCCTTGCGCTTCAGGTAGTCCAGCAGCTTGCGGCGCTGGTTGACCATGCGGATCAGGCCACGACGGGAGTGGTGATCCTGCTTGTTGGTCTTGAAGTGATCCTGCAGGCCGTCGATGTTGGCGCTCAGCAGGGCCACCTGCACTTCGGGGGAACCGGTGTCGTTGTCGCCGCGACCGTACTCGCTGACGATTGCGGACTTCTGCTCGGCTGTCAGTGCCATCTGTCTCTCCAGTAAGCAATATGCTTGAAGTTGAATGTATGAGACCACGCATATTTGCAGTCTCGGGCGTCTCTCCCTTCACTCGGCTGCGGTGCTCAGCAGCCGCTTCGGCGCCACCTCCTGTGGCCCCGTTACCGTGGCGAGCCCCAGGAAGGCCTCGCCGCGATAGAGTCTGGCGGTCTCGCCCTCGGCGAGCCCGCAGGGCTCGACCCGGGCCGACTGGCCGTGGGTCAGGCGTCCCGCCGCCTCGGCGTCGACGTCGAGGCGCGGCAGGTGATCGACCAGCACGTCCACGGGCAGCAGCACCGCCTCGCGCGCGGCCTGGTCGGCCAGGGTCTCGAGCGCGGCGAAGTCCTGCATGCCGTCGCTCGTGAAGGGCCCGGTCGCCAGCCGCCGCAGCGCGCTGATGTGGGCCCCGCAACCCAGGGCGCGGCCGATGTCCTCGGCCAGCGTGCGGATGTAGGTGCCCTTGCTGACGCGGACCTCCAGCTCGAAGGCCTCGGCCTCGCTGGCGAGAAGCCGGGCATCATACACCGTCACGCGGCGGGCTGCACGCTCGATCGACTTGCCCTCGCGGGCGAGCTCATAGAGCTTGCGGCCCTGGTGCTTGAGCGCCGAGTACATCGGCGGCACCTGCTCGATCTCGCCGCGAAAGCGCGTCAGCACGCCCTCGATATCGGCCTCGGTGAGCCGCGGCACCGCGTGACGCTCGATCACCGCGCCCTCGGCGTCGCCGCTGTCGGTGACCACCCCGAGCTCCACCCGGGTGCGGTAGACCTTGTCGGCCTCCAGCAGGTGGGCGGAGAACTTGGTCGCCTCGCCGAAGCAGACCGGCAGCAGGCCGGTGGCCATGGGATCCAGCGTCCCGGTGTGGCCGGCCTTCTGCGCCTGGAACAGGCGCCGCGCCCGCTGCAGGGCGTGATTGCTGGACGCTCCCGCGGGCTTGTCCAGCAACAGCACGCCGTTCACCGGCAGTCCGCGACGTCGACGTGCCATCAGTCGCGCTCGCTTCCGCCACGCTCGGCGTTGTCGTCGTCCGGCGCCTCGCCCTGCTGGGCCTGGTCGCTGGCCACCGCCTCGTCGATCAGCGACGACAGCCGCTGGCCGCGCACCACGCTCTCGTCGTAGTGGAAGCGCAGCTCCGGGACGTGGCGCAGCTTGATGCGCCGGGCGATCTGGCTGCGCAGGAAACCGGCGGCACGCTTGAGCACCGCCAGGTTCTCCTTGATGCGCTCGGGGGCCTGCTCACCCAGCAGGGTCACGTGGACATCGGCATAGCCGAGGTCACGACTGACCTCGACGCCGCTGACGGTGACCATGCCCAGGCGCGGATCCTTGACCTCGCGCTGGATGAGTACCGCCAGCTCCTTCTGGAGCTGGTCGGCCACCCGGTCGGTACGCTTGAACTCGCGCATGATCGGCTCCTCGAGCGGTTAGAGCGTCCGCTCGACCTTGACCTGGTCGAAGACCTCGATCTTGTCGCCGACCTGGACGTCGTTGTAGTTCTTCACGCCGATGCCGCACTCCATGCCGTTGCGCACTTCCTGGACGTCGTCCTTGAAGCGGCGCAGCGACTCGAGCTCGCCCTCGTAGATCACCACGTTGTCGCGCAGCACGCGGATCTTCTTGTTGCGATGCACGCTGCCCTCGACGACCATGCAGCCGGCCACGGCGCCGATCTTCGGTGCGCGGAAGACGTCGCGGACCTCGGCCACGCCGACGATCTCTTCCTTCCACTCCGGGGCCAGCATGCCGCTCATGGCCTGCTTGACCTCGTCGATCAGCTGGTAGATCACGCTGTAGTAGCGCAGATCCAGGCCTTCCCGCTCGATGATCTCGCGAGCCGCGGCGTCGGCACGCACGTTGAAGCCGACCACGATGGCGTCACTGGCGAGCGCCAGGTTGGCGTCGGTGCCGGTGATGCCGCCGACGCCGGAGGAGACCACGGCCACCTCGACCTCGTCCGTGGAGAGCTCTTCCAGGGCGCCCTTGATGGCTTCCAGCGAGCCCTGCACGTCGGCCTTGAGCACGATGTTGAGCTTGGCGGCGACGTCCTGGCCCATCTGGCTGAACATGTTCTCCAGCTTGGCCTTCTGCTGGCGCGCCAGGCGCACCTCGCGGTACTTGCCCTGACGGAAGTTGGCGACCTCGCGGGCCTTCTTCTCGTCGGCCAGCACCATGAAGTCGTCACCCGCCTCGGGGGTGCCGTCCAGGCCCTGGATCTCCACCGGGGTGGAGGGACCGGCCTCGTCGACCTGCTTGCCCAGCTCGTTGGTCAGCGCACGCACGCGGCCGTAGTGCAGGCCGGCGAGCACGATGTCGCCCTTCTTCAGGGTGCCGTTCTGGACCAGCACGGTGGCCACCGGGCCGCGGCCCTTGTCCAGGCGCGACTCGACCACCACGCCCTTGCCGGGCGCCTCGGGCACGGCCTTGAGCTCGAGCACCTCGGAGACCAGCTGGATCGACTCCAGCAGCGCCTCGATGCCCTCCCCGGTGTGCGCGGAGACGTGCACGAACTGGGTGTCGCCGCCCCACTCCTCGGAGATGACGCCGTGCTGGGAGAGCTCGTTCTTGACCCGGTCCGGATCGGCGCCCGACTTGTCGATCTTGTTGACCGCGACCACCATCGGCACCTCGGCGGCCTTCGAGTGCTCGATGGCCTCGATGGTCTGGGGCATGACGCCGTCGTCGGCGGCCACCACCAGCACCACCACGTCGGTGGCCTTGGCACCGCGGGCACGCATGGCGGTGAACGCCGCGTGGCCCGGGGTATCCAGGAAGGTCACGCCGCCGTGGTCGTCTTCCACGTGGTAGGCACCGATGTGCTGGGTGATGCCACCCGCCTCGCCGGTGGCCACCTTGGCCTTGCGGATGTAGTCGAGCAGCGAGGTCTTGCCATGGTCGACGTGACCCATGACGGTCACGACCGGCGAACGGGTGATCTCCTCGCCCTCGTAGGAGATGCCCTCGAGGACCTCGGTCTCCAGCGCATCGTCCTTGACCAGCTTGGGCGTGTGGCCCATCTCCTCGACCACGATGGCCGCGGTGTCCTGATCGATGGTCTGGTTGATGGTCACCGCCGCGCCCATGGTGAACATGGCCTTGATGACCTCGTTCGCCTTGATCGACATCTTGTCGGCCAGGTCGGCAACGCTGATCGACTCGGGGATCGAGACCTCGCGGACGATCGGCTGGGTCGGCTTCTGGAAGCCGTGCTTGCCGCCGCCCTGGGTACCGCCGCCCCGGCGACCGCCGCGACGCTCGGCACGCTTGGCCTTCTTGCCGCCCCGGCGACGCTCCTCGCGGTCACCGCGATCGTCGTCGCGATCGTCACGGCCCTTCTTGCCGGCCTTGCCGCTGGCCTTCTTGACCGCGGCACGACGCGGCTCAGCACGCCCCTCCTTGGGGGGCGCCGGCGGCTCGTCGGGGGCTGGCTGGGTCTCCAGCTCCGGCACCGGGATCGCCGGCTCGCTGACGGCCTTCTCGGCCTCCAGCTTGGCGGCGGCCTCGCGCGCGGATTCCTCGGCGGCACGTGCCTTGGCTTCCTCGGCCTCGCGGGCATCCTTGGCGGCCTGGGCCTGCTGGGAATCGGCCATGTCGCCGACCAGCTGGCGCGGCCCGGCGTCGACCTCGGGCTCGCTCTTGGCGGTCTCTTCCTCGGCGCGCTTGACGTAGGTGCGCTTCTTGCGCACCTGCACCTCGATGCTCTTGCCACGCTCGCCTGTCTTGATGCGGCTGCGCGTCTTGCGCGTCAGGGTGATGCGGTTCTTCGCCGCCCCGGCGCCGGTGCCGCCGTGACTCTTGGTGAGATAGTCGAGCAGCTGGCGCTTGTCCTCTTCGGACACGGCGTCATTCTCGGCCTTCTGGCCGAGCCCTGCTTCCTTCATCTGCTCCAGCAGGCGAGGCACGTCGCGCCCCACCTTCGCTGCAAAATCCTTAACGGTCATTTCTGACATTACGACCCTCCTCAGCCCGTGACCCGTTTACTGTTCGTTCTCGAACCATGGCGCACGGGCAGTCATGATCAGTGCCGCGGCGCGCTCCTCGTCGATACCCTCGATGTCGGTCAGATCATCGACGGACTGCTCGGCCAGGTCCTCCATGGTGACAATGCCCCGACTGGCCAGAATGAAGGCCAGGTGACGCTCCATGCCGTCCATCTCCAGCAGGTCGTCGGCCGGCTGGGCGCCGTCGAGTTCCTCCTCGGAGGCGATGGCGAGGTTCAACAACTCGTCCTTGGCGCGAGCGCGCAGCTCTTCGATGAGATCCTCGTCGAACTCCTCGATCTCCAGCATCTCCTCGACCGGCACGTAGGCGACCTCCTCCAGGGAGGTGAAGCCCTCGTCCACCAGCAGGCGCGCCACGTCCTCGTCGATGTCCAGGTGCTGGATGAAGTGTTCGACGAGACTGTCCACTTCCTGGTCGCGCTTGGCCTCGGCCTCCTCCTCGGTCATGACGTTGAGACGCCAGCCGGTGAGCTCGGAGGCCAGGCGCACGTTCTGGCCGCTGCGGCCGATGGCCTGGGCCAGGTTGTCCTCGGCGACGGCCACGTCCATGGCGTGGGATTCCTCGTCGACGAGGATCGAGGCGACATCGGCCGGCGCCATGGCGTTGATCACCAGCTGGGCGGGATTGTCGTCCCACAGCACGATGTCCACGCGCTCGTTCTGCAGCTCCGAGGAGACCGCCTGCACGCGCGAGCCGCGCATGCCGACGCAGGCGCCGACCGGATCGATGCGACGGTCGTTGGTCTTGACCGCGATCTTGGCCCGGGAGCCCGGATCGCGCGCCGCGCCCTTGATCTCGATGAGCTGCTCGGCGATCTCCGGCACCTCGATGCTGAACAGCTCGATGATCAGCTCCGGGCAGGTGCGCGAGAGGATCAGCTGGGCACCGCGGGCCTCGGCATCGACCTTGACCAGCAGCGCGCGGACCCGCTCGTTCATGCGGTAGCGCTCGCCCGGGATCATCTCGCTGCGCGGCAGGAACGCCTCGGCGTTCTCGCCCAGGTCGATGATCAGGCCGTCGCGGGTGGTCTTCTTGACGATGCCGGCGACCAGCTCGCCCTCGCGCTCGGCGTACTGGCGCACCACCTCGGCGCGCTCGGCCTCGCGCACCTTCTGCACGATGACCTGCTTGGCGGTCTGGGCGGCGATGCGGCCGAAGGCGGCATTCTCGATGCGCTCCTCGACCACGTCGCCGAGCCCCAGGGGCGGATCGCGGCGCTCGGCGTAGGAGAGCTTGATCTGGGCGTCGGGCCCGTCGAAGTCGTCGTCCTCGACCACCTCCCAGCGGCGGAAGGTCTCGTAATCGCCCGTGTGGCGATCGATGTGCACGCGCACGCTGGCTTCCTCGTCTTCGAAGCGCTTGCGCGATGCACTGGCCAGGGCCGCCTCGACGGCCTCGAAGATCACCTCGCGGGAGACCCCCTTCTCGTTGGAGATCGTGTCGACGACCGCCAGAATTTCTTTACTCATGCCTTAGCCTCGCCAGTGAACCTGTCCTTATACACCGAGCTCGTCACGTGAACTGCGGGACGACCCGCGCCTGATCGATGCCCTCGATGGGAAAGCAATACTCCTCGCCGTCGACCTGCAACAGCACCTCGTCATTCTCGACGCCTGCCAGCAGCCCCTTGAACTTGCGCCGGCCGTCGAAGGGCGCGCGCAGCTTCACGGTGACCACATGGCCGGCATACTGGGCGAACTGCTCGAGGGTGAAGAGCGGTCGATCCATGCCCGGCGAGGACACTTCCAGTCGATACTCGCCCGGCACCGGGTCCTCGACATCGAACACCGCGCTGATCTGACGACTGACGTCGGCGCAGTCGTCCACGCTTATCCCGTTCTCGTGGTCGATGTAGATCACCAGGCGGGAGTGTTTGCCCTGGGACAGATGATCGATGCCCCAGAGTTCGAACCCCATGGCCGAGACCACCGGTTCGATCAGCGCATGCAGCGCAGCATCCTTGATTGCCACGGAAGAAAGCTCCTACAGCCGTTGCATCAGGCACCTGGCCGGGAGTTGAGAGAAGAGTCAGGTGGCTGATTGGCGTTGCCCGAGCAGCGCCGCCGGCATTTCCGGCTGGCAAGCTGCTAACAAAAAGCCCCTTCACAGGAAGGGGCTTTTACAAGAAACCTGTATACCACTTCGGCACTCTGGCACGCCCCTGATGCTGCGCATGCCTGCCAAGAAGATGGTAGCGGGGACCGGATTTGAACCGATGACCTTCGGGTTATGAGCCCGACGAGCTACCAGACTGCTCCACCCCGCATCAATCTAGGTCGGTGATTGTAAGCCCACATGACCTGTTGGTCAAGCGGCAACACCGCATTCTGCCAATCCTGCTTCGAAGGCGCGAAAGGTTCGCTTGCTTCGATTTGGTGCCGAAGGCGGGACTTGAACCCGCACGACCGTAAGGTCACTACCCCCTCAAGATAGCGTGTCTACCAATTCCACCACTTCGGCATCGGGGAGGCTGGATCAAGACGACTCAGTCGCCGCTTTCCTCCAGCACTGGCGCAGTATTATCCATATCACTGCTGCCTTCGTCAAGGGTCGGAACGGCATTCTGCTGCTCGATCAGTTCGGCATCGGGAATGCCGGCCTCGGGCGCATCGCCGGCCTGGGACGCGAAGTACGCCAGGGTCAGCGAGGTGGCGAAGAAGGCCACGGCCAGAAGGCCGGTGAACTTCGCCAGGAAGTTACCGCTGCCCCGCGAGCCGAACACGGTCTGGGAGGCACCGCCGCCGAAGGCGGCACCGGCTTCGGCGCCCTTGCCCTGCTGCAGCAGGATCAGGACGACCAGGGCGATGGCGATCGCCACGTGGGTCATGAGAATGGCAACTTGCATGGATTCAACCTGCTGACTGACAAATGGCTAGGAAATCGTCGACCTTGAGGGAGGCTCCCCCCACCAGGCCGCCGTCGATGTCGGGCTGGGCGAGCAGCTCGGCGGCATTATCCGCCTTCATGCTGCCGCCGTACAGCAGACGCATGCCGGCGGCGAGCGCCTCGTCGTGGCGCGCCAGGCGCGCGCGCAGGGCCGCGTGTACCGCCTGCGCCTGCTCGGGGGTGGCGGTGCGGCCGGTACCGATCGCCCAGACCGGCTCATAGGCGACGATCAGGCGCGGCCGCTGGGTCGCGTCGAGGGCCTCGACGACCGCCTCGAGCTGGCCCAGCACCACCGCCTCGGTGCGGCCGGCCTCGCGCTCCTCGAGGGTCTCGCCGACGCAGAGCACCGGGGTGAGCCCCTCGTGGAGCGCCGCCTGGACCCGCGCCAGCACCGCCGCGTCGTCCTCGCCGAACAGGGCGCGGCGCTCGGAGTGGCCGACCAGCACCAGGCGGGCGCCGCACTCGCGCAGCATGGCGCCGCTGACCTCGCCGGTGAAGGCGCCGGCGGGCCGATCGCTGAGCGTCTGGGCGCCCACCATCACGGCGGTCTCGCCCAGCGCCTGGGCCGCGGCGCCCAGGTAGGGGAAGGGCACCATCAGGGCCACCTCGACGTTCACGGGCAGGGAGACGCCGGCGAAGGCCCGGCCGAACTCCTCGACCAGGGACAGGGAGCCGTTCATCTTCCAGTTCCCGGCGATCAGCGGCATGCGCATGGAGCTTCCTCTTTCAAGGTGGTGCGAAATGGTATAGGAGGGGCCCAGCCAAGACAACCAGCCCCGGCGGGCGGGCCCGCTCAGCCGAGCAGCGCCTCGACGTCGTCGGCCAGGCGCCGCGCCAGGCCGTCGACGTCCAGGTGCGCCCGCCCCTCGACCATCACGCGGATCAGCGGCTCGGTGCCCGAGGCGCGCAGCAGCACCCGCCCCTGATCGCCGAGCTCCGCCTCCAGGGCGCTGACCGCCTGCTTGAGCGACGCCTGCTCGAGCAGCGCCTTGGCATCGCTGCCCGGCGTCAGGCGCACGTTGACCAGCGCCTGGGGCGCCTTCTCCAGCCCGGCGAGCAGGTGGCCGAGCGACTCGCCCTCGCGGACCATGATCGCCAGTACCTGCAGCGCCGAGACGATGCCGTCGCCGGTGGTCTGCACGTGGCCGCAGACGATGTGCCCGGAGGACTCGCCGCCCAGCTGCCAGCCGTTGGCCGCCAGGCGCTCCATGACGTAGCGGTCGCCGACCTTGGCGCGCTCGAAGGGGATCTCGAGCGACTCCATGGCGGTGGCGAGGCCGAAGTTGGACATCAGGGTGCCCACCACGCCGCCGTTCAGGTCGCCCCGGGCGTGGCGATCACGGGCGATCAGGTAGAGGATGTCGTCGCCGTCGATCTCGCGGCCGTCGGCATCCACCAGCAGCACCCGGTCGCCGTCGCCGTCGAAGGCCACGCCGAGGTCGGCGCCCTGCGCGACGACCGCCTTGCTCAGGGCCTGGGGATGGGTCGAGCCCACCGCCTGGTTGATGTTGAGGCCGTCGGGCGAGGCGCCGATCAGGCTGACCTCGGCGCCCATCTCGCGAAACACGCTGGGGGCGATGTGGTAGGTGGCGCCGTGGGCGCAGTCGACCACCATCTTCAGGCCGTGCAGGCTGACCCGGTCGGGAATGGTCGACTTGCAGAACTCGATGTAGCGGCCGGGGGCGTCATCGACCCGCGTCGCCTTGCCCAGCCGGGACGGCCCCACGGTGGTCAGCGGCTCCTCGAGCATCGCCTCGATCTCGGCCTCGACCGCGTCGGCCAGCTTGGTGCCGGCGGCGGAGAAGAACTTGATGCCGTTGTCCTGGAAGGGGTTGTGCGAGGCCGAGATGACGATGCCCGCGTCGGCACGGAAGGTGCGGGTCAGGTAGGCGATGGCCGGGGTCGGCATCGGCCCCAGCAGCATCACGTCGACGCCGGCGGCGGAGAGCCCGGACTCCAGCGCCGACTCGAACATGTAGCCGGAGATCCGCGTGTCCTTGCCGATCATCACCCGCGCCCGTCCGGTCTCGCGGGTCAGCACGCGACCGGTGGCCCAGCCCAGCTTGAGCATGAAGTCGGCGGTGATGGGGGGCTCCCCCACGGTGCCGCGGATACCGTCGGTGCCAAAGTAGCGTCTAGTCATGCGAAGCGCCTTCCTCGAGTACGGCCCAGGTCATGTTCACCGCGTCCACGTGGGGCCCCACGTCGTGAACGCGCAGGATACGGGCGCCACGCTCCACCGCCAGGGCGGAGAGCGCCAGGCCGCCGGCGAGGCGCTCCTCCACCGGCCGCCCCAGCACCTTGCCGATCATGCTCTTGCGCGACATGCCGACGAGCAGCGGCAGGCCGAGCCCCGCCACGCGCTCCATCTGCTTGAGCAGGCGCAGGTTGTGCTCCACCGTCTTGGCGAAGCCGAAGCCGGGGTCGAGCAGCAGGCGCTCGCGGCGCAGCCCGGCGGCCTCGCAGGCCGCCACCCGCTGCGCCAGGAAGTCGGCCACCGCCTCCTCCACCGGCACCTCATAGTGCGGGTCCTGCTGCATGTCGCCGGGCTCGCCGAGCATGTGCATCAGGCACACCGGCAGGCCACTGGCGATGGCCGCCGACAGCGCGCCCTCGCGGCGCAGGTTGCGCACGTCGTTGATCATGCCCGCCCCGGCCTCGGCCGTCGCCGTCATCACCTCGGGCGTGCTGGTGTCCACCGAGACCAGGGCATCGAACTCACGCACCAGCGCCTCGACCACCGGCACCACCCGATCCAGCTCCTGCTGGACCGACACCGGCTCGGCGCCCGGGCGCGTGGACTCGCCGCCCACGTCGATGATCGCGGCCCCTTCGGCCAGCATGCGCTCGGCATGGCGCAGGGCGTCGTCCGGCACCGCGTGGCGCCCGCCGTCGGAGAAGGAGTCGGGGGTGACGTTGAGGATCCCCATGACGCGGGGAAAGGAGAGGTCGAGGCGGTGCCGGCCGCACTGCAGGTGGGTCGCTGTGCTGGTATCCATCGTCTTCCTGTTGGTCGAACGGCAAAGGCGCCCCGCAGGGCGCCTGAGAGTGCTGCCTGGGCGGCTCAGCTGCCGGCCGGGCCACCCAGCGGGTCGGAGGGTCGACGCGAGGGCGTGTCGTCATCCTCGGCGTCGTCGCTCGCCGCCGGGCCGGTCTCGGCACGGGGCTCGCCGCCGGTGGGGGCGCCGCCGCTCGGGTCGTCCCAGCCTTCGGGGGGACGCGGGTCGCGGCCTTCCATGATGTCCTTGAGCTGCGTCGAGTCGATGGTCTCGTACTTCATCAGCGCGTCGGCCATGGCATCCAGCTTGTCGCGGTTCTCCTCGAGGATCCGCTGGGCCTGCTCGTAGCAGCCGTCGATGATCTTGCGCACCTCCTTGTCGAGCTTGGAGGTGGTCTCGCCGGACTTGAGCTTGCCGCCCTGGCCGGGGCCGCCGAGGAACTGGTGGGACTCGTCCTCGTCGTACATGATCGGCCCCATTTCCTCGGAAAGACCCCACTTGGCGACCATGTTGTGGGCGAGCTCAGTGGCGCGCTTGATGTCGTTGGAGGCGCCGGTGGTGACACCGTTCGGCCCCAGGGTCATCTCCTCGGCGATGCGGCCGCCGAACAGCGAGCAGATCTGGCTGATGATCTGCTGGCGCGACAGGCTGTAGCGATCCTCCTCGGGGAGGAACATGGTCACGCCGAGCGCCCGGCCGCGGGGGATGATGGTCACCTTGTAGACCGGGTCGTGCTCCGGCATCACCAGGCCGATGATGGCGTGGCCCGACTCGTGATAGGCGGTGTTGAGCTTCTCCTTGTCGGTCATGACCATGGACTTGCGCTCGGCGCCCATCATGATCTTGTCCTTGGCGAGCTCGAGCTCCTCCATGCCCACCAGGCGCTTGTTGCGACGCGCGGCGAACAGCGCGGCCTCGTTGACCAGGTTGGCCAGGTCGGCGCCGGAGAAGCCGGGCGTGCCGCGGGCGATCAGCGACGGCTTGACGTCGTCGGCCAGCGGAACCTTGCGCAGGTGCACGTTGAGGATGTGCTCGCGGCCGCGGATGTCGGGCAGCGGCACCACCACCTGGCGGTCGAAGCGGCCCGGGCGCAGCAGCGCCGGGTCGAGCACGTCGGGACGGTTGGTGGCGGCGATGACGATGATGCCCTCGTTGGCCTCGAAGCCATCCATCTCGACCAGCAGCTGGTTCAGGGTCTGCTCGCGCTCGTCGTTGCCGCCGCCCATGCCGGCGCCGCGCGAGCGGCCCACGGCGTCGATCTCGTCGATGAAGATGATGCAGGGCGACTGCTTCTTGGCCTGCTCGAACATGTCACGCACGCGGGAGGCGCCGACGCCGACGAACATCTCGACGAAGTCGGAGCCGGAGATCGAGAAGAACGGCACCTTGGCCTCGCCGGCGATCGACTTGGCGAGCAGCGTCTTGCCGGTACCGGGCGGGCCGACCATCAGCACGCCGCGCGGGATGGTGCCGCCCAGGCGCTGGAACTTGGTCGGGTCGCGCAGGAAGTCGACCAGCTCCTCGACCTCCTCCTTGGCCTCGTCGCAGCCGGCGACGTCGGCGAAGGTGGTCTTGATCTGGTCCTGGGAGAGCAGCTTGGCCTTGGACTTGCCGAAGCTCATGGGCCCGCCCTTGCCGGCCCCACCGCCCTGCATCTGGCGCATGAAGAACATGAAGATGGCAAGTATCAGCAGGATCGGGAAGCTGGCGATCAGCAGGCGCATCCACAGGCTCTGCTGCTCGGGCTCCTTGCCCACCACGGTGACGTCGTTGGCCAGCAGGTCGTCCATCAGCTTGGGATCCTCCGCCGCCGGGCGGATGGTCCGGAACTGGGAGCCGTCGTTGCGCTCACCGCTGATGGTGTAGCCATCGATGGTGACGCTCTTGACCTGCTGGTTCTGCACCTGCTGGACGAACTGGGAATAGTTCATCGCCTGGGGGGAACTGTCGACGCTGAAGTTGTTGAACACCGTCAGCAGTACCGCCGCGATGACCAACCACAGAATCAGGTTCTTCGCCATGTCGTTCAAGGGACTACCCTCATTGCAAGAATCTGTCGGCCGAAAATGCCTGGTCCTTCGACACTACATGAGCGGCACATGTTCAGCCAGCCTGGGGCCGGAGCGGGAATGCCCTCCACTGTGACACAGTCGCGGCATCCTGTCCGGCCATCGGCCCATTAGGCGCCGCCTATCGTGGCAGCGCCCCGTATTGCCGCCGAGGCCACGCCTCAGCCGCGAAATCCTTCCGCCAGCAGGTACACCTCCCGCGAGCGGGGCCGGGAGGCCTCCGGCTTGCGCGTCACCACCCGCGTGAAGCTGCCGCGCAGCTCCTTCAGGAACTCGTCGAACCCCTCGCCCTGGAAGACCTTGGCCAGGAAGGTACCGCCGGGTGACAGCGTCTGGCGCGCCAGGTCGAGGGCCAGCTCCACCAGGTACATCGCCTGGGGCTGGTCGATGGCGGCCATCCCACTCATATTGGGGGCCATGTCCGACATCACAAGGTCGACCGGCCGATCGCCGAGGGTTTCGAGGATCGCCTCGAGCACGTGCGCCTCGGTGAAGTCGCCCTGGATGAAGTCGACGTCGGCCAGGGCGTCCATCTCGAGGATGTCCGAGGCGATCACCACGCCGTTCGAGCCGATCTTCTCGGCGGCCACCTGGCTCCAGCCGCCCGGGGCGGCGCCCAGGTCGATCACCGTCATGCCGGGTCGCAGCAGCTTGTCCTTCTCGTCCAGCGCCAGCAGCTTGTAGCTGGCCCGGCTGCGGTAGCCGTCCTGCCAGCTCTGCTGCACGAAGCGGTCGTCGAAGTGCTCCTTCATCCAGCCCTTGCTGGTCTTGCTGACGGAGGCCTTGCTGGCCGGCTTCTTGCCGGCAGCGCCCTTGGCGCGGGAAGCATGGGGACGTGCCACGGCATCACCTGTGAATGGCCATGAATGACAGGTAGTCGAGCGAAATCCGGGAAGACCCGAGGGAGGTGCGACGGGGTGCTGACCTGCGGACCCGGCCGGTGGAGAAGCAGGCGGGGCGGTAACGCGCTTTCGCCGCGGGGCGATTCACCGTACCATGTGCGCTGCGCGCCAACCGGGAAGAAGCAAGATACCATGAGCTTGTCACAGGCACAAAAGAAAGCATTTCGCAGCATCGGCCACCACCTCGACCCCGTGGTCACGGTCGCCGAGAGCGGCGCCTCCGAGGGGGTGATCGCCGAACTCGACCGGGCCCTGCGCGACCACGAGCTGATCAAGGTCAAGCTCGCCCTGCCCGACCGCGACGACCGCGCGGCCATGCTCGACGAGCTGGTCGAGGCGAGCGGCGCCGAGCTGGTGCAGAAGATCGGCAAGATGGCCCTGCTCTATCGCCACAACCCCAGGGTCAACCCGAAGCTCTCCAACATCACCCGCTTCGAGGAGCACCACGGGCGGCGCTGAGGCGCCCGACGCTCGCCAGGGGTCACGACCCGCGAGCGTCACGATCCGCCAAAAAGAAACCCCGCCGACGTCGGTCCGCGGGGTTTCTTCTTGTCTGGCGTCTGCCTTTTGTCTGGCGTCTGGCGTCTGCCCTGGCACTCGCCGCCCGCCAACGGGCGGCGGGGGCGCTGGTGGCTCGGCGCCTAGAGGTGCTCGACGCTCGAGATCTCGTACTCGACCTCGCCGCCGGGCGTCTTGACCACCACCACTTCGCCCTCCTCCTTGCCGATCAGGGCACGGGCGATGGGCGAGGTGACCGAGATGCGACGCTCCTTGATGTCGGCCTCGTCCTCGCCGACGATCCGGTAGGTGACCTCCTCGTCGTTGTCGAGGTTGATCAGGCCCACGGTGACGCCGAAGATCACCTTGCCGGTCTGGGGCAGCTTGGTGACGTCGATCACCTGGGCGTTGGAGAGCTTGCCCTCGATCTCCTGGATGCGCCCCTCGATGAAGCCCTGCTGCTCACGAGCCGCATGGTACTCGGCGTTCTCCTTCAGGTCGCCGTGCTCGCGAGCCTCGGCGATGGCGGCGATCACCCGGGGACGCGCCTCGCCCTTCAGCTCCTCGAGCTCCTTGCGAAGCCGCTGCTCGCCGGCGACGGTCATCGGGACCTTGTTCATTGCGTAGCTCCTGCATGCAGTTCCTGTAGCCGCCGCACGGTGATGGCGTTGCCATACTCGAGCGCCATGCACACCGCCTTGGCTCCTGCCAGGGTGGTGGCGTAGGGAACCTTGCGGGCGAGTGCGGTGCGGCGGATCACCGAGGAGTCGTTGATGGCCTGGCGGCCCTCGGTGGTGTTGACGATATAGGCGACCTCGTCGTTCTTGAGCAGATCGACGATGTGGGGACGGCCCTCATAGACCTTGTTGACGATCTCCACCGGCAGCTCGGTGCCCTCGAGGGCCTTCGCGGTGCCGCGGGTCGCGCAGAGTGTGAAGCCCAAGGTTACCAGAGAACGGGCCACCTCGATAACACCCGCCTTGTCCGGATCGCGCACCGAGAGGAACGCCTTGCGCTCGCCCTCGAGCCGCGGGATCGCCTCGCCGGCCCCCAGCTGCGCCTTGTAGAAGGCCTCGGCGAAGGTGTCGCCCGAGCCCATCACCTCGCCGGTGGACTTCATCTCCGGCGACAGGATCGGATCGACGCCCGGGAACTTGTTGAACGGGAAGACCGCCTCCTTGACGCTGTAGAAGTGCGGCACGATCTCGCGCTCGAAGCCCTGCTCGGCCAGGGTCTGGCCGGCCATGCAGCGCGCCGCGATCTGGGCCAGGGAGGTGCCGATGCACTTGGAGACGAAGGGCACGGTACGCGAGGCGCGCGGGTTGACCTCGATGACGTAGATCTCGCCGTCCTGCCAGGCCAGCTGGACGTTCATCAGGCCCTTGACGCCGAGCTCCACGGCCATCTGCTTGACCTGCTCGCGCATCGCGTCCTGCACCTCGGCGGGCAGCGAATAGGGCGGCAGCGCACAGGCCGAGTCGCCGGAGTGCACGCCGGCCTGCTCGATGTGCTGCATGATGCCGCCGATCACCACCTGCTGGCCGTCGCTGACCGCGTCGATGTCGATCTCGATGGCGGCGTTGAGGAAGTGGTCGAGCAGCACCGGCGAGTCGTTGGAGACCTTCACCGCGTGGGTCATGTAGTTCTCGAGCTCGGAGGCGTCGTAGACGATCTCCATGGCCCGACCGCCGAGCACGTAACTCGGGCGCACCACCAGCGGGTAGCCGATCGCCTCGGCCTTGGCGAAGGCCTCGTCGAAGCTGCGCGCGGTGGCGTTGGGCGGCTGCTTGAGGCCCAGCTTGTCGATCATCTGCTGGAAGCGCTCGCGATCCTCGGCGCGGTCGATGGCATCCGGGGTGGTGCCGATGATCGGCACGCCGGCGGCCTCGAGCTCGCGGGCGAGCTTGAGCGGGGTCTGGCCGCCGAACTGCACGATCACCCCGACCGGCTGCTCCTTGTCGGCGATCTCCAGCACGTCCTCCAGGGTCACCGGCTCGAAGTAGAGGCGGTCCGAGGTGTCGTAGTCGGTGGAGACGGTCTCCGGGTTGCAGTTGACCATGATGGTCTCATAGCCGTCGTCGTGCATGGCGAAGGCGGCGTGGACGCAGCAGTAGTCGAACTCGATGCCCTGGCCGATGCGGTTGGGTCCGCCGCCGAGCACCATGATCTTCTTCCTGTCGCTCACCTCGGCCTCGCACTCCTCCTCGTAGGTGGAGTACATGTAGGCGGTATCGGAGGCGAACTCCGCGGCGCAGGTGTCGACGCGCTTGTAGACCGGACGGATGCCGGCGGCCTGGCGCGTCTTGCGGAACTCCTTCTCGGCGACGCCCAGCAGGCGCGCCAGGCGAGCGTCACTGAAGCCCTTGCGCTTGAGCTGGTAGAGCTCGCGCGGGGTGAACTCGGAGAGCGAGCGCGTGGCGACCTCGGCCTCGAGGCGGACCAGCTCCTCGATCTGCACCAGGAACCAGCGATCGATGTTGGTCAGCGCGAAGATCTCCTCGACGCTCATCCCGGCGCGCATGGCGTCGGCGACGAAGAAGATGCGCTCGGCACCGGCGGCCTGCAGCTCGCCCTTGATGTGCGCCAGGGCCTCGTCGGTGAAGGTCGTGACCTTGGGGTCGAGGCCGTCGTTACCGGTCTCCATGCCGCGCAGCGCCTTCTGCAGCGACTCCTGGAAGGTCCGGCCGATGGCCATCACCTCGCCCACCGACTTCATCTGGGTGGTCAGACGATCGTTGGCCTGGGGGAACTTCTCGAAGGTGAAGCGCGGGATCTTGGTGACCACGTAGTCGATGGCCGGCTCGAAGGAGGCCGGGGTGCGCCCGCCGGTGATGTCGTTCTGCAGCTCGTCCAGGGTGTAGCCGACGGCCAGCTTGGCGGCGATCTTGGCGATCGGGAAGCCGGTCGCCTTGGAGGCCAGCGCCGAGGAGCGCGACACCCGCGGGTTCATCTCGATCACCACCATGCGCCCGGTCTTCGGGTCCATGCCGAACTGGACGTTGGAGCCGCCGGTCTCGACGCCGATCTCGCGCAGCACCGCCAGGGAGGCGTCGCGCATGATCTGGTATTCCTTGTCGGTCAGCGTCTGGGCCGGGGCCACGGTGATGGAGTCGCCGGTGTGCACGCCCATGGGATCGAAGTTCTCGATGGCGCAGACGATGATGCAGTTGTCGTGCTTGTCGCGCACGACCTCCATCTCGTACTCCTTCCAGCCGAGCAGCGACTCGTCGATCAAGAGCTCATGGTTGTTGGAGAGCTCGAAGCCGCGCTGGCAGATCTCGTCGAACTCCTCCTTGTTGTAGGCCACGCCGCCGCCGGAGCCGCCCATGGTGTAGGAGGGGCGGATGATGGTCGGGAAGCCCAGCTCGGCCTGGATCTCCCAGGCCTCTTCCATGCTGTGGGCGACCTTGGCCTTGGGGCACTCCAGGCCGATGTTCTTCATCGCCTTGTCGAAGAGGTCGCGATCCTCGGCCTTGTTGATGGCGTCGGCGTTGGCGCCGATCATCTCCACGCCGTGCTTCTCGAGCACGCCGTGCTTGTCGAGGTCCAGGGCGCAGTTGAGCGCGGTCTGGCCGCCCATGGTGGGCAGCACGGCATCGGGCTTCTCGGCCTCGATGATCTTCTCCACCGCCTGCCAGGTGATCGGCTCGATGTAGGTGGCGTCGGCCATCACCGGGTCGGTCATGATGGTCGCGGGGTTGGAGTTGACCAGGATGACCCGGTAGCCCTCCTCGCGCAGCGCCTTGCAGGCCTGGGCGCCGGAGTAGTCGAATTCGCAGGCCTGGCCGATGACGATGGGGCCAGCACCAATGATCAGGATGCTCTTGATGTCGGTACGCTTGGGCATGACGGTTTCCGCGGCTAATCGATGAATGACGGTCTGATGTAGGGCGATTCGCGCCTAGCGGCGTTCCTTCATCATGGAGACGAAACGGTCGAACAGCGGCGACACGTCACGCGGCCCCGGGCTCGCCTCGGGGTGGCCCTGGAAGCTGAAGGCCGGGCGGTCGGTGCGCTCGATGCCCTGCAGGGTGCCGTCGAACAGCGAACGGTGGGTGGCGCGCAGGGTGGCCGGCAGGCTCGCCTCGTCGGCGGCGAAGCCGTGGTTCTGGCTGGTGATCATCACCTTGCCGGTGTCGAGGTCCTGCACCGGGTGGTTGGCGCCGTGGTGGCCATGCCCCATCTTCACCGTGGCGGCACCGCTGGCCAGCGCCAGCAGCTGGTGGCCCAGGCAGATGCCGAACAGCGGGATCTCGGTCTCGAGGAAGGTCTCGATGGCCGCGATCGCGTAGTCGCAGGGCTCGGGGTCGCCGGGGCCGTTGGAGAGGAAGATGCCGTCCGGGGCCATCGCCAGCACCTCGTCGGCCGGGGTCTGGGCCGGCACCACGGTCAGCCGGCAGCCGCGGGAGGCGAGCATGCGCAGGATGTTGCGCTTGGCGCCGAAGTCGTAGGCGACCACGTGGTAGGGGCGCTCCGCGGCCGTCGCATCGGCGTAGCCCTGGCCCAGGGCCCACTCGCCCTCGTTCCAGTCGTGGGCGGTCTGGCAAGAGACCACCTTGGCCAGATCCATGCCCTTGAGGCCGGGGAAGGCGCGGGCCGCGGCCAGGGCACGCTCGACGGCGTCCTCGCCCTCTGCCTCGCTGCCCGCCAGGATGGCGCCGTTCTGGGCGCCCTTGTCGCGCAGGATACGGGTCAGGCGGCGGGTATCGATGTCGGCGATGCCCAGCACGTTCTCGCCCTTGAGGTAGTCGGAGAGCGACTGCTCGGAGCGGAAGCTGCTGGCCAGCAGCGGCAGGTCGCGGATCACCAGGCCCGCCGCGGCGATACCGCCGGACTCGACGTCCTCGGCGTTGACGCCGGTGTTGCCGATATGGGGATAGGTGAGGGTGACGATCTGTCGGGTATAGGAGGGGTCGGTCAGGATTTCCTGGTAGCCGGTCATGGCCGTATTGAACACCACCTCACCGCTGGTTTGTCCATCGGCACCGATGGCCGTGCCGTGGAACACACTGCCGTCTTCCAGGGCCAGTATCGCGGGTCTGTTCAATGTTAGGTCCTCCCAGTGTTAACCGCTCGTCAAGGAATGCCGTTCGCCGGGCCGCAAAAAAGCGGGACGAACCCGATGGCTAGACCGGTTTCATCCCGCTTGTTGTCATTCGCTCGGAATGCCTGGGCCGAAGCAACAAGCGCTGTTGAGGGGGGCTTTCGCCCGTGCGCCCGGCCAAAATTTTGGGGATATTACAGGAAACGTTACCCCGCGACTACCCCCTGCCGACTCCTGATCAGTGCCCAAGCCGGGGCTGATCCGGGAGCAAGTCTGCGAGGAGGCGCTGTAAACCCATCCTTGGGCGCTACATTTGCCCTCCATGGCAAATGACCTCCTCTTCGACTTGCGCCCGGCGCCCCTCGGCCCTCCTGCTGGATGCTACCGCCTTACAAGCCCAGCACGTCCTGCATCGCATAGCGGCCGTTGCCCTGTCCGGCCACCCAGCGTGCCGCGCGCACCGCACCCTTGGCGAAGGTCATGCGGCTACTGGCCTTGTGGGTGATCTCGATGCGCTCGCCCTCGGTGGCGAACATCACGGTGTGCTCGCCGACGATGTCCCCGGCCCGCACGGTGGCGAAGCCGATCTCCTTGTCGGTGCGCGGCCCGCACTGGCCGACCCGCTCGAACACGCCGTACTCCTTGAGCGGACGCTCCAGGGCGTCGGCCATCACCTCGCCCATCTTGAGCGCCGTGCCGGAGGGGGCGTCGACCTTGTGGCGATGGTGGGACTCGATCACCTCGATGTCGTAGCCCTCGTCGCCCAGCGCCTTGGCCGCGGTCTCCAGCAGCTTGAGGGTCAGGTTGACCCCCACGCTCATGTTCGGCGCGAAGACCATCGGCACCCGCTCGCCGTAGCCGTCGAGCTCGGCGAGCTCGGCATCGTTCAGGCCGGTGGTGCCGATGACGATGCGCTTGCCGTGCTCGGCGCAGAAGGCCAGGTTGGCAAGCGTGACCTGCGGGGCGGTGAAGTCGATCAGCACATCGAAGTCGTCGACGATGGCGCCGAGGCTGTCCGCCGCCGTCACGCCCAGCTTGCCGATGCCGGCCAGCTCGCCGATGTCGGCGCCGACCAGCGAGCTGCCCGGTTCGACGATGCCGCCGGCCAGGGTGGCCTCGGCGTCCTGCTGCACGGCGTTGACCAGGGTGCGGCCCATGCGGCCGGCGACGCCGACGATGGCGATACGGGTCATGCGGACTCCTGCGAATGCGTTGGCTGCGGAAATGGCGGCAGTATACCAGAGGGGCGCCCGGGCCGGGCGGCCCGCTCAGCCGCCGGGGGCGCCGCGCTCAGCGGGCGAACCGGCGCTCAGCAGCAGCGCGATCGCCACCACCACCAGCAGGCTGCCCGGCAGCCAGACCCAGTCGATGCGCCCCGGGTCGCGGACGAACAGCAGCAGCATCGAGACGAAGGGCACCAGGTAGCTGTAGGCGGTGACCGCCCCCGGCGTCAGCACCGCGGTGGCGCGCTGCAGCAGCCAGAAGGTCAGGGCGCTGGAGAAGAGCCCCAGATAGACGAGCAGCGCCAGGTCGCGGCCGGTCATGGTCGCCAGGCGCGCCACCGGCTCGACGGCGAGGCCCGCGATCCCGACCAGGAGCGCGCCGAGCCCCAGGCTCCAGAAGGTGCGCACCGCCGCCGAGGCCGGCAGGCGCCCCGTCGCCATCCCCCACTTGCTGAGCACCGGATAGAGCGCCGTGGCGAGACAGCCGAGGAAGAACACCGCCTCGCCGAGGCCGAAACGCAGCCGCCCGCCCGACCCCAGGGCCTCGGCGATGGCCAGCCCCAGGGCGCCGATCGCGCCGAGCGCCAGGATCAATGGCAGCCGCCAGCTCAGCCGCTCGACCCCGACGAGCGCGCCGAGCAGGAAGGCCAGCAGCGGCACGGTCACGAACAGGGTAGCCATGGAGAGCGCCGTGGCGTGGTGCGCCGCCCAGAACATGGCGCCGAAGAAGCCGGCCAGGCAGAGCCCCATCAGGGCATAGAGCGGCAGGGCCCGTGCGTCGGGCAGGAACGCCGGCGAGCGCCGGGCCAGCCACCACAGGCCCGCACAGGCGATGAGAAAGCGCAGCGCGGTGAGCGAGAGCGGCGGCAGCGCGCTCATCATCCCCACCGCGGGGAACGAGAGTCCCACCAGCGCCGCCCAGAGCAGCATGCCGAGGTGGGCGGCCCGGGCCGAGCGCGACGCGTTCAATTCTCCCAGACGATCTCCAGGGTCACGCCCGACAGCCCCTCGAGGGCGGCGTTCACCTTGCCCTCCAGGCGATCCAGGCTCTCGTCATCCAGCGTCTCGATGGCCACGCTGAGGTGTTCCGGTCGCGCCTCGAGCAGGCAGCTGCCCTCGTCGAAGCGCACCCGCGCCTGGGTCTCCTGCCGGTCGATCGGCTGGGCGTCGACCCACTCCTGGCAGAGGCGCTCGATCAGCCCCTTGGCATCCTCGGCGGGAATATCGGCTCGTGAAATCGGCATGGGGGACTCCGGGTTCCTAGGACATGAGCCACCAGCCTATGACGGCCACCCCCGCCAACGCCACCCCGCCTGCCGGGCCGTCACGCGATGACCGCGCACTATGCTGTGGCACAGGGCATCGTCATGACGCGGAGGGGGCGGCAATGATCATCAACTGCGTGGCCTACGAAAAGGGGCATCGCCTGCACGACATCGCGATCGAGGAGATCGGCGACATCCTGGGGCACCCGGATCGCTTCGTCTGGGTGGCCCTGCACGAGCCCGACGAGGCGGAGATGGCCCGTTTCCAGGCGCTCTTCGACCTGCACGAGCTGGCCGTGGAGGACGCCCTGAACGGGGGCCAGCGGCCCAAGCTCGAGGAGTATGGCGAGGCGCTGTTCGTGACCATGCACATGGTCACCCTGCGCGACGACCAGTTGGAGACCGGCCAGGTGGCGGTGTTCGCCGGCCCCGGCTACGTGCTCTCGGTGCGCCATCACCCGAGCCGGGGCTTTGCCGAGGTGCGCCGACGCTGCGAGCGGGAGCCGAAGCTGCTCAAACACGGCCCGGCCTTCGTGATCTACGCCCTGATGGATGCCATCGTCGATCGCTACTTCCCGGTGGTCGAGGCGCTGCAGGCGGAGCTCGAGAGCATCGAGGACCAGATCTTCGTCCGCGGCACGGCGCGCCAGAGCCTGGAGCGGCTCTATCAGCTCAAGCGCCAGACCATGCGACTCAAGCACGCCGCCATGCCGCTGAGCGAGGCCGCCGGCCACCTCTCGGGCATCCGGGTGCCGGGGCTGTGCCGCAAGACCCGGGAGTACTTCCGCGACGTCTACGACCACCTGAGCCGCATCGAGGCAGCGGTGGACACTATCCGCGAGATGACCATCACGGCGATCCAGGTGAACCTCTCGATGGTGGCCATCGACGAGGGCGAGGTGCACAAGCGGCTCGCGGCCTGGGCCGCCATCTTCGCGGTGGCCACCATCCTCGCCGGTATCTGGGGCATGAACTTCGCCCACATGCCGGAGCTCGACTGGCGCCTGGGCTACCCCCTGGCGCTGCTGGTGATGGGGGGCGCCTGCGGCGAACTCTACCGGCGCTTCCGGCGCGCGGGGTGGCTGTAACCGCCACCTCGACGACGAAGAGGGATTCGGCCATACTAGCCGCCGCTTGCGAATACGAACGATACGCAGGAAGCTAACCAGATGCGCTTGCGGCAAACCGCCGGACAGCGCGGGCCCACGAGGCGTCGCAACGCCCCTTCCACGAGTACGAATTCCGCACATGCATACCTCACTGCTCAACGCCGTCGGTGGCACGGCCCTCGCTCTCGGTTGTGCGGCCGCTCAGGCCGAGCCGATCACCATCACCGATGTCGCCGGCCGCCAGGTCACCGTCGACGCCCCCGTGGAGCGGATGATCCTCGGTGAGGGGCGCCAGATCTACCTGCTGGGCGCGCTGCAACCGGAAGACCCGTTCGCCAACGTGGTGGGCTGGCGCGAGGACTTCTCCCAGGCCGACCCGGACAACTACGCACGCTACGCCGCCAGGTTCCCGGAACTGGGGGAACTGCCGACCTTCGGCGGCTTCAAGGACGGTACCTTCGACGTCGAGCAGGCCGCCGCCCTGCAGCCGGACGTGGTGCTGATGAACCTCGAAGCCAGGGCCGCCACCGAGGATGCCGCCTATGACGACAAGCTGGCCGAGCTCGGCATCCCGATCGTCTACGTGGATTTCCGCGAGGACCCGCTCGGGCACACCATCCCCTCCATGCGCCTGATGGGTGAGCTGATGGGCGAGGAGGCGGATGCCGAGGCCTTCATCGACTTCATCGAGGCCCAGATGGCCCGCGTCACCGAGACGATCGCCGCCGCCGACCCGGAGCGACCGAAGGTCTTCGTCGACCGCGCCGGCGGCTATTCCGAGGACTGCTGCATGAGCTTCGGCCCGGGCAACTTCGGCGAATACGTCGAGATCGCCGGGGGCACCAACATCGCCGACGGTATCATCCCGAACACCTTCGGCTCGCTGAACCCCGAACAGATCATCGCCGCCGATCCCGACCACGTGGTGGTCACGGGGGGGAACTGGGAGGCCTACGTGCCCGGTGGGGCCTGGGTGGGCGTGGGGCCCGGTGCCGACATGGATGCGGCCCACGCCAAGCTCGAGGCGCTGACCGAGCGCACCGCCATGACCGGCATCGCCGCCGTGGAAAACGATAACTTCCACGCCATCTGGCACCAGTTCTACAACAGCCCCTACTACTTCGTCGCCGTGCAGCGACTGGCCAAGTGGCTGCATCCGGAGCTGTTCGATGGGCTCGATCCCGAGGCGACGATGGAGGAGCTGCACGCGCGCTTCCTGCCGGTGGACTACGAGCCGGGCTACTGGCTCTCGCTGAAGGACCGCTGAGATGCACGCCGGAACGAGCGCAGCGCCGACCCCGCAAGCCGCCCCCTCCGCCGCGGAGAAGCGCGGCTTCTACCGTGCCCTGGTGCTCCGCCGCCAGCTGATCCTCGCCGCCCTGACGCTGGCGTTGTTCCTGAGCCTGTGCGTCGACCTCGCCCTGGGACCAGCCCGCTTCGGCCTGGACGAGGTGATCGCCGCGCTGGTCACCCCCGAGGCCGTAAGCCAGCAGGCCAGGGTGATCCTGTGGGAGATCCGCATGCCGGTGGCGCTGATGGCACTGGTGGTGGGTGCGAGCCTCTCAGTGGCCGGGGCCCAGATGCAGACCATCCTCAGCAATCCGCTGGCCAGCCCCTTCACGCTGGGCATCTCCGCCGGGGCGAGCTTCGGCGCCGCCCTGGCGCTGGCCTTCGGCGTGGCGATCGTGCCCGCCGCGGTCGACTACGTCATCCCGATCAACGCCTTCGTCATGGCCATGCTGACCGCCTTCGCGATCCATGCGCTGAGCATGCGGCGCGGCGTGACGATCGAGACCATTGTGCTGCTGGGCATCGCCATGGTGTTCATCTTCAACGCCCTGATGGCGCTGATCCAGTTCTTCGCCAGCCAGCAGGCCGTCTCCGCGGTGGTGTTCTGGACCATGGGCAGCCTGACCAAGGCCACCTGGCCCAAGCTGTGGATCGCGCTCGGCGTGCTGGCCGTGGTCCTGCCGCTGCTCGCTCGCCATGGCTGGGCGCTCACCGCCATGCGCCTGGGCGATGCCAAGGCCGAGAGCCTGGGGGTGAAACCCCGGGCGCTGCGCCTCGAGGTGCTGGTGCTGGTCTCTCTGCTGGCCGCCATCGCGGTGGCCTTCGTCGGCACCATCGGCTTCATCGGCCTGGTCGGGCCGCACATCGCCCGCCTGCTGCTGGGCGAGGATCAGCGCTTCTTCCTGCCCGGCGCGGCTCTTTGCGGGGCCCTGATCCTCTCCGTCGGCTCGGTGCTGTCGAAGGTGCTGATCCCGGGCACCATCATTCCCATCGGCATCATCACCTCGCTGGTGGGCATCCCCTTCTTCCTGTTCCTCGTCCTCAGCCACAAGAAGGCCTCATGGTAACGCTGACGCTCGACCAGCTGTCGGCCCGCTACGGGCGGCGCCGGATCCTCGCCGAGATCACCACGCCCGCCTTTGCGGGCGGCCAGGTGGTGGCCCTGCTCGGCCCCAACGCCGCCGGCAAGTCGACCCTCTTTCGACGTATCCTCGGCCTGCTCGACGGCGAGGGCGAGGCCCGCATCAGCGGCGCCACCACCGAGCGCCCCGTCGCCTACATGCCCCAGGACACCGGCGCCAACGCAGTGCTCACGGTCTTCGAGTCGGTGTTGCTGGCGCGCATGCAGGGGCGCAGCCTGAGGGTCCGCGCCGAGGACCTGAGCGAGGTCGAGCGCGCCCTGAAGGACCTGGGGATCGCCGAGCTCGGCGCGCGCGACATCGGCGACCTCAGCGGCGGGCAGCGACAGCTGGTGGGCGCAGCGCAGGCGCTGGTGCAGGCCCCGGAGATCCTGCTCCTCGACGAGCCCACCTCGGCGCTGGATCTGCATCGCCAGATCAGCCTGCTGTCGATCCTGCGACGGCTGGCCCGCGAGCGGGAGATGCTGGTCATCGCGGCCCTGCACGACCTGGGCCATGCCCTGCGCTTCACCGACCAGGCGATGGTGCTCGAGAGCGGCCGACTGGTGGCCTGCGGGCCGACCGAGCAGGTGGTCACCCCCGAGCTTTTGCGACGCGTCTACCGGGTGGACGCCCGCATCGAACCCTGCTCGAAGGGCCGCCCCCAGCTCATTGTCGAAGCGGCCGTGTAAGCCCTCGCCTCCCCTCGAGCGCCGCCAGCCCGGCCCCGCCGAGCACCAGCGGCAGGGCCACCAGGAACCCGCCGGAGAGTGGCAGCCCGAAGATCAGCAGGTCCGCCAGCACCGGCCAGATCAACGCCACGTACTCGAACGGCGCCAGGCGCGAGACCTCGGCGAAGCGCAGCGCCAGGGTCATGCAGATATGCGCCGCGCCACCGAAGAGGCCCGAGAGGATCAGCAGCCCCAGGGTCGGGCCCGACACGGCCACCCAGCCCAGCGGCAGGGTGGCCAGGCCCGCCAGGGTGGTGACCAGCACGAAGTAGAAGGCGATGGAGGCCGGAGTCTCGGTGCGCGAGATGCGCCGCACCGTCACCAGCGCCCCCGCGGTCAGCAGGGCGGCAAGAATGCCCAGCCCGTAGCCCAGCACGCGACCGTCCGCCCGGGCGTGCCCCAGGTCGGGCACCACCAGGGCCGCCACACCGCCCAGCACCAGGGCCAGGGCCGCCGCCCGGTGCCGGCTGAAGCGCTCGCCCAGCAACAGCACGCCGCCGACCGCCATGGCCACCGGGGCGAGCTGCGCCAGCAGCGTCGCCTCGGCGACCGGCAGCCGGGCCACGGCGGCAAAGGAGGCGAACATCGCCGCCGCCCCCAGGCCCGAGCGCAGCAGGTGCCCGAGCGGGCGCCGCGTGGCCAGGGCCCGGGGAAACTCGCGCCGCCAGACCATGAACGCCACGATGGGCAGCAACGCGAACGCCGAGCGGAAGAACACGGTCTGCCCGAGCGGCACCGCCGCCGTGCTCGCCGCCTTGACGCACACCATCATCCCGGTGAAGAGAATGCCGGAAAGCAGCCTGAGCAGGATGCCGGCCAGCGTCCGATCAGCGACGTCGTTCATGAGGGTCCTTGTGTATGGCTCTGAGGGGAAAACGGGGCGATCACCCGGCGCGAGAACCGGCGACATCCCCCGAGCCGACGGCGCCACCAGGGCTTATCGCCACGCCTCGCTGCCGGGCCCGCCATGGTACACCGCCATCGGGAATGATTCCCATCCCGCATGCCCCAAGGCGCCTGATCACCGGCATCGTTGAGCCGGGCATCACGACACGAAAAGGCCCCGCCTCCTCTCGGAGCGCGGGGCCTCGTCGATTCTTGGGGGACCGCCCTTAGGGCTTCATGTCCTCGAAGAACTTCTTCACGCCGTCGAAGAAGCTCGACTTCTTCGGCGAGTGATGGCTCTTGCTGCCCTCCAGGCTGTCCTGGAAGGCGCGCAGCAGGTCCTTCTGCTCCTCGCTGAGCTTGACCGGGGTCTCGATCACGACCTTGCACAGCAGGTCGCCCGGGGGGCCACCGCGCACCGGCTTGACGCCCTTGCCGCGCAGCCGGAACAGCTTGCCGGTCTGGGTCTCGGCCGGGATCTTCAGCTTGACGCGGCCATCCAGGGTCGGCACCTCGAGCTCACCGCCGAGGGCGGCGTCGACGAAGTTGATCGGCACCTCGCACTGCAGGTGGCGGCCGTCGCGCTGGAAGATGTGGTGCGGCTTGATCGCCACCTGGACGTAGAGATCCCCGGGCGGTCCGCCGTTGACGCCGGCCTCGCCCTCGCCGTTCAGGCGGATGCGATCGCCGGTGTCCACGCCGGCCGGGATCTTCACCGACAGGGTACGGGTCTCGCGCACCCGGCCCTCGCCATGGCACTTGTGGCACGGCACCTTGATGTGCTGGCCGCTGCCGTGACAGGTCGGGCAGGTCTGCTGCACGGCGAAGAAGCCCTGCTGCATGCGCACCTGGCCGTGGCCGGAACAGGTCGGGCAGGTCTCCTTGCTGGAGCCCGGCTCGGCACCGCCGCCGTCACAGCGCTCGCACTCGACGTGACGCGGCACGCGGATGTCCACGCTGGTGCCGGCCACGGCGTCCTCGAGGTCGAGCTCGAGGTTGTAGCGCAGGTCGCTGCCGCGCTGCGGGGCGTTGGGGTGGCGACGACCGCCGCCCCCGCCGAAGATGTCGCCGAAGACATCGCCGAAGATGTCGCTGAAGCCCCCGGCCCCGGCCCCGCCGAAGCCACCGCCACCGGCCTGGCCGTCCACCCCGGCATGGCCGAACTGGTCGTAGGCCGCGCGCTTCTCGCTGTCGGCCAGGACCTCGTAGGCCTCCGAGACCTCGCGGAACTTCTCGGCCGCGGAGTCATCGTCCGGGTTGCGGTCCGGATGGAACTTCTGGGCGAGGCGTCGGTAGGCCTTCTTGATGTCCTTCTGGTCGGCACCGCGCTCGACGCCCAGTACTTCGTAATAGTCACGCTTGGACATGAGTCTGTCCGCCTCCGTAGGGACTCTGCGGAAACACCAACGCGGGAGTCAGGCCCCCGCGCTGGCATCATCCGTCAAACAGATGTCGTGGTTTACTGCTTTTTCTGGTCGTCGTTGACTTCTTCGTACTCGGCGTCGACCACGTCATCGTCCTGCTTGGCGGCGGCCTCGTCGGCCCCACCGGCCTGCTGCGCGGCGTCACCCTGCTCGGCGTACATCTTCTGCGCCAGGGTGCCGGAGGCCTCGGTCAGCTTGTCGAGCTTGGCCTGGATGTCCTCCTGGTCGTCGCCCTTGATCGCCTCTTCCAGCTCGGCGGCGGCGCTCTCGATGGCCTGCTTCTCCTCGTCGGTCGCCTTGTCGCCGGCTTCCTCGAGGGTCTTGCGGGCGGCGTGGACCATGCCGTCGGCCTGGTTGCGCAGCTGCACCAGCTCCTCGAACTTCTTGTCCTCGTCGGCGTGGGCCTCGGCGTCGCGGACCATCTGCTCGACCTCTTCCTCGGACAGGCCGCTGGAGGCCTTGATCACGATGGACTGTTCCTTGCCGGTGGCCTTGTCCTTGGCGGACACGTTCAGGATGCCGTTGGCGTCCAGGTCGAAGGCGACCTCGATCTGCGGCACGCCGCGCGGCGCCGGCGGAATGTCGGCCAGGTCGAAGCGACCGAGCGACTTGTTGCCGCTGGACTGCTTGCGCTCACCCTGCAGCACGTGAATGGTCACGGCCGTCTGGTTGTCATCCGCGGTCGAGAAGGTCTGGGTCTTCTTGGTCGGGATGGTGGTGTTCTTCTCGATCAGCGGCGTCATCACGCCCCCCAGGGTCTCGATGCCCAGGGTCAGCGGGGTGACGTCGAGCAGCAGCACGTCCTTGACGTCACCGCCCAGCACGCCGCCCTGGATCGCCGCACCCACGGCCACGGCCTCGTCCGGGTTGACGTCCTTGCGAGCGTCCTTGCCGAAGAACTCGGCCACGGACTTCTGCACCATGGGCATGCGGGTCTGGCCGCCGACCAGGATGACGTCGTCGATCTCGCCGCTGGAGAGGCCGGCGTCCTTGAGCGCGGTCTTGCACGGCTCGAGGGAGCGCTTGACCAGCTCCTCGACCAGCGACTCCAGCTTGGCCCGGGTCACCTTCACGTTGAGGTGCTTGGGACCGGTGTTGTCCGCCGTGATGTACGGCAGGTTGACGTCGGTCTGCTGGGCGCTGGACAGCTCGATCTTGGCCTTCTCGGCGGCTTCCTTGAGGCGCTGCATGGCCAGGTTGTCGCCGGAGAGGTCGATGCCGCTGTCGGCCTTGAACTGATCGACCAAGTAGTTGATCAGCTTCATGTCGAAGTCTTCGCCGCCCAGGAAGGTGTCGCCGTTGGTGGCCAGCACCTCGAACTGGGTCTCGCCGTCGACGTCGGCCACTTCGATGATGGAGATATCGAAGGTGCCGCCACCCAGGTCATAGACCGCGATGGTCTTGTCGCCGCGCGACTTGTCCATGCCGTAGGCCAGCGCGGCCGCGGTCGGCTCGTTGATGATGCGCTTGACCTCGAGGCCGGCGATGCGACCCGCGTCCTTGGTGGCCTGACGCTGGGAGTCGTTGAAGTAGGCCGGCACGGTGATCACCGCCTCGGTCACTTCCTCGCCCAGGTAGTCCTCGGCGGTCTTCTTCATCTTCTTCAGGACTTCGGCGCTGACCTGCGGGGGCGCCAGCTTCTTGTCCTTGACCTGCACCCAGGCGTCGCCGTTGTCGGCTTCGGTGATGGTGTAGGGGACCATCTTGACGTCCTTCTGGACGACGTCGTCCTTGAAGCGACGGCCGATCAGGCGCTTGATGGCGTACAGGGTGTTCTGGGGGTTGGTCACCGCCTGGCGCTTGGCCGCCTGGCCCACCAGCGTCTCACCGTCGTCGGTGTAGGCGATGATGGACGGCGTGGTGCGCGCGCCCTCGGCGTTCTCGATCACCTTGGCCTGGTCACCGTCGAGCACGGCGACGCAAGAGTTGGTGGTCCCCAGGTCAATACCGATGATGCGTCCCATAGGAAATCCTCAAACTGGCAGTTGAATTCGTGATCTGCGGCTTTCGCCGCGGGGTTGCCGTCTATCTGGGGGCCCTCGAACCCTTTTCAAGACCCGAGGGCCGCTTTTCTATGGCTCGGTGTCAGCCGGCGGCCTGGCTGACGACCACCATGGCCGGACGGACCAGGCGCCCGTTGAGCAGGTAGCCCTTCTGCATGACGTCCATCACGGTGTTGGGCTCCAGCTCGGGGTTGGGCACCATGGCCATGGCCTCGTGGTACTGCGGGTCGAAGGGCTCGCCGTGGGGCTCCACCACCTCGACGCCGAACTTGGCCATCACGTCGCGCTGCATCTTGAGCGTCATGGAGACGCCCTCGATGTGGGCCTCGCTGGCCTCGTCGCCCATCGACTCGAGGGCCTTCTCGAGGCTGTCGATCACCGGCAGCAGCTCCTTGACGAACTTCTCCAGGGCGAACTTGCGGGCCTTCTCGGCCTCCTGCTCGGCGCGCCGGCGCACGTTCTGCGCCTCGGCGGCCGCCCGCATGGCCTGATCCTTGGCCTCGGCGACGCTCTGCTCGAGCTCCTCGACGCGGGCCGCCAGCACCTCGGCCTCGGGATTGTCGGCGGCCTCGGCCTCGGTGGCGGCCTGGTCGGCGCCCTCGATGGCGTCCTCCAGCTCACCCTCCACGGTCTCGGCCTGCGGCTCGGCTTCCCGCTCCTCGCGAGCGAGTTCGTCGTCCAGCGGGGTCTGAGAGTCTTTGGCCATGTGGGGTCTCCTGAATGGCAATCAGCGGCCTGGAGCCGCTGGCAAGGCATGAATGATGGCGTGAACGATGATCTGCCGGGGTATATGGGGCTGGCCGCGGTGAACTCAAGGCGTCATCGCGAGACGAATTGGCGGGTGCATTGTGGGGGGCGCTGGACTACTGTATAAACGCACAATACGTGTATGGATAGACAGTATTCCTCGCGCCGCACGTCCAGACCGCGCGGACCTTGCAGAACGGTATTCCCAGACAGGCCCCGGGAGGCACCATGCTGACAGAGCTTGCCATTCGCGACTTCGCCATCGTCGACCACCTCGAACTGGAGCTTTCCGGCGGCATGACCGCCATCACCGGCGAGACGGGGGCCGGCAAGTCCATCCTGCTCGGCGCCCTGGGCCTGTGCCTCGGCGAGCGCGCCGACAGCGCCAGCGTGCGCCACGGGTGCGAACGCGCCGACCTGAGCGCGCGCTTCGACCTCAAGGCCCTGCCCGAGGCGCGCGCCTGGCTCGAGTCCCGCGAGCTGCCCGCCGACGACTGCCTGCTGCGTCGCGTGGTGACCCGCAGCGGCCGCTCCAAGGCCTGGATCAACGGCCAGCCGGCCACGGTGGCCGACCTGCGCGCCCTGGGCGAGCACCTCATCGAGATCCACGGCCAGCACGCCCACCAGGCGCTGCTGAACGAGGAGACCCACCTGCGCCTGCTCGACGACTTCGCCGGCCATCGCGAGGCGGTGGCCGCGATGCGCCAGGCCTTCCGCGACTGGCAGGCGAGCCGCCGGCGCCTCGAGCGCCTGGCCGAGGACGGCGACGAGATCCGCGCCCGCCGCCAGCTGCTGCGCTATCAGGTGGAGGAGCTCGATGCCCTGGCGCTGGCCGAGGGCGAGCTCAAGGGGCTCGAGGAGGAGCAGGAGGAGCTGGCCCACGCCGAGGAGCGGCTGCGCGAGGCGCAGTTCGCCGCCGAGTGCTGCGACGGCGAGGAGGCCGGCGCCCTGTCGCTGCTCAACCAGGCGATCCAGCATCTCTCGGAACTGCCGGGCAGCGATCGCGGCAGCCTCGCCGACACCCTCACCATGCTTGGCGAGGCGCGCATCCAGATCGAGGAGGCGGGCCGCGAGCTCGGCCACTTCGCCGCCGGCGTCGAGCTGGACCCCGAGCGGCTGGCCTGGGTGGAGGAGCGCCTGGGCGAGGTGCACCGCATCGCCCGCAAGCACCACGTGCTGCCCGAGGAGCTGGTCGACCTGCACCGGCGCCTGGCCACCGAGCTCGAGGGGCTCGAGGGGGGCGACGGCGACCTCGAGACGCTGGCCGCCGAGGTCGAGGCACAGCAGGCGCGCTGGCACGAGCAGGCCACGGCGGTCTCCAGGGCGCGCCGCCAGGCCGCCCGGCGCTTCGGTCGCGCCGTGCAGGAGCAGCTGGCCTTTCTGGCCATGGACAAGGCCACCTTCGAGGTCGAGCTCGCCCCCCGGGAGGCCCCGGCCCTCGAGGGACTGGAGGGCGCACGCATGCTGATCAGCGCCAACCCCGGCCAGCCGGCACGCCCGCTGGCCAAGGTGGCCTCGGGGGGCGAGCTGTCGCGCATCAGCCTGGCGATCCAGGTGGTGGCGGCCCAGCACTCGACCATCGCCAGCCTGGTCTTCGACGAGGTGGACGTGGGGGTCTCCGGGGCCACCGCCGAGATCGTCGGTCAGCTGCTGCGCCGCCTCGGCGAGAACGGCCAGGTGATGACCGTGACCCACCTGCCCCAGGTGGCCGCCCAGGCGCACCATCACCTGCACATCGAGAAGCAGGCCGAGAAGGCCTCCACCCTGACCCGCATGGCCCTGCTCGACGAGGCCGGCCGGGTCGGCGAGCTGGCGCGCATGCTCGGCGGCGTGAACCTCTCCGACCGCACCCTGGCCCACGCCCGGGAGATGCTCGACGCCAGCCAGCGCGCCCACCACTGAGCCCGCCGCGCCCCGCGCGCCTCATCCCTCGCCCCGACGCAGCGCGGCCCCGATCCGAGGATCGGGGCCGCGCCATTCGCCGCTGGGATGAACCCGCCGGCGCTACTTCTTCTGGATGCCTTCCTGGCGTGTCGCCCGGGAGCCCCGCGGGCGCACATAGAGCACCAGGGCGTGATCGACGAGCTCGAAGCCGTGCTCCTCGGCGATCTCCTGCTGGCGCCGCTCGATGGTCTCGTCGAAGAACTCGACGATCTCGCCGCTCTCCAGGCACACCATGTGGTCGTGGTGCTCCTCCTGGGAGAGCTCGAAGACGGCGTGGCCGCCATCGAAGTTGTGACGGATCACCAGGCCGGCGGTCTCGAACTGGGTCAGCACGCGATAGACGGTAGCCAGGCCCACGTCCTCGCCCGCGTCCAGCAGGGTCTTGTAAACGTCCTCTGCGCTCAGATGGTGCTTCTCTGAGGCGCTCTCGAGGATCTGCAGGATCTTGACGCGCGGCAGGGTCACTTTGAGACCGGCCTTGCGCAGTTCATGGTTCTGGTCGGCCATGGTCGCTCTTCGCAGTATCGGGTAGGGTCGGTTATGATCGACCGAATCCACGATAGTGAAGAACAGGCGCAAATGCAAAAGCTGACAAGAATCGTCACCCTTTCCGTCGCCCTGCTGATGATCAGCGGTTGCAGCTACTTCGGGGTCTACAAGCGCGACCTGCCCCAGGGCAACCTGGTGACCGAGGGCATGGCCGAACAGCTGCGGCCGGGCATGACCCGCCAGCAGGTGGTCGACCTGATGGGCAGCCCGCTGCTCGAGGCGCCCTTCGATGCCCGCCAGTGGGACTACGTCTATCGCCTCGACGAGGCCTACGGCGGCGTGGAGCAGCGGCGCATCACCCTGACCTTCGACGGCGGTCGCGTCGTGCAGATCGAGCGGGAGGGCGACTTCTCGACCGCGCCGCCGCTCGGCGACGAGCGCGGCATCGGCCCCGACAGCGGCGTCGCCGCGGACGATCAGGACGCGCCGATCGACAACCTCACGCCGGATCGCCCCTGAGCCATCCCGCGATCGAGCCTCGCCAGACGCCCCGTACCGGCACCCGCCGGACGGGGCGTCAGCGCGTTCTGGCCGCGGCGCGCTCGGCGCGCACCGCCTTGGGGTCGATCTTGAGCGGCCGGTAGACCTCGACGCGATCCCCCGCCTTCAGGGGCTGCGCCTCGGGGTCGCGCAGGCGCCTCCCGAAGAGCCCCAGGTCGGCCTCAGAGAAGGTCGCCGCGGGAAGCTCCGGAAACCGCGCCTCCAGCCCCGCCATCGCCACCGCCTCGCGGGCCGTGGTGCCCTGGCGGACGCGAAGCGCCACCACGCACTGCCGCTCGGGCAGGGCGAAGGCCACCTCGACCTCGATGGCGTCCGGCGCGCTAGCGGCCATAGAGGCTGTCCGCCCGGCGAGTGAAGGAGTCGACCAGCTGCCCGGCGACCTGCTGGAAGAGCTTGCCGAAGGCCATGCCCAGCAGGCGGTTGGCGAACTCGAACTCCAGCTCGAGGCTGATCTTGCAGGCCCCCTCGCCCATCGGGATGAACAGCCAGCGGCCGCGCAGGCGCTTGAAGGGACCGCTGACCAGCGACATCTCGATGCGCTCGGGTTCGATCAGGTCGTTGCGAGTGGTGAAGCTCTGCTCGATGCCGGCACGACCCAGGGTCATCTCGCCGATCAGGTGCGACTCGTCGCGCTCGAGCAGGCGGGCGTTCCGGCACCCCGGAAGGAATTCCGGGTAGCGCTCGAAGTCGTTGACCAGGTCGAACATGTCCTGGGGGGTGTGCCGCACCATGGCGGACCGATTGACCGTTGGCATTGAGCTCTCCGCTGACTTCACAGTGCCCAGGGCGTATCATGAGCGGTTATTTCAGGCCTTGAATGGTACCACGCTTCCCCCCACATCGAAGGGCAAGCGCCACCGGCAGATACAGGACACGAGGTTTCATGGCCAACAAGAAAGGCAAGAGCAAGGGGCCCGGCGGCAACGTCATCGCCCAGAACAAGAAGGCACGCTTCGAGTACCACATCGACGAGAGCTTCGAGGCGGGCCTGGTGCTGGCCGGCTGGGAGGTGAAGAGCCTGCGCGCCGGCAAGGCGCAGCTCACCGACACCTACATCCTGGTCAAGAACGGCGAGGCCTGGCTGCTGGGCAGCCACATCACCCCGCTCAACACCGCCAGCACCCACGAAATCGCGGACCCGACGCGCACCCGCAAGCTGCTGCTGCATCGCAAGGAGATCGCCAAGATCTTCTCGCGGACCCAGGAGAAGGGCCACACCTGCGTGCCGCTCAAGCTCTACTGGAAGGACAACCGGGTGAAGTGCGAGCTGGCCCTGGTGACCGGCAAGAAGCTGCACGACAAGCGCGCCACCGAGAAGGACCGCGACTGGCAGCGGCAGAAAGGGCGCATCATGCGCGAACAAACCAAGGCCTGAGGTGTCACAGTCCTGCACATCCTGTTAGGATGCGCGTTACGGGGGCGACACGGTTTCGACGCCGGTGACAATCCCTGAGGTGCATGCCGAGAGCGTGATGTATCTCGTAAATCCAACATCACGACTAAATAGTCGCAAACGACGACAACTACGCTCAGGGCGCGCTGGCAGCTTAAACGCCGCTAGCTTCTAGCCCGGCCCGAAGGCAATGTGCCCATTCATTGCTGACGGGATATGAGCCAAGACTGATGGGATCGCGATAGGTGGTGTCCTCTCGCCTGTCGTTAAACCTTACGAGGAATCGCGTTGCTGGATCCTGATCGTCGGAGCCAGTGGCGTTAAAACAAAAGACGAAACTAAGCATGTAGAGCCAATGGGTGAGTGCCGGCGGACGCGGGTTCAATTCCCGCCGCCTCCACCAAACAGTCGACGAATCAAGCGCCTACGGGCGCTTTTTTCGTTTCTGCCCGCCTCTCGCAGACGCCCCGCCCGACGCCTTGCTCACCGTTAGCCGACCGAGACACCCTCGCCCCCCTGCTCGACGCCGCTGCCGCGCTCGGCGGTGACGCTGGGCGCCTCGGCGAAGCGGGCGCGATAGGCGCGGGTGAAGTGCGCCGGCTGGGTGAAGCCGGTGGCGAAGGCCGCCTCGGTCACCAGGCAGCGGCTGTCGGCCAGCAGCTGGCGCGCCCGGTCCAGGCGCATGCCGAGGTAGCACTGGCGCGGAGTCTCCCCGAAGTGACGCTGGAAGAGCCGCGTCAGCTGGCGCTGGGACTGCCCGGCCAGCCGGCACACCTCGGGGATCGGCAGCGCCTGGGCCAGGTTGGCCTCCATCACCGCCAGCGCCCGCACCACGCTGCGCGGCAGCTCCCCGTAGCGTTGACGCTTTTCGCCCCCCTCGCCGCGCCCCCGCTCGTGCACCAGCTGGCGGCTCACGGCATCGGCCAGGGCCGGCCCGTAGGCGCGCTCGATCCACTCCAGCATCATGTCGATGCTCGCCGCACCCCCGGAGCCGGTCATCCGCGTGGCGTCGAACTCGTAGCGCGCCGGGCTGATCTCGAGCTCCGGAAACTCGAGCCGGAAGGCCGGCACGCTCTCCCAGTGCAGCGCCACCCGGCACCCCTCCAGCACCCCGGCCCGGGCCAGGATGAAGGGCGCGGTGTCGAGCCCGCCCAGCCAGCCGCCGTGGGCGGCGATGCGTCGCAGCACGGCGCGATCCTGGAAGCGCACCGTCGCCTCCGCCTCATAGGAGGAGACGACCATCAGCCGCGCGCTGTCCTGCAGCGCTTCCAGCGGACCATCCACGTCGATGCGCACGCCGTTGCTGGCCACCACCGCCTCCCCGTCCGCCGAGAGCAGGCGCCAGGCGAAGAGGTCGCGGCCGAAGCGGTTGGCCACGCGCAGCGGCTCCAGCAGGCAGAAAAGGGTCAGCATGGAGAAGCGCGGCACCAGCCACACGTCGAGGGTGTATTCGGCCTGCTCGGGGGTGAGCAGCGGCGGGGAATCAGGGCGCGGATAGGGCCAGGCGGTATCGGAAATGTCGATCATGACCAATAGAGTCAAGCCTGAGGCCAATTTAATCAAGTCGCGGGCGTCCGAGGGGGTTATGGTGGATCGCGACCCCGAAGCACAGTCCGTGGAGACGCCGCCATGACACACGTCACATCCCTGGCCAATAACCGACGCCTGGTCATCGACCACCACGGCCGGACCCGCGAATTCGCCGCCCTCTGGCTGCGTGAGCGCAGCCCCGATGCCGAGACCCTGGACCCGCGCACCGGCCAGCGCCTGATCGAGGCCGCCGAGCTGCCGCTGGACCTCGCCGTGGAGTCGGCCGAGGCCCGCGACGGCGAGCTGCACCTGCGCTTCAGCGACGGCCACCAAAGTGTCTTCGCCCTCGACGCGCTGCTGAACGACGCGCCGAGCGACCCGCCCCAGCGGCTCTGGGACGCCGCCAGCGCGCCGCACCCCGAGGCCGACTTCGCCGCCGCGGTGGAAGACGACGACGCCCTGCTGGCGATGCTCGAGGCGCTGCACCGCGACGGCTTCGTGCTGGTCTCCGGCGTGCCCACCGAGGAGCACGGCATGCAGCCGCTGGTCGATCGCATCGGTCCGCTGCGGCGCACCAACTGGGGCGGCATCGCCGACGTCAAGTCGGTGGCCGACGCCTACGACCTGACCATGACCCAGCGCGGCCTGGAGCCCCACACGGACAACCCCTATCGGGACCCCATCCCCGGCTACATCTGGCTGCACTGCCTGACCAACGCCGCCGACGGCGGCGACAGCACCCTGGCCGACGGCTTCATGGCCGCCCGCCTGCTGCGCGAGCGCGACCCGGCGGCCTACGACTGCCTGACCCGGGTCACCCCGGGGTTCCGCTACCGCGACGACACCACCCACCTCGAGGGCGAGGGCCCGCTGATCGAGCTCGACAGCCAGGGCGACCCGGTGCGGGTGCGCTACTCCAACCGCACCGAGCGCGTGCCGGCCCTGCCCACCGAGCAACTGGAGGCCTACTACGCCGCGCGCACGGCCTTCTATCGGCTGATCACCGGCGAGGAGCTGACCCTGCACCTCAAGCTCGACCCGGGCCAGATGCTGATCATGGACAACTACCGCCTGCTGCACGGCCGCAGCGCCTTCCAGCTGGCCGGCGGGGTGCGCCACCTGCGCCAGGGCTACGTCGACCGCGACAGCACCGCCAGCCGCCGCCGCGTGCTGCGCCGCCAGGCCACCCCCGCCCCGACCGCAGGAGAGCCCGCATGAACCAGGCCACCTTCCGCCACTTCGGTGAGGCCCGCCGCGACGACTGGGCGCTGATCGACGCCCGCTTCCGCGACTACCTCGCCGACGCCCCGCGCCGGGTGCTGGAGCACCTGCATAACCTGGCCGGCGACACCCACGGCTACCCGGTGGATCGCTACCAGCACAGCCTGCAGACCGCGACCCGGGCGCTGCGCGACGGCGCCGACGAGGAGATGGTGGTCTGCGCGCTGCTCCACGACATCGGCGACGACCTGGCCCCGGCCAACCACGCCGAGATCGCCGCGGCGATCCTCGAGCCCTTCGTCGACCCGCTCAACGCCTGGATGATCCGCCACCACGAGCTCTTCCAGGGCTACCACTACCGCCACTTCTTCGGCCAGGATCCCCACGCCCGGGAGCAGTTCCGCGACCACCCGGCCTACGCGCGCACCGTGCGCTTCTGCGACGACTGGGACCAGGCGAGCTTCGACCCCGACTACGACACCCTGCCCCTCGAGCACTTCGTGCCCATGGTGGAGCGGGTGCTGGGACGCCCGGTGCGCGGCGGCCTGCCTGATCTTGTGGAAGAAGAGTCGGTGGAAGAGCCGGTGAACGGGGAGGCGACCCCATGAGCCAGACCTGTGCCCGCCAGCTGCTGCGCCTGCTGGAAGCCTACGGCGTCGACACCGCCTTCGGCATCCCCGGGGTGCACACCATCGAGCTCTACCGCGAACTCAGCGACAGCCGCATCCGCCACGTGACGCCGCGCCACGAGCAGGGCGCCGGCTTCATGGCCGACGGCTATGCCCGCGCCAGCGGCCGCCCGGCGGCCTGCTTCATCATCTCCGGCCCCGGCATGACCAACATCGCCACCGCCATGGGCCAGGCGCTGGCCGACTCGGTGCCGATGCTGGTGATCTCCAGCGTCAACCGCCGCCCGACCCTGGGCCGCGGCCAGGGGCGCCTGCACGAGCTGCCGAGCCAGCAGCAGACCCTGGCCGGCGTCAGCGTCTTCAGCCACACCCTGCACGACCCCGAGGCGCTGCCGGAGCTGCTGGCCCGGGCCTTCGCGATCTTCCGCGGCGCGCGGCCGGGACCGGTGCACATCGAGATTCCTATCGACCTGTTCGACACCGAGGTGCCTGCGCTCGCGCCGCGCCCCGTGGAGGTCTTCCCCCCGGCGCCGGCCCCCGCGGCCATCGCCCGGGCCGCCGACTGGCTGGCCGGCGCCGAGCGTCCGCTGCTGCTGCTCGGCGGCGGCTGCGCCAGCGCCCCCGAGGCCGCCCGCGCCCTCGCCGAGCGCCTCGACGCCCCGACCCTGACCACCATCAACGCCAAGGGCGTGCTGGGCCTGGATCACCCGCTGGACCTGGGCGCCACCGCCAGCCTGCCCGCCGCGCGCCGGCTGGCCGCCGAGGCCGACGTGGTGCTCGCCATCGGCACCGAGCTCGGCGAGACCGACTACGACCTGGTCTTCGACGAGGGCTTCCGGCTCGACGGCCGGCTGATCCGCGTCGACATCGACCCCCAGCAGCTGGGCCGCAACCAGGCGACCGACCTGGCGCTGGTCGCCGACGCCGGCGAGACCCTCGCGGCGCTGGCGGCGCGTCTGCCCGAGCCCGACGAGCGCGACGGCCGGGCCCGCACCGCCGCCGTGCGCCGTGAGCTCGCCCTCGCCGAAGACCCGGAGCTCGCCCCCTACGTGCCGCTCTTCGCCACCCTGCGCGAGGCGCTGCCCGACGCCGTGGTGGTCGGCGACTCCACCGGCCCGGTCTACGCCGGCAACTTCCTGGCCGCCATGCCGGCCCCGCGACGCTGGTTCAACGCCGCCACCGGCTACGGCACCCTCGGCTACGGGCTGCCCGCCGCCCTGGGCGCCGCCCTGGCCGAGCCGGAGCGGCCGGTGGTCGCACTGGTCGGCGACGGCGGGCTGCAGTTCGTGCTCGGCGAGCTCGGCACGGCTCGCGACCTCGGCCGCCCGCTGGCGATCGTGATCTGGAACAACGACGGCTACGACGAGATCCGCCGCTACATGTCGGCAAGCGACGTGGCGCACGTCGGCGTCGACCTGGCCGCGCCGGCCTTCCGGGACCTGGCCTCGGCCTACGCCTGCCGCTACGCCACCGTGGGCGATCCGGCGAGCCTGCACGAGGCCCTGGGGCGACTCGACGGCGCCGACTCGCCGCTGATCATCGAGATCGATGCCGCCGCCTGGGCCGCCTCGGCATGACGCCGCCCACGGCCCGGCACTGAACTTCCGGCCGGCACGACCGGCCCCCGACGATAAGGAGACGTCTGCACATGTGCACCAAGACGCGAAGCCCCCTGACCCTCATCCACGGCCTTGGCCTCGTCGCCGGCCTGGCCCTCTCCGCGCCCGCCCTCGCCACCGATCGCGACGATCAGCTGCGCCTGGTCGTGCCGCCCTGGCCGGGCGTGACCGTGAAGAGCGAGATCCTCGCCCAGCTGATCACGCCGCTGGGCTACCGCGCCGAGGCCCTGGAGCTCAGCTCCACGGTGGGCTACAGCACCCTGCAGAGCGGCGACAGCGACGCCTTCCTGGCCGGCTGGCTGCCCGCCCAGCAGGAGAGCTACGACGCCGCCATGGCGGCCGACGCCATCGTCGACCTGGGCAACAACGTCACCGGCGCCCGCATGGGCTTCGCGGTGCCCGGCTACGTGGCCGAGGCCGGGATCACCGACGCCGCACAGCTCGCCGACCCCGAGGTGGCCGAGCACTTCGACCGCACCATCTACAGCATCGAGAGCGGCTCCACCGTCACCGACATGATCGAGGGCGCCATCGAGAACGATACCCACGGGCTCGACGGGTGGGAGCTCAAGGCCTCGTCCACGCCCGGCATGCTCTCCGAGGTGCGCGCCGCCGTGGCCGAGGAGCAGTGGATCCTCTTCTACGGCTGGACCCCGCACTGGATGGTGCCGGAGTACGACGTGCACATCCTCGATGACGCGGCCAACGTCTTCGGCGCCGACAGCGGCCGCAGCGACGTCAAGACCATCGTCGCCAGGGAGTACGCCGAGGCCAACCCCAACCTGGCGCGCCTGCTCGACCAGTTCACGCTCTCCGCCGCCGAGCAGAGCGAGTTCATCCGCGCCTACAGCCTGGAGGAGCGCGACGTCGAGGACGTGGCCCGCGAGTGGCTGACCGCCCACCCCGAGCGGGTCGCCGCCTTCCTCGAGGGCGTGAAGACCCGCGACGGCGACGACGCCCTGGCCGCCGTGGAGGCCCGCCTGTGAGCGTGCCCCGCGAGACCGAGGCCAGCGTGCGGCACGACCTGGCCGCCGCCTATCGGCTGATCGCCCTGGACGGCATGGACGACGGCATCTCGACCCACATCTCGGCGCGGCTGCCCGGCGAGGGCCGGCAAGAAGAGGAGGACCGCTTCCTGCTCAACCCCTTCGGCCTGCGCTTCGAGGAGATCCGCGCCGAGGACCTGGTCACGGTGGCCGCCGACGGCACGGTGCTCGACGACCCCACCGGGCTCGGCATCAACCCGGCCGGCTTCACCATCCACAGCGCCATCCACGCCGCCCGCCCCGAGGTGGCCTGCGTGCTGCACACCCACACCGTGGCCGGGGTCGCCGTCTCCTGCCTCGCGGAGGGGCTTCTGCCGCTCAACCAGTGGGCGATGCAGTTCCACGACCGCCTGGCCTACCACGACTACGAGGGCATCGCCCTGGACCTCGACGAGCGCCGGCGGCTGACCGCCGACCTCGGCTCGCACATGGCCATGGTGCTGCGCCAGCATGGCCTTTTGACCTGCGGGCGCAGCGTCGGCGAGGCCTTCCTGCGCATGCGCGACCTGGAGCGCAGCTGCCAGGCCCAGCTCGCCGCCCAGGCCACCGGCCAGACGCTGCTCGCCGCCTCGCCCGCGATGGCCGAGCACGTGGCCCGCCAGTACGAGGCCTGGGCCGAGAGTCCGGCGGGCACCGCGCTGGCCTGGCAGGCCGAGCGGCGCCGCCTGTCGCCCCCCTCCCACTCCCCCGACACCGACCGAGGCTGAGCTTTCGATGCGCTATTCCCAACTGACCAACCGGATCGCCGGCGAGGGTGCCGCGGCCTGGGACATCCACTACCGCGCCCTGGCCCGCCAGGCCGCCGGCGAGGCGATCACCGTGCTCTCGGTGGGCGACCCCGACTTCACCACCCCGGCGCCGATCATCGAGAGCGCCGTCGAGAGCCTGCGCGGTGGCGCCACCCACTACGCCGACGTGCAGGGCAAGCTCGCGCTGCGCCAGGCCATCGCCGACGGCTATCGCGACCAGGGCCTCGAGGTGGGGCCGGAGCACGTCATCGTCATGGCCGGCGCCCAGTGCGGCCTCTACGCCGCCGCCCAGTGCCTGCTCGATCCCGGCGACGAGGTGCTGGTGCCCGAGCCGAGCTACGTCACCTACGAGGCGGTGTTGCGCGCCACCGGCGCCGAGCTGGTACAGGTCCCGCTGCGCGGCGAGGCGGACTTCCGCCTCGACCCGGCGGCCCTCGAGGCGGCCATCACCCCGCGCACCCGGGCGCTGCTGCTCAACAGCCCCCACAACCCCACCGGCCAGCTGATCGATGCCGAGACCTGGGAGGCCGTCGCCGAACTCTGCCGCCGCCACGACCTCTGGCTGATCTCCGACGAGGTCTACGCCGAGCTGATCTACGAGGGCGAGCACGTCTGCCCCGCCACCCTGCCGGGCATGGCCGAGCGCAGCGTGATCATCAACAGCCTCTCCAAGTCCCACGCCATGACCGGCTGGCGGCTGGGCTGGGTGGTCGGCCCGGCGCCGCTGATCGGCCACCTCTCTCACCTGGCGCTGTGCATGCTCTACGGCTGCCCAGACTTCGTCCAGGACGCGGCCTGCACCGCACTGACCGCGCCGCCGGCCGAGCTCAAGGAGATGCGCGAGGCGTATCGCGCGCGCCGCGACGCCGTCTGCGAGGCGCTGGCCGAGAGCCCCGCCGTCAGCGCGATCCGCCCGCCGGCGGGGATGTTCCTGATGGTCGACATCCGCGCCACCGGCCTCTCCTCCCAGGCCTTCGCCGACCGCCTGCTCGACGAGGAGGGCGTCTCGGTGCTCTCCGGCGAGGCCTTCGGCCCCTCGGCGGCCGGCTTCGTGCGCCTCAGCCTGACCGTCGACGCCGCGCGGCTCGCCGCCGCCAGCCGCCGCCTGGCCGCCTGCGCCGAACGCGCCCGGTCCGAAGCCGATCGCGCATCCCTGTCACCGACCCCGGCCCCGGAGGCCGATTGCCTATGACGACATCGTTCGAACCCTCTCCCTGCTCCCCGGCCGCCGCCCCCGCGGTGGCGGCCCACCACCTGATCAAGCACTTCGGCGACCTGGAGGTGCTCAAGGGCGTCTCCCTCGAGGTCGAGGAAGGCACCGTCACCTCCATCATCGGCTCCAGCGGCTCCGGCAAGAGCACCCTGCTGCGCTGCATGAACCTGCTGGAACGGCCCGACCGGGGCGAACTGGCGATTGCGGATGAGGCGATCCGCTTCACCCGCAATCCCCAGGGCGGCATCGTCGGCCTGGACCGGCGCCAGCTGCAGCGGCTGCGCGCCAAGGTGACCATGGTCTTCCAGCAGTTCAACCTCTGGCCCCACCTGAGCGTGCTGGGCAACGTCATCGAGGCCCCGATGCGGGTCAAGGGGCTCTCCCGGCGCCGCGCCACCGCCATCGGCGAGCACTACCTCGAGCGGGTCGGCATGGCCGACCGCCGCGACGCCTACCCCGCCTTCCTCTCCGGCGGCCAGCAGCAGCGGGTGGCCATCGCCCGCGCCCTGGCCATGGAGCCCCGCCTGCTGCTCTTCGACGAGCCCACCTCGGCGCTGGACCCGGAGCGGGTCAACGAGGTGCTCGGGGTGATCCGCGACCTCGCCGACGAGGGCCGCACCATGCTGCTGGTCACCCACGAGATGCACTTCGCCCGCGAGGTCTCCGACCAGCTGGTCTACCTCGACCAGGGGCGCATCGCCGCCTCGGGGAGCCCGGAGGACGTCTTCGATGATCCCCGCTGCCGTCGCTTCGTCGCGCCGGCGGCCTGAACGCTCCACACACCACAACGACAGGAGAAGATCATGACATTCCCCCTGAAGCGCACCTTTGCTGCCGCCGCCCTGCTGGGCCTCGCCGCCACCGCCCAGGCCAACGAGCCCCTCAAGGTGGGCATCTCCGGCGAGCCCTACCCGCCCTTCACCTTCAAGGCCGCCAGCGGTGACTGGACCGGCTTCGAGGTGGACCTCGCCCTCGCCCTCTGCGACGCCATGGGCCGCGAGTGCGAGATCACGCCCACCGGCTGGAGCGGCATCATCGCCTCGCTCAACGCCGAGCGCATCGACATGATCATGAACTCCATGTCGATCACCGCGAAGCGCCAGCGTGTCATCGACTTCACCCGCCCCTACTACTTCACGCCCGGCGCCTACGTGGCCGCCGACGACCGCGAGATGAGCGGCCCCGAGGACCTCGACGGCCTGGTGCTGGGCGTCCAGGCCGCCACCACCAACGCCACCTACGCCCGCCGCGCGCTGCGCGACAGCGGCGTGGACATTCGCATCTACAACCAGGCCGAACAGGTCAACAACGACCTGCTCTCCGGGCGCCTGGACGCGATCCTCGCCGACGAGATCGCCATGGTGCAGTTCCTCGAGCGCGACGAGGCCGAGGGCTTCGAGATCAAGGCCACCGCGCCGCGACACGAGGCCTACGGCGAGGGGGTCGGCATCGGCCTGCGCCAGGCGGACGACGCGCTCGAGGCCGACCTCAATGCGGCCATCGCCGCGGTGATCGAGGACGGCACCTGCGCCAGCCTCTCCGAGGAGTACCTGGGCACCGACGTCTGCGTCTACGACTGAGCCGCGAGCGCCAGTCGCTGCCCCGACGCCGGCCGGCGTCGGGGCGTCTCGTCACGTGACCAAGGACACCATCGACCATGACTGCCATGACACCGGAGGGGCTCGGCGACTGGGCCGGCCCCATCCTGGCCGGGGCCCTGACCACGGTGGAGATCGCCGTGCTGGCCTACGCCATCGGCCTGCTGCTGGGGCTGCTGGGCGCCGGCGCCAAGCTGAGCCCCTGGGCGCCGCTGCGCGCCCTGGCCGGCGCCTACTCGACGCTGATCCGCGCCGTGCCCGAGCTTCTGCTGATCATCCTGCTCTACTACGCCGGTGCCCAGGCGCTGGACGCCCTGCTGGCCAAGCTCGGCATGGCCGGCGCGGTGAAGATCACCGGCTTCGCCACCGCCGTCGGGGTGCTGGCCTTCGTCCAGGGCGCCTACATGACCGAGGTCTTCCGCGGCGCCATCCTGGCCATCCCTCGCGGCCAGCTGGAGGCCGCCGACGCCTACGGCTTCTCGCGCTGGACCCGCTTCCACCGCATCGTGCTGCCTGCCATGCTGCCCAATGCGCTGCCGGGCATGTCCAACCTGTGGCTGATCCTGATCAAGGACACCGCCCTGATCAGCGTGATCGGCTTCAACGAGCTGTTCTTCACCATCCAGCAGGCCGCCGCCAGCAGCCGCGCCTACTTCCTCTTCTACGCCGCCGCCGGCGTCATCTACCTGCTGATGACCCTCTCCTCCACGGCGCTGTTCGCCCGCCTCGAGCGCCTGGTGCGCCGCGGCCAACCCACGGAGGCCTGAGATGGACTTTTCCTGGCTGAGCGACCCCTTCTATCAGGAGTATCTGTGGGAGGGCTTCGTCAACACCCTGTGGCTGCTGGCGGTCTCGGCCGTCGGCGGCCTGATCCTCGCCGTGGGCGTGGCCCTGGCCCGCCTGCGCGGCCCCCGGCCGCTGGCCTGGCTGGCCCTGGCCTTCACCACGGTGATCCGCGGCACCCCGCTGCTGGTGCAGCTGTTCTTCTTCTACTATGGCGTCGGTCGCCTGCTGGAGGGCGTGCCGGGGATCCGCGAGAGCGCCTTCTGGCCGCTGCTGCGCGACCCCTTCTTCTTCGGTGCCCTGACCTTCATCCTCAGCGTCGGCGCCTACTCCGGCGAGGTGATCCGCGGCGCCATGCAGAGCGTGCCTCGGGGCGAGCTGGAGGCTGGCCGCGCCTTCGGGCTCTCCGGCGTCCAGGTGCTGACGCGGCTCTGGCTGCCGCGGGCCATCCAGCTCTGCCTGCCGACCCTGACCGGCGAGATGATCCTGCTGCTCAAGTCGGTGCCGCTGGTCTCCACCATCGCGCTGATGGACCTGCTGCAGGCGGCCAACATCATTCGCGACGAGACCTTCCTGGTCTACGAGCCGCTGCTGCTGATCGCCGGCATCTACCTGGCCACCACCATCGTGCTGACCCTCGGGCTGCGCCTGGTGGAGCTGAACTTCCCCGGCATGCGCCCGACCCGGCGCCGCTGGCTGCCCATTCGCTGAGCACGACGAGGCCCTATGCACGCCCTGACCGAGCAATTCATCGACAACGCCTGGGTGGCGAGCCGGGCCGAGGCCCGCCGCCCGGTGCTCGATCCCTACCACGAGACGGTGATCGCCGAGGTCACCGTCGGCGACCCGGCGGACGTCGAGGCGGCCGTGGCCGCCGCCCGCCGCGCCCTGCCCGGCTGGCGCGCCACCCCGGAGCGCCGGCGCGGCGAGTATCTCGACGCCATCGCCGCGGGGCTCGAGGCGCGCCGCGAGGCGCTGGCCGCGCTCTCGAGCCGCAACAACGGCAAGCCGCTGGCCGAGGCGCATCAGGACCTCGACGACGCCATCGCCTGCTACCGCTACTACGCCGACCAGGCCCGCGCGCTGGGCGAGCGCCAGGGCCAGGCCGACGACAGCGGCCTCGATGGCCTCGCGGCCCGGCGCTACTGGGATCCCGTCGGCGTGGTGGGCCTGATCACCCCCTGGAACTTCCCGCTGGTCAGCAGCGCCTGGAAGCTTGCCCCGGCGCTGGCCGCCGGCTGCACGGTGGTCTTCAAGCCCTCTGAGGTCACCCCGCTTCCGGAACGGGCCCTGGCCGAGCTCGTGCTCGAGGCGGGCCTGCCGCCGGGGGTGGTCAACCTGCTGCACGGCGACGGCGAGGGCATCGGCGCGCCGCTGAGCCGGCATCCGGGCATCGACAAGCTCTCCTTCACCGGCAGCAACGCGGTGGGCGAGGCGGTGATGCAGGCCGCCGCCCGCGGGGTGCGGCCGGTCTCCCTGGAGCTCGGCGGCAAGTCGCCGATCCTGGTCACCGAGGACGCCGATCTCACCCAGGCGCGGGACCTGGTGATGGCCGGCATCTGCTACAACGCCGGCCAGATGTGCTCCGCCACCAGCCGCCTGCTGGTCCACGAGCGCGTCGCGGAGGCCCTGTTCGACGCCATCGACGAGGCCATGGGCGCGCTGCGCCTGGGCGATCCTCTGGCGGCCGAGACCGACATGGGCCCCCTGGCGACCGCCGTCCAGCGCGACCGGGTGCACGGCTTTCTCATCCAGGCCGAGCGGGAGGGGCTCGCAAGCGCCACCCCTGTCCTCGCGCTTCCCGAGCGCGGCTGCTTCGTGGCGCCGCGCCTCTACCGCGACGTGCCGACCGACAGCCGCCTGTGGCAGGAAGAGATCTTCGGGCCGCTGCTCTGTGCGCGGCGGGTGGCCGACGACGAGGAGGCCATCGCCCTGGCCAACGACAGCGACTTCGGGCTGGCGGCCACCGTGGTGGCCGGCGACCCGGCGCGCGCCGAGGCGATCGCCCGACGCCTGGAGGCGGGCAACGTCTGGTGCAACTGCGACCAGGTGGCGCCGCCCCACGCCAGCTGGGGCGGCATGAAGCGCAGCGGCATCGGCCGCGAGCTCGGCCCGGCCGGGCTCGACGCCTATCTGGAGCCCAAGCGCATCACCCGCCCGACGGCGGGCTGACGCCTACCGCGCCTCGCCCGGCCGCCTTTCGGAGACGGGCGAGGCGCGCTACTGCCCCCCGCTTTTCGTCGCACGGCATGCACGAAAAGCACTTGCCCCCGACTCGCTAGGACGCCATCATCGCGCACTCGCGCCTCCCTTGCGGAGCTCGGTGCGAAAGGTCGACCGGGGTGGCATCGGGTCCGGGCTCGCAGACGCAGTCCATCGACCGATAAGACCCTATCATCGTTGAACATTTCTCGATCTGGATTCGAAACCCCATGAGCAAAGTCCTGATTGTCGGCGCCGGCGGCGTCGGTGGCGTCGTTACCCACAAGTGCGCCCAGCATCCCGAAGTCTTCTCCGAGATCTGCCTGGCCAGCCGCAACCAAGACAAGTGCCGCGCCATCGCGGCGCAGCTGGATCGCCCCATCCAGACGGCCCAGGTGGATGCCGATGACGTCGAGGCGCTGGTCGCGCTGATCGAGTCGTTCCAGCCCGACGTGCTGATCCATGTGGCCCTGCCCTACCAGGACCTGACCATCATGGAGGCCTGCCTGCGCACCGGCGTGCCCTACCTGGACACCGCCAACTACGAGCATCCCGACGAGGCGAAGTTCGAGTACAAGGAGCAGTGGGCCTTCCAGGATCGCTACGCCGAGGCCGGCAACATGGCCACCCTGGGCTGCGGCTTCGACCCGGGCATGACCAACATCTACTGCGCCTACGCGCAGAAGAACCTGTTCGACGAGATCCACCACATCGACATCCTGGACGCCAACGGCGGCGACCACGGCTATCCGTTCGCCACCAACTTCAATCCCGAGATCAACATCCGCGAGATCACCGCGAAGGGACGCTATTGGGAAGAGGGCGAGTGGAAGGAGACCGACCCGCTGGCGGTGAAGCGCACCTTCGACTTCGACGGCATCGGCGAGAAGGATCTCTACCTGCTCTATCACGAGGAGATGGAATCCCTCTGCCAGAACATCAAGGGCCTGAAGCGCATCCGCTTCTGGATGACCTTCTCCGACAAGTACATCACCCACCTCAAGGTGCTCGAGAACGTCGGCATGACCAGCATCGAGCCGATCAAGGTGGGCAATGCCGAGATCGCCCCGCTGGAGTTCCTCAAGGCGGTGCTGCCGGACCCGGCTTCGCTGGGCCCGCGCACCAAGGGCAAGACCAACATCGGCATCATCGCCGACGGCATCAAGGACGGTAAGCGGCGCAAGGTGCACATCTACAACATCTGCGACCACGAGGCCTGCTACCGCGAGGTGCAGTCCCAGGCGATCTCCTACACCACCGGCGTGCCGGCGGTGACCGGCGCCATGCTGATGCTGGAAGGCATCTGGAAGGGGGCGGGCGTGTTCAACGTCGAGCAGCTCGATCCGGACCCCTTCATGGACCGCATCGGCGACATGGGCCTGCCGTGGCAGGTGGTCGAGCTCGACCCCGACCACGACCCGCTGGCCTGATCGACGATGGTGGATACGCCCAACTTCGACGTCGCGGCCTGCCCCTCGCCGGCCTACGTGGTGGACGACACCCTGCTGCGCCGAAACCTGGAGCTGCTCGAGCGGGTCCAGCAGGAGAGCGGGGCGCGCATCCTGCTGGCGCTCAAGGGTTTCGCCCTGTGGGACGCCTTCCCGCTGGTCAGCCGCTACCTGGTGGGCACCACGGCCAGCGGCCAGGATGAGGCGCGCCTCGGCGCGGAGACCTTCGGCGGTGAGGTGCACGCCTACTCGCCGGCCTTCAGCGAGGCGGAGATGGCGGTGGTGCTGCAGTACGCGGACCACCTCAGCTTCAACTCGCCGGCCCAGTGGCAGCGCCACCGCGCGGCCGTGGCCGAGGCGCCGCGCGAGGTCTCCTGCGGGCTGCGGGTGAACCCGGAGTACTCCGAGGGCAAGGTCGCGCTCTACGATCCCTGCGCGCCCGGCTCGCGGCTCGGCACCCGGGCGGCGGAGCTCGAGGGCGTGGATCTCGCCGGCCTCGACGGCCTGCACTTCCACACCCTCTGCGAGCAGGACAGCGACGCCCTGGAGCGCACCCTGGCGGCCTTCGAGGAGAAGTTCGGCCGCTATCTCCGCGGCCTCGCGTGGGTCAACTTCGGCGGCGGCCACCACATCACCCGCCCCGACTACGACGTCGAACGGCTGGTGCGGGTGATCCGCGACTTCAAGGCGCGCCACCCGCACCTCGAGGTCTACCTGGAGCCGGGCGAGGCGATCGCCCTCAACACCGGCTACCTGGTCTGCACGGTGCTCGACATCGTCGAGAACGACGGCGCCATCGCCATCCTCGACACCTCGGCCACCGCGCACATGCCCGACGTGCTGGAGATGCCCTACCGGCCCGAGATCCTCGGCGCCGGCGAGCCCGGCGAGAAGGCCCACACCTATCGCCTGGGCGGGCTGACCTGCCTGGCCGGCGACGTGGTGGGGGAGTACAGCTTCGATGCGCCGCTCGCGATCGGCGACCGGCTGGTGTTCACCGACATGGCCCACTACACCATGGTCAAGACCACCACCTTCAACGGCATGCGCCTGCCGTCGATCTGCCGTATCGACGAGGCGAGCCGCGAGGTGCGCACGGTGAAGACCTTCGGCTACGAGGACTACCGGCAGCGGCTGAGCTGACGCCGCCACGGACCTCGACGCCGACGCGACGGGCCCCCTCGGGGGCCCGTCGTCGTTTCCTCCCCCCAAGGCGTTCCGCCCCTTTTCTCCCCCGCGACTTTCCCGCATGGTGGCGTCAGAGACGTCATGCCAGCGCGAAAGGAGCCACCATGACCCAGGTCTTCAAGTTCGGCGGCGCCTCGGTCCGGGACGCCGAGGCCATCCGCCACCTGGGCGAGCTGCTCGCCCAGTTCCCCGGGCGCCCGCTGATCGTGGTGGTCTCGGCCATGGGCAAGACCACCAACGCCCTGGAGGCGCTGCTCGCCGCGGCCCGGGGCGATGAGCCGGCCGAGTACCGCGAGCGCCTCGAGGCCCTGCGCCGCGACCACCTCGCCACCGTCGAGGCGCTCTTTGGGGCCTCGGCGGAGCCGGTGACCCGGAGGGTCGAGGCGCTGATCACCGAGCTCGACCGGCGCCACCGGGCCCATGCCGGCCGCGAGCGCCCCTTCCACTACGACCAGACGGTCTGCTTCGGCGAGCTGCTCTCCACCACTATCGTCGCCGCCTGGCTCGAGGAGAGCGGCCGCGCCAGCGAGTGGCGCGATGCCCGGGAGCTGATCGCCACCGACGCCGAATATCAGGCGGCGAACGTGGACTGGTCCGCCACCGCCGAGCGGGTGCGCGGCCTGGACCTCGACGACGGCCGGATCCGCGTCACCCAGGGCTTCATCGGCGCCACCCCCGAGGGCGATTCGACGACCCTGGGTCGCGAGGGCTCGGACTACTCCGCGGCGATCCTCGCCCACTGCCTGGGCGCCGAGGGAGTCACGATCTGGAAGGACGTGCCGGGGCTCTTCAACGCCGACCCGCGCCGCGTCGACAACGCGGTGCAGCTCAAAACGATCTCCTACCACGAGGCGATCGCGCTGGCCTGGCACGGCGCCACGGTGATCCACCCCAAGACCCTGGCTCCCTTGCAGCAGCGGGCGATCCCGCTGACCGTGCGCTCCTTCCAGGATCTCGAGGCGCCGGGCAGCACCATCGGCGAGGAAGCACGCCATGATGGCGAGGTGCCCGCCCTCATGCTCTGCGAGGCGCAGACGCTGCTGGAGATCCGCCCACGAGACTTCGCCTTCATGGACGAGGCCCGCCAGCACGACATCCTCGGCCGGCTGGTGGCGGCCGGGCTGCATGCCGGTCTGATCGATGCCGGGGCCACGCGCCTCTCGCTCTGCCTCGATAGCCATCCCGCCCGCCTGGAACCCTTCGTCCAGTCGCTGAGTATCGACTATGCGGTGGCGCGCCGGGACGACCTGACCCTGGTCAACGTGCGCCACGGCGACGACGCCCTGCTGCGCGCCCTCGGCGAGGGGCGCGACTGCCTGGCCGAGCGGCGCAACGCCGATACCGCCCAGCGGCTCTTCCCCAGCGCCCAGTGCCCGGCGACCTGGCACCTGCCCGACTGAGGCGGCTCAGGCGGCGTCGCGTGCCGCCGCCTGCATGGCCAGGGCGGTGTCCAGCATGCGGTTGGAGAAGCCCCACTCGTTGTCGTACCAGGCCATCACCTTGACCAGCCGGCCTCTGACCCGGGTGTGGTTGGCGTCGAAGGTCGAGGAGTGGGCGTCATGGTTGAAATCGATGGAGACCAGCGGCTGGGCGTTGACCGCCAGCACCGGCGAGGCCTCGGCGGCCCGGGCGACGACGGCGTTGATCTCCTCCCGGCTGGTGTCGCGGCTGGGGGTGAAGGTCAGGTCCACCAGCGAGACGTTGATCACCGGCACCCGTACCGCCAGGCCATCGAACCGGCCCTTGAGCGCCGGCAGCACCAGCCCCACCGCCGCCGCAGCCCCGGTCTTGGTCGGAATCATCGACTGGGTCGCGCTGCGCGCCCGGTAGGGGTCCGAGTGGTAGACGTCGGAGAGGTGCTGGTCGTTGGTGTAGGCGTGCACCGTGGTCATCAGGCCGCTCTCGATGCCCACCGCCTCATGGAGCGCCTGGGCGAGGGGCGCCAGGCAGTTGGTGGTGCAGGAGGCATTGGAGACGACCCGGTGCTCGGCGGTGAGCACGTGCTCATTGACGCCATAGACCACGGTGGCGTCGGCATCCGGGCTCGGCGCCGAGATCAGCACGCGTCGCGCGCCGGCGTCGAGGTGCTGGGCGGCGGCCTCGCGATGGGTAAAGAGCCCCGTGCACTCCATCACCAGATCGACCCCCAGGGCCTTCCACGGCAGGGCCGCGGGGTCCCGCTCGGCGAGGATGGCGAGGCGATCGCCGTCCACGCTCAGGCTCTCCTCGTCGTGCTCGACGGCGAAGGCGAAGCGGCCATGCACGCTGTCGTGGCGCAGCAGGTGCGCGTTCAGGGCCGGATCGCCAAGGTCGTTGATGGCGACCACCTGCACCCGGTCGCGATAGCCGTTCTCGTACAGCGCCCGAAGCACGTTGCGGCCGATGCGGCCGAAGCCGTTGATGGCGATCTTGAGCGTCATGGCAGGAGTCTCCTCGGTTCGGTGCGTTCGCGGGTCTCGCCCCTGTGGGGTTAGAGCGCCCCGGGGCGTGAAGGTTGTCGCCGACGGGGCCGACGGCCCTGCCCCGGCGGGTCCTGCCCTACAATGTGGACCAGACGCCCCGAGGCCTCAAGGAATTTTAAGTAATTTTACAACATATCCTGCAGCACGTGCTCCGCTGCCCGGGAACCTCGCCTCTCCGAACTGCTTGGCTTTCACGCTCTTATTCGCCCGAGGCGCCGGCATGACGGGAGCGACGAGGCATCGCCAGCCACGCCGCCGAACGCCCGAAAAAGTAGTAAACTTACCTTAAAGTCGCTATCGTCAGCGAAGGAATCCCCTTCCGAGGAGCATCGAGATGTCACACCGACCGCCGCGCAACGTGACGCGCACCCTGCCGGCCAGCAAGCGCATCGCGCTGGTGGCCCACGACGGCAAGAAGGAGGAGCTGCTCGAGTGGGTGGCCCGCTGGGAGGCGACCCTGGCGGGGCACGCCCTGGTCGGCACCGGCACCACGGCCGAGCGCATCTCGCGCCAGCTGGGGCTCGCGGTGGAGGGCCTGATGAGTGGACCGCTGGGCGGCGACCAGCAGATCGGCGCGCGCATCGCCGAGCAGCGCCTCGACCTGCTGATCTTCTTCTGGGACCCCTTCGCGCCGCAGCCCCACGACCCCGACGTCAAGGCGCTACTGCGCCTGGCGGCGCTGTGGAACGTTCCGGTGGCCTGCAACGCGGCGAGCGCCGACTTCATGGTCAGCTCCCCCTGGCTCGAGCAGGAGTACGCGATGACCATCCCCGATGCCGGGGCCTGGGTGTCGTCGCGCACCGCCTGAGCCGCCGGGACAAGGCGCGATGCCCTCAGGCCCGCGCCGCCGCCCGCCGGCCGGCGCGCTGCCCCAGCCAGGCCGCCGCCAGCCACAGCGGCACGCTCGCCAGCACGTAGCCAAGCGACAGCCAGGGATGGCCGGCCTGCAGCAGCCGCAGCGTCTCGAGGCCGAACAGGGAGAAGGTGGTGAAGCCGCCGCAGAAGCCGGCGACCAGGAAGGGCTGCCAGCGCGCCACCCGGCCATGGACCCGGTGGGCGGCGAAGGCGGCGAAGGCGGCGATCAGCCAGGAGCCGAGACCATTGATCGCCAGCGTGGCCCAGGGGAAGCGCGGCCCGGCGAGCGCCACCCCGACGAGGTAACGCAGCGCCGCCCCCAGGCCGCTGCCGAGCCCCACGGCGGCGTAGGCGCGCCAGGCGATCAAGAGAGCCCTCCCGTGAGCCATGCACCCGCCAGCAGGGCCGCAAAGCCCCCCACCAGGGTCGTGAGGACGTTGGCCACGGCGGCGCCATGCCGCCCCTGCTGGGCGAGGGTCAGGGTCTGCAGGCTGAAGGAGGAGACGGTGGTGTAGCCACCCAGCAGGCCGATGGCCCCAAGCGACCACGCCGGCCCCGAGGCCGTCGGCCCCAGCGCGCCGGCGAGCCCGCCCATCAGCAGGGCGCCGCTGAGGTTGACCGCGAGGGTGCCCCAGGGCAGGCCGGCGCCCAGGCGGCGCGCCACGGCGTCGCCCAGCGCCAGGCGCGCCATGCCCCCCAGCCCCCCGCCGGCGGCCACCAGCCACAGTTCACTCCACCCCGCCGTCATCTCGCCTCCTTCGACCGCGCCTCGACTTCAGCCGCCTCTTCCCGTCGCGACCGCCGGCATATCAAGACATTATGATACTCTGCTAACCATCACGACGCTGGCCCACCCCACATAAAAAAGGCCACCCATCGAGGGTGGCCAAGAGTATCGCATGCTTGCCTTGCAGGGGGCGGCGACCCTTGGCCGCCGCGTTGATGACAATATTGGCAGACAAATCTCATGATGTACAATGTTTGTACATAAAAAAGGCTCGCGACCCTCGGGTCGTGATCGCCACGCCAAACCCGTACCATGCCGACTAGGTACCCAGTACCGCTCCCCTGACACCCCATCGCCAACGCGCCAAGAGACGGAGGTCACCGCGTGAACCCTATGCGAGCCCTGACAGCCCTGGGCGTCTGGCTGCTGCTGGCCCTGGTGGCCATCGGCAGTCCGGCCCAGGCCCAGCAAGCCGACACCGGCAGCGAACCGCCGGCCTACTCCACCCTGGCCGACCTGCTCGAGAACGCCGAGAGCCGCCAGCAGCTGATCGACCAGCTGCGCGGCCTGGCCGCCCAGACCCCGGGCACCGACGCCGCCGCCTCGGCGGCCGCCGAGGCCAGCGCCGAGGCGCCCTCCCTGCCGCGCCAGCTGGCCCAGGCCACCAGCCGCATCGCCGGCGAGGTCGGCACCCAGCTGGCCGAGGCGGCGGAGGCGATCGGCGAGCTGTTCGCGGGAAGCGACGGCGCCAGCGCCGAAATCGATATGGCCGCGGTCGGCGATGCAGCCATCAATCTGGGGCTGGTGATCCTCGCCACCGTCGCGCTCTTCCTGATCATCCGCGCGCTGGCCAAGCCGGTCTTCGGCCGCATCAGCCAGTGGTCGCTCAACGGCCAGGGGCTCAATCCGGTGGTGCGCCTGGTGCTCTGCGTGGCGCTGGCGGCGCTGATCGACGTGCTGGTGGTGGCCCTCTCCTACGTCGGCGGCAACCTGGTCGCCACCTTCGCGGTGGGCGAGGCCGGCGAACTCTCGACCCGGGCCTCGCTGTTCCTCAACGCCTTCCTGGTGATCGAGCTGCTCAAGGCGGGTGTGCGGATGCTCTTCGCCTCGCGCTACGAGGGGCTGCGCCTGCTGCCGATCTCTGCCGGCGAGGCCTCCTACTGGAACCGCTGGATCGCCCGGCTGATCGGCCTGGTCGGCTACGGCCTGATGGTGGTGGTGCCGCTGATCAGCGCCTACCTGGCCCCGACCCTCGGGGAGAGCGTCGGCACCCTGATCATGATCGGCGCCTTCGTCTATGCGGTGGCGGTGGTGCTGAGCAACCGCGCGCGGCTGCGTGACGCCCTCAACCACAAGGCCCAGCAGACCACCATGGCCGCCAGCCGGGTCTCGCTGCAGCTGTTCGCCCGCACCTGGCACCTGTTCGCCCTGGCCTACTTCGTGATGGTGCTGGTGCTGACCCTGACCCGCCCCGCGGACGCCCTGCCCTTCGTGCTCTTTGCCACCCTCAAGACCCTGGCGACCGTGGTGGTGGGCATGCTGGCCTCCAGCTTCCTGACCCAGACCATCGGCCGCCAGATCCGGCTCTCCGATGACCTGCGGCGCAAGCTGCCGCTGCTCGAGCCGCGCCTCAACAGCTACGTGCCCAACGCCCTGCGCGTCATCCGCGCGCTGATCCTGATCACCGTGATCATGATCGTGCTGAGCGCCTGGGGCGCCTTCGACCTCTCCGGCTGGTACGCCTCCGAAGCCGGTCGCGAGCTGGTCGGCAAGATCGTCAGCGTGATCGTGATCCTGGCGGTGGCCGCGGCGGCCTGGCTGGGGCTCGCCAGCCTGATCGAGCACAAGCTCAACCCGGAGACCGGAGGCGGCGTGCCCTCGGCGCGGGCCCAGACCCTGCTGGCGCTGTTCCGCAACGCCCTGGCCATCGCCCTGGTCACCATGACGGCGATGATCGTGCTCTCCGAGATCGGCATCAACATCGGCCCGCTGATCGCCGGCGCAGGGGTGCTGGGCCTGGCCATCGGCTTCGGCGCCCAGAAGCTGGTGCAGGACATCATCACCGGCATCTTCATCCAGGTGGAGAACGCCATGAACACCGGCGACGTCGTCACTCTGGGCGGCATCACCGGCACGGCCGAGAAGCTGAGCATCCGCTCGGTGGGCATCCGCGACCTCTCCGGCACCTACCACATCGTGCCCTTCTCCAGCGTCGACACCGTCTCCAACTACATGCGCGAGTTCGGCAACCACGTCGGCGAGTACGGCATCGCCTACCGCGAGAGCATCGACGAGGCCATCGAGCAGCTCAAGCTGGCCTTCGAGGATCTCCAAGCCAGCGAGGAGCACGGCCACAAGCTCCTCGAGCCGCTCACTGTGGCCGGCGTGGTGGCCCTCGCCGACAGCTCGGTCAACATCCGGGTGGTCATCAAGACCACGCCCGGCGACCAGTGGGCCGTGGGACGCGCCTACAACCGCCTGGTCAAGCTACGCTTCGACGAGGCCGGCATCGAGATCCCCTTCCCGCACACCACGCTCTACTTCGGCGAGGACAAGCAGGGTCGCTCGCCGGCGGCCAACGTGCGGATGCTGGACGCCGCGTCGCGCCGGCGCCCCGCCGAGGACGCCCCGGGCGACGATACCGGCCACGGCGTGCAGGAGATCGCCGACGCCGACCATCGCCAGCCCAACGACAGCGAGGTCTAGACGCTCGCCCGCAGGCGCCCGCGGCGCCTGCTCGCATCGACAGCGGGGTCGCCGAGGGCGGCCCCGCTGTCGTTAGATCGGGTGATAGTAGAGAGGTCCCGCTCAGGGGGCAGACGCCCCAAAGCGGGGTGATCCGGTGCGTAGCCGGTGCGAAGAGAGGGGCGCGGCCTCGAGGGGCGTGGCGGGCGGCAAGCCGGCATTCCTTGCTCCCCCCCCCTTGCTCCACCCGAGCGCACCAACGAGACACCCGCATAGCGCAAGGTGCGCAAACCAAGAGGGGCTGCCCATCGGCAGCCCCTCTCGTGGGTGGGTCACGTCACGGCAACCCCGGGTCACGCATCGCTCAGGACGCCGCCTTGGCCGCCTTCGCGTCCGACTCGGGCGCCTCGGTGGGTTGCGGCAGCGAGGGCAGCGACTTGTCGAGCAGCTCGACGCTCTGGCGGTAGAAGAGCTGGCTCTTCTGGTGCTCGCCCAGGTTGGCATAGAGCCGGGCCAGTTCCGCGCACGCCACGCCGCTGGGGCGCTGGCGCTGGCTCGCCTCGAAGTACTCCTGGGCCTTGCCCCAGTAGGCGTTGCGCAGCGCCAGGCGCCCCAGGGTGAGCAGCAGGTCCGGGTCGTTGGGCCGCTCCTGCAGCCACTTCTCGGCCACCACCAGCTGGCGACGGGCATCCACGTCGAGCAGGCCGTAGCGCAGCACCAGGCGGCTGTCCCAGTGCTCCTTGAGGGAGTGGCGCAGCAGTCGCTCGGCGATGCCCTCCTGGTCGCCGCGCACCAGCGCCTCGGCGTAGAGCACGATCAGGTCGTTGTTGGTGCGCAGGTAGTCGGGCATGTCGGCCCAGAGGTTGCGCACCCGCTCGATGTCGCCGGGGTTGCGGGCCTCCTGGCCGATCAGCTCGCGGTAGGCGCGCAGCTCGAGCTGCTCGCGCTCCTCGCGGGAGATCAGCTGCTGCGCCCCCAGCCGCGGCATCAGGCGGCGCAGGCCGTCCCAGTCGCTGACGCTGAGGTAGGCCTGCTTGAGCTGCTTGAGGACCTGGGGGTGGTTGGGCAGGTGGCGGTCCAGGCGGGTCAGGATCGCCAGCGCCTCCTCGTACTGCTGGCGATCCAGCATCAGCTGGGCCTGCATCATGCCCACCGCGGTGTCGGCCCCCTCGGTGCTCAGGTGCGCCCGCTTGAGCAGGGTGTCGGCCTGCTCGTAACGCCCCTGGTAGTGGGCGGCCAGGGCCGCGGAGAGGTAGTTGACCAGCGGCGTGCTGGAGTCATCGGCGGCCTTGACCAGGGCCTTCTCGGCGCGCTTCCAGCGCCCCTCGGCGAGCGCCACCAGGCCGCGCACGGTGCGCTTCATGGCGGTGCGGTTGCGGGCGCGGCTGTTCCACACCTTGAAGCGGCTGACCGGCCGGGTCAGGCGCATCAGCAGGCGCAGGCCGAAGTGCAGCGCGATGAACACCGCCAGCAGGATGACCAGGCCGAACCAGAAGGAGGTCTGGTAGGAGGTGTCGCCCACCCGCACCAGCCAGTAGCCCGGCACCGACATCATCAGCTGGCCGAACAGCGCCCCGAGCGCGAGGCCCAGGACCACGATCAGGATCAGCTTTCTCATGCGTCATCTCCCTGGCCGCCCTCGGCCTGATCGGCGGCGCGGCTCTCGAAGCGATGCTCGATGAAGCTCGCCAGCGCCTGCTGGGAGCCGCTGATGTCCGGCAGCTCGGGACGGATGCTGCGCTGCTGGAGCTCCTCGAGGCGCGCGACCACCGACTGCACGCCGGGCGCCTCCATGTCGTAGTAGCCGCGGATCAGCGTCAGGGCCTTGTCGAGGCTTGCCTCGTAGAGCTCCTGCTCCTCCTTGAGCAGCGCCAGCTGGGACTGCTCGAGCACCAGGCGCACGCTCTGGCGCAGGTAGGACTCCTGCTCCGGGGCGATCAGCGCCTCCAGGGCCTCGTCGTGCTTGCGCACGGTGACCAGGTCCTTGAGCTCGTTGCCGAAGCGCGACAGCTGCTGCTGCCAGCCGCCGGTGGGCGCCTCCTCGATGACGGCATCGGCGGTCATCTCCTCGATGTCCTGGGCCAGGGGCTGGCCGGCGATCAGCTCCTGCTGGGCGTTGAGTGCCAGGTAGAGGCCGGTGCGATCGACCGTCGGCACGGCCTCCAGGGCGGCGAGCTCGGAGGCGATCTCGCGGCGCACCGGCACCAGGGCGGGGTTGTCGGCCTCGCGCAGGCGTGCATCGGCGGTGCGCAGCAGGGCCGCGGCGCCCTCGACGTCGCGCTCCAGCTGCAGGCGCTGGTTGGCCAGGCGCAGCAGGTAGGCCGCCTCGGCGTGCAGCCAGTCGCGCTCGTCGGTCTCCTGCTCGCGGGAGAGCTCGTCGAGCACCCGGTCGAGGGTCTCGTCGACGCTGCCGCGGTAGTCCGCGAAGTCGGCACGCAGACTGGAGAGGGTCGACTCGAGGGCCGCGTCACGCTCGCTCTCGGCGCTTTCGAGCTGCGCTTCCAGGTCGCCCAGGGCGGACTCGCTGGCGACCTCGGCGGGCAGTGCGGAGAGACGCTGCTGCTGCGTCTCGAGCTTCTGCCAGGCCTGCCAGCCGAAGACGCCCACGCCGATGGCGAGCAGGATCACCAGCACCAGCGCCACACCACCGGCCTTGCCACCGCCCTGGCCGCCGCTCTTGGCGGTGGCGGCACCGCCCGCCGGGGGCTTGCCGCCGTCGGCGGCCTTGGGCTTGTCGGCGGGCGCGTCCTGGGCCTTGGCCTTGCCGGTGCCGGCGGCACCCGCGGCCGGCTTGTCGGCGGAGGCGTTATGGGTCTTGGCCTTGTCGGTGCCGGCGGCGCCGGAGGTCGGCTTGGCGGGCGCGGCGTTCTGCGTCGTCGCCTTGTCGGTGCCGGCGGCCGGCTTGTCGGCGGAGGCGCTCGGCGTGCCGGACGACGCGCTAGCGTCCTGCGCGGCCGCGTCCTGCTTCTCCTGCCCGGCCGCGGCGCCGGCCGAAGCCGATGAGCCGCCCTTGCCGCGGCGGCGCGAGCGGCGGGAGGACGAACCGCCGGCCTTGTCGGCCTCGCCGCTCCCCTGACCGCCCGGGGGCGTCGATGCGCCCTGGGCCGCATCGGAAGGCGTCTGCTGTTCGTCCTGATCGTTTGGTTGCTTGCTCATCTGTCGCTAGCCCTTTTCGAGATCATCATGATCGACATCGGCCTCCTCAGGGGCGCTGCTCCCGGCGACCGCGGCCGCCAGGGCGGCAGGGGTGGCACCCGACGCCACCACGGGGACACGAAATCCCAGCCTGCCGGCCAGTGTAGCCAACCGCGCGCTGGAAACGATTAGCGGTTGGTTCAAGGCGGCATCCGTACACCATCCTGCCAGATGTTCGAGGATTTCTCCGCTGCTGACCACCAGCGCCCGGTAATCGCCCGTCGCCAGCCGCGCCTGCAGGGGTGGCGCGGGGTCGAGCAGGCGGCGCCGGTAGACCGCCAGGCGCGTCACCCTCGCGCCGCGCGCGGACAGGGTGTCGGCGAGCAGGGTTCGCCCCCCCTCGCCGGTCACCAGCAAGACCCGCTGCTCGTCGAGGGCCCGCAGCGAGGCGAGGCACAGCAGCGCCTCGCTGGTGTCCTCGCCGCTGTCCGGCGACGGCACGTGCACGCGCACCCCGAGGTGGTGGTGCAGGGCGGCGGCGGTGGACGCCCCCACCGCATAGTAGTCGATGCCGACCGGCAGCTGCGGCCAGTAGCGATCGAGCGCATCAGCCAGGCACTCGGCGGCGAAGGGGCTCACCACCACCACCTTGTCGAACTGGTCGACGTCCAGCCAGGTGCTGCGCGCCGCCGGCGTCTCCGCCAGCGGCTCGAGGCGCATCACCTCCAGGCGCGCCACGGGCAGGCCGCAAGCCTCGATGGCCGCGGCCAGCGGGGCCGCGCGCTCGCCCGGACGGGTGATCAGGACCGGTCGGCTCGCCATCAAACGGCGCCGTAGACCTCGGCGAGGATGTCGCCGGCGCCCTGGTCGAGCAGCTCCTCGGCCACCCGGATGCCCAGCGCCTCCGGCTCGTGGATGGACCCGCGCCCCTCGGCGCGCAGCACCCGGGTGCCCTCCGGGTTGCCCACCAGGGCGCGCAGCCACAGGGTCTGGCCGTCGTTCTCGAACACGGCGTGGCCGCCGATGGGCACCTGGCAGCCCCCCTCCAGGCGGGTGTTCATGGCGCGCTCCGCGCGCACCCGGGTGGCGGTGGCCGCGTCGTCCAGCGGCGTCAGCAGCGCCAGCAGCTCCGGGTCGTGGAGGCGGCATTCGATGCCCAGCGCCCCCTGGCCGCAGGCCGGCAGGCAGACCTCGGGCGGCAGCTCCATGGCGATGCGCGCCTCGAGGCCCAGCCGCTTGAGGCCGGAGGTCGCCAGCAGGATGGCGTCGTATTCGCCGGCATCGAGCTTGCCGAGGCGGGTCTGGACGTTGCCGCGCAGGTTGAGCACCTCGAGGTCCGGGCGCGCCTCGCGCATCTGCAGGCCACGGCGCAGGCTGGAGGTGCCGATGCGCGCGCCCTCGGGCAGAGCGTCCAGCGACGCGTAGTGGTTGGAGACGAAGGCGTCGGTGGGCTCGGCGCCCTCGAGGATCACCGAGAGGCCCAGGCTCTCGGGGAAGTGCATCGGCACGTCCTTCATGGAGTGCACGGCGATGTCGGCGCGGCCGTCGAGCATCGCCTCCTCCAGCTCCTTCACGAACAGCCCCTTGCCGCCGACCTTGGCCAGCGGCGTGTCGAGGATCTTGTCGCCGCGGGTGGACATGGGCACCAGCTCGACCGTGAGACCGGGATGGGCGGCCATCAGACGGTCGCGGACATGCTCGGCCTGCCACATGGCCAGTTGACTCTTGCGGGTGGCGATACGCAGGGTGTTGATGGCTTGCACGTGGTTCTCCCGTACCGGTTGGCCTGCCGATGGCGCGCGATGCGCTGGCGCCCGGTGATGATGTGGATACGCCTCATCATAAAGCACCGCGCGAAGCAGGAAAAATCACGGTGCGGCGAGCGTGCCCCGCCCCTCGCCAGCCCCTCGGACTCTGGTACACTTTCCGCCATGTCAAGGCAGCGCCGCCATGGCGGTGCCCATCACCCCTTTCGTCAAGCAGGATGCCCAGCCCGATGAGCCCGAGTCCTTCCAACCCCGGCACCAATCAGTCCTGGGGTGGCCGCTTCAGCGAGCCCACCGACGCCTTCGTCGAACGCTTCACCGCCTCGGTCGGCTTCGACCAGCGCCTCGCCCTCCACGACATCCAGGGCTCAGTCGCCCACGCCACCATGCTGGCCCGGGTCGGCGTGCTGACCGACGCGGAGCGCGACGCCATCGTCCAGGGCCTCGACGAGATCCGCGGCGAGATCGAAGGCGGCACCTTCGAGTGGTCGGTGGCGCTCGAGGACGTGCACATGAACATCGAGGCACGGCTCACCGCCAAGATCGGCATCACCGGCAAGAAGCTGCACACCGGCCGCTCGCGCAACGACCAGGTGGCCACCGACATCCGCCTCTTCCTGCGCGACGAGATCGACGCCGTGGCCGCGGAGCTTGCGCGCCTGCGCGCGGGGCTGATCGACCTGGCCGACCGCGAGGCCGACACCATCATGCCCGGCTTCACCCACCTGCAGACCGCGCAGCCGGTGACCTTCGGCCACCACCTGCTGGCCTGGCAGGAGATGCTGGCCCGCGACCACGAGCGCCTGCTCGACTGCCGCAAGCGGGTCAACGTGCTGCCGCTGGGCGCCGCGGCGCTGGCCGGCACCACCTACCCCATCGACCGCCACGTCACCGCCGAGCTGCTGGGCTTCGAGCGTCCCGCCGAGAACAGCCTCGACGCGGTCAGCGACCGGGACTTCGCCATCGAGTTCACGTCCTTCGCCAGCATCCTGCTGATGCACCTGTCGCGGATGAGCGAGGAGCTGGTGCTGTGGACCAGCGCCCAGTTCGACTTCATCGACCTGCCCGACCGCTTCTGCACCGGCTCCTCGATCATGCCGCAGAAGAAGAACCCCGACGTGCCGGAGCTGGTGCGCGGCAAGACCGGGCGCGTCTACGGCCACCTGATGGGCCTGCTGACCCTGATGAAGTCCCAGCCGCTGGCCTACAACAAGGACAACCAGGAGGACAAGGAGCCGCTGTTCGATACCCTGGACACCGTCAAGGGCTGCCTGCGCGCCTTCGCCGACATGGCCCCGGCCATCGAGTCGAAGAAGCCGAGCATGGCCGAGGCCGCCCGCCGCGGCTTCTCCACCGCCACCGACCTGGCCGACTACCTGGTGCGCAAGGGCGTGGCCTTCCGCGACGCCCACGAGATCGTCGGCCAGTCCGTGGCCTTCGGGCTCAAGGAGGGCAAGGACCTCTCCGAGATGAGCCTCGAGGAGCTCCGACAGTTCTCCGACACCATCGAGGCGGACGTCTTCGAGGTGCTGACCCTCGAGGGCTCGGTGGCGGCCCGCAACCACATCGGCGGCACCGCCCCGGACCAGGTGCGGGCCGCGGCCCAGCGCGCCCGCGACGCCCTGGCGAGCCTGGCCTGATGGGACGCCTGCTCCCCGCCGCCCTGGCCCTGGCCCTGGCCCTCGCGCTGGCCGGCTGCGGCCAGAAGGGCCCGCTCTACCTGCCCGGCGACGAGGCGGCCGCCGAGCGCTATGACCCTGCCGGCGAGCAGGCGACGTCGGACGACGCCGCCGCCCCGCAGGACGACGACACCGCCCGCGACGACGAGAGCTAGCATGGATCACTTCGACTACCGCGACGGCGTCCTCTACGGTGAGGACGTGCCGCTCACCCGCATCGCCGACGAGTTCGGCACGCCCTGCTACGTCTACTCCCGGGCGACCCTGGCGCGCCACTACCGCGCCTACGCGGAGGCCCTGGGCGGCCACCCGCACCTGATCTGCTACGCGGTGAAGGCCAACTCCAACCTGGCCGTGCTGGGCCTGCTGGCGAAGATGGGCGCCGGCTTCGACATCGTCTCGGTGGGCGAGCTCGAGCGCGTGCTCGCCGCCGGCGGCGACCCGGCCCGGGTGGTCTTCTCCGGCGTGGCCAAGCAGGAGGCCGAGATGGCCCGCGCCCTGGAGGCGGGCATCAAGTGCTTCAACGTCGAGTCGCGCCCCGAGCTCGAGCGCCTCAACGCCGTGGCGGGCCGGCTCGGCCGGCGGGCGCCGGTCTCGCTGCGGGTCAACCCGGACGTCGACGCCGGCACCCACCCCTACATCTCCACCGGGCTCAAGGACAACAAGTTCGGCATCCCGGTGGACGAGGCGCTGGCCGTCTACGAGCTGGCGGCGTCGCTGCCCCACCTCGAGGTGGTTGGCCTGGACTGCCACATCGGCTCCCAGCTCACCGAGCTCGCCCCCTTCCTCGACGCCCTCGACCGCCTGCTGGTGCTGCTCGAGCGGCTGCGCGAGCGCGGCATCGAGGTCGAGCACCTCGACCTCGGTGGCGGGCTCGGCGTGCCCTACCACAACGAGCGCCCGCCGGCGCCCTTCGACTACGCCACCGCCCTGCTCGAGCGGCTCTCGGCGTGGCCGGGCAGCGAGCGGCTGACCCTGCTCTTCGAGCCGGGCCGCTCGATCGCCGCCAACGCCGGCGTGCTGCTGACCCGGGTCGAGTTCCTGAAGCCCGGCGAGACCAAGAACTTCGCCATCGTCGACGCGGCCATGAACGACCTGATCCGCCCGGCGCTCTACCAGGCCTGGCAGGCGATCCTGCCGGTGGACACCCGCCACCCGCGCGACGCCGCCACCTACGACGTGGTCGGCCCGGTCTGCGAGACCGGCGACTTCCTGGGCAAGGATCGCGAGCTCGCCATCGCCGCGGGCGACCTGCTCGCGGTGCGCTCCGCCGGCGCCTACGGCTTCGTGATGGCCTCGAACTACAACAGCCGCCCGCGCCCCGCCGAGGTGATGGTCGACGGCGACCGGGTGCACCTGGTGCGTCGCCGCGAGCGCCTCGAGGAGCTGTGGGCCGGCGAGGCGCTGCTGCCCGACGATGCGGGAGAGGCGCGCTGATGCTCCTGCACTTCACCAAGATGCATGGGCTGGGCAACGACTTCATGGTGGTCGACCTGGTCACCCAGCGGGCGCGCTTCAGCGAGCAGGAGATCCGCCGCCTGGCCGACCGGCGCTTCGGCATCGGCTTCGACCAGCTGCTGGTGGTCGAGCCGCCCCGCGACCCGGAGATGGACTTCCGCTACCGCATCTACAACGCCGACGGCAGCGAGGTCGAGAACTGCGGCAACGGGGCGCGCTGCTTCGCGCGCTTCGTGCGCGACCAGCGCCTGACCCACAAGCACGAGATCCACGTCGAGACCGCCGGCGGCCCGCTGACCCTGGTGGTCGAGGACGACGGCCGGGTGCGCGTCGACATGGGCGCCCCGCGCTTCGCCCCGGAGGCGCTGCCCTTCGACGCCGCCGAGGACCGCGTCGTGCACGCCCTCGAGGTGGACGGCGAGCGCCTCGAGGTGGGCGTGGTCTCCATGGGCAACCCCCATGCGGTGCTGCGGGTCGCCGACGTCGACCGCGCCCCCGTCGAGCGGCTGGGGCCGGCCATCGAGGCCCACCCGCGCTTCCCCAAGCGGGTCAACGCCGGCTTCATGCAGGTGGTGTCGCCCCACGAGATCCGCCTGCGCGTCTATGAGCGCGGCAGCGGCGAGACCCTGGCCTGCGGCACCGGCGCCTGCGCGGCGGTGGCCAGCGGCATCCGCCAGGGATTGCTCGAGAGCCCCGTCACCGTGCACCTGCCCGGCGGCGAGCTCGTCATCGAGTGGGCCGGCGACGCCGCCCCGCTGATCATGACCGGACCGGCCGAACGCGTCTTCGACGGCCGCGTCGTGCTGAACTGAGTCGCTCTGCCCCCAAGGACCCTCGCCACCCCAGGAGAAGCCCCATGACCCGAGCCGCCCCCGATCCGCGCAAGACCCTCGATCCCGATCGGGTCGCCGAGTGGCTGGCCCGTCACCCGGACTTCTTCGTCGGGCGCGAGGGCCTGCTGCAGCAGCTCAAGGTGCCTCACCCCGAGAGCCGCGGTGCCACCTCGCTGCTCGAGCGGCTGGTGCACGACCTGCGCGCCCGTGCCGAGCAGGCCGAGTGGCGCCTGGAGCAGCTGCTGGAGTCGGCCCGCTTCAACGAGGGCCAGTACCGGCGTACCCGGGAGCTGATCCTCGCGCTGCTCGAGGCCGAGGACAACGACGCCCTGGGCCAGGCGCTGGCGACCCAGCTGAGTGAGCACTTCCATACCCCGGCGGTGGCGCTGTGGTGCCCGGCGAGCCTCACCGACGCCGAGCCCCGCCCGCCCCAGGCGCCCCGGCAGGTGCTCGACGACCACGCCGGCCAGCGCCTCGCGGCGCTGCTCGACGGCCGCGCCAGCCGCTGCACGCGGCTGACCCCCACCGACTGGAAGCGCCTGCTGCCCCACGCGCCGGCGCCCGCCAAGGCCGGCTCCTGCGCGGTGGCCCGGCTGACCCTGGGCGAGCCGCTGGGCTACCTGGTGCTGGCGAGCCCCGACCCCGACCACTTCCGCGCCAGCATGGACACCCTGTTCACCGACTACGTGGGCGAGGTGGTGGCGCGCCTGCTGGTGCGCATGGCGCCGGCCTCGTCGTGAGCACAGCCCCCCTCGCGTCCGAGGTCGAGGCCTTCGTGGCGGCGCTGGCGCGCACGGCGAGTCCCGCCACGGCGGACGCCTACCGGCGCGACCTCGAGGCCCTGACGGCCTTCCTCGCCGACGAGGGGATCGACGACTGGTCGCGCCTCGATGCCGCCCTGCTGCGCCGCTTCCTCGGCGGCGAGCGGCTGCGCGGCCTGGCCCCGCGCAGCCTGGCCCGGCGCCGCGCCGCGATCTCGCGCTTCGCCGCCCACCTGGTGGAGCGGGGGCGGCTGGCCCACAACCCGGCCGCCCTGGTGAAGGCCCCGCGCCAGCCCCGCCACCTGCCCCGGCCGCTGGACGTCGACCAGCTCTCCCGCTTCCTCGACACTCCCCACGACGACTCGCCGCTGGCGCGGCGCGACCAGGCGATGCTGGAGCTCTTCTACTCCAGCGGCCTGCGCCTGGCCGAATTGGCAGCGCTGGACCTTCCCGATCTCCAGCCGCAGCGGGTCCGGGTGCTCGGCAAGGGCGGCAAGCCCCGCCAGGTGCCGGTCGGCCGCCGGGCCCGCCAGGCGCTGGACGCCTGGCTCGCGGTGCGCGGCCAGCTCGCCGCGCGCGACACCCAGGCGCTGTTCGTCGGGGTACGCGGGAGTCGCCTCGGCCATCGCGGCATCCAGCGGCGCCTCGCCGAGCTGGCCAGGGCGCGCGGGCTCGCCGAGCACCTCCACCCGCACCGGCTGCGCCACTCCTTCGCCAGCCACCTGCTGGAGTCGAGCCAGGACCTGCGCGCGGTGCAGGAGCTGCTCGGCCACGCCGACCTCGCAACCACCCAGGTCTACACCCGGCTCGACTGGCAGCACCTGGCGGCGAGCTACGACGCCGCCCACCCGCGGGCGCGCCGCCGCGGCAACGACAATGGAGAGCCCTCATGAGCCTGCGGGCGATCACCTTCGACCTGGACGACACCCTGTGGGACAACCGCGGGGTGATGGCGCGCACCGAGACCGGCCACTACGCCTGGCTCGATGAGGCCCTGACCGACTGGCTGTCGCGCCGCGGCGAAGCGCGCGGGCGCTTCGCCGAGCGCTACCCCCTGGCGGCCTATCAGGCGGCGCGCGGCCGGCTGGCCGAGCGCTTCCCGCCGCGACGCGGCGACTTCACCTGGCTGCGCGAGCGCGCCCTGGTGGAGCTGCTGGAGGCCTACGGGCTCCCGCGCAGCACCGCCTGGCTATGGGCCGCCGCCGCCATGGCGCGCTTCCATGCGCTGCGAATCGAGGTCGCGCCCCACCCCGAGGTGGAGCCGCTGCTCGAGGCGCTCGGCAGACACTACCGGCTGGGGGCCATCACCAACGGCAACCTGGCGCTGCACCGCCTGGCGCTGCATCGCCACTTCCGGGTGGCCATCGCCGCCGGCGAGATCCAGGCCCCCAAGCCGGACGCCCGGCCCTTCCTGGCCGCGCTGGCGCGCCTCGAGACCGCACCCTCCCGGGCGCTGCACGTGGGGGATTCCTGGCAGGAGGACGTGCTGCCGGCGCGGCGGCTCGGGATGCAGGCGGTGTGGATCGCCCCGGACGCCCCGGCGGGGACGCTGCCCGAGGGGGTGCATCGGCTCGCGCACGTGCGCGAGCTGCCGGCCCTGCTGGCCGACCTCGGCTAGTCGCCGCCGCGGCCAGCGCGACGCATGGAAGGCGGACGTCAGTCGTCGGCGGGCACCGGCGCGTCGAGCAGCCACTGGTCGAGGCGCGCATGCACCTCCTCGATGCCCTGCTTCTTGAGGGCGGAGAAGAGCTGGATGCTGACCAGGTCCTCCCACTCGCGCAGCCGCGAGCGCACCTGCTGCAGGGCGCTCTTCGCCGCGCCACTCTTCAGCTTGTCGGCCTTGGTCAGCAGGATGTGCACCGGCATGTCGGCCTCGTCGGCCCAGCCGAGCAGGGTCTGGTCGAACTCCGAGAGCGGATGGCGCACGTCCATCACCAGCACCAGGCCGCGCAGCGAACCGCGCCGGCGCAGGTAGTCGGAGAGGTGGCGCTGCCACTCCAGCTTGACCTGCTCCGGCACCTTGGCATAGCCATAGCCCGGCAGGTCGACCAGTCGGTGGTCGCTGTCCTCGCCGAGCCCGAAGAAGTTGATCAGCTGGGTGCGCCCCGGCGTCTTGGAGGTCCGCGCCAGCGCCTTCTGCCGGGTCAGGGCATTGATGGCGCTGGACTTGCCGGCGTTGGAGCGGCCGGCGAAGGCCACCTCGGCGCCGGCGTCCGGCGGACACTTGGCCAGGGTCGGGGCGCTGGTGAGGAAACGGGAGGCCTGGTAGTTGAGTCGCGACATGCGGGAGAATCCTGACGTTGATCAAGGGCGCCACGGCTTGCATTCCCGCGGCTCGGGTGTTCCGTTATAATGCAGTGTCTTTGTCTGCGACCCGGGGCGCGTCAGTATACCACCGTGCTTCGGCCGCCAGCGACCGACCACCGCGTCGGCGACGACCGGCCACAGGGCACCCGGATCCAACCCGGGCGGCACCCGGGGTACGTACCGGCCAACAACGTAACGGGATAGTGGAACTGCGATGAGAAAGCTACTGGCAAGCCTGGCAATCACCATGGGCGCGGTCGGCGTGGCCCATGCGGACCTTCAAGCGGATGCCGATGCGGCGGCCGGTCGGGAGAAGGCGCAGGCCTGCGCCGCCTGTCACGGCCAGCAGGGCATCAGCCCCTCCGGCGCCTTCCCCAACCTGGCCGGCCAGCAGGCCTCCTACCTGGCCAAGCAGATCATGGACATCCGCGACGGCAACCGCATGGTCGCGCAGATGGCCGGCCAGGTGGACAACTACTCCGACCAGGACGCCTGGGACGTGGCCAAGTACTTCGCCGAGATGGACCCGGCCCTGGGTCAGGCCGAGGACGACGAGGCGCTGATCGAGCGCGGCCGCCAGCTCTACCGCGCCGGCGACATGGCCAAGGGCATCCCGGCCTGCTCGGCCTGCCACAGCCCGCAAGGCGAGGGCATCGGCTCCGCGGTCTACCCGGCGCTCTCCGGCCAGAAGCACGACTACGTGGTCTCCACCCTGCAGGACTTCGCCGCCGGCGAGCGGGCCAACGACCCGGCCGCCATCATGCGTGACATCGCCAGCAAGATGAGCGACGACGACATGGCCGCCGTGGCCAACTACGTGCGCGGCCTGCACTGAGCCCCGTCCCGGCCCGCCGGGCAGCGGCACTTCGAGGGCGGCCAGTGGCCGCCCTCGGCGTCTGTGGGGAACCCGGACGGTGCCGGGGCATCAAAGCCAGCGACGTGCCGCGCGCCGGCACCCGGATCCTGTTTCACTCAAGGTGTTGCACTCAAGGAGAGTTCCCATGCTGAAGACCCTGATGGTCGCCCTGGCCGGCCTCGGCCTGTCATCCCTGGTATCCGCCGCCCCCCTCGTCGAGGGCGAGCACTACACCGTGCTCGAGAACCCGGTGGAGACGCGGGTCGAGGACGGCCAGGTCGCGGTGACCGAGGCCTTCTGGTACGGCTGCCCGCACTGCTACAACCTCGAGGAGCCGCTCAACGCCTGGGTCGCCGAGCAGCCCGAGGACGTGGTCTTCCGGCGCATGCCGGCCACCATGGGCGGCGACTGGAACACCCACGCCTTCGCCTTCTATGCCGCCGAGCAGCTGGGAATCCTCGACGCGCTCCACGACGACTTCTTCCACGCCATCCACGAAGAGGGCCAGCGCCTGACCTCGGAGGACGCCATCGCCGCCTTCTTCAGCGACTACGGCGTCAGCGAGGAGGAGGCCCGGGAGGCGCTCGCCTCCTTCGGCGTGAAGAGCCAGGTCAACCAGGCCCACGCCCGCATGCGCCAGATGCAGCTGATGGGCGTTCCGGCGCTGATCGTCGACGGTCGCTACCTGGTCTCGCCGAGCACCGCCGGCAGCCTCGGCAACATGCCGCAGATCGCCGGTGCCCTGGTCGAGAAGGTCCGCGAGGAGCGCGCCGACTGAGATGACCCAGCTGGCCGAGGCAAGGACACCGCTGCTCGACGGCGGCCACCTGAAGCTGCTCACCTTCAACCTGCAGGTGGGCATCCAGACCTCGGCCTACCACCACTACCTGACACGCAGCTGGCAGCACCTGCTGCCCCACCCGAAACGGCTGCAGCGTCTCAACATGATCGGCGAGGTGCTCAGCCGCTTCGACATCGTCGGCCTCCAGGAGGCCGATGGCGGGAGCTTCCGCTCGAGCCACATCAACCAGGTGGAGTACCTCGCCACCCATGCCGGCTTTCCCCACCATTTCCAGCAGCTCAACCGCAACCTGGGCCGCATCGCCCAGCACAGCAACGGGCTGCTCTCGCGACTGACGCCGTCGCGCATCGAGGAGCACCGCCTGCCCGGCACCCTGCCCGGCCGCGGGGCCATCCACGTCCGCTACGGCGAGGGGGCCGACGCCCTGCACCTGTTCGTCGCCCACCTGGCGCTCAGCCACCGCGGCCGGGTGCGCCAGCTCGACTACCTCAGCGAGATCATCCGCCCGCTGCGCCACGTGGTGGTGATGGGCGACCTCAACTGCACCCCGGACCAGCTGCACGGCCACGAGCGCTTCCGCGCCTCGCTGCCGCTGCACCCGGTGCGCCCGCCGCTCAGCTACCCTTCCTGGCAGCCGCGCCGCGCCCTGGACCACATCCTGCTCTCCGACTCCCTCCACGCGGACGAGGTGCGGGTGCTCGAGCACCTCTTCTCGGATCATCTGCCGATCGCTGTGGACGTGCGGCTGCCCGACGCCTGCCTGGCCAGCTGCCTGGCCGTCGGCCGGCCGAACGGCGAGCGCCGGCGCCACTGACGCCGAGCGGGTCGGTAACGTATAGTCAGCGTTGGAGACCGCGGCGGTCAGCACGTCTCGGGTGTGCGACCATCCGCCCCCTTTCCACGCCCCGTTCGACACAGCGAGACCCCTCATGGCCCAATCCCGCGAGTTGCCGGGCTTCATCGCCTGGCTCGACCGCGCCTCGGAGCGGCTCGGCACCAGCCTCTCCTGGCTGATCCTTCTGATGATGCTCATCCAGTTCCTGATCGTGGTGCTGCGCTACGCCTTCAGCGTCAACAGCATCCCCATGCAGGAGTCGGTGATGTACCTGCACGCCACGGTGTTCCTGCTGGCCGCGGGCTACACCCTCAAGCACGACGGCCACGTGCGGGTGGACATCTTCTACCGGGCGATGACGCCGAAGCGCAAGGCGCTGGTCGACCTCGCCGGCACCCTCTTCCTGCTGCTGCCGGTGACGGGCTTCGTGATCCTCTCGAGCCTGGGCTACGTCGGCAAGTCCTGGGCGATCCTCGAGGGCTCGCCCGACTCCGGCGGCATTCCCGGGGTCTTCCTGCTCAAGACGCTGATCCCGCTGTTCGCCGGCCTGATGATCCTCCAGGCCCTGGTCGAGGCGGTGAAGAATGTCTACGTGCTGACCGGGCGCCTGGCCGCCACCCATGACGACGAGCCCCACGAGGAGCACCTGTAATGCTGGAGTTCATGCCGCTGATCCTCTTCGTCGTCATCTGCCTGGTGCTGATGGCCGGCTACCCGGTCGCGCTGTCGCTGGCCGGCACCGCCCTGGCCTTCGCCGGGCTGGGCCTCGGGCTCGAGACCCTGGGCATCGACGCCCACTTCGATGCCGGCTACCTGAGCGCCTTCCCCAACCGCCTCTACGGCATCATGACCAACCAGACGCTGCTGGCGGTGCCACTGTTCGTGCTGATGGGCGTGCTGCTGGAGAAGTCCAAGGTCGCCGAGACCCTGCTCGAGGCCATGGCGCTGCTGTTCGGCTCGCTGCGCGGGGGCTTGGGCATCTCGGTGACCCTGGTCGGCATGCTGCTGGCCGCCTCCACCGGCATCGTCGGCGCCACCGTGGTGACCATGGGCCTGATGTCCCTGCCGACCATGCTCAAGCGCGGCTACAGCATGCCGCTGGCCACCGGTACCATCTGCGCCACCGGCACCCTGGGCCAGATCATCCCGCCCTCCATCGCCCTGGTGCTGCTGGGCGACGTGCTCTCCTCCGCCTACCAGCAGGCCCAGCTCTCGATGGGCATCTTCAGCCCCAAGACGGTCTCGGTGGGCGACCTGTTCATGGGCGCGCTGGTGCCTGGCCTGGTGCTGGTGGTGTTCTACATCGTCTACGTCGCCTTGGTCGCCTGGTGGAAGCCCAGCGCCGCGCCGGCCGTCGACCGACGCGACCTGATGGAGGAGCTCGGCCACGAGGGCGGCCTCGGCCTGCTGCTGCTCAAGGGGCTGGTGCCGCCCATCGTGCTGATCGTGGTGGTGCTCGGCTCGATCCTCGGCGGCTTCGCCACCCCCACCGAGGCCTCGGCGGTGGGCGCCTTCGGCGCGCTGATGCTGGCCCTGGCCTATCGCCGCCTGGACCTCGCCACCCTCAAGGAGGTGCTGCGCTCCACCACCCACGTCACCACCATGGTGTTCTTGATCCTGATCGGTGCGGCGCTCTTCTCGCTGGTGTTTCGCGCCTACGGCGGCGAGGAGCTGGTCACCGACCTGTTCGACAACATGCCCGGCGGCGTGGTCGGCGCGACGCTGATCGTGATGCTGGTGATCTTCCTGCTCGGCTTCATCCTCGACTTCATCGAGATCACCTTCGTGGTGGTGCCGATCGTCGGGCCGATCCTGCTGGCCATGGGCCTCGACCCCATCTGGCTCGGCATCATGATCGCCATCAACCTGCAGACCTCCTTCCTGACGCCGCCCTTCGGCTTCGCGCTCTTCTATCTGCGCGGGGTGGCGCCGGAGTCGGTGCCCACCACGGCGATCTACAAGGGCGTGATGCCGTTCATCGCGCTGCAGCTGGCCATGCTGCTGGCCCTGGCCTTCTTCCCGGGCCTCGCCACCTGGCTGCCGAACCAGTTCTAGGCAGAGCGTGGAATCGGCCGCCCCGGCGGCCGGGTATAGTGACGCGAACGTCACCGGGAGGGCGGCTGCCCTCCCGGCCGACCGGTCCGACGCGGACCACTCCCCCACAACGCACACAATGAGAGGGAATCACATGCAACCCAAAGCACTCGCCATCGCCGTCGGCGCCGCCGGCCTGATGCTGGCCGCGGGCACCGCCCAGGCCCAGGAGACCTTCGAGTGGAAGATGGTCACCTCCTGGCCGAAGAACTTCCCCGGCGTGGGCCAGGGGCCGGAGCGCCTCGCCGAGCTGGTCGAGGAGATGTCCGACGGTCGCCTGACCATCGAGGTATTCGGGGCCGGTCAGCTGGTGCCGGGCTTCGAGGTCTTCGACGCCGTTTCCGGCGGCACCGCCGAGCTGGGCCACTCCGCCTCCTACTACTGGAAGGGCAAGGCGCCGGCCGCGCAGTTCTTCGCCGCCGTGCCCTTCGGCATGAACGCCCAGGAGATGAACGCCTGGCTGCACCATGGCGACGGCCTGGCGCTGTGGAACGAGCTGTATGACGACTTCGGCGTCGACGTGATGGCCGCCGGCGCCTCGGGCGTGCAGATGGGCGGCTGGTTCAACCGCGAGATCAACTCCGTCGACGACCTGGACGGCCTGAAGATGCGCATGCCGGGCCTCGGCGGCGAGGTGATGCAGCGCATGGGCGTGGCCATCGTCAACATGCCGGGCGGCGAGATCTTCACCTCCCTGCAGTCCGGCGCCATCGACGCCACCGAGTGGATCGGCCCCTACAACGACCTCGCCTTCGGCCTGCACCAGGCCGCCGAGTACTACTACTATCCCGGCTGGCACGAGCCGACGGTGATGTTCGAGGCGATCGTCAACGAGGAGGCCATGGCGTCGCTGCCCGCCGACCTGCAGGCGATCCTGCGCACTGCCGTGCGCGACGTGAACGCCGACGTGCTCGATGAGTACACCGCGCGCAACAACGATGCCCTCGAGACCCTGGTCAACGAGCACGAGGTGGAGCTGCGCCGCCTGCCGGCCGACGTGCTGGCCCAGGCCAAGGAGCACTCCGCCGACGTGGTCGCCGAACTCGCCGAGTCGAGCGAGATGGCCCAGAAGATCTACGACTCCTACCAGGCCTTCCAGGACAAGGTCGTGAACTATCACGCCATCTCCGAGCAGGCCTACTACAACGCCCGCAACCCCGAGGGCGACACCACCAGCGAGTAGGCACGCCGCTGCCACGCCCTCGAGGGGCCGCCTGCGGGCGGCCCCTCGTCGTTGGCGGGCGCATCACCGGCCGCGCTTACGCGCAGAGCGGCGCCAGCCAGGCCTCGGCGAGCCACAGCACCAGGGCGTAGCGGGCGCCCTTGGCCACCGTGATCAGCAGGATCGCCCGCCACCAAGGCAGGCGCAGGATCCCGGCCAGCACGGTGAGCGGGTCGCCGATGATCGGCGCCCAGGAGGCCAAGAGGCTCCACTCGCCGAAGCGCAGGTACCAGCGCTCGGCGCGCTCGAGCCCGCCCCGCGAGACCGGAAACCAGCGGCGCTCCTGGAAGTGGCGGGCATAGCGCCCCAGGCCCACGTTGACGAGGCTGCCCAGGGTGTTGCCGACGCTCGCCACGCCCCACAGCCACCACCCCGGCTCGCCCTGGCACCAGAGCCGCGCCAGCCACACCTCGGAGCCGCCAGGCAGCAGGGTGGCGCTGGCCAGCGCCACCAGGAACAGCATCAGCATGGCACCGCGCCCCCTCCCTGCAGTAGGCTATCAGTCCCCTTACAAAGCAATGACAAGACGCTGATGGCCACCCCCCGTTCGATCCCCAATACCCTGACCATCGCCGGCTCCGACCCTTCCGGCGGCGCCGGCATTCAGGCCGACCTCAAGACCTTCTCGGCCCTGGGCAGCTATGGTACCAGCGTGATCACCGCGCTGACCGCGCAGAACACCCGCGGCGTCACCGGTGTGCATCCGGTGCCGGCCGACTTCATCGCCACCCAGCTCGACACCCTGCTCGACGACATCGCCATCGACGCGGTGAAGGTCGGCATGGTGGCCAGCCGCCCGGTGGCCGAGGTGATCCGTGAGGGCCTTTCCGCCCAGCGGCCGCGCTGGGTGGTGCTCGACCCGGTGATGGTGGCCAAGAGCGGCGACACCCTGGTCGACAACGCCGGCATCGCTGCGGTGCGCGACGTGCTGGTGCCGATGGCCGACCTGATTACCCCGAACCTGCCGGAGGCGGCGGTGCTGCTCGATTGCCCGATGCCCACGGACCGCGCTGGCATGCAGGCGATGGCCCCGGCCCTGCGCGAGCTGAGCGCCGGGGCGGTGCTGCTCAAGGGCGGCCACCTGCGCGGCGAGGCCTGCCCGGACCTGCTGATCACGGCCGACCGCCTCGAGTGGCTGGAGGGCCCGCGCATCGCCACCGGCAACCTGCACGGCACCGGCTGCACGCTCTCCTCGGCGATCACCGCGCGGCTGGCCCTGGGCGACGCCCTGCCCGAGGCGGTGGCCGCCGCCAAGGCCTGGCTGTCTGAGGCGCTCGAGCATAGCCATCGCCTCGCGGTGGGACAGGGACACGGCCCGGTGCACCACTTCCACGCCTGGTGGTAGGCGGGCGGCCTTGCGCCCTCCCCCCGGGCCACCCATGCTGAGAGCGGTGCCCTCGAGATCTTCCTGCCCGGGAGGGAGTCATCATGAGCCAGACCCTGCTGTTCGCCAGCGACCTCTCCGCCGAGAACCGCGCCGCCTTCGCCCGCGCCGTGCGCCTCGCGGTGGAGAGCGGCGCCCGCCTCGACATCATCCATGTGCTCGACCCCTACCTGCCGCGCCGTGTCCTCCACGACCTGGAGGAGGCCGTGGTGGCGGACCTCCGCGCCACCCTCACCGACCTGCGTGAGGACTATGCGCTGCCCGAGCCCCAGAGCCTGATCCAGACCATGGCCGGCGCCCCCTATGCCGAGATCATCCGCGAGGCCCACGAGCGCCAGGCCGACATGATCATCCTCGGCGCCCATCGCAAGCGCGGGCAGCCCGACCTGGTGGCCGGCACCACCCTCGCCCGGGTGCTGCGCAGCGCCCCCTGCCCGGTGCTCTCGGTCAGCCACCTGGCGACCCAGGCGTGGCACGACATCCTGGTGCCGGTGGACTTCTCGCTGACCTCGCGGCACACCCTGCGCGAGACCCTCAAGCGCTTCCCCGAGGCGCGGCTGACCCTGCTGCACGCCTGGGACATCCCCGGCGAGCGCGAGCTCGGCTCGAACGGCGACTTCGCCCGCTGGCGCGACCGCGAGGTGGAGCGGCTGCGCACCCAGCTCGAGCGCGAGACCGAGCAGCTGATGGGCGAGCTCGACGACGTGCCGGAGCTCGAACTGGTGCTCGAGCAGGGCGACCCCCTGGAGGTGCTGATGACGCGCCTGCGCCGCCAGCCGCCGGACCTGCTCGCCCTGGGCAGCCGCGGGCAGCTGGGCCGCCAGAGCCAGATCACCGAGCGCCTGCTCTCCGAGCCCCACTGCGACATCATGCTCTGTCGCTCCTGGTAGCGGGCCGGCACAAGCTGTACAGAACCTTTACGAGACTTCGCTGTCCGTACGAGGACATGCTCCGTCCTGCGAGGTTCTTCCCATGTCGCTGTCGCCTACCCGCGCCCTCCTGCTGCTCGCGGCCCTCACCGCCGCGCTGCCCGCCGCCGCCACCGCCTCGTCCGCGCCGGGCGCCGTCGTGATCGAGGGCGCCCGTTTCCCCGCCGCCCTGGAAGTCGGCGAGCGCCGCTACGAGCGCATCGGCCACGGCCTCTTCCGCTACATGATCTGGGACGCCTATGCCGGCGCCTACTACCAGGCCGCCGGCTACCCCCGGCCGGCCCCGCAATCCGACGTGCCGCGCCGCCTGGAGCTCGAGTACTTCCACGCCATCGAGGCCGGCGACTTCGCCGAGGTGACCCGCGAGAGGGTCAAGAAGGCCCTGCCGGGCGACGAGTTCGCCCGCCTCGCGCCGAGCCTCTCTGCCTTCAACGGCCGCTACCGCGACGTGCGCCCCGGCGACCGCTATGCCCTGGGCTGGGACGGCGACGCCCTGACCCTCGCCTTGAACGGCGAGACCCTCTACTCGGGAGGCGACCCGGCGCTCGCCAACGCGCTGTTCGGCATCTGGCTGGGCGACGACCCGCTGGGCGACGACTTCCGGGACGACCTGCTGGGCCGCTGAGGGCGGCCCTCGCGGCGGCGCTCGTGCTAGGCTTGGTCGCCCGAGACATCAGCAAGGAGAGCCCGCCCGATGAAGGCCCTGATCCAGCGCGTGCGACGCGCCAGCGTGGAAGTGGAGGAGCGTGAAGTGGGCGCCATCGGCCCGGGGCTGCTGGCCCTGGTGGGCGTCGAGAAGGGCGACGACGAGGCCGCGGCGGACCGACTGCTGCACAAGCTGCTGCACTATCGGGTCTTCGCCGACGCCGAGGGCAAGATGAACCTGAACCTGCAGCAGGCCGAGGGCGGACTGCTGCTGGTCTCCCAGTTCACCCTGGCCGCCGACACCCGCAAGGGGCTCAGGCCCAGCTTCTCCAGCGCCGCCCCGCCCGCCGAGGGTGAGCGCCTCTTCCACTACCTGCTCGAGCGGGCCCGAGCGGCCTGGCCGACGGTGGAAAGCGGCGAGTTCGCCGCCGACATGCAGGTCTCGCTGATCAACGACGGGCCGGTCACCTTCCTGCTGGAGGGCTGATTCTTACGCGCAACCCCCGCGTTCAGGCGCCCAAGGCCATCGCAGATAGCTTTACAGATCGGTAGCTCCGAGCTGACCTGGCGACAAGCCTGCGAGCGGGGCCGGCCTTCCGGAGGCGCTGTGAACCCCTCCTTGGGCGCTACCGACGCCATCCCTGGCGCAGGACCTCCTCTTCGACTTGTCCTCAGCGCCCCGGTGCCTGGTCACTGCGATAGCTTTGTTCAGGCGCCGTTGAGCTCCGCCTCGGCGGCCTCCAGCGCCTCCTCGGCGTCGAGCCAGGCCTGCTCCAGGGCCTCGAGCCGCGACTTGAGCTCGCCCTGGCGCCCCAGGCGCTCGGTGAGCTCCTCCTTGCGCGCCGGGTCGGTATAGAGCTCGGCCTCGCCGAGCCCCTCCTCGACCCCGGCGAGCTCGGCCTGGACCTTCTCCATGGCCTGCTCCGCCCGGTCGCGGTCGCGCTTGAGCGGACGCAGCTTCTCGCGCAGCTCCGCCGCCGCCCGGCGCGTCGCCTTGCGATCCTCCCGGGGCGCGCTCCCCGCCTCCTGGCGCTCGGCCTTGTCGGCCCGGGCCTCGCGGCGCTCGTCCTCCAGACGGTTCTTGAGCCAGGTCCGGTAGTCCTCCAGGTCGCCGTCGAAGGGCGTGACGCCGTGGTCGGCCACCCGCCAGAACTCGTCCACGGTGGCGCGCAGCAGGTGGCGGTCGTGGGAGACGATGATCACCGTGCCCTCGAAGCTCGCCAGCGCCTCGGTGAGCGCCTCGCGCATCTCCAGGTCGAGGTGGTTGGTGGGCTCGTCGAGCAGCAGCAGGTTGGGCTTCTGCCAGGCAACCAGGGCGAGCGCCAGGCGCGCCTTCTCGCCGCCGGAGAAGCGTCCCACCTCGGCGAAGACGTCGTCGCCGTGGAAGCCGAAGCCGCCCAGGAACTTGCGGATGTCCAGGTCCGCCGCGGTGGGCGAGAGGCGCTGCACGTGCTGGAACGGCGTGGAGGCGAGGTCCAGCCCCTCCAGCTGGTGCTGGGCGAAGTAGCCGATCGCCAGGTGCTCGCCGGGCACCCGCCGCCCGGCCAGCAGCGGCAGGTCGCCGGTGAGCGACTTGATCAGGGTCGACTTGCCGGCCCCGTTGGGGCCCAGCAGGCCGATGCGCTGCCCCGGCAGCAGGGTCACCCTGACGTCGTCGAGCTGCGTCGTCTCCTGGCCGTCGGGGTGACGGTAGCCGAGCCGGGCCTCGTCGAGCACCAGTAGCGGGTGGGAGCTCTTGTCGGCCGAGGGGATGGTGAAGTGGAAGGGCGAGTCGGCGTGGGCCACGGCGATGTCGCCCATCCGCTCGAGCATCTTCAGGCGGCTCTGGGCGGCGCGCGCCTTGGTCGCCTTGGCGCGAAAGCGCGCCACGAAGCGCTCGATCTCCTCGCGGCGGGCCTGCTGCTTGGCGGCCTCGGCCTGTTGCAGGGCCAGCTTCTCGGCGCGGGTGCGCTCGAAGGTGGTGTAGTTGCCGCGATACAGAACCAGCGACTGGCGATCGAAGTGCACGATGTGGTCGCACACGGCGTCGAGGAAGTCGCGGTCGTGGGAGATCAGCAGCAGGGTGCCGGGATAGCGGGCGAGCCACTGCTCGAGCCACAGCAGGGCGTCCAGGTCCAGGTGGTTGGTGGGCTCGTCGAGCAGCAGCAGGTCGGAGGGCTTGAACAGGGTGCGGGCCAGGTTGACGCGCATGCGCCAGCCGCCGGAGAAGGCCGACAGCGGCCGCGCCAGGTCGGCCTGGACGAAGCCCAGCCCCACCAGCAGCTGGGCGGCGCGGGCCGGGGCGCTGTAGCCGTCCAGCGCCTCGATGGCGCCGTGCAGCTCGGCCTCGCGGTGGGCCTCGCCCTGCTGGCGGGCCTGCTCGAGGGCCGCCTCGGTGCGCCGCAGCTCGCGGTCGCCGTCGAGCACGTAGTCGACGATGGAGCGCTCCAGGGCCTCCACCTCCTGATCCATGTGGGCGATACGTTGCCCGCCGCTCATCTCGACCTCGCCCTTGTCCGGGGCCAGCTCGCCGAGCAGCAGCTTGAACAGGCTGGACTTGCCCGCGCCGTTGGGCCCGACGATCCCCGCCTTGTGGCCGGCATGCAGGGTCAGGTCGGCCCCCTCCAGCAGGGTCTGGGTGCCGCGTTGCAGGGAAACTTGGCGCAGTGCGATCATGCAGGCTCCACTCGGCAGTCGGTGAGGCCGCCGCCCAGGGGCGACAGCGTGTCATGACCCACGATTCTACCCAATTGCCCGACGCTCTGCGGGCCCGTCTGCGCCAGGCCCCGCTCTGGGAGTTTGCGCTGGCCCTCTACGGGCGCGACGGGGTCGAGGCGGCCTGCCTGACGCTGCAGGACGAGGCCGGCGTCGATGTCTGCGAGCTGCTCTGGCACTGCTGGCTCTATCGCCACGGCCTGGCCTGCGAGCTCCCGCCCGACGCCGTGCGCCGCTGGCAGCATGAGGTCACGGCGCCGCTGCGCCGCCTGCGCCGGGCCCTCAAGGCCGAGGCCCGGACGGACAAGGGCGTGGCCGCGCTGCGCCGCACCCTCCAGCAGGCCGAGCTGCAGGCCGAGCGCGAGGCCCTCACGCGCCTGCAGCGCCTGGCCCTGAGCGGGGCCGGCATCCGCCCGCTGCCCACGCCGCCTCCCGACCCGCTGGCGCACCTCGCCGCGCGCTTTCATCTCCATGAAACGTCACATCTTATTAAACTTAAGATGCTAATAAGCCAGCTTGACCCCTCATAGCGGCCACGCTAGCCTGAAATTCAGTTGCGTGAATGCCATGTTCACCAGACACCCGCCGATGGATCACTCCATCACGGGCAAACCTGTAGAGGGATCACAAGAATGAAGTCACAGAAACTGTTGACGAGCGCCGGCATCGGCGCCCTGATGATTGGCATGTCCTCCGCCGCGATGGCCGACAACTGGCGCTATGCTCACGAAGAGTACGAAGGCGATGTGCAGGACGTCTTCGCGGTCGCCTTCAAGGATTACATCGAGGCCAACTCCGATCACACGCTGCAGATCTACCGCTTCGGTGAGCTCGGTGAGTCCGATGACATCATGGAGCAGACCCAGAACGGCATCCTGCAGTTCGTCAACCAGTCTCCCGGCTTCACCGGCGCGCTGATCCCCGAGGCACAGATCTTCTTCATCCCCTATCTGATGCCCACCGACATGGACCAGGTGCTCGAGTTCTTCGACGAGAGCAAGGCCATCAACGAGATGTTCCCGAAGCTCTACGCCGAGCAGGGCCTCGAGCTGCTGCAGATGTACCCGGAAGGCGAGATGGTGGTCACCGCCGACGAGCCGATCACCTCGCCGGAGGACTTCGAGAACAAGAAGATCCGTACCATGACCAATCCGCTGCTGGCCGAGACCTACAGCGCCTTCGGCGCCACGCCGACGCCGCTGCCCTGGGGCGAGGTCTACGGCGGCCTGCAGACCGGCATCATCGACGGCCAGGAAAACCCGATCTTCTGGATCGAGTCCGGCGGCCTCTACGAGGTGTCGCCGCACCTGACCTTCACCAGCCACGGCTGGTTCACCACCGCGATGATGGCCAACCAGGACTTCTTCGAGGACCTCTCCGACGAGGACAAGGAGCTGGTGCGCGCCGCCTCCGAAGCGGCCTACGACCACACCATCGAGCACATCCAGGGCCTGGCCGAAGAGTCGCTGGAGAAGATCCAGGCGGCTTCCGACGAGGTCACCGTGACGCGTCTCGACGATGAGCAGATCCAGGCCTTCAAGGAGCGTGCGCCCCAGGTCGAGGAAGAGTTCATCGACATGACCGGCGAGCGCGGCAAGGAGCTGCTCGAGCAGTTCAAGGCCGATCTCGAGGCCGTGAGCAACGACGCGGAGTAACCCGCAACCGACGTCGCCCTAACAGGGGGGTGGCCTGCCCGGGCCACCCCCCTGCTGTTTCAGAGCCGTGGATTCCCGGGCATGAGCGAGCGTGCACCCAGCGTTGATCTCCCGGGTCTCGGCGCCTGATCGCGACGCGTATGCTGGCCCTGAGGGAATCCCATTTTTCCCGCATCGCATGCTGAAAGGGAGCGCGGACATGACCGAAGAGTCCGAAAAGCATTACCGCTCGGGATTGCCGGGCTTTCTGGGCACCATCGACACCTTCATCAGCAAGCTCGAGGCGGTCATCCTTGCGCTCGGCGTGCTGCTGATGGCCTTCAACACGATCGCCAACGTCATCGCGCGCTTCGTGTTCGGCGACAGCATCTACTTCTCCGGCGAGATCAACCGCATCCTGATCATCATGATCACCTTCGCCGGCATCGGCTACGCCGCCCGGCACGGCCGCCATATCCGCATGTCAGCCATCTACGATGCGCTGCCAGTCGGCGGGCGCAAGGCGCTGATGATCTTCATCGCCCTGGTCACCTCGCTGGTGATGTTCTTCCTGCTCTATTACTCGGTCATCTACATCCTGGACCTCTACGACAAGGGCAGGATCCTGCCGGCACTGGGCTTCCCGATCTGGATCATCTACGTCTGGGCACCGCTCGGCTTCCTGATCACCGGCATCCAGTACCTGCTCACCGCGATCAAGAACCTGACGTCGCGGGACGTCTACCTGTCGACCGGCGTGCTCGACGGCTACAAGGATACGGAAACGGAAGTCTGACGGAGGGCAGTACGCCCGGGGGAACGCACGATGACGACAATAATGGTTACCACCATGATCGCCCTGCTGCTGCTGGGCTTTCCCATGATGATCCCGCTGATCACCGCGGCGGTCATTGGTTTCTTCATGATGTTCAACGGCCTGGATCAGATGGATACGCTGATCCAGCAAATGATGGCGGGCATCCGACCGGCCTCGCTGATCGCGGTGCCGATGTTCATCCTCGCCGCGGACATCATGACGCGGGGGCAGTCGGCCGACCGCCTGATCAACATGGTGATGTCCTTCATCGGCCACGTGAAGGGCGGGCTGGCGGTCAGCACCGCCGCCTCCTGCACCCTGTTCGGCGCGGTATCGGGCTCCACCCAGGCCACCGTGGTGGCCGTCGGCTCGCCGCTGCGCCCCAAGATGCTCAAGGCGGGCTACTCGGACTCCTTCACCCTGGCGCTGATCATCAACTCCAGCGACATCGCCTTTCTGATCCCGCCGAGCATCGGCATGATCATCTACGGCGTTATCTCGGGCACCTCCATCGGCGAGCTGTTCATCGCCGGCATCGGCCCGGGGTTGCTGATCCTGCTGATGTTCTCCATCTACTGCGTGATCTACGCCACCCTGCGCAATGTCCCCACCGAGCCGAAGTCCGGCTGGGGCGAACGCTTCACCGCGGTGCGCCAGGCGCTGTGGCCGCTTGGCTTCCCGGTGATCATCGTCGGCGGCATCTACGGCGGCATCTTCAGTCCCACCGAGGCGGCGGCGGCCTGCGTACTCTACGCCATCTTCCTGGAGTTCCTGATCTTTCGCTCCCTGAAGATCCCGGACATCTACCGGATCGCCAAGTCCACCGGCCTGATCACCGCGGTGGTCTTCATCCTGGTGGCGGTGGGCAACGGCTTCTCCTGGATCATCTCCTTCGCCCAGATCCCCCAGGAGCTGCTGCAGGCCGCCGGCATCAACGAGGCCGGTCCCACCGGCGTGCTGATCGCCATCTGCATCGCCTTCTTCGTGGCGTGCATGTTCGTCGATCCCATCGTGGTGATCCTGGTGCTGACGCCGATCTTCGCCCCGGCCGTCGAGGCCACGGGCCTGGATCCTGTGCTGGTCGGCATCCTGATCACCCTGCAGGTGGCCATCGGCTCGGCGACCCCGCCCTTCGGCTGCGACATCTTCACCGCGATCGCCATCTTCAAGCGGCCCTACCTCGACGTGATCAAGGGCACGCCGCCCTTTATCATGATCCTGGTGCTGGCGGCGGCGCTGCTGATCATGTTTCCGCAGATCGCCCTCTTCCTTCGCGACCTGGCCTTCCGGTAAGGCGCGCGTCCTGGCCTGAGGAGTACGACGATCATGTTCAATCGCATACTGGTCCCGGTAGACGGCTCCAAGAGGGCCCTGAGAGCCCTGGAGAAAGCTGCGGGCCTTCAGCTGCTCACTGGCGCCGAGCTCTACATCCTGTGTGTCTTCAAGCACCACAGCCTGCTCGAGGCCTCGCTCTCCATGGTGCGGCCCGAGAAGCTGGACCTCCCCGACGACGTGCTCAAGGAGTACGCCACCGAGATCGCCGTGCATGCCAAGGCCCAGGCCGTGGAGCTCGGGGTACCGGCCGAGAAGGTACGCTCCTTCGTGAAGGGGGGCCGGCCGTCGCGCACCATCGTGCGCTTCGCCCGCAAGCGCGAGTGCGACCTGATCGTGATCGGCTCCCAGGGCACCAACGCCGAAGCGGGCCTGCTGCTGGGCAGCGTCGCCCAGCGAGTGGCGGGCTCCGCCCACTGCCCCACCCTGATCATCTGATTCCGGCCACGCGGCGCCAGCGGACCGGTTGGCCGGCATCTTCACGGATGCGGAACCGGTTCGGCGCTGTTAGAGTCCCAAGGATTCCTTGCGTAACCCATTCATTCACGGCGCCACGGCGCCGGACCACAAGGTTGCTTCATGAAGACACTGCTGACCACCGCCTCCCTGGCGGCCCTGCTGACTGCCGCCCCGCTGGCCCTGGCCGCTCCGGAAACCGAGGACGAGAAGCTGAGCTACAGCCTCGGCGTGACCCTGGGCCAGAGCATCCAGCAGGACGTCGAGGACCTCGACATCGACGCCTTCACCCAGGCCATTCGCGACGTCTTCGGCGGCGAGGAGCTGGAGATGAGCGACCAGCAGATGGCCGAGGCCCTGACCGCCTTCCAGCAGCAGGCCATGGCCGCGCGCGAAGCCGAGGCCGAGCAAAAGGCCGCCGCCAACCGCGCCGAGGGCGAGGCCTACCTGGCCGAGAACGCCGAGCAGGAGGGCGTGACGGTCACCGATTCCGGCCTGCAGTACCGCGAACTGGAGAGCGGCGACGGCGCCACGCCCGAGGCCGGCGACACCGTCCAGGTCCACTACGAGGGCACGCTGATCGACGGCACCGTCTTCGACAGCTCCTACCAGCGCGGCGAGCCGGTCAGCTTCCAGGTCGGCCAGGTCATCGAGGGCTGGCAGGAGGCCCTGCAGCTGATGAGCGTGGGCGACACCTGGGAAGTGGTGATTCCCTCCGAGCTCGCCTACGGCGCCCAGGGCCAGGGCCCCATCGGCCCCCACGAGACCCTGATCTTCAAGGTCGAGCTTCTAGACGTCACCGGTGAGTGATCCGGCCGCGATGCGCCTCGGCCTGCCGGCCACCGGGCTCTGCCTGAGCCTGGGGCTCGGCCTGGCGGCCCCGGCCATCGCCGAGGAGACGCCGGACGCCCTGCCCCGCCTCGCCCTCGCCGCGGACGCCACCAGCGTGATCGGCGTCTCCTCGGGGGGCTACATGGCCACCCAGCTGGCGGTGGCCTGGCCGGCGCGCTTCCAGGGGCTTGGCGTCCTCGCCGCCGGCCCCTGGGCCTGCGCCCGGGGTTCCCTGAGCCTGGCCCTGGGCCAGTGCATGGGGACCCACAAGGGGCCGCCCGACCTGAACGTCCTGGCGGAGCGCTACCGCGACTATCGCGAGCGCGACCTGGTCGGCGAGGCCGAGGCGCTCGCCGACCTGCGGGTCTTCATCTGGCAGGGCGGCGAGGATGAGACCGTGGCCCCGGCGCTGGGCCAGGCCCTCGCCGAGCAGTTCCGCGGCTGGCTGGCCGCGCCCGACGAGCAGCTGAATCTGGTGGAGAGCGAGCAGGCCGGCCACGGCTGGCCGGTGGCGGCGGACACCCAGGCGCCCGTGGAGGCGCTGGCGGACTGCCGCCAGGGAGGGGCCACGCACCTGCTGGCCTGCGACCGGGACATCGCCGGCGAGGCGCTCGCCTGGCTGCACGGCGAGCTCGCCCCGCCCGAAGCCCCGGATCGAGCCGGCCGGCTGATCGCCTTCGACCAGGCGGACTTCGAGGCCCGGGGGCTTGCCGACCGCGGCTACCTCTACGTGCCGGAGCAGTGCGAGGCGGGGGGCTGCGACCTCACCGTGGCGCTGCATGGCTGCGCCATGGGGGCAGAGCAGATCGGCGAGACCTTCGTGCGCCACGGCGGCCTGAACGAGTGGGCCGCGGCCAACGAACGGGTGGTGCTCTACCCCCAGGCGGAGACCAGCCTGCCCAACCCCCAGGGATGCTGGGACTGGTGGGGCTTCGCCGAGAGCGCCTGGCAGCTCGATCCGCTGCACGACACGCGGGAGGGCACCCAGACCAGCGCGCTGATGGCCATGATCGAGCGCCTGCAGGCGGCACCCGAGACGCCCTGAACCGGCGCGCCCGGGTCGTCCCAGTGTGGAGTCGTCAGCCCTCCGCCAGGGCCTGCTCCAGGGCCGCCTGGAGCGGGCCCGAGGTGGGCGAGTGCAGCACGCGACGCCGGATCTCGCCGTCGCGGTCGACCAGGAACAGCGAGGCACTGTGGTCGATGGTGTAGGCCATGGCGGAATCCGGGGTCTCCACCCGGCGCCAGACCACCCCGTAGCGCTCGGCGAGCGGCGCAAGCTCCTCCGGGGGGGCGGTGGCGCCGATGAAGGCCTCGCCGAAGAACGCCAGGTACTCCTCCAGCCGCGCCAGGGTGTCGCGCTCGGGATCCAGCGAGATCATCAGCGGCACTACCCGACGACGCTGCGCGGGTTCCAGCCGTGCCATCGCCTGGCGGACCACCGCGAGCCCCATGGGGCAGACGTCGGGGCACCAGGTGTAGCCGAAGAAGACCACCGCCAGCTGATCCTCCTCGAGCTGGCGCAGCGAGAAGTCGCCCTCGGTCGACGCCAGCTCGATCGGCCCCCCCTCGGGCTCGCCCTCGCCCGGCGACGGTTGTTGCTGATAGAGGGCCACGCCCACCGCCACCAGCATCGCCAGCGCCGTGAAGAGTCCCCAGCGGATGCCACGTCGCGTCATCGTCATCGCCTCTGCACCTCGAAGTCGAACCAGCTTCCCAGACGCCCAAGGGGGGTGTCCACGATCACCTTCGCCCGCCAGGGCATGACCGCCTCGGTGCAGATCGAGACCTGCCCCACGCCACGAAAGACTCCCTCGCCCTCGGCCGCGAGGGGAAAGCGATGCAGCCCCATGTCCATCTCGCGGCCGACGAAGTCGACCCGCACCGCCTCGGCCGGCGTGCCGGAGACCCGCACCTCCAGCGGCAGGCGCTCGAGGGGCCGGATCGGCCCCTCGGTGACCACCGCCAGGCTCAGTTCGGCGCCGCCGCCCAGCCGCGCGGTGCAGGGCGCCGCCGAGGGGTCGCAGGCGGCCGTGGCCGGGGACATCCAGCGCACCTCGGCCTCGTCGCGCAGGCTGTAGCTGGTCAGGTACCAGAGGGCCACGGCGAGGGTCAGCAGGGTGACGGTGATCAGCAGCGGCAGCAGCGGCAGGCGCGCCGCGCCGCTCGAGTACGGGATACGCGGGGGCATGGCGAAGCGCGGGGCCTCCATCGATGGCAGGATGCGGGTAAGCTTACCAGCATTTGCCGACGGCGAAGTGCGCGAGGATGTCGCAGGGAACGACCACGAGGAGGTGTCATGGAAGGCGTAGGCAGTGCACTGGGGCCGCTGTTCCTGCTGATCCTGCTGGGGGCCGGGCTCGGCCGCTGGCGCCAGCCGGGGGGCGAGTTCTGGCCGCAGCTGGAGCGGCTGATCTACTTCCTGCTGTTTCCCGCCATGCTGGTCTCGACCCTCGCCGAGGCGGACGTCGGTCAGGTGCCCGTGACACGGCTCGCCCTGGCGCTGCTCGGCGCCCTGGGGCTGTTCGGCCTGCTGTTGTGGGGACTGCGCCGGCGGCTCGGCCTCGCCCCCGCCGCCTTCACCTCGACCCTGCAGGGCGCGGTGCGCTTCAACACCTACGTCGGCGTGGCCGGCGCCGCGGCCCTGCACGGCACGGCCGGCACCACGGTGGCGGCGGTCGCCGTGGCGCTGCTGGTGCCGATGGTCAACGTGCTCTGCGTGGTCAGCTTCATCGCCGCCGGCACCCTCGGCACGGCGAGCCTGGGGCGCAGCCTGGGCGCCCTGGCGCGCAACCCGCTGATCCTCGCCTGCCTGACCGGCATCGGCTTGAACCTCACAGGCGTCGGCCTGCCCGGCTGGAGCACGGCCACCGTGGAGCTGCTCGGCCGCGCCGCCCTGCCGCTGGGCCTGGTGGCCGTGGGCGTGGCACTGCGCCCCGCCGCGCTGCTGCGCCGAGATCGCGGCGTCTGGGTCGCCAACCTGATCAAGCTCGTGCTGATGCCCGCGGCGGTGCTGGCCCTGGCCCTGCTGCTCGGCCTGGACCCGGTAAGCCGGGACGTGGCGCTGCTCTTCGCCGCCCTGCCCACCGCCACCTCGGCCTACATCCTGGCGCGCCAGCTGGGCGGCGACGCCGAGCTGATGGCGGCCCTGATCACCGGCCAGACGCTGCTGGCCATGCTGACCCTGCCGCTGTGGCTGAAACTGGTCGGCTGAGGCGGGACGATCTAGGCAGGCCTATACGCCGTTCGCCGGCCTTTAACGAAAACACTTCTTGTTTGCATTGACGACGCAAACGAGAATGATTACTCTGAGTGCGTGGCGTTGATGAGGCGCCACGACCGGACAGGTCCCCTGCCAGTGGCCTGTCAGGATTTCTCCCTCTCATTGTTAGTCACGGTTCTTGTCGCCGCCCCCTCGGGCGGCGTTTTTTTGCGCGTGCCCAACGCAGGACGCCCCCGGGATCGAAGGATCGCCGGGGGCGTCTGCGGGCGCGTGAGGGCTCAGTCGACGCGTCGGAAGATCAGGTCCCAGACGCCGTGGCCGAGCTTCTCGCCGCGCGCCTCGAACTTGGTCAGCGGGCGGAACTCGGGGCGCGGCACGTAGGGCGCCGTCTCGGGATCGGCGGTGTTGGCGAAGCCCGGGGCCGCCTGCATCACCTCGGCCATCCACTCGGCGTAGGCCTCCCAGTCGGTGGCCATGTGCAGGGTGCCGCCGGGCTTGAGGCGGCTGCGCACCAGCTCGACGAAGGCCGGCTGCACGATGCGCCGCTTGTGATGCTTCTTCTTCGGCCAGGGGTCGGGGAAGAACAGCTGCAGGGTGTCGAGGCTCGCCTCGGGCAGGCACTGCTCGAGGACGGCCAGGGCGTCCTCGCGATAGACCCGCAGGTTGGTCAGGCCGCGCTTGTCGGCCTCGTCGAGCAGCTTGCCGACACCCGGCGCGTGCACCTCTATGCCGATGAAGTCGGTCTCCGGGTGGCGCTCGGCCTGCTCGACCAGCGAGGCGCCCATGCCGAAGCCGATCTCCAGCACCACCGGCGCCCGGCGCCCGAACAGCGCCGCGAGGTCCTGGCGGCCGTCGGCCAGCGTCAGCCCCAGGCGCGGCCAGACCTCCTCGAGCCCGCGGGTCTGGGCCTGGGTCATGCGCCCGGCGCGCAGCACGTAGCTCTTGATGCCGCGGCGATGCAGCGGGGCCTCGGGCCCCTCGGGGCCGGTCGTCTTGTCGTCGTGTCGCGGGTCGCTCATGGGCTGGGGAGAACTCGTTGGCAACGGTGATTCGGGGCCGACATTGTAGCGGCTAACGCGCCGCCGGGGTACGGTGGGCGGCCAAACGCCACCCCGGAGAGCACGAGGAGATCCCCCATGCAGGACAGAGGCTGGTGGTTCGGGGCGGCCCTCTCGGGCGCCCTGGTGGTCGTGGCCGGCGCCTTCGGCGCCCACGCCCTTGAAGGAACGCTTCCACCGCGCCTGGCGGCCGCCTTCGAGACCGGCGTGCGCTACCAGGCCTGGCACACCCTGGCGCTGCTCGCCGTGCTGGCCTGGCGGGCCGCGACGCCGCTGGCCGGCCAGCACCTGGCGCTGGGCCTGTGGGCGGCCGGCATGGGGCTCTTCTCGGGCTCGCTCTACGCCCTGGCGCTGACCGGCATCGGCCGCCTGGGCATGATCACCCCGCTCGGCGGGGGGCTGCTGATCGCCGGCTGGCTGGCCCTGGCGGCGGCGGTGGCGCGTGCCCGCCCCGGTTGATCAGTCGCCGTCCGGCAGCGCGTAGGTGGCGGTGACCAGCGCCACCGGCCGCTCGTCGCCCGCCGAGAAGAGCTGCACCTCGCCCACCGCCAGGCGACGCCCCAGCTTGAGCAGCCGGGCGTTGGCGATGATGTCGCGATCGCCCCGGGGCCGGCGCAGGAAGCGGCAGTGCAGGTCGCTGGTCACAGCCATGGGCTCGGGGCCGACCTGGGCGAGGATCGCCACGTAGAGGCAGACGTCGGCCAGGCCCATCAGGGTGGGCCCGGAGACGCTGGCGCCGGGGCGCAGGTGCTCGTCCTCGATGGCCAGGCTCATGGTGGCGCGCATCTCGCCGACCCCCTCGATCGTCCCGGTGCGCTGGGGAAAGACCTCGTCGAGGAAGTCCTCGATGGCGGCGGCGGTCATCACGGTCATGGCGCGTCTCCCGACGATAGGGGGTGGGGATGGGCCTCCACGATAGCGAAGCCCGCCCGCGACCGACAGTCCCCGAACGTCGAGCGCCTCAACGCCGCTCGCGCACGAAAACGCCCCCGCGGCAGGACCGCGGGGGCGTCGTCGAGGCGGGGGCAGGCGGCCTTACTTGGCCTTGTGCACCGCGCGCCAGTGGTGCAGGAGCGGCTCGGTGTAGCCGGCAGGCTGCTCGCAGCCCTTGAAGATCAGGTCGCTGGCAGCCTGGAAGGCGGTGGAGGCGGCGAAGTCGTCGCTCATCGCCGTGTAGCTCGGATCGCCGGCGTTCTGCTGGTCGACCACCTTGGCCATGCGCTCCAGGGTCTCCTGGACGCGAGCCGAATCGACCACGCCGTGGCGCAGCCAGTTGGCGATGTGCTGGCTGGAGATCCGCAGGGTGGCGCGATCCTCCATCAGGCCCACGTCGTGGATGTCCGGCACCTTGGAGCAGCCCACGCCGTGCTCGACCCAGCGCACCACGTAGCCGAGGATGCCCTGGCAGTTGTTGTCGAGCTCCTGCTGGATCTCCTCGTCGCTCCACTCGGGCGTCTCGGCGACCGGGATGGTGAGCAGGTCATCGAGCAGGTCCGGCTCGCCCTGGCCTTCCATGTCGCGCTGCAGGGCCGCCACGTCCACCTGGTGGTAGTGCAGGGCGTGCAGGGTCGCGGCGGTCGGGGACGGCACCCAGGCGGTGTTGGCCCCGGCCTTGGGATGGCCGATCTTCTGCTCGAGCATCGCCGCCATCAGATCCGGCATGGCCCACATGCCCTTGCCGATCTGGGCGCGGCCGCGCAGGCCGCAGGCCAGGCCGACCTGGACGTTGTTCTGCTCGTAGGCCTGGATCCAGGCCGAGCCCTTCATGTCGCCCTTGCGGATCATCGGGCCGGCTTCCATGGCGGTGTGCATCTCGTCGCCGGTGCGGTCGAGGAAGCCGGTGTTGATGAACACCACCCGCGACGGCGCCTCGGCAATGCACGCCTTGAGGTTGGCCGAGGTGCGGCGCTCCTCGTCCATGATGCCCATCTTCAGGGTGTCGCGGGCCATGCCGAGGATGTCCTCGATGCGGCCGAACAGGGTGTTGGCGAAGGCGACTTCCTTCGGCCCGTGCATCTTCGGCTTGACGATGTACATGGAGCCGGTGCGCGAGTTGCGCGGCTCGCCCTCGTCCTTCTTGAGGTCGTGCAGGGCGATCAGCGAGGTGACGATGCCGTCGAGGATGCCCTCGGGCAGCTCGTTGCCCTCGGTGTCGAGCACCGCCGGGGTGGTCATCAGGTGGCCGACGTTGCGCACGAACATCAGCGAGCGGCCGGGCAGGGTCACGCTGCCTCCGTTGACGCCCTGCCAGGTGCGGTCGCCCTTGAGGCGACGGGTGATGGTCTTGCCGCCCTTCTCGACCTGCTCCTCGAGGTCGCCCTTCATCAGCCCCAGCCAGCTCGCGTAGACGCCGACCTTGTCCTCGGCGTCCACCGCGGCCACGGAGTCCTCGCAGTCCATGATGGTGCTGAGCGCGGCCTCGACGATCACGTCCTTGACGCCGGCCGGGTCGGTCTTGCCGATGGCATCGTTCGGGTCGATCTGGATCTCCAGGTGCAGGCCGTGATGGGCCAGCAGCAGCGCGGAGGGCGAGGCGGCCTCGCCGTCGAAGCCCACCAGCTGGCCGACATCCGCGAGGCCGCTCTCGCCGCCGCCCTTCAGGGAGACGACGAGCTTGCCGTCGCGCAGGGCATAGCCCTCGGCGTCGGCGTGGGAGCCGCTGGCCAGCGGCGCGGCGCGGTCGAGCACGCCGCGGGCGTAGGCGATGACCTTCTCGGCGCGCTTCGGGTTGAAGCTCGCACCCTTCTCGGCGCCGTCCTCCTCGGAGATGGCGTCGGTGCCGTAGAGGGCGTCGTAGAGGCTGCCCCAGCGGGCGTTGGCGGCGTTCAGGGCGTAGCGGGCGTTGTTGACCGGCACCACCAGCTGCGGGCCGGCCTGGGTGGTGATCTCGTCGTCGACGTTGGCGGTGGTCACGCTGACCTTGGCCGGGGCCTTGACGAGGTAGCCGATCTCCTCGAGGAAGGCGCGGTAGGCGGCCATGTCGCGGACCGGGCCGGGGTTCTCGCGGTGCCAGGTGTCGAGCTTCTCCTGCAGGCGGTCGCGCTCGGCGAGCAGCTCGCGGTTCTGCGGGGCCAGGTCATGGAAGAGGGCGTCGACCCCGCTCCAGAAGGCGTCGGGATCGACGCCGGTGCCCGGCAGGGCCTGTTCGTTGATGAAGCGGTCCAGCTCGGCGGCCACCTGGAGGCGGTGGCGAGCAATGCGTTGGGTCATGGGTCGTACTCCTCGTGCTTGGCTGCTCGGTGCCCCCTGGCACCGACCGGCCGGACAGGGAAAGATGACTGCGTAGCATCGATTTTGTGGAAATTGCTTCCACATGTAAAGCCATTGCCGCCCCGACGGGCCGAAAGCTAGACCAAATGATGAGCTCAGGCCACCGCCCGACGGCGCTCGTCGACGGCGCCGCTGGTCCCGACCCTGGCTTGGCGCTAGCATGAACGAGCATTGCGGAGAAACCGATGAGCGACTTCACCCCCCTGCAGGCCCTGGGGCCCCTCGCCCCCGCCGACCTCTCCGGTCAGACGCTCGAGCGCTACCTGGGCCACTACGGCCTGGCGCCCCTGCTCGCCGAGCGGGTGGGGCTCTACGTGGGCTACCTGCAGGCCGGCGACTTTCGCCTCTGGACCCAGGTCTGGAGCCCCGAGGCCCCGATCGGTACCGCCTTCGTCGTGCACGGCTACTTCGATCATCTCGGCCTCTACCGCCACCTGCTGGAGTGCCTGCTCGCCCGGGGCTGGCGGGTGGTGCTCTGGGACCTCCCGGGCCACGGCCTCTCCAGCGGCCGGCGCGCCTCCATCGATGACTTCGAGGACTACGGCCGCTGCCTGCACCACCTGCAGCAGCACCTCGCGGACGAGGGGCTCGCGCCGCGCCCCTGGCTCGGCGTCGGGCAGAGCACCGGGGCGGCGATTCTCGCCACCGACGCCCTGACCCGGGGCGACGACGGCCACTGGTCGGGGCTGGCGCTGCTGGCCCCGCTGGTGCGCCCCTGGGGCTGGAACCAGTCGAGCTGGCTGCACCGCCTGGTGGGGCCCTTCGTGGAGTCGATCCCGCGCAAGTTCCGCGCCAACTCCACGGACGCCGAGTTCGCCGACTTCCTGCGCGAGGGCGACCCCCTGCAGGCCGACCGCCTGGCGATGGACTGGGTGGGCGCCATGCGCCGCTGGATGCCGCGGCTGCTGGCGCTGCCGCCGAGCCAGGTGCCGACGCTGATCCTGCAGGGCGAGCAGGACCTGACCGTGGACTGGGAGTGGAATCTCTCGGTGCTGGCGCGCAAGTTTCCCCGGGCCGAGATCCATCGCCACCCCGAGGCCCGCCACCACCTGGTCAACGAGGCCGAGCCGATTCGCCGCGAGCTCTTCACGGTGCTCGACCGCTTCGTCACCACGCTGGCCGCGGCCGAGGAACCGCCGACGGGGACACGCTTGCCATGAGGCGCCTGTCGTTGCTGTGGATGGTCTCCTTGCTGCTCGCCGGCTGCGCCGGGGCCCCGGAGGGGCCGACCAGCGTGCGCCAGGCCCTGTTCGGCCTGAGCGAGCGGGCCGCCGAGGCGGTCACGGCGACCCCGCCCCTGCCGCGCCCGGCGGTCGATGAGGTGCTGCTGCTGGCGCGCCCCGAGGTCGATCCGCGCCTGGGGCTCGCCGAGGGGCGCCTGCTCGAGAGCCTGACCCGCGCCCTGCTGGCGGTCGACGACGGCCCCCAGGTGCTGGCGTGGCGAACGGCCATGGCGGAGGGCGGCCACGACAACCAGTGGCGCCTGGAGACCCACCTGCGCGCCGCCGGCCCCCGGCTGCGCCTCTCGGACCGCGAGCTGCTGCCCTACCGCCTGAGCCTGGTGCTGCACCATACCGGGCGCGCCGCGCCCGCCTGGCGCGGCGAGATCGAGGGCGCACTCGACGCCACGGCGCTCTGATCGCCAACCGCCCCCTCGTGCCTCATCCCTTGAGCAGCCGGTCGAGCTGCCGATAGCCGATCGCCTCGATCAGCTGGTCGCGCCCGGGGCGCGCCTCCCCGGCCAGGTCGGCCAGGGTCAGGGCCACCCGCAGCACCCGATGATAGGCCCGTGCCGAAAGCCTGAGCCGCTCCAGCACGCCGGCGAGCCAGGCCCGATCCTCGGCCCCGAGGCCGCAGGTCGCCTCCAGGTCGCGCCCGGACAGCCGGGCGTTGAGCCCGCCGCGGGCCGCCTGCCTCGCCCGCGCCGCCACCACCCGCTCGCGCACCGCCGCCGAGGCCTCACCTGGTTCCCGGGAAGTCAGCTGCTCCGGCGCCAGCGCCGGCACCTCCACCTGGAGATCGATGCGATCGAGCAGCGGGCCGGAGAGCCGCGACTGGTAGCGCTGGATCTGTGCCGCGGTGCAGTGGCAGGCGCGCCGCGGATCGCCAAGGTGCCCGCAAGGGCAGGGATTCATCGCCGCGACCAGCTGGAAGCCGGCGGGGAAGCGTCGCTCGTGGTTGGCCCGGGCGATATGGATCTGCCCCGACTCCATGGGCTCGCGCATCACCTCCAGCACGTGGCGGGAGAACTCCGGCAGCTCATCGAGGAACAGCACGCCCCGGTGGGCCAGGGAGATCTCGCCGGGACGCGGCTTCGAGCCGCCGCCGACCAGGGCCACGGCGCTGGCGGTATGGTGCGGGGCGCGAAAGGGGCGCACGCCCCACTCGGCGGCATGGGGCAGGCCGCTGACCGAGCGGATCGCCGCCACTTCCAGCGCCTCCTGCTCGGTGAGCGGCGGCAGGATGCCCGGCAGCCGGCTGGCCAGCATGGTCTTGCCGGTGCCGGGCGGCCCGGCGAACAACAGGTTGTGTATTTTGAGACCCATGCGCTAGGCTGGCAGCGAAATCACAGACCTCCCGAGCCAGAGCATGACCGAAGAACGTCGCCACCGACCCAAGGCATATAGCTACCTTCGCTTCTCCACTCCGGACCAGATGAAGGGTGACAGCTTCAAGCGTCAGTCAAGCCTGGCCCAAGAGTACGCCGACCAACATGACCTGGACCTCGATGAGCACAGCTTCGAGGACCTCGGCATCTCGGCTTACCAAGGTCGAAATCAAGAGGCTGGAGCACTGCGACTTTTCCTCAGGGCCGTTGAAGAAGGGGCGATTGAGCCCGGCTCGTATTTGCTGGTGGAGTCGCTCGACCGAATCTCTCGGCAGTCCGCGCGGAAAGCCTCCAGCCTTCTGGGCGACATCTGCGACATGGGCATCACGGTGGTCACCTTGTTCGATGGCAAGGCTTATGACCAAGAGATTCTCGACCGAGACCCAGTGGCCTTCATCATGGCCGTGCTCACCTTCATGAGGGCGAACGAAGAATCAGCCACCAAGGCTCGGCGGTTGCGCTCAGCCTGGCAGAACAAGCGAAAGAGGATCACCGATGGCGAAGCTGTGCGCCTGACCTCTCGCGCCCCTCAGTGGCTTCAACCTGCTTGCGACGGAGTGTCGTTCGAGATCATCCCCGACCGTGGCGAGATCGTCCGACGTATCTTCAAGCTGGCGCTGGATGGAGTCGGAAAGAAATCTATCGCCGAGCGTCTGAACAGCGAAGAAGTCCCCGTCTTCGGTCGTGGGAGGCATTGGCATACCAGCTACGTCGACAAAATCCTGAACAACCCCGCCACGTATGGAACGCTAACCCCGTTCACCAGTCGCCCAGAGAGGAAGGCCGACCGGGAGGCATGTGAGCCTGTCGAAGGTTACTACCCTGCCGTCATTGATCGAGAGACCTTCGAGCGCTTCCAGTCGCTCAAGGCCAGCAAGGCGCCCAGGCGCGGGCGGCACTCAAAGAAGGGACTACAGAACGTACTCGGTGGACTGGCAACCTGCCCTCTCTGCGGCAGCACAATGGCAAGGGTAACCAAGAACGCGGCGAAGGGGTGGGTCTACCTCGCCTGTCAGAGAGCCCGACAAGGCGCGGGGTGTCGTTACAACGCTGTGAGGTACGACCTGATCGAGCCAGCGATACACGACCAGCTTGGCCACCTCATCGCTGACTGCCCGACTGGTGACGACTCCCTGGATGAAGAAATCACTCAGACACGGAACAACCTTGAGGGCGTAGAGGGCGCATTAACCAACATCCTCGAATCCATCGAGAACGGCTTAGACCCGAAGCAATACCCAGCCATCGGCGAGCGTCTATCCGATCTTCAGAACCATCGTGACGAGCTCACAGAAACACTTTCCGAGCTTTGTCAGCGTCAGACAACTTTTAGTGGGGCCATGGCGACCCGTCGCGCAGTTAGCCTCGGGAAAGCCATCAGGGATCATCCCGACGACAAGACGCTGGTCAACTCGCACATGCGGGAGTGCTTTTCCAAGGTGGTCGTGGACTTCCTATCAGGAGACCTCGTGTTCAACTGGAAGCATGGCGGCGAGACTCGCTTGCTGTACAAAGTGCCCGCCTTCGAGAGCTAGCCGAGCCCCAATTCATAGAATCTGAAGAATTGCCCAACCTCGCTGTGTGCGCTTCTCTCAGCCTCGGCAACCCTCATCAGCTAAGGTTTCCAGTTGATAACTTTGATCTCCTGAGAGACGCACACAGCCGCGCCTCGCCTGTCTTCATGCCCATCCTTTGGCCTGATCTGTGGTGATGCGCAAAAATAAGCCCCACCGCACAGATGGAGCTTATAAATTCAGGACATTAGATAGTAAACATTAACAGGTTATGGCTATTAAGCGCTGGCGCTCTTGTTCCAATGACGCTTTATAGTGGCAATGCCCAGGCCAGACTGTGCTGCCGCCTGTGACTGGCTCAGGCCCTGCGTCTTGAGCTGTTGCACCTTCTCGGTGGTATCGGTGGCGACTGGGCGCCCGAGCTTCTTGCCCTGGCTCTTGGCTCGCTCAAGTCCTTCCTGTGTCCGCTCCCTGATCCTATTCCGCTCGAACTCGGCGAAGGCGGCGAACATCTGAAGTAGCAGCTTCCCCTCGCTACTCGTCAGGTCATGCGCTGGCAGGTCCAGTGAAACCACCTTTACGCCAGCATCCGAGAGATTGGTGATGGTCTGCTGTACGTCGATGTTGTCACGGCCCAGGCGGTCCAGCTTCAAGACAACCAGGGTATCCCCAGGCTCTAGCTTGTGCTCGACCATGCTTCGGAAGGCCGGACGCTCCATCACTTGCACTGAGCCGCTGATGGTCTCGCTGATCACTCGATGCGGCTCAACGTTGTATCCGGCTGCCTTGATGGCAGCGACCTGATTGTCGGTGGTCTGTTCGACTGTGCTGACTCGGCAATAGGCGAAGGTGCGTCCCATGCTGTCCCCCTGGCTGTCCGGGCATCTAGTATCAAGTAACGTGGTATCACGTTACGAAAGGGATCATTATTCGTCAACCCTATTTTGTTGATACCAGTTCAGCGGGACTATGGTTGGTGTCACGAAACGGACAATTGATGATCCCAGCATAAAAGACCGGAGTCATGGCAGTAGGGCAACCGGAGCAATGCGAATCAAGCCAACATGCTGGGGCATGGCACTGGCCATAATGGGGATGGTCATCAGGCGAGTCGCGCGCAATGTCTTACTGAGGGTGCCGATGGTCAGACTACTGGCATGGAATCAGTATGGCTCGACCCTGGATCGCTGGGCAGATTCCAAGCACGACCCGGTGCTATAGGCGTAGCCTCGCTCCGCTCGGTCCCTGGCGCTCAGCCATGAGCGGGGTAGGTGCCTTCGTCATTCATCCTCCCGGTGGGTGCTTCGAAGATCGACTTCCAGCCGCCATCATTCGCCCGCTCGGGGCGGGCACCGGGGAAGCTCTTCCCCTTTATACAATCAAATACTGGCTCAGATGTGCGCCACAAAATAACCGGGGGTGGCCGGAAGATCGTCGGTTGGAGTCCCGTTCCTTTGCCTCAGGGATGGACACACGGAGTTGAAGACGTGCCGGTAGTAGTTCCACCGGAGTCCCGTTCCTCCAGCTCAGCGATGGACACACGGAGTCAGACGCGCACAGGTAGATCACATTCCAGCGTGTCTACCGTCCCCGCTACCGTGGCACGTCCTCAGTTTGAGGATGTACAACCACGCCATGTGAGCAAATCGGCAGAGCCAACGCCTTGGTGGTTCTTCAGATTTCGCGAGAGACCACTACCGAGCCGACCATGAGCAGCCGCGAGATCGCGGAGGTGGTCAAGAAGCGTCACGACAGCGTGAAGCACACCATCGAGTCACTCACGGAGCAGTCACGTCTCCACAATCTGTGGAAACGTCGTTCCTCGATTCCCGTGGCCGGAAGCAGTGGGCCACCGAATACCGAGTCAACCAGCGCGACAGCTATGTGAACATCGCCCAGCTTTCCTCAGTGTTCACCGCTCGACTGGTGGACCGTTGGTCTGGTCGGTGGGTGTGATCATGGTCGATGCTTCCTCATTGGCCCCTCCCCCTCGTTAAGTCTCCCCTCATCGGTCATCGAACACTCCCTCGAACCGGCCCAACGATAGGCCAGCCGATGAGGAACGCGAGGAAGAATCCCGATAAGAGGTTCGAGTGGATGGTCTAGTAGCTGGTCAGCGGGAGAGGCTGACGGGGTGGTCTGAAGGTGTGGCCGTCGTTGATGGCGGACACGGGTATGGTCACTGACACAAACGCGGATGCTCTCTGTCGGCATCATCGGTGGTCCTTCGGTGAGTGGTGATCATCATCCAAGATCACCCATCCTCAAGAGCGTGAAGACTGAAAGCACCTGGGCAGGGGTGTTGTGTCAGGATCAAGGCATCGGGCTTACTGGCCCGTCTTGAAGTGGATCTTGAAGTGGATCGGTGGATACTGGGTTCGGTGGGGACATGGATTGACTACATCGCCCGAAGAAGCGCCCGGTGCTGGGCCGAGAGTGGATTTCTGGTTCTCCCTAATACTGCGTCGTTTAGAAGTCGCAAGGTCCATCTTCTGGAGCATCTTCGGTGTTCCCCAATACTGCATCGTTTAGAGCAGCTCTTCGGACTGTCGATTTCCTCAGGCAGCCCCCATGATCCAGGCGTCTAGCCTGTCCTGGCGAGTCACGTCTGCATCATCGGACGACCATCCTTGATCTGACGCCTCCGCTGTCGTTGGTGTTGGCAGGGCCCGCTCCAAGAACGGTAGCGCAATCCCGCAAGCCTTCACATACTTCTGAGCTTGACGATGGCCCACATCGAGAAGTCCCTTGACGTTCCTCGTCGAGATGATCTCCAGCTCCTGAAGGATGACATACAGGCTGATCTTGTTGAGTGGCAGGTTGCGCTCTTTCTGGCTGTGGTGGTCCAGGTTCGCAATCCCCGTAATGACATCTGACGCAGGACATCCAATGTCGCCTATGGCTCGCTCTTTCATGGCATCCTGCAAAGTGTTCTCGATACGCTTTTCTCGATTGCTTCGCTTGGGGATGTCGCTGATGTTGCTCTTGTCGAGGCGTTCGCCCTCTTGAGAATCGACGTAACCGGCTCGAATCTTTGCAGACCGCCCCCTGCCAAGCCGCCACTTGAGGTTCGGCATCTCGTCAACCGGGTAAGTCTGGTCGATGGGGTCGACCATAGCCGGTGCTTCGCCCGACCCGAAAGCGGGGCCGAACGGCCACCGATCACGGGACAAGCTATCCACGTACCGAAGCTGTCTTTCGGTTTGCTCCTTTAGCGCCAGTCCTCGGGCATTCATTTCTTCCCGGCCTGAGCGACCATGCCTGACAACAGTCGTCACCTCGGAGCTGGTAATTGTGCTGATCGTTGGAGCAGATGCTTTATCCATGTTCGTGTCTTCCTCATGAGTGGAGCCACTCGACCAGCCGGGCCACACACCAGCCCATGGCCGCAGGACTTCCAACCGGGCACACGAAAAGCCCTGTCCTACGGTTGGCCGGTGAGTAGCTCCAGTGATGAGCGGTTGGATAGATGGTGTGTGTGGTGAAGGCGTCCTCGCTTGAACGCTGTGGTGAGCGGCAGTGCCGTCTGCCTGTAACTGAGAGGAGCAGCAGGTGGCGGCCTTCCCCAGTAGTGGGCCGTAACCGCGTTCTACTAGATCGGCGATGGCCTTCCCCGTAAGTGGGTGGCAATCACCCGCCCGGAGAGGGCCGGTTCCCCTAAGGTGGGCTCCATCCCCTCCGAAAGTGAGGGGTAATCACCAAAGGCGGCGCCTTCTCCCTAAGAGGGCCGTAATGGATACGGCGTTGCGTGGCGCTGTGAGAGGTTCTAGGGGGTAGGCAGCAGGAGCCTCAATTACGGCTCTGATCGTCGGTCACACCTCATTCCCTGGACCCATGGTGCTCGAATCAGGGCTGATGACCTTTTCCGCACACTCTATCCACACCCTTCCGAAGCCTCACTCACTGATACATGAAGAAGGTTATACACAGAGATACCCACACCCAGAAAACACACTAATAAATGTGCTAACCACATAAAAATAATTGCTTCTTCAGAATAGCGTCGCTATGATACCCTCATGACCTATCAAGAGTTCCAGCGGCAACTCGGCAAGGCTGGACTCACGGTGAAGGAGTTCAGTGAGCTGGTTGGTATGACGCCCAATGCGGTTACCAACTACGCCAGGAAGCCCTCAGTACCCTCTCATCTCGCTGTCATAGCGAAGCTCATGGGGGAAATGGCGGAGCATCAGGTCGACTTTCGTCGAGCACTGGCTGACCTGGACATCAAACCCAAGCGGCCCAGAGGCGCCAAGATTCAAAGTCGCCCTTCTCAGGCGCCGCATGGAGGACAGAAGAACGTGAGTAGCACCAAGGGTGAAAGGCATGAGTAGCATCGAACTTTTCGCGGGCGCTGGCGGGCTGGCCATGGGGATGGCCCGAGCTGGCTTCCAACACTCTGCCGTCGTGGAGTGGGACGATGATGCTTGTCAGACCATCCGTGAGAACCGGACGCACTATGACTCCCATGGGGAGGATTTTGTGCTGTTCGAGGGTGATGCCAGGAAGTTCGATCTGACTCCCTATGCTGGGGATGTGGAGGTAATCTCAGGCGGCCCTCCTTGCCAACCCTTCTCCTTGGGCGGGAAGCACAGAGGGAACCTAGACGAACGAGACATGTTCCCCACCGCCGTTCAGGCCGTGAACAAGACGATGCCCCGCGCATTCATCTTCGAGAACGTGAAGGGCCTATTACGTCAGAGTTTCGCCAGCTACTTCGAATACACATACCTCCAGCTCAGCTATCCCGAGGTCGTAAAGCGCAAGAGCGAGACTTGGGAGAGCCACCTTGCCCGCCTGGAGGGTATCCACAGCTCGGGGAAACGGAAGCCCACCTACAACGTTCTTTTCCGTCTCTTGAATGCTGCTGACTATGGCGTTCCTCAGAAGCGTGAACGTGTATTCCTTGTTGGCTTCCGTTCAGACCTCGGCATCGAGTGGTCATTCCCTGAGCCAACTCACTCAGGTGACGAGTTACTACGATCCAAGTGGGTTACTGGAGAGTATTGGGAACGGCATCGCATTGCCAAGAAGCACAGGCCCGCACCGCCAGAGAAGATGAAGAAGCGCATAAGCCGTCTTGCTAGCGATGACCTACAAGGTCTACGCCAAGAGCCGTGGATGACAGTTAGGGATGCCATCAGCGATCTTCCTGATCCTGAGGAGCCGTCGCTGCTCACTCTCCCCAATCACGTCTTCACGCCTGGAGCACGGGTCTACAAGGGGCACACAGGGAGCCCCTACGACGAACCTTCGAAGACCCTCAAAGCCGGGGCTCATGGAGTGCCTGGAGGCGAGAACATGCTAGTACGCGACGATGGCTCAGTCCGCTACTTCACAGTTCGAGAGGCTGCAAGGCTCCAAACCTTCCCCGATGACTACATCTTCCATGGGGCTTGGGGCGAGACGATGAGGCAGCTCGGCAACGCTGTGCCCGTTAGGCTCGCCGAGGTTGTCGCGCGGTCAGTCTCTGAGGCACTAAATGGGCTGTCGATGTAGAACGGTACCGTGTTTATAGGCATGATCTTCTGGGTAGAGGATCAAGTGGCTTGGAAAGGCGGTGGCTTGCCAGCCAGGGAGAGCTTTAGTAATAAGGACAAGAAGCTCTTTAGAGGTCATCCCTTTCTTCGGCACAGTTACTGTCTTTCCTCGATAATCTGAATGCCCCCTTTTATAGTGTCCTTCATGGTAGTATCGAAGGAGATAAGGCAGCTTTGATGAGTCTTTCAGCGCCACTAAAAGCTCTGTAACGTCCCATTCTCCATCTTCAATCCAATCGCACTGCCAATCCAGGCGTATCGGATAACGCATATCAAAACCCTCTGGATCTACATCAGTAAGGTCTCGATTCCTCCCAGGATCATTATTCCCAAAGCCTATTCCGTTCCACTCGCTCTGAAGACGACTTTTATAGTGGTCAATCAATGATTTTTCTGGAGCAAGAGCCGCCCAGTTTTCGTGAATTGAGAGGCACTTAAACCCCATTTCATCTACAGTTATATTGTTTCTTCCCGATATCTTGTGGTGATGCATTCTCAGCCTTCTTGGGAGATTGTCGGCCTTCCCTACATAAACAGAAGCACCATTCAGGAAGAGCTGATACACACCACGAAGCTCAGGAAGATCATCAATAGCACCTCTACTAAGTTGTCCTATTTCAAGTGAGTCCAGGGCCCCGGAAAGCTGGGAAGCCAGTGCTGAAACAATATCAATTTCGAAATGACTGTAGTGGGGAATAGTTTGCATCCCATCATGTTTCATTCTGATGTATCCCTACTTTTTTGAAGAAACTCATTGATTTTTTCTAATATAACATCAATTTCGGATAGCTCACACTCCCACACTACAAGCACCTCCCATCCCATTTCTCTAAGCCTGTCCTCGTTCCGCCTATCCCTTTGCTTGTTAGCTTCTAGCTTGGGTATCCAGAATTCCTCTCGGCTCTTGGGGAGCCTGGCCAAGGCACAGCCCTCGTGACGATGCCAGAAGCAGCCATGTACGAAAATCACCTTCTTCCTTCCCTTGAATACTAAATCAGGCTTCCCCGGTAGCCGCTTGTCGTGCAACCGGTAACGATAGCCAGCGCCATGGACAAGACGCCTTACAACCATCTCTGGCTTGGTATCCTTGTGGCGTACCTTCCCCATGATCCTGCTTCGAGTCTCTCTATCGACCGAATCGGCCATCAATGGTTAACCCCTTGATTCTAGAGCGCTTTATTCATTGGTCTCGAAAGACATGATATGAAGAGGTTGTGGCCGCCGGCCGCCGCCACCTCCAGGGCGCGCCTCGCCTGGTGCTGGCCTCGCACGTCGGCGAGATCGGGGGCCGGCGTCGAAGCCGGAGCGGGGCCGGGCGCGCGATGCGGCTGCAGCGGCGTCTGGCCGAGCAGGTGGGCCACCACCTCGAGCAGGTGGTCGGCGGGCAGCACCTCGAGATCGCCGGCCAGGGCCGCCTCGTCGGCGTTGGCCCGGGGCACGATCAGCCGGCGGCGCGCCCGGCGCGTGGCCATGGCCATCGGCAGCACGCCGCCGAGCGGTCGCAGCCGGCCGTCCAGGGCCAGCTCGCCGGCGCACTCGACCCCCTCGAGGGCCTCGGGGGGCACCTGGCCCGAGGCCACCAGCAGCCCCAGGGCGATGGGCAGGTCGAAGCGGCCGCCCTCCTTGGGCAGGTCGGCGGGGGCGAGATTGAGGGTGATGCGCCGCAGGGGGAAGTCGAAGCCGGCGTTGACCAGGGCGCTGCGCACCCGCTCGCGGCTCTCCTTCACCGCGGCCTCCGGCAGCCCCACCAGGGTGATGCCGGGCAGCCCGTTGGCCAGATGCACCTCGACCAGCACCTCGGGGGCCTCGAGGCCGAGGCCGGCCCGGGTGTGGATGATTGCCAGCGTCATGCGCGATCCCTCGCCGCCTGTGTGCCCTCAGGCTAGACCAGGCCGGCGGGGGGCGCCCGGCGAGGGGCGCCCGACGCCGGGCGAGGATCAGCGGTGGGACTCGCCGGCGCCGGCGTCTTCCTCGGGGCGTGGATCGTCACTGCCCGTCTCGGGGCCGCCTGTCTCGAGAGCGGATTCGGGCGTGGCGGCGACGCTCGGCGCCTCGGCCATGTCGCCCGCCTTCGAGGCGTCGAGCGCCTCCTCCAGCGCCGCCACCTGCTGCTCCAGCGCCTCGACCCGCGACCGGGTGCGCTGCATCACGTCCATCAGGATGTCGAAGTCCTCCCGCGACACCAGCTCCAGGCGATCGAAGGCGCCCTTGACCACCTGCTGGATGCCCTTCTGCACCTCTTCCGGGGCCTGGGACGCGCCCTGAAGCCGGTCGCCGATCTGCTGGGCCAGGCGGCTGATGCGATCGTGGCTCACCATGGTGTCTCTCCTGAATCGTGAGTGGATGCCTCGCCAAAGGATACGCAAGCCACCGGCGGGGCGCATCATCGGCCGCTGCCTGCTTGTGGTGCACGTGCGCCACGACGAGGCACCAGAAGAGTGCGCACTCACCGCGCGTTCCGCGCCCCGGCTTCGAGCGCGGGTCGATATCTTCCCTCAATACGCTGATTTCACGAAGCAATTGTGAAGAGTGGCACGGTTTGCGCAGCAGCAGGGCAGCCACTTCTCGGGGGGCACCACGCCGCCCACTTATCACGCAGGGGAGATCCGTCATGAAGCTGATCACCGCCATCATCAAGCCCTTCAAGCTCGACGACGTCCGCGAGGCGCTCGCCGACAACGGCGTGCAGGGCATCACCGTCACCGAGGTCAAGGGCTTCGGCCGCCAGAAGGGCCATACCGAGCTCTATCGCGGTGCCGAGTACGTCGTCGACTTCCTGCCCAAGGTCAAGGTCGAGGTCGCCGTGGACGACGGGCGCCTCGAGACCGTGCTGGACGCCATCTGCAGCGCGGCCAACAGCGGCAAGATCGGCGACGGCAAGGTCTTCGTCACGCCGCTGGAGGACGTGATCCGCATCCGCACCGGCGAACGCGGTGCCGATGCGGTCTGATCGCCCCCTCCCTTCCCTTCCCGACGTGGAGAGACACCCATGAGTGAACTTCCCGAACTGAGCTACGCGCTCGATACCTTCTACTTCCTGATCTGCGGCGTGCTGGTGATGTGGATGGCCGCCGGCTTCTCGATGCTCGAGGCGGGTCTGGTGCGCTCCAAGAACACCGCCGAGATCCTCACCAAGAACATCGCCCTGTTCGCGATCGCCTGCACCATGTACCTGCTGGTCGGCTACTACGTGATGTACTCCAGCGATGCCGGCGGCATCTTGCCGAGCCTGGGCGCCCTGATCGGCAGCGAGAACGGGGTCGAGGCGGTGCTCGCCGGCGGCGATGACGCCCCCTACTACTCCATGCGCTCGGACTTCTTCTTCCAGGTGGTGTTCGTGGCCACCGCCATGTCCATCGTCTCCGGCGCCGTGGCCGAGCGCATGAAGCTGTGGGCCTTCCTGGCCTTCGCCGTGGTCATGACCGGCTTCATCTACCCGGTCTCCGGCTACTGGACCTGGGGCGGCGGCTGGCTGGCCGAGGTCGGCTACTCCGACTATGCCGGCTCGGGCATCGTGCACCTCGCCGGTGCAGCGGCGGCGCTCGCCGGAGTCATCGTGCTCGGCCCGCGCAAGGGCAAGTACGGCAAGGACGGCAGCATCTACGCCATCCCCGGCGCCAACCTGCCGCTGGCCACCCTGGGCACCTTCATCCTGTGGATGGGCTGGTTCGGCTTCAACGGCGGCTCCGAGCTGAAGATGTCCGACGTCGCCTCCGCCAACAACGTGGCCCAGGTGTTCGTGAACACCAACGCGGCCGCCGCCGGCGGCGTGATCGCCGCGCTGATCCTGGCCAAGCTGTGGTTCCGCAAGGCCGACCTGACCATGTCGCTGAACGGCGCCCTGGCGGGCCTGGTGGCCATCACCGCCGACCCGCTCTCGCCCAGCGCCCTGGGCGCCGCCATCATCGGCGCCGTGGGTGGCCTGCTGGTGGTGGTCGCCATCGTGACCCTGGACAAGCTGAAGCTGGACGACCCGGTGGGCGCCATCTCCGTGCACGGCGTGGTGGGCATCTGGGGCGTGCTGGCGGTGCCGCTGACCAACGCCGAGGCCGGCTTCGGCGCCCAGCTGATCGGCATCCTCGGCATCTTCGCCTGGGTGTTCGTGGCCAGCCTGATCGTCTGGCTGATCCTCAAGGCCGTGATGGGCATCCGGGTCACCGAGGAAGAAGAGTACGAAGGGGTCGACCTGACCGAGTGCGGCCTGGAGGCCTACCCCGAGTTCGGCGCCTCCAAGTCGTGAGACGCCTCCCGTGTGAGCCCATGCGCACGTCCTGGCCCCCTTCGGGGGGCTTTTTCATTCCTCTCGCGCCGGGTGTATGCTCTGGCACAATGCACACGGCACGGGTGGCGGCGCTCGCCACCGACCCACGGACACGACGAGGATCAAGACCATGAAACTGGTGACCGCCATCATCAAGCCGTTCAAGCTCGACGACGTACGGGAGTCGCTCTCCGAGATCGGCGTCCAGGGCATCACCGTGACCGAGGTCAAGGGCTTCGGCCGCCAGAAGGGCCACACCGAGCTCTACCGCGGCGCCGAATACGTCGTCGACTTCCTGCCCAAGGTGAAGCTCGAGGTGGCCGTGGACGACGACATGGCCGAGAAGGTGATCGATGCCATCACCCAGGTGGCCAACACCGGCAAGATCGGCGACGGCAAGATCTTCGTCACCGCCCTGGAGCAGGTGCTGCGCATCCGCACCGGCGAGACCGGCAAGGACGCGGTCTGAGCCAGGCGCCGCGCCCAGGCGTCGGCACACCACGCAAGACCCCGCGGGAGCGCATCCCGCGGGGTCTTCTTTTTGCCGCTTCGCGATCCGCCGCCCGTCAGGGGGCGGCGCGGCTCACTTCTCGACGAAGGCGCGCTCGATCACGTAGTCGCCGGGCTCGCCCATGCGCGGCGAGATGGTGAAGCCGAGCTCGTCGAGCAGGGCGCTGGTGTCGTCGAGCATCGCCGGGCTGCCGCAGATCATGGCGCGATCCTGCTTCGGGTCGATGGCCGGCAGGCCCGTGTCGTCGGTGAGCTTGCCGCTGCGGATGTGGTCGGTCAGCCGCCCCATGGTGTGGAACTCCTCACGGGTCACCGTGGGGTAGTAGACCAGCTTCTCGCTGATCTCCTCGCCCAGGTACTCGTGGGCCGGCAGGTCCTTCTGGATGAAGTCGGCGTAGGCCAGCTCGTTGACGTTGCGCACGCCGTGCACCAGCACCACCTTCTCGAAGCGCTCGTAGACCTCCGGGTCCTGGATCAGGCTCATGAAGGGCGCGAGGCCAGTGCCGGTGGAGAGCAGGTAGAGATTGCGCCCCGGCAGCAGGTCGTCGGTGACCAGGGTGCCGGTGGGCTTGCGGCTGACCATGATCTGGTCGCCCACCTTGAGGTGCTGCAGCCGCGAGGTCAGGGGGCCGTCCTGCACCTTGATGCTGAAGAACTCCAGGTGGTCCTCGTAGTTGGGGCTGGCGATGGAGTAGGCCCGCATCAGCGGCTTGCCGTTCACCTCGAGGCCGATCATCACGAACTGGCCGTTCTTGAAGCGCAGGCTGCGCTCGCGGGTGGTGCGGAAACTGAACAGGGTGTCGTTCCAGTGATGAACGCTGAGAACGTCCTCAAGCGCAAACTTGCTCATGCCGGCTCCTTTGATATTCCCAAAACGAATAGATTGACCCGATAGATCGATGCAGCAATTCTAAGAGCCGGGAGTTTATCTGTTAAATGGATTGTATGGATAACGCTTATCTATACTCTGGATACCTGCACCAGGCCGCCACCCCGCCAAGGAGCGTCATGCGCTACACCCTGCGTCAGCTCGAGGTCTTCGTCGCCGTCGCCCAGCACGAGAGCGTCTCCCGGGCGGCCCGCGCCCTGGCGCTCTCGCAGTCAGCGACCAGCACCGCCCTGGCCGAGCTGGAGCGCCAGTTCGACTGCCGGCTGCTTGACCGCCTCGGCAAGCGCCTCAAGCTCAATGCGCTGGGCTTCCAGCTGCTGCCCAAGGCGGTGGCCCTGCTCGACCGCGCCGAGGAGGTGGAGGAGCTGCTGCGCGGCCAGCAGGGCATCGGCATCCTCGACGTGGGCGCCACCCTGACCATCGGCAACTACCTGGCGACCCTGTTGATCAGCGACTTCATGCAGCGCCACCCGGGCAGCCGGGTGCGCCTCTCGGTGCGAAACACCCGCACCATCATCGAGAGCGTGCGCCAGCACGAGCTCGACCTGGGGCTGATCGAGGGGCAGTGCGAGGAAGAGGACGTGATCACCCAGCCCTGGGTGGAGGACGAGCTGGCGGTGTTCTGCTCGCCGCGCCACCCGCTGGCCCACGGCGGCCCGGTGGAGCTCGACCGGCTGCTGCGCGAGGCCTGGATCATGCGCGAGCAGGGCTCCGGCACCCGCCTGACCCTGGAGCAGGCCGCCCGGCACCGCCGCGGGCGCTTCAACATCCTGCTCGAGCTGGAGCACACCGAGGGCATCAAGCGGGCGGTGGAGTCGGGGCTCGGCATCGGCTGCGTCTCCAAGCTCGCGCTGCGCGACGCCTTCCGCCGCGGCAGCCTGGTGCCCATCGCCACCCCGGAACTCGACCTGAGCCGCCAGTTCACCTTCATCTGGCACCGCCACAAGTACCTGGCCACCGGCATGCGCGAGTTCCTCAAGCTGTGCCGGCAGATGACCGAGGGCATTCGCCGCAGCGACCAGATCGACCTGCCCCAGGTCCCCTGAGGCGACGGGGCTGGCGCCGGGCGCCCAGACGCAAACGGCCCGGCCACCGGGGCCGGGCCGTTCGCCGCGCGGGACGCCTAGCGCAGGTCGCGGACCGCCTCCTGGATATCGGCGGGGGTGGCCTTGGTGAGGTCCTTGGCCAGGGAGTGGATCACCAGCTTGGTCGTGGGGCCGTCGAGCTTGTCGCGCAGCTGGCCGAGGAAGCGCGGCGGGGCCACCAGGATCAGCTTCTCCATGCTGTTGTCGACGCGGGCGCGGTAGAGCCGCTCGGCCACCTCGCGGGCGAACATCTCCTCGTGATGCTGGGTCGCCACGCTCTCGCCGCCGGCGCTGCGGGCCGTGGTCGAGGTCGACTCGTGGACATCGCCGCCCCGATCGGTGACCAGGTCGCCCTCGTGCAGGCGCCCCTCGGCGTGCACCAGGCTGTCCAGCTCGCTGATCGTGATTCCATCGCGGGTAAACAGGCGAGCCCGCGCCGCATCCGCCACCACGATATAGGTCGTCATAGTCGCTCCTCGATGCCGGTGAGTGGACGAGGACCCGTCCGACGGACACCCGCCCTCGCCTCTGATTCACCTTGGCAAGCGCCCCGGGGTTGGTCAACAGGCATCGGCGATGACACGCCGGGACTGCAGGAGGACGGGAACTGGGGTAGCATCGCGGCTCGCCCGACACGGAGGTCGGCGCGCCTCATCGCCGCGATGTGCATTCTCCGGGAGGATCCCCCATGCGACAGTTCCTGTTTCCCCGCCGGCCGCTGGCTCGCGCCACCGTGCTGACCTGCCACCTGCTGCTGCAGTTCGGCCTGCTGGCCGCGGCCGCCCTGTGGCTGGCCCCCCAGACGCCGTGGCTCACGGCGAGCGACGCGACGTCCCGCGACTGGCTGCCCCTGGCGCTGGGCGGCGGGCTCTGGCTGCTGGCCGCCATGGCCCTGCGCCTGGTGGCCGAGCTCGCCCTGCTGCCCCACCACCTGCAGGCGTCGCGTCCCGGCTTCGCCCCGGCCGCCGTGGTCACCCGCTCCTACGCGCGCCGCCCGGCGGTATATGACGAGGCCGAGTGGACCAGCGAGGCGCGGCGGGCCGCCGACGAGGAGGACGCGGTGGGGCGCCCGCGGGTGGTGCGACGCGCCGCCGACGAGCCCACCCTGGACCTTGCCAGGCCGAGCGAGCCGGAGCCGGCGGCGGCCAACGAGCCGCGGCTCTAGGGGCGGGACCGGGGAGGACGCCGCGGGCTCATCCCCGGACCGGGCGGCGCCCTTGCAGGTAGCGCAGGGCCTTGAGCGCGGCCACCGCGCAGGCCGCCCCCAGGGTGTTGGCGAGGATGTCGTGCCCGTCGCCGCCGAGGCGGCCCGGCACGGGAATCTGGGCGAACTCGATGGCCGCGCCGTACAGCACGCTGATCAACAACGCCAGCGGCAGGCGCACCCCGGCGAGCCCGATCAGGCCCGCGAGGCCGCCGTAGCCGAGGAAGTGGCTGGCCTTGTCCCAGGGCAGCGTGCCGGGCAGCTCGCTGCCCGGGGTCAGGCTGCCCCAGGCGATCACCAGCGCTGCCAGCACGGCCAGCGCCGCCCACAGGCGGCGCCATGGCGCCTCGCGTGGTGGGATCACCGCGGCCTCACTCCTGGGCGATCTGGCGGTGGTAGGCCGGGCTCAGGTCGTGCAGCGCGTCCATGAAGGCCGTGACGTGGTCCGGATTGGTGAACTGGCTGATGCCGTGGCCCAGGTTGAAGATATGCCCGGGGCCCTGGCCGTAGCTGTCGAGGATGCGCGCCACCTCGGCGCGGATCGCCGGGGGACGGGCGAACAGCACGTTGGGGTCGAGGTTGCCCTGCAGGGCGACGCGATGGCCGACCCGCGCCCGGGCGGAGGAGAGCTCGGTGCTCCAGTCCAGGCCCACGGCGTCGGAGCCCGCCGCCGCGATGTCCTCGAGCCACTGGCCGCCGTTCTTGGTGAACAGGATCACCGGTACCCGGCGCCCCTCGTGCTCGCGGATCAGGCCGGCCACGATCTGCTCCATGTAGCGCAGCGAGAACTCCAGGTAGGCCGGCGTCGACAGCGCCCCGCCCCAGGTGTCGAAGATCTGCACCGCCTGGGCCCCGGCGCGGATCTGGGCGTTGAGGTAGTCGGTGACCGCGTGGGCCAGCTTGTCGAGCAGCCGGTGCATGGCGTCCGGCGCGTCGTAGAGCATCGTCTTGACGTGGCGGAAGTCCTTGCTGGAGGCGCCCTCCACCATGTAGGTGGCCAGCGTCCAGGGGCTGCCGGAGAAGCCGATCAGCGGCACCCGGCCGTTGAGCTCGCGGCGGATGGTCGAGACGGCCCGCATCACGTAGTCCAGATCGCGCTCGGCGTCCGGCACCGCCAGCGCATCCACCTCTGCCGCGGTGCGTACCGGCTTGCGGAATTTCGGCCCCTCACCGGTCTCGAAGTAGAGCCCCAGCCCCATGGCATCGGGGATGGTGAGGATGTCCGAGAAGAGGATGGCCGCGTCCAGCGGATAGCGCTCCAGGGGCTGCAGGGTGACCTCGCAGGCCAGTTCCTGGTTGCGGCAGAGGTCCATGAAGCTGCCGGCCTGAGCCCGCACCTCACGATACTCCGGCAGGTAGCGGCCGGCCTGACGCATCATCCAGACCGGGGTGCGGTCGACGGGTTGACGCGCCAGGGCGCGCAGAAAGCGGTCGTTCTTGAGTTCCATGCGGGCGCTCGTCCACGGAAAATGTGGGCGCCATTGTACCCCATCGAAGGCGCCGGGGATCAGCCCCGTGATGCACACGGTGAGCCCGCCCGGCCTTCCTGATAGAATGATCGTTCACTCGTCGGCAACGCCGTGGTCTTCCTCCGAGGTACATCGTGACGATTCGATTCATCGCCGCCTCCCGGCTGCCCACCCCCTGGGCCACCTTCACCATGCACGGCTTCGAGGACGAGGCCACCGGCAAGGATCATATCGCCCTGACGCTGGGCGACGTGGCCGACGGCGAACCGGTGCTGGGCCGGGTCCACTCGGAGTGCCTGACCGGCGATGCGCTCTTCTCGATGCGCTGCGACTGCGGCTTCCAGCTCCAGGAGGCGCTCAAGCGCATCGCCGAGGAGGGCCGCGGGGTGCTGCTCTACCTGCGCCAGGAGGGGCGCGGCATCGGCCTGCTCAACAAGATCCGCGCCTACCACCTCCAGGACCAGGGGGCCGACACCGTGGAGGCCAACGAGCAGCTGGGCTTCGCCGCCGACCTGCGCCGCTACGACCTCTGCGTGCCGATGCTCGACCACCTGCAGATCACGGCCCTGCGGCTGATGACCAACAACCCGCGCAAGGTCGACGCCCTGACCCAGGCCGGCGTGACGGTCGGGGAACGCGTGCCGCTGACCACCGGTCTAAACCCGCATAACGAACACTACCTGACCACCAAGGCGGGCAAGCTGGGCCACATGATGGCGCTGGGCGACTTCACCCAGGCCGACGACGTGGACATCGAACGCAAGCCCTGAGCCTTCGCGACGCGCCGAGCGGCATCGGGGTGGTGGCCTGACAGGAGGCGCCCCGATGACGCATCCCCCCGCGCATGATGCCGAGCCCTACAGCGACCTCGAAGAGCGGCTGCACAGCATCAGCCACGGCATCGGTGCCGCCCTGAGTCTCGCCGGACTCGTGGTGCTGCTGGTGCTGGCGAGCCTCGGCGCCCGGGTCGACCCCTGGAAGATCGTCGGCATCAGCCTCTACGGCACCACTCTGGTGCTGCTCTACACCGCCTCCACCCTCTACCACGGCGTGCGCCACCCGCGCCTGAAGCGCCTCTTCCAGCACCTGGACCACTGCGCGATCTACCTGCTGATCGCCGGCACCTACACGCCCTTCCTGCTGGTCAACCTGCGCGGCCCCACGGGCTGGACGCTGCTCGCCACGGTCTGGTCGCTGGCCCTGGCGGGGATCGCCTGCAAGCTCGCCTGGCCCCACCGCTTCGAGGCGCTGCGGGTGGCCATCTACCTGGTGATGGGCTGGCTGATCGTGCTGGCCGGCGACGCCCTGGCCGCCAGCCTCTCCGCCACCGGCCTCACCCTGCTGGTCGCGGGCGGGCTCACCTACACCCTGGGCGTGGTCTTCTACGCCGTCAGCGCCATCCCCTTCAACCACGCGATCTGGCACCTCTTCGTGATGGGCGGCAGCACCTGCCACTACTTCGCGGTGGTCACCGCCGTGCTGCCCGTCGCGACCTGAGCCGTCAGCCCGACGCGGCGGCGTCGCGCTCCCGGGCCGCGGCCCGCGCCAGCGCCGGCCGCGCCGTGACGCGCTCGCGATAGGCCGAAAGCGCCGGCGGCAGGCGCATCTTGAACTGCACGGCCCAAGTCAGGGTGTGGGCCAGCAGCAGGTCCGCCAGGGTGAAGTGATCCCCCACCAGCCAGCCCTCGCCGTCGAAACGCCGCCCCAGGGCCGCCAGGGCCCGCTGGAACTCCCAGGCGGCGGTCGGCAGCACCGCCGGGACCCGCTGCTCGCCCGGCAGCGCGAACTTGTGCTTGGCCTGGGTCCAGAGCGGCTGCTCCAGCTCGCCGATGATGAAGAAGAGCCACTGGTCGACCCGGGCCCGCCCCTCGACGTCCGCCGGCAGCAGGTCGCCCGACTCTCCGTAGCGCTCCGCCAGGTAGCGACAGATCGCCGCCGACTCGAAGAGCGTCAGCTCGCCATCCTCCAGCACCGGCACCTTGCCGTCGGGATGGCGGGCCAGGAAGGCCTCCGACTGGCCCTCGCCGCGGCCCAGGTCGACGTGGCGATAGGCGTACTCGAGGCCCAGCTCTTCCAGGGCCCAGGCGACCCGCAGCGAGCGGGACTTGGGGAAACCGTAGAGGGTGATCATCGGGCAGCTCCTTGCGATGTCTCGGTCCCCCCACGCTAGCGCAACCCCGGGGATGTGGCGAGCAGGGGCCGTCCGGCGGAGTGCGTCAACGCTGCAGGCTCCCGATGCACGCCGCCGATGCACGTCGCCGATAGCCGCGCTCAATCTCCCTCATCGAAACCAATAACTACCCTAATGTTTAGCTGGCTATTAATATGCTCGCCATACATCAACACGACGAGGCACTTGCCATGAAGACCACCCTGATCACCGCCACCCTGATGCTTGCCGCCCTGCCGCTGGCCGCCCAGGCCGACCCCGCCACCGACAAGGCCCTGCAGCTGAACCAGGAGCCGATCTCGAGCGTCGAGCGCTCCGCCTCCGCGGACGCGCCGGTCGACCTCGAGCGCCTCGACGGCGGCAGCGACGCCATGGCCCAGGCCCGCCTGCGGCTGCGCTCCCAGCAGGCCGCCATGACCGACTTCGCCGACAGCGGCGACGCCTACCGCCTGGCCCGCGAGGCCACCAGCTGAGGCACTGGCCGGCACGCCCCGCCCGGCACGCAAAAAGCCCCCGATCTCGGGGGCTTTTTCGTGGGCGGCGCCGGGATCAACCGGCCCGCGATGGGCGGTCGCCGCGGCGTAGGATCAGGCCGCCGCGCGCGCCTTGCGGATGCGCTCGTAGGCGCTGCCGATCTCGCTGGTGCGCTCCTTGGCCATCTCGCGCATGCTCTCGGGCAGCCCCTTGGCCGCCAGCTTGTCGGGGTGGTTCTCGCTCATCAGCCGGCGGTAGGCCTTCTTGACCTCGGCATCGCTGGCCTCGGCCTCGACCCCCAGCACCCGATAGGCGTCCTCCAGCGAGGGGCCCTGGTCGCGCGCCGCCTCGGGGCCGCCGCGCAGCATCGCCTCGATCTGGGCGATCTCGGCCTCGGAGCAGCCCAGCCCCCGGGCCACGCGCAGCAGCATCTCGTGCTCGGCGGGGTGCAGCTCGCCGTCGGCGGTGATCGCCGCGAGCTGCACCTGCAGGAACACCTGCAGCAGGGCGTGCTGGCGGCCGACCACCTGGCGCACCTTGGCGAGCTCCGCCTCCAGGTCGAAGTCGGGCGCCTTGCCGCGGGTGAAGGCGGCCCGCGCCTGGGCGCGCTGCGCCTCGTTGAGCCGCAGGCGATCCCACAGCCGCCGGGAGGCCTCCAGCTCGTCCTCGGTGACGCGGCCGTCGGCCTTGCACATGCAGCCCATCACCGCGAAGGTCGAATCGAGGAACTGCGCCTGGGCGCCGGCCAGCCGGCCCAGCACGCTCTTGCGCAGCCGCCGCACCAGCCAGTAGCCGAGGCCGGCGCCGACCAGCAGCCCCAGGGGGCCGCCGATCCAGAAGCCCAGTAGCGCACCGAGCAGAGTCAGAAAGAGCATCGTCGCCTCGCAGGTAAGGGGAAGGAATCAGCCGCGCCGGGCGCGGATCGATGCCTCGATGCCATCGGCGTCGAGGCCGCACTCGGCGAGCAGTTCGGCGGGCTTGCCGTGCTCGACGAAGGCGTCGGGCAGGCCCAGGTTGAGCACCTCGACCCGGACGCCCTCGGCCATCAGCAGCTCGTTGACGGCGCTGCCGGCGCCCCCGGCGACCACGTTCTCCTCCAGGGTCACCAGCAGGTCGCAGCCGTCGGCGGCCGCCAGCACGGCGTCGCGATCCAGCGGCTTGATCGAGCGCATGTTGAGGTGCGTGGCGTCGAGCCGCTCGGCGACCTCGGCCGCCGGGCCGTTGAGGCTGCCGAAGGCGAGCAGCGCCACCCGCGCCGCGCCGCGACGCCGCCACTCGGCCCGGCCGATCTTCAGGGGCTCGAGGTGGTCGGGGATCGCGACCCCCGGGCCGGTGCCGCGGGGATAGCGCACCGCCGCCGGGCCGGGATGCCGGTAGGCGGCGCTGAGCATGGCCCGGCACTCGGCCTCGTCGGCCGGCGCCAGCACCACGAGCCCGGGGATGCAGCGCAGGAAGGAGAGGTCCAGGCTGCCGTGGTGGGTGGGCCCATCCTCCCCCACCAGGCCGGCGCGGTCGATGGCGAAGGTGACGTCGAGCTCCTGCACCGCCACGTCGTGGATCAGCTGGTCGTAGCCGCGCTGCAGGAAGGTGGAGTAGATCGCCACCACCGGCTTCATCGCCTCGCAGGCCATGCCCGCGGCCAGCGTCACGGCGTGCTGCTCGGCGATCGCCACGTCGAAGTAGCGCTCGGGGTACTCCTTGGAGAAGCGCACCAGGTCGGAGCCCTCGCGCATCGCCGGGGTGATGCCGATCAGCCGCTCGTCCGCCGCCGCCATGTCGCAGAGCCAGTCGCCGAACACGCTGCAGTACTTGCGCGGCTTCGCGCGCCCGGGCGCGTCGCGTTTCTCCGGGCCGGGGGCCGGCTTGAGCGGTGGCGGGGTCGCGCCCTGGGTCTCCGGATCGCTCTTCTCCAGCTTGGTGATGGCGTGGTAGCCGATGGGGTCGGCCTCGGCGGGCAGGAAGCCCTTGCCCTTGCGGGTCTTCACGTGGAGGAACTGCGGCCCCTCCAGGTCGCGCATGTTGCGCAGGGTCTCCACCAGCAGCGGCAGGTCGTGGCCGTCGATGGGCCCGATGTAGTTGAAGCCCAGCTCCTCGAAGAGCGTGGCGGGGCTGATCATGCCCTTCATGTGCTCTTCGGTGCGCCGCGCCAGCTCCAGGGCGCCGGGCAGGTGGGAGAGCACCCGCTTGCCGCCCTCGCGCATGCTGGTATAGGGCTTGCTGGTGAGGATCCGCGCCAGGTAGCTGGCCATGCCGCCGACGTTCTCGGAGATCGACATCTCGTTGTCGTTGAGTACCACCAGCAGGTTGGCGTCGACGTGGCCGGCGTGGGCCAGGGCCTCGAAGGCCATGCCGGCAGTCAGCGCACCGTCGCCGATCACCGCGCAGACCCGGCGCGACTCGCCGCGGGTGCGGGCGGCCAGCGCCATGCCGAGCGCCGCCGAGATCGAGGTGCTGGAGTGGCCGACGCCGAAGGTGTCGAACTCCGACTCGGCGCGCCGCGGGAAGGCGGCCAGGCCGCCGTACTGGCGAATGCCGGTCATCGCCTCGCGGCGGCCGGTGAGGATCTTGTGGGGATAGGCCTGGTGGCCCACGTCCCACACCAGGCGGTCGTGGGGCGTCTCCAGGGCCTGGTGCAGGGCCACGGTGAGCTCCACCACGCCGAGGCCCGCGCCGAAGTGGCCGCCGGAGACGCCCACGCTGTAGAGCAGGTAGGCGCGCAGCTCGTCGGCCACCTGGGCCAGCTGGCCGGCGTTCATGGCGCGCAGGGCGGCCGGCGCCTCCAGGGTGTCGAGCAGCGGCGTCGCCGGACGCTCGACGGGAATGTCATCGAACAGCTTCATGTGGGCCCTGTGGTGTCAGTGGTCACGCTCGATCATGTAGCGGGCCAGGTCGGCCAGGGGCGCGGCGCCCTCGCCCAGCGGCGCCAGGGCCGCCACGCCCGTCTCGACCAGGTCGAGGGCGCGGCGGCGGGCCCCCTCGAGCCCCAGCAGGCTCGGATAGGTCGGCTTGGCCCGGGCGGCATCGGCGCCGGAGGTCTTGCCGAGGGTGGCGGTGTCGCCGGTCACGTCCAGCACGTCATCATGGATCTGGAAGGCCAGGCCGATGGCGTCGGCGTAGGCATCCAGGGCGGCCAACCGCGCGTCGTGCTCGTCGACCGCGACCAGCCCGCCGAGGCGCACCGCCACGCGGATCAGCGCCCCGGTCTTGTGGCCGTGCATGGCCGCCAGCGCGGCCACTTCCGGATGCCCGCCCACGGCGGCCAGGTCCAGCGCCTGGCCGGCCACCATGCCGTCGCGCCCGGCGGCCCGGGCGAGGCCGGCGACCAGGGCGCCGACCCGCGGGTGCTCGCTTTCCGCCAGCACCTCGAAGGCCAGCGCCTGGAGGGCGTCGCCGGCCAGGATCGCCGTGGCCTCGTCATAGGCGCGATGCACCGTGGGCTGGCCGCGACGCAGGTCGTCGTCGTCCATCGCCGGCAGGTCATCGTGCACCAGCGAGTAGGCGTGGATCAGCTCCAGCGCCATGGCCGGGGCGTCCAGGTCACGCTCCGTGGCGCCCAGGGCGCGGCCGGCGGTGTAGACCAGCACCGGGCGAAGGCGCTTTCCGCCCACCAGCAGGGCGTGGCGCATCGCCGCCTCCAGGCGTGGCGAGGGGGCCGCCCGCTCGGTGAAGAGCGACTCGAGACGGGCATCGACCCGGGCACGGTCCGCGGCCAGTCGGGCCGCCAGTTGCTCAGTGCTCACCATCGTCCTCCGCGGGCGGGGCGGCGAAGGGCGCGAGGTCGACGCCGCCCGCCTCGCCCTCGGTGAGGGTGCGCACCCGCAGCTCGGCCTCGTCGAGCCGGCGCTGGGCGTCCCGGGTCAGGCGTACGCCCTGCTCGAAGGCGGCCAGCGACCCCTCCAGCGACAGCTCGCCGGACTCCAGCCGCTCGACGAGCTGCTCGAGCCGCTCGACGGTGGCAGCGAAGTCGGCCGGCGCCGTCTCGTCGCCGGCCCCGTCCCTGCCTTGACTATGGTGTTCCGCCATCGCCTCTACTCGCCGGTGGATGATAGGTGGGCCGACAGTATACACGCTCTCCCGGGGGGGTCGTCTGCCCCGGCTCGCGGGCGGTCAACATGCATGTGGCTCATCCTCGGCCCACAGCATTTTCATCCCGACTCATGCCGGCTGTGGTAACATATCGGCCCTGTTTCGAGCCTGCCTTGCCCCGGGCGAAGCGCAACCGGCCGGCCCCAGGCTCATCAGCATCTTCATGACACATGCATGCGGCGCGCGCCGACGAAGGGGTTGAATCGACCATGGCCAAAACGTCCCTGGACAAGAGCAAGATCAAGATCCTGCTGCTCGAGGGCGTCCACCAGAGTGCGGTGGACAATCTTCTCAATGCCGGTTACACCAACATCGAACACCTGCCGACCTCGCTGGACGAAGCGACGCTGATCGAGAAGATCCGCGACGTCCACTTCATCGGCATCCGTTCGCGGACCCAGCTCAACGAGCGCGTCTTCGACGCCGCCGAGAAGCTGGTGGCGGTGGGCTGCTTCTGCATCGGCACCAACCAGGTCGATCTCGACGCCGCCCTGGTGCGCGGCATCCCGGTCTTCAACGCCCCCTACTCCAACACCCGCTCGGTGGCCGAGCTGGTGCTGGCCGAGGCCATCATGCTGCTGCGCGGCATCCCCGAGAAGAGCCACCGCGCCCATCAGGGCGGCTGGCTGAAGTCGGCTAAGAACTCCCACGAGGCGCGCGGCAAGACCCTGGGCATCATCGGCTACGGCAGCATCGGCTCGCAGCTCTCGGTGCTCTCCGAGTCGCTGGGCTTCGACGTCATCTACTACGACGTGGTGACCAAGCTGGCCATGGGCAACGCCCGCCAAGTGGGCAGCCTCGAGGAGCTGCTGGCCCGCGCCGACGTGGTCAGCCTGCACGTGCCGGACCTACCCGCCACCCGCTGGATGATTGGCGAGGCCGAGATCGCGCTGATGAAGCCGGGCAGCATCCTGATCAACGCCTCCCGCGGCAGCGTGGTGGTGATCGAGGCGCTGGCCGCGGCCCTCGAGGCCGGTCGCCTCGCCGGCGCCGCCGTCGACGTCTTCCCGGTGGAGCCCAAGGGCAACGACGAGGAGTTCGTCAGCCCGCTGCGCGGCCTGGCCAACGTCATCCTCACCCCGCACATCGGCGGCTCCACTCTGGAGGCCCAGGAGAACATCGGCATCGAGGTCTCCGAAAAGCTGGTGACCTACTCCGACAACGGCACCACCGTGAGCTCGGTCAACTTCCCCGAGGTCGCCCTGCCGGCCCATCCGGGCAAGCACCGCCTGCTGCACATCCACGACAACGTGCCCGGCGTGCTCTCCGAGATCAACCGCGTGCTCTCCGAGAACGGCGTCAACATCCTCGGCCAGTACCTGCAGACCAACGAGCGCATCGGCTACGTGGTCATCGACGTCGACCAGGACTACGGCGACCAGGCCCTGGATGCCCTGAGCCAGGTGCGCCACACCAAGCGGGTGCGGGTGCTCTACTCCGAGTCCAGCTTCCAGGGCTGATCCCCGCCACGAGGCTTGGGCCACGCCAGCGCCGCCGCGTCATCGACGCGGCGGCGTTTTTGGTGATAATGATTAGCTGACGACATTTCTCCTGCCGTTCGCCCCCGACGCTCAAGGATGCTGCCATGCCGACCGGACCGGCCTATCTGATCGTGGTGCTGGTGTGGGCCACCACGCCGCTGGCCATCAAGTGGAGCGCCGAGGCCGGCGCACCGATCGGCAGCGTGATGCTGCGCATGCTGATCGCGCTGATCGCCGGCGCGCTGATCCTGCTGGTGCGCCGCCACCGCCCGCGCCTGGATCGCCGGGCCTGGCTGAGCTACGCCGCGGCGGTGCCCGGCGTGTTCGGCGCCATGGCGCTGAGCTACCACGCCTCCCAGCACCTGCCCTCGGGCATGCTCTCGGTGATGTTCGGCATGGCCCCGCTGGTCTCGGGGCTGATCCTCCAGGCCCTGCCCGGGGCCACGCGGCTGCGCGGCTGGCACTGGTTCGGCTGTGGCCTCGGCCTGGCGGGGCTCGGCGTGGTGTTCGCCGACAGCCTGACCCTCGGCGGCGGCCAGCTGGGGGCACTGGCGATGATGCTGGCGGCGGTGACGCTGTTCAGCGGCAGCGGCATCGCCGTGCAGCGCGTGGCGGCCGGCCTCGGGCCCCTGGAGCAGACCGTCGGCGCCCTGGCCATGAGCCTGCCCTGCTTCCTGGCGCTGTGGCTGGCGAGCGGCGAGCCGCTGTCGATCCCGCTCAGCGAACGCGGTCGCGGGGCGGTGCTCTACCTGGCCGTGTTCGGCTCGCTGGTGGGCTTTCTCTGCTACTACCTGATCCTCTCGCGGCTGCACGCCGCCACCGTGGCCCTGGTCACCCTGATCACGCCGGTGCTGGCGCTGGGGCTCGGCATGACCCTCAACCAGGAGCAGCCCTCGGCCTCGATGCTCGCCGGTGCGCTGCTGATTCTGGTGGCGCTGGGCGCCTACCTGTTCGGCGACCGCCTGACGCGCCGCAAGGCCGCGACGACGGCACGCGCCTCAAGCGCCGCAGGCGCCGGCGAAGAGCGTTGAGCGCCCGCCTTGACACTCGCACGAGCCCTTCGCATCTTGTACACAGCAACTGAGCCGAATACGGCACGGCATCGTACACATTTTCGCAAAGGCACCTGAACCAAGGCTCCTGTTCACGGCGAGACTTGGGTAACCCTTTGTCCACACAGGGATCGCCACCGGCGGTTCCCCAGGAGGACAACATGGCCCCGAACTCACCGACCCTCTGGATCCGACACCCCCGCGCCTGCAGCGATCCCGCCGCCGCCGGCGGGGTGGTGATCCTCGACGACCGCATCGTCGAGGCGGTCCCGGCAGGTGGCACGCCCGAGACGCCGATCGATGCGACCTTCGACGCCTCGGATCACGTGCTGCTGCCGGGCCTGGTCAACACCCATCACCACTTCTACCAGACCCTGACCCGCGCCTACTCGCCGGCGTTGAACAAGGCACTCTTCCCCTGGCTGACCACCCTCTACGACGTCTGGGCGAACCTCACCGAGGAGCAGCTGGAAGTCGCCAGCGAGCTGGCCATGGTGGAGCTGCTGATGTCGGGCTGCACCACGGTGGCCGACCATCACTACGTCTTCTCCGGGGCGCTGGAGCACGCCATCGACGTCCAGGTGGAGACCGCCCGGCGACTCGGCGTGCGCGCCGCCCTGACCCGCGGCTCGATGAGCGTGGGCCGCGACGACGGCGGCCTGCCGCCCCAGTCGGTGGTACAGGACGAGCGCACCATCCTCGAGGAGAGCGAGCGGCTGATCGACGCCTACCACCAGCGCGGCGACGGTGCCATGACCACCATCGCCCTGGCGCCCTGTTCGCCGTTTTCGGTGAGCCGCGAGCTGATGCAGGAGAGCGCCCGCCTGGCCAAGGAGAAGGACGTGCGCCTGCACACCCACCTGGCCGAGACCGCCGACGAGACCGCCTACTGCGAGCGGCTGTTCGGCATGCGCCCGCTGGACTACCTGGAGGCCACCGGCTGGCTCTCCGATCGGGCCTGGCTGGCCCACGGCATCCACTTCAACGATGACGAGGTGGCACGCCTCGGCGAGGCAGGCACCGGCATCGCCCACTGCCCGTCGTCGAATATGGTGCTGGGCTCGGGCCTGTGCCGCACCCTGGAGCTGGAGGCGGCCGGCTGTCCGGTGGGCCTCGCGGTGGACGGCTCCGCCTCCAACGACCACTCCAACCTCGCCGAGGAGATGCGCCAGGCGCTGCTGCTCGGTCGGCTGCGCTATGCCCCGAGCCGCGTGACCCATGACGACGTGATCCGCTGGGCCACCCACGGCTCCGCGGGCTGCCTCGGTCGCCATGACATCGGCGGCCTCGCCCCCGGTCAGCAGGCCGACCTGGCGCTGTTTCGCCTCGACGAGCCGCGCTTCTCCGGCGCAGAGAACCCCGTCGCCGCCCTGCTGCTGTGCGGCGCCCACCGGGCCGACCGGGTCATGGTCGCCGGGCAGTGGCGGGTCACCGACGGCCGGCCGCTGGGCGTCGATCTCGACGCCCTGATGGGCCGCCACGACGCGGCCGCCCGCGCGCTACGCCGCACCGGCTAGGCCATCCACCGGGTATCCAACAACGACAACAGGAGACGCCTCATGGCGACACCCGATAGTGCCACCGAGACCGGGACCCGCCGGGTCCGCAGTACCCGCGACGTCGATGCCATGCCGCCCCTCGGCCGGGCCATCCCGCTGGGGTTGCAGCACGTGCTGGCGATGTTCGTGGGCAACGTCACCGTGCCCATCATCATCGCCGGTGCCGCCGACCTGCCGGCGGATCAGACGGCCTTCATGATCCAGGCCGCGATGTTCGTGGCCGGGGTCGCCACCCTGGTGCAGTCGCTGGGGCTCGGGCCGATCGGGGCGCGCCTGCCCATCGTCATGGGCACCAGCTTCGGCTTCGTGCCGGTGCTGATCCCCATCGCCGTGGGCATGGGCCTGCCGGCCGCACTGGGCGCGGCGCTGTGCGGGGGCATCGCCATGGCCCTGGTGGGGCTCTTCCTGCCCTGGGTGCGCTTCCTGTTCCCGCCGGTGGTCACCGGCACCTTCGTGATCATGCTCGGCACCCTGTTGATGCCGGTGGGCTTCGCCTACGCCGGCGGCGGCTTCGGCGCCGAGGACTTCGGCGCCCTGCACAATGTGCTGCTGGCCGCCCTGGTGCTGGTGGTCACCCTCGGCCTGCACCAGTTCGGCCGTGGCATCTGGTCCGAGACCGCGCCGCTGGCGGGCCTGATCGTGGGCTACGTGACCGCCATGGCCTTCGGCCTGGTGGACTTCGGCCAGATCGCCTCCGCCGGCTGGCTCTCGCTGCCCACGCCGCTCACCATCGGCCTGGAGTTCCACCTCGCCGCGATCATTCCGGTGGTGCTGCTGGCGATCGTGACCTGCGCCGAGTCGATCGGCGACATCGTCGGCACCACCGCCGGCGGCATGGACCGCGAGCCGACCCCCAAGGAACTGTCCGGCGGGGTGATGGCCGATGGCCTGGCCAGCGTCTTCGCCGCCCTCTTCAACGCCTTCCCGCAGATCAGCTTCAGCCAGAACGTCGGCATGGTGGCCCTGACCGGGGTGGTCAGCCGCTTCGTGGTGGCCATCGGCGGCGGCTTCCTGGTGCTGGCCGGCCTGCTGCCGAAGCTGGGTGGGCTGATCTCGAGCATCCCCAACGCCGTGCTGGGCGGGGCGGTACTGATCATGTTCGGCATGATCGCCAGCGCCGGCATCAAGATGCTGTCCCACATCGACTTCAACAAGCGCAACATGGTGATCATCGGCGTCTCGCTGTCCGCGGCCATCGGCCTGCCGGCCCAGGAGGGGCTCTACGCCGGCCTCTCCGAGAACGTCCAGGCGATCATCGAGTCCGGCCTGATCCCGGGTGCGATGGCGGCCATCGTCCTCAACCTGGTGCTGCCCAGGCAGGAGCGTTCCTTCCGCGACGACGTCTGAAGCGCTGGCCCGCGACCGCCCCGTCCGGGGCGGTCGTCGACAGGGGCCGCCTTTGGTCGTAGGCCTCCCCCGGGCGGCCCGCCGGGCGTTAGGCTGGGGCTTTTCTCCCGAGGAGTGCGACGATGCGAGACGCGGACGATGCCCCGGTGCTGCGCCACGATGCCGACGGCGTGACCACCCTCACCCTGAACCGGCCCCAGCGCTTCAATGCCCTCTCCGAGGAGATGCTCGAGGCCCTGACCGCGGCCCTCGACGCGCTGGCCGACGACGGCGAGGTGCGCTGCGTGGTCATCGCCGCCCGGGGCCGCGCCTTCTGTGCCGGCCACGACCTGCGCGAGATGCGCGAGCACGCCGAGGAGGCCTACTACCGCGACCTCTTCGCCCGCTGCGGCGCGCTGATGCAGGCGATCGTCGCCCTGCCGGTGCCGGTCATCGCCCGGGTGCAGGGCGTGGCCACCGCCGCCGGCTGCCAGCTGGTGGCCAGCTGCGACCTGGCGGTGGCGGCGCGCAGCGCCCGCTTCGCCGTCTCCGGCATCGGGGTCGGCCTGTTCTGCTCCACCCCCGCGGTGGCGCTCTCCCGCGACATCGGCCGCAAGCGGGCCCTGGAGATGCTCTTCACCGGCGAGTTCATCGACGCCGACCGGGCCCTCGACTGGGGGCTGGTCAACCGGGTCGCCGAGGACGAGGCCCTCGACGAGGCGCTGGGGGAACTGACCGCGAGCCTCTGCGCCAAGAGCATGGTGGCAGTGCGCACCGGCAAGGGCATGTTCCCGCGCCAGCAGGAGATGCCGCTCGCCGAGGCCTACGACTTCGCCGGTCAGGTGATGGCGGGGAACATGATGGCCGAGGACGTCGGCGAGGGGATCGACGCCTTCCTCGAGAAGCGCCCGCCCCGCTGGCAGCACCGCTGAGCGCACGGCCTCGCTCCCTGTTGGAAACCATTTCCGAAGCGCGACATCGCCCCGCCGACTCGGTATCCTAGGCCGTTAATGCAAGTGACAGGAGAGATCGGGTGAGCGAAGGCAAGCGCAGGACGGCGGGACGTCCCGCCGGTTCAGGCAAGAGCACCAGCGGCCACAGCCAGTCGCTGGTACGCGGGCTCAACCTGCTCGAGCGCCTGGCGGCGAGCCCCGGCGGCCTCGCCCTGTCGGAGCTGGCCGAGGCGGCGGATTTCGCCCCCTCCACCACGCACCGGCTGCTGCAGGCGCTGCAGAGCCAGGGGTTCGTCACCCAGGACAGCGAGCTCGGCGTCTGGAAGATCGACGTCAAGACCTTCCGCATCGGCAACAGCTTCCTCGAGGCGCGCGACTTCCTCGGCACCAGCCGCCCCTTCCTGCGCCGCCTCACGGCGCTGACCGGCGAGACGGCCAACCTCGGCGTGCGTGACGACGGCACGGCGGTGTTCCTCGCCCAGAGCGAATCGCCGCAGATGATGCGCATGATCACCCGGCTCGGCTCCCGGGCGCCGCTGCACGCCTCCGGCGTGGGCAAGGCCCTGATGGCCTGGCTGCCCGAGGACGAGCTCGAGCGCATCCTCGACGAGCGGGGCCTGGCGCGGGTCACCGAGAACACCCTGCACACGCCCGAGTCGCTGCGCGAAGGGATGGCCGAGATCCGCCGTCAGGGCTTCGCCTGTGACCGCGAGGAGCACGCCATCGGCCTGCACTGCGTGGCCGCCTGCATCCACGACGAGCACGGCATTCCGCTGGCCGCCATCTCGGTCTCCGGGCCGGTGGCGCGGATTCCCGAGGAGCGGCTGCTCGAGCTCGGCCAGCTGGTCCGCGAGACCGCCGCCGAGATCACCGCGCGCCTGGGCGGCCGGGTGCCGGAGCCCTGGTAACCGCCCCGCCCCTCGTCATCACGCCCGGCCTCGGCCGGGCGTGCGCGTTCGGGGGCCCGGAAGAGGGCTGAAGCCGTGCCCGCACGGCGTTACACTAGCGCCCGTTCCCCCTGCCGAGGCCGCCGTGATGTCCCACCTGCTCTCCATCGACTCCCTCTCCCGCGACGAGATCGATCACCTGATGCGCGTCGCCGCGCGCCTGGAGCCCGTCGCCCAGCGGCGCAAGGTCACCCGGATCCTGGAGGGCGCGGTACTCGGCAACCTCTTCTTCGAGGCCAGCACCCGCACCCGCGTCAGCTTCCACACCGCCTTCTCGCGGCTCGGCGGCAGCGTCTGCGACACCACAGGCTTCACCTTCTCCTCCATGGCCAAGGGCGAGTCGCTCTACGACACCAGCCGGGTGATGAGCGGCTACTGCGACGCCATCGTGATGCGCCACCCGGAGCAGGGCTCGGTGGCGGAGTTCGCCGCTGCCACCCACGTGCCGGTGATCAACGCCGGCGACGGCCCAGGCGAGCACCCGAGCCAGGCGCTGCTGGACTTCTACACCATCGACAAGGAGTTCGCGCGCCAGGGCAAGGCGCTCAAGGACGCCCACGTGCTGATGACCGGCGACCTGAAGTACGGGCGCACCGTGCACTCGCTGATCCGGCTGCTGGCGCGCTATGCGCCGATGCGCATCACCCTGGTGGCACCCCCCGGGCTCGAGATGCCCCACCACCTGATCGAGCGCGTCAGCCGCCAGGGGCTCGCCGTGGAGGTGCGCGAGAGCCTGGCCGGCGACTTCTCCGACGTCGACGTGGTCTACACCACGCGCATCCAGAAGGAGCGCTTCACCGCCGAGATGATCGAGGGCTTCAACCTCTCCCGGGACTTCACCGTCGACCGCGCCTTCCTCGACAGCCGCTGCAACGCCTCCACCATCGTCATGCACCCGCTGCCCCGGGACAGCCGCCCCGAGGCCAACGATCTGGACGTCGACCTCAACGGCGACCCGCGCCTGGCGATCTTCCGCCAGACCGACAACGGCATCCCGGTGCGCATGGCGATCTTCGCCACCCTGCTGAAGGTCGAGGAGCACATCGAGCGCGACCTGCGCGACGTGCCCTGGTTCGTGCCGCCGACCGTGGGCGTGGACGACACCCGCTTCTAGCGGCGCGTCTTTACCCCGCCGCAAACGAGCGACGCCCGGGCCATGGCCCGGGCGTCGTGGTCTCGGCAGCCACAGGCGCTCAGCGCGGCGGCAGCCCCTCGGCGCGGGCGAACCAGCCCTCCAGGATCAGCACCGCGGCGATGCCGTCGACGCTCTCCTGGCGGTAGTTGCCGCGGTGGCCGCCCTCCCGGGCGATCGCCTTGGCCTCGCGGGTCGAGCCGCGCTCGTCGACCATCTCGCAGGGCACGCCGAAGCGACCGTAGAGGCGCTTGCCGAACTTGCGTGCCCGGGTACTCATGACCGACTCGCTGTCGTCTATGTTGAGCGGCAGCCCCACCACGAAGAGGTCGGGACGCCACTCGTCCACCAGCCGGGCCACCTCGGCCCAGTCGGGGATGCCGTCCCGGGCTGGCAGCGGAGGGAGCTCCCGGGCGCTGCCGAGCAGCTCGTTGCCCACCGCCACGCCGATGCGCCGGGTGCCGAAGTCGAAGGCCAGGATCAGGCGCGCGCCGGCGTCGGCCATCAGCTCGTCTCCTCCATCAACCACACTCCGGCATCAGGAGTGCCCCGCCTCGCGGGTCATCAGGTTCAGGTCGATGCCGAGGATGCCCGCGGCGGCGCCCAGGCGCTGCTCCGGCGGCACCGAGAAGAGGATCTCGGCCTGGCCCTCGACGGTCAGCCAGGCGTTCTCCTTTAGCTCGTTCTCGAGCTGGCCCGCCTCCCAGCCGGCGCAGCCCAGGCAGACCAGGAACTGCTCGGGCCCGCGGCCGTCGGCCAGCGCCTGGAGGATGTCCATGGAGGTGGTCAGGGCGATGTCCTCGGCGACCTGGATGCTGGAGTCCCAGGCGTCGCTGTCGCCGCGGTGCAGGATGAAGCCGCGATCCTTGTGGGTCGGGCCGCCGTAGTAGACCGGCGCCTGGCGATGGGGACTCTCGTCGCCGCCCAGCTCCAGCTGCTCGAAGAGGGCGTCGAGGGTCAGCTCCAGGGGACGATTGACGATCACGCCCATGGTGCCGTTCTCGTCATGGTCGCAGAGATAGCTCAGGCTGCCGGCGAAATTGGGGTCTTCCAGGTGCGGCATCGCCAGCAGGAAGTGGTGTTTCAAGCCGAAGTGTTGCACGGATTGCATGGGACTCCCCGGCGGACCTAGTGCACGCCGTAATGATTGCCTTGGCCGAACCGCCAGACCCGAGTGATGGACAGGCTGTCCAGGTTGCCCATGCCCCGGTCGAAGGGCCGGTAGGGGGCGGCACCGTGCACCGTGTCCAGGGCCGCCTGGTCGAGTTCGGCATGTCCCGAGGATTGTATCACCTCTGCCTGGCGAACCTGACCGTCGCGGCCGATCACCACCCGGATGCGCAGCTGGCCGGCGAGTTCACGCGGCGCCGGGTGCACGCGATTCCCGTAGTCCTCGACCCGGCGGGTCCAGTCGTCGATGTAGCGCGCCTCTGCGGCCTGCTGGGCGGCGGGGCGTCCCTCGCCCGGCCGCTCGCCGGCGTACTCGGGCGAGAGGCCCTGGTCGCGGATGCTGGCGGTGGCCTGGGCGAGCAGGTCGCGCCCCGAGGCCGAGGGCGCCGCCGCGGTGGGCGGCGCCGAGGCCTCGGCGGACTGGGGGGCGCTCTCGCGCGGCTCGGGGGTCGACGGCGCCTCGCGGGCGGCCTCGGCGGCCGGGGCCTCGCGGTCGCGCTCGGGTGCGGGGGCCTCGGCCGGCTGGGGCGCGGCCGGCGTGGCCGGGTCCACCTCGGGCTCGGCGCTCTGCCGCTCGGGCAGCGCCTCCATGGGCGCGGCGCGCGCCTCGGCCGGCGCCTGGGCCTGGGGGGACCCCGCGGCGCGCTGGTCGGCCTCGGCGATCGCCTCGGCCTCCACCGGCGCCTGGGCCGGGCGGCTCACCAGCACCACGTCGATGCTGGTGCGCTCCACGGGCGGGGCCGGCGCGAACTGGCGGCTCGCCACCACCCCGATCACCACCAGGTGCAGCAGCAGCGCCAGCGACCAGGCCAGCCAGTGCCGGTGCGGCCGGGTCACCGGGGCGTACTGGATCGGATCGCTGAGGGTGCTGGACATGGCCGCCGACCTCCCGGATCAGCCCCGCGCGTCGAGGCGCCGCGCGATGGCATCCATCAGCAGACCGGCGATGTCGGTGCCGCGCTGGTCGTCGATCTCGCGCACGCAGGTGGGGCTCGTGACGTTGATCTCGGTGATGTAGTCGCCGATCACGTCGAGGCCGACGAACATCAGCCCCTTCTCGCGGATCACCGGCTGCACCTGCTCGATCAGCCAGCGGTCGCGGGCGGTGAGCTCGCGGCTGACCCCGGTGCCGCCGGCGGCGAGGTTGCCGCGGGTCTCGCCGGCCATGGGCACCCGGGCGAGGCCGTAGGGCACCGGCTCGCCGTCCACCAGCAGGATGCGGGTGTCGCCGTCCTTGATCTCGGGGATGTAGCGCTGGGCCATGATCTGGCGCTGGCCGCGCTCGCTCAGCATCTCGATGATGGCGCCGAGATTGCGCCCCTCGGGGCGCACGTGGAAGATCCCGGTGCCGCCCATGCCGTCCAGCGGCTTGAAGATCACGTCGCCGTGCTCGGCGTGGAAGGCGCGCAGCACGGCCTCGTCGCAGGAGACCACGGTCGGGGTGCAGCACTGGGGGAACTGCTGGGCGAAGAGCTTCTCGTTGCACTCCAGGAGCGCCTGGGTGGGATTGACCACCAGCACGCCCTCGCGCTCGGCGAAGCCCAGCAGGTAGACGGCGTTGAGGAAGTGGCCGTCGACCGGCGGGTCCTTGCGCATCAGGATGACGTCGAGCTCGGCCAGGGGCCCCACCTCGGGCTCGCCCAGGTCGTACCAGTGCGCGGGATCGCGGTGCACCCGGAGATCGCGCAGCCGACCGAAGGCGCGCCCCTCGCGCAGGAACAGATCCTCCTGCTCGAGGTAGTAAAGCGACCAGCCACGATCCTGGGCCGCCCACAGCATGGCCAGGCTGGTGTCCTTCTTGTAGGTGAGGTCGGCGATGGGGTCCATCACCACGCCGATCTTCAGCGCGCGTTCGCTCATGGCGTCGTGTTTCCGGTCGGAGAGTGAATGCGCTCAGTATGCCGCAGCGGTATCGCGTCCACCAAGCAGACGGTCGGGTGTTGGCGGCTTGGGGCTAATCCGGCGACGGCACACGGCCAGAGGCGCCGGAGGTAGAGCAAAGAGAGGGGCCTATGCAGGGGTGAGGAGCCCGGCTCCGAACGGGCCGGTCATGGATGGCCTGCACCGGACAGGCGAGCGGAGCGGGACGCGAGAGCGAAGCAGGGCATAGGTAGCGCCCAGGGGCGGGGTCACAGCGCCCCTCGACACTCCGCTTCCGGGAAGCCGCATGCCAGGCGCGGTGGGTTCAGTCCCCGCTCGGCGCCAACCGGATGCCGCCGGGCTCCAGGAGGATGCGCCGCTGCTTGTAGAGCCGCCCGATGGCCTGCTTGAAGGCGTTCTTGCTCACCCCCAGGCGCGCCTTGATCTCTCCCGCGTCGCTCTTGTCGCCCAGCGGCAGGTAGCCGCCGCTCTCGCGCAGCGCCTTGAGCACCCGCTCGCCGACCACGTCGAGGCGCGCCGGCCCCGGCGGCAGCAGCGAGAGGTCCAGGCGCCCGTCGTCGCGCACCCGCTTCACGTAGCCGGTGAGCCGCTGGCCGCGGCGTAGCGGCCGGTTCACGTCGTCGCGGTAGAGCAGGCCCCAGAAGCGCTGATCGACCACCACCTTGTAGCCCAGGTCGGTCTGGTCGGCGATCACCAGCGCCACCTCGTCGCCCGCCGCCAGGCCCTCGGCCTCGTCGGCCAGGAAGCGGTCGAGGCGCTGGGAGGCGACCGGCCGGCCCTGCTGGTCCTCGTAGATCATCACCAGCACCCGCCGGCCGACGCTCGGGCGAAAGCGCTGCTCGCCGAAGGGCAGCAGCAGGTCGCGGGGGTGCCCCCAGTCGAGGAAGGCGCCGGTCTCGTTGACGGTGACCACCTCGAGGTAGACCACCTCGCCGACCGCGGCCCGGGGCGCGCGATGGCGCCGCGGCGCGGCGGCGTGCGGGGCGGAGGGGCGCGGCGAGCGGCGGTCTCGGGAATCGGGCATGGCGGGCGTCCGGTAGAGAGTGGGGCTGAAGGGCGTGGGGCTGGAAAGGAGGATAGCCGAGCGCGGGGCTCAGAGGTCGCCGAAGCGGGCCTGCAGCAGCGACAGCGCCACCACCGGCGCGGTCTCGGTGCGCAGCACGCGCGGGCCGAGGGAGAGCGGGGCGAAGCCTTGGGCCCGGGCGGCCTCGACCTCGGCCTCGGCGAGCCCGCCCTCCGGGCCGATCAGCACGGCGGCACTGGCGGGCGCCTCGGCCGCTTCCAGGGCGCCGGCGGTGCCGGGGTGCAGCACCAGGCGCAGCGCCTCGTCGCGGGCGGCGAGCCACTCGGCCAGGCCCACCGGGGGGTGGACGGGCGGCAGGGTCGCGCGGCCGCACTGCTCACAGGCGCTGGCCGCCACGGCCTGCCAGTGGGCGAGCTTCTTGGCCGCCCGCTCGCCCTTGAGCCGCACGTCGCCGTGCTCGGTGTAGAGCGGGGTGATGGCCGCCACGCCGAGCTCGACCGCCTTCTGGATGGCGTAGTCCATGCGATCCCCCTTGGAGATCGCCTGGCCGAGATGCACCGCCAGCGGCGACTCGCCGCGCCCCTGCTCGACGGCCTCGAGGCGCGCCACCACCCGCTTGCGGGAGGCCTCGACGAGCACCGCCCGGGCCTCCAGGCCAGCGCCGTCGAAGAGGCGCAGCTCGGCCCCCTCGCCCAGGCGCAGCACCCGCGCCACGTGGCGCGCCGGCCCCTCGGGCAGAACGACGTCGCCGCCGACGTGGAAGTCGGCGGCGACGTGGATGCGCGGCGCCTTCACGGGCGGCTCTCGCTCATGAGGGTCGGCATCGGCTTACTGGGTCGCCTGCTCGCCGGCGGCCTGGGCCTGCTCGGCCTCGCGCTTCTTCTTCTGGGCGTAGATCGCCTCGAAGTTGACCGGCGCCAGCATCAGCGGCGGGAAGCCGCCGCGGTTGACCAGGCTGTCGATGCACTCGCGGGCATAGGGGAACAGCACGTTGGGGCAGAAGGCACCCAGGGTGTGGTCGAGCTGCTGACCCTCGAGGCCGCCGATGCGAAACAGGCCGGCCTGCTCGATCTCGGCCAGGAAGGAGGTGGTGCCCTCCTCGCTGTGGGTGACCTGGGCGGTGACCTTGATCACCACCTCATAGAGGTCTTCCCCGACCTGCTGGTGGGTGGTGTTCAGGTCCAGGCCGACCTTGGGCTTGAACGGCTGCTGGAAGATCGCCGGCGAGTTGGGCGCCTCGAAGGAGAGGTCCTTGACGTAGATGCGCTGCAGGGCGAACTGCAGCTGCGGCTTGTCCTGCTGGCCGTTGGCGCCGGCGTTCTGGTTGTTCTCTTCCGCCATGGGAAAGGTCCTTTGTCCGGTGAAAATATCGGGGAAACGGGTCCGGGAGCGGCGTCGCCTACTTCCTGACGACCGGCAGGCCGTCCGCCTGCCACTGGGCCATGCCGCCCTTGAGCTTCAGGACGCGCTCGAAGCCCGCCTTGGCGAGCTTGGCCTGGGCGACGCCGGCGCTCTGGCCGTGCTTGCAGGCCACGATGATCGGCTTGCCCTTGAACTTCTCGAGCTCGCGCAGGCGCTCGTCGAGCTTGCTCTGCGGGATGTTGCGCGCCCCGGCGATGTGGCCCGACTTGAAGTCGTTGGCCTCGCGCAGGTCGACCACCACGGCGTCCTCGCGGTTGACCAGCTGGGTGGCCTCGCTGGAGGTCACGCCTCCGGCGCTGCTGCTGCGGACCTCGTAGGCGAGCCAGGCGATCAACACCACCAGGAAGGCCCCCACCAGCAGGGGATGATTCTGCACGAATTCGAACAGCTGATCGATCATGGGTTCGGCTAACTCTTTATCGGGTACACGGTGAACGGGGCCGGCCAGTCGCGGCGGCGCCCAGTATACACAAAGCCGCGGCGCGCCGCGGCCCGGGCGCCGGCCAAAATGACGTCCGACGGTGCCGTGCGATATGATGCCGCAAGCAGATGCAAGTCGCGACCCTGGCCGCCCCAGAGGCCGGCCGGGCGCGACCCCGACCACGAGGCCCTCCCCCATGACCGACCCCCGTACCCCGCGTCCGGTAGCCCTGATCATCCTCGACGGCTACGGCCACAACGAGTCGCCCACCGACAACGCCGTCCTCGCCGCCCGCACCCCGGTGATGGATCGCCTGTGGCAGGAGCAGCCCCACAGCCTGATCCACACCGACGGCCGCTACGTGGGCCTGCCGGATGGCCAGATGGGCAACTCCGAGGTCGGTCACATGAACCTGGGGGCCGGGCGCGTCGTCTACCAGGACTTCACCCGCATCACCAAGGCCGTCGAGGAGGGCGAGCTCGACGCCATCGACGCCCTGACCGCGCCGATCGACGCCGCCGTGGCCGCCGGCCGGGCCGTGCACCTGCTGGGCCTGCTCTCGCCGGGCGGCGTGCACAGCCACGAGGACCACATCCTGGCCATGGCCGAGCTGGCCGCCCGCCGCGGCGCCCGGCGGATCTACCTCCACGCCTTCCTCGACGGCCGCGACACGGCGCCGAAGAGCGCGATGGCCTCGATCGAGCGCGCCAACGCCCGTCTCGCCGAGCTGGTGGGCGCCGAGCAGGGCTTCGTGGCCTCGATCATCGGCCGCTACTTCGCCATGGACCGCGACAACCGCTGGGACCGCGTCGAGAAGGCCTATCGCCTGATCACCGAGGGGGCGGGCGAGTTCACCGCGGAGTCCGCCGAGCAGGGCCTCGAGCAGGCCTACGCCCGCGGCGAGACCGACGAGTTCGTCGCCGCCACCAGCATCCGCCCCGCCGGCGCCGCGGTGGCCCTGGCCGACGGCGATGCGGCCATCTTCATGAACTTCCGTGCCGACCGCGCCCGGGAACTGACCCGCGCCTTCGTCGAGGACGGCTTCACGGGCTTCGCGCGCCAGGCGCGGCCCCGGCTGGCCGCCGAGGGCCTGGTGATGCTGACCCAGTACGCCGCCGACATCCCGGCCCCGGCCGCCTTCCCGCCGGCGGAGCTCGTCAACACCCTGGGCGAGGTGATGGAGACGCGCGGTCTCACCCAGCTGCGCATCGCCGAGACCGAGAAGTACGCCCACGTCACCTTCTTCTTCTCCGGCGGGCGCGAGCAGGAGTACCGGGGCGAGACCCGGGTGCTGGTGCCCTCCCCCCAGGAGGTGAAGACCTACGACGAGAAGCCCGAGATGAGCGCCGTGGAGGTCACCGACCGCCTGGTGGAGGCGATCGAGGGCGGCCAGTACGACCTGATCGTCTGCAACTACGCCAACGGCGACATGGTCGGCCACACCGGCCAGTTCGACGCCGCGGTGAAGGCCATCGAGGCCGTGGACGCCTGCGTCGGCCGGGTGGTGGAGGCGATCCAGCGCGCCGGCGGCGCCTGCCTGGTGACCGCCGACCACGGCAACGCCGAGCAGATGATCCACCCCGAGACCGGCGCCCCCCAGACCGCCCACACCACCTTCGACGTGCCGCTGATCTACGTCGGGCCGCGCCCGGTGCGCCTGCTCGACGACGGCCGGCTGTGCGACATCGCCCCGACCCTGCTGACCATGATGGACCAGCCGGTGCCCGAGGAGATGACCGGACGCGTACTCATCGAGGCCGAGTGAGCCGGGGCCCGGAGCGCCAGGGCGTGACGGGGCGGCGTGCCGCGTCGGCCGGCCTGATGGCGAGCCTGGTGCTGGGCCTCGCCCTGGCCGGCCCGCTTGCCGCCGCCCCCTCCGAGCGCGAGGCCCAGGCGCGCCTCGACGCCCTGGGCGAGGAGATCCTGGCCGCCTCCGGCCGGCTCTCCACCACCCGGGAGGCCCGCGACGAGGCGAGCGAGGCGCTGCGCGAGGTGGAGACGGCGCTCGCCGAGACCCATCGCCGCCTCGACGCCCTGCAGGCCGAGCGGCGCGCCCTGAACGACGAGATCGCCGACCTCGAGGCGCGGCGCGAGCGCCTGGCCGACGAGCGGCGCGGGCAGCGCGACGCCCTCGAGGTCCAGCTCGAGGCCTTCTACCGGCTCGGCCTCACCCCCCAGCTCAAGCTGCTGCTCAACCAGGACGACCCGGCCCGGCTCGACCGCCTGCAGCACTACCTCAACCGCCTGGCCCGGGCCCGCCACGAGCGCCTCGATGCCCTCGAGCGCCTGGAGCGCGAGCTCGCCGAGACGCGCCAGGCCCTGGCCGAGCGCGGCGAGCGGCTGGCGGCCGTGACGGCACGCCTCGACGAGCGCAGCGCCGCGCTGGCCGAGCAGAGCGCCGAGCGCGCCGCGCTGGTGGCGAAGCTGGACGAGCGCTTCGCCAGCGAGCAGGCCCGGCTGGCGACCCTCGCCCAGGACCGCGCCCATGCCGAGCGCACCCTGCGCGAGGTGCAGGAGCGCCTGGCACGGCTCGAGCGCCCGCCGCCCTCCACCGCCATCGAGGAGACCCGGGGCGCGCTGCCCTGGCCGGTGCAGGGCAGCATCGCCTCTTCCTTCCGCCACGGCGAGGGGGTGCACCTCAACGGCCTGGTGATCCGCGCCGCCGAGGGCACCCCCGTGCGCGCCGTGCACCCCGGCCGGGTGGTCTTCGCCGACTGGATGCGCGGCTTCGGCAACCTGCTGATCGTCGATCACGGCGACCGGGTGATGACCCTGCACGCCCACCTGCAGCACTTCTCCGCCGGGGTGGGCAGCGCGGTCGACCGCGGCGATACCCTGGGCGCCGTGGGCGCCAGCGGCGGCCAGGGCCAGCCGGGGCTCTACTTCGAGGTGCGCCGCGACGGCCAGCCCATCGACCCCCGGGGCTGGATCGCCAGCCGACCCTGAATCGCCGCCGTGCGCCGCGACTATTCCATCGACGCCGGGGCGCGGGCTATGCTGGGCCGCCCGCCCCGCAACCGCGAGAGTCTGCATGCTCCTACGTCCCGCCGCCCTGCCTTCCGTGACGCGCCGCCTGGTGGCGGTGCTGCTGCCGATCGCCCTGCTGGCCATCGCCCCGCTGCCCGCCGCCGCCCAGAGCGCCGCGGACGATGACCTCCCGGTGGCCGAGATCCAGGCCTTCGCCGAGGTGTTCGAGCGCATCAAGCGCGCCTACGTGGAGGAGGTCGAGGACGAGGACCTGCTGCGCAACGCCATGCGCGGCATGCTCAGCGAGCTCGACCCCCACTCCGCCTACCTGGACAGCGAGGAGTTCGCCAGCCTGCGCGAGTCCACCCAGGGCGAGTTCGGCGGCGTGGGCATCGAGGTGGGCATGGAGGAGGGCCAGCTGACGGTGATCACGCCCATCGACGACACCCCGGCCTCCCGGGCCGGCCTGCGCTCCCGGGACCGGATCCTGCGCATCGACGACACCCCCACCGACCGGCTCTCGCTGCAGGAGGCGGTCAACCTGATGCGCGGCGAGCCGGGCACCCAGCTGCGGCTGACCATCCTCCACCAGGACGCCAACGCGCCGCTGGAGGTCACCCTGACCCGCGAGATCATCCGCACCCAGAGCGTCAAGCACGAGCTCCTGGAGGAGGGCTACGGCTACCTGCGCGTCAGCCAGTTCCAGAGCCGCACCGGCCAGCAGGTCGACGAGGCCCTGGCGAGCCTGCAGGACGACGGCCCCCTCCAGGGCCTGGTGCTCGACCTGCGCAACAACCCCGGCGGGGTGCTGCAGGCGGCGGTGGACGTGGCCGACGCCTTCCTCGACAGCGGGCTGATCGTCTACACCGAGGGGCGCCTGGCCGACAGCGCGATGCGCTTCTCCGCGGGCCGCGAGACCGCGGCGCCCGAGGTGCCGCTGGTGGTGCTGATCAATGGCGGCAGCGCCTCGGCGGCGGAGATCGTCGCCGGCGCCCTGCAGGACCAGCGCCGCGGCGTGGTGATGGGTACCCAGAGCTTCGGCAAGGGCTCGGTGCAGCAGATCATGTCGCTGGGCAACGACGAGGGGCTCAAGCTGACCACGGCGCTCTACTTCACCCCCGACGGCCGCTCGATCCAGGCCCAGGGCATCGAGCCCGACGTGGAGGTGATCCGCGGCCGCCTGGAGGTCGCCGAGGGCAACGGCCTGGACGTGCGCGAGGCGGATCTCCAGGGCCATCTGGGCGCCTCGGACGATCCGCAGGAACGCAGCGAGATGAGCCAGCGGCTGCGCGAGGACTACCAGCTCGGCGAGGCCCTGAACCTGCTCAAGGCCCTCGACGTACTCAGCCGGCGTCGCGCCGGCTGAGGGGACGACAGGCGGCGGGCAGCCGGCCGCGATGGCCGGTCGCCTGCTGCATCAGCAGCCGCTTGAGCGGCCCGAACCGATCCACCCCGGAAAGCCCCAGGTTGCGGGCCAGGGTCAGGGCCGGATGGCGCGCCCCGAACAGCAGCCGGAAGCCGTCCATCAGCGCCAGCATGGCGGCGTTGTCGCCGCGGCGTCGCCGGGCATAGCGGGCCAGCACGTGTCCGTCGCCGGGCGCGAGCCCCCGCCGACGCCCCTCGATTACCTCCTCGGCCAGCACCGCGGCATCCATCAGCCCCAGGTTCACCCCCTGGCCCGCCAGCGGGTGGATGCTGTGCGCCGCATCGCCCACCAGGGCGAAGCCCGGGCGCACGTACGCTTGGGCGTGGCGCTGGATCAGCGGCACCGCCAGCGCCCGGTCGACCACCGTCACCTCGCCGAGGCGATGCTCGAGGGCCGCGCCCAGCGCCTGCCCCAGCGCCTCCGGGGAGAGCGCCGTCAGGCGTTCGGCCTCCTCCGGCGTCGTCGACCAGACGATGGAGCAGTGGCGGGCGTCGCCCTCGACGGACAGCGGCAGGAAGGCCAGCGGCCCCGTCGCCAAGAAGACCTGGCGCGCCACGCCGCCGTGCTCGCGGGCCGTGCGCACCGTGGTGACCACCGCCACCTGGCCGGTGTCGCGCTCGCGGGTCTCGATGCCGGCCCGCTCGCGCAGCGGCGAGCGGGCGCCGTCCGCGGCCACGATCAGCGGGGCCCGGAGCCGCTCGCCATCTCCCAGCACCACCGTGCGCGGCTCGCCCTCGCTCTCTGTCTCGCCCCCGGCCTCGAGCTCGGCCACCCGGGCGCCGTAGCGCAGGGTGACCGTGGGCAGCTCCGCCAGGCACGCCTCCAGGGCCGCCAGGGTCACGTCGTTCTCGACGATGTGCCCGAGCACCGGCACCCCGGCCTGGTCCGCGGAGAAGTTCACCTCCCCGCTGCCCTCGCCGTCCCACACCTGCATGAAGCGGTAGGGGCTGACCCGGCGCGCGGCCATGGCCGGCCAGGCGCCCAGTCCCACCAGCAGCTGGCGGGAGACCGGGGTCAGGGCGCTGACCCGCATGGCGGGCGCCCCCCGGCCCGCGGCCTGCCCGTCGAGCGGCGCCTCGCGGGCGTCCAGCAGGGCCACCGGCAGCCCGGCCCGGCCCAGCAGGCAGGCCAGGGTCGCGCCCACCATGCCGCCGCCGACGATGATCGCCTCGAACGCCTGCGGCGCGGCTTGCGGTTCTGCGCTCATGGCGTCTGCTCCTCGTGGTGGCCCGGCGGGCCATGCCGTCTGTTCATCGTATGCGTTTCCGTCCCTATCCTTCCGGTCTTTCACCTTGCCGGCCCTGGCGCTAGCGTTCCAGCCCCATGGCCCGGCGCGCCAGGGTCCGGCGCAGCGGCCCCACCAGGTTCAGCCCGACGAGCCCCGCCGCCCGGGCGTGGGAGAGTACGGGGTGGTCGAGGCCGAAGAGCCGGATCAGGCCGTCGCTGAAGCGGATGACGTCCTGGCGGTCGCCGTCGCGGCGCGCCTCGAAGTCCTGCAGCACCGCCGCGCTCCCCGGCGCCTCGCCGCGCTCGTCGCCGGCCTCGATGGCCGCCACCAGGTCCATCACCCCGCGCAGCGCCAGGTTGAAGCCCTGACCGGCCACCGGGTGCAGAGAATGGGCCGCGTTGCCGAGCACGGCCAGCCCCGGGCGCACCGTCTCCCGCGCCGTGACCAGCGAGAGCGGGTAGGCATGGCGGCGCCCGACCCGGCGGAAATGCCCGGCGCGATCGCCGAAAGCGCGCTGCAGTTCGGCCAGGAAGTCGCCGTCGGCAAGCGACAGCCGCCGCGTCTCCTCGCCCCGCGCGTGGGTCCAGACCAGCTCCATGGTCTGCCCCGGAAGGGGCAGCAGGGCGATGGGGCCCTCGGGGGTGAAGCGCTCATAGGCGATGCCGTCGTGGGGGCGGCTGACCTCGACGCTGGCGATCAGCGCCACCTGCTCATAGGGCCGCTCGCGGCTTTCGATGCCCAGGCGCTCCTTGAGCCCCGAGCGCCCGCCGTCGGCGAGCACCGTCAGGCCCGCCTCCAGCACGCTGCCGTCCGAGAGGGTGAGCCGATGTCCCTCGGCGACGGGGGCGATGCCCTCCACGCTCGCCGGACAGTGCCAGTCGAGCGGCAGCTCGCCCAGCCGCCCGTGCAGGGCGCGCCCCATCCAGGCGTTGGGCACCACGTGCCCCAGCGCCTCGACGCCGAGCTCCGCGGCGCGCAGCCGGGTCACGCCGAGCCGGCCCCGCTCGCTGACGTGGATGGTGCGGATCGGCGCCGCCTGCTCGGCCATGGTCTCCCAGACCCCCAGGCACCCGAAGTGGCGGGCCGAGCCGCAGGCGATGGCGCTGGCCCTCGCATCGAAGCTCGGCTGCCAGGGCTCGGCCAGCCGGCGATCCAGCGGCGCCGGCTCGATCACCGCGACCCTGAGCCCCGTCCGCTCGACCTGCGCGGCCAGGGCACAGCCCAGGCTGGCGCCCACCAGGCCGCCGCCGACGATGGCGATATCGACCCGCTCGCCCCGCCGCTCCGCTACCGCTTCGCTACCCCGCGCGTCCCGCGTCGACGTCATGCCTGCCGCCCCTTTGTTTCATAACGTACATTACATAAAAGCATTGAAAGCCTCTCGCCAGCTGGTCACTCCGTGACCATCAGCGCCTCGATATCGGCCACCCGCTTGGGCACGGAGGCGGTCAGCACCTCGCCCCCCTCGGCGGTGACCGCCACGTCGTCCTCGATGCGGATGCCGATCCCCCGGAAGGCCTCGGGCAGGTCGTCGGCGTCGGGCACGTAGAGCCCCGGCTCCACGGTGAGCACCATGCCGGGACGCAGGGGCCGCGGCTGGCCCGCCTGGCGATAGGCGCCGACGTCGTGCACGTCGAGCCCCAGCCAGTGGGAGGTCGAGTGCAGGTAGAAGCGCTGGTAGCTGCCGTCGTCGATGCGCGCCTGGACGTCCCCCGCCAGGAGCCCCAGCTCGATCAGCCCGGCGGTGAGGTCGTGCACCACGCCGGCGTGGATCGACGCCAGGGTGGCGCCGGGCCGCACCGCCGAGATGGCGCGCTCCTGGGCCGCCAGCACCACCTCGTAGAGAGCCCGCTGGGCCGCCGTGAAACGGCCGTTCACCGGGAAGGTGCGGGTGATGTCGCCGGCATAGAGGTCGAACTCGACGCCGGCATCGATCAGCACCAGCTCGCCGTCCCGCAGCGGGGCGTCATTCTCGAGATAGTGCAGCACACAGGCGTTGGGGCCGCCACCGACGATGCTGGCGTAGGCCGGCCCGCTGCCGCCCTGCCAGCGGAACTCGTGCTCGAGCTCGGCCTGCAGCTGGCGCTCCACCAGGCCGGGGCGGCAGGCCCGCATGGCGCGTGCCTGGGCCCGAGCGGAGATCTCCCCGGCATGGCGCAGCAGCGCGAGCTCGGCCTGGCTCTTGACCAGGCGCTGCTCGTGGATCAGCGCGCTGACGTCGGCGAAGGCGGCCGGTATCGACGCCCCGCGGCGGGCGTGCCCCGCCAGCTCGCCGCGCACCTCCTCGGCGAGCGCCAGGGCCCCGGCGTCGTCCAGCGGCAGGTAGAGCGTCTCGCGACCCTCCAGCAGCAGGGCCAGGCGCTCGTCGCGCTCGGCATTCTCGAAGGCCTGGTCGAGGCCGTGGTCGCGCACCGCGCCCTCGGCGCCCAGGCGCCGGCCGGTCCAGGTCTCCAGCGCCGGGTCGCGATCCTGGCAGAACAGCACGCTCTCGCCGGCCTCGCGGCCGGGCAGCAGCACCAGCAGCGCCTCCGGCTCGGGAAAGCCGGTCAGGTAGTGGAAGTCGCTGTCCTGACGAAAGGGGAACTCGCTGTCGCGCGAGCGGGTGACCAGGGCGGCGCCCGGCAGCAGCACGGCGCTGCCGGCGGAAAGCTGCGCCATCAGGGCGCGGCGCCTCGCGCGGTACTCGTCGCTGGCGATCGGCGCGGGGCGGGGCAGGGTCTCGGGGGACATCGCGGCTCCTCGGTGGCGGGGTGGGGTCGGCGGCTCAGTGCTGGGTCGGCTCGTCGACCTGCTCGACCTGGGGCTTGCCGGGATGCTGCTCGGTGTAGAGCAGCATGGCGGCCATGCGCGCATGCTCGGTGAGGGCGAAGAGGTCGTTCTCGTTCTCGGCACTGTCCTCGAGGTCGGTCTCGATGGAGGTCAGACCGGCGAGATCCTCCAGGGCCTCGCGCAGGGCCGGCGACCAGTCGCCTCGCGGGGCATCGCCGGCATCGGCCACCACCTCGAGGAAGCCCAGGGTCCACTCCTGCAGGCCCTGGGCCCGCTCGGCCAGCGAGAACAGCTCGTCGGGCAACAGCGGCTCGAGGTTGAGCTCGGCGGCCGACAGCGCCTCGAGGGTCTGGCGGCGCCAGCCCAGCAGGCGCTCGGCGCTGGCCTCGTCGCGGGGCTGCTCGACGCCCAGGCTCAGGCAGACCTCCTCCAGCCAGGCCTCCGGCGTGATGTCGTGCAGGGCGAGGGAGGCGCAGAGGCGACCGTCGAGGAAGGCCGGTGACTGCATGCTGCCGTGGAGCAGAAAGGTGTCGGCGATGGTGGAGAAGTCCTGGCGCTCGTTGATCAGTGACATGGCAAGGTTCCGCTGGGGGAGCCGACGGGCGCGTTGACCGCCCGCAAACGGCTCTCTTATAGTGACTGGGTTTCGCTTCAGGCCTCGATGTTAACGCATCGACCCTGCATGACGCGCACCCGCTGCGCCCCCGCTGCCACAGGCCCTTGCCGGAGCCCGCCATGACCGAGCCGACACGGCCGACCACCGAGATCACCCTCCTGGAGCGCTCCTACTCCATCGCCTGCCCGCCGGAGGAGCAGGACAAGCTGGAGCGGGCCGCCCGCTACCTCGATCGCGCCATGCAGGGCATCCACGCCCAGGGCCGGGTGGTCGACCGCGAGAAGATCGCCATCATGGCGGCCCTCAACATCGCCCACGAGCTGCTCGAGACCCTCGACGACCAGCGCGCCGGCGAGGAGAGCCTCAACGCCCTCACCGCGCGCCTCGAGAAGGCGCTGGACGCCGTCCCCGGCCGCTGAGCCGAGACGCAATCGCCCCTTTGGCCCGGCCCCGGCCTCTGGTAGGATGAAGGTGTTCCCTGGGGTGTTGGCCAGTCGTTATAGTCCCTCGAGCCTATGCGCAGTACCCAGGGGGCCAAAGCTAGCCGAACCCGTGTGCACGTCCGTGCGTCGGAAAGCCTGACGGTTCGGCTGCGGCCACCCACCTTGAACCACTGGGTTCAAGGGCCAGAACGACAGCGGCACTCTGGGGAACTCCGATCCGACATGACCACCATGCAGGATATCGCCGCACCCACTCCCTCCGACGATGACCGTCGCCGGCTGAGACGCGAACTGCGTCGCCGCCGACGCGAGCTGTCGCCCCGGCAGCGCCGCGAGGCCGCCGAGCGACTCTGCCGACGCCTGCGCCGCCTCCCCGAACTCCAGCGCGCCCGCCGCGTGGCCCTCTACCTGCCCAACGACGGCGAGATCGATCCCACGCCGCTGATCGACTGGCTCGAGCGCCGCGGCTGCCGCGTCCACCTGCCGGTCCTGAAGCCACTCTGCGACAACCAGCTGTGGTTCGTGCACTACCATGCCGGCACGCCCATGGTGGCCAACCGCTACGGCATCCCCGAGCCCGAGACCCGCCACGGGGCGCACCGCGCCCGGCGCACCCCGGCCTGGGCGCTGGACCTGATCCTGCTGCCGCTGGTGGGCTTCGATGATCACGGCCAGCGCATCGGCATGGGCGGCGGCTTCTACGACCGCACCCTGGCCTTCACCCGCCGCCCCGGGCCTCGCCCGCGGCTGATCGGCCTGGCCCATGACTGCCAGCGGGTGTCGCGCCTGCCGACGGCCCCCTGGGACGTGCCGCTGGATGCCATCGTCAGCGACGCCCGCGTGCTTCGCCCCTGAGGCCGCCCTCCCCAGGTGCCACCAACGACGACGGCCGATGCAGATGCATCGGCCGTCGTCATCGGGCGAGGCGGGCAGGGCGATGGCCGCTCTGCTGCGAGGGCCTCAGCCGCCCGCCAGCGCCTGGGCGTAGCCGGTGGCCACGATCCCGATGCCGAAGACCAGCACCAGTGCCATGACCAGATCGGGCTTGCGCTTCATTGTGATGGACTCCATGGGAGACGGGACCGCGTCGGTCCGATGTGAAGATGATGGCGGCGTCACCACGGCGGTGATGACACCGGGATGACTATAGAGCCTCGTGCTTACGCATGACAACCGGCATTCTCAGTACGTTACATATCTAAACACTTACATGACCTGGATCATACGGTGAGTCAGCGCTCACTTCCGAGCCTCTAGCGCCATCCCATGTCGCTGCCCCGTCTCGACGCCTCGCCCATCAGGCCATGAAGAGCCGGTAGGCCGGGTTGTCGCTCTCCTTCCAGTAGCGGTAGCCGATCTCGTCGAAGTAGCCCTCGACGTGGCGGCGGTCGCCGTTGGGCACCTGCATGCCGACCAGCACCCGGCCGTAGGCGGCGCCGTGGTTGCGGTAGTGAAAGAGCGAGATGTTCCAGTCCTGGGGCAGGTGGGTGAGGAAGTTCATCAGCGCGCCGGGGCGCTCCGGGAACTCGAAGCGATAGACCTCTTCCTCGAAGTGCTCCTTGGGACGGCCGCCGCCCAGGTGGCGGATGTGCAGCTTGGCCAGTTCGTTGTCGGTCAGGTCCTCCACCGGGTAGCCGGCGTCGCGCAGCCGGTCGATCACCGCCTGGCGATCCTCGCCGCCGGGCTTCACCTGCACGCCGACGAAGATGTGGGCCTGCTCGGGCTCCGCGTAGCGGTAGTTGAACTCGGTGACCATGCGCTTGCCGATGGTGCGGCAGAACTTCTTGAAGCTGCCGGGCTTCTCGGGGATGGTCACGGCGAGGATCGCCTCGCGCTGCTCGCCGAGCTCGGTGCGTTCGGCGATGTGCTGCAGGCGATCGAAGTTGGTGTTGGCCCCGGAGTTGATGCAGACCAGGGTCTCGTTCTCGGCGCCGGTCTGCTGGATGTACTTCTTCAGCCCGGCGAGCGACAGCGCGCCGGAGGTCTCGGAGACCGCGCGGGTGTCCTCGAAGATGTCCTTCACCGCCGCGCACATCTCGTCGGTGTTGACGGTGATGACGTCGTCGACCAGGCCGCGCATCACGGCGAAGGGCGCCTCGCCGATCTGCGCCACGGCGACGCCCTCGGCGAACACCCCGACCTGGTCCAGCACCACGCGCTCGCCCGCCGCCAGGGCCGCCTTGAGGCAGGCGCTGTCCTCGGACTCCACGCCGATCACCTTGATCTCGGGCCGCAGGTACTTGACGTAGGCCGCCACGCCGGCGATCAGGCCGCCGCCGCCCACCGGCACGAAGATGGCATCGATCGCCCCGCCGTGCTGGCGCAGGATCTCCACCGCGATGGTGCCCTGGCCCGCGATGACGTCGAGGTCGTCGAAGGGCGGGATGTAGGTGTAGCCGTGCTCGGCGATCAGCTCCTGGGCGTGGGCCGCCGCCTCGGCGAAGGCGTCGCCCTTGAGCACCACCTTGGCGCCCCGCGCGCGCACCGCGGCCACCTTGATCTCCGGGGTGATGCGCGGCATGACGATCACCGCCTTGACGCCCATCAGCTTCGCCGCCATGGCCAGGCCCTGGGCATGGTTGCCCGCCGAGGCGGCGATCACGCCCTTGGCCTTCTGCTCGTCGGTGAGCTGCGCCATCTTGTTGTAGGCGCCGCGGATCTTGAAGGAGTAGACCGGCTGGAGGTCCTCGCGCTTGATCAGGATCTGGTTATTGAAGCGACGGGAAAGGAAGGGGGCCGGCGAGATGGGGGTTTCCCGGGCGGCCTCGTAGACCCGGGCCTGGAGAATCTTCTTGACGGTAGCTTCGAGCATCCTGATATCCCAGAAGTGACGCGAGGGCGCCATGGGCGGCGCCGCGAGGAACCCGTATTGGTAGCATTCCCGCGGCCGCGGCGTCCAGCATCCATCGGCGCCATGGCCTATAATGACGCCCCTTTCGCCCCCATCAGACAGCGAGCCCGACATGACCCAGGACGAACTCAAGGACGCCGTGGCCGCCGCCGCCATCGACGAGATCCGCCCGCACCTCGGCCGTGACAGCGTGATCGGCGTCGGTACCGGCTCCACCGCGAACCGCTTCATCGACCGGCTGGCCGCCCTGCGCGACGACTTCCGCGGCGCCGTGGCGAGCTCCGAGGCCAGCGCCGAGCGCCTCCGGGGCCACGGCATCGACTGCTTCGAGCTCAACGAGGTGGGCACCGTGCCGGTCTACGTCGACGGCGCCGACGAAGTGAACGCTCACTTGCACATGATCAAGGGCGGCGGCGCGGCCCTGACCCGCGAGAAGATCGTCGCCGCCTGCGCCGAGCGCTTCGTCTGCATCGCCGACGCCTCCAAGCGCGTCGCCACCCTGGGGGACTTCCCGCTGCCGGTCGAGGTGATCCCCATGGCGCGCTCCTACGTGGCCCGCGAGCTGGTCAAGCTGGGCGCCGACCCGGTCTACCGCCAGGGCGTGATTACCGACAACGGCAACCAGATCCTCGACTGCTATGAGTTCATGATCGAGGACCCGGTCGCCATGGAGGCGCGGATCAACGCCATCGTCGGGGTGGTCACCAACGGGCTCTTCGCCGCCCGGGGCGCGGACCTGCTGCTGCTCGGCGGCGAGCAGGGCGTGGAGCGCCTGACGCCGCAGTAGGGGGCCATCTCGAGCTCCCGATGATGAACGCCGGGGCAGGACGACGCGAGGGCCTTTGGGGTGAGGAGGATTCCTCCGAACGAGCTGGCCCAAGCCCTCACTCCGCCGGCAGCAGCGCCTCCAGGCCGGCCAGGGTGCGTTCGAGGGCCCCGCGATTGGCCGCCACCACGCCGAGGCCGGCCTCGCCGAGGCGCCGGCGCTCGGCGGCGTCATCGAAGAGCCGCCCCAGGGCCTCGCCCAGCGCCTCGCCGTCGGCCACCTCGACCAGCGCCTCGGCCTCGCGCAGCGCCTCGGCCACGTCGAGGAAGTTGGCGAGCGCCGGCCCGGTGAGCACCGGCACGCCCAGCGCCGCCGGCTCCAGCAGGTTATGCCCGCCGATGGGCACCAGGCTGCCGCCCACGAAGGCCAGGTCCGCCGCGCCGTAGAGCGCCAGCAGCTCGCCCATGGTGTCACCCAGGTAGACGGCCGTGTCGTCGCCGGGCCACTCGCCCCGGGAGCGGCGCGCCACCTCAAGGCCCTCCCGCGCGCAGAGCTCGGCCACGTCGTCGAAGCGCCGGGGATGGCGCGGCACCAGCACCAGCAGCGCCTCGGGCCGCTGCGCCCTCAGCCGCGCGTGGGCCGCCAGCAGCTGCTCGTCCTCCCCGGGATGGGTGGACCCGGCCACCCAGACGGGGCGGTCGCCCAGCCGGGCACGCAAGCGCTCACTCACCTCGCGGGTCGCGTCGTCGACGGCGAGGTCGAACTTCAGGCTGCCCACCACCGCGCTGCGCTCGGCCGGCATGCCCAGGGCGTGGAAGCGCTCGGCGTCCTCGTCGGACTTGGCCGCCAGCCAGTGCACCCGGCCCAGGGCGTCGCGCATCAGCGGCCTCAGGCGGCGATAGCCGCGAAAGGCGCGGGGCGAGAGCCGGCCGTTGACCACCGCCACCGGCACGCCCGCGCGGTCGCAGGCGGCCAGCAGGTTGGGCCACAGCTCGGTCTCGAAGAAGAGGGCGAGCGCCGGACGCAGCCGGGCGACGAAGCGCCGCGCGGCGCCGGGGAAGTCCAGCGGCACGAAGTGATGGCTCACTTCGGCCCCACGCTCTGTCTGACCGGCTGTCTGTGACAGCGCCAGCACCCGCTCGGCACCGGTGGCGGTCATGGTGGTGATCACCAGTTGATACCCGGGCCAGCGCTCGGCCAGCGCCGCGATCAGCGGACGGGCGGCCTGCACCTCGCCCACCGAGGCGCAGTGCAGCCAGAGGATCCGCTCGCCCTCACCGGCGGGGGGAATGAGCCCCAGCCGCTCGCGGCGGGGGCGACCGGGCAGCTGCTCGCGCCAGACCCGTTTCCAGACCAGCGGCGCAAGCAGGTAGAGGGCCGCCGAGTAGGCGCGGCGGGCCCAGGGCGGCGCGAGGCCCATCAGGTCTCGCGATCGAGGATGGTGGAGATCATCGCGGTGGTAGAGACGCCGTCCTCGAAGCCCAGCACCCGCACCTCGCCGCCGGCCTCGCGCACCGCGACGCCGCCGGCGATCTCCTCGGGGCGATAGTCGCCGCCCTTGACCAGCACGTCCGGCAGCACCGTCTCGATCAGCCGCTGGGGGGTGTTCTCGCCGAAGGGCACCACCCAGTCGACGGCGCCGAGGCCGGCCAGCACCTGCATGCGCCGGGCCAGGGGGTTGATCGGGCGCTTGGGCCCCTTGAGGCGACCGATGGAGGCGTCGTCGTTGACCGCCACCACCAGCCGGTCGCCGAGCCGGCGCGCCTGCTCCAGGTAGGCGACGTGGCCGGCGTGCAGGATGTCGAAGCAGCCATTGGTCATCACCACCCGCTCGCCGCGGGCCTGGGCGGCGCGCACCGCCTCGACTAGGGGCGCCTCCTCGATGACGCCGAACTCGGCGAGCTTGTCGCCGTGAAGGGCGGTGTAGAGCTCGGCAATGGAGAGCGTCGCGGTGCCGGGCTTGGCCACCACCAGGCCGGCGGCCAGGTTGGCCAGGGTCATCGCCTCGGCGAAGCCGTGGCCGGCGGCGAGCGCCAGGCCCAGCACGCCGATCACGGTGTCGCCGGCGCCGGTGACGTCGTAGACCTCCCGGGCGCGGGTCGGCAGGTGCAGCGGCTCGTGCCCCTCGCGGATCAGCGTCATGCCCTTCTCGCTGCGGGTGATCAGCAACGCCTCGAGCTCGAGCTCGGCGCGCAGCGTCTCGCCCTTGGCCGCGAGCTCGGCGTCGTCGCGGCAGTGGCCCATCACCGCCTCGAACTCGCCGAGGTTGGGGGTGATCACGCTGGCCCCGCGATACTTGCGGAAGTCGCCGCCCTTGGGGTCCACCAGCACCCGCTTGCCGGCGCCGCGGATCATCCGGATCAGCTCCTCAACGCGGTTCAGGGTGCCCTTGCCGTAGTCGGAGAGGATCACCAGGTCGCAGCCGGGCAGGGCCGCCTCGACCTGGGCCAAAAGCCCCGAGGTGTCGACCTCGCCGAGCCCCTCTTCGAAGTCCAGGCGGATCAGCTGCTGGTTGCGGCTCATCACGCGCAGCTTGGTGATCGTCGGGATGCCGGGGCTGCGCGCGAAGCGAGTGCTCACTCCGGCATCCTCGAGACGCGTCGCCAGCCGATCGGCGTTGTCGTCGTCCCCCACCAGGCCGGCCAGGGCGGCATGGGCCCCGAGGGAGGCGACGTTGAGGGCCACGTTGGCGGCGCCGCCGGGACGATCCTCGGCCTCGTCGACCCTGACCACCGGGACCGGGGCCTCCGGCGAGATCCGCGAGGTGCCGCCGTGCCAGTAGCGGTCGAGCATCACATCGCCCACCACCAGCAGGCGGGAGCGCTCCAGGGCGGTCAGGTCAAGCTTCATCGGGGGACTCCGTCTCGATGGGGGACTCGGGGAGGGCCAGCAGTGCCTCGAGGCGCTCGATCACGTCCTCGGCACGAATCAGCGACATGGCGTCGGGGTGGCGGACCCGCTGGCCCCAGGGCAGCGTCTCGGGGTCCTTGTGCAGATAGGTGCGCACGGCGTCCGGGTAGCGATTCACCACGAACGACCGCCAGCAGTAGGGCGCCGCCCGATCGGGGTTGGTGGTGGCGTAGAGCCCCACCACCGGCGCGCCCAGGGCGTTGGCCATGTGCACCGGCCCCGAATCCGGGGCGATCACCGCCCGGGCGTCCCGGATCAGGGCCAGCAGGCCCTTGAGCGAGGTCTCGCCGATGACGTCGGTCACCACCTGCGCCGAGCAGAGCGACTGGATGCGCTCGCCGAGCTCGCGCTCCTGGGTGCTGCCGCCGCCGGTCAGCACCGTCTTCAGGCCGTGCTGGCGCCAGGCATGCTCGATCACCGCCGCATAGCCCTCGGCGGACCAGTTGCGGAAGTTGCGCAGCCGCGGGTTCGCGCAGGGGCTGATCAAGAGGTAGGGCGCCTCGCCGGTGATGCCGCGGGCCTCCTCGACGGCGGCCTCGGGCACCGGCAGGTCCCAGGCGAGCGAGAGGTCCTCGACGCCGAGCAGGCGCGCAAAGTCCAGGTAGGACTCGAGCACGTGGGCACGGGGATGCGGGGCCAGCTGGCGCTGGGTGAACCAGTGCTGGGCATCCTTGGCCCGCGCCTTGTCGTAGCCCACCCGCAGGTCGGCCTTGAGCCCCAGGGAGAGCACGCTGGCGCGCAGCGCCTGCTGCATGTGGAGCAGCAGGTCGAAGCGCGTATCGGCGAGCTGCCGCCACAGGGCCCGCATGCCGGCCAGGCCCGTCGCCTTGTCGTAGACCACGAACTCGACCCCGGAGAGGCCCGCCAGTAGACTGTGCTCGCCCTTGCCGACGATCCAGGTGATCCGCGCCTCGGGCCACTGACGCTGCAGGGCACGGACTGTCGGCACCAGGTTACAGACATCGCCCAGGGCGGAGAGTCGCAGCACGCAGATGTGCTGGGGTCGATCGGGCAGAGGATGCTTCATGCGGTTGGCAACGTATCGAGCGGGAAAGAGTTGCATTCTATATGATGCGGACAGTTTATGTGACGCCGGCCGGGCGCCACAAACCGCGCCAAGGCTCATCGCCGAGGGCTTCGACCCCGCCTGGTGGCGCGACGCCGGCCGGGTCACCGGCGAGGCGCCGGGCCGCGGCGCCAGCCTCTTCCTGGACGCTGGCGAAGGCGTCGAGTGGGTGCTGCGCCCCTACCGCCGCGGCGGCCTGATCGCCAGGGCGAGCGAGACCCGCTACCTCTGGACCGGCCTGGAGCGCACCCGCGCCTTCCGCGAACTGCGCCTCACCGCCCACCTGCACGACCGCGGCCTGCCGGTGCCCCGCCCGGTGGCGGCGCTGGTGACGCGCCACGGGCTAGGCTACGAGGCGGCGCTCGTCACCGTGCGCATCCCCGGCGCCCGCGCCCTGGCCGAGCTGATCACCCGGCAGCAGGCCGATGAGGCCCTGCTCGCGCGGGTCGGCGCCACGGTGCGCCGCTTCCACGACGAAGGCCTGGATCACGTCGACCTCAACGCCCGCAACCTCCTGATCGACCCCGAGGGGCGGGTCTGGCTGATCGACCTGGACCGCTGCCGGCTGCGGCGGCCCGGCCGCTGGCGGGCGGCCAACCTGGCGCGCCTGCAGCGCTCCTTCGAGAAGTTCGGCGCCTCCGGCGCCATGGCGGCCGTGCGCCGCGGCTACGAGGCCTCGGCGTAGGCGGCCAGCAGTTCCGTCACGTGCCGCTCGAGGGTGAAGTCGCGCTCAACGCGTAAGCGCGCCGCCTCTCCCAGCCGCGCCCTCAGGGCCGCATCGTCGGCCAGCTCGGCCAGGGCCCGGCCCCAGGCCGCGGGGTCGTCGGGCGCGGCGAGCCGGCCCGTGGCGGGCTCGATCAGCTCGGGCAGGGCGCCGCTGTCGCTGCCGACCACCGCCTTGCCGGCCGCCATGGCCTCGATCACCGTCAACCCGAAGGCCTCGTTGCGCGACGGCACGCAGACGATGTCCATCGCCTCGAAGAGCCGCGGCAGGTCGCGGCGAAAGCCGACGAAGGCGATGCTCTCCTCCAGGCCGAGCGCGCGGACCCGCTCGCGCAGCTCGGCGACGAAGGCCTCGCTGCTACCCTCGGCGGCGGTGAGCCCGCCGACCAGCAGGCCCTGCCAGGCCAGGGCCGGCCGCTGCTCGGCCAGCCAGGCCAGCGCCTCGATCCACACCCGCTGCCCCTTGCCCGGGGTCAGGCGCCCGGCCAGGCCGATCGCCACCGCGCCCGGCGCCACGCCGAGCGCCTGGCGCAACTCCGCCCGTTCGTCCGGTGACAGCCGCGGCGCATAGGGCGCCGGGTCGATGCCCAGGTAGAGGCGCTGGATGCGCTCGGCGGGCAGGGGGAAGGCCGCCTGGTTGCGTCGACGGGTCGTCTCGCTGATGGAGAACACCCGGGTGACGCGGCCGTAGGCCCAGCGGTGGTAGGGGTCCTTCTTGGGGCGGGTGACGCCCATGTGGTCGGTGAAGAAGAGCCGCAGGGAGGGGCGCAGGCTCACCAGCAGGGCGCCCAGGCGAAGGTCGCTGGACTTGTGGCAGTGCAGCACGCCGATCCCGTGGCGCTTCAGGTAGCTCAGCAGCCGGCCGATCCCCAGCAGCGCTCGACCGCGCGAGGACACCGTCAGCGGCGTGATGCCGGCCTCGGCGAGGCTATCGGCCACCCGGGAGCCGGCCAGGGCCAGGCCGTGGGCCTCCCACCCCTGTCGCGCAAGCTCGGGTATAATGCGCGACGGATACATTTCCAGTCCGCCCCAGCCGTTCGAGAGGCAGATATGCAGGACCTTGCGGGACGACTTGCAGGACAAGGCGCTCTCCTTACGTGCGGTTGCGGGGCTCGGGAGCCCGGATGATGACACTTTCCCCTGCCAGGGACGGCGGCCGCCCTCGCCTGCTGGTCGTGCGCAATGACAAGCTCGGCGACTTCATGCTGGCCTGGCCGGCGCTGGCCTGCCTGAAGGCGGCCGAGCCGGCCCCCCACGTCAGCGTGCTGGTGCCGGCCTACACCGCGCCGCTCGCCCGCCAGTGCCCGTGGATCGACGAGGTGCTGCTCGACCCCGGCGACGACGCCGGCCGCGAGGCGCAGCGCGAGCTGCTCGGCACCCTGCGCGCGGGCCGCTTCGATGCGCTGCTGACCCTCTTCTCGACCCCGCGCATCGGCCGGCTGGGCTGGCGAGCCGGCATCCCGCTGCGCCTGGCCCCGGCCACCAAGTGGGCGCAGCTATTCTACAACCGCCGGGTCACCCAGCGCAGGTCGCGTTCCGAGAAACCCGAGTACGTCTACAACCTGGAGCTGGCCGAGGCCCTGCTCGACGCCCTGGGCCTCGCCGTGCCGCCGCGCCCCGCGCCGCCCTGCTGGCCGCTGCCGGCCGGCACCCGCGAGGCCGAGCGGGGGCGCATCGTCGACGAGCTCGCCCTCGACCCCGCGACGCCCTGGGTCTTCCTGCATCCGGGCAGCGGCGGCTCGGCGGTCAACCTCACCCTCGAGCAGTACGCGCGTCTGGTGGCCGCCGTGGACGCGCGCCTCGACGCCGCCGACGCCGTGCGGCCACACTGGGTGCTGACCGCGGGCCCGGGCGAGGAGGCGGCGGCCGAGCGGCTTCGCGAGCGACTCGCCGAGGCGGCGATCACGGCCCACCGGCTGCCCGCCCGTCGCGGCATCGACGACTTCGCCCGGAGCCTTGCTGCCGCTGACCTGTTCATCGCCGGCTCCACCGGCCCGCTGCACATCGCCGGGGCCCTGGACCGACCGACGGCGGGCTTCTACCCGTCGCGCCGCTCGGCTACCCCGCTGCGCTGGCAGACCTGCAACGCCGAAGGTCATCGCCTGGCCTTCTGTCCCCCGGAGGGGGCGGGCGAGCGCGACATGTCGAGCATCGACCTCGACGCCGCGGCGACCCGCATCGCCGAGCGCCTGCTGCCCCTCCCGACCCGCGAGACGAGCCCATGACGCCGATCACCGGAATCATCATCACCCTCGACGAGGCAGAGAACATCGCCGACTGCATCGCCTCGCTGCGACCGGTCTGCGACGAGATCATCGTGGTCGACTCGGGCAGCCGGGACGACACCGTGGCCATTGCCGAGTCGCTGGGCGCCCGCGTCCTCCACCAGCCTTACCTCGGCGACGGCCCCCAGAAGGCCTTCGCCGTGCCCCAGGCGCGGCACGACTGGATCCTCGCCCTCGACGCCGACGAGCGCCTCGACGAGGACGCGGTCGCGGCGATCCACGCCCTGCCGTTGGACGACCCCCGCCAGGCGTACCGCTTCAACCGCCGCAACTTCGCCGGGCACCACTGGATCAAGGCGGCCGGCTTCTATCCCGATCCCGTCACGCGGCTCTACAACCGCACCACCTCGGGCTACCTGCCGAAGAAGGCCCACTCCTCGGTGCAGGCGCCGAGCGTCGTGGATACCCACAGCCACATCCGGCACTTCACCTACCGCGACCTGTCGCACTGGATCACCCGAATCGACCAGCTCTCGAGCCGCGACGCCTGGGCGATGAAGGAGCGCGGCAAGGGCCCCTCGCGCTGGCGCCCTACCCTGCATGCCGCCAGCGCCATGCTGCGCAAGCTGATCCTCAAGGGGGGGCTCTTCCAGGGCGCGGACGGCATGACGGTGGCGATCACCACGGCGTTCCATGCCTACATGAAGTACGCCAAGCTGAACGAGCTGCATGAGAACGAACGGGCCGCGGCGCCGACCGACCATGCTTAGGGCGGCGCGCCGACTGCGTCATCCGCGCTGGTGGGCGCTGCTGGTGCTGGGCCTGTGGCTCGGCTATGCCCTGGCCATGCTGACCCGGCTGCCGACCTGGGCGCTGCCCGCGGTGACCGGCGCCTGGCTGCTCCTGGCGCGCTGGCGGCGCTGGGGCGCCCCCCGGGATCCCCGGCCGGCGACCCGGGTGTGGCCCTGGTCGCTCGTGCCCCTGACCCTGTGGGGCTTCTACGTCTACCTGGCCGCCAGCTTCGGCGAGGTCGATCTCGGGGCGGTGTTCTTCCACCTCCAGGCCGGCATGTCGGAGCACGGCGGCGCGGAGCGCATCGTTTCCGCCCTCCTCCACACCCTGGGCATGCTGCTGCTGCTCGCCGCCTTCACCTGGCTGGTGCGGGTCGATCGCCGCTGGCGCACGACGGAGCGCCTGCTGGCCGTGGTGCTGCTGGCCGCCAACCCCATGCTCTACGGTCTCGGCCAGCGCGGCGCCGCCATCGTCACCGACGACGGCGCCTGGCTCGATCGGCAGTACGTGGCGCCGGTGATCCTCGATGCGCCCCGCTCGCCGCCCAATCTGCTGCTGATCTACCTGGAGAGCCTGGAGCGCACCTACGCCGACTCGGCGCGCTTCGGCGATGCCTACGCGCCCCTGAAGGCGCTGGGCGAGCGAGCCCTGGTCGTCGAAGGCGTGCGCCAGCTCGACAACACCGGCTGGACCATGGCCGGCATGATCGCCAGCCAGTGCGGCACGCCGCTGATGCCGGCGGGCCTGCTCCACGACAGCCAGTTCGAGCCGCTCGGCCGGGTCGTGCCGGGCGTCGACTGCCTGGGCGACCTGCTCGCCGAGCGCGGCTATGCGCTCTCCTACCTGGGCGGGGCCAGCACCCGCTTCGCCGGCAAGGGGGTCTTCTACCGCGATCACGGCTTCGACCGGGTGATGGGGCGCGAGGAGCTCGAGCCGCGGCTGTCGGATCCCGACTACGTCAACAGCTGGGGCCTCTTTGATGACACCCTCTATGACCTCACGATCGAGGAGATCCGCCGCCTGGAGCGCCGGGGCGGCCCCTGGGGGGTGGTCAACCTGAGCCTCGCCGGCCACGCCCCCCACGGCTACCCGGCCCGCGCCTGCCGCGAGCGGCAGGGCGAGTTCGACGGCACCGACATCCTCTATTCGGTGGAGTGCTCGGCCTGGCTGGCGCGCCGCCTGGTGGAGCGGCTCGAGGCGGACGGTGTGCTGGACAACACCCTGGTGGTGATCGCCAGCGACCACCTGACCATGCGCGTTTCCGCCTGGGAGCAGCTGGTCGCCGGAGAGCGGGAGAACACCCTGATGCTGCTGGGCGAGGGGGTCGAGGCGCGCCGGCTGAAGGTCGAGGCGTCGACCATGGACGTCCTGCCGACGGTGCTCGAGGCCATGGGCTTCGTCATCGACTGGCACCGCGCGGGTCTCGGCGTCTCGCTGCTCTCCGACCAGCCAACGCTGGTCGAAGAGCACGGCCTCGAGACCCTGAACGCCCGCCTGCGGGAGGAGACCGCCCTCCAGGAGCGGCTGTGGGAGGGCCTGGCACCCACGCGGAGCGAAGCGGCGAACGCGCCCCCCGAGGCCGGCCCGGCGACGCCCCCCTAGAGGGGCGTCGCCAGCACCGCCTTGAGGACGCGCTCGGGGGTGAGGCGCTTCAGGCAGTCGGTATGGCCCAGCGGACAGGTCCGCTGGAAGCAGGGCGAGCAGTCCAGGGCCAGGTAGTGGATCTCGGCGTTGTCGGTCAGCGGCGGCGTGTAGGCCGGTGACGAGGAGCCGTAGAGAGCCTGGACCCGGGTCCCCACCGCCGCGGCCACGTGCATCAGCCCCGAGTCGTTGGTCACCACCTGCCGGCAGTCGCCCAGCAGGTCGACGGCATCCGCCAGCCGGGTCCGGCCGCAGAGGTTGTGGGTGTGGGGCAGGCCGTCGGCGATCGTCTCGCCGGCCTCGACATCCTTGGGGCCGCCCAGCACCCGCACCTCGAACCCCTCCACCACCAGGGCCCGGGCGAGCTCGCGGAAGTGCGCGAGGGGCCACTGCTTGGCGGGGCCGTACTCGGCGCCGGGCATCATGCCGATGGCCGGGCGCGACGACAGCCCCAGGGCGAGACGCTGCTCGACCAGGTTGTCGATGTCCAGGCGCAGGGAGGGCCGTGGCAGTACGAAGTCGCCGCCCTCGGCCTCCTCCCGGGGCAGGCCCAGCGCCACGAAGCGCTTGACGGTCTGGTCCAGCGTCGCCTTGTCGAGGGGCCGGCGGTCGTTGAGCAGCCCGTAGCGCTGCTCGCCGGTGAAGCCGGTGCGCCGGGGGATGCGCGCCAGGAAGGGCACCAGCGCCGCCTTCCAGGAGCGCGGCAGCACGATCGCCCGATCGAAGCGCCCTCTCAGGGAGGCGGCCAGCTGCCGGCGCGTCGCCAGGCCGAACTCGCCGTGACCCACCTCGAGGCCCGCGACCTCGTCGACCTCGTCCATGCGCTCGAGGATCGGTCTCGACCAGCCGGGCGCCACCACGCCGATGCGACAGCCCGGGTGGCGCGCCTTGAGGGTCTTGAACAGGCTCTGGGCCATGACCATGTCGCCGACCCAGGAGGGACCCACCACCAGGATGCGCTCTCCCTCACCGCCGGGCGCCCCAGCGGCTTCACCCATTCAGCCACTCCAGGTAGTCGCGCACGCCCTCGGCCACGGTGCGAAACTCGCGGTCGTAGCCCGCCTCGCGCAGCCGCGAGATGTCGGCCCGGGTGTAGCTCTGGTAGCGCCCCTTGAGCTCCTCGGGGAAGTCGATGTACTCGATCTGGCCCTTGCCGTAATGCTCGATGACCGCCTCGCCGATCGCCTTGAAGGGTTCGGCACGGCCGGTGCCCAGGTTGAAGATGCCGGAGGCCTCGGGGTGATCGAGGAACCACAGGTTCACGTCCACCACGTCGCCGACGTAGACGAAGTCGCGGCTCTGCATGCCGGCCTCATAGCCGTCCCAGGCGCCGAACAGCTTGAGGTCATGGCCATCGCGGATCTGGGTATGGTGATGGTAGGCGACGCTGGCCATCTTGCCCTTGTGCTGCTCGCGGGGGCCGTAGACATTGAAGTAGCGGAAGCCCACCACCTGGCTCTCGAAGTCGTCGTGGCGGGCCCGCACGTACTGGTCGAACAGCAGCTTGGAGTAGCCGTAGACGTTGAGCGGCTTCTCGTGCTCCGGGGCCTCGTAGAACACCTCGCTGCCGCCGTAGGTGGCGGCCGATGAGGCGTAGAGGAAGGGGATGCCCTCGCGCTGGCAGAAGTGCAGCAGCACCTTGGAGTACTCGAAGTTGTTCTCGAGCATGAAGCGGCCGTCCCACTCGGTGGTGTCCGAGCAGGCGCCCTCGTGGAAGATCGCCTCGATGGGCGGGAGGTGCGACTCCTCGCCGTTCATCGCCGCCTTCACCCGGGCCAGGAAGTCGTCCTTGTCCAGGTAGTCGCCCAGCGTGCAGTCGGCCAGGTTGACGAACTTGGTACCGTCGCTGAGGTCGTCGACCACCAGGACGTCGTCGCGGCCGCGGGCATTCAGTGCCTTGACCAGATTCGAGCCGATGAAGCCGGCTCCGCCTGTTACTACGATCATGGGAATCCTCTTCTCCGGGCCTGCGCCTATAACCGATCTTCCAGTAATTGTATACTTGACGGCTCGTGAATTCATGGCCAACGGTGCTTCCAATGACACAGTCGACGCCAGACGTGACAACCTTCCAGGGCCTGATCCTCGCCCTGCAGCAGTACTGGGCCGAACAGGGCTGCGTGATCCTCCAGCCCCTGGACATGGAGGTCGGTGCCGGCACCTTCCATACCGCCACCTTCCTGCGCTCCATCGGGCCCGAGACCTGGAACGCGGCCTACGTGCAGCCCTCCCGCCGCCCCACCGATGGCCGCTACGGCGAGAACCCCAACCGCCTGCAGCACTACTACCAGTTCCAGGTGGTGATGAAGCCCTCCCCCGCCGAGCTCCAGGAGCTCTACCTGGGCTCGCTCAAGCGTCTGGGGCTCGACCCGCTGGTCCATGATATCCGTTTCGTCGAGGACAACTGGGAGTCGCCGACCCTGGGCGCCTGGGGGCTCGGGTGGGAAGTCTGGCTCAACGGCATGGAGGTGACCCAGTTCACCTACTTCCAGCAGGCCGGCGGCCTGGAGTGCTACCCGGTCACCGGCGAGCTGACCTACGGCCTCGAGCGCATCGCCATGTACCTGCAGGACGTCGACAGCGTCTACGACCTGGTGTGGACGGTGGCCCCGGACGGCACCAGGGTCACCTACGGCGACGTCTACCTGCAGAACGAGCGCGAGCAGTCGGCCTACAACTTCGAGCATGCCGACATCGACTTCCTGTTCGCCTCCTTCGATCACCAGGAGCGCGAGTGCACCAAGCTGCTGGAGGCCCGGCTGCCGCTGCCCGCCTACGAGCAGGTGCTGAAGGCATCCCACACCTTCAACCTGCTGGACGCCCGCCACGCCATCTCGGTCACCGAGCGCCAGCGCTACATCCTGCGCGTGCGCACCATGGCCCGGAACGTAGCCCAGGCCTACTACGACTCACGCAAGGCCGCTGGCTTCCCGCTGGCCCCCGAGGCCCTGCGTCATGAACTGCTGGCCGACGCGCCGCTTGCCGAACAGGGAGATGTCTGATGGCTGCCAACACCCTACTGGTCGAACTGGGCGTCGAGGAACTGCCGCCGGGCGCCATCGATGCCCTCTCCGATGCCCTGGCCGAGGGCATCCGCCGCGGCCTTAGCGAGGCCGACATCGACGCCGGCGAGGTGCGGGCCTACGCGAGCCCGCGTCGCCTGGCCGTGCAGATCCAGGAGCTCGCCGACAAGCAGCCCGACCGCGAGGTCGAGCGCCGCGGCCCGGCGCTGGCCGCCGCCTTCAAGGAGGGCCAGCCGACCAAGGCCGCCGAGGGCTTCGCCCGCTCCTGCGGGGTCAGCGTGGACCAGCTGATCCACCTGGAGACCGACAAGGGCACCTGGCTCGGGTACCGGGAGCACCAGCCCGGCGAGGCCACCACCGCGCTGCTGCCGGCCATCGTCGAGAAGGCCATCGGTGCGCTGCCGGTGCCCAAGAACATGCGCTGGGGCGCCTCGCGGGTCGAGTTCTCCCGCCCCGTCCACTGGCTGGTGATGCTCTACGGCAGCCAGGTGGTCGAGGCCAGCGCCTTGGGCCTCGAGGCCGGCCGCACCACCCGCGGCCATCGCTTCCACGCCCCTGCGCCCATCGAGCTCGCCCATGCCGACGACTACCTCGCCGCCCTCGAGGGCGCCTGGGTGCTGGCCGATCGTGACAAGCGCCGCGAGCGGATCCGCGAGCAGGTGCTGGCCGAGGCCGAGGTCCAGGAGGCCACGGCGGTGATCGACGAGGAGCTGCTCGTCGAGGTCAGCGGCCTGGTGGAGTGGCCCGTGGCCCTGACCGGCAGCTTCGACGAGCGCTTCCTCGAGGTGCCGCCGGAGTGTCTGATCTCGTCGATGAAGGCCAACCAGAAGTACTTCCACCTGCTGGACGAGGCGGGCCGGCTCAAGCCGCTGTTCATCACCGTCTCGAACATCGACAGCGCCGACCCCGACCAGGTGATCCAGGGCAACGAGCGGGTGATCCGTCCGCGCCTGGCCGATGCCGCCTTCTTCTACGACACCGACCGCAAGCAGACCCTGGCCGAGCGCGCCCCGGCGCTGGCCGGCGTGGTGTTCCAGAAGCAGCTCGGCAGCCTGGCCGACAAGGCCCACCGCAACGCCGCCGTGGCCGCCTTCATCGCCGGCCGCATCGAGGGCGACGTGCACGATGCCCGGCGCGCCGCCGAGCTCGCCAAGTGCGACCTGGTCACCGAGATGGTGCTCGAGTTCCCGGAGCTCCAGGGCACCATGGGTCGCTACTACGCGCTCAACGACGGCGAGCCCGACGAGGTCGCCCTGGCGCTGGAGGAGCAGTACCTGCCGCGCTTCGCCGGCGACGCCATCCCCCAGGGCCGCACCGGCCTGGCGCTGGCCCTGGCCGACCGCCTCGACACCCTGACCGGCATCTTCGGCATCGGCCAGCGCCCCAGCGGCACCAAGGACCCCTTCGCCCTGCGCCGTGCGGCCATCGGCGTGATCAACATCCTGGTCAAGGGCGAGCTCAGCCTCGACCTGCGCGAGCTGCTCGAGCTGTCGGCCGCCCAGCACCAGGAGCTGCCCTACGCCGAGGGACTGGTCGACGAAGTACTCACCTACATGCTCGACCGCTTCCGCGCCTGGGCCAGCGACGAGGGCATCGCCACCGAGGTCTACCTGGCCGTACGCGCCCGGCCGGTCACCGAGCCCCTCGACTTCGCCCGTCGCCTGCGCGCCGTGCAGGGCTTCGCGCGCCGCGAGGAAGCCGCCGCGCTGGCCGCCGCCAACAAGCGTGTCTCCAACATCCTCGCCAAGCAGCAGCATGACGGCGACCTCAGTGTCGATGCCGACCGGCTGCAGGAAGCGGCCGAGAAGACGCTCTTCGAGGGGCTGGAGGCGTGCCGGGGCCAGGTGATGCCGCTGTTCGCCGAGGCCCGCTACAGCCAGGCCCTGGACACCCTGGCGACCCTTCGCGAGCCGGTGGACCGCTTCTTCGACCAGGTGATGGTCATGGCCGAGGATCCCGCCGTGCGTCGCAACCGTCTGGCGCTGCTGGCCGGGCTGCAGGCGCTGTTCCTCGAGGTGGCCGACATCGCCCTGCTCCAGCAGTAGGCAACCCCCTCAGGGACTCAAGGCCGGCGAGCGATCGCCGGCCTTTTTCATGTCCGTCATTTATGGCCATCCTTCCCTGACGGAGATGGCATGTTCCATGTGGAACATCGCCGGTATCGGCGACGACACAACCTGTGTCAGCCGCCCGCCCCGAGCCCTCGTCGAGAGCCAGGTGGGTAACCCTTGGCAGACGATGTTCCACGTGAAACACTCCCGCCATCTCCTGGCCGCTACCACCGGATTCGCCCCATGCCTCATCCCTCGAAGCTCGTCATCCTCGATCGCGACGGTGTCATCAACCACGATTCCGATAACTACGTGAAGTCCCTCGACGAGTGGATCCCCTACCCCACCGCCATCGAGGCCATCGCCCGGCTGAGCCGGGCCGGCTGGACCGTGGCCATCGCCACCAACCAGTCGGGCATCGCCCGGGGATACTACAGCGAGGCGGTCCTGGCGAGCATGCACGAACGGCTGGAGCAGCTGGTCCACCAGGCCGGCGGGGAGATCGCCCACATCGCCTACTGTCCCCACGGCCCGGACGACGGCTGCGACTGCCGCAAGCCACTGACCGGCCTGCTCGAGCAGATCCGCCGGGCACTCCACCTGGAGAACCTGGAGGGCAGCTGGATGGTCGGCGACAGCCTGCGCGACCTGCAGGCGGGCGAGCCGATGGGCTGTCGTCCGGTGCTGGTCAGGACCGGCAAGGGGCGTCGTACGGAGGCGAAGGGGGAAGGCCTCGACCAGGCGATGATCTTCGACGACCTGGCCGCCTTCGTGACCTGGCTGCTCGTCGCGGAGGGGCACGCCGGCGAGTGAGACGACACGCCGCCAACAGGCAGCCCGAAACGCAACGAGGCCGGCTATCAAGCCGGCCTCGTCGTTGGTGCCGCCCGTCGGGGGTGGCGGGAAGTGCGATGTTCCACGTGGAACATCGCCGGGACGATCAGATGTCCAGGTTCGCCACCAGGGCATTGCGCTCGATGAAGTCGCGTCGCGGCTCTACCTCGTCGCCCATCAGGGTGTTGAACATCATGTCGGCCGCCACCGCGTCCTCGATGGAGACCCGCAGCATGCGCCGGGTCTCCGGGTTCATGGTGGTCTCCCAGAGCTGCTCGGGGTTCATCTCGCCCAGGCCCTTGTAGCGCTGGAGGGAGAGGCCGCGCTGCGCCTCGGCCATCAGCCATGTCAGGGCATCGTAGAAGTTCGTCACGGGGCGCTTGCGCTCGCCGCGCGCCACGTAGCTGCCCTCCTCCAGCAGGCCGTCCAGCGTCTCGCCCAGCGCCGCCATGGCACGGTAGTCGGCGCTGGTGAAGAACTCGACGCCCCAGACGTAGTCGGTGGTGACGCCGTGGGCCGTGAGGGAGACTGCCGGCAGGTAGAAGCCACGCTCGCCGTCCTCCTCGAGGCGGAAGGTGTAGCGCGGCCCGCCCTCGTAGGAGACCAGGGCGTCCATCTCGTCCTGCAGGTAGGCGATCCAGTTCTGCATGGTGAGACGATCGCGCAGACTCTGCTCGCCGTCGAGCCTGGCGGCATGCACGATCTTGCGCAGCACGACGTCGGGATAGACCCGCGACAGCCGCTCGATGCGCTTCATCACGTCGCGATACTGGTTGACCAGCTCCTCGAGCTGGGCGCCGGCGATCCCGGGGGCGTCGGCATTGACGTGCAGGCGAGCCCCGTCCAGGGCGGTGGTGGTCAGGTAGTCGACCATCGCCTGCTCGTCCTTCAGGTAGAGTTCCTGCTTGCCGCGCTTGATCTTGTAGAGCGGCGGCTGGGCGATGAAGACGTTGCCGCGCTCGATCAGTGCCGACATCTGACGGAAGAAGAAAGTCAGCAGCAGCGTGCGGATGTGCGAGCCGTCGACGTCCGCGTCGGTCATGATGATGATCGAGTGATAGCGCAGCTTGTCGGGATTGAACTCCTCGCGCCCGATGCCGCAGCCCAGGGCCGTGATCAGCGTGCCGACCTCGGCCGACGAGAGCATCTTGTCGAAGCGCGCCTTCTCGACGTTGAGGATCTTGCCCTTGAGCGGCAGGATCGCCTGGGTACGACGATCGCGCCCCTGCTTGGCGCTGCCGCCGGCCGAGTCACCCTCGACCAGGAACAGTTCGGAGAGGCTGGGATCCTTCTCCTGGCAGTCGGCCAGCTTGCCGGGCAGCCCGGCGATGTCCAGCGCGCCCTTGCGGCGCGTCATGTCGCGCGCCTTGCGCGCCGCCTCGCGGGCGCGGGCGGCGTCGAGCATCTTGTTGACGATCGCCTTGGCCTCGTTGGGCTTCTCGATGAGGTAGTCCGCAAACAGGCGCCCCATCTCCTGCTCCACCGCGGTCTTGACCTCCGAGGAGACCAGCTTGTCCTTGGTCTGGGCCGAGAACTTGGGATCCGGCACCTTCACCGAGATGATCGCCGTGAGGCCCTCGCGGGCATCGTCGCCGGAGGTGTTGACCTTGGCCTTCTTGAGTAGCCCCTCGGCCTCGATGTAGTGGTTCAGCGAGCGCGTCAGCGCAGCGCGAAACCCGGCCAGGTGGGTGCCGCCATCCCGCTGGGGGATGTTGTTGGTGTAGCAGAAGATATTTTCCGAGAAGGTATCGTTCCACTGCATCGCCACCTCGACGCCCACGCCGTCTTCGCGCTCGGCGTTGAAGTGGAACACCGGGTTGAGCACCGTCTTGTTGGTGTTCAGGTGGTTGACGAAGGCCTTGAGGCCGCCCTCGTAGTGAAACAGCTCTTCCTTGCCGCTGCGCTCGTCGATCAGGCGAATCGCCACGCCGGAGTTGAGGAAGGAGAGCTCTCTCAGGCGCTTGGCGAGGATATCGTAGTGGAACTCGATGTTGTGGAAGGTCTCGGCGGAGGGGCGGAAATGCACCCGGGTGCCGCTCTGCTCGGTCTTGCCGACCACCGCCAGGGGGGCGTCGGGCACGCCGTGGTGATAGATCTGCTCGAAGACCTGGCCGGCGCGCCAGATGGTCAGCTTGAGCTCCTCGGACAGGGCGTTGACCACTGAGACCCCGACGCCGTGCAGGCCGCCGGACACCTTGTAGGAGTTGTCATCGAACTTGCCGCCGGCGTGCAGCACGGTCATGATCACCTCGGCCGCCGAGACCCCCTCCTCCTCGTGGATATCGGTCGGCACGCCGCGACCGTTGTCGGTCACGGTGATCGACTCATCGGGGTGGATGATCACCCGGATCTCGCTGCAGTGTCCGGCCAGCGCTTCATCGATGGAGTTGTCCACCAGCTCGAACACCATGTGGTGCAGGCCCGTGCCGTCGTCGGTGTCGCCGATGTACATGCCCGGCCGCTTGCGTACGGCATCCAGGCCCTTGAGAACCTTGATGCTCGATGAGTCGTAAGCCTGTTCGCTCATTGACTACTCCGTCATGAAGTCTGTCTGTCCATTGGCAGCAGCTGCCCCTGGCCTGATTCGGAATGTTCCACGTGGAACATCGTCAACTGGGTGTCCGCCTGCCACAGGCCCGCCAGGGCATCGGGGTCGACGCTGGTGATGAATACCTGGCACTGCATGCGCTCCAGCCACTGGCAGAAGACGCGCCGGTGGTCGCTGTCGAGCTCGGCAGGCAGATCATCGATCAGGTAGAGGCAGGTCCGCCCGGTCAGCTGCTCGAGCAGACGCCCCTGGGCCAGCTTCAGGGCACTCACCACCAGCTTCTGCTGGCCACGTGAGAGCACTTCCACCGCCGGCCGCTTGCCGAGCCGTATGCCCAGCTCGGCGCGCTGCGGCCCCTGCTGGGTGAAGCCCATCTGGTGATCGGTGTGGCGCGCCTGGCGGAGGATGTCGCTCAGCTCACGCTTGCGGTCCCAGCCCCGCGCGTAGCGCACGGCCAGGCCGGGCAGCGTGATGAGTTCCTGCAGGGTGTCCTCGAACACCGGCAGGAACCTCTCGATCCAGTCACGGCGCATACCGTCCAGCAACCTGCTCCAGTGCACCAGTTCCTGTTCCCAGGCATCCAGTGAAGCATCCGACATTCTACCATGCCTGAGAAGGGCATTCCGATGTTTCAGCGCGCGCCGGAAGCGGCGCCAGGCGTCGAGAAAATCGTGTTCCACGTGAAACACGCCCCAGTCCAGGAACTCGCGGCGACCGGCGGGAGGGCCCTCCAGCAGGCGGAAGGCATCGGGGTTGATCAGCTGCAGCGGGAGGGTTTCCACCAGCCGCGAGACCCGGTCGAGCCGTTCGCCGGAGAGGCGCATCTCGAGCTCCGCGGCCTCACGGTGGCGCCGCACGCCGATGGTCACGGCCGGGTCGCCGGCCAGCCGCGCGTGCAGCGTCATGGCGTCGGCGTCGTGGGCGATGGCGTGGCGCAGCTGGCGCGCCCGGAACGAGCGACCCATGCCGAGGACATGAATGCCCTCGAGCAGGCTGGTCTTGCCGCTGCCGTTGGCGCCGGTGAGGAGGTTGATGCGCGGGCCGGGCGTGATGTCGATGGCCTGCAGGTTGCGCAGGCCCTGAAAGGTAAGGCGATCGAGAGGCATGAGAGCAGGTCGACGGCGTCGGCGGCCCCCTCGTCGGGCGCCGCCGGACGGCGTCTCAGAGGCGCATGGGCATGACGACGTACATGGCGTCGCCGCCACCGGGCTCTTCCATCAGCGCGCTGCTGTTGGGGTCGGCGAGGGTCATCTGCACGCGATCCTCGTCCAGCACGCTGAGCACGTCGACGAGGTAGCCGACGTTGAAGCCAATCTCCATGGCCGGACCGCTGTACTCGATGGCCACGTTCTCCTCGGCCTCCTCCTGCTCGGGGTTGTTGGCCATGACCCGCAGGTTGCCCTCCTCGAGGTGCAGGCGCACGCCGCGGTACTTCTCGTTGGAGAGGATGGCGGTGCGCGACAGCACCTGGCGCAGCTCAGCGCGATCGGCGATGAAGACCTTGTCGCCGCCGCGCGGCACGACCCGCTCGTAGTCGGGGAACTTGCCGTCCACCAGCTTGGAGGTGAAGGTGAAGTCGCCGGTATGGGCCCGCACGTGGGTGGCGCCGAGGGTCAGGCTGACGGGCTCCTCGCCGTCATCGAGCAGGCGCACCAGCTCCATGATGCCCTTGCGCGGCACGATCAGCTTCTGAGACGGCTCCACCTGGATATCGGCGGAGCGTGAGCAGACGGCCAGGCGGTGGCCGTCGGTGGCCACGGTGCGCACCAGGTTGGGGCCCATCTCCAGCAGCATGCCGTTGAGGTAGTAGCGCACGTCCTGCTGGGCCATGGCGAAGGAGGTCGCATCGATCAGGTGCTTGAGCGTGCCCCGCGGCAGGCTCAGCTCCACGGTGCCCTGGTCGTCCTCGATGTTCGGGAACTCGGCCACCGGCAGGGTCGAGAGCGTGAAGCGCGAGCGACCGCTGCGCAGCACGGCCCGCCCCTCTTCGAGGGTCAGCTGGATCTCCGACTGATCGGGCAGCGACTTGCAAATATCCATCAGCTTACGGGCCGGCACGGTGGCGGAGCCCGGCTCCTCCACGTGGCTGGCCGCGGTGCGCCCGATCAGCTCGACCTCGAGATCGGTGCCGGTCAGCGACACCTGCTCCTGGTCGACCTGAATCAGCACGTTGGAGAGTACCGGCAGGGTCTGGCGCCGCTCCACCACGCCGGCAACCAGCGTCAGCGGGCGCAGCAGCGCTTCTCGGGAGATGGAAAATTTCATGTCGACTCCACTACTTGTCCTGGAGGGATTGAGGCCGGCGTCCCGACCGCTGGTGTTCCGTTCAGCTGGTCAACAGCCTCAGCAGATTCTTGTAGTCCTCGCGGATGTCCGCGCTCTCCTCCTGCAGCGATTTCACCTTGCGGCAGGCGTGCAGCACCGTGGTGTGATCGCGGCCGCCGAAGGCGTCGCCGATCTCGGGCAGGCTATGATTGGTGAGCTCCTTGGCGAGCGCCATGGCCACCTGGCGGGGACGGGCCACCGAGCGCGAGCGCCGCTTGGAGAGCAGATCGGAGAGCTTGATCTTGTAGTACTCGGCCACGGTGCGCTGGATGTTATCCACCCCGACCTGCTTGTCCTGCAGCGCCAGCAGGTCCTTGAGCGACTCGCGGATGAAGTCCTGGGTGATCGTCTTACCCATGAAGTGGGAGTCGGCGATCACCTTCTTCAGCGCGCCCTCCAGCTCGCGGACGTTGGAGCGGATCTTCTGGGCAATGAAGAAGGCGGCATCGTGGGGCAGGTCGACCTTGGCCTGATCGGCCTTCTTCATCAGGATGGCCACGCGCGTCTCCAGCTCCGGCGGCTCGATGGCCACCGTCAGCCCCCAGCCGAAGCGCGACTTCAAGCGCTCCTCTACCCCACTGATTTCCTTGGGATAACGGTCGGACGTGAGGATCATCTGCTGGCCGCCCTCGAGCAGCGCATTGAAGGTGTGGAAGAACTCCTCCTGGGAGCGCTCCTTGCCGGCGAAGAACTGGATATCGTCGATCAGCAGGGCGTCGACGCTGCGGTAGAAACGCTTGAAGTCGTTGATCGCATTGAGCTGCAGCGCCTTCACCATGTCGGCGACGAAGCGCTCGGAATGGAGGTAGACCACGCGGGCGTTCTCGCGCCGGGTCGCCAGGGCATTGCCGACCGCATGCATCAGGTGGGTCTTACCCAGGCCGACGCCGCCGTAGAGGAATAGCGGGTTGTAGGCCCCGCCGGGGTTCTCGGAGACCTGGCGGGAGGCGGCGCGCGCCAGCTGGTTGGACTTGCCCTCGACGAAGGTCTCGAAGGTGAAGTTGGGATTGAGGCCGCTATTGTGCTTGAGGCTGCCCTCCACCTGCACCTCGCGCTCACCGCCCCGCCGCTGGCCGGCCCCCTCCTCGCGCAGCTGGTCGATCTCGCGCTCGTCGCCCACGTCGCCCCGGGGCGGGACCTGCACGGCGGGCGCCGCCGGTGCCCGGGGCGCGGCGGAGACCGGGTTGCCCAGCTCACGGGGCTGCGGGTTCGGCGCCGCGCTGCGGCGGCTGCCCACGGTCAGCACCACCTTGGGCGGCTTGGCCGGCGAGAGCTCACGCATCAGCTCGCTGATCCGCTTGGCATACTTGTCGCTGACCCAGTCGCGCACGAAGCGATTCGGCGCCAGCAGGCGCAACTGGTTGGACTCCCCTTCCTCCGCCTGCAGCGGACGGATCCAGGTATTGAACTGCTGCGAATTCAGTTCATCCTGCAGGGTATCCAGACATTGTTGCCAGAGAGCCAGTGACACGCGACCTCACCTTTGCGTAGAAAACGACCGCCCATTGTATCGCTCGGGCTTCGGGTTATCCACATGACCGAGCCAACGCCGGGTCCTGTGGAAAACCCCGCCACCCCTCGGCGGCTTGCGGGACGCAGCGGTCAGCGACCCTCGGACGCCGCCGGCCCCTCGAGCCTTGCCCGACACGGGCGCATCGCGGTGAGTGCACTCCCCCTTCACCCCATCCCCACTTTGTCCACAGCAGATACACATCAACAATGCATTGATATATATAAAATAAAACGACTTGTTCACACAGCCCGTCCCCAGGAGTGACCACAGGGTACGAGACACCCCGGCCTGTCATGGGGGCGAACGGGCAGGGGCACGCGGTCCCACGATCGCGCCGAAAGCCGCGCCGTCAGGGCGTTCCCGGCGCCGCAAAACACAGGTAAGAATTGCACCGCAGGGCTGGAATCACTACAATTTCCGGTCTTGAGTCGAATACCCCCGGATCCGCCAGCGGCATCCGGATCTCTACGAGTGATCCAATCATTCAGAAAACCACGTGGGAATAACGAGTTATGAAACGTACTTTTCAACCCAGCGTCCTCAAGCGCAAGCGCGCACATGGCTTCCGTGCTCGCATGGCCACCAAGAACGGCCGTGCCGTGCTGGCTCGTCGTCGCGCCAAGGGCCGCAAGCGCCTGAGCGCCTGATCGCGGCCCTCGCGTGTCTCGTCAGGGCTATCCCCGGCAGCTGAGACTGCTGACTGCCGGGGACTATCGTCGTGTCTTCGAAACGGCGGCTTTCAAGGTCCATGGCAAGGGGCTGATGGCTCTGGCCTCACCCAACGCGCTCGGCCACCCGCGACTCGGCCTGATCTTCAGCAAGAAGAACGTACGCCGGGCCGTCGATCGCAACCGCCTCAAGCGCATCGTGCGTGACTCCATCCGGCTCCGGCAGCAGCGCCTTCCCGCGGTCGATATCGTGGTGCTGGCCCGGCGAGGAGTCCACGAGCTGGACAACGCTACCGTGCATCGCCAACTCCACGGGATGTGGCGCCGCCTCGAGCGCGAGGCGAGCAAGTCCGCCCGCGAGCCGGAGCGAGGCACCACGCGGAGCGAAGACACGCACCGCAAATGATGACCGGCCCCCTTCGGTCCCAGCGCATCCCGGAGCCTGCATGAGCCTCATCACCCCGCTCTTTGCCGCGCCCCATCGCGTCGACGCCTCGGATGCCGCCGGACAGCGTGCGTTTCCCAGCCTGCCTCCGGCAGGCTTTCGTGTATCTCGGGTGTGCGACCTGCGTTGCGCCATCGGAATGTTCACTACCCATCGGGCAGACCCCTCATGGACGTAAAACGACTACTCCTGCTGATTCCCCTGGCGGTACTCGCCTACCTGTTGATGGTCCAGTGGAATCAGGACTACGGCCAGGTTTCTCCTGAGCCGCAAGCCCCCGCCATGACGAGCAGCGCGTCGAACGGTGCTTCCGCGCCGACCGATGGCGGCGACGACCTCTCTGTGCCCACCAGCGCCTCGTCGAGCGACATGGCCAGCGGGATTCCCGGCGCGGCCGAGGCACCGGCAGGCAGCCGCGACCTGGTGGCCGTGGTCACCGACGTGCTGGACGTGCGCATCGACCCCCAGGGCGGCGACATCGTCTATGCGGCGCTGCCTAAGCACCGCTTCAGCCTCGATTCCGAGCGCCCCTACGTGCTGCTCTCCGACAGCGAGACGCGCAGCTACGTGGCCCGCTCGGGGCTGCAGCTCGAGGGCCACGAGGGCCGCATCACCTTCACCCCCGAGGCCACCGAGTACCGGCTGGGCGAGAACGACGATCGCCTCGAGGTCGACATGACCGCCGAGGTCAACGGCGTCGAGGTGATCAAGCGCCTCACCTTCGAGCGCGACAGCTACGCGGTCGACGTGAACTACTTCCTGGCCAACAACACCGAGGAGCCGGTCACCGCCCGCTTCATCGGCCAGCTGGTCCGCGACAACAGCAGCGATCCCTCCAGCGGTCCGAAGATGGGCATGCGCTCCTACCTCGGGGCCGCCTACTCCACCCCGGAGGACCGCTACCTCAAGGTCGACTTCGAGGAGATCCAGGAAGGCGCCTTCAACAACCGCGACGTCGAGGGCGGCTGGGTCGCCATCATCCAGCACTACTTCACCTCGGCCTGGGTCCCGGCCCAGAACCAGCAGAACCTCTTCTACGCCACCACCGATGCGCGCGACCGCAACGTGGCGGCCTTCGCCGGCCCGACCAGCAGCGTGGCCGGCAACGCCGAGGCGACGCTGGGCGCGACCCTCTACATGGGCCCCAAGATCCAGGATCGCCTCGAGGCCGTGGCGCCCAACCTGGAGCTGACGGTGGACTTCGGCTGGCTGTGGTTCATCGCCAACCCGCTGTTCTGGCTGCTCGACCACATCCATGACCTGATCGGCAACTGGGGCTGGTCCATCGTCCTGCTGACCATGCTGGTGAAGGCCGCGCTGTGGCCGCTCTCCGCCAAGGCCTACAAGTCCATGGCCCGCATGCGCAAGCTGGGCCCGGAGATGCAGCGCCTCAAGGAGCAGTTCGGCGACGACCGCCAGAAGATGTCCCAGGAGATGATGAAGTTCTACCAGAAGGAGAAGATCAATCCTCTGGGGGGCTGTCTGCCGATCCTGGTGCAGATGCCGGTGTTCATCGCCCTGTACTGGATGCTGCTCGAGTCCGTCGAGCTGCGCCATGCGCCCTTCATGTTCTGGATCCAGGACCTGTCGGTGAAGGATCCCTACTTCATCCTGCCGATCCTGATGGGCGCCTCGATGTTCGTGCAGCAGATGCTCAACCCGACGCCCCCGGACCCGATGCAGGCGAAGATCATGAAGATGCTGCCGATCGTCTTCACCTTCTTCTTCCTGTGGTTCCCGGCAGGCCTGGTCATCTACTGGGTGGTCAACAACTGCATCTCGATCATTCAGCAGTACACCATCACCCGCAAGATCGAAGCCGACCCCAGTATCGGCAAGGGCATGAAGACCAAGTAGCCAAGGTCCTCTCCCGTCTCTCCAGACCCCCGCCTCGGCGGGGGTCTGGCGTTTGGGGGTCTGGCCTTCGATCGCTCCACCCCGGACAATATCCCCGAGCGCCCCGTCGCTCACCCGCCTTTCGACCACAGGAACCGTCCATGGCCGCCAGCCTCTACGATCAGGACACCATCACCGCCCTGGCCACGCCGCCGGGCCGCGGCGGCGTGGGGATCATCCGCGTCTCCGGACCCGCCTGCACGACGATCGCCCAGGCGATGCTCGGCCACTGCCCCGCCCCGCGCCAGGCCCACTACGGCCCCTTCCGCGGCGCCAGTGAGGTGATCGACGAGGGCATCGCGCTCTACTTCGCCGGGCCCCACTCCTTCACCGGCGAGGACGTGCTGGAGCTCCAGGGCCACGGGGGGCCGGTGATCATGGACCTGCTGCTCGAGCGTTGCGTGCAGCTCGGCGCCCGGCTGGCCCGGCCCGGCGAGTTCTCCGAGCGCGCCTTCCTCAACGACAAGCTGGACCTGGCCCAGGCCGAGGCGATCGCCGACCTGATCGAGGCGAGCTCGAGGGGAGCCGCCGAGAACGCCCTGCGCTCCCTGCAGGGCGAGTTCTCGCACCGCGTCCAGGCGCTGGTCCAGCGGCTCATCGAGCTGCGCATCTACGTCGAGGCGGCCATCGACTTCCCCGAGGAAGAGATCGACTTCCTCGCCGACGGGCACGTGGCCGGCAAGCTCGCCGCCATCCAGGGCGACCTGGCCGAGGTGCGCGCCGCCGCCGGCCAGGGGGCGCTGATGCGGGAGGGCATGAGCGTGGTGATCGCCGGGCGCCCCAACGCCGGCAAGTCGAGCCTGCTCAACGCCCTGACGGAGCAGGAGACCGCCATCGTCACCGACATCGAGGGCACCACCCGGGACGTGCTGCGTGAGCACATCCACCTGGACGGCATGCCGCTGCACGTGATCGATACCGCCGGCCTGCGCGACACCCCGGATGCCGTCGAGCAGATCGGCGTGGCGCGGGCCTGGGAGGAGATCGAGAAGGCCGACCGGGTGCTCTTGATGGTCGATGCCGCGACCACCGAGGCGGTGGATCCCATGGCCATCTGGCCGGAGTTCGTCGCGCGCCTGGCCGATCCCTCGCGGCTGACCCTGGTGCGCAACAAGATCGATGCCAGCCAGGAGACGCCCGGGCTCGACACCGCCGGCGAGCGGCCGGTGATCCGGCTGTCGGCCAGGAGCGGCGCCGGCATCGACAGCCTCAAGGAGCACCTCAAGTCGGTGATGGGCTTCGCGGCGACCACCGAGGGCCGCTTCTCGGCGCGCCGTCGCCACCTGGACGCTCTGGACCGCGCCGGGCAGGCGCTCGCCAACGGCGAGGCCCAGCTGGCCGGCCACGGCGCCGGCGAGCTGCTGGCCGAGGACCTGCGCGACGCCCAGCAGGCGCTGGGCGAGATCACCGGGGAGTTCAGCGCCGACGACCTGCTGGGCGAGATCTTCGGCAGCTTCTGCATCGGCAAGTAGCACAATGGCATCCAGCCGTCGGCGCTGACGCGCCGGCTCCCCAATGGCGGCTGGGCGAGGTCTTCGGCAGCTTCTGCATTGGCAAATAGGGCAATGGCTCCCAGCCGTCAGCGCTGATGCGCCGGCTCACCAATGGCGGCTGGACGAGCTCTTCGGCAGCTTCTGCATTGGCAAGTAGCGCAATGGCGTCCAGCCGTCGGCGCTGACGCACCGGCTCACCAATGGCGGCTGGGCGAGGTCTTCGGAAGCTTCTGCATCGGTAAGTAGATCACAGAGGCGACGCTGAGCGGCGGTTCATAAGGACTCTGCCGGGCGAAAGCCTCGGCAGCAGCTATATCGACCGGCGGCCCGTTCTCTACTCCCCCACCCACCAGTCGCCGCGATGACGGCTGGTCTCGCCCAGCAGCGGCAGGACCTTGGCCATCGCGGCCTCCAGACGTTCATCGAGCCCCCAGGGCGCATTGATCACCAGCATGCCGCTGCCGACCATGCCGCGTTCGCCCTCCCGGGACTCGCGCAGGCGCAGCTCGCTGCGCCAGATCTTGCGCACCCCGCCCTCGCGCAGCCCCTCCAGCAGCTCCCGGTGGCGGCCCGCCGGCAGCAGCGGGTACCACACCAGCACCACCGCATGGCGCGCCTTGCGCATGGCCTGACAGACGGCCTCGGCCACCTCGGCGTACTCCGCCTTGCGCTCGTAGCTGGGGTCGACCAGCACGCAGAGGCGCGGCGTGGGCACCGGCAGACGCTTCACCAGCCCCTGGAGCCCGTCACCGTGAATGCGCTGCACGTTGTCCGGCAGCGCCTGGCGGGTCAGGTGGCCATGCTCGCCGGGATGGAGCTCGAAGAGCATCAGCCGGTCCTGCGCGCGCAAGCGCGCCGAGAGCCACCAGGGCGAGCCGGGGTAGTGATCGAGCCCGCCCGCGCGGGACTGCACGCGGCCCACCGCGGCGAGCCAGTCGTCGAGCAACGGCTCCCCGGCGAGGCGCGCCCGGGCCTGCCATAGCCTGGCGACCCCCTCGCGATACTCCTGAAGCCTGGCCGTCTCCTCGGCGGCCAGGGGATAGAGGCCACGACCGGCATGGGTGTCCATGTACGTAACAGGTGATTTCTTACGTAACAGATGATCGATGACGGCAAACAGCGTCAGATGCTTGTGAACGTCGGCGAAGTTGCCGGCATGGTAGGCATGCTGGTAGGAGAGCATGGAGGGATCCGTGGGTCGTCGAGACAGAAGGGCCCGCCACTGCGACAGTGGCGGGCCCGGAGGGTGATGCCAGGCAACCGGCGACTACTGCTGGAAGCGCTCCTGGATCGGCGTCAGGGTGATCTCCACCCGACGGTTCTGGGCGCGCCCCTGCTCGGTCTGGTTGCTGGCGATGGGCTGGTTCTCGCCGTAGCCGGTCATGTACAGACGGTTGCGGGTCACGCCGGACTGGGCCAGGTAATTGCCCACCGCGTTGGCCCGCCGCTCGGAGAGCTGCTGGTTGTAGCCGGCGTCACCGGTGCTGTCGGTATGGCCGGCGATGTTGACCCGGGTGTCCGGATACTGCTGGAGCACCCTGGCCACGTCGTTGAGCGCATTGGTGGCGCTCATGGTCAGGTCGCTGGAGTCGAAGCCGAAGGTCACCTGGCTCGGCATGTTGAGCACGATGTCATCGCCGCGACGATCGACGCCGATCCCCGTGCCCTGCATGTCCTGGCGCAGCTGCTCCTCCTGGCGATCCATGTAGGCGCCGATGCCGCCCCCGGCGGCGGCCCCTACGGCGGCCCCGATCAGGGCCCGATCGCGTCGGCTGGTGCTGCCGTCGCCGCTGAGGGCACCGGCCGCCGCGCCGATGGCCGCGCCGATGGCCGCGCCGGTGCCGGTCTGGCTGCGCTGGGTCTGACCGCTATAGGGGTCGGTCGTGGTGCAGCCCACCAGCAGCGCCGAAGCGGCCAGGGGGGCCATCCATCGCATCGCTCTTCTCATCGTGTCCTCTCCTCCTTGGGTGATCAGGGGTCATCCTTCACTGGCCGACATCGTCCATCATGGCCAGCAGTTCGTTCAAGAATAATAGACCCTGGGGCGAGGCCCCAAGCCTGTCGGCATCTTCCACAAGAAGTCCTTTTTCCCGCGCCGCCGCGAGCCTGGCGAGCAGCACCGAGTCATCGCGCCCCGTATGGGCCTGCCAGGTCGAGAGCGGCACCCCCTCCACCAGGCGCAGGGCATTCATGGCGAACTCGAGGGGCAGCTCGCGCTCGTCGATGGGGCTGCGGCCGGCCACGAAGCCGCGGGGATCGTTGACCCGGCGCAGGTAGTCCTCGGGCCGTCGGGATTTCCAGCGCCGCTCGATCCGAAGGCCCTCGGGGGCCGGCGCGCTGAGCTTGCCGTGGGCGCCGGCGCCGATGCCCAGGTAGTCGCCGAAGCGCCAGTAGTGGAGGTTGTGGCGCGACGCCCGGCCCGGCCGCGCATAGGCGGAGATCTCGTAGCGCGCGAGACCGACGGCCTCGAGGCGCGCGTGGCCGGCGTCCTGGATGTCCCACAGCGTCTCCTCCTCCGGCAGGACCGGCGGATAGGAGTGGAATTCGGTATTGGGCTCCAGGGTCAGCTGGTACCAGGAGAGATGCTCCGGGGCGAGCGCCAGGGCCTGCTCCAGGTCCGACAGCGCCAGGGCCGGCGTCTGGCCGGGCAACCCGTGCATCAGGTCGAGGTTGAGGTTGTCGAAGCCGGCCCGGCGCGCCTCGTCGAAGGCCGCCCGGGCATCATCGCCGCTATGGATGCGCCCCAGGGCCGAGAGCTGGGCCGCCTGGAAGCTCTGCACCCCGAGCGAGAGGCGATTGATGCCCGCCGCCCGATAGCCGGCGAACCGCCCGCGCTCCAGGGTGCCGGGGTTGGCCTCCAGGGTGATCTCGACGTCGCGGGCCAGCGGCAGGCGCTGTGCCACGGCCTCGAGCAGGCGTTCAAAGAAGTCGGCCGACATCAGGCTCGGAGTGCCGCCGCCGATGAAGACGCTGACCAGCTCGCGCCCCGCGGCGAGGGGAAGATCGGCCTCGAGGTCGGCGATCAGCGCCGCGAGATAGGCCGCCTCCGGCAGCTCCGCGCCCCGCCCGACGCCGTGGGAGTTGAAGTCGCAGTAGGGGCACTTGCGCACGCACCAGGGCACGTGAACGTAGAGCGACAGCGGCGGCAGGCCGGTCGTGGTCGGCAGCGGTTCGCTCATGAGCGCGCGGGCTCCGGCGCCATAGCGGCCACCAGCGCCTGGAGGGCCCGGCCCCGATGGCTGAGGCGGTTCTTCTGCTCGGCATCGAGTTCGGCGGCGCTGGCCTGCTGGTCGGGGAGCCAGAACAGTGGGTCGTAGCCGAAGCCGCCCTCGCCGCGCGGCGCCTGGAGGATCTCGCCCTCCCAGCTACGCTGCACGATCAGCGGCACGGGGTCCTCGGCGTGGCGCAGCAGCACCAGCACGCACCAGTAGCGCGCCCGCCGACGCCCCTCCGGCACCTCGGCCAGGGCCTCGAGCAGTTTGGCGTTGTTGCGGGCATCGCTCTTCGGCTCGCCGGCATAGCGGGCCGAGTAGATGCCGGGGGCCCCCGCCAGGGCATCGACCTCCAGGCCGGAATCATCGGCCAGCGCCGGCAGCCCGCTGAGGCGGCTGGCCTCCCGGGCCTTGAGCAGGGCGTTCTCGACGAAGGTCAGGCCGGTCTCCTCGACGTCGGCCACGCCATAGTCGGCCTGGGCGTGCACCTCGAACCCGAGCGGTGCGAGCAGCTGATGAAACTCGCGCAGCTTGCCGGCGTTGCCACTGGCCAGGACCAGCTGGGCTGGACTCATGATCGATTCTCCAAGACATCAGGGGGCCCCATTCTACGAGCCCGCCATCCCGCTGGGAAACGCGCATCTCCTGCGTCAAAAGCATGACATGCCACCTGAGGACTTTTCTCATGTTCACGAATGAGAGGCACGTTGAGAAACGACGAGCGGGGGGATGAATTTCGTTGAAAGCGGTCTACGGCGGCGGCGCCAGCGATGCCGCGCAGCGGCCAAAACCCGTTGATTGGCAAGAATTACGCCGCGCGTCCGGGCAAGAATGAATAAGCAAAGATAATCACATAACCAAAAGTTCGTAACTAAAACTTACATTCTGACCAAGACTTACTCCCAGGGTGGCAAAACTGCCACATTCGTCTGATTGCTTATCTAGAAACATCATCGCAGATGCGAAGGGGTCGGGATCATGGAGCAGGGCCAACGCCTGGTGTTGCTGGTCACCGCCAACAACCCTCAGTCACAACTCTTCATCGACTACCTGCACCAGCAGCTCGACTGCCAGGTCTCGGTCGTCGCCCCCGCCGCCGAGTGGAAGGGCAGGGAGGCCTCGCCGACGGTGGTCCTGCTCGACGCGGATCACATCGACGAGGCCACCATGCAGCAGTGGCACGTCAGGGCCGCCGAGGCCGAGGACATGTCCCTGGCCGCCTTCAATCTGCGCGACGAGGAGCATGCCGTCGAGATCCTCTCGGCCATGAACCTGCAGGGGGTCTTCTATCGCAGCGACTCGCTGGAGATGATCTGCAAGGGGCTGACCATCCTGCTGGAGGGCAACCTGTGGATGTCGCGCTCGCTGATGACCCGGATGATCCAGTTCTTCCGGCGCCAGCAGCTCAACTCCTATCGGCCGGTCTGCGGCCTGACGCACCGGGAGCTGGAGATCATCGCCATGCTCGGCACCGGGGCCTCGAACATCGAGATCGCCGACCAGCTCTTCGTCAGCGAGCACACCGTCAAGTCCCACCTCTACAACATCTTTCGCAAGATCAAGGTGCACAATCGCCTGCAGGCGGTGAACTGGGCCCGCCAGAACCTCGGCGCCCCGCCGCCGCTGGTCGGCCGCCGCCAGCGCGACACCCCGCCGCCGGGCACCGCCCCCCGCTCCTGATCGCCTGACCGCCGCTCAGGTCAGGCGCACGTGCTCCTGGATCAGCCCCGCCAGGGTCTCGGCGGCGTTGTCGGCGGTGGTGTCCAGGCGCAGCAGGTGCAGGCGCTCCTCGTCGCCGATCGCCTCGAAGGCGGCCTGCTGGGCCTCGAGTATCGCCAGGCTCTCCCGGGCCTCGACGCCCTGGCGTCCGGCACGTTTCTCGATGCGGCGGCGCAGGGTGGCCTCGTCGGCCTCGAAGCTGACCAGCAGCACCGGTAGACCCCGCGCCTCGGCCTCCTGACGCAGCAGGTCGCGCTGCTCGCGCTTCAGGAAGGTGCCGTCGACGCAGGCCGGGAACCCCGCCTCCAGCAGCCTGCCGGCGCACTCGGCCATGCGGCGATAGGTCCGCGCGGTGGCCTCCCGGGTGAAGATATCCACAGCCGGTGGCGTCGATGCCCCCTGTGGATCGAGACCGTGGACGCGCCGCCGCTCCACGTCGGAGCAGATCCGTACGGCGCCCAGGCGTGACACCAGGGTGCGCGTGAAACGACTCTTGCCGCTGCCGGAGACGCCGATGCCGATCACCAGCGGCGGAAAGCGGAACTCGGCATAGCCTTCGGCCAGGGTCAGGTACTCGTGGCAGGCCCGCATGGTCTCGGCGAGCAGCGCTGGACGCTCGACGTCCTCCCCCGCCTCGCCTCGACGCGCCAGGACCCGGCGGGCCCCGGCGAGGGCCTCGACGACGCGAAACACCGAGAGCAGCCGCGCCATGCCGTAATCGCCGGAGAGGCGCAGGTAGCGATCCAGCGCCTGGCGGGCCAGGCCGGTCTCGCCGCGGGCGTCCAGCCCCACCAGCAACGCGGCCAGGTCGCTGCCGGGATCGAGCACGCCGTCAGCGCCCGGCCCCTTGAGATCGCGGCCGATGGCGTTGGCGAGCAGCACCCGTCCCTCGTCGCAGAGCCGGCTATCGGGATGCGCGGCGGCCCAGCTGGCCGTCAGCAGCCGTTCCCGTCGCGACAGGAAGTCCGGGGCCAGGCGCTGCACGTCCTGATCGAGCCACTGGCGGAGCGCGGCGAGGCGATGCCGATCCTCCTCGCCGAGCAGCAGCGGCTCGAGGGCCGCCATCTCGCCCTCGATGCGCGCCTGGAAGGCCACCAGGCCGGCATCGTCGGGAAGGGAGGCCGCGCTGTCGCGCGCATGGAAGGCCACCAGCCGGTCGACCAGTGCCTCCAGCTGCAGAGCATCCTCGCATGCCGCCTGGTGTTGCGCCTCTCTCTGGGCCATCTCGGGTCTCCCGGTCGGTGAAGGGGATCAGCCGCGCTGCATCGCCGCGAAGGCGCGCTCGGCGGCGTCCAGGGTCAGCTGGATGTCTTCCGGGGCGTGGGCGCTGGACATGAAGCCGGCCTCGAAGGCCGACGGCGCCAGGTAGACCCCCTCGTCGAGCATCGCGGTGAAGAAGCGACGGAAGGCGTCGCCGTCGCAGGCGGTGGCCTGGGCGAAGTTGTCGACCCGGCTCTGGCCGGTGAAGAAGAGCCCGAACATGCCGCCGGCGCGCTGGGTGATCATGTCGATCCCCGCCGCCTCGGCGCGCGCCTCGAGGCCGTGACAGAGCGTCTCGACCCGCTGCGCCAGGGCATCGTGGAAGCCGGGCGCCTTGAGCTTGTTGAGCAGGGCGATGCCCGCCGACATGGCCAGCGGGTTCCCCGAGAGGGTACCGGCCTGGTAGACCGGCCCCAGCGGCGAGACGACCTCCATGATCTCGCGACGCCCGCCGAAGGCCCCCACCGGCATGCCGCCGCCGACGATCTTGCCCAGGCAGGTCAGGTCGGGGGTGACGCCGTAGTGCGCCTGGGCCCCGCCCAGCGCCACCCGGAAGCCGGTCATCACCTCGTCGAAGATCAGCACGCTGCCGAAGCGGTCGCAGACCTCGCGCAGGGTCTCGAGGAAGCCAGGCTGTGGCGGAATGCAGTTCATGTTGCCGGCCACCGGCTCGACGATGATGCAGGCCACCTCGCTGCCGATCTCCTCGAAGCACTGCTCCACGGCATCGGGGTCGTTGTAGGAAAGCGTCACGGTGTGCTCGGCCAGGGAGGCCGGCACGCCCGGCGAGCTCGGCTCGCCGTGGGTCAGGGCGCCGGAGCCGGCCTTGACCAGCAGCGAGTCGGTGTGGCCGTGGTAGTTGCCCTCGAACTTGACGATCTTGTCGCGGCCGGTGAAGCCGCGCGCCAGGCGCACCGCCGACATGGTGGCCTCGGTGCCGGAGTTGACCATGCGCACCATCTCGATGGAGGGGATCATCTCGCAGATCAGGTCGGCCATGGTGGTCTCGACGGCCGTGGGCGTGCCGAAGGAGAGGCCGGCGTCGAGGCGCTCGCGCACCGCGCTAAGCACCTCGGGGTCGGCGTGCCCGGTGATCATCGGCCCCCAGGAGCCGACGTAGTCGACATAGCGCTTGCCTTCCACATCGAACAGGTAGGCGCCCTTGGCACGCTCCATGAACACCGGGGGACGGTCCATGCCCTTGAAGGCGCGCACCGGCGAGTTGACCCCGCCGGGGATGTGCCGGCAGGCCTGTTCGAAGAGCTGTGCGGATGTGGTCATGTCAACCTCTTGCCCTGTTGAGACCTGCCCCTCGGGCAGGCTGTGGATAGTTCTCTGGATAACCCTGTGACGGGCGGTGAACTGCCGGTGAATCTCGCTCAAAGTGGGCGCCACCGGCGCGGCCCGACTGCGTCCCTATTCTCGTCTGCCGGCGGGGCGATGACCAGCCCGGCCGGCGTCAGCGCCCGCTCGTCGCCTCGGGCGCGAGCCACGTCGGCCGTGCCGGCAGCGCCCAGAGGCGCCGCGGCAGCCGCTGGTCCTGGCCGGGCTGCCAGCCGTGGGTCAGCGCCTGCCAGGTGAAGGCCTGGGCCTGTTCGCAGGCGGCGACCAGCGACTCGCCCGCGGCCAGGCGCGCCGCCAGGGCGCTCGCCAGGGTGCAGCCGGAGCCGTGGTAGACGCCGGCCAGGCGCGGCCAGGTCCACTGGCGACTGGTGTCCGGGGCGTGCAGGGTATGCTCCACGCGATCCGCCGGCACCCGCCCCTCGGGATCGTCGGTCCCGGTCACCAGCAGCGCCTGGCAGCCCAGCGACATCAGCGCCACCGCCCGCTCCGTATCGTCCTCGCCGTCGCGGTCGGCCAGCCGCGCCAGCTCGCGACGATTGGGGGTCAGGATATCCACAAGCGGTAGCAGATGATGGCGGATAGCGTCGATCAGCTCGCTTGTGGACAACTCGCTGCCGCCGCCGGCGCTGAGCACCGGATCCATCACCACCGGCACGCCCGGCCGCCGGCGCACGATGTCCACCACGGCATCCAGCACGGCCACGTCAGGGATCACCCCGATCTTGATGGCGGCGATCTCGAAGTCGTCGAGGGCCGCCGCCATGGCGCGCAGCTGATCGACACCGACGGGGTGCACCGCGCTGACGTCGCGACAGTTCTGCACCGTCAGCGCCGTGGGCAGGGTCAGGGCCCAGCCGCCGCAGGCGGCCACCGCCTCGCTGTCGGCGACCAGGCCGGCACCGCCAGTGGGATCGTGGCCGGCCAGCACCAGCACGGTCGGCAGGTGGGGACTCAGTTCCGCGTGATCGGCCATCAGAAGGGCTTCATCACCGCGAGGAAGACGATCAGCAGCAGGGCGATCACCGGCAGCTCGTTGAACCAGCGGAAGAAGACGTGGCCGCGCGTGCAGCGCGCCGCGGCGAACTGCTTCAGGTAGATCAGGCAGACATGGTGATAGGCCACCAGCGCCACCACCAGCGTGAGCTTGGCGTGGAGCCACCCCTGGCCGAGCCAGGCGGGATTGAGTGCCAGCAGGGCGCCGCCGAAGAGCAGCACGGCGATCATCGACGGGGTCATGATGCCGCGATAGAGCTTGCGCTCCATGACGAGGAAGTGGTCGATCGCCTGCTGCTCGCCGCGGTCGCGGGCCTGGGCGTGGTAGACATAGAGGCGCGGCAGGTAAAAGAGCGCGGCGAACCAGGTCACCATGGCCACCAGGTGCAGGGCCTTCATCCACAGGTACATGACGACTCCTCAGCCGTTCGGTGAATCGGAGAAACGATAGTGTCGCTCGATGGCGTCGCGGGTGATGATACCGGAAATCCGCTTGTTCTTCGGCCGATGGCCATGCTCCACGTAGAGCGCGTCCACGCCCCGGTCGTTGAGCCGGTCGAAGGCCTCGGTGAGCGTCGCCTGGAGGTGGATCGGCGCCATGTCCAGGCGCTGGCCGGGGATCTCGACCAGGTCCAGCAGCGCGCTGTCGTCGTCGCGCTCCTCGTCGTGCTCCAGCAGCCAGCGCGCCAGGTCGGCGGCCTTGAGCGCCAGCAGCGGCTTGTCGGCGGAGGAGCGCTCGATCAGCACCCAGACGGGATTGGCCTCGAGCAGGGCCCGGGCCTGGTCGCGGGTCACCATGCGCGCGCTGCGCACCAGGCTGCGCTCCATGACCGCCGGCACCGAGACCCGGGAGAGCGCCTGCATCAGCGGCTGCTGCAGCGGATGCAGGCCGTGCCGGGTGACGCTGATGAAGAAGCCGTCGCAGCGGCACAGCTGGCGGGAGGTCAGACCCGCGACCACCACCGCCAGCATGCCCGGCAGGATGATGTTGGGGTTGTGGGTCAGCTCGAGCAGCGCCATCAGCGCGGCCAGCGGCGCCTGCAGCACCGCTCCCATCATCGCCGCCATGCCGAGCATGCCGTAGATCTCGGGCCCGGCGGCCAGGCTCGGCATCAGCTGGGCACCGAGCAGGCCCAGCAGGGTGCCGGCCGCAGCGCCCACCACCAGCACCGGCCCGATGATGCTGACGGGAATGCCGCAGGCCACGGCGCCGGCGGTGAGCAGCAGCTTGCCGATGGCCACCGCCAGCAGCACGTCCAGCGGCAGGCCCCCCGAGAGCGTCATCGCCAGGGTGTCGTAGCCCATGCCCTGCACCTGGGGGTACCACCAGGCCACGCCGCCCACCACCAGCCCGACCAGCGCACAGCGCAGGGCCCAGGGCAGTCGCTCCAGTCGGCGTCCGGCGCGCGCCACCCGCACGAAGAGCCCGGCCAAAAGCCCGATGACCAGCGCACAGACCACCAGCCACGGCAGGTTGACCAGCGAGCCCAGCGCCACGTCCGTGGCCTGGAAGGCGCGCTCGGTACCGAAGGCCAGCTGGGCCACCACCGCGCCCATGGTCGAGGCCAGGATCACCGGCATGAAGCCGACGATGGTGTACTCCATCATCACCACTTCCATGGCGAAGATGACCCCGGCGATGGGGGTATGGAAGGAGGCCGAGATGGCCGCCGCGGTGCCGCAGGCCACCAGCACCCGCAGGCTGTTGTGCGGCAGCTTGAGCCGCTGGCCGAGGCCGCTGACGGCCGCGGCGCCCAGGTGGATGGCCGGCCCCTCACGGCCGGCCGAGAGGCCGCCGAGCACCGAGACCAGCCCGACCCACCACTGGGTGATCCAGTTGCGCAGCGGAAAGCGCCCCTGGTGATAGGTCAGCCGCTCGATCACGTGGGCCACGCCGATCTTGCGGCTGGCGGGCGGCTGGCGCCACAGCCACAGGCCGATCAGCGCCACCGCCAGCAGCGGCAGCAGGGCGCGCCCCCAGGGCGGGAGCTGTTCGAAGGCCTCGGGGTTGCCGTCGGGCATGAAGGCCAGGGCGCCCAGGGCGAGCAGCAGCCGGAACGCCACCATCAGCCCCCCGGTGATCAGCCCCGAGACCACGCCCAGCACGCACAGCTGGGGCAGGGCATCCACGTTGGCCAGCTGGCGACGGAAGCCATCCAGGCTGAAGTCGGGTAGCGAGAAGCGCGGCACGGCGACGTTCCTGTTCGGCCTGAGCATCGGGGATCCCCCGTCTGGGTGGACCCTGCCCTCTTGTGTATCATATCCAGACACGGAGGTCTCAGCGCTTCCCCTCCCAGTCCCGTTTCCAGGAGTCCATCGTGATCAAGGTCGGAATCGTCGGCGGCACCGGATACACCGGCGTCGAACTGCTCAGGCTGCTGGCTCGTCATCCTCACGTGGAGGTGGATGCCATCACCTCGCGCTCCGAGGCGGGCATGGCCGTCAGCGAGCTGTACCCCAACCTGCGCGGCCACTACGACGAGCTGGCCTTCAGCCAGCCCGACGCCGACCGGCTGGGACGCTGCGACGCGGTCTTCTTCGCCACTCCCCACGGCGTGGCCCACGCCCTGGCCGGCGAGCTGCTCGAGCGCGGCACCCGGGTGATCGACCTCTCGGCCGACTTCCGGCTGCGCGACGCCGACGAGTGGGCCCACTGGTACGGCCAGCCCCACGGCGCCCCGGCGCTGCTTGGCGAGGCGGTCTACGGCCTGCCGGAGGTGCGTCGCGAGCGCATCCGCGAGGCGCGGCTGATCGCGGTGCCCGGCTGCTACCCCACCGCCGTGCAGCTCGGCCTGCTGCCGCTGCTGGAGGCCGGCCTGATCGACGTCGAGCACGTGATCGCCGACTGCAAGTCCGGCGTCACCGGCGCCGGGCGCGGCGCCAAGGTGCCCTCGCTGCTGGCCGAGGCCAGCGAGTCGATGAAGGCCTATGGCGCCTCGGGCCACCGCCACCTGCCGGAGATTCGCCAGGGGCTTGGCGATGCCGCCGGCGGCCCGGTGGGCCTGACCTTCGTGCCGCACCTGACGCCGATGATCCGCGGCATCCACGCCACCCTCTACGGGCGCCTCACCGGCGAGCCCGGCGATCTCCAGGCGCTCTTCGAGCGCCGCTTCGCCGACGAGCCCTTCGTCGACGTGATGCCCGCCGGCAGCCACCCCGAGACGCGCAGCGTCAAGGGCGCCAACCTCTGCCGGCTGGCGGTGCATCGCCCCGGCGATGGCGACACCGTGGTGGTACTCGCGGTGATCGACAACCTGGTCAAGGGCGCCTCGGGCCAGGCCGTGCACAACCTCAACCTGATGTTCGGCTTCGACGAGACCGCCGGCCTCGACGCCCCGGCCATCATGCCCTGACCTCCCCGCTCTTCCATGGGCGAAGCTCGGTGGGAGAGCGCAGCGAGGGTCTTTTTCCAGGGAAGGAAAAAGTAGCGTACAGGGAAGTGTTCACAGCACCCTCGCGATGGTGCGGCATCCCGGGGCCTGCCCACCGAGATCCCTCTTCCCCCAGTAAAAGTTGACCCTTTTGCTGGGGCATGGGGATAATCGTCGGCAGTCACGCCATTCATCGATCCAGGGGAGGTCACCCATGAGCGGTGCCGAATCCTTCGTTCCCACCCCCTTGATGCTCTCCGACGGCGCCCGGGCTCGACTCGCGTCGCTGATCGAGGAACAGGGCAATCCCCGGCTCAAGCTGCGCGTCTACGTCACCGGAGGCGGCTGCTCGGGCTTCCAGTACGGCTTCGACTTCGCCGAGGAGACCGCCGAGGACGATACCCTCGTCGAGTTCGGTGCGGTGGCCCTGGTGGTCGACCCGCTCTCCTACCAGTACCTGGTCGGCTCCACCGTCGACTATGAGGAGGGCCTGGCCGGTGCCCGCTTCCTGGTCCAGAACCCCAACGCCACCACCACCTGCGGGTGCGGCGCCTCCTTCATGGTCTGAACGACAACGTTGGCTGAGCGGCCAAAGCCCGCCTTGCCCGTCACTTGACGCTTCTCCGGGAACTCGCCATCGTTGATGGCGCGAATGATAAGAAATCCTTCCACGGGGAATGCTATGAAACCGCAACTGAAACGAGCCGCGCTGGCCGCCAGCATCGCCATTGGACTGGGTGGTGCGGCGCTGGCCAACGCCGATGAACACGTGCTGGAGGTCGTCACCGACCCGAGCTTCGTGCCCTTCGAGATGATGGACCAGGAATCCGGCGAGATGGTCGGCTTCGACATGGACATCATCAGCGAACTGGCCGATCGTGCCGGCTTCGAATACAACCTGCGCACGATGGACTTCAACGGCATCATTCCCGCCGTGCAGACCGGCAACGTCGACATCGCCATCGCCGGCATCACCATCACCGACGAGCGGGCCGAGATCGTCGACTTCTCCGATCCCTACTACGACAGCGGCCTGCGCATCCTGGTCGGCGCCAACGACGACAGCGTCCAGGATCTCGAGGACCTCAACGGCAAGAAGATCGGCACCAAGGTCGGCTCCACCAGCTACGACTTCCTGCAGGAGAACCTCGGCGACGACGCCGACATCACCCCCTATCCGGGCAGCAGCGACATGTACATGGCCCTGCTCGGCGGCAGCGTCGACGCGGTCTTCTACGATGCGCCCAACGTCGGCTACTTCTCCCAGACCAAGGGCGAGGGGCGCGTGAAGGTCGTGGGCGACCTCTACGAGGGCCAGCAGTACGGCATCGTCTTCGTCCAGGGCAGCGAGTGGGTCGAGCCCGTCAACGAGGCCCTGGCCGAGATGAAGGAAGACGGCACCTACGACGAGATCCACGCCAAGTGGTTCGGTAGCGCCAGCGGCGAGTGATGCCCGGCGACTTCCGCCTGCGGGGTCGGGTCATGTGGCCCGGCCCCGCTGCGTTGCGCCTCCGTTATCCTCCCCTGTCGTCATCCCCCGCGTCTTGACGGAGAAACCTTGTGGACGTCACCTTCCAATTCGACTGGCAGGCGGCCTTTGCCTCCATTCCCTTCCTGCTCAAGGGTATCCCCTATACCCTGCTGATCTCCTTCGGTGGCCTGGCCATCGGCTTTCTGATCGGCATCCTGTTCGGCCTGCTGCGCATCAGCCGCCTCGCGTGGCTGAAGATCCCGGCCGTGGCCTACATCGAGATCTTCCGCGGCACCCCGGTGCTGGTGCAGGTGCTGTTCATCTTCTATGGCCTGCCACAGCTGCTGGGCGGTCCGATCAACGCCCTGGTGGCCGGTATCGCCGCCATCGCCGTCAACTCCGGCGCCTACATCTCGGAGATCGTGCGCGGCGGCGTGCAGTCCATCGAGCGCGGCCAGCGCGAGGCGGGCCTGTCGCTCGGCCTGTCGCGCCGCCAGACCTTCCGCTACATCATCTGGCCCCAGGCCTTCCGCCGCATGATCCCGTCGCTCGGTAACCAGGGCATCATCAGCATCAAGGACACCTCGCTGTTCTCGGTGATCGGGGTCGGCGAACTGGTCCGCCAGGGCCAGGTCTATATCGCCACCACCTTCAACGCCCTCGAGGTCTACCTGATGGTCGCCCTGCTCTATCTGGCGATCACCCTGACCCTCTCGTTCGTGCTGCGCCAGCTCGAGCGCCGAGGCCTGGTCGGACAATAAGGAACGCGCGACATGACACACGAGAAGTCCACGTCCGGCAGCGATCCCATCGTGCGCATGGACAAGGTCAACAAGCATTTCGGCAGCCTGCACGTGCTGAAGGACATCAACCTCTCGGTCTCGCCGGGCGAGGTGGTGGTGATCATCGGTGCCAGCGGCTCGGGCAAGTCGACGCTGATCCGCTGCATCAACGGCCTCGAGGAGTTCCAGCAGGGCTACCTGGAGGTCGACGGCAGCCAGCTGGTGCCCCACGGCAAGGCCTCGGCGGCGCTGCAGAAGATCCGCACCGAGGTCGGCATGGTCTTCCAGCAGTTCAACCTCTTCCCCCACCTCAGCGTGCTGGACAACGTCACCCTGGCGCCGATGAAGGTGCGCGGCTGGAGCCAGGAGGACGCCACCGAGACCGCCGAGCGCCTGCTCGAGCGGGTCGGCATCAGCGACCAGGCCGCCAAGCATCCCGGGCAGCTCTCCGGGGGCCAGCAGCAGCGCGTGGCCCTGGCCCGTGCGCTGGCCATGGAGCCGCGCCTGATGCTGTTCGACGAGCCCACCTCGGCGCTGGATCCGGAGATGATCGGCGAGGTGCTGGACGCCATGCGGGAACTGGCGAAGGAAGGCATGACCATGCTGATCGTCACCCACGAGATGGGCTTCGCCCGCGAGGTCGCCGATCGGGTGATCTTCATTCACAAGGGCGAGATCACCGAGGAGGGACCGCCCGAGAAGGTCTTCGATTCGCCCGAGAACGAGCGCACCCAGAGCTTCCTCTCGCGGGTCCTCAAGCACTGACCACGTCTGCCTAGCTCCTTTTGGAGCCCCTCAGCAGCCCATCCAAAAAGGCCCTGTCGTTATCGACAGGGCCTTTTTTTGCCTGTGGACAGAACATCGCGGCGGGTCGCGACGATCGGCCTGGAAGGCCCGCCACGCCGGGCGATGGCAGCCAGGCCGGTGAATGTTCACAGTCGCGGTAACAAGCCCGGTAGGGAGCGGTGGACAAGCGGTGATCGCTTCGCCGTGTGGACAAGGCGGCATTCCATCCACAGCCTCCGCGCACGTCGTCCGCAGGCAGTCACGCCTTTCTCCCGCGAGGGATCAACAATACAAGCTGTTGATAAGATTATGGTTTATTCCCTTATCCACCAAAAATGTCCACACCAGTAGTTACAACCACAACAGAACTTCTCTTTTATATTCTGTTTTATTGTATATGAAGTGCGTTGACGACCGCGGGGAGGGAATTCGGGTGTGGAAAACCCTGACGATTACCCACAGGGGGTTTATACTGGCCCGCTGATTTCCACCCCTGACTGCCACATCGGCGCGCCGCGCCAAGAGGTGACCCTTGGAGTACCCCGACCGCTTTGACGTCATCGTCATCGGCGGCGGCCATGCCGGAACCGAAGCCGCCCTGGCCTCGGCCCGCATGGGCTGCCGGACCTTGCTGCTGACCCATAACATCGAGACGCTCGGCCAGATGTCCTGCAATCCCGCCATCGGCGGGATCGGCAAGAGTCACCTGGTCAAGGAGATCGATGCCCTGGGCGGTGCCATGGGCCTGGCAACCGACCTCGGCGGCATCCAGTTCCGCGTGCTCAATGCCCGCAAGGGACCGGCGGTGCGGGCCACCCGGGCTCAGGCCGACCGGGTCCGCTACAAGGCCGCGATCCGCACCATGCTGGAGAACCAGGCCAACCTGACCCTGTTCCAGCAGGCGGCGGGCGACCTGATCGTCGACGGCGATACCGTGCGCGGCGTGGTCACCGAGACCGGCATCCGCTTCCTCGCCGAGACGGTGGTGCTGTGCACCGGAACCTTCCTCGGCGGGGTGATCCACATCGGCCTGGACACCAGCCGCGGCGGTCGCGCCGGGGATCCCGCCTCCAACGGCCTGGCCGGGCGCCTGCGCTCGCTGCCGTTCCGGGTCGATCGCCTGAAGACCGGCACGCCGCCGCGCCTCGATGCCAAGAGCATCGATCTCGCCTCCCTCGAGGAGCAGCCCGGCGACACCCCGACCCCGGTAATGTCCTACCTGGGCAGCCGCGAGATGCATCCGCGCCAGGTGAGCTGCCACATCGCGCACACCAACGAGCGCACCCACGAGATCATCCATGCCAATCTCGATCGCTCGCCGATGTACTCGGGGGTAATCGAGGGGGTCGGGCCGCGCTACTGCCCCTCGATCGAGGACAAGGTGCACCGCTTCGCCGACAAGGCCAGCCACCAGGTGTTCGTCGAGCCCGAGGGCCTCGATACCCATGAGCTCTACCCGAACGGGATCTCCACCTCGCTGCCCTTCGACGTGCAGCTGCAGGTGGTGCGCTCGATCAAGGGCTTCGAGAACGCGCACATCACGCGCCCGGGCTATGCCATCGAGTACGACTTCTTCGATCCGCGGGACCTCAAGCACTCGCTGGAAACCAAATTCATCCACAACCTGTTCTTCGCCGGCCAGATCAACGGCACCACCGGCTACGAGGAGGCAGGCGCCCAGGGGCTGCTGGCGGGGCTCAACGCCGCCCGCCGGGCCCGCGGCCAGGAGGCCTGGTCGCCGCGTCGCGACGAGGCCTACCTCGGGGTGCTGGTCGACGACCTGATCACCCTGGGGACGAAGGAGCCCTACCGGATGTTCACCTCCCGGGCCGAGTACCGCCTGCTGCTGCGCGAGGACAACGCCGACATGCGCCTCACCGAGCTCGGCCGCGAGCTAGGCCTGGTCGACGACGCCCGCTGGGCAGCCTTCGCCACCAAGCGCGACGCCGTGGAGCGCGAGAGCGCGCGCCTCAAGGCCAGCTGGGTGCAGCCGGGCAGCCCCGCGGCGGCCCGGGTCGAGGCGAGGACCGGCGCGCCGCTGCCCCGCGAGTACAGCCTGATGGATCTGCTCAAGCGCCCCGAGCTCGTCTACGCCGACCTCGCCGACCTGCCCGGCATCGAGGGCGAGCCGGTCGCGGACGAGGCGGTGGCCGACCAGGTGCAGATCCAGGCCAAGTACCAGGGCTACATCGACCGTCAGCAGCAGGAGATCGACAAGCTCAAGCGCCACGAGGCGACCCCGCTGCCGGCAGACCTGGACTACCAGCGCGTCGAGGGGCTCTCCAACGAGATTCGCCAGAAGCTCGAGGCGGCCCGCCCCGAGACCCTGGCCCAGGCGGGCCGCATCTCTGGCGTGACGCCGGCCGCGGTCTCGATCCTGCTGATCCACCTCAAGAAGCGCCGGCTGCTCGACGACAGCAAGGCGGCCAGCGCATGAAGGGCCTCGACGCGACCGTCGAGGCGCGCCTCGACCGCGGCCTGGCCGCGCTGGACATCCCCGTCGACGCCGAGCAGCGCGCCCGCCTGCTGGCGCTGGTGGGGCTGTTGCACAAGTGGAACCGCGCCTATAACCTCACCGCGGTACGCGCGCCGGAGGAGATGGTCAGCCGCCACCTGCTCGACAGCGCCGCGGTGCTGCCCTTCGTCAAGGGGCCGACGCTGCTCGACGTGGGCTCGGGCCCGGGCTTGCCCGGCCTGGTCCTGGCGATCCTCAAGCCGTCGCTTGGGGTCACGCTGCTCGACAGCAACGGCAAGAAGGTGCGCTTCCAGCGCCAGGCGGTGATGGAGCTCGGACTGACCAACGTCACCCCGGTGCAGGCGCGGGTCGAGACCTTCACGCCGATCGCCGGCGGCTACGCGCAGGTGATCTCACGGGCCTTCTCGAGCCTCGGCGACTTCGTCGCGCTGACCGCGTCGCTGGTGGCCCCCGACGGCGAGTGGCTGGCCATGAAAGGCCCCGCCGTGGAAGATGAGCTGGCCGGCCTCCCCGAGGAGGTCGTCGTGGCGGCCCGCCACGACCTCGAGGTGCCCTTCGCGTCCGGCAGCCGACCGCTGGTGGTCCTGCGCCACCGGGCGTCCAGCGAGGCCCGCCCCTGAGGCGTCTGTTTCCCCAGCAAGGGAGTTGCACGTGACCAAGATCATTGCCCTGACCAACCAGAAGGGCGGCGTCGGCAAGACCACGACCGCCGTCAACCTCGCCGCCAGCCTGGCGGCGCTGGACCGCCGCGTGCTGCTGGTCGACCTGGACCCCCAGGGGCATGCCACCATGGGCAGCGGCGCCGACAAGCATGACCTGGACGGCAGCGTGCTCGACGTGGTGCTGGGCGACAAGAAACCCACCGAGGTGATCCTTGACTGCCCCCAGGCCGGCTACGCCCTGCTGCCTGGCAACGGCGACCTGACCGCCGCCGAGGTGGAGCTGCTCGCCGGCGGCGACGACCGGGCACGTAACCTCGTCACGGCGCTGGCCGAGGTGGCCGGCGAGTACGACGTGGTGCTGATCGACTGCCCGCCGTCGCTGAACATGCTCACCGTCAACGCGCTGACCGCGGCCGACGGCGTGCTGATCCCGCTGCAGTGCGAGTTCTATGCCCTGGAAGGGCTCTCGGCGCTGCTCGATACCGTTGAGCAGATAAAGGACAGCGTGAACCCGCAGATCGAGATCTTCGGTATCCTGCGCACCATGTTCGACGCCCGCAACAGCCTGACCCGGGACGTCAGCAAGCAACTGCGCGACTACTTCGGCGATGCCCTGCTCAAGACCACCATCCCGCGCAACATCCGGGTCGCCGAGGCGCCCAGCCACGGGCTGCCGGTCACCAAGTACGCGCGCTTCTCGCGAGGCAGCCAGGCCCACCGGGTGCTGGCCAAGGAACTGATCCGACGCCTGTCGCTGTAGGCCGGCCGTCGCACACCGCTGGTAGTGATGAGGGAATGTCGATGACGCGTAAACGCGCCCTGGGACGTGGCCTGGATGCCCTGATCGGTGCCAACGCCCGCCGTCGTGAAAGCCTGGACCTGCCCGAGGTCGAGATCGGGGAGGACGCCGAGCCCGCGGCGCCCCGCGCGGCCGAGCCCGACGAACGCCTCGAGCGCCTGCCGCTGGGGCAGCTCTCCCGCGGCAAGTATCAGCCGCGTCGCGATATCCAGCCCGAGGCCCTCGAGGAGCTGGCCGACTCGATCCGCGCCCAGGGCGTGATGCAGCCGATCGTGGTGCGCCCGGTGGGCGAGGCGCGCTACGAGATCATTGCCGGCGAGCGTCGCTGGCGAGCCGCCCAGCTCGCCGAGCTCGACGTGATCCCCGCGGTGATCCGCGAGGTGACCGATGAGGTGGCGCTGGCGCTGGCGCTGATCGAGAACATCCAGCGCGAGGACCTGAACCCCGTCGAGGAGGCGATGGCGCTGAAGCGGCTGCTCGAGGAGTTCTCGCTCACCCAGCAGCAGACCGCCGACGCCGTGGGCCGCTCCCGCGCCCAGGTGGCCAACCTGCTGCGCCTGTTGACGCTGGACCCCGAAGTGCAGACCCTGCTCGAGCGGGGCGATCTCGACATGGGCCACGCCCGGGCGCTGCTGGCGCTGTCGGGGGCCAGGCAGCGCAAGGCCGCCCACGAGGTGGTCAACAAGGACCTCACCGTTCGCGCGACCGAGGCGCTGGTCAAGCGCCTGGCCAACGGCGAACCGGCCAGGCCCTCCCCCGAGGCGCCGTCCGCGGACGTGGCCGGCCTCGAGACGCGTCTCGCCGAGGTGCTGGGGGCGCCAGTCAAGATCCAGCACGGGCGCGGCGGCAAGGGGCGCGTGACGATTCGCTACGCCAGCCTCGATGAGCTCGACGGCATCCTCGAGCACATCCGTTAGCGGGCCCTTGGCGCGTCGATCAGCCATTAGCCGGCTAAACATGCTGGGCGAATTTATCGACTTTTAGTCGTAGAGCAACGAGATATCGCGGCTATTGGCGGCGTCCTCGGTTGAAGCTTAAGTGGGGCTTCCCTATAATCGCGCCGGACCTTTCGTTGACTCGCGCGCGGCGAGGCGCAGCGAAGCAGAGGGGTCGCCGACCAACGCTAGCGTGAACGGAGACCCCCATGGCAGCCAGGAACCGGCGCCCCAGCCTGCGACCACTGTGGGTCGCACAGCTCGCCGCCATGGCGTTCATGGTCGGCGTCGCTGCCGGGGTCAAGGGTCCCGCCGATGCCGTATCGGTCCTGGTGGGAAGCGCCGTGGCGCTGCTGCCCAATGTCTACTTCGCCTGGCGCGTATTTCGCCACCGCGGCGGTCGCCAGGCGCGTCGCGCGGTACACGGCCTCTACCGTGCGGCGGCCGGAAAGTTTGGTTTGACAGTGGCACTCTTCGCACTGGTGTTCATCTCAGTGCCCCTCTCAAATCATGCTTTATTCTTTGGCGCTTATGTGGTGACCCTGTTCGCGTACTGGCTGGCCTCCTGGCTGGTGACGCGTCAGACACCCAACTGAAATCGAGGCAGCTCATGGCAGGCAACAACTCGACTCCCACGGAGTATATCCAGCACCACCTGCAGAATCTGACCTACGGCTACCATCCCGAAAACGGCTGGTCCCTGGCGCACTCGGCCGCCGAGGCGCAGGAGATGGGCTTCTGGGCCATCCACCTGGACTCCATGGGCTGGTCGCTGGCGATGGGCGCGCTGTTCATCTGGCTGTTCCGCATGGTCGGCAAGGCCGCCACCACCGGCGTGCCGGGCAAGCTGCAGTGCGCCATCGAGATGGTCTTCGAGTTCGTCGAGGGCACGGTGCGCGGCGCCTTCCTGCACGGCCGGAACTCGCTCATCGCCCCGCTGGCGCTGACGCTGTTCGTCTGGATCTTCCTGATGAACCTGCTCAAGCTGGTGCCCGTGGACCTGGCCCCGCAGCTGTTCGCCAAGTTCGGCGTCGAGTACATGAAGCTCGTGCCGACCACCGACCCCAACGTCACCCTCGGCATGGCCCTGGGCGTGTTCTGCCTGATCATCTACTACAGCATCAAGGTCAAGGGCGCCGGCGGCTTCGTCAAGGAGCTCTCGTTCACCCCGTTCAACCACTGGTCGCTGATCCCCTTCAACCTGGTCATGGAGCTCATCGGTCTGCTGGTCAAGCCGCTCAGCCTCGGTCTGCGTCTCTTCGGCAACATGTTCGCCGGCGAGGTCATCTTCCTGCTGATCGCGCTGTTGCCGTTCTGGGTCTCCTGGACGCTGAACGTGCCCTGGGCCATCTTCCACATTCTGGTCATCACCCTGCAGGCGTTCATCTTCACCGTCCTGACGGTGGTCTACCTGAGCGCGGCTCATGAGCATCACTGAATCACGTAACACCCGCTAAACCCTTGAACCTAAACGTAAACTCGATAGGAGCATCACCATGGAACTCGTCTACATTGCTGCCTCCCTCATGATCGGCCTGGGCGCACTGGGTACCGGTATCGGCTTCGCCCTGCTGGGTGGCAAGCTGCTCGAAACCACCGCTCGCCAGCCGGAGCTGGGTGACCAGCTGCAGACCAAGACCTTCCTGATGGCGGGCCTGCTGGACGCCGTGCCCATGATCGGCGTCGGCATCGCGATGTACCTGATCTTCGTCGTCGCCGGTTAACGTTTGGCATACCGGGCGCACCGCGCTCGGTTTGCTTGTTTCCGGACGCCACGAATCTGTCAGAGGTACGTCCCTGTGAATATCAACATGACGCTAATCGGACAGATGATCGCCTTCGCGATCTTCGTCGGATTTTGCATTAAGTTTGTGTGGCCGCCGATCAGCAACGCGCTCCATGAGCGTCAGAAGAAGATCGCCGACGGCCTGGACGCGGCCAGCCGTGCCTCGCGTGACCTGGAGCTGGCCGAAGAGCAGGCCAGCGAGACGCTGCGCGAGAGCAAGGAGCAGGCCGCCGAGATCCTGGAGCAGGCCCACAAGCGGTCCAGCCAGATGATCGAGGAGGCGCGCGACCAGGCGCGCCAGGAAGGCGAGCGGATGATCGCTCAGGCCAAGTCCGAGATCGACCAGGAAGTGAATCGCGCGAAGGAAGACCTGCGGGTGCAGGTGTCGCGGCTCGCCATCGTGGGTGCGGAGCGGATCCTGGAATCCTCCATCGACGAGAAGAAGCACGCGAAGCTCGTCGACGAACTCGCCAACGAGCTTTGAGGAGGTGACCCATGGCGGAAACGTCTACCGTCGCACGACCCTACGCCAAGGCGGCCTTCGAGCACGCCGTTGAGCAGCAGGCACTGGATGACTGGGCCGCGATGCTCGAGACCGCGGCGCGCGTCGTCCAGGACGACGACATGCAGCGCCGGGTGCTCGGCAACCCGCAGCTGTCGAGCACCCAGAAGGCCGACGTGGTCGTCGACGTCTGTGGCGACGCCGTGAGCGACGCCGTCCGCAACTTCCTGCGCCTGGTCGGCCAGAAGGGCCGCCTGGCGGCCCTGCCGGCGATCGTCGAGCAGTTCACCATGCTGAAGGCCCAGCAGGAGAAGCGCATGGACGTGAACATCGTCTCCGCCTTCCCGCTGGACGATGCGCAGCAGGACAAGCTCGCGAGTGCACTGGCCAAGCGTCTGAACCGCGAAATCTCCATTACCACTCAGGTGGATTCCACCCTCCTGGGAGGCGTCATCCTGCGTGCCGGCGACACCGTCATCGACGGCTCGGTACGCGGTCGACTGAACCGCCTCCACGAGGCCCTTTCCGCCTGAGTCTGAGGGACATGGCATGCAGCAACTGAATCCTTCCGAGATCAGCGACATCATCAAGCAGCGTATCGAAAAGCTGGATGTCGCATCCGAAGCCCGCAATCAGGGCACCATCGTCAGCGTGTCTGACGGTATCGTGCAGATCCACGGCCTCGCCGACGCGATGTTCGGCGAGATGATCGAGTTCCCCGGCGGCATCTACGGCATGACGCTGAACCTCGAGCGCGACAACGTCGGCGCCGTGGTGCTGGGCGACTACCTGCAGCTCGAAGAGGGCATGACCGCCCAGTGCACCGGGCGCATCCTCGAGGTGCCGGTGGGTCCCGAGCTGACCGGCCGCGTGGTCGATGCCCTGGGCAACCCCATCGACGGCAAGGGCGATCTCAACACCAAGCTGACCGACGCGGTGGAGAAGGTCGCCCCCGGCGTCATCACCCGTCAGTCCGTCGACGAGCCGATCCAGACCGGCTTCAAGTCCATCGACGCCATGGTGCCGATCGGCCGCGGCCAGCGTGAGCTGATCATCGGCGACCGCCAGATCGGTAAGTCCGCCATCGCCATCGATGCGATCATCAACCAGAAGGGCAAGGGCGTCACCTGCGTCTACGTGGCCATCGGCCAGAAGCAGTCGACCATTGCCAACGTGGTGCGCAAGCTCGAAGAGCACGGCGCCATGGAGCACACCATCGTGGTCGCCGCCGGCGCCGCCGATCCGGCCCCGATGCAGTTCCTCGCCGCCTACTCCGGCTGCACCATGGGCGAGTACTTCCGCGACCGCGGCGAAGACGCCCTGATCGTCTATGACGATCTCTCCAAGCAGGCCGTGGCCTACCGTCAGGTCTCCCTGCTGCTGCGTCGTCCGCCGGGCCGTGAGGCCTTCCCGGGCGACGTCTTCTACCTCCACTCCCGCCTGCTCGAGCGTGCCGCTCGCGTGAACGCCGACTACGTCGAGAAGTTCACCAACGGCGAGGTGAAGGGCAAGACCGGCTCGCTGACCGCGCTGCCGATCATCGAGACCCAGGGCGGCGACGTCTCGGCGTTCGTTCCGACCAACGTGATCTCGATCACCGACGGTCAGATCTTCCTCGAGACCGACCTGTTCAACTCGGGCATCCGTCCGGCCATCAACGCCGGCCTCTCGGTGTCCCGTGTCGGCGGCTCGGCCCAGACCAAGATCATCAAGAAGCTCGGCGGCAGCGTGCGTCTGGCCCTGGCCCAGTACCGCGAGCTGGCGGCCTTCGCCCAGTTCGCCTCCGACCTGGACGAGGCGACCCGCAAGCAGCTGGAGCACGGTCAGCGCGTCACCGAGCTGATGAAGCAGTCCCAGTATGCCCCGATGTCCGTGGCCGAGATGGCCGTCTCCCTGTATGCCGCCAACGAGGGGCACCTGGAGGACGTCGAGGTCAACAAGGTGCTGGCCTTCGAGCGCGCGCTGCAGGACTACATGAAGTCCGAGCACGCCGATCTGCTCGAGACGATCAACCAGACCGGCGACTACAGCGACGAGATCAAGGCGGGCCTCAAGGCCGGCCTCGAGAAGTTCAAGGCCACTCAGAGCTGGTAATGCCGACGGCCCGCTCCTCCGGGGCGGGCCCTGGAGCTTTCTGAGGGCCACGAACGATAAGGTAGATCGCTATGGCAGCTGCAAAAGAGATTCGCACCCAGATCGGGAGCATCAAGAACACGCAGAAGATCACCAGCGCCATGGAAATGGTGGCTGCGTCGAAGATGCGCAAGGCACAGGACCGGATGAAGGCCAGCCAGCCCTATGCCAAGCAGATCCGCAACGTCGTGGGCCACGTCGCCGATGCCAACCCGGAGTACAAGCATCCGTGGATGGAAGAGCGCGAGGTCAAGCGGGTCGGCTACATCGTGGTCTCCTCCGACCGCGGGCTGTGCGGTGGCCTCAACGTCAACCTGTTCAAGTCCGTGGTGAAGGATGCCAAGGCCCAGCGTGAACAGGGCGCGGAACTCGACTTCTGTGCCCTGGGCAGCAAGGCCACCGGTTTCTTCCGCAAGTTCGGCGGCAGCCTCGTCGCGGCCAAGAGCGGCCTGGGCGAAGCCCCGGATCCGGAGGACCTGATCGGCAGCGTGAAGGTCATGCTGGATGCGTACGACGAGGGCAAGCTGGACCGCCTCTACGTGGTGTTCAACGAGTTCGTCAACACCATGACCCAGAAGCCGGTGGTTCGTCAGCTGTTGCCCCTGTCGGCCGAGATGGGGACGGAAACGTCCACCGAAGAAACCAAGCGTCCCGGTAGCTGGGACTACCTGTATGAGCCGGATGCCAAGGCGCTGCTGGATAGCCTGCTCGTGCGCTTCGTCGAGGCGCAGGTCTATCAGGCGGTGGTCGAGAACGTGGCGTGCGAGCAGGCCGCTCGGATGATCGCCATGAAGAGCGCCACCGACAACGCCGGCAATCTGATCGACGACCTGGAGCTGGTGTACAACAAGGCCCGTCAGGCGGCCATTACCCAGGAAATCTCCGAGATCGTCGGTGGCGCCGCCGCCGTTTAGCGTCGGGGAGGGCAGGCCCCTCCCGGCAAGCAGGTTTCATTTGCAGGTATTTGAGAGGAACCAAGATGAGCGGACGTATCGTACAAATCATCGGCGCGGTGATTGACGTAGAGTTTCCGCGGGACGATGTGCCCAAGGTCTACGACGCGCTGAATGTCTCGGACACCGGGACCGTTCTCGAGACCCAGCAGCAGCTGGGTGACGGCGTGGTGCGCACCATCGCCATGGGCACCACCGAAGGCCTCAAGCGCGGCCTGGAGGTCACCGGCACCGGTGCTCCGATCTCCGTGCCGGTCGGCAAGCCGACCCTGGGCCGCATCATGAACGTGCTGGGCGAGCCCATCGACGAGGCCGGCGACATCGGTGAAGATGAGCGCATGCCGATCCACCGCAAGGCCCCGGGCTACGCGGATCAGGCGGCCTCCAGCGAGCTGCTGGAGACCGGCATCAAGGTCATCGACCTGGTCTGCCCGTTCGCCAAGGGCGGCAAGGTCGGCCTGTTCGGCGGCGCCGGCGTCGGCAAGACCGTCAACATGATGGAACTGATTCGCAACATCGCCACCGAGCACAGCGGTTACTCCGTGTTCGCCGGCGTGGGCGAGCGGACTCGTGAGGGTAACGACTTCTATCACGAGATGACCGAATCCAACGTCATCGACAAGGTGTCGCTGGTCTACGGTCAGATGAACGAGCCGCCCGGCAACCGCCTGCGCGTGGCCCTGACCGGCCTGACCATCGCCGAGAAGTTCCGCGATGAAGGCCGCGACGTGCTGCTGTTCGTCGACAACATCTACCGCTACACCCTGGCCGGTACCGAGGTCTCCGCACTGCTGGGCCGCATGCCGTCCGCGGTGGGTTACCAGCCGACCCTGGCCGAGGAGATGGGCGTCCTGCAGGAGCGCATCACCTCCACCAAGGCAGGCTCGATCACCTCCGTGCAGGCCGTCTACGTGCCCGCGGACGACCTGACCGATCCGTCTCCGGCGACCACCTTCTCGCACCTGGATGCGACCGTGGTACTGGCGCGCTCGATCGCCGAGCTGGGCATCTACCCGGCCATCGATCCGCTGGACTCCACCTCGCGCCAGCTCGACCCGCTGGTCGTCGGCGAGGAGCACTACAACACCGCCCGCGGCGTGCAGGGCGTGCTGCAGCGCTACAAGGAGCTCAAGGACATCATCGCCATCCTGGGCATGGACGAGCTGTCCGACGAGGACAAGCTGGCCGTCTCCCGGGCGCGTAAGATCCAGCGCTTCCTGTCGCAGCCGTTCTTCGTGGCCGAGGTCTTCACCGGGGCGCCCGGCAAGTACGTGTCCCTGAAGGACACCATCCGCGGCTTCCAGGGTATCCTCGACGGCGAGTATGACGAGCTGCCCGAGCAGGCCTTCTACATGGTCGGCACCATCGACGAGGCCGTCGAGAAAGCCAACCAGATGAAGTAATCCCTCCACCTGGGAGACGTCATCATGACGAAAAGCTTCAAGTGCGAGATCGTCAGCGCCGAGGCGTCGATCTACTCCGGGTCCGCCGAGCAGGTCGTGGCGGCCGGCATCATGGGGGATCTGGGGATCCTGGCCGGGCACACGCCGCTGCTCACCGAGCTGGCGCCGGGGCCGGTCCGGATCGTCCATGGCGGGGGTGAGGAAGATCACTTCTTCGTCACCGGCGGTTTCCTCGAGGTGCAGCCCAACGTGGTCACGGTGCTGGCGGATACCGCCGTGCGCGCCGACGACCTCGACGAGGCCGCTGCCGAAGAGGCCCGTCAGCAGGCGCTGAAGGCCATGAGCGACAAGTCCGCGGAGCTCGACTACAGTCGTGCCACCGCGGAGCTGGCCGAGGCCATGGCGCAGCTGCGTACCATCCAGCAGGTGCGTCGCAAGGCCGGCCGCGGCTAACGCCCGGCTCGTGTCTCGACCTCGACGCCCTCCGGACCCTGTCCGGGGGGCGTCGTCGTTTCCGGGCCCTTAAGGCGCCACCGCGAGGCGCCACCGTATTTCTCCTGCCGGCCCCGGGCCGGCCTCGCCGTCGGGAGGCCCTGGATGTCACTGAGCGATCCCCTGCAGACGCACAAGACGACGCTGCTCGCCGCCCTGGAAGGCGATGACGCGCGGCTGCAGGCGCTGTTGCCGGAGCTGCGCTCCGCCGATCTCGCCGAGATCCTCGAGACCCTGATCGAGGACGATCGCGACCTGCCCCGGGCCCTGGCGCTCCTCTCGCGGCTGCCGCTGGAGCGCCGCGCCAGCGTGATCGGCCACCTGCCGGGCGACGAGCAGCTGGCGATCACCGAGGCGCTGGACGACGAGGCCCTGCTCGCGATCCTCGAGCAGATGGGCGCCGACGAGCGGGCCGACCTCTACAAGACGCTGGGCGACGATCGCCGCGAAGCCCTGCTCCGGCGCATGGCGCGCCAGGAGCGCGAGGCCCTCAAGCGCCTGGCGAGCTACGCGGAGGGCACCGCCGGCGCGCTGATGACCTCGGACTACGTGGCGATTCCCGCCGGCCTGACGGTCTCCCGGGCGATGATGCGGGTGCGCCAGACCGCGCCCGATGCCGAGACCGTCTACCAGCTCTACGTCGTCGATCCCGACGGTCGCCTCGCCGGGACCCTGTCGCTGCGCCAGCTGATAGTGGCGCGGCCCGGGGCCCGGGTCGATGACCTGATGATCCATGAAGTTATCCACACCCGGGTGGACGTATCCCAGGAGGAGGTGGCGCGCATTGTCGCCCGCTACGACCTGCTGGCGCTGCCGGTGGTCGACGCCGAGGGGCGGCTGATCGGCATCGTCACCCACGACGATGCCCTGGACGTGGTCGAGTCCGAGGCCACCGAAGATATCCACAAGGGGATGTCGATCGGCGCCCTGGAGGGAGGCGTGCGCCGGGTGCCGCTGTGGAGCCTCTACCGCAAGCGGGTGTTCTGGCTGGTGCTGCTGGTGTTCGGCAACCTCTTCTCCGGGGCGGGCATCGCCTACTTCGAGGAGACCATCGCCGCCCAGGTGGCGCTGGTATTCTTCCTGCCGCTGCTGATCGGCAGCGGCGGCAACGCCGGCGCCCAGGCGGCCACCCTGACGGTGCGCGGCATGGCCACCGGGGACGTGGGCATCAAGGACTGGGGCAGGCTGCTCGGCCGCGAGCTGCTGGTGGCGGGCGCCCTGGGGCTGACCATGGCGCTGGCGGTGGCGCCGATCGGGATGCTCCGCGCCGGCGAGGAGGTGGCCCTGGTGGTGGCGGTGAGCATGATCACCATCGTGCTGTTCGGCAGCCTGCTCGGCATGTGCCTGCCTTTCGTGCTCGACCGCCTGGGCTGGGACCCGGCCACCGCCTCGGCGCCGCTGGTGACGACCCTGATCGACGCCTCCGGGGTGGTGATCTACTTCGGCTTCGCCACCGCCATCCTGTCGACCTCCTGAGCCGCCGGCGGCGGACAGGCGGGCCGCACGGGTGTATCCTCTGGGGCCGCCCGAGCCACCACATTCCTCTACACGGACCGTACCATGGACTGGCTACAGATCTTCGTCCTCTCCATCGTTCAGGGATTGACCGAGTTCCTGCCGATCTCCAGCTCCGCCCACCTGATCCTGGTGCCGGTCTTCACCGACTGGGACGACCAGGGCCTGGTCTTCGACGTTGCCCTGCACATCGGCAGCCTGAGCGCGGTGGTGCTCTACTTCCGCCATGAACTGGTCGGCATGACCACCAGCTGGTGTCGCAGCGTGGCCGGCCGCGGCACCGACGACGAGGCGCGCCTGGCCTGGTGGGTGATCCTGGCCACCATCCCCGTCGGACTGGCGGGGCTCGCCTTCGAGGATGTCATCCAGGAGGTCATGCGCTCGCCGCGGGTCATCGCCGGGGGCCTGATCGGCTTCGGGCTGCTGCTGGCTTATGCCGACTGGCGGCGTCGCGGCGGGCGCAGCGAGTACCGCCTCACCTGGCGCGACGCCCTGTGGATCGGGCTGGCCCAGGCGCTGGCGCTGATTCCCGGCACCTCGCGCTCCGGCATCACCATGACCGCCGCGCTGCTGCTGGGCCTGAGCCGCGAGGGGGCGGCGCGCTTCTCCTTCCTGCTCTCGATCCCGGTCATCGTGCTCGCCGGGGGGCTGGAGATCCTGCATCTCGCCGGCGCCGCCGTGCCGGTGGACTGGGGCGCGTTGCTGCTGGGGGCGCTGCTCTCGGGGATCAGCGCCTACCTGTGCATCCACTTCTTCCTGGTCTTCATCAAGCGGATCGGCATGCAGCCCTTCGTGGTCTACCGCCTCGTGCTGGGTATCGCGCTGCTCTGGCTCTTCGGAGGCGCCTGACATGATCTACCTTCGTTCGCTGCTGGTCTCCCTGCTGCTCGGCCTGCTGCTGGCGGGCTGCTCCGAGCGCGATCGCCCGCTGGACTCCCCGGTGACCCTTCAGGGCGACATCTTCGGCACCTTCTATCAGGTGAGCATCGCCGACCCCCTGACCCAGGGCGAGGCCAACGCGCTCGAGGAGGGCCTGCTCGCCGAGCTCGAGGCGGTGGATGCCGCCATGTCCACCTGGCGCGACGACTCCGAGCTGATGGCCTTCAATCGCGCCCCGCTGGGCAAGTGGCAGCCGCTCTCCGACCACCTGATCGAGGTCCTGGCCATCGGCCAGTCGGTGGCCGAGGCGAGCGGCGGGGCCTTCGACATGACCATCGGCGATCTGGTCAACCTGTGGAGCTTCGGCCCCGAGGCGCGCCCCCGGGAGGTGCCGGATGACGCGGTGCTGGCCGAGCGGCTGGCCGAGGTCGGGCCCGACAGCCTGGAGGTCGATGCCGAGGCCCGCCAGGCGCGACGCCTGCGCGACGTCTTCGTCGACCTCTCCGGCGTGGCCAAGGGGCACGCTACCGACCGGGTCGCCGCCTATCTCGATCGCCAGGGGCTCGAGCACTACCTGGTCAACCTGGGCGGCGAGATCAAGGTGAGCGGCCATCGCGATGGCGAGTCGGCCCCCTGGCGGATCGGCATCGAGGTGCCCCGTGACGGCCGCCCCGAGGCCCGCCACGTGCTGGCCCTGGAGAGCATCGCGGTGGCCACCTCCGGCGACTACCGCAACTACTTCGAGGAGGACGGCCAGCGCTACTCCCACACCCTGGATCCGCGCACCGGTCGCCCCATCGAGCATCGCCTGGCCTCGGCGACGGTCGTGCACCCCTCCGACGCCTGGGCCGATGCCTGGGCCACCGCGCTGCTGGTGCTGGGCGAGGAGGCGGGCATGGCGCTGGCCCGGGAGCGCGGGCTCGCGGTGCTGATGCTGGTGCGCCAGGGCGAGGGGTGGATCAGCCTGGCGAGCCCGGCGTTGGCGGCGCGCTTCGGCCGCGCGACCCTCGAGGAGCTGGGCGTGACGGTGGTCGAGGGATCGGCGGCCGGCATGGCGGATGCGCCCGCCCGCCCCCTAGAATAGAACCCAACAGATGAACGTGGACAAGGAGTCATGATGACGCTCGACGTGGTGATACTGGCAGCCGGGCAGGGGACCCGGATGCGCTCGTCCCTGCCCAAGGTGCTGCACCGCCTGGCCGGCAAGCCGATGGTGCAGCACGTGCTCGACACCGCCGAGGGGCTCGCGGCCGAGCGCACCCACGTGGTGGTGGGCCACGGCGCCGAGCACGTGCGCGAGGCCCTGGCCGAGGTCCCGACCGAGAGCCGCCTGCGCTTCGCCCTGCAGGCCGAGCAGAAGGGCACCGGCCATGCCGTGGCCCAGGCCCTGGACGGTCTCGGTGAGGGCAAGGTGCTGGTGCTCTACGGCGACGTGCCGCTGATCCGCCGCGAGACCCTGGTCGAGCTCCTGGCGCACGTCGACGAGCAGCACCTGGGCCTGCTCACCGTCACCCTGGAGGATCCGAGCGGCTACGGGCGCATCCTGCGCAACGAGGCCGGCGAGGTGGTGGCGATCGTCGAGCACAAGGACGCCTCAGAGGCCGAGCGGGCCGTGCGCGAGTGCAACACCGGCATCATGGCCATGACCGCCGGCCAGCTGCGCCGCTGGCTGCCGAGCCTCTCCGCCGACAACGCCCAGGGCGAGTACTACCTCACCGACGTCATCGCCATGGCCGCCGCCGAGGGCGTGCGCATCGCCACCGCCCAGCCGGCGCGCCCCCAGGAGGTCGAGGGCGTCAACAACCGCGCCCAGATGGCCCGCCTCGAGCGGGCGTTCCAGCACGACATCGCCGAGCGGCTGATGGAGCAGGGCGTGGCGCTCGCCGACCCGGCACGGCTCGACGTGCGCGGTCGCCTGACCTGCGGCCACGACGTCGAGATCGACGTGGGCTGCGTCTTCGAGGGTGACGTCGAGCTCGGCGAGGGGGTGCGCATCGGCCCCCACTGCGTGATCCGCGACAGCCACGTCGGCGCCGAGTCGGTGATCGAGGCCCACAGCGTTCTCGAGGGTGCCGTGGTGGCCGGTCACAACCGCGTCGGGCCCTTCGCCCGGCTGCGCCCCGGCTCGCGCCTGGCGGTCGGCGCCCGGGTCGGCAACTTCGTCGAGACCAAGAACGCCGAGGTGGGCGAGGGCAGCAAGATCAACCACCTGAGCTACGTCGGCGACGCCCGGCTGGGGCGCGACGTCAACGTCGGCGCCGGCACCATCACCTGCAACTACGACGGTGCCAACAAGCACCGTACCGAGATCGACGACGGCGCCTTCATCGGCTCCAACACCGCCCTGGTGGCGCCGGTGAGCGTCGGTCGCGGCGCCACCGTGGGCGCCGGCTCGACCATCGCCAAGGACGTGCCCGACCATGCCCTGGCGGTCACGCGTGGCCGCCAGGTCAGCAAGCCCGACTGGCCGCGGCCGACCAAGCGCCAGGAATCCTGAGGAGAGATCGTATGTGTGGAATCGTCGGTGCCGTTGCCGAGCGCAACGTCCAGGGCATCCTGCTGGAGGGCCTGAAGCGCCTGGAGTACCGCGGCTATGACTCGGCCGGGATGACGGTGCGCTCGCCCGAAGGGCGCCTGCAGCGCCAGCGGGCGCTGGGCAAGGTGGCGGCCCTGGAGGAGCGGCTCGCCGCCGAGCCGCTGCCGGGGCGCAGCGGCATCGCCCATACCCGCTGGGCGACCCACGGTCGCCCCAGCGAGGCGAACGCCCATCCCCACCAGTCCGGCGAGCGCCTGGCGGTGGTGCACAACGGCATCATCGAGAACCACGAGGCCCTGCGTCGGGAACTCGAGGCCGAGGGCTACGTCTTCACCTCCGAGACCGATACCGAGGTGATCGCCCATCTGCTGGAGCGCGAGAGCCGCCGCGAGGGCGACCTGCTCACCGCGGTGCGTGGCGTGCTGGCTCATCTCGACGGGGCCTACGCCCTGGGCGTGATCCACGCCGACGAGCCCGACGTGATCATCGGCGCCCGCAAGGGCAGCCCGCTGGTGGTGGGCGTGGGCATCGACGAGGCGTTCCTGGCCTCCGACCCGCTGGCGCTGCTGCAGGTCACCGACCGCTTCCTCTACCTGCAGGAGGGCGATGCGGTGCGCCTCTCCTCCGGCGGGGTGATCGAGGTGGTCGATGCCGACGGGTACGTGGTCGAGCGGGAGGTGCAGACCTTCGAGCACGGCGACGGCGCGGCCAGCAAGGGCGACTACCGCCACTTCATGCTCAAGGAGATCCACGAGCAACCGGCGGTGATCGCCGCTGCCCTGGAAGGGCGCCTGGGCGAGCGCTCGGCGCTGGTGGAGAGCTTCGGCCCCGAGGCCGAGGCGCTGTTCGGCCGGGTCAAGCAGATCCATGTCGTGGCCTGCGGCACCAGCTACCATGCCGGCATGGTGGCCCGCTACTGGCTGGAGCGCTACACCGGGGTGCCGGTGCAGGTGGAGGTCGCCTCGGAGTACCGCTATCGCCAGGTGGTGGTGCCCGAGGGCACCCTGTTCGTGACGCTCTCCCAGTCCGGCGAGACCGCCGATACCCTGGCGGCGCTGCGCTTCGCCAAGGAGCGCGGCTACCTGGGCAGCCTGGCGATCTGCAACGTGCCGGGCAGCTCCCTGGTGCGCGAGTCCGACCTGACCCTGATGACCCGCGCCGGCCCCGAGATCGGCGTGGCCTCCACCAAGGCCTTCACCACCCAGCTCACCGCCCTGATGCTGCTGACCCTGGCGCTGGGCCGGGTCCGGGGCCTCGCCACCGACGAGCAGGCGAGCCTGGTCGAGGCGCTGCGCGGCCTGCCGGGCCTGGTGGCGCGGGTGCTGGCGCTGGATCCGGCCATCGAGGCCCTCGCCACGGCCTTCGCCGAGAAGCAGCATGCGCTCTTCCTGGGGCGCGGCGCCCACTTCCCCATCGCCCTGGAGGGGGCGCTGAAGCTCAAGGAGATCTCCTACATCCACGCCGAGGCCTACCCGGCGGGCGAGCTCAAGCACGGCCCCCTGGCGCTGGTCGACAGCGAGATGCCGGTCATCTCGGTGGCGCCCAACGACGACCTGCTCGACAAGCTCAAGTCCAACCTCCAGGAGGTGCGGGCCCGGGGCGGCGAGCTGTTCGTCTTCGCCGATGCCCAGGTGGGACTGGCCGAGGAGGAGGGCGTGCAGGTGCTGCATCTGCCCGGCGTCCACGAGGCGCTGGCGCCGATCCTCTACACCGTGCCGCTGCAGCTGCTCAGCTATCACGTGGCGGTGCTCAAGGGCACCGACGTCGATCAGCCGCGCAACCTCGCCAAGTCCGTCACCGTGGAGTGACGATGTCGCCGCCGCGCCTGCACCTGGGCCTGCCGATGTGGGCCAACCCCGACTGGCGCGGCGGCCTCTACCCGCCCCACGGTGGCGACGACGACCGGCTGTCCGAGTACGCCCGGGTCTTCTCCACCGTGGAGGGCAACACCACCTTCTACAGCGGGGCGCCGCGGCCCTCGACGGTGGCCGCCTGGTCGCGCCAGGCCCCGCCCTCCTTCCGCTTCTGCTTCAAGCTGCCGGCGAGCCTCACCCACGAGAAGCGCCTGGTGGGCATCGAGGCCGATCTCGAGGCCTTCTTCGCGGCACTCGCGCCCCTGCACGACCGGCTCGGGCCGACCATGGTGCAGCTGCCCCGGGACGTCGGCCCCGAGTCGCTGCCCCGGCTCGAGGCGCTGCTGGCGAGCTGGCCGGCGGGGCTGCCCTGCGCCGTCGAGGTCCGCCACCCGGAATTCTTCCACAAGGGAAGGGCCGAGACGGCTCTCAACCGGTTGTTGATAACTCACGGGGCCGATCGGGTGATGCTCGATGCCCGCCCGCTCTTCGCCACGCCCCCCGAGGCCCATCCCGGCCTGGCGCGGGCCCAGGCCGAGAAGCCACGACTCCCGTTACACGTGCTTTCCACGGGCGACTTCCCGCTGGTGCGCTTCATCGGCCACTTCGACGACGCCATCAACGAACGGGCCTTCACGCCCTGGGTCGAGCGTCTCGGCCTGTGGATAAAACAGGGGAAAAGCCCTTTTCTCCTTGTGCACACGCCGGACAACCGCCGGGCGCCCGACCTCGCGCGACGCCTGCATGCGCGGCTCGCCGAGCGCCTCGCCCTCCCGCCCCTGGCGGCCTTCGCCGGCGCCTCCCAGGCGGCGCTGTTCTGATCCATCCTGCCCGGTGCAGGAAGGCACCGGGGTTTTGCCTCGATGACTGGTCAACAAGCGTCTGATCGGATACTTTTACGGGTCGATCGTCACTTGCCATCGGATCTTGTGGGGTTTCGTACGTATCCCGTGTGATTCCTCGCCGTGATCCATCATGAGGTGTCCGCGGCTCACCTCGCGAAGGTCCCGCGGAAGTTGTACCGGCAGCGATCCTGTCTGGCATCCGTAATGCCCTTGAAAGCGGCATCCCGCGATCCGGGATGACGTGGACGTGGCGACTACAACCACAACGCCGTCATCGCATCCGATCGATCGATGACGACACGTACCATCAGGGTGATTTATGTCTACCAAGCAACACGCACACTGGTCTTCCCGACTGACCTTCATACTCGCGGCCACCGGCTCCGCCGTCGGCCTGGGTAATATCTGGAAGTTCCCCTACATGGTGGGCGACAGCGGCGGTGCCGCCTTCGTGCTCATCTACCTGCTCTGTATCGGCCTGGTCGGCCTGCCGATCCTGGTGGCCGAATGGCTGGTCGGTCGTCGAGGCCAGAAGAACCCGGCCAACGCCATGGCCGACCTGGCCAAGTCGGCGGGGGCCTCGCGCGGCTGGATGATCGTCGGCATCAGCGGCATCCTCGGTGCCTTCCTGATCCTCTCCTTCTACAGCGTGATCGGCGGCTGGTCGCTCTACTACACCCTGAGCTCCGTCACCGGGGCCTTCAGCGGTCAGGATGCCGACGGCATCAGCGCGCTGTTCAGCGGCATGCTGGCGAGCCCCGGCCTGCTGCTGGCGGGGCACTCGGTGTTCATGCTGCTGGTGATCGGCATCGTCGCCCGCGGCGTGACCAAGGGCCTCGAGGGCGCCGTGCGCAGCCTGATGCCGGCACTGGGCGTGCTGCTGGTGGTGCTGGTGGGCTACGGCATGACCACCGGCTACTTCGGCGAGGCCTTGAGCTTCATGTTCAACCCCGACTTCGGGAAGGTGGACGGCGGCGTGGTTCTGGCGGCCATGGGTCAGGCCTTCTTCACGCTGTCGCTGGGCATGGGCATCATGATGGCCTACGGCTCCTACCTGAACGAGGAGATCAACCTGCTCAAGACCGCGCGGACCGTGATCATCCTCGACACCCTGGTGGCGCTGGTCTCCGGCCTGGCGATCTTCCCCATCGTCTTCGCCAACGGGCTGGATCTCAGCTCCGGCCCGGGACTGATCTTCGTCACCCTGCCGCTGGCCTTCGGCAACATGGGCGGCGGCGTCCTCCTCAGCCTGATGTTCTTCCTGCTGCTCACCTTCGCGGCCCTGACCTCGGCGATCTCGCTGCTCGAGCCGGTGGTGGAGTTCGTCGAGGAGCGCACCCCGCTGTCGCGTCTCGCCTCCACCCTGGTGGCCGGGGCGGCGACCTGGGCACTCGGCATCGCCGCGCTGCTGGCGTTCAACGTCTGGGATGGGGTGCTGATCTTCGGCCTGAACATCTTCGACCTGCTCGATACGGTGACCAGCAAGTTCCTGCTGCCGCTGACCGGCCTGCTGGCGATCGTCTTCGTCGCCTGGGTGCTGGATCGCGAGGGCGTGCGTCAAGAGCTGGGTCTCGGTGAGACCGGCGCGAAGGTATGGACCGTGATCTCCCGCTTCATCGCGCCCATCGGCGTGATCGCGGTGTTCGTCTCCAGCCTCTGAGCCCGACTCGCCGGCTGGCGCCGGCGCGTCGCGTCTCCTACGAGCCCCGCCCTGCGGGGCTCGTTGCGTAGGGGGGAAGAGGCGCCGCCTGGGGCGGTCAGTGCATCTCGTCTTCCGCCAGCGTCTCCTCGGGAAGGGGGGCGATCTCCTGAGAGAGGCGCTTGAATTCGTTGTGCAGCTCGATGCCGCGGCGGGCGCGCAAATTGCGCTGGGCGGCGGTGCGAGACCGCTGTTCGTGCTCGACCACTTCCATGCTCATGAAGATGTCGAGGAGTTCACTCTTGAGGGAGGATAACCGTTCGACATTACGCATGATCGACTCTCCTTTCTGCAGTGAATGTGCCGGCATCCATGACGCTGCGCGACACTGCATCTCTTACTATATCTCACTTGACAGAATGATGACGGCGCATGCCGCTAATGCACAACGCGCCGTCAACGCTGCCCGGCGCGCCCCTCACCGCGCCGTCGTGCGCGACGGGGTGCGCATCGCCCCTCGCCTTGGGGCATACTGTGAACATGAACCCGCCCATCGTTTTGCCGCCTTCCCGTGAGGCGGCTCGCCAGCAAGGAGCCCCCGAGTGAGCCGTGCCCTGTTCGATGAGATGAGACGTCGCATGGAGCACTTCCGCCGCTCCGAGCAGAAGGTCGCGCGCTTCGTGCTGCGCAACCCCGAGGAAGTGATCCACATGCGCATCGTCGACCTGGCTACCGAGGCCAAGGTCAGCGAGCCCACCGTGGTGCGCTTCTGCCGCGCCCTGGGCTGCAACGGCTTCCAGGACTTCAAGCTGCAGCTGGCGCAGATGCTGGCCTCCGGCAGCCAGTTCGCCCAGTTCTCGATGAACGACAGCGACTCGGTGGTGGAGTTTTCCCACAGCATCTTCGACTCCACCGTGGGCACCCTGCTTTCGGTGCGTGACCGGCTCGACAACGAGGCGCTCAGCCAGGCGATCAACGCCCTGGCCATGGCCAACCGGGTGGAGTTCTACGGCTTCGGCGCCTCGGGGGCCGTGGCCGCCGATGCCCAGCACAAGTTCTTCCGCCTGCAGATCTCCACTGCCGCCTACACCGACCCGCACATGCAGAACATGTCGGCGGTGACCCTCAAGGAGGGCGACGTGGTGGTGGCGATCTCCCAGACCGGCCGCACCCGGGCCCTGGTGGCCAGCGTGCGCCTGGCGCGGGAGGCCGGCGCGACGGTGATCGGGCTCTGCCCCAGCGGCTCCCCGCTCGCCGAGGAGGTCACCCTGCCGCTCTATATCGACGTCCACGAGGACACCGAGATCTACACCCCCATGAGCTCGCGCATCGCCCACCTGGTGCTGGTCGACGTGCTGGCGGTGGGCGTGGCCAAGACCCGCGGGCCCAGGCTCGCCGAGCAGCTTCGCGAGGTGAAGAAGAGCCTCACCCCGCTGCGCTTCCCCGAGCAGGACGGCAAGCCCTGAGGCGACCCCCGGTATGCTAAGCTGGGCCTCCATTTTTTGACCCGGCTACCCCTGCGCTATGGACGACGTCACGGCGATTCTCGACCACATGAACCCGGCCCAGCGCGAGGCCGTCAGCGCCCCCCAGGGCAACCTGCTGGTGCTGGCCGGGGCCGGCTCCGGCAAGACCCGGGTGCTGGTCCACCGCATCGCCTGGCTGATGCAGGCCGAGGGCCTCTCGCCCTACGCGCTGCTCGCCGTGACCTTCACCAACAAGGCGGCCCGGGAGATGCGCACCCGCCTGGAGGCGCTGCTCGGCATCTCCCTGCGCAACGTCTGGGTCGGTACCTTCCACTCCATCGCCCACCGCCTGCTGCGCACCCACTGGCAGGACGCCCGCCTGCCCCAGCACTTCCAGATCATCGACAGCGACGACCAGCTGCGCCTGATCAAGCGGCTGCTCAAGGACCATAGCATCGACGACGAGCGCTTCCCGCCGCGCCAGGTCCAGTCGTTCATCTCCGGCTGCAAGGAGGAGGGGCTGCGCCCCCACCAGGTTGACGCCCACGGCGACGCCTACATGGCGCAGATGGTCGAGCTCTACGAGCGCTACCAGCTCACCTGCGAGCGCGGCGGCCTGGTCGACTTCGGCGAGCTGCTGCTCAGGAGCCTGGAGCTTCTGCGCGACAATCCGGCGCTGCTGGCCCACTACCGGGAGCGCTTCGGCCACGTGCTGGTCGACGAGTTCCAGGACACCAACACCCTGCAGTACGCCTGGCTCAAGCTGCTCACCGGCATGTCGACCCCGATGACCGTGGTCGGCGACGACGACCAGTCGATCTACGGCTGGCGCGGGGCGCGCATCGAGAACATCCGCCGCTTCGAGGAGGAGTTCCCCGGCACCAGGACCGTGCGCCTGGAGCAGAACTACCGCTCCACCAGCGCCATCCTCGACGCCGCCAACGCCCTGATCCGCCACAACAGCGAGCGCATGGGCAAGGAGCTGTGGACCGCCGGCCATCGCGGCGAGCCGATCTCGGTCTACGCGGGCTTCAACGACCTGGACGAGGCGCGCTTCATCGTCGATACCATCCGCGAGAAGGTCGAGGAGGGCGTCAATCGCCGCGAGATCGCCATCCTCTACCGTTCCAACGCCCAGTCCCGGGTGCTCGAGGAGACGCTGATCCGCCAGGGCGTGCCCTACCGCATCTACGGCGGCCAGCGCTTCTACGAGCGCCTGGAGATCAAGAACGCCCTCGCCTACCTGCGCCTGCTGCTCAATCGCGACGACGACGCCTCGCTCGAGCGGGTGATCAACGTCCCGGCCCGCGGCATCGGCACCCGTACCGTCGAGGTGCTGCGCACCAGGGCGCGCCAGACCGAGGTCTCGCTGTGGCAGGCGCTGCACGATGCGCTGCTCGACGCCTCGCTGAAGGGGCGCGCCGCCACGGCCGTGCGCGCCTTCGCCGACCTGATCGAGCGGCTCGACAACGACACCGCGGGGCTGGCGCTCCACGAGATCATCGATCACGTCATCACCGTCTCCGGGCTGATCGAGCACCACCGCAGCGAGAAGGGCGAGAAGGGGCAGGCGCGGGTCGAGAACCTCGAGGAGCTGGTCACCGCCGCCAAGGCCTTCACCCAGGGCGAGACCTTCGTGCCGCCCGAGGCCGGCGAGGGCGGGGCGGCGCTGGAGGCCTTCCTCTCCGAGGCGGCGCTCAACGCCGGCGATCACGAGGCCGACGAGTTCGAGGACTGCGTGCAGCTGATGACCCTGCACTCGGCCAAGGGGCTGGAGTTCCCGGTGGTGTTCATCGCCGGGGTCGAGGAGGGGCTCTTCCCCCACAAGATGTCCATGGAGGAGCCGGGGCGCCTGGAGGAGGAGCGCCGGCTCTGCTACGTGGGCCTGACCCGCGCCATGCGCAAGCTCTACCTGACCCACGCCGAGCTTCGCCGGCTGCACGGCAAGGAGACCTTCCAGCGGCCGTCGCGCTTCCTGCGCGAGCTGCCCGAGGAGTATCTGGAAGAGGTGCGCCTGCGCGGCCAGATCTCGCGGCCGGTGACCGCCTCGCGCCCCGGACCGCGCCAGGAGAGCGTCGACGGCGGCGGCGATCTGCCGTCGCTGTCGCTGGGCCAGCGGGTCAGCCATCCGGTCTTCGGCGAGGGGGTGATCCTCAACGCCGAGGGGGAGGGCGAGCGCGCCAGGGTGCAGGTCAGCTTCGAGGGCGAGGGCGACAAGTGGCTGGTATTGGGCTTCGCCAAGCTCACCCCGCTGTGACCCGGCCCGGCGCGGCGCTTGCCGGCTAAATCAGCCGTGACGCATACTCCGAGGCGGACACACCCATCGCCCGCGCCCCCGCGGGAATAACAAGCCTCACGGAGTCATGCTCGCAATGCAACGCCGTCAGTTTCTCAAGACCGTGGGCGTCGGTGCCGCCGCCGGCGCCACCGCCCCCTTCATCGCCACGGCCAGCGCCCAGGAGACCATCACCTGGGACATGGTGACCTCCTGGCCCAAGAACTTCCCTGCACTGGGCACCGGCGCCAACGACTTCGCCGCCCGCATCGAGCGGATGTCCGGGGGCCGCATGAAGATCCGGGTGCACGGCGCCGGCGAGCTGGTGCCGGCCCTGGAGGTGTTCGACGCGGTGGGCCAGGGCACCGCGCAGCTCGGTCACTCCGCCTCCTACTACTGGCGGGGCAAGACCCTGGCCGCCCAGTTCTTCACCGCCGTGCCCTTCGGCATGACCACCACCGAGACCAACGCCTGGCTCTACCATGGCGGCGGGCAGGAACTGTGGGACGAGGAGTACGCCAAGCACAACCTCAAGCCCTTCCCGGTGGGCAACACCGGCACCCAGATGGCCGGCTGGTTCAAGAAGGAGATCCACTCGCTCGAGGACATGCAGGGCCTCAAGCTGCGCCTGCCGGGGCTTGCCGGCGAGGCCATGAACCGCATCGGCGTGACCACCGTGAACACGCCCGGGTCCGAGATCTTTACCTCCCTGCAGACCGGCGTGCTGGACGCGGCCGACTGGGTCGGCCCCTACAACGACCTGGCCTTCGGCCTGCACCAGGTGGCGCCGTACTACTACACCTCGGCCTGGAACGAGCCCAGTGCGGTGCTCGAGGGGATGGTCAACCTGGACGCCTGGAATGCCCTGCCGGAGGATCTCCAGGCGGTGGTGACCGAGGCGGCCATGGCCTCCAACCTGGCGATGAGCAGCGAGTTCGCGGTGCGCAATGCCGAGGCCCTCGAGACCCTGGTCGACGAGCACAATGTGCAGCTGCGCACCTTCCCGGAGGAGGTGCTGGTGGCGCTTCACGATGCCGCCCGCCAGGTCCTCGCCGAGCAGGTCGAAAAGGACGAGGCGTCGCGCCGGATCTACGACTCCTACACCGCCTTCCAGCAGAAGGTGCGCCGCTTCACCGACGTGGGCGAGTTCGCCTACCTGAAGACCCGGGAGAAGGTCGGCGCCTGACGGCGCACCCGGAGGTACCGGACACCGCCCCGGGCGCCCTCGCGGCGCCCAGGGCAGTCGGGAGCGGCGTCCCGGCGGGGCGTCAGTCGTGCTGGCGCACGCCGCGGATCCGCCCGTTCTCGTCCAGGGCGACCATCACGAAGCGCGCCTCGGTGACCTTGTGCAGCTCCTGGGGATCGCGTTCGTGGGGCGCGCGGATCCACACCTCCACGTCGATCTTGATCGAGCTGTGGCCGATCTCGCTGACGCGGGTGAAGATGTTCACCATCGAGCCGACCCGCACCGGGCAGAGGAAGTCCATGGCCTCGATGGCCACGTTGGCCGTGCGGCCCAGGGCCTCGCGGCCGGCGGCCACCTCGGCGGCCTCGTCCATGCGGGCGACCAGCCAGCCGCCGGGAATGTCGCCGTGCAGATTGGTATCCTGGCGGCTGGCCAGCAGCTTGAGGGTCAGCCGACCCTGGGGCGCGGGGGTATCGTCGATGTCGGTCATGGCGGGCGTTTCGACTCGCATTGTTGTTGTGGGAAGCGTCGGGGGTGGAGGTGTTCATCGCCGCTCCATGGTATACGTCGAGGCCCTGCGTTCACCACCGTGGCGGTGTGACATCCTGCCGCCGGCCGCGATCTCCCGCTATCGTCTGCTTCACCTTCGCGCTTCGAGGAGCCGTCATGTCCGCCGTCCCGTTTCGCCGTCCGCTCCTCTGGCTGCTGCTGATCGCGTGCTGTGTGCCCCTGTTTCAGGTTCAGTCCCAGGCGCAGGCCGATGATCGTGACAGCGGCGAGGCGATCGTCGGGACCCTGGGGACCATGGGTTCCGATACCATGGCGGGCCTGATGCTGCGCTGGGGCGAGGCGCTGGCGCGCCGCCATCCCGGCATCCGGCTGCAGCTGCAGGCCAGCGGCTCGGCCAGCGCGCCGCCGGCGCTGGTGGCCGGGACCACCCGGCTGGGGCCGATGTCGCGCCCCATGAGCGAGGTCGAGCGTCGCGCTTTCGTCGCCCGCCACGGCTATCCGCCCCGGGAGCTCACGGTGGCCCGGGACGCCCTCGTGGTGGTGGTGCATCGCCACAACCCGCTGGCGGGCCTGGGGCGCCGCGAGCTGGACGCCGTCTTCTCCGACACGCAGCGCTGCGGGGCGCCGGCCGCGATCCGCGACTGGCAGGCGCTGGGGCTCGACTGGCCCGAGGGGCGCATCCGCCTGCACGGCCGCAACGCGGCCTCCGGTACCCAGGCGCTGTTCCGGCGGGTCGCGCTCTGCGGCGGGCTCTTCCGCCCGGCGATCAACGAGCACCCCGGCTCGGCGGCGGTGGTGGCGGCGGTGGCCGAGGATCCGCGGGCCATCGGCTATGCCGGCCTCAACCACCTCACCCCGGGCGTGAAGGCCCTGGCCCATCGCGATGACGACGGCACGCTTCGCGCCCCCGACCCCGAGGCGGTGCGCCGCGGCGAGTACGCCCTGTCCCGCGAGCTCTATCTCTACCTCAACCTGCCTCCGGGCGAGGCGCTGCCGCCCCCCGAGCGCGCCTTCCTCGACCTGGTGCTCTCGCCCGCGGGCCAGGCCATCGTCGAGGAGCTCGGCTTCGTCGCCCTGCCCGAGGCGCAGCGACGACGCCAGCGCCGTGCGCTGTCGCTGGCGGACGGCGGCTGACGCTGTCATCCGCCTGTCATCACCCTGTCGTACTCTTTCGTTAGCCCCCGTCTTCCACAGGTCCGGTCATGCTCGACTCCCCCCCGCCGACAGCCGTGCGACGCCGCCTGCGTCAGGGGCGCGATCGCCTGGCCACCGCGCTGATCACCGCGGGGGGCATCGGCGTGATCGCCGCCCTGCTGGCCATCGGGCTCTTCCTGGCGGTGGAGGTGGTGCCGCTGTTCTGGCCGTCGGGGGAGGCGAGCGCGATCTCCCCCGAGGCGCTCTGGAGCGGCGGAGAGGCCGCCGAGGACGCCAGCCGCCATCGCTGGGCGCCCACCGCCACCCTGGCGCCGGACGAGACGCCGCGGATCAGCCTTGCGCCGCTCGCCTGGGGCACCCTGGAGGCGGCGGCCTGGGCACTCGTGATCGCCGTGCCCCTGGCGCTGGGCGCGGCGGCCCACTCGTCGCTCTTCATGTCCCGGCGCCTGCGCAGCCGCCTGAAGCCGACGCTGGAGCTGATGGAGGCGCTGCCGGGCGTGGTCGTGGGCTTCGTCGCCGGCCTGGTGCTGGCGCCCTGGGTCGAGCGGCACCTGGCGGAGGTCGCCGCCGCCCTGCTGCTGCTGGTGCCGGGGCCGCTGCTGGCCGGCGGGCTCTGGTCGCGGCTCCCCGCGCCCTGGCGCGAGGCGCTGCCGCTGGGCTGGGCCGGCCTGTGGCTGGTGCCCTGGCTGGCGCTGGTGCTGGCCGCCTCCGTGTGGCTCGCCCCCTGGCTCGAGGCCGTCGCCTTCGACGGCGACCTGCGCCGCTTCCTGGAGCTGCGCCTGGGGCTCGACATCGCCGTGCGCAACGCCCTGATCGTCGGCGCAGCGATGGGCTTCGCCGTGATGCCGAGCGTCTATGCGCTGGCCGAGGACGCCCTCTCGGGGGTGCCGTCGAGCCTCGCGGAGGGCGCCCAGGCGCTGGGGGCGACCCGCTGGCAGACCTTCTGGAAGGTGGTGCTGCCCGCGGCCTCGCCGGGGATCTTCTCGGCGGTGATGATCGGCGCCGGGCGGGCCGTGGGCGAGACCATGATCGTGCTGATGGCCAGCGGCAATGCCGCCCTGATGACCCTCAATCCCCTCGACGGCCTGCGCTCCCTGGCGGCGACCATCGCCATCGAGCTGCCGGAGGCCGGCCCCGGAGGCGTGCACTACCAGCTGCTGCTGCTGGCGGCCCTGGCGCTGTTCGTCTTCACCTTCCTGGTCAACACCCTGGCCGAGCTGGTGCGCACGCGCCTGCGCCGCCGCTATCGTCGCCTGGGAGGCGGAGCATGAGGGGAGGAGTCACGAAAACGGCCGCGTCTCGCCGGCTGCGCCTGCCCCGCGGCGAGGGGGCTGGCGCCTGGCTCTGTGCGGGCAGCGTGGCGCTCTCGCTGCTCGCCCTGCTGGCCCTGCTGGTGCTGTTGACGGTGCGCGGCCTGGGCCACTTCTGGCCCTCGCCGGTGGCACTCGTCACCCTCGAGGATGGCCGCCAGCTCGCCGGCGAAGGGGTCCGCGAGGTGCCGCTCGCCGACGGTGACGGCCTCGAGCGGCTCTATCGCACCGGCAATCGCGACCTGGACGGCGAGCGCTGGGCCTGGGTGCGGGTCTCGGCCATCGAGGCGGTCGGCTACCCCGCGGACCTGGTGGTGGTGGAGCGTCGCCGCTGGGGTCGCGCCATCGGCCACCTGGTGGCGGTCCAGGGCGCGGGGGGAGAGCGGCTCGAGGGGGAGGCCGCCTGGACGGCCCTGGAGGCGCGCCTGGCCGAGCTCGGCACCCTGCGCGACGCCCGCGACCGCCTGCGCGAGGAGGTGATCCTGCCGCTCGCCGGGCGGCGCGACGACGAGGCGGCGGCGCGCGAGCTTGAGGCCGCTCACGCCCGGCTGCGCGAACTGCAGGCGGCCATGGCGGGCGGGCGCCTCGAGCTCGCCACCGCCGACGGCGGCACCCTCACGGTGCCGCTGGCGCAGGCGCTGGGCGCCTATCGGCCCAACGCCATGTCGCCCCTCGACAGGCTCGCCGCCTGGGGCGAGGGCGTCTGGCGCTTCCTCTCCGAGGGGCCGCGGGCGGCCAACACCGCCGGCGGCGTCTGGCCGGCGATCTTCGGTACCGTGCTGATGGTCATGCTGATGTCGCTGCTGGTGACGCCCTTCGGGGTGCTGGCGGCGATCTACCTCAACGAGGTGGCCCACCAGGGACGGCTGACGCGGCTGGTGCGCATCGCCGTGCGCAATCTCGCCGGGGTGCCCTCCATCGTCTATGGCGTCTTCGGCCTCGGGGTCTTCGTCTACGGTATCGGCGGCCGCCTGGACAGCTGGTTCTTCGAGGCGGCGCTGCCCTCGCCGACCTTCGGCACTGGCGGGCTGCTGTGGGCCTCGCTGACCCTGGCGCTGCTGACCCTGCCGGTGGTGATCGTGGCCACCGAGGAGGGGCTGGCACGGATCCCCGACCAGCAGCGCGAGGGCGCCCTGGCGCTGGGCGCGACCCGGCTGGAGATGCTCTCCCGGGTGGTGCTGCCGATGGCCGCCCCGGCCATGCTCACCGGGGTGATCCTGGCCGTGGCCCGGGCCGCCGGCGAGGTGGCGCCGCTGATGCTGGTGGGGGTCGCCAAGCTGGCGCCCCAGGTGCCGGTGGACGGCGACTTTCCCTTCCTGCATCTTGAAAGGAAGTTCATGCACCTGGGCTACCACATCTTCGATGCCGCCTTCCACGGCGGCGATGTCCAGGCGGCGATGCCGCTGGTCTATGCCACGGCGCTGCTGCTGGTGCTGGTGATCCTTGTGCTTAACCTGACCGCAATATTTCTGCGGCATCATCTCAGTACGCGTCATGGGGCGCTCACGCGCCGATGAGGCCCGACGCGCGGCGCCACCCGGGAGTCTCGATGCCACTCGTGAAGGAACAGCGGTCGTCGCCCGACCCGGCGGCGATCATCGACTTTCCCCCCGAGGCCAGCAGCCTGGCCATCCGGGGGCTGAGCCTCGCCTATGGCGACAAGACCGCGCTCAGGAACCTCACGCTGAGGGTGCCGCGGCACCGCGTCACCGCCTTCATCGGCCCCTCGGGCTGCGGCAAGTCGACCCTGCTGCGGGTGCTCAACCGCCTCCATGACCTCAACGACGAGGTGGTGCGCGAGGGCGAGGTGCTGCTCGAGGGCGAGGACATCCATGCCCCCGAGGTGGCGGTGGCGGAGCTGCGGCGACGGGTGGGCATGGTGTTCCAGTCGCCCAACCCCTTCCCGATGTCGATCCACGACAACGTGGCCTTCGGGCTGCGCCTACAGGGCGGGCTCAGCAAGCGCAAGCGCGACGACATCATCGAGTGGGCGCTGCGTTCGGCGGCGCTGTGGGACGAGGTGAAGGATCGGCTGCGCGCCTCGGCCTGGTCGCTCTCCGGCGGCCAGCAGCAGCGCCTGGTGATCGCCCGCACCCTGGCGGTGGGGCCCGAGGTGCTGCTGCTCGACGAGCCGGCCTCGGCCCTCGACCCGATCTCGACGCTGAAGATCGAGGAGCTGATCCGCAACCTGAAGTCGCACCTGACCCTGGTGCTGGTCACCCACAACATGCAGCAGGCGGCGCGGGTCTCCGACTACACCGCCTTCCTGCAGCAGGGAGAGCTGGTCGAGTACGCGCCCACCGACGCCCTGTTCACCAATCCGCGCCTGGCGCGCACCGAGAACTACATCACCGGGCGCATGGCCTGACGGCCGGCCCAAGGAGAGATCCCATGGACATTACCAGCGATATCCACAGCCAGCATATCTCGCGGCAGTTCAACCAGGAGCTCGACGAGCTCAAGACCCACCTGATGGCCATGGGCGGCCTGGTCGAGAAGCAGGTCCAGGACGCCGTGGGCGCGCTGCTCGACCGCGACTCCGAGCTCGGCCAGCGGGTGGTCGACAACGACCGCGCCGTCAACGACATGCAGATCAAGATCGACGAGGAGTGCACCCAGGTGCTGGCGCGGCGTCAGCCCACTGCCTCGGACCTGCGCCTGGTGCTGGCGGTGATCCGGGCCGCCTCCGACCTGGAGCGCATCGGCGACGAGGCGAGCAAGATCGCCCGCAACGCCATCGACCTGATCGAGGCCGACAGCGGCAACCGCGGCTTCGTCGAGGTGCGCATGATCAGTGAGCACGTGCGTCGCATGGTGCGCGACGCCCTGACCTCGTTCGCGCGCCTCGACACCGAGCTGGCGCTCAAGCTGGTCCACGAGGACGACGAGGTCGACAACGAGTACGGCAGCGCCATGCGTTCGCTGATGACCTTCATGATGGAGGACGCCCGCGCGATCTCGCCGGTGCTCAGCGTGATGTGGATCCTGCGCGCCCTGGAGCGCATCGGCGACCACGCCAACAACCTGGCCGAGTACGTCGTCTACCTGGTCAAGGGGCTCGACATCCGCCATACCGATCCCGAGGACCTCGACAAGGACATCTTCGAGCGCAAGTCTTGACCTCGTCCCCCGCTTGACCCTCAATGCGCAGGCCGCCGCCCCTCGGGCGGCGGCCTTCACGTGATGATGAGGACTGTCCGGATGCTCGATGCCCTGACCGCGCTGACCCGCGGCACCCGCCTGGTCTACTCCCGCGGCCTGCGCCGCTACGTCTTCCTGCCGATACTCGTCAACCTGCTGGTCTACGGCGCCATGCTCGGCTACGTGCTGGGGAACTTCGGCGGCTGGCTCGACGGCTGGATGGCGATGGTGCCCGAGTGGCTTACCTGGCTCTCCTGGCTGATCTGGCCGCTGTTCGTGGTGAGCCTGGTGCTGATCGTCTTCTTCACCTTCACCCTGGTGACCCACCTGATCGCCGCGCCCTTCTATGGCTTTCTGGCGGCGCGGGTCGAGGTCGAGGCGACCGGGCGCCCGCCGCTGGACGACCGGGGCCTGGCGAAGACCGCCGTGGACGCCATGGGCCGCGAGCTGGTCAAGCTGGCCTACATCCTGCCGCGCATGGCGCTGCTCTTCGTGATCAGCTGGATCCCGGTGCTCAACCTGATTGCGCCGCTGCTGTGGGCGGCCTTCACGGCCTGGATCATGGCGATCACCTACCTCGACTACCCGATGGACAACAATGGGGTCAGCTTTCGCGACATGCGCGCCCGGCTCGCCGCGCGCCGCTGGCCGACCCTGACTTACGGCGGCTGGGTGACCCTGATCACCTGGCTGCCGCTGGCCAACCTCTTCCTGCTGCCCGGCGCCGTGGCCGCCGGGGTGCTGATGTGGGACCGCCACTACCGCGGCCTGGAAACCGTCGCACCGCCTCAGGCGCGCTGAGTTCCCCTAGGGCGGCGTCATGCCGGCTCGGCGAGGCGTCGCCCGGCGCTCGTGGCCGCGCTCTGGTCCACGCCTGATGAGATCGTCTGGTCCGCCTCGCGGATCTGGAAGCGGCCGATGAGGGTGTTCATCTCGCCGGTCTGATCATCCAGGGAACGGCTGGCGGCGGCGACCTGCTCCACCAGGGCGGCATTCTGCTGGGTGACCTCCTCCAGCTGGGCCATGGCCTGGTTGATCTGCTCGATGCCGGTCGACTGTTCATCGGTGGCCGCCGACATGTCCCGGACCAGGGCGTCGAGGTCGCGTACCTGCTGGGCGATGCTGTCCAGCGTATCGCTGGTGGTCTTGACCAGGGCCTCTCCGGCATCGATGCGTGCCACATTGTTGTCGATCAGCCGACGGATCCGGTCGGCTTCCTCGGCGCTGCGACTGGCCAGCTGACGCACCTCGCTTGCCACCACGGCGAAGCCACGACCATGCTCGCCGGCGCGTGCCGCTTCCACGGAGGCATTCAGGGCCAGCAGGTTGGTCTGGAAGGCGATGCCATCGATGGCGCCGACGATGTGGGTCACCTGCTGATTGGCCGCGTGGATCTGCTGCATGGCCTCTAGGGCCTGGCTGGCGACCCGGCTCGACTCGCCGGCCTCGTCGGCGACCCGGTCGGTCATGGCCTCGGCCTGGCGGGCAGTCTCGGCGGTGTGACGCACCGTGGCGGTGATCTGTTCCATGCTGGAAGCGGTCTCGACCAGCGAGGCCGATTGCTGCTCGGTGCGCTGTGCCAGGTCCTGGTTGCCCATGGCGATCTCGCCGCTGGCCACTTCCACGGACTGGGCGCCGCGACGAATGCTGCCGACCAGCCGTTCGGTCTCTTCCGAGGAGTCATTGAAGGCCAGATAGAGCGACGAGAGCTCGTCGCTGCCGGGTACCGTCAGGCGTCGGGTAAGGTCGCTGCCGCGTTGCCGGATAGCGTCCAGGTTGCGGTTCAGCGGCCCCAGTATGCTGCGCACGATCAGGCTGGAAAGTACGATGGCCAGTGCCGAGGCGAGCAGCGCGATCGCCAGGTATTGCCAGAGCTCGCGTCGCGCGGTATCGCGTCGGTCGATGGCACCGTCCAGGATCTGCTGCGACACCGCTTCCTCAACGGCCTTGAGCCCTTCGATCTTGTGGGTCTGCTGGTCGAACCACTGCTGGGGATCGACGCCGTAGCCGCCCTCGCTGCCCCGCTCCATGGCGAGCCGACGAAGTGCCTCAAGACGGCCGATCGTCGGTCCGCTGAGCGCTTGGTCGAGACGCTCGCCCAGCGCGGCGTCGGCCTGGGCGCGAAAGGCCTGGAGGAAGGCGGCCTCTTGGCCGAACATGGCCAGCAGACGACGGTATTGGACCTCCGACATGGTATCGGCGGCGAAGGCGCCGGCCAGCAGGGCGCGCTCGATACCGGCTAGGTCCTTGGCCTGCAGGAGGCTGAAGTAGCCGCCCAGCTGGCGGGTGATGGTTGCGGAGTCGGCGACATGGCTCAGGCGACCTACCATGTCCATCAAGGCGGCGTTCAGGGCGGTGTAGTGCTCCACGACGTCATCGCTTGCCACGTCCAGGGCATCGACCCGCTGGCGCTGCGTCGCGGTCTCGGCCATGCGACGGCGGATCTCGATGGCGCCCTCGGCAAGCTGCCGATCGAGGGTGGCGGGGGCCAACGCGTCGAGGCTCCCCTCGAAGTCGGCGTAGCGGGCATCGGTCGTCGGGCGCTGCGCCGCCAGGCGTTCTCCAAACCGCCGCCCGTTGCTGCCCAGATAGCCCGCGGACAAGCCACGTTCGAGCTGTAGGGCATGGACCAGCTGGCCCGCCTTGTCCGAGAGTCGCGTCAGCTGGACGAGACTGTCCATGTTGGCGGCGAGGCGCTGGCGTTCGAGGGCACCGCCGGTGGCGAACCAGGCCAGCGCCAGTAGGGGCAAAGCCAGAACCAGCCAGAATTTCCGCGAGACGGGAAGGCGATGTAGCAGGGCGATCATGGACGCGTCTCTCCAAGGGTCAGGGACGGCCACCTCCCTGAGGAAGCGGTCCGGGGCGAAGTCCCTACGTCTTACGGCGCCCTGAGGCCTGGCTTGAGTCCTGGGGCGAAGAGAGACCGCTGGAAATGACCTGCATCAAGTCAGGACACGTCAACCGCCTGAGAAGCCGGCGGTATCTGGTTATCGACCAGCCGGGTGACGGGGAAAACGCAGCGGAAGGTGGCGCCGCGGCCGGGGCGGGAGTCGATCTCCAGGCGGGCGTCGTGGCGCAGCAGCACGTGCTTGACGATGGCGAGCCCCAGGCCGGTGCCGCCGGTGGCGGTGCTTCTGCCCTTGTCGACGCGGTAGAAGCGCTCGGTGAGGCGCGGCAGGTGCACCGGGTCGATGCCCTCGCCGTCGTCCTGCACCTCCAGGCAGGCGCCGTCCCCCTGGGGCCGCCAGCGCAACACGATATGGCAGCCGTCCCCCGAGTAGCGCACGGCGTTGAAGGCGAGGTTGGAGAGCGCGCTGCGGATCTCCTTCTCGTTGCCGACCAGCGCGCCGGTCGCGGTGTCCTCCACCGAGATGACGTGGTGCCCGCCGGAGAGCGCCTCGGCATCGCGGCGCACCGCCTCGAGCAGCGCCGCCATGTCGACCGGGCCGTCGTGGCGGCCGCCCCGGTCGATCTCCAGGCGCGACAGCAGCAGCAGGTCGTCGACCAGGTTCTGCATGCGCTCGGTCTGGGCCTGCATCGACGAGAGGCCTCGGCCCAGCCGGGACGGCAGCGCGTCGGCCATGTCGGTATAGGTCTCGAGGTAGCCGGCGAGCACCGTCAAGGGCGTTCTCAGCTCGTGGGAGACGTTGGCCACGAAGTCGCGGCGCATCTGCTCCAGGCGGTGCAGGCGGGTGATGTCGCGGGCCATCACCAGGCGCTCGTCGTCGCCGTAGAGGGTGATCTGGAACTGCAGGATCCGCGACTCGTCGATGGGCGAGGCCAGGGTCAGCGGCTCACGGTAGTCGCGGCCGTGGAAGTAGTCGACGAAGCGCGGGTCGCGCAGCAGGTTGGTGATGTGCTGGCCGCGGTCCTGCTGGGGCTGGAAGCCGAGCATCTGCTCGGCGGCGCTGTTCCACCACTCCAGGTCGCCGTGGCGGTCGAGCATCACCACGCTGTCGCGCATCGCCTCCGAGGACTCCTGGATGCGCTGCAGGGTCGCGCGCAGGCGCTGCTGGGTGAGGCGCTGGCTCTTCTGGTAGCGATAGAGGCGGTCGAAGAGCTCGCCCCACAGGCCGCTGGCGGCGGGAGGTTCCTCCTGGGGGCGATGGGTCAGCCACTGGTGGAGGGCGTGGAGCTGGCGCAGGTGGAAGGCCAGGCAGGCCGCGAGGCCGACGGCGATGCCGGTCGGGACGGCGGCGAAGGGCCAGCCGAGCAGGGCGCCGGCGGCGACCAGGGCCGCCAGGCGCACGCCTTCGCGTCTCCACAGGCGACCCACGTCAGCCCTTGGCGGAGAACCGGTAGCCGGTGCCACGGACGGTCTGAATCAGCTGCTGGTGGGGCTCGCCCAGCGCCTTGCGCAGGCGGCGGATGTGCACGTCCACGGTGCGCTCCTCGACGTAGACGTTGCCGCCCCATACCTGGTCGAGCAGCTGGCCGCGGGTGTAGGCGCGCTCCTGGTGGGTCATGAAGAACTGCAGCAGGCGGTACTCGGTGGGCCCCATCTCGAGCGAGCGGCCGTCGACGCTGACCCGGTGGCTGACCGGGTCGAGCACCAGGCCGTCGATCTCCACCGCGTCCTCGACCCCCTGGGGGGTGGCGCGACGCAGCACGGCCTTGAGGCGGGCCACCAGTTCCCGCGGCGAGAAGGGCTTGGTGATGTAGTCGTCGGCCCCGGCCTCGAGCCCCTGAATCTTGTTGTCCTCCTCACCCTTGGCGGTGAGCATGATGATCGGCAGGTCGGCGGTGGCCTCGTCACGCTTGAGGCGGCGGGCCAGCTCGATGCCGCTGGTGCCGGGCATCATCCAGTCGAGCAGTACCAGGTCGGGCTGGTGATCGACCACCATGGCGTGGGCCGCCTGGGCACTGTCCGCCTCGAGGACGCGATAGTCGGCCATCTCCAGCGCCACCGCGATCATCTCGCGGATCGGCGCCTCATCGTCGACGATCAGTACGGTCTTGGCGCTCATCCCGAAGCCTCATGGTCTATGGCAGGTCGATGACGATGACAACACGTCATGATGACAATAGCGTGACAGGCCGGGGCTGTCGCCCGCTCAGCCGCCCGGGGCCGCCGGCCATAGCGAGAGCGCGATGCCGGCGAAGACCAGCAGGCCCGACCAGTGGTTGTTGAGGAAGGCCTGGAAGCAGCGCTCGCGGTCGCGCTCGCGGATCAGCCGCTGCTGGTGCACGAAGGTCGCCGCCATGGCGGCGAGCCCCAGCCAGAAGAAGCCGCCCAGCCCGAGCAGTCCCCCGGCCCAGGCCAGCAGCGCCAGGGTCAGGCCCTGCAGCAGGCCGATCATCAGCCGGTCGGCGCGGCCGAACAGCACGGCGGTGGACTTGATGCCGATCTTCAGGTCGTCGTCGCGATCGACCATGGCGTACTCGGTGTCGTAGGCCACCGTCCAGGCCACGTTGGCGGCGAACAGCAGCCAGGCCGCCGGCGGCACCGTGCCCAGCACCGCGCCGAAGGCCATGGGGATCGCCCAGGAGAAGGCCGCGCCGAGAAACGCCTGGGGCAGGTGGGTATAGCGCTTCATGAAGGGGTAGATGGCGGCCAGGGCCACGCCCACCACCGAGAGCATCACCGTGAAGAGGTTGGTGAACCAGACCAGCACGAAGGCGGCCATCACCAGGATCGCGAAGAGCCCCTGGGCCTCTCCCTCGGCGATGCGGCCGGTGGCCAGGGGGCGGTTCCGGGTGCGCTTGACGTGGCCGTCGAGGTGGCGGTCGGCGTAGTCGTTGACCACGCAGCCGGCGGCGCGCATCAGGTAGACCCCGGCGATGAAGATCAGCAGCACCCGGCGGCCGGGTAGCCCCTCGGCGGCGATCCACAGCGCCCACAGGGTAGGCCACATCAGCAGCCAGGTGCCGATGGGGCGGTCGAGGCGGGTCAGGTGCAGGAAGTCGGGCAGCCGGTCCAGGCCCCTGGGGCGCATCAGGGATCGATCCATCTGGGTCTCTCGCTTATGTAGGCGTGCCGGCAGAGCCTAGCGTGAAGGAAGCTCGAGGTCATCCGTCATGGTGGCCAGGAAGGACTCCTGGACCAGCACCGCGAAGCGCCGGTGGCGAAACACCGAGCGGCGCGCCCAGGGGCCGTCGGCGGCCTGGAAGGGCAGCGGGTCGGCGGTGACCTCCAGGGGCCCGCGCACCAGGTCGGGCTGGCGGAACAGCCAGTGGCCCAGGGAGCGCTCGCCCAGCCGGTCGAGGCGCTGGCCGTGCAGCCCGTCCAGGGGCACCACCGAGCGGGCCATGACCCAGGGGCGCTCGTCCAGGCAGAGCGCCACCTCGCGCAGCCAGGCCACGCGGCCTTGGGGCAGCCCCAGGGCCAGGGCCTCGTCGCGGCGGGGGCGTCCGAGGCGTTGGTCCAGCAGGCGTACCCGGAAGGCGCGCCGGCCCCCGGCGGCGATCAGCCGGGCGGTGAGCGAGTCGCGGGACGCCACCCAGCGCCACCAGTCGGGACTCATGGCGGGGCGTGCCGCCGCCAGGGGGCGCCAGCGTGGATCGCGTGCCGAGCCGTTGCTCACCGTGTCTCTCCGCGTCATTTTCGAGGGCGGCTAGTGTACCATGATGGGTCGACACGCTTACCCGTGACGGGCCGCCCCGGCCCCCGACTCGAGGAGTGCCATGACCGCCCCCCTGACCATCATCGGCTCCGGCATGGCGGGTCTCGGGCTGCTGCGTCAGCTGCGCCAGCTCGACCCCGCGCGACCGATGACCCTGATCACCGCCGACAGCGGCGATGACTATTCCAAGCCGCTGCTCTCCACCGGCTTCGCCAAGCGCCTGCCGCCGACGCGCCTGGCGGCCCGCTCGGCCCTCGAGGTGGCCGACGAACTCGAGGCCGTGGTGCGCCCCCACACCCGGGTCGAGGCGATCGACCCCGCGGCCCGGACCCTCAAGATCGGCGCCGAGACCCTGCCCTGGAGCGAACTGGTGCTGGCGACCGGGGCGGCGCCGGCGTGGCCCTTTCGGGTGCCTGAGGCCATTGCCGGGCGGGTCTTCAGTGTCAACGATTTGGACGACTATCGGGCCTTCCATGCGGCCCTGGAGGCGCTGGGCCGGCCCGCGCGGGTGGCGGTGATCGGCATCGGCCTCGTCGGCTGCGAGTTCGCCAACGACCTCGCCGCGGGCGGCCATGCGGTGGCGCTGGTGGCCCCGGAGCCGGCCCCCCTGCCGCGACTGATCCCCGAGGCCCTGGGCCACGCTTTGGGCGAGGCCTTCCGCGAGGCCGGCATGGCCCTTCACACCGGACGCACCCTGGCCGGCCTCGAAGCCGAGGGCGAGGGGGTCGCGGTGGGGCTCGACGACGGCGCGTCGCTCTCGGCGGACCTGGTGCTGGTGGCCACGGGGCTCAAGCCGCGCACCGCGCTGGCCGAGGCGGCCGGGCTCAGGGTCAGCCAGCGCGGCATCCACACCGACCGCCGGCTGGCCACCTCGGCGCCCGGCATCCATGCCCTGGGCGACGTGGCCTGCGTCGAGGGGATCAACGCCATGTACGTCCAGCCCCTGCTGGCCAGCGCCAAGGCCCTGGCGAAGACCCTGACCGGCACCCCCACCCCGGTGGCCTACGGGCCCTGGCCGGTGCTGGTCAAGACGCCGCTGCTGCCGGTGGTGGCGCTGCCCCCGGCCCGGGTCCCGGCGCGCTGGCGCCTCGAGGGCGAGGGGCATGACCTGACGGCGCTGGCCGAGGACGAGGAGGGCCGGCTGCTCGGCTTTGCGTTGACAGGACGCGCGGTGCGTCGGAAAGTCGAACTGGCGCGAGCCGCGCCGCCGTTGCTAGGCTAGGTGCGTCAACCACCGGGCCTCTCGCGGTCATCGGGTCGCGGCGCCAGAGGCACTGCCGAATGCGCGATGCGTTGTGCATCCCGCGGACACGATCACTGCGCCATCGTCATGTGCACGATGGAGGATGGGCGCGTGATGCGCTGACGGGTCGTATGAAATAATCATTAAGTCGGCGACGAACGCCGGCATCTCGATGCCAATACCAGGAGGGCTGTATGCGCAAGCCAGAACTCGCCGCGGCGATTGCCGAGCGTGCGGATCTATCCAAGGACAAGGCCAGCCACGTGCTCAACGTCATTCTCGACGAGATCACCGGGAGCGTGTCTCAGGGGCAGGACGTGTCGCTGATCGGCTTCGGTACCTTCACCGTGCGCGAGCGTGCCGCGCGCACCGGCAAGAATCCCCAGACCGGCCAGCCGCTGACCATCCCGGCCAGCAAGACCGTCGCCTTCAAGCCAGGCAAGGGCCTCAAGGACGCCGTCGGCAAGTAAGGCGCTGCGGCCCGCCCCACCCGCGGGCCGCGTGATACCTCCCTTTCTCCGGATCCGGAGCCGATATGAAGCTGCGACTGATGCTGTGGCTGCTCGGGCTGTTGCTCAAGCGCGCCCTGCGCCGCCAGGCGCGGTTTCGCGAGCTGCTGACCGAGCGGCGCGGGCTGGACTGGGGCATCGCCACCGAGGATCTCTCCATCGCCCGGCACTACCGCATGTCGCCGCAGGGCATCCGCACCGGACGGGGCCTGCCGGTGGATCTCGACCTGGAGCTGCGCTTCGCGGACGAGGCGACGGCGCTCCAGGTGCTCAAGACGCCCACCCAGCAGGCCTTCCTCGACGGCATGATGGCCGGCACCGTGCGCCTGGTCGGCGACTCCGGCGACCTCAAGCAGCTGCAGCGCCTGCTCAAGCACCTCTGAGGGGCGACGGCCCTGGCCGTCGCGCCTCTCGCTTCCTTTGCGCTTCCTTTCGTCTCGTCAGACCTGCCCGTAGCGACCCGCCTGCTCGCCGAGCCAGCGGCGGATCAGCGGCCGGCTGGCCTCGGGATGGCTCGCCAGCAGGGCCTCGGCCAGCGGGGCGACCCGCTCCAAGAGGTCGGCGTCGCGCTCCAGGTCGGCGATCTTCATCTGCGCGAGCCCCGTCTGGCGGGTGCCCAGCACCTCGCCGGGGCCGCGGATCTCCAGGTCCTTCTCGGCGATGCGAAAGCCGTCGGTGGTCTCGCGCATCACCGCCAGCCGTTCCCGGGAGTGCGCGGAGAGCGGCGGGTGGTAGAGCAGCACGCAGAAGCTCTCCACGGCCCCGCGTCCGACCCGGCCGCGCAGCTGGTGCAGCTGGGAGAGCCCCAGCCGCTCGGGATTCTCGATGATCATCAGGCTGGCGTTGGGCACGTCGACCCCCACCTCGATCACCGTGGTGGCGACCAGCAGGTCCAGCTCGCCGGCCTTGAAGGCCTCCATCACCTCGGCCTTCTCGGCGGGCTTCATGCGGCCGTGGACCAGGCCGATGGCGAGCTCCGGCAGCGTCTCGGTGAGCTCGTCGCGGGTCGCTTCGGCGGCCTGGCACTGCAGCGCCTCGGACTCCTCGATCAGCGTGCAGACCCAGTAGGCCTGGCGCCCCTCGGCGCAGGCGTGGCGGATGCGCGCCATCACCTCGGGGCGGCGCTCGTCGGGCATCACCACCGTCTTCACCGGGGTGCGGCCGGGCGGCAGCTCGTCGATCACCGAGACGTCGAGGTCGGCGTAGGCGCTCATCGCCAGGGTGCGCGGGATGGGGGTGGCGGTCATCACCAGCTGGTGGGGGGTGAGGCCGCCGGCCTCGCCCTTCTCGCGCAGCGCCAGGCGCTGGTGGACGCCGAAGCGGTGCTGCTCGTCGATGATGGCGAGCCCCAGGCGCTGGAAGTGCACGTCGCCCTGGAAGAGCGCGTGGGTGCCCACCACCATGCGCGCCCGGCCGTCGCCGATCGCCGCCTTGGTGTCCAGGCGTGCCTTGCCCTTGAGCTTGCCCGAGAGCCAGGCCACCTCGATGCCCAGCGGCTCGAACCAGGCGCTGAAGGTGCGGTAGTGCTGCTCGGCGAGGATCTCGGTGGGGGCCATCATCGCCGCCTGGCAGTCGGCGGCGATGGCCGAGAGCGCCGCCATGGCGGCGACCACCGTCTTGCCCGAGCCGACGTCGCCCTGCACCAGCCGCAGCATCGGCACCTGGCGTCCCAGGTCGGCGGCGAGCTCGTCGAGCACCCGGCGCTGGGCACCGGTCAGCGAGAAGGGCAGCTGGGTCAGGAAGCGGGCCTGCAGGCCGCGCCCGCCGTGCAGCGCCGGGGCGCCGTCCTCCTGGATGCGCTGGCGCACCTCCTGCAGGCTGAGCCGGTGCGCCAGCAGCTCCTCCAGGGCCAGGCGGCGCCGCGCCGGGTGCTGCCCGCCGGCCAGCTTCTCCGGGTCGGCCTCCGGCGGCGGTCGGTGCAGGGTGTCCAGGCAGTGGTGAAGCTCGGGCAGGCCGAAGCGTTGGCGCAGCGGCTCGGGAATGCCGTCCGGCAGGGCGTCGGGATCGGCGTCCAGGCGCGCCAGGGCCTGGTCGATCAGCGCCCGCAGGCGGGTCTGGTGCAGCCCCTCGGTGGCCGGGTAGATCGGCGTCAGGTGATCCTCCACCGGGGCCTCGCCGCCGCCCAGCAGGCGATATTCCGGATGGTAGAGCTCGAGCCCCGTGGCGCCGGCCCGGGCCTCGCCGAAGGCGCGCACCCGGGCCCCGGCCTGGAACTGCTGCTGCTGGGCCGGGGAGAAGTGGAAGAAGCGCAGGCTGAGGATGCCGGAGCCGTCGCGCAGGCGCACCAGCAGGCTGCGCCGCCGTCCGTGCACCACCTCGCCGGCGACCACCTCGCCCTCCACCACCGCCTCGTGGCCGGCGCTCAGGGTGGCGATGGGGGTGATGCGGGTGCGGTCCTGGTAGCGCAGCGGCAGGTGGAACAGCAGGTCGGCGACGCGCTCGATGCCGAGCCGGGCAAGCTTGCCGGCCAGCGCCTCGCCGACGCCCTTGAGGTCCGTGACGGGGGCATCGAGGCCGCTCATGCCGGGTCGAGCTCGGCCTGCCGGCAGTGCGCGATGGCGTCGGTGACGGCATCGATGGCCCGGGGCCGCGGGAAGCTGGCGCGCCAGGCGATCGCCACGGTGCGCGAGGGCGACGGGGCGGTGAAGGGCCGGCTCACCAGCATGCCGCTCTCGTAGTGCCCGGTGCCGATGGCCGAGCGCGGCAGCACGGTGATGCCGAGCTTCGAGGCCACCATGTGGCGGATGGTCTCGAGCGACCCGCCCTCGGCGGTGAGGGTGTTGGAGGGGCTGTTGAGCTGGTGACTGATCGCCGGGCAGGCCTCGAGGATCTGGTCGCGGAAGCAGTGCCCCTCGCCGAGCAGCAGCAGGCGCTCCTCCAGCAGGTCCTCCTTGTCGATGCTCTCGCGCTCGGCCCAGCGGTGGTCGGCCGGCAGCAGCACCTCGAAGGCCTCCTCGTAGAGCGGCTTGGTGACCACGTCGGTCTCGGTGAAGGGCAGTGCGATGATGATGGCGTCGAGCTCGCCGCTTCTCAGCTTGCGGCGCAGGTTGCCGGTGAAGCCCTCCTCGATGTAGAGCGGCATCTGGGGCGCCTGGCGGGAGAGCTCCGGGATCAGGTAGGGGAAGAGGTAGGGGCCGATGGTGTAGATGGCGCCGATGCGCAGCGGGCTCGCCAGCTGGTCGCGGCCGGCGGTGGCCAGCTCCTTGATCACGCTGCTCTGCTCCAGCACGCGCTGGGCCTGCTCGACGATCTTCTCCCCCATCGGGGTGACCTGCACGGTGGATTTCGAGCGCTCGAACAGCGCCACGCCGAGCTCCTCCTCGAGCTTCTTGACGGCCACCGACAGGGTCGGCTGGGAGACGAAGCAGCGCTCCGCGGCGCGTCCAAAGTGGCGTTCCTGGGCCAGTGTCACGATATAGCGGAGTTCTGTTAGAGTCATGTGGTGCCGGCAGGCATCCTCTTCTAAAGCGGGTGACGGTCTTAGGCGATCATGCCCGATCGGACGAGACACAATAATGCCAATAGGGACTTTTTATCAGGGGGTGAGGGAAAGGTGAAGACGACGACACTGATTCTCGGTTGCGGCGACATCGGCACGGCGCTGGGGCGCGAACTGCTCGAGGCGGGGCACCGCGTGATCGGGGCCCGCCGCCACCCCCAGGCGCTGGAGGGCAGCGGCCTCGAGGCGGTGGCGGTCGACCTCGCCGACCCGGCCACTATCACCGGGCTGCCCGACGCCGATACCCTGGTCTACGTGGTCAGCGCCGATCGCTTCGACGAGGAGGCCTATCGCGCCGCCTATCCCGACGGCCTGAAGGCCGTGCTCGAGGCCTTCGCCGGCCGCGATAAGCCGCCGCAGCGAGTGCTCTTCGTCTCCTCGACCAGCGTCTATGCCCAGCGCGACGGCGAGGTGGTCGACGAGACGAGCCCCGCCGAGCCCTCCGGCTTTTCCGGCACCCTGATGTGCGAGGCCGAGCAGGCGCTGCTCGACCATGAGCTGCCCGGCACGGTGGTGCGCTTCTCGGGGATCTACGGCCCCGGTCGCGACCGCCTGATCCGCCAGGTCGGCGAGGGTCGCATCGCCCCGGCCAGCCCCGTGATGTACTCCAACCGCATCCACCGCGACGACTGCGCCGGGGTGCTGGCGCACCTGATCGGCCTGTCGCTTGCCGGTGAATCGCTTGCACCGCTCTACCTCGGCAGCGACTGCGAACCCGCCCCGCTCAACGAGGTAATGGCCTGGCTCGCCAGGCAGCTCAAGGTCGAGGCCACCGAGACCATCCAATCCCCGCTGCGTCGCCGCGCCAGCAAGCGCTGCGACAACGCGCGCCTGCTCGAGAGCGGCTATCGCTTCCGCTATCCGAGCTATCGCGAGGGCTATGCCCAGGTGCTGAAGGCGGGAGGCTTCCTGCCTGCGCGGGCGTGATGCGCCGACGGCGTGTTCAGGACGACTTGTTAAGGCGGCTCGTTCAGGAGAGCGGCGAGCGCGCGAGGGTCTGGTAGCGGGCGCGGTCCTGGTCGGTGAAGGAGCGCACCAGCGCCAGCTGCCGGTAGGGCCAGGCCAGGTCCGGCGGCGACATTTCCGCTGTGTCCAGTCGGTGGGCCCGGCGCAGCAGCGTCACGTGGGGGATAAAGCCTGACGGCCGACCCGCCACGCCATGGCGCTCGAGGTCCTGCCATAGCGCGGCCTGGAGTTCCGTCAGCGCCCGGTCGGGCGTCCGGCTCCCCACCCAGACGATGCCCGGGCGGCGAAAGCTCCCCCAGGCGTCCAGGCGCCACTCCCCCTCGGGGATCGGTCGCTCCTCCACCCAGCGCGCAAGCGCCTCGGCCTGCGCCGTCGGGCGCTCGCCGAGGAAGGCGAGGGTCAGGTGCAGGCTGTCGTCGGGGACGCGGCGCCCGCCCAAGCGGGCGTGGGCCCGCTCGGCGAGCTCAGCGAGCCGCCGGCGCAGGGCCGGCGGCGGGATCAGGGCCAGGAAGAGGCGCATGCCGGGTGGCAGACGGCTTCGGTCAGTCGCCGATGACCATCACGGCTTCGGCCTCGACCAGGGCGCCCTTCGGCAGCGCCTTCACGCCCACCGCGGCCCGCGCCGGGAAGGGCGCCTTGAAGAATTCCTCCATCACCTGGTTGACCACTGCGAACTGGCCCAGGTCGACCAGGTAGAGGTTGACCTTGACCACGTCCTGCAGGGTGCCGGCGGCCTCCTCGCAGACGGCCTTGAGGTTGGTGAAGACCTGGCGCGCCTGGGCCTCGAAGTCGTCGGAGACGATCTCCATGCTGGTCGGGTCCAGGGGGATCTGGCCGGAGATGTAGACGGTGTTGCCGGCCTTGATGGCCTGGGAGTAGGGGCCGATGGCGGCGGGCGCCTGGTCGGTGTTGATCACGGCCTTGTTGCTCATGGTAGTGCTCCTCATGACGTTGTTGGTGTTCTACGGATCGAGAAAAGCAACGCCTCGCCCGCCGCCGTCGGCGACGGGTGGGGCGCTGCGGGATCAGTTGCCGAGTCGGGTGATGCGGCCCACGTGGGAGAGGTTGCGCAGGCGCTTGATGATGCGCGCCAGGTGAACGCGATTGCGCACCGACAGGATCAGGTTGACGATCGACAGCCGCGCGTCGCGCTCCTCGATGTCGATGCGCTCGATGTTGGCGCCGGCGTCGGTGATCAGGGCGGCGAGCTCCGCCACCAGTCCCCGGCGGCTCTCCATCTCCAGGCGCAGCGCCGCGGGGAAGTCCTCGTCGATGTCGGGGGACCACTCCAGGGCGAACAGCTTGTCGGGGTCGTCCTTCAGGTCGCCCAGGTTGCGGCACTCGGCGCGGTGCACGACGATGCCCTTGCCCGCCGAGAGATGGCCAAGCACCGGGTCGCCGGGCAGCGGCCGGCAGCAGCGGGCGAACTTGATCACCATGCCCTCCGCCCCGCTGATCAGGATCGGCTGATGGGGGGCCGACGGCTCCGTGGTGGGAGCGCCGGATGCGTCGGGCTCGCCCTGCAGCAGGCCGACCAGCCGGCGGGCGACCACGTGGGCGACCCGGGAGCCGAGCCCGATGGACTCCAGCAGCGGCGTCTCGCTCCTCAGCGAATGCTCCTCGAGCAGGCGGTCGAGCACGCCTTCGGGCAGCTCCTCCAGGCTGGTCTCGAAGGGGGCCAGGGCCTTGTTGAGCAGGCGGCGGCCGAGCTGGACCGCCTCGGTCTGCTGCTGGTGCTTGAGGGCGTGGCGGATCGCCGAGCGCGCCTTGGCGGTGATCACGAAATTGAGCCAGGCGAGGTTCGGGCGCGCGCCGGGGGCGGTGATGATCTCCAGGGTCTGGCCGCTCTCGAGCCGGGTGGAGAGCGGGGCCAGGTGGCGGTCGATGCGACAGGCGATGCAGCTGTTGCCGATGTCGGTGTGCACGCTGTAGGCGAAGTCGATCACCGTGGCGCCCTGGGGCAGCTCCATGATGTCGCCCTTGGGCGTGAACACGTAGATATCGTCGGGGAAGAGGTCGTTCTTGACGTGCTCGATGAACTCCAGCGAGTCCCCGGCGTGGCGCTGCATCTCGAGCAGGCCCTTGACCCAGGCCCGGGCCCGGGCGTGGCTGCCCTGGGCGATGGGGTGGTCGGTCTGGCCGGCCTTGTAGAGCCAGTGGGCGGCGACGCCGTTGTTGGCCAGGGCCTCCATCTCGCGGGTGCGGATCTGCACCTCGATGGGCATGCCCCCGCGGCCGAACAGGGTGGTGTGCAGGCTCTGGTAGCCGTTGGCCTTGGGGATGGCGATGTAGTCCTTGAAGCGTCCCGGCACCGGCTTGTAGAGGTTGTGCACCACGCCGAGGATGCGATAGCAGCTGTCGACGTCCTCTGTGATGATGCGAAAGCCGAAGACGTCCATGATCTCGGCAAAGGACTTCCGCTGGTCGCGCATCTTGCGATAGATCGACAGCAGGTGCTTCTGGCGGCCGATCACCGTGCCGGTCAGCCCCTCGTCGTCGAGGCTCTGCTGCAGGCTGGTCTGCAGCTGGCGGATCGTCGAGCGGCGATGGCCGCGGGCGCTGGAGACGGCGCGCTTGATGCGCTCGGCGCGCATCGGGTAGAGGGCCTGGAAGGAGAGGTCCTCGAGCTCGACGCGGATGGTGTTGATGCCCAGCCGGCTGGCGATGCGGGCGTAGATCTCCAGGGTCTCGCGGGCGATGCGGCGCTTCTTCTCGGGGCGCAGGGCGCCGAGGGTGCGCATGTTGTGCAGCCGGTCGGCGAGCTTGACGATGATCACCCGGATGTCGCGGGACATCGCCAGCACCATCTTCTGGAAGTTCTCCGCCTGGGCGACCGCCTTGTCCTCGAAGGTGATCTGGGTCAGCTTGGAGACGCCGTCGACCAGCTCGGCGACCGGCTCGCCGAACTGCCGGGCCAGCGCCGGCTTGGCGACGCCGGTGTCCTCGATCACGTCATGCAGCATGGCGGCCATCAGGCTCTGGTGGTCCATGTGCATGTTGGCGAGGATGTTGGCGACCGCCAGGGGGTGGGTCACATAGGGCTCGCCGGAGCGACGCCGCTGGCCGTCGTGGGCCTGTTCGGCATAGTAGAAGGCACGCCTGACCTGCTGGATCTCGTCCTTGGGAAGATAGCCGCCGAGTCGATCGGCCAGGTCATCGATGGTGAACATGCGGCGCGCCCTGAATGCTGCGTGATGGCTCTGCGGACAGAGGGAAAGCGCTCCTGCGCCGGCGGGGCAGGATCACTCCTCGGGGTGGCTGCCCGGCTCGAACTCGGGGCGCACGCGCACCGGTGCGGCCTCGACCGGCTCGTCGAGCACACTGGCGTCGACCTTGCCGGCGGCGATCTCGCGCAGCGCCATCACGGTGGGCTTGTCGTTCTCCCAGGGCAGCAGGGCGTCGCGGGAGCCGCGGGCCAGCTGGCGGGCACGGTGAGTGGAGATCATCACCAGCTTGAAGCGGTTTTCGACGTTTTCGAGACAGTCTTCGACGGTGACACGTGCCATGGATGCCTTCCTGAAATGTAAGAATAAGGTACCGACGGGCAATTCCCGGGCAGCGCGGAAGCGCCCCGGGACATCCACCGACAGCTAGACCGGATAGATTACTCGACGCCCGGTTGCCCTGACAAGCGCCTCGGCCGGGGCCCGGATGCCCCGCGACGGGGCGTGGGCTCAGTCCAGCAGGGCCGCCAGCAGCGGGGCATGGTGCTCGCTGACCCGCTCGAGGGTCAGGCGCCGGGCGATCACCAGCGACTGCAGCTCGCGCAGGGCCGTGGTGAAGTCGTCGTTGATCACCAGGTAGTCGTACTCGTCGTGGTGGGACATCTCGTCCACCGCGTCGCGCATGCGCCGTGCGATCACCGCGTGCTCGTCGGTGCCGCGGCCGGCGAGGCGGCGCTCCAGCTCCTCCCGGGAGGGGGGCAGGATGAACACCGAGACGGCGTCGGGGAGCTGCGCGCGCACCTGGCGGGCGCCCTGCCAGTCGATCTCCAGGATCACGTCCTGGCCGGCGGCGAGCATCGCCTGTACGGCGCTGCGCGAGGTGCCGTAGTAGTTGTCGAAGACCCGGGCGTACTCGAAGAAGTCGCCCTGCTCGACCATCGCCTCGAAGGTCGGCACGTCCACGAAGTGGTAGTTGACGCCGTCGACCTCGCCCTCGCGGCGCTCGCGGGTGGTATGCGAGACCGAGACCTGGATGCCGTCGAGGCTTTCGATCAGTTCGCGCACCAGGCTGGTCTTGCCGGCGCCGGAGGGAGCGGAAACGATGAAGAGCGTACCTTGGGCCATGAGCGAGGGTCTCTGACGGTGGAACGACGCCTGGGCGGCGACTGAAAAGGCGAAGTATCGCACACAATGGCGCCGCGTCTGTAGCCGCCGGGGCGTGTTCGGCCCGGTGAGCGCGACGGCGTCCGCTCGCCGCTCCCTTATTTGCCACGAGTGACGCGCACCGCGCCCTGCTCTGGAATAATGGCGCCCCCTTGCGCGCCGCCCGACGGCGGCGCCGTCACCGTTCCAGGGAGCGCGGCATGCCAACGGACGCTTTTCGTCCCCGATCAACCCCCCGCCTGGCCGAGACGGCCCTGGCGCTGGGGGGCTTCGCCATCGGCACCACCGAGTTCGTGATCATGGGCCTGATGTCGCGCATCGCCGAGGACTACGGCATCGCGGTGCAGGAGGTGGGCCTCGCCATCAGTGCCTATGCCCTGGGGGTGGTGGTCGGGGCGCCGCTGATCTCGGCGATCGGCGCACGGATTCCCCGCCGCAGGCTGCTGATCGGCCTGATGGTGTGGTTCGCCGCCGGCAACCTGCTGACCCTGCTGGCGCCCTCCTTTCACGGCTTCGTCGCCCTGCGCTTCATCGCCGGCCTGCCCCACGGGGTCTATCTGGGCGTGGCGGCGCTGGTGGCTGCCAACGTAGCCGAGCCCCACGAGCGGGGCCGCGCCGTCGGCCGGGTGCTGGCGGGCCTGACCCTGGCGATCCTGGCCGGAGCGCCCCTGGCCACTTGGATCGGCGGCCTCGCGGGCTGGAAGACGGCCTTCGTGCTGGTGGGGGCCCTGGGCCTTGCCACCGCGCTGCTGGTGCGGCTGTGGGTGCCGGTGCAGCCGCCGAACGAGGGCGCTTCGCTGCGCTCGGAACTCTCGGCGATCACCCGGCCCCGGGTGCTCTATACCCTGGCCGTGGCCTGCATCGGCTTCGCCGGCATGTTCAGCGTCTTCAGCTACGCGATGCCGACCCTAGCCCATCAGGCCGGCATGCCCGAGGCGCTGGGGCCGCTGGTGCTGGCGATCTTCGGGGTCGGTTCGGTGCTCGGCAACCTGGCCGGCGGGCGGCTCGCCGACGCCAACCAGCGCAGGGCCATCGCCGGCGTGCTGGTCTGGGCCGCGCTGGTGCAGCTGGGCTTCTTCCTGGCCGCCGATCGGGTCTGGAGCGGGCTGCTGTTCGTCGGCCTGGTGGGCACCTGCGGGGCCCTGGTGCCGCCGCTGCAGACCCGGCTGATGGACGTGGCTGGCGATGCCCAGACCATGGCCGCGACCTTGAACCACGCCGCCTTCAACATCGCCAACGGCCTCGGCGCCTGGCTCGGCGGCGTCGCGGTGACCGTCGGCCTCGGCTGGTCGGCCACGGGCCTCGTAGGCATGGCCATGGCGCTCGGGGGCCTGGTGATCTTCCTGATTGCCCTGGCGCGGGAGCGCGCGATGCCGGGCTGAGGGGCGCGGCGCTACTCGATGTTCTGGATCTGCTCGCGCATCTGCTCGATCAGCACCTTGAGCTCGACGGCGCAGCGGGTGGTCTCGGCGACCACCGACTTCGACGACAGGGTGTTGGCCTCGCGATTGAGCTCCTGCATCAGGAAGTCCAGGCGGCGCCCCACCGGGCCGGGCTGGCCGAGCTGGCGCGTCACCTCGGCGACGTGGGTGGCGAGGCGGTCGAGCTCCTCGTCGACGTCGGCCTTCTGGGCGAGCAGCGCGAGCTCGGCCTCGAGGCGCTGGGGATCGAGCTCGGCGCGCACGCTCGCGAGCCGCTCCAGCAGCTGGGCCCGCTGGCGCTCGAGGATGCGCGGCATCAGCCGGCGCACCTCGGCGACCTGGGCATCGATCGCGGTGAGGCGCTCGCGGATCAGCGCGGCGAGCTTCTCGCCCTCCCGGACGCGGCCGGCGATCAGGTCGTCCAGAGCGGTCTGGAAGAGCGCCAGGGCCTGCTCCTTGATGGCCGCCAGGTCCGGGTCGCGTCGCTCGAGCACGCCGGGGTGATCGAGCAGGCGCAGGGCATCGGGCATGGCGGCACCGGGCACGCGCTGGCATACCTCCTCCAGGGTGGCGGCCAGGGCCGCCAGTCGCGCCCGGTCGACGCTCGGCTCGGCCTCGTCGCCGGCCGGCTCGAAGCGCAGGGTGCACTCGACCTTGCCGCGGGCCAGGCGCGTGCGCAGCGCCTCACGAAAGGCCGGCTCCAGGTCGCGCAGCGCCTCTGGCAGGCGGAAGTGGGGCTCCAGGTAGCGCTGGTTGACCGAGCGCAGCTCGAGCTGTAGGCGGCCGGCCTCGCCGTCGTGCTCCTGGCGTGAAAAGGCGGTCATGCTGTGGACCATGGTGCCTCCCGGTGACGCGTGGTGTGAGGGGCCCGCAGTGTACCCGATTCCCCGGCCACACCGTGTAGACCAGAGCGTGTAGAATGGCCGCCATTCCACGGGTGTCTTCCCGTCATCTTTCCCGATTCAAGAGAGCTGCCATGACCTCGGAGATCCGGCGTCCCAGCGGACGCGCCGCCGACCAGTCCCGCGACATCCGCCTGACCCGTGACTACACCCGCCACGCCGAGGGCTCGGTGCTGGTGGAGTTCGGCGACACCAAGGTGCTGTGCAACGCCAGCGTCGAGGCCGGGGTGCCGCGCTGGCTGCGCGGCAAGAAACAGGGCTGGGTGACCGCCGAATACGGGATGCTGCCCCGCGCCACCCATACCCGAGGCGGCCGCGAGGCAACCCGCGGCAAGCAGGGTGGCCGCACCCTGGAGATCCAGCGGCTGATCGGCCGCTCGCTGCGCGCGGCGGTGAACCTCAAGAAGCTCGGTGAATACACCATCACCGTCGACTGCGACGTCATCCAGGCCGACGGCGGCACCCGCACTGCCTCCATCACCGGTGGCTGCGTGGCGCTGATCGACGCCATCCGCTACCTGCAGCGCGAGAAGCTGATCAAGGGCGACCCCTTCCACCAGCTGGTCGGCTCGATTTCGGTGGGGCTCTACAAGGGCATGCCGGTGGTCGACCTGGACTACCCCGAGGACTCGAGCGCCGACACCGACATGAACGTGGTGATGGCCGAGGGCGGCGAGCTGATCGAGGTGCAGGGCACCGCCGAGGCCGGCACCTTCAGCCGTGCCGAGCTCAACGCCATGCTCGACCTGGCCGAGAAGGCCGGCGCCGAGCTGTTCGCCCACCAGCGCGAGGCGCTGGGCATCCGCGGCTGAGTGGCATATTCGCTGTAGGAATGTGCCGACGACAGGCTGAAGGAGGTCCTGCGCCAGGGGTGAGGAGCGCTGCTACGAACGGGCTGGCCATGGATGGCCAGCACCGGTCCTGCAAGCGGAGCAGGATGCGAGAGCGTCGCAGGGCGCCAGCGCCCAGGGACGGGTTCACAGCGCCTTCGGAAGGCCTGTCGGCGGCTGAGCCCCTGGTCAGGCCTCTCCCACAACGCAACGCGCCGGCCCGAGGGCCGGCGCGTTGCGTTCCGGCCGGGCCGGAACGGCGACGTAGGGAGCGGACTCAGAGCGTCAGGTCGTACTCGACGATCAGCGGCGCGAACTCCGAGAAGGTCGCGTCGTAGTCGATCCAGGCGTCCACCACGTGGCGGCGGAAGTTCGGCCCGACGATCTGGTAGTCGATGCGCCAACCCTCCTGGCGGGAGCGCGGCTCCTCCTGGTCGAGCTTCGGCCACCAGGTGTACTCGCCGGCGTCGCGGTTGATCTCGCGGAAGGTGTCGATGAAGCCGGTCGGGCCGAAGACCTGGTCCATCCAGGCACGCTCCTCGGGCTTGAAGCCGGGGGTGGTCTGGTTGTCGGCCCAGTTCTCGAGGTCGATGGTCTTGTGGGCGATGTGCCAGGTGCCGCAGATGATGTACTCGCGGCGCTTGCGGGCCATCTTCGACAGGTACTCCTGATACTGGGCCATGAAGGCCTGCTTGGCGGCGTAGTCGCTGCCGTCGGGCATCAGGAAGCTGGCGATGCTGAAGCGGTCGTAGTCCGCCTGCAGGAAGCGCGCCTCGTGGTCGCACTGGGGGAAGCCCAGGCCGTACATGATGGCCTTGGGGATCTGGCGGCAGTAGAGGCCGACCCCGGAGAAGCCGTCCTGCTCCGCATCGAGGAAGTAGCCCTCGTAGCCCTCCGGATAGAGGATGCTATCGTCCAGCTCGAAGCTCTTGGCCTTGAGGTTCTGCACGCAGACGACGTCGGCATCCTGATTGGCCAGCCAGTCGAGGAAGCCCCGTCCGACCGCTTCGCGGATGCCGTTGACATTGATGGTGGCGATTTTCATACGTGGTCCCTTTTGCGTCGCGCGTGTATGATACCCGACGTTTCGACGTTTGGGTAAATGGCGTCAGCCGATAAACGTGATAGGAGGCTCCGTGGCGGACCCGCGCACTGCATCGTCCCTGCAACCCTACCAGCAGGCTTTCATCGAGTTCGCCATCGAACAGGGCGTGTTGCGCTTCGGCGAGTTCACCCTGAAGTCCGGGCGCGTCAGCCCCTATTTCTTCAACGCCGGCCTGTTCCGCACCGGCCGCGCCCTGGCCCAGCTGGGCCGCTTCTACGCCCAGGCCATCGCCGACAGCGAGCTTGAGATCGACGTGCTCTTCGGGCCCGCCTACAAGGGCATCCCGCTGGCCGCCACCACCGCCGTGGCGCTGGCCGACCACCACGACCGCGACCTGCCCTATGCCTTCAACCGCAAGGAGGCCAAGGCCCACGGCGAGGGCGGCAACATCGTCGGCGCCGAGCTCGCCGGGCGCATCCTGATCATCGACGACGTGATCACCGCCGGCACCGCGATCCGCGAGGTGATGGGCCTGATCGACGACGCGGGCGCGAAGGCGGCGGGCGTGGTGATCGCCCTGGATCGCCAGGAGCGCGGTCGCGACGAGAACGACCCGCGTAGCGCCATCCAGGAGGTCGAGGCCACCTACGGCATGCCGGTGGTCAGCATCGTCACCCTGGACCTGGTGCTCGAGTACCTCGAGCAGCACGCCGGCGATGAGCTCCGTGGCCACGCTGAGGCGATCCGCGCCTACCGCGACCGCTACGGCGTGTCTGGCGACTGAGACCCGGCAACTGAGGCCCGCGGCGCGCTGCCCGCCAGGCGATCCTCCCTCGGGCCCCGCACGGGGCCCGAGCGCGTTGTACGCCCTTCCAATCAGGAGTCGCTGATGCTTGACGTGGTGCTCTACCAGCCCGAGATTCCGCCCAATACCGGCAACCTGATCCGGCTCTGCGCCAACACCGGCTTTCGGCTCCACCTGATCGAGCCGCTGGGCTTCGCCCTGGACGACAAGCGGCTGCGCCGCGCCGGGCTCGACTACCACGAGTGGGCCCGGGTGAAGGTGCATGCCGACTGGGAGGCCTTCCTCGCCGCCGTGGCGCCGGCGCGGGTCTTCGCCGTCTCGACCCGTGGGCGCACCGGCTATCACGAGCCCGGCTATCGCGAGGGCGATGCCCTGGTGTTCGGCCCCGAGACCCGCGGTCTGCCCCAGGCCATGCTGGACGCCCTGCCCGAGGCCCAGCGCCTGCGCATCCCCATGCTCCCCGAGAGCCGCAGCCTGAACCTCTCCAACGCCTGTGCGGTGGTGGTCTTCGAGGCGTGGCGCCAGCTCGCGTTCGCCGGGTCCGGCCTTCCGGGGGCCGGCCTTCCGGGTGCCGGCTCTCCTGAGGCCGGCCCGGTCGCCATCGATCCCGACGCCGTCGGGAGGAGCCTGCGATGACCCCCTCCATCCAGAGCCGGGTCGCCGGCCTCAACCCCCGCCAGCAGGAGGCCGTGCGCTACATCGACGGCCCCTGCCTGGTGCTCGCCGGGGCTGGCTCCGGCAAGACCAGCGTGATCACCACCAAGATCGCCTACCTGGTGCAGGAGTGCGGCATGAGCGCCCGGCGCATCGCCGCGGTGACTTTCACCAACAAGGCCGCCCGGGAGATGAAGGAGCGGGTGGGCAGCATGCTCAAGGGCAAGGAGGGGCACGGCCTGACCGTCTCCACCTTCCACAACCTCGGGCTCAACATCATCCGCAGCGAGCTCAAGGCGCTCGGCTACCGGCCGGGCTTCTCGCTGTTCGACCCGGAGGACGCCAAGGCGCTGCTGCGCGACCTGATGAACAAGGACGCCCAGGTCGACGCCGACCAGATCAACGCCGTGCAGCAGCAGATCTCCCAGTGGAAGAACGACCTGCTGCTGCCCGGCCAGGCGCTCTCCCACGCCGAGGACGACGACGCGCAGTACGCCGCCCGGGTCTACGAGGCCTACGTGCGCCACCTGAAGGCCTACAACGCGGTGGACTTCGACGACCTGATCCTGCTGCCGGTGGTGCTGCTGCGCGACGACCCCGAGGCGCTGGCCCGCTGGCGGCGCAAGATCCACTACATGCTGGTGGACGAGTACCAGGACACCAACATCAGCCAGTACCTGCTGGTGCGGCTGCTGATGGGCGAGCGGGCCACCTTCACGGTGGTCGGCGACGACGACCAGTCGATCTACGCCTGGCGCGGCGCGCGCCCGGAGAACCTGGTGACACTGGGCGAGGACTTCCCGCGCCTCAAGGTGATCAAGCTCGAGCAGAACTACCGCTCCACCGGCACCATCCTGCGTGCCGCCAACACCCTGATCGCCAACAACCCCCACGTCTACGACAAGACCCTGTGGTCGGAGATGGGCGAGGGCGCGCCGATCCGCGTGGTGGTCAACCGCCACGAGGAGGCCGAGGCCGAGCGGGTGGCCAGCGAGATCCTCACCCGGCGCATCAAGGAGTCCGCCGAATGGCGCGACTTCGCGGTGCTCTACCGCGGCAACTTCCAGGCCCGGCTGCTGGAGCTCAAGCTGCAGCACTACCAGATCCCCTACAAGCTCTCCGGCGGCACCTCCTTCTTCTCGCGCAACGAGATCAAGGACGCCATGGCCTACCTGCGCCTGCTGATCAATCCGGCCGACGACAACGCCTTTTTGCGCATCGTCAACGTGCCGCGCCGCGAGATCGGCCCGAGCACCCTGGAGAAGCTCGCCAACTACGCCAACGACCAGGCCTCAGGGCGCTCGATCTCGCTGTTCGCGGCCTGCCACGAGCTGGGCCTCGCCCAGCAGCTGCCGGAGCGAGCGATGGACCGCCTGTCGCGCTTCACCCACTTCATCGACGGAGTGCGCCGGCGCATGGATCAGGGCGACGCCCTCGAGGCGATCCGCGGCATGCTCCACGAGATGGACTACGAGGCCTGGCTCTACCAGAACGCCAGCGCGCCGACCATCGCCGAGCGGCGCATGGCCAACGTCTGGATCCTGATCGATCAGCTCGAGAAGTCCATGAACCGCGATCCCGAGGACGCGGCCAGCACGGAGACCGAGACCGACGACGTGGAGTCGGCGATCTCCCGGCTGGTGCTGCGCGACATCCTCGAGCAGCAGGCCGAGGAGGACGACTCCGACCGGGTGCAGCTCTTGACCATGCACGCCTCCAAGGGGCTGGAGTTCCCCCACGTCTACCTGATGGGCCTGGAGGAGGAGCTGCTGCCCCACCGCAACGCCGTGGAGGCGGGCACCGTGGAGGAGGAGCGGCGCCTGGCCTACGTGGGCATCACCCGGGCGCGGCGCACCCTGACGCTGACCCTGGCGCGTCAGCGCAAGGCCTACGGTGAGCTGATGGACTGCACGCCGAGCCGCTTCCTCGACGAGCTGCCGGAGGGCGACCTGGAGTGGGAGGGGCGCGCCGACCGCGAGGACCCGGAAAAGAAGCAGGCCCGGGGCAAGGATGCCCTGGCGGGGATTCGCTCACTGCTGGGCTGAGAGCGGGCCTAAAGGCGGCGGTCGGTCATCGACGGCCGACCTTCCAACGCAAGCGGGGCGCCCTAGGGCGCCCCGCTGGTCTCCGCGTGACCGCGTGCTTACTGCGCGGCGCCGACCAGGTGATCGACCGCCGCCTTGACCTCGGCATCGGAGAGCGACGCGTTGCCGCCCTTGGCGGGCATCGCGTTGAAGCCGTTAATGGCGTGGCTGTAGAGGGTCTCGGTGCCCTTCTCGAGGCGCGGCGCCCAGGCCTCGGCGTCGCCCTTCTTCGGCGCGCCGGCGGCGCCGGTGTCGTGGCAGGCCATGCAGGCGGTGTTGTAGATCGCGGCGCCATCGATGCCGGCCGTGGCGGCCTCGGCACCGGCGCTGGCTTCGCTCGCCTCGCCTTCGGCGCTGGCCGAGGCGGCCTCGTCACCGCCGCTCTCCTGGGCGGGCACGTCCATGACCGGCTCGACCAGGTGGGCGACCGCGGCCTCGACTTCCGCGTCGGAGAGGTTCGGGTTGCCGCCCTTGGCGGGCATGGCGTTGAAGCCGTTGATGGCGTGGCTCACCAGGGTCTCGAAGCCCTTGCCGGTGCGCTCGCTCCAGGCGGCCTCGTCGCCGCGCACCGGTGCGCCCGCGGCGCCGGTCTCGTGGCAGGCCATGCAGACGTTGTTGTAGATGCCGGCCCCGTCGATGGCCCCCCCGGAGGAGGCGCTGCTGTCGCCGCCGCTGGCGGCGGCCATGGCGGTGCCGCAGTCCTCGCCCTGCAGGCAGAGCTCACCCACCGGCTTCAGGCGTTCCGCGATGGCGTCGTGCGCCGCGTCGTCCTGTGCAACGGCCATGCCTGCGCTCAGGCCCAGGGTGACCAGGCACCCCATGATCAGCTTGCTGGATTTCACTCTCACCACCTCTCGACGGTCCTGTCATCGGAATCACGCTCGGCATCACGTCAGACGGTGGACGCCACGGCGCGCATATATAGTGGGCGACAGTATACCGACATCGCCAACGCCTGGAAAATCCCCACGGTTCACGGTGGGATGGCGGCCGCTCGGGATGTCGGCTGGACAGCGCTCTGGCGGGCGGGTAGGATAGCGCCCGCCTGGCACCCATCGCCAGGCCGTGCGCCCGTAGCTCAGTTGGATAGAGTATCGGCCTCCGAAGCCGAGGGTCGCAGGTTCGAATCCTGCCGGGCGCGCCACGAATCCGAGGGCCTGCGACACTGTCGCAGGCCCTTTTCGTCGTCTGTCGCCTGTGACCGGGCTGGCCGGCAACCCCGATTCGCCTGGCGATGCCGCTGCATGGATTGCCCCAGGGCGAGACCTTGACCGGCCAAGTCATGTCTTCGGAGTGTTTCCCGGGGGTGACATGGCGGATGCGAACACGGTGCCCTCGCGAGGCGCCCCCGGCGCGGGCTCCTTTCACGTTCCACGCCCGCGACACGGCGGGCGTGGTCGATGTCGGTTTCAGGTACGCGAAGCGTCGAGCCGCATGGCATGACGGCAAAAGCGTGAGTGGTGCTGAGGCGGGCGAGGGGATAGTGTAAGGGTCCTTGAGAGGTTCAGAGACATGCCAGAGTGTCCGCCATGATGTCAGCCACGACGGTCGGTCCGCTTCACAAGAGTGAGCCGCTGGCGGTGGGCTTCGTCCTGCTCCACCGCTTCACGCTGCTGCCCTTCGCCGCCTTTCTCGACTGCCTGCGTCTGGCGGCGGACGAGGGGGACCGCTCGCGGCAGGTGCGTTGCCACTGGACCTTCATGGCCAGTACCGGGAATGAGGTGCTGTCCAGTTGCGGCGCCGCCATCTCCCCCTGCCTGCCGTTTCAGGATCCCGGCGCCTTCGATTACATCGTGGTCGTGGGCGGCGTACAGGATGATCACGACCGCCTGGATACCCGCGCCCATGCCTACCTTCGCCGGGCCGCGGAGGCCGGTGTGCCGCTGGTGGGGCTGTGCACCGGGGTGTTCGCCCTGATCCAGGCGGGCCTGATGAAGGAGCGGCGGTGCTGCGTCAGCTGGTACCACCATCGCGACATGATCCAGCGCTTTCCCGCCATCCAGCCGGTGGCCGATCGCCTGTTCATCGATGACGGGGATCGACTCACCTGTGCCGGCGGGGCGGCGGCGGCAGACCTGGCCGCCTACCTGGTCGAGCGCCATCTGGGCAAGGCCTGGGCGATGAAGAGCCTGAATATCATGCTCCTCGACGAGGCCCGCGCCGGCACCCACCCCCAGCCCCAGCCGGTGGTCTTCGGCAAGATCGAGGATCGTGTGGTGCGCCGCGCCATCGCCGTGCTCGAGCAGCACCTGGGCGAGGCGATCGCGATGGACGCCCTATCGGAACGGGTGGGCACCTCCCGCCGCAACCTGGAGCGACGCTTTCGCGAGATCCTGGGCGTGGGTCCCCAGAAGTTCGCCCGTGACCTGCGCCTGCGCTACGGGCTATGGCTGTTGCACTATACCGGCAAGAGCATCACCGAGATCGGCGAGCGCTGTGGTTTCGCCGATACGGCCCACTTCTCCCGCCAATTCCGCAGCGCCTTCGGCGCGACGCCGTCGGAAATGCGCAAGCGCGCCAGCGAACCCGGCAGCGACCGGGTCGATCCCTTCTTCCTGCATATCGACGGCCGGTCGACGCTCTGATTTCTCGGCTATCCCTAATAAACGGGTGTCCTCATGCTGGCTGCCAGCCCGGCGAGTCGCGCTGACAGCCGCCTTCCACGTGTCCCGGTGTTCAGAAATCCTGTCGCATTTATTCAATCTTTGGACTCCTCCATCGCCTTTAATCGGAACGTAAGCCGGACAAGCGGCGCAGAAGTGATCTGCGCATCAGGATGGCCATTTTCCCGCTGGCAGGTGCCGATGGCTTCCATCCACGTCCTGCCCGCCGCCGATAACAAGAAGGAGTCAGTCATGAATCAGGTTGGTCTTGCCACTTTCGATGCCCAGATCGCCGCTGCCATCGCCGACGAGGTCGTGCGCCAGGAGGCTCATGTCGAGCTGATCGCCTCCGAGAACTATGCCAGCCGCGCCGTGATGGAGGCCCAGGGTACCCAGCTGACCAACAAGTACGCCGAGGGCTATCCGGGCAAGCGGTATTACGGCGGCTGCGAGCATGTCGATGTGGTCGAGCAGTTGGCCATCGATCGCGCCTGCGACCTGTTCGGCGCCGACTACGCCAACGTCCAGCCGCACTCCGGGGCCCAGGCCAATGCCGCGGCCTTCATGGCGTTGATCCAGCCGGGCGATACCGTGCTGGGCATGAGCCTGGCCCATGGCGGCCACCTGACTCATGGCGCCGCGCCCAATTTCTCCGGCAAGCACTACAACGCCGTGCAGTACGGCCTCAACCCGGAGACCGGCGAGATCGATTACGACGAGGTCGAGCGCCTCGCTCGTGAGCACCAGCCCAAGCTGATCATCGCCGGCTTCTCGGCCTATTCGCGGGTCGTGGATTGGCGGCGTTTCCGCACGATCGCCGACGAGGTGGGGGCCTGGCTGCTGGTCGACATGGCCCATGTGGCCGGCCTGGTCGCCGCGGGCCACTACCCGAGCCCGATTCCCCACGCCCACGTGGTCACCACCACCACCCACAAGACCCTGCGCGGCCCGCGTGGCGGCCTGATCCTCTCCGCACATGGCGATGCCGCGCTCTACAAGAAGCTCAATGGTGCGGTGTTTCCGGGCCAGCAGGGCGGCCCGCTGATGCATGTGATCGCCGCCAAGGCCGTGGCCTTCAAGGAGGCCATGAGTCAGGAATTCGTGGCCTATCAGCAGCGGGTGATCGACAACGCCCAGGCCATGGCCGGGGTGTTCAGGGAGCGCGGCTTCGATGTGGTGTCCGGCGGCACCGACGATCATCTCTTCCTGGTCTCGCTGATCAAGCAGGAGGTGACCGGCAAGGATGCCGATGCCGCGCTGGGTCGTGCGCACATCACCGTCAACAAGAATGCCGTGCCCAATGATCCCCAGAGCCCCTTCGTCACCTCGGGCCTGCGCATCGGCACCCCGGCCGTGACCACTCGCTGCTTCGATGCGACCGAGTGCAGCGACCTGGCCGGCTGGATCTGCGACATCCTCGATGTGCTGGCCGAACGTGGCAATACCGACGCCGTCGAGGCCGAGGTCCGCGACAAGGTGGCCGAGCTGTGCGAGCGCCACCCGGTCTATGCCCCGGCTTCCGTCGCGGCGACCGAAACCTCCATCGCGTGAGCCCGCTCCCCGCCGGCGCCTCGGCGGGGACCTTCGAGGAGAAGACCCTATGCAACGCTATTCAGGCTTCGGGCTGGCCAAGCACGCGCTGAGCCATCATGAGAACTGGGAGCGCCAGTGGCGCAATCCCGTGCCCAAGAAGCAGTACGACGTGATCATCGTCGGCGGCGGTGGCCATGGCCTGGCCACGGCCTACTACCTGGCCAAGGAGCACGGCATCAAGAACGTCGCCGTGATCGAGAAGGGCTGGCTGGGCGGCGGCAACACCGCCCGTAACACGACGATCGTGCGCTCCAACTACCTGTGGGACGAGGCGGCGGCGCTCTACGAACATTCCATGAAGCTGTGGGAAGGGCTGTCCCAGGACCTCAACTACAACGTCATGTTCTCCCAGCGCGGCGTGCTCAACCTGGGTCACACCCTGCAGGACATGCGTGACATCCAGCGTCGGGTCAACGCCAACCGCCTCAACGGCATCGACGGCGAGGTGCTGGATGCCAAGGGCGTGCAGGAGCTGGTGCCGATCATGGACTGCTCGAAGCATGCCCGCTATCCGGTGATGGGGGCCTCCTGGCAGCCGCGTGCCGGCGTGGCCCGCCACGACGCCGTGGCCTGGGGCTTCGCCCGCGGGGCCGATGCCCACGGCGTCGACATCCTGCAGCAGACCGAGGTCACCGGCTTCAAGATTCGCGACGGCCAGATCTATGGCGTGCACACCAACCGCGGTGACATCGAAGCCAAGACCGTCGGCTGCGTGGCCGCCGGCAACTCCGGGGTGCTGGCCAAGATGGCCGGGATCAAGCTGCCGCTGGAATCGCATCCGCTCCAGGCGCTGGTCTCCGAGCCGCTCAAGCCGGTGCTCGACACCGTGGTGATGTCCAATCACGTGCACGGCTACATCAGCCAGTCGGACAAGGGCGACCTGGTCATCGGCGCCGGCATCGACGGCTACAACGGCTATGGTCAGCGCGGCAGCTATCCCACCGTGGAACACACCCTGCAGGCGATCGTCGAGATGTTCCCGATCTTCTCCCGGGTGCGCATGAACCGTCAGTGGGGCGGCATCGTCGATACCTGCCCGGATGCCTGCCCGATCCTGTCCAAGACCAAGGTCAAGGGGCTGTACTTCAACTGCGGTTGGGGCACCGGCGGCTTCAAGGCCACCCCGGGCTCGGCCCACGTGTTCGCCGCCAGTCTGGCCAAGGGCGAGATGCATCCGATCGCCGCCCCGTTCTCCATCGACCGCTTCAACACCGGTGCGCTAGTCGACGAGCACGGTGCCGCCGGCGTGGCGCACTGATCCACCGCAGAGGAGAGCCGACATGTTCTATATCCATTGCCCCTACTGCGGCGAACACCGCGAGGAAGAGGAATTCCACCCCAAGGGCCAGGCGCACATCGCCCGTCCCCAGGACCCGGACGCCTGCAGCGACGAGGAGTGGGGCGACTACCTGTTCTTCCGCGATAACCCGCGTGGCATTCATCACGAGCTGTGGGTACATGCCGTGGGGTGCCGCAAGTTCTTCAACGTCACCCGCAACACCGTGACCTACGACATCCTCGAGACCTACAAGATCGGCGAGCAGCCATCGGTCACTGCCGAGAGCCTGGCGAGCGCCGAGAAGACGGCGGGCGTGCAGGTGGCCGACGGCGGCCAGCAGGCGGTGGGCGCCAGCGACAGCGCGGTGAAAGACTCCAGGGGGGCCAAGGTATGACACGCAACGCACAGCAGTCCAACCGCCTGTCGCAGGGCGGTCGCATCGACCGTTCCCGCACGCTGAGCTTTACCTTCAACGGCAAGACCTATCAGGGCCATGCCGGGGATACCCTGGCCTCGGCACTGCTCGCCAATGGCGTCGATATCGTCAACCGCAGCTTCAAGTACTCGCGTCCTCGCGGCATCGTCGCCGCTGGCGCCGAGGAGCCCAATGCGGTGGTCCAGCTGGGCAAGACAGAGGCGGGTCAGGTGCCCAACGTACGGGCCACTCAGCAGGCCCTGTACGAGGGCCTGGAGGCCCGCAGCACCAACGGCTGGCCCAATGTCCAGCGCGATATGATGAGCCTGGTGGGCAAGCTGGGAGGCCAGTTCATGCCGCCGGGGTTCTACTACAAGACCTTCATGGCGCCAGCGTCCATGTGGATGACCTACGAAAAGTACATCCGCAAGAGTGCCGGTCTCGGCCGCAGCCCCATGGAGAACGACCCGGACATCTACGACCACCTGCACCAGCATTGTGACGTGCTGGTGATCGGTGCGGGCCCGGCGGGCCTCGCCGCGGCGCTGGCTGCCGCACAAGGTGGGGCCCGGGTGATCCTGGCCGATGAGCAGGAGGAGATGGGCGGCTCGCTGCTGGATACCCGCGAGCTGCTCGATGACCAGCCGGCGGAGCAGTGGGTGGCCGAGGCGCTCCAGGCGCTGTCCGGCATGGACAACGTCACCCTGCTGCCGCGAACCACCGCCAATGGCTATCACGATCACAACTTCGTGACCCTGCATGAGCGGCGCACCGAGCATCTGGCTGATACCGCACCGCTCAAGGAGGGGCGTCGCCAGGTGCGTGCGCGGATGCACCGCGTACGCGCCGGTCGTGTCGTGCTGGCCACCGGTGCCCATGAGCGGCCGCTGGTCTACGCGGGCAACGACGTGCCGGGCAACCTGGTCGCCGGCGCGGTCTCCACCTACATCCGCCGCTATGGCGTGGTGCCGGGCAACAAGCTGGTGCTTTCTACCAGCAACGATCACGCTTACCGTGCCGCCCTGGACTGGGCAGAGAGCGGTCGCGACGTGGTCGCCATCGTCGACGCCCGGGCCAACCCGGACGGCGAGCTGGTCGAGCAGGCCCGTGGTCGTGGCATCAAGATCATCACCGGCAGCGCGGTGATCGAGGCCAAGGGCGAAAACCGCGTCCGCGGTGCCCGGGTGGCGAAGATCGACGCCGAGGGCTTCCGCGTGATCGGCGAGGCCACGACCCTGGACTGCGACACCATCGCCAGTTCCGGCGGCTACAGCCCGGTCATCCACCTGGCCTCCCACACCGGGGCCCGGCCGACCTGGAGTGATGACCTCCTCGGCTTCGTGCCCAATCTGGTGAAGGGTGTCGCCGCCGCCGGGAGTGCCCGGGGCGTTTATGCCACCGCCGATGTGCTGGCCGATGGTCTCACCGCTGGCGCCAACGCCGCTCAGGAAGCCGGTTTCGAGGCGGCCGACGTCAGGCTGCCCCAGGTCGCGGCGCGTCGCGATGGTGCGGCCTGTGCGCTCTATCAGGTGCCCCACGAGAAGCCGACCCTGCGGGCGCCGAAGCAGTTCGTCGACCTGCAGAACGATGTCACCGCGGCGGGCATCGAGCTGGCCACTCGCGAAGGCTTCGAGTCCATCGAACACGTCAAGCGCTATACCGCCATGGGCTTCGGCACCGACCAGGGCAAGCTCGGCAACATCAACGGCATGGCCATCGCCGCCCGTTGCCTGGGCCGGACGATCCCCGAGGTCGGCACCACGGTGTTTCGCCCCAACTACACGCCGGTGGCCTTCGGTGCCATCGTCGGCCGTCACTGTCGTGAGCTGTTCGATCCCGAGCGCTACACCGCCATGCACCAGTGGCACGTGGAGCACGGTGCCGAGTTCGAGGACGTCGGTCAGTGGAAGCGTCCCTGGTATTTCCCGCGCAAGGTCAACGGCAAGACCGAGACCATGCACGAGGCGGTGGCCAGGGAGTGTCTGGCGGTGCGCGAGAAGGTCGGCATCCTCGATGCCTCGACGCTGGGCAAGATCGACATCCAGGGCCCGGATGCCCGCGAGTTCCTGGGCCGGGTCTACACCAACAAGTGGGCCAAGCTGGATCCCGGTCGTGTCCGCTATGGCCTGATGTGCAAGGATGACGGCATGGTGTTCGATGACGGGACCACCAGTTGCCTGGGCGAAAACCACTTCCTGATGACCACCACCACCGGTGGCGCGGCCGGGGTGCTGGAGTGGCTCGAGATCTGGCACCAGACCGAGTGGCCGGAGCTCGATGTGTACTTCAACTCGGTGACCGACCACTGGGCGACCATGACCGTCACCGGCCCCGAGGCACGCAAGCTGATGGCCGAGGTCACCGACATCGACCTGGACAAGGACAGCTTCAAGTTCATGGACTGGCGCGAAGGCCAGGTGGCCGGGGTGCCCGCGCGGGTGTTCCGCATCTCCTTCACTGGCGAGCTGGCCTATGAGATCAACGTCCAGGCCAACTATGCCATGCACGTCTGGGAGACGCTGTTCGCCCATGGTGACAAGTACGGCCTGACGCCGTACGGCACCGAGACCATGCACGTGCTGCGTGCCGAGAAGGGCTTCATCATCGCCGGCCAGGACACCGATGGCTCGGTGACCCCGGAGGACCTGGGCATGCAGTGGGCGATCGGCTACGACAAGCCGTTTCCGTGGATCGGCAAGCGCGCCCTGTCGCGTCCCGACACCTCGCGTACCGACCGCAAGCAGCTGGTGGGCCTCAAGCCCAAGGATACCAAGGTGGTACTGGAAGAAGGCGCGCAGATCGTCCTCGACCCCAACCACGCGATCCCCATGCCGATGGTCGGGCACGTGACCTCCAGCTATTACAGCCCGACCCTCGACTCAGGCTTCGCCCTGGCGGTGGTCAAGGGCGGTCAGCAGAAGATGGGCGAGACCGTCTATCTGCCCATGGCCGACGGCCAGGTCCATGAGGCCGAGATCGTCAGCACCATCTTCCTCGACCCCAAGGGAGAGCGTCAAAATGTCTAATGTCGCAACGTTCGATACCCGTACCGAGACCAAGATTCCGGTCGAGTCGCCGCTGGCCTATTCCTATCGTCGTTCGGGGGCTCCGGCCCCCACTGCCAGGAGCCGGGTGGTGCTGCGCGAGCGGCCCTTCCTCGGTCACCTGGTGCTGCGCGGCGGGGCCATCGTGCTGGACGAGGCGGTCCGCGAGGCGCTCGACATCTCGCTGCCCGGCCAGCCCCAGGGACTGGTGCAGGACGCCGAGGGCCAGCGCTCCATTCAGTGGCTCTCCCCGGACGAGTGGTTGGTCATCGTGCCCGGTGGCGAGGAGTTCGAGCTGGAGCAGCGGCTGCGCAAGGCGCTGGGCGATGCCCACTTCGCCATCAGCAACGTCAGCGGCGGCCAGACCCTGGTCGAGCTCGAGGGCGAGGCGGCCCGGGAGCTGTTGATGAAGTCGGTGAGCTACGACGTCCATCCGAGCCATTTCCCGGAGGGCAAGGGGGTCACCACGGTGTTCGCCAAGGCCACGGTCATCCTGCGTCGGCCCAGCGAGTCCCGTTGGGAGCTGGTGGTGCGCCGCAGCTTTGCCGACTACACCTACCGCTGGCTGCTCGACGCCGGTGAGGAGTACGGCATCGGCGTCGAGCGCTGACCACGACGGGGCCGGCTATCGCCGGCCCCGCTCAGGAGAGAAATCATGCAAGACAACAACCGTTGCTGGATCCTGGCGGCGCAGTGCCCCAGCCGCCTGGGGAGCGTGGACGTGGTCACCCGCTTCCTCAAGGAGCAGCGCTGCTACATCACCGAGCAGCACACCTTCGACGATCGGCAGAGTGGGGGCTTCTTCATCCGCACGGAGTTCCGGCCCGAGGCCGAGGACTTCGATGCCGAGGCCTTCCAGGCCGGCTTCGCCAAGCGCGCCGCCGAGTTCGAGATGAGCTTCGAGCTGACCCCGCCGGGGCGCCGCCTGCCGGTGGTGATCATGGTCTCCAAGGCCGATCACTGCCTCAACGACCTGCTCTACCGCTACCGTGTCGGCCAGCTGCCCATCGATATCCGCGCCATCGTCTCCAACCACCCGGACCTGGCGACCCTGGCGGAATGGCACGATATCCCCTACCACCACCTCCCTATCACCGCCGAGACCAAGGCGGAGCAGGAGGCGCAGGTCTGGGTGGTGATCGAGCAGACCGGCGCCGAGCTGGTGATCCTGGCGCGCTACATGCAGGTGCTCTCGAGCGAGATGTGCGAGCGGCTCAGCGGCCGGGCGATCAATATCCACCACTCGCTGCTGCCGGGCTTCAAGGGCGCGCGGCCGTACCACCAGGCCTACGAGAAGGGCGTCAAGCTGGTCGGCGCCACGGCCCACTACATCAACGACGACCTGGACGAGGGACCGATCATCACCCAGGGCGTGGCGCCGGTGAGTCATGCCGACTACCCGGAGGACCTGGTGGCCAAGGGGCGCGACGTCGAGTGTCTGACCCTTGCCCGAGCGGTGGCCCTGCATGTGGAGCGCCGCGTCTTCCTGCACGCCGGTCGCACGGTGGTGTTCGACCGCTGAGTGATCATCGGGCATGCCGTCGAGGGCGGCTTTTCCGGGTCACCGGCCGGATCGCGGTCCGGCACGTGGCGCCTCGCCCGAGACGATCAACCCCGCGCTGCTGGCGCGGCGCGGCGTTGGCGGACGCCCTCGCTCTCGTCGCGCAGCTCGCGCAGCAGCGGCCCGAGATCCCCGCCCAGTGACTCGACGGCGGGCCTGGCGAAGTAATAACCCTGCTGGCGGGTGATGCCCAGGCGCGCTAGCCAGAGGGCCTCTTCCCGCGTCTCGACCCCCTCGCCGATCAGCAAGAGACCCAGGTCGTCGCCCAGCCCCTTCACCGCCTGGATCAGCGCCTGGCGCCGGGGGTCCCGGTCACAGCCCATCACCAGCTCCCGATCGACCTTCAGGCGGTCGGGCTTGAGGTCGGTGAGCAGGTCCAGGTTGGCGTAGCCGTTGCCGAAGTCGTCCAGCGCGGTGGTGAAGCCCATGGAGCGGTAGCTCTCGATGATGCGATGCAGGTGGCGCCGGTCGGTGACGCGCTCCGTCTCGGTGAACTCGAAGACCAGCCGCTCGGTGGGCCAGCCCACGCGCCGGCACACCTCGAGGGTGGCCTGGATGCATGCCTCGGGCTCGTAGACGGCATTGGGCAGGAAGTTGATCGAGAGGTTCTGGCGCATGCCCAGGCGGCTGGCCAGCTCGATGGCGCGCACCCGGCAGGCCTGGTCGAAGCGGTAGAGCAGGTCCCCCGTCACCTGGGAGAGCACGCTCCAGGCCGACTCCCCCTGGGGGCCGCGCACCAGCGCCTCGAAGGTGGTGACGCGGGCCTCGCGGATGTCGACGATCGGCTGGAACGCCATGGTGAAGGCGAAGGGGAGCTCCCCCTCGCAGCGTCCGCAGTGCCCCTCGACTCGTGCGCAGTGACTCATCTCTTGTCCTTGTGGTGTGCATGGTGCCGTGCGATCTCGGGTGTCTCAGGCGTCGCTGGTGAGCAGCAGCTCGACCCGACGGTTGGCGGCGCGTCCCTCGCGGCTGTCGTTGCTCTCCAGGGGCTGGGTGTCGGCGTAGCCGATGGCCCGCAGGCGCGACTCGGACAGGCCGCTCTTCACCAGATGGCGCAGCACCGAGATCGCGCGGCCGGTGGAGAGCTCCCAGTTGGAGGGGAAGCGGCGCGTGGCGATCGGCACGTTGTCGGTGTGTCCCTCGACCGAGATGCGCCCGTCGAAGGTCTGGAGCGTCTCCACCATGCCCTGCAGCACGCGCTCCCCCCGGGGGGTGAGGCGCGCCTGGCCGCTGGCGAACAGCAGGTTGTTGTCGATGCGCAGGGTGATGCCACCCTTGCCCTCGGCGACGCTGACCCCCTCCATCTCGAGGCCCTTGAAGCGCGGCTGCAGGCCCTCGTGGCGGGGCTTGAGGCCGGCGGACCGGGGGGCCATGCCGCCGGCCACCGCCAGCGAGGAGGCGTAGGCCGCGGACGACACCGCCGGGCCGGCGAACTGGCTGCCGCTCTCGGCCTGGCCGTTGCCCGCCATCGAGAGCAGCAGCACGAACAGGGTGATCAGCAGGGTCAGCACGTCCAGGTAGCTCATCAGCCAGCTCTCGCCGTCACCCTCGCCCTGGCCGGCGGGGCTCAGCGCCTCGCTGATCTCCCGGTTACGCATGCTGGCCCTGCTCGCCCCGGTCCTTGTCACCCGGGCCCTTCTCGCCGCTCTCGCGACGCTCGGCGGGGCTCTGCGGGTCGCGGATCTCGTCGTGGTAGTTGGCGACGAAGGAGTTCAGGGTCTCCTCGATGAAGGAGGGCAGGCGCCGCTTGGTGATCAGCGAGATGCCCTCGAGCACCATGTTCATGGCGATCAGCCGCTCTTCGGTGCGCCGCTCGAGCTTCACGGCGATCGGCTTGAAGACCAGGTTGGCCAGCAGGATGCCGTAGAAGGTCGTGAGCAGCGCCACCGCCATGCGCGGGCCGATCACGTGCAGGTCCCCCGCCTCCATCACCTCCAGCATGTTCACCAGCCCCACCAGGGTGCCGATCATGCCGAAGGCCGGCGCGTAGGTGGCCATGGTGCGAAAGATCTGGGCCTCGGCGTGTTCGCGCGCCTTGAGGCGGGAGATCCGCCAGCGCAGCAGGTCGAAGATCTCCTCCTCCTTGGTGTTGGCGATCACCAGCTGGATGCCGGTGCGCAGGAAGGGGTTGCGGGTGTGCTCGAGTGCCTTCTCCACCGAGCGCACGTCGCCCTTGAGCCACAGCCGGGAGAGGTCGACCAGCTCGGTGATGTCATCGCGGATGTAGGTGTTCTCGCGCCGGAAGACGATGGCCACCAGGCGCACGACCCGCAGCACCTCCTTGAGGGGATAGCTGATGAAGGTCGCCGCCAGGGTGCCGGCCACGACGATGGCGAGACCCGGCAGGTTGATGAAGCTCTGCGGGGACTCGGCGGTGAAGAACAGGACGCTGGCGAGGAGCACGCAGCTGGCCAGTATGCCGATCAGTGTCGAGGGGTTCATTGACGGCTCCGGACCGTAGAGGGTGGGGGAAATACAGGGGTTATCGGACGCCGCGCAGGATACTTTAATCTTGCCGCATCAGGGCACGGACAGTCCTCGGACTGGGGTGATATTCTTGGCATCATAAAATCTGCTGACGATGGGTATCCACCATACGTATGGCAGGCATCAGTCGCAGGGAGTGATACCGCATGACAGGCCAGGGCGTGACGGAACGCTTCACCATCGCACTGCACCCGATCCACGACGCCGACTATCGGCACGTCGCCGATCGGCTCGTCTACCAGCACCATGGCGACGGGGACGAGGACCCGGTCGGCCACATGGCCAAGGCGCTGAGTGCCGTGCTCTACGAGCTGGACGAGCCGCAGCGGCTGGCCTCCCGGGCCCTGCTCATCGAGCTGCCCGGCGAGTGGCTGATGCGCCCGGAACTGCTGCCGACGCCGCCCGAGCAGGTGATCATCGGCGTGCCGGCGACGCTCGAGATCACCCCGGCGGTGATCGAGTGCCTGGAGCGCATCGCCGAGCGCCACTATCGCATCGCCGTGCCCGACCCGACCGGCCATCCCCTGGAGGCCGCGCTCTCGGCGGTGGCCGACCTCATCGAGATCGATGCCTCCAAGCCACTCGACCTCGAGCGCCTGCGGACCCTGAAGGCGCGCGGGCATCGGCTGCTGGCGGAGCACATCCCGGACCATGAGCGCCTCGAGCAGTGCCTCGAGCTCGGCTGCGACTTCATCAACGGGCGCTACCTCTCCCAGCCCCACTACCAGGCCTCCCGGCCGCGCGGTCGCCACGGCAACCGGGCCGCCCAGCTGCGGCTGATCAACGAGCTCTACCGCGAGGACGCCGACCTGCTGCGCCTCCACGACCTGCTGCTGCAGATGCCCCACCTGCACGTCGCCATCCTGCATCGTGCCAACGCCAGCCACTTCGGCCAGCGCCAGCCGTCGTCGGACCTCAAGCGGGCGATGCAGGTGCTCGGCCTCAACGAGCTGCGCCGGCTGGTGATGACGATGTCGCTGGCCAGCGACCTGCCCTCGTCGCGGATCACCCTGCGCCTGGCGCTGATCCGCGGCTTCATGTGCCAGAACCTGGCCGAGCCCTTCCGCAACATCGACCCCGAGGACGCCTTCACCACGGGCCTGTTCTCGATGATGGGGGCGCTGCTCGAGGAGGATCAGGCGACGTTGCTGGCCCAGGTGCCGCTCTCCGATGCCGTCCAGCGCGCCCTCGCGTGCCACGAGGGGCCCCTCGGCGCCATCCTGGCGCTCTGCGAGGAGCATGAGCGAACCGCCGAGGAGAGCGAGCCCGACCACCCGGCCGAGCGGCTGCAGGCCTGCTACCTCGATGCCCTGGAGAAGACCGCGGCCCTGATGGGACGCCTCTAGCGCCTCTATCATGGCCTGTCTCTGTCCCTGGCCGAGCCGCCGCGTCAGCCGGTCTCGGCGAGGCGCCCGCGCAGGCGGCTGACCGCCTGGCTGTGCAGCTGGCAGACCCGGGACTCCGAGACGCCGAGCACCGCGCCGATCTCCTTCAGGTTGAGCTCCTCCTGGTAGTAGAGGGCCATCAGCAGCTTCTCGCGCTCGGGCAGCGCCTCGATGGCCTCGACCAGCTGCTGGCGCTTCTCCTGATCCAGCAGCTGCGCGAAGGGGCTCTCCTGGGCGCGGCTCTCGAGCCGCGACTCGCCGCCCTCGGCCATCAGCTCCTCGAAGGGCAGCAGCTGGCCGCTGTTGGTGTCGTTGAGCAGGCGTCGGTAGTCGGCCAGGGGCATCTCGAGGGCCGCCGCGATCTCCGTCTCCTCGGGGGCGCGCCCCAGCTCCTGCTCCAGCCGGCGCACGGCCGCGTCCACGGCGCGGGCGCTGCGCCGCACGCTGCGCGGCAGCCAGTCCCGGCTGCGCAGCTCGTCGAGCATGGCGCCGCGGATCCGCTGGTTGGCGAAGGTCGCGAAGCTGGCGCCCTGTCCGGCATTGAAGCGCCCCATGGCCTCCAGCAGCCCCACGGTGCCGGCCTGGATCAGGTCGTCCAGCTCGATGCTGGCGGGCAGCCGAACCTGCAGGGCGAGCGCCTGGCGGCGCACCATCGGCAGGTACTCCGTCAGCAGCGCGCTCTGATCGATCTTCCCTTGTGCGGTATACATCCTCGTGCCTCACAGCTGGTCGGCGGCGGCCCCGCGCTGCGGGGGCGCCGCCGGGTTCGGTTTTACCGATGGTTCACGATCACCTGCAGCCCGCCGACCCGGACCGGGCGCTCGCCCCGGGGCAGCGAGAAGCGGAACGCCAGCGGCGCGTCGGCCGCGAGTCCGGCCAGCGCGCGGGTGGTACCGCGCCTGGCGGGCAGCGTCACGCAGCCCGCCGGGTGGCAGAGCCGGGCCCTCAGGTCGCGTCCCGGCGGCGTCCGGTAGCGCCAGGCGACGCTGGTGATGGTCGCGTCCTCGGGCGGCGTGCCGCCCGTCTGCAGGGCGGCGGACGCCGTCTCGCGACCGGCCAGGCTGACCGCCAGACCCGGCGCCTCGGCGACCCAGCTGCCGGCGGCCTGAAGCTCGCCGGCGGCGAGCGCCAGCAGCAGCGCCACGGCCGGCCAGCCACGCCGCCCCGGGATGAAAGGCGTGACCGGCCTCATGGCGCCATCACCAGCAGGTCGATGCCCAGGCAGCCCCAGGCCGCCTGGCGCAGGTTGTTCAAGAGCCCCTGGCGGGGCAGCTCGGGGGCGTGCACGGCGAGCAGCCGGCGCGGCCCCTGTCGCTCGTGGAGCCGCCTGAGCACCGCGAAGGCCCGGCGAAAGGCCTCCGGGTCGCTGCCCACCCACAGCGCCCAGCGCGACTGCTGATCCAGCAGCGCCGGCAGATGCGGGCTGGTGACCGCCAGGGGCACCACCCGCCACCGGGCGGGGTCGCTCACCCAGCGCTGCCCCCGGGCCGCCCAGTGCTCGAGCAGCGTCACGACCCGGCGCGCCTGGTCGGGGGAGGCGCCCGGCAGGCCGACCACCACCAGGGTTCTCGGCGGCGCCCCGGCGTGGGTGCCACGGGAGGGGGCGGCATGCGCGCGGGGCGCCTCGGGGGCGCACTGCGTGCCGGCCCACTGGCGCAGGCCCGCGGCCTGGTCGACGGCGTTCACGCGAGTTCCTCCCGGCTGGCGGCGCCGAGCTGGCGCATGGCGTCCCGGGCGCTGAACAGGCTCAGCAGCGCCTCGAGCAGGGCGGCGTCGCGGCGCCGGCGGCGGCCGCCCACCAGGCCCAGCAGCTCCGCGCGCAGGTCCCGGCCGGCCTCGTCGTCGGCGTGGTCGAGGTGGCTCGCCTGGGCGGCGAGGCCGGTGGCCAGCAGCAGGCGCAGCTCGGGGCGCGCCTGGGCGGGCAGCAGCGCCGCCAGGCGCTCCTCGGTGCGCTTGGTCTGCCGGGTGATGCCCTCCGCCTGGAGGTGGCTCAGCAGCAGCGGCACGGCATCCTCGGGGTGATCACAGGTCGTCAGCCAGTAGCGTCGCCCCTGCGGCTTGCCGCTCTCCGGGTCGCGCAGCTCGGCGAACCAGGCCGCCAGCGCGGTCTCCTCGTCGGCATCCCTGGCGCGGTTCGGCGCGGCCGTCACGTCGAGGCGTGACAGCACGACGCGACAGGGCCGGCCGGCCAGGCGGGCGTCGACCCGGGTGGCGGGGCTCGCCAGCGCGGCGAGCTCGGCGAGCGCGTGTCGTTCGCCGCCGTGGCGGACCCGCTGGCCGGCGCGTACCTGGCTCGACCAGAGGCTCCCGTCCTCGCTCAGCCACTGCCAGGTCTCGGCGTCCGGCAGGCCGGGCAGCAGGTGTACCCTCACGCCCTGGGTCTCCCGGGCCCGGGCCAGGCGGTTGGCCTGACCGGCGGGCTGGCGATGGTGCAGGTCCGCCAGCCCCAGCCAGTGGCCCCGGGCATCGAGGCCCAGGTCGGGCATCGCCCAGTCGCGCCCCTTCATCGAGCGTCGCGGCGCCCACACCGTGGCCACGCGCGCCTGGCGCTCGCCTGCCTGTGTGAGCAGCGCCTCCAGGCGCGAGGCCTGCAGCTCCTCGGGCAGGGCGGCCAGGTCCCAGGCCGCCTCGAGGTCGGGGAATCCCGTCAGGCCGCGACGCAGCCCGCCCAGGGCGGCGGCGAGCCGCCGCCCCTGCCCCAGCAGGTCGCCGGCCATCGCCCGGGGCCGCGGGGCCGCCGCGGTCTCGTCCAGGGGCAGGGGCGACCGGGTGGCGAGCGCCTGGATGGCCAGCGCCCGGGGATCGGCCAGGGCGAGATCCTCGGGAACGCGCTGGCCGTGGGAGATGAAGGCGAGGCGCAGGCCGTGGCGCAGGATCGTCTCGAGGGCGGGTGCCAGGCGGCCGGCCTCGTCCTGCTTGGTCAGCAGGCAGTCGTCGAGCCTCGCCCCGGCGGCGTGGGCGGCCTGGCGGTAGCGGCTCGCCACCTCCTCCAGGGTCTCCGGCTGGCTGGCGGCGTTGAGCGCCAGCACCATCCGCACCGGGACGCGCCCGCCCTGCAGCTGGGCGATCTGCTCGATGACGCGCTGGTCGCGCTGGCTCATCCCCACGGTGTCGATGAGCACCCAGCGCCGCCCCCGGAGCCGCGGGGCCAGGCTGTCGATCGGTTGGTCCGGGGCGAGGGCGTGCATCGGGATGCCGAGGATCTCGGCGTAGATGCGCAGCTGCTCGTGGGCGCCGATGCGGAAGCTGTCGGTGGTGACCAGGGCGACCCGATCGGCGCCGTGGCGCTGCACGAAGCGCGCCGCCAGCTTGGCCGTGGTGGTGGTCTTGCCCACCCCGGTGGGCCCCACCAGGGCGATGACCCCGGGCGGCCCGAAGAAGGTCTCCTCCTCCTCGAGGACCGCGAGCCTTGATGCCAGCCGGCGCTGCAGCCAGGCCAGCGGGCGCTCGTCGTCCCGGGCGCCGCCCTCGGCGTCGTCGAGCTCGGCGGGCAGGGCGGCGAGCAGGTCGTCGGCCAGGGCCTCGCCGAAGCCGGCCTCCCGCAGCAGGTGCTTGAGCCGCGTGCGGCCATCCGGGGCGGGCGCCTGGCGCGCCTGCTCCCGGGCCAGCAGAGTGCGCATGTCCTGCATCTCGCGCAGCAGCTGCTCGCTCATGCGCTGCAGGGCCTGGCCGTCGGCCGTCTCGCCAGCCGGCAGGGGCGGCGGTTCGACCGGGGACGCCGGCGAGGGCTCGCGGCGCGGCGCTGACTCGGATGTCGACGGGGCCGCGGCGGCCGGTGCCGGCGCGGCGGTCATCCCCTCCACGGCGTCGTCGGCCATGGCCAGGATCTCGACGCCCTGCTCGGTGTGACGGTTGGCCAGGATCAGCGCATCGTCGCCGAGGGACTCGCGCACCTGGCGCATGGCCTCACGGCTGGTCTGGCCCACGAAGCGAATGACGCTCATCTATCAGCGACCTCCTACCAGGGTGGTGACGCGCAGGCTGCGGTCGTCGGGAATCTCGGCCTGGGACATCACCACCAGATGACGCAGGCGGCGGCGCAGGAAGCGTGCCAGCATCGCCCGCAGGTTGTGCTGCACCACCAGCACTGGCGGCTCGCCGCTGGCCTCGTGGCGCTCGAGGGCCTGCTCGGTCTGGGTCATCAGGGTCTCGGCGAGGCCGGGCTCCAGGGCGCCGTTGCCGTTCATCGCCTGGGTCAGGATCTGCTCGAGCTGGCTGTCCAGGCCGATCACCTTGAGCTCCTCGCGGCCGGCGAACCACTGCTGGGTGATGCCGCGGCCCAGGGCGATGCGCACCAGGGCGGTGAGCTCGTGGGGATCCTGCTGCTGCGGGGCGTGCTCGGCCAGGGCGTCGAGGATGGTGCGCATGTCGCGGATCGAGACCTCCTCCTCGAGCAGGTTCTGCAGCAGGCGCTGCAGCACGGTGAGCGAGATGGCCTTGGGCACCACGTCCTCCACCAGGCCCTGCTGCTCCTCCTTGAGCTTGTCGAGCAGCTTCTGCACCTCGGCGCGGCCGAGCATCTCGGCGGCGTGGCGGTGGAGCAGGTGGTTGAGGTGGGTGGCCACCACGGTGCTGGCGTCCACCACGGTGTAGCCGTAGACCTGGGCGTGCTCGCGCTGGCTGCTGTCGACCCAGACGGCCGGCAGGCCGAAGGCGGGGTCCTGGGTCATCACGCCCTTCAGCTCGCCGGTCACCTGGCCCGGGTCGATGGCCAGCCACTGGCCGGGGAAGGCCTCGGCGCGGCCGATCTCGGCGCCCTTGAGGGTCAGCAGGTAGGCGTTGGCGCCGAGTTCCAGGTTGTCGCGGATGTGCACCACCGGGGGCAGGAAGCCGACCTCCTGGGCGAACTTCTTGCGCACGCTCTTGATGCGGCCGAGCAGCTCGCCCTGCTGGCGGGCGTCCACCAGCGGGATCAGCCGGTGGCCGACCTCGAGGCCCAGGGTGTCGACCAGCTGCACGTCCTCCCAGCTCGCCTCCGGGGCCTCGGGGGCGGGGGGCGCTTCGCTCGCGATCTCCTGCTCGACCAGCTGCCGCTCCTTCTGACGGATCAGCCACCAGGCGAGCCCGCCCAGCAGCGCCGTGAAGATCAGGAACACCAGGTTGGGCATGCCCGGCACCAGGCCCAGCAGGCCCATCACCGCGGCGGCGAGGATCATCACCTGCGGATTGACGAACAGCTGGCTGATCATCTGCTGGCCGACGTCCTGGTCGGTGGTGACCCGGGAGACGGTGACGCCGGCGGCGGTGGAGATCACCAGGGCGGGAATCTGGGCCACCAGGCCGTCGCCGATGGTCATCAGGGTGTAGGTGCGCGCCGCGTCGCCGAAGCCCATGTCGTGCTGGAGCATGCCGATCAGCAGGCCACCGATCACGTTGACCACCATGATCACCAGGCCGGCCATGGCGTCGCCGCGCACGAACTTGCTGGCGCCGTCCATGGAGCCGTAGAAGTCGGCCTCCTGGGAGACGTCGGCACGGCGCTGACGCGCCTCGTCCTCGCCGATCAGCCCGGCGTTGAGGTCGGCGTCGATGGCCATCTGCTTGCCCGGCATGGCGTCGAGCATGAAGCGGGCGCCGACCTCGGCGATGCGCCCGGCGCCCTTGGTGATGACCATGAAGTTGATGATCACGAGTATCAGGAACACCACCAGGCCCACGGCGAAGTTGCCGCCGACCAGGAACTCGCCGAAGGCCTCGATCACCTTGCCCGCCGAGTCGCCGCCCTGGTGGCCCTCCATCAGGATGATGCGGGTCGAGGCGACGTTGAGCGACAGCCGCAGCAGGGTGGTGAACAGCAGCACCGCCGGGAAGGCGGCGAAGTCCAGGGGCTTCTGGGTGAACATGCTGACCAGCAGCACCATGATCGCCAGGGCGATGTTGAAGGTGAACAGCAGGTCCAGGGCGAAGGGCGGCAGCGGCAGGATCATCATGGAGAGGATCATGAGGATCAGCAGCGGGCCCGCCAGCAGCTTCATGGGCACGTTGGCCATCCAGTCGCGCTGGCCCAGGTATTGGTTCATCAAGGCCTTCATGGACCTGCCTCGTCAGTGTCGGCGTCGCGGGCCGGGACCTCGAGGGAGGCCGGCACCGGAAGATTCTCGGGAGAGGGCGGCGCCTCGCCGCCCTCCTTGGCTGCGCGTTTCAGGCCGAAGGCCCAGGCCAGCACCTCGGCCACGGCGGTGTAGAGGTCCGCCGGGATCTCGGCGTCGAGATCCACGTGGTGGTAGAGCGCCCGGGCCAGCGGCGGGGCCTCCAGCCGGGGCACGCCGTGCTCCTCGCCGAGCGCGCGGATGCGGGCGGCCACCTCGTCGGCGCCCTTGGCGACGACCCGCGGCGCCGACATGCCGGCCTCCTGGTACTCGAGCGCCACGGCGTAGTGGGAGGGGTTGGTGATGATCACGTCGGCCTCCGGCACCTTGCTCATCATGCGGCCGCGGGCCATGGCCTGCTGCTGCTGGCGGATGCGCCCCTTGACCTGGGGGTCGCCCTCGGACTCCTTGTGCTCGCGCTTCACCTCGTCCTTGCTCATGCGCAGCTTCTTGGCGTGGCTCCACAGCTGGTAAGGCACGTCGATCAGGATCACCACCAGCAGGGTCAGCACCATCAGCCCGCTGGCCTCGGCGGCCATGCCCATCGCCTTGGCCAGCGCCTGCTGGATCGGCTGGTCCATCAGCGCCATGAAGTCGCCGCGGTTCAGGTAGAGGAACGTCACGGCCACGCTGCCCACCAGCAGCGACTTGGCGATCGCCTTGGCCAGCTCCACCAGCGCCTGGACGCCGAACAGCCGCTTCAGGCCCTTGAGCGGGTTGAGCTTGCCCAGCTGCGGCTTGAGCGACTTGGCCGAGATCAGCCAGCCGCCGAGCAGTGCCGGGGCGACCAGGGCCACCACCGTCAGCAGCAGGAACAGGGGCATCAGGGCGTAGAGCGTGCGCTCGCCGAGGTTCAGGGCGTTGGCGAGCATCGGCGTGGTTTCCAGCGCCTGGCGCCGCTCGAACAGGAAGGCCTGCTCCATGACTACGCCCAGCTGGTCGTAGAGCAGGCCGCCCATCGACCAGAGCCCGGCCACGCCGGCCAGCAGCAGCATGAAGGTGGCCAGCTCCCGGGAACGGGCGACCTGGCCCTCCTCGCGCGACTTCTCCAGTCGTCGAGGGGTGGCCTCTTCCGTCTTTTCCTGATCGCTGTCTTGGTCGGCCATGGCCATTCACCGGACGGTCGTGCGGACCCTGGCCATTGTGTCGCTGGGGGGGAAGGGGTGATGCGTCAAAAAGGGCCGCTAATCGCGGTCTTATCCGCGACTCTCGGCCTCTTGGAAACGGCGGGGAGGAGGGGCGAGGCTAGAAGCCGAGCTCGTCCAGCAGGTCGTCGACCTGGTCCTGGCCGGTGACGATGCCCTCGGCCTCGGGCTTGACCTGGGGACCGTTCAACAGCCCCTCCTCGCGCCGCCGGTCGTCGCTGTGCCACTGGTCCGCGGCGCGCTTCTGGAGGTCCTCGCGGGCCTTGCCCTGGGGCACGGCGTCGATCAGCACCTGCACCAGCTGGTGCTCGATCTCGCGGATCACGTCCATCATCTTCTTGATCACCTGGCCGGTCAGGTCCTGGAAGTCCTGGGCCATCATGATCTCGAGCAGCTCCTGGTGGGTCGCCTGGGTCCGCTGGGGGACGTCGCCCAGGTACTGCCGGGTGTCCTGCACGAGCTCGCGCGCCTCGTCGAGCTCCTTGGGCTCGGCGAACCACTGCGCCCAGCGGGCGTCCAGCGCCTCGGCCCGCTCGCTGAGGTCGTCCTGCAGCGGCTGGGCCCGGTCGATGGCGTTGAGCGCGCGCTCGGCCGCCTGCTCGGTCATGGTCGCCACATAGCTGAGGCGGTCACGGGCGTCGGGAATCGCCTCGGCGGCCCGCTCGATCTCCTTGTCGAGTCCCAGCTCGCGCATGCTCTCGCGCAGCATGCGCGTCAGTTGCCCGATGCGCTGTACCAGCTCGTCGCTGGACTCCTGAGGGGGGTCCTGAGACGGCATCTCGTTGCTCATCATCCTCGCTCCTTGGTGCCGGGCCTGCCGGCCGCCTTACATGCCCAGTTTTTCGAAGATCTTGTTGAGTTTTTCTTCCAGGGTGGCCGAGGTGAAGGGCTTGACGACATAGCCGTTGGCGCCCGCCTGGGCCGCCGCGATGATGTTCTCCTTCTTGGCCTCGGCGGTGACCATCAGCACCGGCAGCGCCTTGAGGTCGTCGTCGGCGCGGATCTGCTTGAGCATCTCCAGGCCGTCGAGGTTGGGCATGTTCCAGTCCGAGACCACGAACTCGAAGCCGCCCGCCTTGAGCTTGTTGAGGGCGTCCTGGCCGTCCTCGGCCTCCTCCACGTTGGTGAAGCCGAGCTCCTTGAGCAGGCTGCGCACGATGCGGCGCATGGTCGGGAAGTCATCCACCACCAGGATGCTCATGTTCTTGTCTGCCATCGGATATCCTCTTTCTGTCATGGCATGCGGAAGCCGGCACGTCGGTGCCGGCCGCGTTTACAGCGAACGAATCAGAACTCTTCCCACTCCTCCTCGGCGGCCGCCTGGCGGGCGGGTCGGCGAGTAGTGGGGGTGCTCGGCCGGTGATCGGCCGCGGGCGCCTCGACGCGCGGGGCGGGCTTGGCCGGCGCGGTGACGCGCTCGCCCTCGGCCAGCTTGAAGACCGCCACCGCCCGCTCGAGGCGATCGGCCTGCTCTTCCAGGGAGGCGGCGGCGGCCGAGGCCTCCTGCACCAGGGAGGCGTTCTGCTGGGTCACCTGGTCCATCTGGCCCACGGCCTGGCTGACCTGCTCGATGCCGTCGCTCTGCTCCTGGGAGGCCGCCGAGATCTCGTCCATGATGTCGGTCACCCGGCGCACCGAGGTCACCACGTCCTGCATGGTGGTGCCGGCCTGCTCGACCAGCGCCGAGCCCTCCTGCACCTGGCTCACGGAGCCCTCGATCAGCCCCTTGATCTCCTTGGCGGCATCGGCGCTGCGGCTGGCCAGGTTGCGCACCTCCTCGGCGACGACCGCGAAACCGCGGCCGTGCTCCCCGGCCCGGGCCGCCTCCACCGAGGCGTTGAGCGCCAGGATGTTGGTCTGGAAGGCGATGGAGTCGATCACCCCGGTGATGTCGGCGACCTTCTGGGAGCTGCCGGCGATGCCGTGCATGGTCTGCACCACCTGCTCGACCACCTCGCCGCCGCGCTCGGCGGTCTGGGTCGCCTCCTGGGCGAGGCCGTTGGCCTGGCGGGCATTGTCGGCGTTCTGGCGCACGGTGGCGGTGATCTCCTCCATGCTCGAGGCGGTCTCCTCCAAGGAGGCGGCCTGCTGTTCGGTACGCGAGGAGAGGTCGTTGTTGCCGCTGGCGATCTCGCGGCTGCCGACGTGGATGGAGCCGCTGCTATCGCGCACGTCGGTGACGATGCGGATCAGGCTCTGCTGCATGTCGCGCATGGCGGTGAAGAGCTGGCCGATCTCGTTGCGGCTCAGCACCCGGATCTCGCCGGAGAGATCGGCCTTGGCGATCCTCTCCAGGCTCTCCACCGCGACCCGCAGCGGGGTGATGACGATGTTGCGCAGGCCCACATAGATCAGGGCTACCAGCAGCGCGACGAGGGCCAGGACGCCCAGCTGGGCGCGCTGGAGCAGGGTCGAGGTGGCCTGATGCTCGGCCAGCATCTGCTCGCCGCGCTCATCGGCGTAGCGCACGAACTCGGTGAGCGTCGCATCCTGGGCGTCGGCCGACGCGTCCATCGCTTCCCGCAGGGCATTGAATTCGGATGTGTTCCACTGTTCCAGGGCCTGGTACTGCCGGCGGGTGAGAGTGAGCATCTCGGCGAAGGTGGCCTCGACCCGGTCGCCGAGCGCCTGGCCCTGTGCAGTGCGCGGCACGCTGGCGAAGGCCTCGAAGCGCTCCTCGGCGCGGGCGAGCTGATCCGCCGCCGCGGCCCGGTGTACCTCGGCCTGTGCCTGCTGGCCCAACATGAAGTGGTTGGCCGCCACCTCGAGGTCCAGCAGGGTGCCGGTCATCAACGCATCTGCACGGTTGATCTCGTTGAGCTGGGCCACGTTGATCTGGTCGAGGGTCGTCAGAGTATTGTCGGCCGAGCGGCTGGTCACCTGCCCCATGATGGCCACCGCGGCGATGAAGGCCACGAAGCAGACCAGGACGGCCACCATGGCCGCGTGAATGCTGATGTTGCGCAAGAGACGTGTCATACCGGCATTTCCTTCCGTGTGTGGGCCGGGCGGCTCGCCCGGTGACGATATGGAGCGCTGCGCCTAGACCCGCTGGGCGCGGCCCGAGGCCGCGGCCAGGGAGAGCAGGCGCGGCGCGATCTCTTCCAGGGGCAGTACCTCGCCCGCCGCGCCCAGGGCGACGGCCTCGCGGGGCATGCCGTAGACCACGCAGCTCGCCTCGTCCTGGGCGAGGGTGGCGGCGCCCGCCTGGCGCATCTCCAGCAGGCCGGCCGCGCCGTCCTTGCCCATGCCGGTGAGCAGCAAGCCGATGGCGTTGCGCCCCGCCTGGCCGGCGGCGGAGTGGAACAGCACGTCCACCGAGGGGCGGTGCCGGTTGACCGGCGGGCCGTCGTCGAGCCTGGCGACGTAGTTGGCGCCGCTGCGGGCGAGCTTGAGGTGGGCGTCGCCGGGCGCGATATAGGCGTGGCCGGGCAGGATGCGCTCGCCGTCGGCGGCCTCCTTGACGCTGATCTGGCACAGGCGGTCGAGGCGCTCGGCGAACGAGCGGGTGAAGCCCCCCGGCATGTGCTGGGTGATCAGGATCGCCGGGCTGTTGGCCGGCAGCGGCTCGAGCACCTGGCGGATCGCCTCGGTGCCCCCGGTGGAGGCGCCGATGATGATCAGCTTCTCGCTGGAGACCATCGGCGCCTTGAGCGGCTGGGGGCCGGGCGTATTCGGGCGGCGTGCCTGGCGCGGCCGCGAGCGTGCCGCGGCGCGCAGCTTCTCGGCGATCTCCGTGGCGTACTCCATCATGCCGTGGCGGATGCCGAGCGACGGCTTGGCCACGAAGTCCAGGGCGCCGAGCTCCAGGGCGCGCAGCGTCACCTCGGAGCCGGACTGGGTCAGCGAGGAGACCATCAGCACCGGCATGGGGCGAAGGCGCATCAGGCGCTCGAGGAAGTCGAGGCCGTCCATGCGCGGCATCTCCACGTCCAGCGTCAGCACGTCGGGGTTGTGGCGCTTGATCAGGTCGCGGGCCACCAGGGGGTCGGGGGCCACGGCCACGACCTCCATGTCCGGCTGCTGGTTGATGATGTCCGTCAGCAGGTCGCGTATCAGCGCCGAGTCATCGACACACAGCACCTTGATGGGTTTGGCGCTCAAGGGATCTCTCCTGTTGTCTGGCGGCCCGCGGGGTGGCCGCGCGGACCGACCATGCCACCTCTATCGGCCGCGGGCGGCAGGACTTTAGCGGTCAGCGCACGGACGCCCGGGTATAGACGGTCTGGCCGCGCAGGCGGAAGGCGTCGGTGATGTAGGAAAAGCTCTCGGAGTGGCCGGCGAACAGCAGGCCGTCGGGCTTGAGCAGCGGCGCGAAGCGCTCGAGGATCCGCTTCTGGGTCGTCTTGTCGAAGTAGATCATGGTGTTGCGACAGAAGATCGCATCGAAGGGGCCGCTCACCGGCCACTGGGGGGCGAGCAGGTTGAGCGGCTGGAACTCGATCATGCTGGCCACCTCCGGGCGAACCCGGGCGAAGCCCTTGTGCTCCCCCTTGCCGCGCTGGAAGAAGCGCTTGGTGCGCGCCTCGTCGAGCTTGCACACCTGCTCCAGGGGGTAGATGCCGGCCCGGGCCCGGGCCAGGGCATCGGTGTCGATGTCGGTCGCCACGATCTCGGCCTGGGCGGCGCGCGAGCCCAGCGTCTCCATCAGCGTCATGGCGATGGAATAGGGTTCCTCGCCGGTCGAGGCCGCGGCACACCAGACCCGCACCCTGCCCGGACGCGCCCTGACGTGCTCGGCGAGCAGCGGGAAGTGGTGCGCCTCGCGGAAGAAGGCCGTGAGGTTGGTGGTCAGCGCATTGGTGAAGGCCTCCCACTCGCGCGCCTCGGGCTGTCGCTCGAGGCGCGCCAGGTAGTCGGCGAAGCGAATCAGGCCGTGGTGACGCAGGCGCTTCGCCAGGCGGCTGTAGACCATCTCGCGCTTGTGCTCGGCGAGCACGATGCCCGCCCGCTGGTAGATCAGCTGGCGGATCCTGGCGAAATCGGTGTCGGTCAGCTCGAGATCACGCTCGAGCCGACCCCCTCCCCAGCCGCCCTCTTCCGGTGGCATCTCGACGCGTTGGGGCTCGTTCAAAATTCCTCCCACTCCTCGACGGTCTCCGGCTGGCGGGCCGGCGGCCGGTGCGTGACCGGCTCGGCATCACGGCCGGAGGGTGATGATGTGGACGCGGCTGAGGACGCGGAACGTGCCCGCCGCTCGGCCAGGGAGGGCGCCCGCTCCGGACCCGCGCCGCGCAGGCGGAAGGCGGCGATGGCCGTGCCCAGCAGGTCGGCCTGGTGCTCGAGTTCGCCGGCGGCCCGTGCGGTGGCCTGTACCCGTTCGGCGTTCTGCTGGGTCACCTGGTCCATCTCCACCACCGCCTGGTTGATCTGGCCGATCCCGTTGCTCTGCTCCTCGGAGGCGGCGGTGATCTCGCCCATGATGTCGTTGACCCGGGTGGAGGCCTCGAGGACGGCATTGAGGGAGCTCTCCGCCCGGCGCACCAGCTCGGCGCCGTCGTCGATCTGGCGGGACGAGCCGTCGATCAGCTCGCGGATCTCGCTGGCGGCGTCGGCGCTGCGGCCGGCTAGCTTGCGCACCTCGCCGGCCACCACCGCGAAGCCGCGCCCCTGCTCGCCGGCGCGTGCCGCCTCCACCGAGGCGTTGAGCGCCAGGATGTTGGTCTGGAAGGCGATGGAGTCGATGACGTTGATGATCTCGGTCATCTTGCGCGAGCCGGCGGTGATCTCGCCCATGGTCTCGACGACCTGGTGCATCAGCGCGCCGGTCTCCTGGGTGCGCTCGGCGTTCTCGGAGGCCAGGCCGCTGGCCTGGCGGGCGTTGTCCGAGTTGTGCTGCACGGTGGTGGTCATCTCCTCCATGCTGGAGGCGGTCTGCTGCAGCGAGGCGGCCTGCTGTTCGGTGCGCGCGGAGAGGTCCTCGTTGCCCGAGGCGATGTCCCGGGCCGCCGGGGTCACCACGCGAATGCCGCTGTTGACGTCGCCGACGATGCTGCCGAGGCTCTTGCGCATGATGTCCAGCGCCTCCAGCAGGTGGCCGAGCTCGTCGCGCCGGCGCGGCGGCACGTCGGCGGCGAGGTTGCCCGAGGCGATCTGCAGCGTGAAGGCGCGGGCGTCATGCAGCGGGCGCAGCATGGCGCGCAGGGTCAGCACACCGATCACGATCAGCGCCAGCAGGCCGAGGGCCAGCATGCCGGCCTGGGCCATCAGCATCTGCCGCTGCTCGGTGCGGGCCTCGTCGGCCAGCATCGCCGCACCGGCCTGCTTGCTCTCGATCAGCGCGTTCACCTCCTCGGAGAGCGCCTCGCCCATCGCCTGCATCTCCTCGATGTGCGGCGGCAGGCTGGTGAACATCTCGAACTTCTCCTCGGTCTGGAACAGCGAGACGGCGCGTCCCAGGCCCTCCTCGAGGTAGCGGGTCAGCGCCGCATCGAAGACGTCGGCCTCGCCGCCCTGGTTGACCTCCCGGGCCCGATAGTCGCTCCAGATCGCCGCCAGCGAGGCCTTTGTCTCCTCGAGCCGCGCGGCGTTCTGCTCCTGGTTCTCGATCAGCTCGAAGCGCTTGCCGCGGGCCAGCCGCTGGTGAGCGCGGGTGGCGAGCTGGTCGATCTGCTGCAGGCGGGCGACGTCCTGCAGGCCGTCGCGGTCCAGGGTCTGCAGCCGCTCGCCGGAGACCTGCAGCCCGTAGAGCCCCATGGCGCCGCTCGCCGAGAGCAGCAGGCCGGCCACCGCCACCATGGTCACCACCCGGGCCCGCAGGGTGCGCAGGTTGAGGCGCGACAGGCGGCCGGCCAGCCCGCGGCGGCGCAGCTGGCCGCGATCCAGCAGGTAGCGGCGACCCTTGCCCGCGCGGATCAGGGCGTAGGCCTTTTCGGCCTTTTCGACCGCCTCGGGGCTGGGCTTGACCCGTACCGAGGCGTAGCCGACGACCTCGCCGTCCTCGACCACCGGCGAGACGCTCGCCTCCACCCAGTAGTGGTCGCCGCTCTTGTGGCGGTTCTTGACCAGCCCCTTCCAGTGCTCCCCGGCCGCCAGGGTATCCCAGAGGTCCTGGTAGGCCGCCTCGGGCATGTCGGGGTGGCGCACCAGGTTGTGGGGCGCGCCGATCAGCTCTTCCTGAGAGAAGCCGCTGACCTCGATGAAGGCCGGGTTGGCGTAGGTGATGCGCCCCTTGAGATCCGTGCGCGAGATCAGGAAGTGCTCGTCTTGGAGCGGGCGTTCCCGCTGGGTGACCGGCTGGTTGTTACGCATGCGATATCCCCTGCTGAGGTAATTGGCTAGGCGTTTTAATTTTTATGGTCTGCCGCCGCTGGCGGCCTCGCGACCCGGGGCGCGTCAGAACGACTCCCACTCGTCGTCACGCGCTTCCTGCCCGTCGTGTTTCTGGTGCGTGACGCGTCGCTCCGGCGCCTGGGCCGGCATCAGCGACGGCATCCAGCGCGCCAGGCCGTTGCTCTCGGCGGCGTCCGCGGAACCCTCGCTCTCGGAGGCGGCGTCCGCCTGGCCGATCCGGAAGCGCGTGACGGCGACCTTGAGCCGGCTGGCCTCGGCCTCCAGCTGGTTGGCGGAACTGGCCGCCTGCTGGACGAGCTCGGCATTCTGCTGGGTGACCTGATCCATCTGGGTGACGGCCTCGTTGACCTGGGAGATGCCGTTGCTCTGCTCGCTGGAGGCGGCGGCGATCTCGTCCATGATGTCGCTGACCCGCTGCACCGCCTGGACGATCTCCTCCATGGTCTGGCCGGCCTGGTCGACGCGGGCGGTGCCGGCATCGACCTGCTGGACCGAGGCCTGGATCAGGCCGCGGATCTCGCTGGCGGCATCGGCGCTGCGGCTGGCCAGGCTGCGCACCTCCTGGGCGACCACGGCGAAGCCGCGGCCGTGCTCGCCGGCCCGGGCCGCCTCCACCGAGGCGTTGAGCGCCAGGATGTTGGTCTGGAAGGCGATGGCATCGATGGTGCCGATGATCTCCGCGACCCGGTGGGAGCCCTGGCTGATCTCGTGCATGGTGGCGACCACCTCGCCGACCACCTCGCCGCCCTGGCGGGCGGTGCGGGTGGCCTCGGCGGCGAGCTGGCTGGCCTGCTGGGCGTTCTCGGCGTTCTGCCCCACGGTGGAGGAGAGCTCCTCCATGCTGGAGGCGGTCTCCTCCAGGGACGCGGCCTGCTGCTCGGTACGCGAGGAGAGGTCGTTGTTGCCGCTGGCGATGCGCTGGGAGCCCTGGTAGATCGCCTCGCCGCTGGAGCGTACCCGGCCCACGGTCTCGGCGAGACCGTGCTGCATCTGCGCAAGCGAGGCGTAGAGCCGCCCGATCTCGTTGTTGCCCCGGCGCGGGATCTCCTGGGCGAGGTCGCCTTGCTCCATGCGCTCGAAGTAGCCGACCAGCCGGCCCAGCGGACGGATGACGTTGACGGTCACGCCACACAGCACGCCGACGATGGTCAGGGCGGCGATGATCAGGGCGGCGATCATCAGCAGCTGCAGCAGGCCGACCTGGTCGAAGAAGCCGCTGTAGAGGGCGCGGCCGTTCTGCTCGGCGCTGACGAAGAAGGTCACCGCATCGTCGTAGAAGGCCTGGGTGAGCGTCTCCACCTCGCCATGCAGGTTGGAGAAGGCCTCGGCGCTGCCCTCGGCCAGCGCCTGCTGCTGCGGCCGCAGCCCCTCGTTCATCAGCGCCGTGAAGCTCGCCTCCACCGCCGCGATCCTGGTCTGCTGCTCGGCCTGACGCGGCAGGGCGAGGAACTCCTGGAAGGTCGCCTCGACCGCGTCGAGCTCCTCGCTCACCGCCTCGGCCTCGGCCTTCACCGCCTCCCGCTCGTCGGGCCAGACGGCCTGGGCGAGGCGCGCGTGGAGGTTGCGCAGCTCCATCTGTGTGAACAGCATCTGGGTATTGGTGCGATTCAGCGCCGAGACCTGATCCACGTTGACCCGGTTGAGGGTCTGCAGCGACTCCTCGCTGTAGCGCACGCTGTAGAGGCCCAGGCCGCTCAGCACCAGGATCAGGGCGGCGAAGACCGCGAGCACCAGGCTCCAGCTGACCCGAACGGTCATGTTGTCGAGAAGCTTCACACGATTCTCCTGTGGTCGGGCGGCCGCGGCCGCCCCGGTGATCGAAGGGCCGGTCAGGCCTCGGCCGGCTCGCGGGCCTCGCGCCTAGCGGGCGTGGCGGGCTGGAAGGCTGGCGCGGTGTCCTCGCCGCCGGCCGTGTCGACGCGGAAGTGCGCCACCCGCTCGCGCAGGTGCCCCGCCTTGGCCGTGAGGCGCCGGGCGGTGTCGGTGCTGCCCTCCACCAGGCCGGCGTTCTGCTGGGTCATGCGGTCCATCTGGGTGACGGCCACGCCGACCTGCTCGATGCCCTGGCTCTGCTCCCGGGTGGCGGTGGAGATCTCGTCCATCAGGCCGCTGAGCTGATCGATGTCCCGGGCCATGCCGGCGATCAGCGCGTCGGTCTCCTTGACCCGGCGCGTGCCCTCGACGACCTTGGCGTCGGAGTGCTCGATCAGCGCCTTGATCTCGCGGGTCGCCGTGGCCGAACGGCTGGCCAGGTTGCGCACCTCCTCGGCGACCACGGCGAAGCCGCGGCCGTGCTCGCCGGCGCGCGCCGCCTCCACCGAGGCGTTGAGCGCCAGGATGTTGGTCTGGAAGGCGATGGCGTCGATGGTGTCGACGATGGTGTTCATCTGGGTGGCGCTGTCGTTGATCTCGGTGATCGCGCCCACCACGTCCTCCATCGCCGCGCGGCCGCGGGCGGCGTTCGCGGCGGTGTCGCCGGCCAGGGTGCTGGCCCGCTCGGTGTGCTCGGCGTTGTGGTGCACCGTGGTGGTCAGCTCCTCCATGCTGGAGGCGGTCTCGGCCAGGGCCGCGGCCTGCTGCTCGGTGCGCGTGGCCAGCTCGTCATTGCCGGCGCCGAGCGCGACCACCTCGGCGTTCACATCGTGGCTGTCGCGATGGATCTCGCCGATGGTGGTGGCCAGGGCGCGACGCATGCGCTCGATGTCGTAGAGCAGGCTGCCGGTGTCGCCGTCGCGCAGCCGCACCTCCCGCGTGAGGTCGCCGTCGGCGATGGTGCCCACCGCCTCGGCGGCGTAGCGCGGGTCGCCGCCCAGGGCGCGGGTCACGCCACGGATCACCATCACCATCAGCAGGCTCACCGGCACGCCGATGACCAGCAGGGCCAGCAGGGTGCGGGTCAGCGAGGCGATGAAGGCGGCATCGATGTCGTCGATGTAGACGCCGGTGCCGATGATCCAGTCCCAGGGAGCGAAGCGCTCGTGGTAGGAGGATTTCGGGATGGGCTCGCTGCCCTCCTCGTGCTCCCAGAGGTAGTCGACGTAGCCGTCGTCCTGGGCGACGTCCTCGGCGAACTCGCGGAACAGGTAGCGGTCCTCGACGTTCTGGAAGTCGCCCACCTCGGTGCCCTCCGGCAGGCGGGGGTGGCTGAGCAGGGCGAAGTCGTCGTTGAAGATGTAGAAGTAGCCGCGCCCCTCGTCGTAGCGCATGGCCTTGATCAGCGAGGCGGCCTGTGCCTTGGCCGTCTCAGGGTCGATCTCGCCGGCGGCGACTCGCTCGGCCTGGCCTTCGAGGGTCGACATCGCCAGGTCGATGTAGACCTCGAGCGCCGCGCGGCGCTCCTCGAGCATGGTCTGGCGCGTCTCCCAGGCGCTCCAGCCGACCATCAGCAGCATGGCCAGCCAGATGAGTCCGAGCGATCCCCACAGCTTTTGTGTTGTTGTCAGTTGCCGCATTGTGCCGTCCCCTCACGGGTCGTTGGGTCGTTGGGTCGTTGGGTCGTTGGGTCGTTGGGTCATCGAGTCATGGGTGGCGTCGGGCGAGGATCACTCGCCGACGGAGTCGACCAGGGCCATCTCCTCGCTGGTCAGCAGCTTGTCGATGTCGACCAGCACCAGCATGCGGTCCTCGAGGCTGCCCAGGCCGCTCAGGAAGTCGGAGGAGAGGGTGACGCCGAACTCCGGGGCCGGCTTGATCTGCTCGGGGGTGAGGGTCATGACGTCCGAGACGCCGTCCACCACGATGCCCACCACCCGTTCGCCGACGTTGACCACGATCACCACGGTCTGGCCGCCGTACTCGACGGTGTCGAGGTGGAACTTGATGCGCAGATCGACGATCGGCACGATGATGCCGCGCAGGTTGGTCACGCCCTTGATGAACGCCGGGGCGTTGGCGATGCGCGTGACGTTCTCGTAGCCGCGGATCTCCTGCACCTTGAGGATGTCGATGGCGTACTCCTCCTCGCCCAGCGAGAACACCAGGAACTCGCGGTTGTGGGCCTCGGAGGCGGCGTGGTCGGCGTTGCGTGTCAGGCTGGTCATGATGGTTCTCCCTCCTTGCGGAACAGCGTTGAGTGATCGGTGGCGGCGTGCTGCGGGCGACGCGCCTCCTTCTTGGCACGGTTGAGGCGGTGCAGGTCGGCGATGTCGAGGATCAGCGCCACGCTGCCGTCGCCGAGGATGGTCGCCGCCGAGACGCCCGGCACCTTGCGATAGTTGGTCTCGAGGTTCTTCACCACCACCTGCTGCTGGCCGATCAGGTCGTCCACCAGCAGGGCGTAGCGGCGCCCCTCGCCCTGCACGATCACCGCGATGGTCTCGTCGAGTTCGGTCTTGGCGTCCGCCACGTCCAGCGCCGAGTGCACGGCGACCACGGGCAGGTATTCGTCGCGGACCTTGAGCACCACGTCGTCGCCGGCCATGGCGTAGAGGTCCTCGCGGGAGGGCTGCAGGGACTCGAGCACGGTGGAGAGCGGCAGGATGAAGACCTCGCTGCCGACCCGGATCGACATGCCGTCGAGGATCGCCAGGGTCAGCGGCAGCACGATGCGCGTGGTGGTGCCCTGGCCCTTGCGGGACATGATCTCGACGTGGCCGCCCATGCCCTGGATGTTGCGCTTGACCACGTCCATGCCCACGCCGCGGCCGGAGACGTCGCTGACCTCCTTGGCGGTGGAGAAGCCGGGGGCGAAGATGAGCTGCCACACCTCGTCGTCGCTCATGGTGTCGGAGACCGCCAGGCCGCTGTCGCGGGCCTTGGCGAGCAGCCTGTCGCGATCCAGGCCGGCGCCGTCGTCGATCACCTCGATGAGGATGTTGCCGCCCTGGTGCTGGGCCGAGAGGGTCAGGCGCCCGGTGCGCGGCTTGCCGGCCGCCTCGCGGGTGTCGGGGTCCTCAATGCCGTGGTCCAGGCTGTTGCGCACCAGGTGGGTGAGCGGGTCGATGATGCGCTCGGTGAGGCTCTTGTCGAGCTCGGTGGACTCGCCCTCGGTGACCAGCTCCACGTCCTTGTCGAGCTTGCCGGCCAGGTCGCGCACCAGGCGCGGGTAGCGGCTGAACACGTAGTCCATGGGCACCATGCGCACCGACATCACCGCCTCCTGGAGGTCCCGGGCGTTGCGCTGCAGCAGGCTCATGCCGTTGAGCAGGCCGCCGTGGGTGACGCCGTCCAGCTCGCTGACGGTCTGGTCGAGCATCGACTGGGTGATGATCAGCTCGCCCACCAGGTTGATGATCTGGTCGACCTTGTCCACCGAGACGCGGATCGAGCTGGACTCGCCGCCCGCCTTGGCCTTCTTCGCCTTGGGCTTGCCCCCCTCCGGTTTGTTCTCGTCCTTCTTGGGGGCCGCTGTCGCGGCCTCCGCCGTCTTGGCGGCGGGGGGAGCATCGTCGGCCGGCGAGGCGGGGGTGACCGCAGCGGTTGCCGGCGGCGGGGTCGCGGCGGCCTGGGCGGCAGGCGCCGGCGCGGCGGCCTGGATCTCCAGCTGCTCGGGCTCGACGATGAAGCACATCACCGCCTCGATGTCGTCGCGGTCGGTCGCGGTCTGAAGCGTGACCTCGTAGCGGGCCTCGTCGCCGTGCTGCGCCTGCACCGTGCCGAGCTGATCGAGCTCCTCCACCAGCAGGCCGCGATCCTTCTCGCCGACGTTGAGCAGGGCCACGATCAGCGTCTGCTCGCCCGAGGCGGACTCGGCCGGCTCGCTGTCACTCGCGGCTGGCTTCTCCGGTTCCGGTGCTGCCGGTGCCGCGGGTGTCGGGGCGGCCGGCGTGCCGCTGGCCGCCTCGAGCTCCTGGCCGATCTCCTCCAGCGCCAGCTGCTGAAGGGTCTGGCAGATCCGCGCGAAGGCCTCCTGGTCGGGGACCTCCTCGTTGCGATAGGCATCCAGCTGGTCGTGGAGCATGTCCTTGGTTTCCAGAAAGGTGTCGACGATGTCCCGGCGCAGGGTCAGCTCCCCGCGACGCGTGTGATCGAGCAGGTTCTCGAAGAGGTGCGTGGTCTTCTGCAGCACGTCGAAGCCGAAGGTGCCGGCGCCCCCCTTGATCGAGTGCGCGGCCCGGAAGATGGCGTTGAGCTGCTCGGCGTCCGGCGCCTCGAGGTCGATCTCGAGCAGATGGCGCTCCATGTCGGCGAGCAGCTCCTCGGCCTCCTCGAAAAAGGTGTCATAGAAATCGGTGATATCCATGCGCGTGTCCCCACCCAGGAATGGTTGTCGCCCCTCAGGGCCGTGGTTGTTCGGTGCCGAGCGCCTCTTGCAGGCTGCGGGTGAATCGCTCCACCGGCGCCTCGTCGCCCCCGCTGCTGCCTGACTGCCGGCCGAGCGGTGACGGCGTGCCGGCCCCGTCCAGCACGCCCGGCGAGCGGATGCGCGTGGCGATCTCGCGGAACAGCACCAGCAGCTCGATGCGTCGATTGACGGGGTCGCTGGCGTCGGTGCCGGGCATCACCACCCGGTCGGCGAACCCCGAGACCCGCAGCAGCTTGGCCGGATTCAGCCCCCCGGCCACCAGCTCCCGGCGCGAGGCGTTGGCCCGGTCGCTCGAGAGCTCCCAGTTGCTGTAGCCGCGATAGCCGTTGAGGTAGGCCAGGCCATCGGTGTGGCCGCTGATGCTGAGGTCGTTGGGCAACTCGTTGAGCAGCGGGGCCATGGTGCGCAGCAGGTCACGCATGTACGGCGCGACCCGCGCGCTGCCCAGCTCGAACATCGGTCGCTGCTCGGTGTCGAGCAGCTGGATGCGCAGGCCCTCGGGGGTCATGTCGAAGCGCAGCTGCTGCTGCAGCTGGCGCAGGTCCGGGTCGGCCGCGATGGCGGTCTCGATGCGCTGCTGAAGGTCGCGAAAGGCGCGGCGCTGCTGATCGCTGGGGCGGGTCTGGGTGCGCAGGTCGATGCGCGCTCGCTCGCCCTCGGCGTGCACCGGGTCGGGCCCGCCGCCCGGGATCACGTTGGGGCTGCGCGCCGCGCCATCGCCACCGGTGATGGCGGTCAGCAGCGGGGTGCGAAAGTACTCGGAGACGGCCTCGCGCTGCTGGGGATCGGACTGCGAGAGGATCCACATGACCAGAAACAGCGCCATCAGGGCCGTCATGAAGTCCGCCAGGGCGATCTTCCAGCTGCCGCCGTGGTGTCGATGGATGACCTTCTTGCGGCGGATGATGATGGGTCTGCGATTCGAGCTCATGCGACCCCTTCACCCGCCTTGGCATTGCGGACGTACTCCTCGAGTTCGCTGAAACCGGGACGCTCCTCGGTATGCAGCGCCTTGCGGCCGAACTCCACGGCGAGCTGGGGGGCATAGCCGTGCAGGCTGGCCAGCAGGGTGACCCGCATGCACTGGAGGATCTTCTCCACCTCCTTGGCCTGGCGCTCGACCCGGCTCGCCAGCGGGTTGACGAAGCCGTAGCCGGCCAGGATGCCGAGGAAGGTTCCGACCAGGGCGTGGGCGATCATCTGGCCCATCTCGTCGGGCGCGGCATCGGCGGTGCTCAGCGCCTTCACCACCCCCATCACCGCGGCCACGATGCCGAAGGCCGGCATGGCATCCCCCACCTTGGCGATGGCATCGGCGGGAATATGTGCTTCCTGCTCGAAGGCCTCGATCTCGTGGAGCATCAGCTCGTCGAGCTCCATGGGGTCCATGCTGCCGCTCACCATCAGGCGCAGGTAGTCGGTGAGGAAGGCCATGATCAGCGGGTCGGCGAGCACGCGGGGATGCTCGTTGAACAGCGGGCTGTCGGCAGGATTGTCGATGTCGCGCTCGATGCCGAGCATGCCGTCGCGGCGAATCTTCGAGAGCATCTTGTACTGCAGCGCCAGCAGGTCCATGTAGAGCGCCTTGTCGTACTGGTTGGAGCGGCGCAGCCGGCCGAAGATGCGAAAGGTCGCCTTGATGGCCTTGCCGTTATTGGCGGCGATGAAGGCGCCGATGCCGGCGCCGCCGATCATCAGGAACTCCGTCGGCTGGAAGAGCGGACCGAGGTGGCCGCCCGCCAGGACGAAGCCTCCGAACACGGAGAGGAGGACGACGAGGTATCCGATGGGTATCAACACGGCCGGTATCCCTAGCGAGACGATGAATGTTGGTCTGCATCGGATATCGGCGGTTGTGGGCGAGACTTGAGGAGGCGGGCGAAAGTTGTCGCGGAACGGGAGGGGCGTCGGTACGAGCGGGCCTGAGGGGCGGCTCAGGCCAGGCGATGGTCGAGGGGGGCCGACGTCGCGCCCGCGGCGACGCGGTCCGCCACGCCCTGGCGACGCTTGCGGGTCTTGCCGGCGCGCGAGGGGGGCTGGCAGATGCCGCAGACATAGTCGTGGGTCGGGCTGTGGGCATGGGCCACGAAGTGGCCGGCACAGCGGGTGCACGCCGAGAGCTGCAGCAAGTCACTCTCGAAGAAGCGCACCAGGGTCCAGGCGCGAGTCAGGCCCAGCACCGTCTCGGCGCCGTCGATCGCCACCTGCTCGGCGTATAGCCGATAGGCCTTGATGAAGGCCTCCATGCGCTCGCAGCCCTGATCCTTCTGCAGGCGCAGGAAGATGTTGTAGAACAGCGACGAGTGGATGTTCGGCATCCAGGTGATGAACCAGTCCGTGGAGAAGGGCAGCATGCCCTTGGGCGGCGACATGCCGCGCACTTCCTTGAACAGGCGAATCAGCCGGGCGCGGCTCAGGTCGGTCTCGGTCTCGAGCACCTGCAGGCGTGCGCCGAGCTCGATCAGGTCGATGGCCAGCTGCACCTGTTGCATCTCCACGAGCAGACTCTTGCTGGACATCCCTTAGCGCTCCGTCACGGTCGAGGCTGCCGGGCGGGATGCCATCAGCAGCGAGGCGTGGAACTGGGCGAGTCCCTGCTCCCGGGGGTTTTGGGTCAGCTGGCGCAGCTGCTCGGCGCTGTCGTGGCCGAAGTGGCACAGCAGCTGATTGACGCGCGACAGCCGCGTGAGCTGGCGTGCGTTGAGCTCCTGCAGCAGGTCCGCCATCTCATCGTCGATCTTGAGGCGAAACTTGGCCGAGTCCCGATCCTCGTTGAGCAGACGCTGAGCGAGCAGAAGATAGGTGAGATTCAGTTCATGGATCTCGTCGATGACGCTGTTGTTGTCCATTGTCCCGTCGGCCTTCCATCGTGATGGCATGGTTGCTGCCCTCGTGAGGCAGGTCCGCGCCGTGCGCCAGCAGCCGGTCAACTGCCGGCACGCTCTCTTGATCGTCACGTATTGTCAGCGGCTGGGCGGGGGATGCAATCGGTCTCTAGCGTCGGCGGGTCGGGTCAGGATGGATGAATTGGCAATATCTAATAAAAAAGATGAGAAAAATCATGCCTCTTTGACTGTATCTCATGAATTAAATTAGACTTAGTATTTTACAAAAGTTTACAATAGTTATCGCTATGATACCCATTGTGGTGGTCTATCACGCTACGGCCTTCCCGTTCATTTCTCCGCGGCTCGCTCGTATACCCAGACCAGCAGTTCCGCGATGACCTGGTAGAGCCGCGGGGGGATCGCCTCATCCAGGTCCAGCTGCATCAGCAGGCCGACCAGCTCCGGTGCATCATGGACATGGACGCCCTGGCGTCGGGCCTCTGCAATGATACGCTCGGCCAGCTCGCCATATCCTTGCGCCACGACACGTGGCGCGTCATTCGTATCGTGATAGGCCAGGGCCACGGCCTGGCGACGCTTACGGGGATCCTGATTGCTCATGGTGCCGATTCCTCGTCCAGCGGGCCCAGCTCGACCAGGACCGTCGTGAAGCCGTGGCCGGCCAGCCGGGCACGGAGGTTCTCCAGGTCCCCCTCGAGCCGCTGTCGAGTCGACTCACGGGCCAGGCGCAGGTCGATCTCCACGCGGTCAGCGTCCATCCAGAGCGAGGCCTTCAGGCGGCCGAGGCCGTCGACATCCAGGTCGATCTCCGAGCGCCAGCCGCGCTGCTCGTCGTCCCGGCCCCGGGACGCCTCCTCGCCTCCCGGAGGCTCCTGGTGGCCCGGTGGCAGCGGGATCATCAGCGCCATGAACAGCCCGCTCCAGACGTCGCCCTCCCAGCGCAGGGCCGGCGTCACCAGCATCTCGAGCTGGTGACGGACGATGCCCTGCAGGCTCTCGTGCACCGGCGGGCCCGCAGGATGGCGCGGCAGCGACTCGGCCAGCGGCTCGCGCGCGACGGCGCCCTGCTCGGTGCCGGCGACCGATGGCGTCGGGCTGGCCGGTACCGTCGCGGGGGACGGGGGCGCGGCGTTGGTCGGGGGCGGTGAGGCGGAGGGCGTGCCAGCCGGCGGAGCCTTCGGCGGGGCATGCGCCCCGCGGGGCAGGGGGGCGCCGGGAAGAAAGGGCAGGTCGCGAGGACCGGCCAGCCCGCTCGGGGCGGCGTCGCCCTGTCTCGTGCCCGTGAGGACGAACTGCAGGGTGCGCCACATCTGCGGCTCCCGCTCGAGCTGCTGGCGTGACATTTCCCCCTTGAACCAGCGGGCCAGGTGCGACTCGTAGAAGAGTCCGCTATGGCGGATGCTCTCCTCCAGGCGAGTCGCCACCTTGATCGGGTCCGGCGCCTGCTTGGTGGCCATCAGCGGCGTCGGTGGTCTCACCGAGGAGGGCGGGGCGGGAAAGCGCATCAGCAGGTCGGCGATGGTGAGCGCCGAGCGACTGAAGTGGGTCTGTGTCGAGGTGGGGGGCTGGCCCGGCCCCGGTAGCGATCGTGAGGCGCGATCTCCCTGCTCGATGGTTGTGCGGCCCAGTTCCGGCAGGGGCGCCGGCCGGGGACGGGCATCGAGCCGCGAGTCGCTGTGCAGGGCCTTGGGCGCGTCGGCGGGCGAGGTCGGCTTGACCGGCTGGTTGAGATCCTGGGGCGGTTGAGTATCGACCCGCTTGCCCAGCACCTGGTGCAGCAGGGTGTCCAGCAGCGGGGTGATGCCGCTCACCGGGCGCGGCTGCCGTGGCCCGGATCGCTGACGTCATAGGCGCGGTGCAGCTTGCGCTGCCGCTGCGCGGCACCGATCAGCTCGCCCAGCTCGTCGCGCCGCTCGATCAGGCGCGTCCGGATCTCGAGATCGTTCTCCAGGATCTCCTCGAGCAGCGTCGCCTTGCGGGCCCGGTTCGCGGCATCCAGCTGGCGTTCGGCCTCCAGCGTCGCCAGCCGTTCCACCTGCATGAGGTAGTCCTCCTGCTGGTCGATCAGCGTCGGCCAGTCGGCGTCGCGCGCCGACGCCAGCATCTGGCGGGTGCGCGAGCGCAATGCCTCATAGTGCTCGACCAGGGCCCGCTGGCCGGCCGCTTCCCCACCGTGCTCCATGCTCATCCTGCCGACGCCTGGCCGTCGATCTCCCGCCAGGCCGAGGCGACGTCGGTCAGCAGCGCTTCCGCCTGGTTGAGGCTCTCGACGTCGTCGTGGCGATTGGCCGAGAGCAGCAGGCGTGCGACGTAGTCGTAGAGGGAGGCGAGGCGCTCGGCGATCTCGCCGCCGCGTTCGGCGTCCAGGGCGGCCAGCAGGCCGTTGTTGACGATGTCCAGCGCCTTGGAGATCGCCTTGCCCTTCTCCGCGACGTTGCCCCCCTCGAGGTGAATGCGGGCGGTGCGGATGGCCGCCAGGGCGCCGTCGAACAGCATCACGATCAGCTGGTGGGGGCTCGCCGACATCACGGCGCTCTCGACGCCGACCTTGGCGTAGGCACTGGCGCCGCGTCCATAGGCGGCGGCTCCTCGCATGGCGCTCATGGGGTGTTTGCTCCTCTCGTTGGGGCCGTGACGGATGGCCGGGGATGGGAGAGTCGTGCCGTGGTCCACGGTGACGGTGTCGTCATGATGCTCTCCGGCAATACCATCAGTCTGACAAGGATCTCGGTCGGCATGGCCATGAGTAGCCCTTGCCAAACGGGGTATTTCTCTTTATCGGCCGGCGTGACGGCGACTTTAGCTCGATACCGGCAGCTCCTCCTGGAGGCTGCCGAGCCGCTGGATGGCGGTGCCCCGCAGGATTTCGCCGAGGGCCGGGCCGGGAGGCTCGCAAGCATCGGTCAGCTGGACCTGGGTGGGTTGTCCCTCGGCATCGAGGGCCTGGATCCAGGCCAGCTGGCCGCCGTCGAAGCGGACCAGCGAGCCGATCGGATGCAGGCCGAAGCGCTGGATGTAGCGCTTGACCCAGCGCTGGTCGAACCGCTCGGGCTGGTGCAGCAGGTGGCGGTAGATGGCGTCGATCCGCCAGGCGGGGCGATCCGGCCGGTCCCGCCGCATGGCGTCGATGGCGTCCACCACCGCGGCGGCTCGTGCCAGCTCGTGCAGGCCATCGGCGGTGAGGCCGCGGGGGTAGCCGCTGCCGTCCAGGCGCTCGTTGACGTTGTGCGCCACCGAGTCGAGGATGCTGGCCGAGAGCCAGTGACAGCGCCCCATGCGGCCCATCAGCTCCTCCACGTGGCCGTGCATGTGCCGGCGCTGGCGCTCATCGGGGCGTGGTACCTGCCAGAGTTCGGTCGGCCATCGCGCCTTGCCCAGGTCGTGCACCATGGCGCTCGCCACCATGGCCTTGCTCACCTCGCGGGGGATGGGCGGTCGTCCCGCCAGGTCCAGCAGGAAGACGCTCACCGCGAGACAGTGGCGCACCAGCCGGGGTTCGTGCTGCAGGCAGCGGGTGGCGAAGAGCAGGCCGTCACGGTCCTCGTCATGCAGCTGCAGCAGGCGGTCGGCATGCCGCGACAGCTGCACCGGGTCCACCTCGCCGCCCTGCTGAATCTCGAGCAGCTGGGCATCCAGGTAACCGGCGATGCGTGCCAGCCGCTTGGCCATGGGCGTGGGATAGGCCTGGCTGATGCGCCGCCCCACGGTGGGCGGCGTGGCGGCCTGGGTCTGGAAGAGCAGTGATGGCAGGCGGGAGGCCTCGCTGCCTTCGGCGTAGCGCGCGGACTCGCGTTCGATCTCGCGCACGAAGTACCAGAGCTGGCGCTCCTGCTCACCGTTGGTGGCCTCGAAGCGAAATCCCGCCAGGACGATCTGGCGCTCGGTGTCCACCTGCCGGTGGCGCGGCGAGGCGCGCACCACGAAGCGGGTCTCGTTGGGAAAGCAGAGCTCCACCTCCAGGGGGCGGTCGGCGTTCGCCAGCAGCCCCCCGGCGGAGAGCGCCAGCTCCAGCTGGCAGCCCTCCAGGGAGAGGTCCTTCAGGTCCCCCTGGACCGCCCCCCCGTGGTCGTCGCGCAGGATGGCGCCCACCTCCATGCCCAGTCGCAGTCGAGCCCGGAAGGAGGTGCGGCGTTGCAGCACCTCGAGGTGGTAGGGGAAGGGGCAGGTGCAGACCAGGCGACCGTTTTCCTCGTGACACTCGTGCATGGTCAGCATCGGGGTGCGCAGCATCTTGCCCTGGGCCTGGCCCAATAGCCGGAATGCCTGGCCACGCATCAGCTCGCTGGCGATCTCGCGGATGGCGCTGATATCCAGCGTCAGGAGGGCGGCATCGGGTTGCTGCTCCGCCACCAGCACCGGAAGCGGTTTGCTGCCCGGGGCGTCTACCTGCAGGGATGCCCCGCCGGGCTCGATCAGCGTCTCCAGCAGTGTCTCGATCTCCGCAGGACTCTCCACGCGGGTGTAGCCATCCTCTTGCTGCGCCATCCTTGCCCCTTGCTCGCCGGTTTTTCCTGAAATCTCTATCGGCCGGCCGGCGCCCATCTTGAGTCGGCGGCTCGCCTGGCGCCTCAAGTCCGGGGGATGGCGGTCGATATTTGTTGACGATGGTCCTGACGGTGGTCCTAACCTCCTATAGTCTACGAGTCATCGAGGCTCACTATCCTTAACGGGAGTTTCCCATGTCACACGATGGTGCTGGATCACCACCACAGTCGCCTTCTGGCGAGGGAAGCCAGGGGACCGCGACGCTGATGCAGCATCCTGCCCTGCTGTCTCGACTGCTGCTCGAGCATGCGCCGATGGCCCTGGTGATGCTCGATGTGCAGGATGAGGTGCTGTGGGCCAATGCCGGTTTTCTGGGGATGCTTGGCATGGGAGGGGACGACCTCATTGGCCGGCGGCTGACCGACATCGTGCGGATGGTCTCCTGGCTGCCGGTGCAGCGAGAGGTGGAGGTTCTCTCGGAGGGGCCTCGCTGGCAGCGCATCTGGCTCGCCAGCGACGGGCTCGAGGCGTCGAGAATGGTGCTGATGTCCGAGGTGATCCCGGAGAGTGCGCCGGCAGGCGTGGCCAAGCTGCTGGCTTTCGTGGATCTCCATGGCGGCCAGGCGGAGGAGGTGCCGCCTTTCTCGGACCCGAGTACCGGCCTGGCCAGCCAGTGGGTGTTCGAGGATCGCCTGCGTCATGCCATCGAGCGAGCGGATCGCCACGATCAGCCGTTGGCCGTGCTGCTGGTTCGGCTCGATCGTGCCGATGAGGTGCGCCAGGCCTATGGCGAGCAAGCGATGCAGACCCTGCTGGCGCAGGTCAGCCGCCGCCTGACGGGCACCCTGCGCGGCGAGGACAGCATCGCCTACCTGGGCGACGATCGCTGGGCGGTACTGATCGAGCACCCGGTCTCCCCGGAGAGCCTGCAGGCTGCCGCGCTGCGCTGCCTCGAGGCCATGGAGGCGCCTTTCTCTCTGGGACGACCGCCGCTGCTGCTGACCCTCTCCATCGGCATCGCCATCTATCCAGAGGATGGCATCACGTCCGAGCAGTTGATGGGGCGTGCCGGTCAGGCACTGGGTCAGGCCTATCCGGCTGGCCATGCCTTCTTCGATCGGGGCCTGAAGCAGATGCTGTCACAGCGCATGGCGCTGCGGCATAGCCTGCAGGAGGCCCTGCTCTGCCCCGGTCGCCACTTCGTCGTCGCCTACCAGCCCCAGATCGACCTGGCCAGCGGCGGTTGCGTCGGTGCCGAGGCTCTCGTGCGCTGGCGGCATCCCGAGCGGGGCATGCTGCCACCGCACGAGTTCCTGCCGATGGTGGTCGAGATGGCGCAGATGATCCGGCTCGACCGCTGGGTCATCGAGCAGGTCATTGAGCAGCACGAACGTTGGCAGGTCGCCGGCGCCCCGCTCTCGGAGCTGACGATATCGGTCAACCTCGATGCCAGCCTGCTCGAGCAGAGCGTCTTCGATGGCCGCCCCCTGGATCGCTTCCTGCGTCAGAGCTGTGGCGAGCTTGGCTGGCTGGCGCTGGAGATCGATGGGCGAGTGCTCTCCAGCCAGGCCGATACCCATAGTCTTCTGCTGCGCCGTCTCTCCCGCATGGGTGTGCAGCTGGTGGTCGACAACCTGGGCGGGGCCCCGGTCGACCTGATAAGGCTGGCGATGCTGCCGGTCACCCGGGGCAAGATCGGCCGTGAGCTGGTGCACGGCCTGAAGGACAGCAGCCCCTTCGCTCGCCAGGCGCTCAGCGCACTGTCGCAATGCCTGAAGGCGCTGCAGCTGGGCAGCACCATGGTCGGGGTGGAAACGGTCGACGAACTCGCCGCGGCGCGAAACAAGGGCATCGACCGGGTGCAGGGGAACCTGCTGGGGCCGCCGATGGCGGCCGACGCGCTGGTGACATGGCTGGGGGATCATCCCGACGGGCCGGTGCCCATGGAGCCGTAAGGCAGGGGTGGCAGGTCGGTGAGGGAGCAGGGGAGGCCGGCAGCGGCGCGCTGCTCAGGCGGAGGTGTTCAGCCGCCGCTGCCCCATGGTCGCGCGCCCGTCGGGGGCGTACACGGATTTCTCGGCGATGCGATGGATGTAGTCCAGCATCTGCTGGTTGTGTGATGTGCGCAGGCCGATCAGGCGGCCGTTGCGCTCGTTCAGTCGGGCGGTGTGGGCCGCCATGTCGAGGGTGGCCTGCCACTGCTCGAGGCAGCCCGCCTCCTCGGCCGCCTGGCGCGCGCCGCTGGCGTCATCGGAGTAGCCGAGCTTGCGCTGCACCCTCGCCCGGTTGCCCTCGGTCTCCTCGAGGCTGAGGAGCAGGCGGAACTTCTCCTGGGCGATCTTCTCGAGTCGCGCGCCATCGATCTCACCCTCCAGCAGCTGCTCCTGCTCGTGCTCGAGCAGTTGCGTCAGCGCCTCGAGCCGAGACTGCTGCTCTTCGAGCAGGCGGTAGAGGCTCATGCCTGGGAATCCTCGCCGCTCAGCAGGTCCTGGACGCTGGCGATCAGGCCGTCGGCGATGCGCTCGGCCCGCACGTCCAGCCGGCCCTCGCGAATGGCCTCGCGCAGCTCCTCGACGCGGGCGGTGTCGATGTCCTGGCTGGCATCCGCGGCACCCTGGCTCAGGTGGGTCGTGGCAGAGGGGGCGGCGTCCTGATGCAGGGCAGGGGTCGCGCCCTGCGCCTTGCGGCTCTCGTCACGCGGCTCCGCCTGGCCGGGACGCGGCAGGGGATGGAGGTTGTCGATTTTCACGGTGATGGCCTCGTGACCGATGTGTTGATGAAGGGTATCGGCCGTCGATTCGCGAACTTTAACGCGGCGTATCGCGTTGCGGCGAGCTTGGGTGGATGAGTGTGTGAGCGCAGCGCCTAAAAGTCCACGACCAGGCGCCCCTCGCCGACGACCCTCGCCTCGAGGATCTCGCGATCGGCGAGGCGCACGCGCAGCCGCTCTCCTTTTCCTCCCGCTCCCAGCGCCTCGCCGCTTCGCGTCACCCGAAAGCCCGCCCCGCGCGCCTCGATCACCACCTGCTGACCTCGTTGGATCAGCGGCCGCGGGCGCAGGTGATAGCGCTGCAGTGTCTGGCCCGCCGCCAGGTGGCGGGTGGCCTGCTGGCCGATCGCCCGGTCGGGATCGAGCACGGCCTGGCGGGGCAGCCGATCCAGGCGGCCGGCGACCTCGGCCAGGGCCTCCGGGCGGATCGTCTCGCCGGCCCGCACGTCCCGCGCCAGTGCCACGTAGCGCCCGGTGACGAGGATCTCGGCCTGGAGGTAGCGCACCCGGTTGTCGGCGTCGCAGCGTACTCCCACGGAGACGCGCCCGACCGGCCTGTTGGCGGCCCGGGGCAGGAAGATGTCGGGCTCCGGGCAGGCGGGTAGGGCGGCCCGCGGCGGATGCACCTCGACGGCGATCTCGTCGCCCGATCCCGCGGCACGCTCAGAGAGGAAGTCGTGGACCTTCGCCAGCAGGGCCTCTGCCTCGGCGCCCGCCGCGGCGTGGCTCGGCCCGGCCAGCAGCAGGGCCATCGCCAGCAGGCGAGCGGCGTGCCGGAGGCGGCAAAGTGATCGGCGGTGGCGCAGCATGTCGGGGCCAGGCTTGAGAGTGATGCCACGATTCTAGCGGTCGTCCTCGCGGCGAAACTCGTGAATTGGCTATCCGAATGTCGGCTGTTCGTGCCTTTGTCATGACAGGCGCTTGGCTATTCTCCACCGTCGACTCATACCTTTTGCGGGGAGCGCCGAGATGATCGATCGGCTCGAAGCCTCTTTGAACTTCCATCAGCAGGCCCTGGGGCTGCGCCAGGAGCGCCAGAAGGTGCTGGCCAGCAACATCGCCAATGCGGACACGCCAGGCTACAAGGCCCGCGACATGGACTTCGCCAGCGAGCTCAACAAGGCCGTCCAGCAGGGCGGAAGCGACGGCCTGTCGCTGTCGCGGACCTCCTCGCGCCATCTCGAGGGCCGGGGGCCGATGTCGGGCTCTCGCGACCTGCTCTATCGGGTGCCGGCCCAGCCGAGCCTCGACGGCAATACCGTCGACATGGACCGCGAGCGCACCCAGTTCGCCGACAACTCGGTGCGCTACCAGGCGGCGCTGACGATGCTCAACAGCCGCATTCAGGGCCTCAAGAAGGCCATGCAGCCCGAATAATCCAGGAGGGATTCCATGTCGATGTTCTCCATCTTCGATATCTCCGGCTCGGCCATGAGCGCCCAGTCGCAGCGCATGAACGTCACCGCCAGCAACCTGGCCAACGCGGACAGCGTCGCGGGCCCCGACGGCGAGGCCTACCGGGCCAAGCAGGTGATGTTCGAGACCCGCGCCCGGACCCGCGACGGCATCGGCGGCGTGGGGGTGCGCGAGGTGGTGGAAGACCCCTCGCCCATGCGCCAGGAGTATCGCCCCGGGCATCCTCTGGCCGACGACGCGGGCTACGTGACCATGCCCAACGTCGACCCGGTGGGCGAGATGGTCAACATGATCTCCGCCTCGCGCTCCTACCAGGCCAACGTCGAGGTGATGAACACCAACAAGCAGCTGATGCTCAAGACACTGACCCTGGGCGAGGGATAACCACATGGCGAGCACTATCGATAGCGGCGTGATCAATGGCATCAACGGCGGCGCCGCGGGTGGCGCGAGCCTGAGCGCCCGCCAGTCGGACGAACTGCGCAACAACTTCATGACCATGCTGGTGACGCAGCTGCAGAACCAGGACCCGCTCAGTCCGATGAAGAACGAGGACATGACCGCCCAGCTGGCGCAGATCAACACCGTCAGCGGCATCGAGGAGCTCAACGAGTCGATGGCGGCGATCACCGGCCAGATCGACGCCGGTCAGGCCCTGCAGGCCACCTCGCTGATCGGCAAGGGCGTGCTGGTGCCCGGCGATCGCGTGCTGCTGAGCCAGGGCGAGGCGGCCGAGGGCGAGGAGGCCCAGGTGACCACCACGCCCTTCGGCATCGAGCTAGATCAGCCCGCCGACAACGTCATCGTCACCATCACCAACCAGTCCGGCCAGGTCGTGAACCGCTACGAGATGGGCTCGGCCAAGGCCGGGGTGGAGTCCTTCAGCTGGGATGGCCAGACCAGCGACGGCCAGACCGCCGCCGACGGCGCCTACAGCGTCAGCGTCGAGGCCACCCGAGGGGACGAGGCGGTGCCCGTCGAGACCCTCAACTACGCCGTGGTCGGCAGCGTCACGCCGCCGACCAATGGCGGACAGGTGCAGCTCGATCTGGGGGCCGTCTATGGCCGGGTCGGGCTCTCGGATATCAAGCAGATCCTCTGATGACGGGCCGCTCGATCACGAGCCGTTCTCCGTTCGATACTCAGCCAACGCAGGGACAGTGACATGGGTTTCTCTCAAGCGCTCAGCGGCCTGAACGCCGCCTCCTCCAGCCTCGACGTGCTGGGCAACAACATCGCCAACTCCCAGACCGTGGGCTACAAGAGTGCCGGTGCCCAGTTCGCCGACGTCTTCGCCGGCTCCACGGGCCTGGGCACCAAGGTCTCCCAGGTGCTTCAGGATTTCGGTGCCGGCAACATCGAGGCCACCGGTCGCGAGCTCGACCTGGCGGTGAGCGGTCAGGGCTTCTATCGCTTCCAGCAGAATGGCGAGGTGGTCTACTCGCGCAACGGCCAGCTCTCCATGACACCGGACGGCTACCTGCAGAACGCCCAGGGCGCGCGGATCATGGGCTACGGCCTCAACGCAGCCGGCAACGTCGAGACCGGCGGCCAGCCCCAGGTGCTGCAGGTGCCGTCCGAGGAGATGCCCGCCAGCGCCACCACCGACGTGTCCACCACCCTCAATCTGGATGCCCGGGAAGTCGTCGGCGAAGAGCTGCGCCAGACCACGCTGGTCGACGTCAACGGCAATGATGTGGCCATCGATTACCACTACTCCAACAACTTCACCGTCTACGACTCCCTGGGCAATCCCCGCAACATCACCGCCTACTACGAGAAGACGGGTCCCAACCAGTGGACCTCGCGTATCGCTATGGACGGTCAGGCGCTGATGGACGGAGCTGCAACGCCGGCGCCGCAGGAGAGGACGTTGACCTTCAACAACAACGGCCAGCTGACCGCCGGCGGCGACCAGACCTACACTTTCGCCTCCGCCGACTTCCTGGGTGACGAGCCCCAGGATCTGACCTTCGACATGAACCTGGCCGGTTCCACCCAGTTCGGCAACAACTCCCGGGCCAGCGACCTGACCCAGAACGGCTATACCTCCGGCGCCCTGGTGGGGATCACCATCGAAGACGATGGCACCGTGACGCGCAACTACACCAACGAGCAGTCGCGCCCCGCGGGCCAGATCACGCTGTCCAACTTCCGCAACCCGGAGGGCCTCCAGTCGGTCGGCGACAACGCCTGGACCGCTACTGCGGCCTCCGGCCAGGAGCTGCTGGGCGAGGCCGGCACCGGCGTGCTGGGCAGCATCCAGTCCGGCGCCATCGAGACCTCCAACGTGGATCTGGCCAAGCAGCTGGTGGACATGATCGTCACCCAGCGCGCCTACCAGGCCAACTCCCAGACCATCAAGACCCAGGACGAGGTCCTCCAGGCCTCGATCAACCTGAGTCGCTAAGGCGGGAGTCGCGCCATGGATCGCATCCTCTACACCGCCATGAGCGGCGCCCGGCAGAGCATGGAGCAGCAGTCGGTGGTCAGCCACAACCTCTCCAACGTGGACACCGTCGGCTTTCGCGCCCAGCTGCACGCCATGCGCGCCGTGCCGGTACAGGGCGACGGCGCCCTGCCCACGCGGGTCTCGGTGGCCGCCTCGACGCCGGGGGCGGACTTCGCGCCCGGCCCCATGAACCGCACCGGCCGGGCGCTCGACGTGGCGATGGAGGGCGATGCCTGGCTCGCGGTGCAGGCGGCGGACGGTACCGAGGCCTACACCCGCCGCGGCGATCTCCAGGTGGACAGCGACGGCCTGGTGACCAGCGTTGGCCGCCCGGTGATCGGCGAGGGCGGCCCCATCCAGGTGCCGCTGGGCGCCCAGCTCTCGGTGGGCAGCGACGGCACCCTGAGCGCCATCGCCCAGGGCCAGGGGCCAGACGCCCTGGTGGCCGTGGGCCGCCTCAAGCTGGTCACGCCCGGCGAGGCGGGCGTGGTCCGCGGCAACGACGGCCTCTTCCGGGCCCCGCCCGGCGGCGAGGGCGCCCCGGCGGCGCTGCCCGCCGACGACGAGGCCCGGCTGGTCAGCGGTGCCCTGGAGGGCAGCAACGTCGGCGCCGTGGACGCCATGGTGTCGATGATCGACGTGGCGCGGCGCTACGAGATGCAGACCAAGGTCATCAGCACCGCCGACGAGAACGCCCAGCGCGCCAACAGCCTGCTCTCCCTGAGCTGAGATGCCCCGAACACGAGGAATGCCTAGATGATCAAGTCACTGTGGACGGCGAAGACCGGCCTCGAGTCCCAGCAGGTCAAGCTGGACGTGATCTCCAACAACCTGGCCAACGTCAACACCAACGGCTTCAAGCAGTCCCGGGCGGTGTTCGAGGACCTGCTCTACCAGAACCTGCGCCAGCCCGGCGCCCAGAACGACGTCCAGAACCGCCTGCCGTCGGGCATGCAGGTCGGCACCGGCGTGCGCCCGGTGGCCACCGAGCGCCTGCACACCCAGGGAGGGCTTGAACAGACCGGCAACTCCCGCGACCTCGCCATCAACGGCCAGGGCTTCTTCCAGGTGCTGATGCCGGACGGCACCACCGGCTATACCCGCGACGGCAGCTTCCAGCTGGATGCCAACGGCCAGATGGTCACCGCCAACGGCTATCCGCTGGAGCCGGCGATCATCATCCCCGACAACGCGCTGTCGGTGAGCATCGGCGAGGACGGCATCGTGTCGGTGAAGCAGCCGGGCAGCACCCAGTCCAACGAGGTGGGCCAGATCACCGTCTCCACCTTCGTCAATCCCACCGGGCTAGAGAGTATCGGCGGCAACCTCTACACCGAGACCACCGCCTCCGGCCCCCGCAACGAGGGCATCCCCGGCCTGAACGGCGCGGGACGCCTGTTCCAAGGCTACGTGGAGACGTCCAACGTCAACGTGGTGGAAGAGATGGTCAGCATGATCCAGACCCAGCGGGCCTACGAGATCAACAGCAAGGCCGTGAAGACCAGCGACGAGATGCTGGCGCGCCTCGCCCAGCTGTAACGACGAGGGAGGAGCGCGGGTGAGAGAAGGAGAGTAGTCATGAATGCCGGAATGTTCGACAGCGGGCGGTGCCTGCGCGGGCTCTGTGTCCTGGTGCTGGTGCTGCTGGGCGGCTGTGCCCAGGTGCCGCGCGCCTCGGTGGTCGGCGAGCAGGAGCAGATCATGATCCCGGACCGGCCGGCCCCGCGGGCCAACGGCTCCATCTATCAGGCGCACCGCGGCTACCAGCCGCTGTTCGAGGACCGGCGGCCGCGCATGGTGGGCGATATCCTGACCATCGTGCTGGACGAGGAGGTCAGCGCCAGCAAGAACGCCCGCTCCAACGCCGATCGCAACGGCTCCTCGAGCCTCGGCTTCGACCAGCAGGCCGATGCCATCGAGCAGCTGGCCGCGCTCGGCTTCGACATCTCCGCCTCCGGCGAGAGCGACTTCGAGGGGGGCGGCGGCTCCGAGGCCAACAACTCCTTCACCGGCACCATCACCGTCTCGGTGGTCGAGGTGATGAACAACGGCAACCTCCGGGTGCGTGGCGAGAAGCAGATCGCCATCAACCAGGGCACCGAGTTCATCCGCTTTGCCGGGGTGGTCAATCCGCGCACCATCACCGGCCAGAATACCGTGCCCTCGACCTCGGTGGCGGATGCGCGCATCGAGTACGTCGGCAACGGCTACATCAACGAGGCGCAGCACATGGGCTGGCTGCAGCGCTTCTTCCTCAACGTCTCACCCTTCTGATGGTGATCGCATGAACTTCGGCACAGTCCGCACGATGTCCCGCCGCGCGTCACTGATGGTCCGCTCGTTGGCGCTGGTCCTGGGCTGCCTGGTCGCGCTGCCGGCCCAGGCCGAACGCCTGCGCGATCTGGCCGGCTTCGCCGGGGTGCGCGACAACGCCCTGGTGGGCTACGGCCTGGTGGTCGGCCTGGACGGCACGGGCGACCAGACCATGCAGGCGCCCTTCACCGGCCAGAGCCTGACCAACATGCTCTCGCAGCTGGGCATCACCGTGCCCCCCGGCACCAACATGCAGCTGCGCAACGTGGCGGCGGTGATGGTCACCGCCGACCTGCCGCCCTTCGCCCGCCCCGGGCAGCGCTTCGACGTGGTGGTCTCCTCGGTCGGCAACGCCGACAGCCTGCGCGGCGGCACCCTGCTGATGACGCCGCTGAAGGGCGCCGACGGCGACACCTACGCCATCGCCCAGGGCAACCTGCTGGTGGGCGGCGCGGGGGCCTCCGCCGGCGGTGCCAGCGTGCAGATCAACCAGCAGGCCGGCGGGCGGATCAGCGGCGGTGCGACCGTGGAGCGCGAGGTGCCGCTGGCGCTGGGGGCCAACGGCGGCCTGCTCGAGCTGGAGCTCGACAGCAGCGACTTCGGCACCGCCCAGCGGGTGGTCAGCGCCATCAACCGCGAGTTCGGCCGCCCCGTGGCCGCCGCCCGCAACGGCCGGGTGATCGCCCTGGACGGCCCCCGGGACGCCAACGCCCGGGTCAACTTCATGGCGCGGATCGAGAACATCGAGGTCACGCCCACCGAGGCGCCGGCGCGGGTGGTGCTGAACTCCCGCACCGGCTCCATCGTGCTCAACGGCGCCGTCACCCTGCGCCAGGCCGCGGTGGCCCACGGCAACCTCTCCATCGTCATCGACACCGAGGTGGGCGTCAGCCAGCCCAACCCCTTCGGCGGCGGCGAGACCGTGGTGGTCGAGGACACTGAGATCAGCATCCAGCAGCAGCCCGGCACCCTCAAGGTGGTGGAGGGCGCCAACCTGCTCGACGTGGTGGATGCCCTCAACTCCCTGGGCGCCACGCCCAATGACCTGATGTCGATCCTCGAGGCCCTCAAGGCGGCCGGATCGCTGCGCGCCGAGCTGGAGATCATCTGATGAGCCTGAACGCTCCCGACACCATGAGCGGGCAGTTCGCCCTCGACGTCCAGGGCCTCGAGCGGATCAAGCACAGCGCCCGCCAGACCCCGGGCGAGGGGCTGGACGCCGCGGCCAGGCAGTTCGAGGCGCTGTTCGTGCAGATGATGATGAAGAGCATGCGCGATGCCGTGCCCTCCTCGGGGCTGCTCGACAATCGCCAGACGGAGTACTTCCAGGAGCTGCTCGACAAGCAGTGGTCCCAGGGCATCGCCGAGAGTGGTGTGGGCCTGGCGGAGCGGCTGACGGCGCAGCTCGACGGTCGCTTCGGCGGCGCGACGCCGGCCCGCGACGGCGAACTCGAGGCGCTGATCGCCGGCATTCCCCGCGGCACGCCGCGCCCCCTCGAGAACGCCCTGCGCCCGGAAGGGGACGGCGAGGCGGATGCCGCTTCGATGCCGCGCTCCTTCCTCGACGCACTGCAGACGGACGCCCCGGCGGACACCGCCTCTCGGCTCCGTGACGAGCGGCCGGCCCACGTGCGTGACTTCCTCGAGCGCCTGGCGGCGCCCGCCCGGGCGGCCAGCCGCGCCTCCGGCGTGCCGGCCGAGCTGATCCTGGCCCAGGCGGCGCTGGAGACCGGCTGGGGCCGACACGAGATCGCCACCCCGGGCGGCGGCAACAGCCACAACCTCTTCGGCATCAAGGCCGGCAGCACCTGGCGGGGCGAGACCACCGAGATCCTCACCCACGAGGTGATCGACGGCCGGCGCCAGGCCGTGCGCGACCGCTTCCGAGTCTACGGCTCCTTCGAGGAGGCCTTCACCGACTATGCCCGCCTGATCGGTGACAATCCGCGCTACGCCGGCGTGGTGACGGCGGGCAGCGCCGACCAGGCCGCCCGGGCCCTTCAGCAGGGCGGTTATGCCACCGACCCGGCCTACGCCGACAAGCTGATCGCCGTGATGGATACCCTCGGCCCGCTGGCCGGCGACACGACCCTCGCGAGTCGCGGCCCCGTCTCGCCCTACGCCACCCCGTACTGATTCGGCGCTCAAGAGTGCCGCCGCCCCGCCGATAAGACGGCTATCGGCCTAAGGAAATCACGCCATGAGTATCTTCTCCACAGGACTGAGCGGCCTCAACGCGGCCCAGAACGCCCTGGCGACCACCAGCAACAACATCAGCAACGTCTTCACTCCGGGTTACAACCGCGAGGTGACGATTCTCGGCCAGAGCTCCACCGGCGGCGGGGGCGTGCAGGTCAACGACATCCAGCGCCAGTTCAACGACTACGTCGCCTCGCAGCTCAACGCCGCCACCAGCAAGTCCAGCGCCCTGGAAACCTACGCCAACCAGGTCGGCCAGATCGACAGCCTGCTGGCGGATCGCGAGGCCGGCCTCGCGCCCCTGATGCAGAACTTCTTCTCCTCCCTGGAGGACCTGGCCAGCGCCCCCTCGGATCCGGCGGCCCGGCAGGGCGTGCTCGGCTCGGCCGATACCCTGAGCGCCCAGTTCCGCTCCTTCGACGGCTACCTGCAGGACATGCAGGAGGGCATCAACGGCCAGATCGCCGACGAGGTCACCCAGATCAACAACACCACCGAGCAGCTCGCCGGGCTCAACCGCGAGATCGCCCTGGCCCGGGCGCGCAGTGGCGAGGCGCCCAACGGCCTGCTCAACCAGCGTGACCGGCTGGTCAACGAGCTCAGCGAGCGCCTGGACGTGCGCCTCAACATCCAGGACGGCAAGACCTACAACGTCAGCCTGCCCAACGGCCAGCCGCTGGTGGCCGGCACCCAGCAGTTCAAGCTCGAGGCGATGGACTCCCCCGCCGATCCCCAGCGCACCGTGCTGGGCTATCGCGACTCCGCCGGGACCCTGGTGGCCCTGGACGAGGACACCGTCACCGGCGGCACCCTCGGCGGGCTGATGGACTTCCGCGCCGAGACCCTGGACAAGACCCAGAACCAGATCGGCCAGATGGCCGTCTCCCTGGCCGTGGCGTTCAACCAGCAGCACGCCAACGGCGTCGATCTCGACGGCGAGCAGGGCGGCGCCTTCTTCGAGATCGGCCAGCCCCGGGCCTATGCCGACGGCGGCAACGCCGGGAGTGCCCAGGTCACGGAGGCGCGTTTCGATGTGGAGAACATCGATCGCCTCAAGGCGACCGACTATTCGGTGCGCGTGACCGATGCCACCGCGACGCCGCCGACCTTCGAGGTGACGCGCCAGGACAGCGGTCGGGTGCTGGATTCCGACGACGTCACCTTCGATGCCGCGAATGGCGAGTTGAGCTTCGGCGGCGTGACCCTGACCCTCGATCCCGCGACGGGCCTGCAGGACAACGACCGCTTCGAGGTCCAGCCGGTGCGCCGCGCCGCCGGCAGCCTGGAGAGCGCCATCTCCGACCTGGACAAGATCGCCGCGGGCAACCTCGTCGGGCTCGGCGGGGATACCGCTGCCATCGCGGATCTCCAGGCCGAGCCCGGCAACGCCTTGGCGTCGGGAAATGCCCCCTGGAGCCTGTCCGTCACGGACAACGGCGACGGCACCTTCACCCTCGCTACCGAGGATGCCACGGGGACGGCCGGACCCTCGTTCGCCAACCTTCAATCGGGGGATGAGATCACCCTGGATGGCGTCACCCTGACCCTGGGCGAGCTCGAGGATGGCCAGACCGTGAGCCTGAAGGCCGATGCCACCGGCAGTGGCGACAACCGCAACGCCCTGGCCCTGCAGGACCTGCAGGATGAAAGCATCGTGGGCGGCCTGGCCAGCCTGAGCGGCGCCTACGGTGCCATGGTCAGCGACGTCGGCAACCGCACCAACATCGTGCAGGTCAACCTGGACGCCCAGCAGGGTCTGACCGACCAGCTCAAGGCGGTTCAGCAGTCCGAGTCCGGCGTGAACCTGGACGAGGAGGCGGCCAACCTGATCCGCTACCAGCAGTTCTACCAGGCCAACGCCAAGGTCATCGATACGGGGAAGACGGTCATCGACACCATCCTCGGTCTGCGCAACTGATTGTCGGAGAGTCCTAGATGCGTATCAGCAGCGTCACCATGTTCGAGCAGAGCGTCTCGTCCATGAATCGCCAGCAGGGCGATTTCCTCAAGGTCAGCCAGCAGATCGCCAGCGGCCGTCGCGTGGTCAACCCCTCCGACGACCCTCAGGCCGCGTCCCGGGCCGTGGGCGTCGACCAGGCCCGGGCGGTCACTCAGCAGTTCACGGATGCCCGGGTCAGCGCGCGTAACTCCCTGTCCCAGACCGAGAGCGTGCTCAACAGCGTCAATGATGCCATCGCCAGCGCCAAGACGCTGGTCATTCAGGCTTCGAACGACACCCTGAGCGACGCCGATCGCCAGTCGGTGGCCTCGGAGCTGCGCGGCGTCTACGAGACAGTTATCGGCCAGGCCAATGCCACCGACGGCAACGGGCGCTTCCTGTTCGGCGGCTACCAGGACAGCACCGAGCCCTTCGTCAGGCAGGACGGTAAAATTGAGTACGTGGGCGATACTAATATCCGCGAGCAACGTATCGATGCCTCGCGATTAATGAAGGTGACTGAGAACGGCCAGTCCATATTCCTGAGTGCTGCCGGGGATGTCGACGCGGCCAACACCGACTTGTTCAAGACCTTCGAGAAAGCACTGGATGTGCTCGAGAATCCTCCGACTGATAAGGGTGTCCTTCATGGCACCTTGAAGGAGGCGATGAGTGAGTTCGACAACAGCCTGGACAACGTCCTGACCACCCGCGCCTCGGTCGGCGCACGCCTCAACGAGCTGGACGTGGTCGACTCCGTCAGCGGAAACCGCATGCTCAACTACGAGCAGACCCTCTCCGACCTGGTCGATCTCGACTACGCCGAGGCGATCGGCGAGTACAGCCTGCGCCAGGTAGGTTTGCAGGCCTCCCAGAAGGCCTTCGCCGACATGAAGGGCATGTCGCTCTTCCAGTTCCTCTAGGCCTCCAACGCCCTCCAGGCCCCAACGCCCCGCGCCGTCCCGGCCGGGGCGTTGTCTTATCAGCCGGCGACCGGCAGCGGCGCCAGGGTCTCCAGCAGGTTCTGCAGGAAGGCCAGTCCCTGGCCGAACAGCCGCTCCAGGAAGCTCGCCAGGTCGGTCATCAGCACCATCAGCAGGATCAGGCCCACCGTCAGCGAGGTCGGGAAGCCGATGTTGAAGACGGTGAGCTGCGGGGCCGAGCGGTTGAGGATGCCCAGCGACAGGTTGATGATCAGCAGCGAGGCCACCAGCGGCAGGGCCAGCAGCAGGCCGGCGGTATAGATGGTGCCGCCGTAGCGGGCCAGCATGACGAAGGCCTCCGGGTTGAAGCGGCCGATGCCGATCGGCAGGGTCTCGAAGCTGGTGATCAACACCTGCAGCACCATCAGGTGGCCGTTGAAGGCCAGGAACATCAGCAGCGTGACCATGTAGAGGATGCGCGACAGCACCACCATGTTGGTACCGCTGGAGGGGTCGAAGAAGGTGGCGAAGGCGAGCCCCATCTGCAGGCCGATGAAGTCGCCCGACGCCTGCACCACGCTGAGCATCACCTTGACCGTGAGCCCGATGGCGGCGCCGATCAGGAGCTGTTCGACCAGGATGCCGAAGCCCGCCCAGGAGAAGAGCGGCACCTCGGGCATCGGCGGCAGCACCGGGGCGATCACCACCGCCACGGCGCCGGCCAGGCCCAGCTTGGCCTGGCGCGGCACGCTGGAGTGGCCCCACAGCGGAGCGCTGAGCATCAGCGCGGTGATGCGCGCGAAGGGCCACAGGAAGGCGACGAGCCAGCCGTGCAGCTGGGCGAAGGTGACCTCCACCATCAGCGGGTGCTGCCCTTCAAAAAACCATTGAGGGTCACGAGATCATCGCGGGGATGTTGCCGAACAGCTCACGGGTGAAGTTCATGATCAGGGTGAGCAGCCAGGGGCCGGCCAGCACCAGCACGGCGAACACGGCGAGGATCTTGGGGATGAACGACAGCGTCATCTCGTTGATCTGGGTGGCCGCCTGGAACAGGCTGACCAGCAGGCCGGTGGCCAGGGCGGTGAGCAGCATGGGGCCCGCCAGCAGCAGCGTGACGCGCATGCCCTGGTAGGCGATGTTCATCACCTCTTCCGGTGTCATCGTGGTCTCCTCGCGCGTGGCATCGGGCGGTGTGACATCACAGATAGAAGCTCTCGGCCAGCGAACCGATGATCAGCTGCCAGCCGTCGACCAGCACGAACAGCATCAGCTTGAACGGCAGCGAGATGGTGATCGGCGGCACCATCATCATCCCCAGCGACATCAGCACGCTCGCCACCACCAGGTCGATGATCAGGAAGGGGATGAAGATCGTGAAGCCGATCTGGAAGGCGGTCTTCAGCTCGCTGGTGACGAAGGAGGGCACCAGCACCCGCATCGGCACGTCCTCGGGCCCCTGCAGCTCGCCGATGTCGGCCAGGCGGGCAAACATCGCGAGGTCCGGCTCCCGGGTCTGGGCCAGCATGAACTCCCGGAAGGGGCCCTGGGCGCGGGCGAGAAACTCGTCGAAGCCGATGGCGTCGTTGGCCAGCGGCGCCCAGGCCTGGGCGTGCACCTGGTCGAGCACCGGGGCCATGATGAACAGGGTGAGAAAGAGCGCCAGCCCCAGCAGCACCTGGGTGGGCGGGGTGGCCTGGGTGCCCATGGCGGTGCGCAGCAGGCTCAGCACGATGATGATGCGCGTGAAGCAGGTCATCATCAACAGCACCGCCGGCAGGAAGGCCAGCGAGCTGAGCAGCAGCAGGGTCTGCAGCGACAGCGACCACTGCTGCCCGCCGTCCTCCAGCGGGCGGCTGACGATGCCGGGGATCTGCTGGGCCAGGGCCAGGGTCGGCGCGGCCAGCAGCAGCGCCACGGCCAGGGTCTTCAGCGTTCGGCGCGACACCCTGCCCCTCATGCCTGGCCCCGTCCACCGAGGCCGGCGTTGTGGCGGATCGCCTTGGCGAGCCGCGTGGCGAAGGCGTCACCGGGCTCGAAGCCCGGCCCGCCCGCCGGGGCGCCTTCCCGGGGCTCGGCCGACGCCGGCAGGTCGTGCAGCTTGTTGACCTGGCCGCCGCCGACGCCGAGCACCAGCCAGGTCCCCTCGACCTCGACGATCACCACGCGCTCCTTGGTGCCCACCGCGGCGCTGCCGACCACCCTCAGGTGGCGGCCGTGGCGCTGGTGGGGCAGCCCCCAGCGGCGCAGCAGGGCGGTGGCCACCAGGATGATGACCAGGATCAGCGCCAGGGCGGCGGCGGTCTTGCCCAGCGTCGCCATGCCGATCAGCGACTCGCCGCCGGCGACGGCGGCGTCCAGGCCCGCGGAAGACGTGTCGGTTGCGCCTGCGCTCATCGGTTGAGCTTCTGGACCCGCTCGGAGGGGGTGATGATCTCGGTGATACGGATGCCGTACTTGTCCTCGACGACCACGACCTCGCCCTGGGCGATCAGGTAGCCGTTGATGAGGATGTCCATGGGCTCGCCGGCCAGGCCGTCCAGCTCGATCACCGAGCCCTGGGCGAGCTCCAGCAGCTGCTTGATGGTCAGCTTGGTGCGGCCGAGCTCCACGGTGAGCTTGACCGGGATGTCCATGATCATCTCGAGGTCGCGGCTCGCGGCCGTGCCCTGGCTCGCCTCGAGGGGCTGGAAGACGCTGCTGCCGGCGGATCTGGCGGCGGGCGCCTCGGCCTCCGGTTGCGGATCCGGCTCGGCGGACTCCGCGGCCGCCTGCTCGGCCATCGCCTCCGCCCAGGGGTCGTCGTCGGCGCCGGGCGCCTCGTCGTGCTGCTCCGACATGGCGGCGGCCCAGTCGTCGTCGCTGATGTTCTGATCGGGCTTGTTGGGATCAGTCATGAGAGGATTCCTTGGATTGCGGCCTGGCGCCTTTCACGAAGGCGTCGGTCGGCGCATGGCCGGCGGCATGGTCGAAGATGCGCAGCACGCGCAGGGCGTGCTGCTCGTTCTGGCTGCCGTATTCGCACTCCATCACCGGCACGCCGTCCACGCTGGCCGTCACCGTCTCGGGAAGCTCCATGGGCAGCACGTCGCCGGCCTTGAGGGCCATGACGTGGTCGATGCGGCTCGGGATGTCGATGAAGTTGGCGACCAGCTCGATCTCGGAGTGGCGGATCTCGCCGGCGATGCGTCGGGTCCAGGTGCCGTCCTGATCCTTGCTGCCGTCGCTCAGGGGGTTGGTCAGCAGGTCGCGCAGCGGCTCGATCATGGCGTAGGGCATGCAGATCTGGAAGCTGCTGGCCAGGTTGCCCACCTCGAGGTTGAAGCTGGTATTGACCACGATCTCGTTGGGCGAGTTGGTGATGTTGGCGAACTTCGACTGCATCTCCGAGCGCAAGAAGCCGATCTCCAGGGGATAGACCGACTTCCAGGACTCGCTGTAGGCGTCGATGGCCAGGTGCAGCAGGCGCTGGATGATGCGCTGTTCGGTGTTGGTGAACTCGCGCCCCTCGGACTTGGTCACGAAGCGCCCGTCGCCGCCGAACAGGTTGTCCACCACCATGAACACCAGGCTCGGGGGAAACACGATCAGCGCCGAGCCGCGCAGCGGCTTCATGGCGATCATGTTGATGTTGGTCGGCACCGGCACGTTGCGGGAGAACTCGCTGTAGCTCTGGTAGCGGACCGAGTCCACGGTGATGTCGGCGCTGCGGCGGATCAGGTTGAACAGCCCCATGCGGAAGTGCCGCGCGAAGCGCTCGTTGATGATGTCCAGGGCATGCAGGCGCTCGCGGATGATGCGGTGCTGGGAGGCCGGGTCATAGGGGCGCACGCGAGACGTGCCGCCGCTGTTGGTCTCCGGCTCGTCGTCACCGCTGACGCCCTTGAGCAGGGCGTCGATCTCATCCTGGGACAGCAGGTCGTCTTGGGACATGTGTGTTGGCTACCCTCGGCCTATTGAACGATGAACTCGGTGAAGAGCACGTCGTCGATGGCCAGCTCCGGCTGGTTGTCCGACATAGGCGCCTCGAGGGCGGCGATCACCTGCTCGGCCAGGCGCTGCTTGCCGCCCGGTGAGGTCAGGTCGCTGGCCTGCTTGCCGGAGAACAGCATCAGCAGGCGGCTGCGCACCTGGGGCATGTGCTGCTCGAGCACGCCCTGGCTGCGCTCATCGCCGAGCTTCAGCGACAGGCCGGTGTAGAGCAGGCGCGCTCCGTACTCGTCGTCGGCCAGGTTGACGGTGAAGGGCTTGATCGGCAGGAAGATCGGCGCCGGCGGTTCGGGCTCCGCCTCGACGTTGACCGCCGAGCGCGCCTCGCCGTCGGGCTGGCTGAGCACCATGTAGAGGGCCACCGCCGCCGCCGAGCTCGACAGGATCAGCAGCACCATCATCGTCCACAGGAGCTTGCGGGAGCCGCCGCTGGATTTCGCCATTCTCATTCCTAGGTTGCAGTAGGTTGCCGACGCTGACGCCGCAGTATGCGGGTCGTGAAGGGATCATGATGATCCGAACAGGCTCGTTGATTGCGCCTATCTTGCGCGTTTGGCGCCCGGCCCGGGCGCCGCTCAGGCGTAGAGGTCGACGCGCCCGTCCAGGGCGCGTTCCCGGACCCCGCGCTCCTCGAGGGCGACGGTCGTCCCCTCCTCGGCGGCGTCGCTCCCCGGCGAGGCCTGCCGCTCGCCGGGCCGGCCGGGGGCGCCGTCGCCCTCGCTGCCGCCCTGGCGCTGCTCGCCCACCGAGGTCTCGCCCAGGCTGATGCCCTGCTCGGCCAGCGCCTCGCGCAGCTGCGGGATCGCCTGCTCCAGCGCCTGGCGCACCTGGGCGTGGGCGGAGATGAACTGCGCCTGGGCGCCGTGGTCGCTCATCTTCAGCGAGACCGACAGCGGGCCGAGCTCCGCCGGGTGGAGCTTGAGCTCAACGCGCTGCTCGCCGCCGTGCTGGCTCAGGCGCACCAGCTGCTGGCCCAGCTGCTGGGACCAGGCGGGGCTTGCCACCGGCGCCGGCAGGCTGGCCTGGGCCGGCGTCGCGGCGCTGCCGGCCAACGCCCCGGCCGTGCCGCCGCCCGCCGCGCCGATCATGGCGCCGGTCACCGCATTCGCCGCGCCCTGGCCGGCTAGCTCCAGGCCGCCGGCCGCCCGTGACGTCTCGCCTCGCTGGGCCAGCAGGGCATCGCCGGCGGCCGCAAGGCGCAGGGTCTCCTCGCTCGCCGCGGTGGCCTGGCCGCTGCCCTGAGCCGTGAGGCGCTCGGCCGCGGTGGAGAGCGCTGTCGCGCTCGACGGTGACGGCGTGGCGGAGGCGCGGCGCTCGGCGGCGATCGCCTCGAGCAGCGGGTTGATGCGGACGGCTTGGCCGGCCCCGCCGGGTGCCGGGGCGGCGGGATTCGCCGTGCCCGGCCCCTGAGCGCCGGCCGGGGTGCCTGCGGCGCTCAGGGGCAGCAGCGCGAGGGCGTCGTCTGCCTCGGGGCGACCGGCCTGCTCGATCAACGCGAGTCGCTTCCGCAGCGCGTCCCAGACGCCGCTGTTCTGGTCGTCGGTGCCGGGCCGCGGCTCACCCTGCTCGAGCGACCGAAGGGCGGCCTCGATCTCTTCGGCCGAGAGGCGCGTCCCGCTGCCCCGGCCGGCCTCGACGCCAACCTCCGCCCCGATCTCGGCGTCGACCAGCGGGGCCAGCGCGAGGGCTCCAGCGGCGTCTCCGGCCGGGCCCGTCGCGCCGAGCGTCAGGGCGTTGAGGGCCTCGTCGCCGGTGGCGGCATCGGCGGGCGTCTCGCCCCGGCCTTGGGTCGCCGGCGGCGTGAGCGAGGCGCCGGCCTGCCCGGTCGACGCCTGGGATGTCGGTATGTCGGCCTTGCCGGCACCGTTCCCCTGGGCCTGGCTCGCGCCGGCCAGGTGGCGGGCGAACTCGTCGTCCGGCGCCGGGGATGCCCCGGCGCCGGGGCGGCTCCCGCCGGCCTTGCCGGGGGCGTTGATGAGCAGCTGGATATCCATCGACAGTCTCCTTGTCGGCTCAGTGCTCGAAGTGGGACGAGCGCTGGCGGACCAGTCGGTTGTTGACCAGGTCATCACTGACGTGCTGTTCCCGGCGTTGTTCGTCGCGGCGCCTGACCGCCTCCCGGCGCTCGGCCAGGGTGTCGTAGGAGGAGAGGCGCTGCTGCTGCTGTTGCCAGTGCTGGCGGGTGCGCTCGACCCGCTGCTGCTGGGCGGCCAGGGCCTGGCGGGCGCGTACCAGGGCGTCGTCCAGGGAGGCGAGGAACTGCTGGTAGTTGCGCATGGTGGCCGGGTCGATGCCGTCGCGCATCGCCGCGTTCAGCTTGTCGGCATACTCCTGGCGATAGCGGTGCAGCGAGTCGAGTTGCTGGACGACCTGGCTGGCGGTGCGCTGCTCGCCGGCCAGTGTCTGGCCGGCCTGGTCCCGGGCCTCCCGGGCGAGCTCGACGAGGGTGTCGAGCGAGGTGCGATCACGGCTCATGGCTCTCCTCCGAGGACGCCGGCCAGGGCCTGGCCGGCGTCGTCCATGCTGCTGCTCTCCTCGATGTGCTGCTGCAGGAAACCCTCGAGCTGGGGATAGCGCCGCACCGCCTCGTCGAGCTGCGGGTCGTTGCCTGGGTGGTAGGCGCCGACGCTGATCAGGTCGCGGTTGCGCTGGTAGCGGGAGAAGAGCCCCTTGAACTGCTGGGCCTGGCGCTGCTGCTGCGGGTCGACGACGGCGGTCATCACCCGGCTGATGGAGGCCTCGATGTCGATCGCCGGGTAGTGGCCCGCCTCCGCCAGGGTGCGCGACAGCACGATGTGGCCGTCGAGGATGGCGCGGGCCGAATCGGCGATGGGGTCCTGCTGGTCGTCGCCCTCGGTGAGCACGGTGTAGAAGGCGGTGATCGAGCCGCCGCCGCGCGCGGCGTTACCGGCGCGCTCGACCAGGCTCGGCAGCTTGGCGAAGACCGAGGGCGGGTAGCCCTTGGTCGCCGGCGGCTCGCCCACGGCCAGGGCGATCTCGCGCTGGGCCATGGCGTAGCGGGTCAGGGAGTCCATGATCAGCAGCACGTTGCGCCCCTGGTCGCGGAAGCCCTCAGCCAGTCGCGTGGCGTAGGAGGCGCCCTGCAGGCGCTGCAGCGGCGAGGTGTCGGCGGGAGCCGCCACCACCACGGCGCGGCGCAGGCCCTCCTCACCGAGGATGTTGTCGATGAAGTCCTGCACCTCGCGGCCCCGCTCGCCGATCAGGCCGACCACGATCACGTCGGCGCGGGTGTAGCGTGCCATCATGCCGAGCAGCACCGACTTGCCGACCCCGGAGCCGGCGAAGAGCCCCATGCGCTGGCCGCGGCCGACGCTGAGCAGGGCGTTGATGGCGCGGATCCCGACGTCGATCTGCTCCTCGATGGGCGCGCGGGCCAGCGGGTTCAGCGGCGGCGTGGAGAGCGGGGCGCGGGGCGCCTCGGAAAGCGGCGCCAGGCCATCCAGGGGGACGCCGTTGCCGTCGACCACGCGCCCCAGCAGCGACTCGCCGAGGGGGAAGCGCCGCGCGCTGTCGTGCGGCCCGTCGGAGAGCGCGAAGACCCGGGCGCCGGGCATCAGGCCGGTGATCTCGGCCAGCGGCATCAGGTAGAGCCGCTCGCCGGAGAAGCCCACCACCTCGGCCTCGGCGTAGCGGCGCGGCTCGCCTTGCCCGGCCGGCAACTCGATGCGACAGGCGTTGCCCAGCGCCACCTGCAGGCCGACCACCTCGATCACCAGGCCGGTGGCCCGCACCACCCGGCCGCTGGTGCGGCAGGGCGGCAGCGGCGCCACCCGGGCGCGCACGCCGCGCAGGGCGCGCTGCCAGTGGGCCTGGTGGGCGTTGGCGGACAGCGACTCGGTCACTGGCAGTCGTCTCCTCGCGGGCGTTGTGCGGTCGGGCGGCGATGGCGAACCTGGGCCTTCACGGCTTGCCAGCGGCTCTCCCAGGTGGCGTCGAGCTCGCCGTTGGCGCTGGTGACCCGGCAGCCGCCGCGGCTCAGCTGGTCGTCGGGCTGCAGCGTCCAGCCGGCGGCCGAGAGCTCGTCGCCCAGGTGCGTCTGCACCAGCTTGTGGTCGAGGGGGTGCAGCCAGAGGCGCTGCTGGCCGACCAGCGGTGGTTCGGTGTGCAGCAGCGCGCGGACGATCTCCAGCACCTGGCGGGGCCGTGCCTTGAGGGCCTCGCCGGCGAGCTGGTGCCCGGTGGTGAGCGCCAGGTCGACCAGGTCCTCGGCGACGGTCTCGTCGAGGGTCTCCAGGGCCTCGCCGAAGGCGCCGGCGAGCTTGGCGAGCGGGGTGAGCGTCTCGGCGAGGCGCGCGTCCAGCTCCTCCTGCGCCTGCCGGCGCCCCTCCTCGAGCCCTTGGGCCAGCCCCTCGGCGCGGCCCTGTTCGCGACCGGCCGCGAGGCCCTCCTCGTGGGCCTCGCGGCGCACCCGCTCGCGCAGCGCCTCGAGTTCGGCCTGGCGGCGCACGGCCTCGCGCCGTTCGGCGGAGCGCTGCGATTCCTGGGCGCTCTCCGGCTCGCTCGATTCCTGACGCGGCGGCGCCTTGAGCTCGCCCATCTGCCAGCGGCGCCAGGGCGAGGGCGCGTCGTCCCGGCGGGAGGCGTCGGGATCAGACATAGGTGTCGTCTCCGCCGCTCAGCACGATCTCGCCGCCGTCGGCCAGGCGACGCACCACCTGCAGGATGGCCTTCTGCTCGGTCTCCACCTGGGAGACGCGGATCGGGCCGCGGGCCTCCATGTCCTCGCGCATGAGGTCGGCGGCGCGCTGGGACATGTTGCGCATGAACTTGTCCATGAGCGTCTCCGGCGCGCCCTTGAGGGCCACCACCAGCGAGTTGGTGTCGATCTCCTTGAGGATCATCTGGATGCTGCGGTCGTCCAGGTCGATGAGGTTCTCGAACAGGAACATCTCGTCGATGATCTTCTGGGCCAGGTCCTCGCTGTGGGAGCGCACCGTCTCGATGGCGGCCTCTTCCTGGTTGGAGTTCATCAGGTTGAGGATCTCGGCCGCGGTGCGGACGCCGCCCATCTTGCTGCGCTTGAGGTTCTGACCGTCGAGCATGTTGGTCAGCACCTCGGTGAGCTCCTGCAGGGCGGCGGGCTGCACGCCGCTGAAGGTCGCGATGCGCAGCACCACGTCGTTGCGCAGCTTGTCGTCGAACAGTGCCATCACGTCCGCCGCCTGGTGACGTTCCAGGTGGATCAGCACGGTGGCGATGATCTGCGGGTGCTCGTCGCGGATCAGCTCGGCGACCATCGAGGCTTCCATCAGGTTCAGGGCGTCGATGCCGGAACCCGAGCCGCTGGTCTCCAGCACGTCCTCGATCAGGCTGGAGGCGCGGTCGCTGCCGAGCGCCTTGGTCAGCACCGAGCGGATGTGCTCGCTGGAGTTGAGGTTGAGGGCGATGAACTCCTCGGTCTCGTCGTGGAAGGCCTGCAGCACCTGGCGCATCTCGTCGTGGGAGACCTGGTCCAGGCGCGCCATCTCCATGCTGATCTGCTGGATCTCGGAGGGGGAGAGGTACTTGAAGACCTCCGCCGCACTGTCCTCCTCCAGGGCCAGCAGCAGGATCGCGCTGCGACGCGCGCCGCTCATTTCCTGAAGTTTACTCATGCTTGTTCATCCAGCCGCGAACGATCATCGCCACCATGCGCGGGTCCTCGTCGGCCATCTCGCGAAGGTCCCTGAGGTTGTCCTCGTAGGCCGAGGCCTTGCGCGTGCGTCGCGGCTTCTCATAGGTGGAGTCGTCTTCCTTGTCGTCGGCCGGGGCGCGCTCCTCGTCGCCCTCGCCGACCCGGGCCTGGAAGGTGGAGGAGGGCGGCGCGACGGCCGGCTGCGGCGCCTGGCTGGCGCGCTTGACCAGCGGGCGCAGGATCAGCAGGTAGAGCAGCAGGATCGCCAGGCCCACCAGCAGGTAGCGGCCCAGGGTCGCGGCCAGGCGCTGGAGGTCGGGCTGCTGCCACCAGGCGAGGGGCTCGATCTCCGGGCCCGACTGCGTGAAGGGGCTGTTGACCACGGCGATCTCGTCGCCGCGCGCCAGGGAGAAGCCCATCGCCTGGCGGACCAGGCGCTCGATCTGCTCGATCTCGGCCTCGCTGAGCGCGGTGGGCTGCATCACGCCCTCTTCGTTCGGGGTCTCGCGATAGTTGACGACGACGGCGGCCGACAGCCGCTCCACCTGGCCGCGGCGATGCTGGACGTGGGAGATCTGGCGATCGACCTCGTAGTTGATGACGTCGTCGCGGTTGAGGTTGCGGGTCGCTGCCAGGGTCTCCTCGCCGGCCTGCTCGTCCTCGGCGCCCTCGTCGCCCTCGGGCGGGTTCTCCACCGGGGAGGGGGCGATGCCGGGGGGCGTGTTGCTCAGGGCGCCGGGGATGCCGCCGGCCAGGTCGTCGCTGCCGCTGTAGTTGACGCTGCTCTGGCGGCTGCGCACGGCGGCCTCGTTGGGCGGCTGGTTGGGACCGTAGCGCTCCGAGGTCTCCTCGCGGCGGGAGAAGTCCACCTGGGCGGTGACCTGGGCCTTGACGTTCTCGCTGCCGAGGATCGGCGCCAGGATCGACTCGATGCGCCGCTGGTAGGAGCGCTCCACCTCGGCGACGTAGTCCAGCTGGGTGCCGTCCAGCCCCAGGCCGTTGCGCTCGGGGGCGGTCAGCAGGCGGCCGTCCTGGTCGACCACGGTCACCGCCTCCGCGGCCAGGTCCGGCACGCTGCTCGAGACCATGTGCACGATGGAGTTGACCTGCCCCTCGCCGAGCACGCGGCCGGGGTGCAGGGTCAGCACCACCGAGGCCTTGGCCGGCTCGCGGTCGCGCACGAACACCGAGTCCTTGGCCAGGGCCAGGTGCACCCGGGCGCGATTGACCGGCCCCAGCGACTCCATGGAGCGCGACAGCTCGCCCTCCAGGCCGCGCTGGTAGTTGATCTGCTCGGCGAACTGGCTGATGCCGAAGGCCTGGTTCTCCATCAGCTCGAAGCCGACGTTGCCGCCCTTGGGCAGCCCCTGCTCGGCCAGCTGCAGGCGCAGGGTGTGCACCCGGTCGGCGGGCACCAGCAGCGCCTGGCCCCCCTGGCTGAAGCGGTAGGGCACGCCACGGGCATCCAGCTCGCCGATGATGCTGCCGCCGTCCGCCTGGCTGAGGTTGCTGTAGAGCACGCGGTAGTCGGGGCTGCGGGCCCACATCAACAGCGCGATCACGACCGCGATCGCCGCGGCGCCCGCGATCAGCAGGAACACCATCGGGTTGCCGCGCAGCTGATCCTTCAGGCGTGAGAAGCCTGCCGCGCCCTGGCCGGACGGGCTGCTGGTGGCGGAGGCGCCACTGCTCATGCGGGCCTCCCGGGGTGGCGGGAGGCGTGAGCGAAATTCATCAAGGAAGAAGACATCGAGTGCTGTCCGTCCATCGCGGTTGGCCGCCCCTGGAGTGGGCGGAACTCTGATGGCGGTCATTATCCGCCCCGGCTGTCACCCTAAAGGCCAGAAAAGCCCCGTTTTTATGAGGCAATTGGCGGCTTGGCCGCGGGACAGGGGCTGATAGCCTGCCTGTCCCATTTCCGTGACCTACAGGCCAAGGTGGTTGTGATGAGCGCGCCCGCGATCGAGTCGATCCTCTCCCAGATGCAGTCGTTGTCCAGCCAGGCCGCGGCGCAGCCGGCCAGCGGCCAGCGCGTCGACACCCAGGTGGGGGGCGGCGGCTTCACCGGCGAGCTGCAGTCGGCCATCCACCGCATCAACGAGCTCAAGCTCGAGGCCGGTGCCAAGGCCGAGGCCTTCCAGGCCGGCACCCCGGGGGTGGAACTCAACGATGTGATGGTCGACATGCAGAAGGCGAGCGTGGCGACCGAGATGGGCATCCAGGTGCGCAACCGCCTGGTCACGGCCTACAAGGACATCATGAACATGCAGATCTGATCACGCCTCCAGGCGGATCAGTCGTCCCTGCAGCTCGTCGAGGCGCTCGGCGATCCGCAGCACCTCCTCCGACGGAATCTGGCGGATCAGCTCGCCGCTCTCGCGATCGACGATGCGCGTGACGAGCCGCGACGTCGCCTCGCTCAGCTCGAACTCCACGCCGTAGGGGCGCATCACCTCGTTGATGCGCTGGATCGGTGCGACCAGCGCGTCTCGGCCGATGACCTGCGCACCACCTGTCCCGCCCCGGGTCACCGTGCCCCCCTGGGAGGGCAGGTTGCCCAGCAGGCTCTCCAGTCGTTGGCGGGCCGTCAGTGAGGTGGGCGCGCCCTGGGCTGAGGCAGTGAGCTCGGAAAGGGGGGAGGTCATGAGTGGCTACTCTTGTGGTCTTGTTCGAAAGTCATCACCTGATGATGTCGGCGTCATGCCTGCCGACCGGCCATGACGCACTACTGTTCCTATCGACCAGGGGGCGCCGCGACTTTAATCGCGTGCTCGGCCGCTGCGGCGTTTACTTTCCCGGTCGTGCTGGGTAAGTTTTATCGCTTTTTTTTAATATCAGGCCGCGCTGCCTCACGGCGCGCCGCCTCCTGGAACGAGATCCCATGACGCAAGAGCTTCCCGTCGAGCGGATCATGAACACCGGCCTGCTGACCTGCGCGCCGGAGACGCCGCTGTGCGAGGCCGCGGCCCGCATGGCCGAGCGTCGCTTCAGTGCCATGCTGGTGGTGCGCGCTGGCCAGCCGGTCGGCATCTGGACCGAACACGACAGCCTGTTCGTCGACTTCGCTCACCCCGAGCAGGTCGAGCGGCCCATCGAGGCGGTGATGAGCCACCCGGTGGTGACGATCCACCGGAGCACGCCGGTCGGGGAGGCCGCCCTGCGCTTCAGCACCGGGCAGCGTCGCCACCTGCTGGTGGTGGACGACGACGGTGGCCCCCTGGGCCTGCTCTCCCAGACCGACATGGCCCTCAACCAGGGCCTGGAGCCCTACCTGCGCCTGCGCGAGGTGGGCGGTGCGATGCGCAAGCGACCCCTGCTGCTGTCGGGCGAGCTGTCGCTGGGCGAGGCCGCGCAGCGCATGCGCCGCAGCGGCTGCGACGCCGCCGTGGTGACCTGCCGTGACGGCGAGCTCGGCATTCTCACCGAGCGCGACCTGGTGCGCTTCGTGGCCCGCCACCCCGGCGCCACCGCCGCCGGGGAGCTGGCCAGCCGGCCGCTGCTGACGGTGGGCGTCGATGAGGCGCTGATCCACGCTCGGGACCTGCTGATCGACCGGCGGGTGCGTCACCTGGGCGTGCTCGACGGCGCGGGGGAGGTCGTCGGCCTGCTGGGGTTCCAGGAGCTGCTGGCCGGTGCCGAGCACCTCTACCTGGAGGACCTGCGCGAGGCCCTGGAGCAGCGCGACCAGGCCCTGGCCCAGTCGCGGCGCAACCTGCAGCTGGCGGAGCGGGTGATCGACTCCTCCCTGGAGGGCATCATCATCACCGATGCCCGGACCCGCATCGAGTTCGTCAATCCGGCCTTCACGCACCTGACCGGCTACAGCCTCGAGGAGGCCACGGGGCGCACGCCGGCGATGCTCTCCTCGGGCCGTCACGGGCCCGATTTCTACCAGCGCATGTGGCAGGCCCTGCAGGAACACGGCTACTGGCGCGGCGAGGTCTGGAACCGCCGCAAGAACGGCCAGCTCTACCTGGAGCTGCTGACCATCACCGCCATTCGTGACGACCAGGGCGAGATCAGCAACTATGCGGCGCTCTTCAGCGATATCACCAATATCCGTGAGAACGAGGAGCAGGTGCGTCGCCTGGCCTACTATGACCCCCTGACCCGGATGCCCAACCGACGCCTGCTGGAGGACCGCCTGGAGCTGGCGATCCGCCATGCGCGTCGTCATCGCCAGCGGCTGGCGGTGATCTTCCTCGATCTCGACCATTTCAAGCAGGTCAATGACGCCCTGGGCCACGCCGTGGGCGACGAGCTGCTGCTCAAGGTCTCCCAGCGGCTGCGCGGCCAGTTGCGCGAGGACGACACCCTGGCCCGCCAGGGCGGCGACGAGTTCATCGTGCTGCTCAACGAGGTCGAGGAGGTGGAAGAGGTCACCCGGGTGGCGCGCCGCCTCGTCGAGTCGGTGAGCTCCCCCTTCGAGATCGGAGGGCAGGTCTTCCGCGTCGGCTGCAGCCTGGGCATCAGCCTCTATCCGGACGACGGTGACCGGGTCGAGACGCTGGTGCGCCAGGCCGATTCCGCCATGTATCGCGCCAAGCAGGAGGGCCGCAACACCTACCGGCTGTTTCGCGCCGAGATGCATCGCGAGGATCGCGGGCGCCTGGAGCTCGAGACCGCGCTGCGCAATACCGCCGAGACCGGGGAGGGGCTGGGGGTGCACTATCAGCCGCTCATCGACCGGGACAGCGGCGAGGTGCAGGGCGCCGAGGCCCTGCTGCGCTGGCACCATCCGACGCTTGGCCACGTCTCCCCCGGCGACTTCATTCCCCTGGCCGAGCGCTCGGGGCTGATCCTGCCGCTGGGCGAGCGGCTGATGCACCTGGTCGCCGCCCAGCTGCGCGACTGGCTGGCCGCCGGTCTCGCGCCGCCGCGGGTCGCCGTGAACCTGTCGGCGCGCCAGTTCTGGCAGAGCGACCTGGTCGCCCAGATGCGTGGCCTCTATGCCACCTATGCGCTGCCGCCGGGGCAGCTCGGGGTCGAGCTCACCGAGAGCATCCTGCTCGACAAGCAACAGGAGGCGATCCACACCCTGACGGGCCTGCGCGAACTGGGGTGTCGCATCGCCATCGACGACTTCGGCACCGGCTACTCGTCGCTGAGCTACCTGCAGGAGCTGCCGGTGACGACGCTCAAGATCGACCGCAGCTTCATCCAGAAGCTCGGCGAGAGCCGCGGCAGCTCGGCCATCGTCGCCGCGGTGACGGGCCTTGCCAAGGAGCTCGGCCTGCGCGTGGTGGCCGAGGGCGTGGAGACCGAGGCGCAGCTGCAGGCGCTCTCCCGCTATCACGTCAACCTGATCCAGGGCTACCTCACCGGCCGCCCGGTCGAGGCCACCACCTTCGCCGAGCGCTACCTGCTGCGCGCCGGCACCTCGTCCTGAGGGGCGCGCAGCCGCGGTGGCCATGCCATCGGAATGTCATAAATCGCTGATATAACCCGTGCCAGGCCGCCCGCCGGCCGCCCGACCCCCAGCGACAGGACTTCCGATGCGACTGCTCGATCGACTGACCATCCGGCTCAGCTGGAGCCTGGTGCTGATCGCCTTCGGCGCGATCATCCTTGGCACCGGGGCGCTCGGCCTCTACGCCAACCACCACGGCCGCACCGCCTTCGCCGACCTGCGCGAGGTCCAGGGGCAGCAGTCCCGGGCGCTCCACCAGGCCTATATCGCAACCCTCAGGGCCCAGGTCGCCATGGAGCGCGCCGCCCACCTGCTGAGGGTGCCCTCCTTCGACCGGCCCGGGCCGGTCATCGATCAGGCCCGGGCCGACATGGACGCGGCCAGGGCGGCCTTCGAGCGCTTCCAGGCCGCGGCCGGCGACGATGACGTCGAGGCGCTGGCCGAGCGCTTCCACTCGCTGCTCGGTACGGGGCTCTCGCTGCAGCTGATGCTGCTGGAGGAGGAGGATCTGGGCGGCTACGACTCCGGCAAGGCGCGGCTGGCCCAGATGAGCCAGGCCTTCATGGACGGTGCCGAGGCCTTCTTCGATGCGTCGGCCGCCCGCGGTGACGCTCAGGCCGAGCGCTTCGACGCCATGGCGAGCTGGCTCAACCTGGCCCTGGTCGCCGCCCTGGCGGGGGCGCTGGCGCTGGTGCTGGGAGTGGTCTGGGGCGTGCGCGCCAACGTCATCCGCCCGCTGTCGCGCATCACCGGACACTTCCGGCGCATCGCCGACGGCGACCTCTCGACCCCCGTGGAGGCCCGGGGCAGCAACGAGATCGGCCAGCTCTATGCCGAGCTCGGCGGCATGCGCCGGGCCCTGGCGGAGACCGTCGAGCGCATCCGCGACGGCGGCGGTGCGGTACTGGAGACGGCGGCGCGCCTCAACGAGGGCAACCAGGAGCTCTCGGCACGCACCGAGCAGCAGGCGGCGTCGCTGGAGCAGACCGCCGCCAGCCTGGACGAGATGACCGCCTCGGTCGCCGATACCGCGGGCCATGTGCGCGAGGCCAACGAGCTGGCCGACCACGCCACCGAACGCGCCCACCGCGGCAGCGAGGGGATGAGCGCCTTCATCGAGACCATGGGCGAGATCCGCGAGCGCTCGACCCGCATCGGCGAGATCGTCGGCCTGATCGATGACATCGCCTTCCAGACCAACCTGCTGGCGCTCAACGCCTCGGTGGAGGCCGCCCGGGCGGGCGAGCACGGTCGCGGCTTCGCGGTGGTGGCCGACGAGGTGCGTCAGCTCGCCTCGCGCAGCGCCCGCTCGGCCAGCGAGATTCGCGGGCTCACCGAGGCCTCCCGGGCCAGCGTCGCAAGGGGCGACGAGCTGTCGCGCCGGGCCAGCGAGGAGATGGCGGCCATCGTCACCGCCATCCGCGGCCTCAGCGAGCGCATCGGCTCGATCGACCACGCCGCCACCGAGCAGCACCGCGGGCTCGACCAGATCAACCAGGCGATGCACCAGATGGGCATCGTCACCCAGCGCAATACCGAGCGGGTGGCCGAGGCGCGGCGCACCGCGCTGGCCCTCGAGGAGGAGGCCGAGCGGATGCGGGCCTTCACCGCACGTTTCTGCCTGCCGATGGTGAGCGCGCCGGACGACGAGGCCGCCTCGGATACCGCGCCGACGCTCGACGATACCGAGACGCGCACCGTCCAGAGCCCGATGGCGCAGCCCGCCTGATGGACGAGCCCGCCATGCACGACAGCGCCGCGACTCCGGGCAGCGCCGCTGAGGCGATGATCGATCGCGAGGCCCGGGAGCTCGACCGCATCCTGCGCGAGGGCGCCATCACTCCGCTCTTCCAGCCGATCGTCGATGCCGGCTGCCAGGGGATCTTCGGCTACGAGGCGCTGTCGCGTGGGCCGTCGGACTCGCCGCTGCGCTCGCCGGTGACGCTGTTCGACACGGCGCGGCTGACGGGACGCCTGGTGGAGCTCGACCTGCTCTGCCGGCGCCTGGCCATCGAGGCCTTCGCCGCCCAGGACCTCCCGGGGCGGCTGTTCCTCAACGTCATGCCGACCTCGCTGCTCGAGGAGGACTTTCGCGAGGGGCTGACCCGCGCCTTCCTCGCCGGCGTCGGGCTGTCGCCGGAGCGGGTGGTGATCGAGCTCACCGAGCACCTGCCGATCCACGACTACGCGCTGATGCGCCAGGCCGTGGATCACTACCGGCGCATGGGCTTCCAGGTCGCCCTGGACGATCTGGGGGCCGGCTACTCCAGCCTGCGCCACTGGGCCGAGCTGCGCCCCGACTTCGTCAAGGTGGATCGCCACTTCGTCCAGGAGGTCGACCGCGACCCCGGCAAGGGGCAGTTCTTGCACTCGCTGCTCGAGGTGTCGCGCAGCCTGGGCTGCCGGGTGATCGCCGAGGGCATCGAGACCGCCGGCGAGCAGCGCTGCCTGTGGGGCATGAACTGCGGGCTGATGCAGGGCTATCACTTCGCGCGACCCTCTCGGGAGCCGCCGCGACGGCTCGAGCAGCCCGCGCCGAGGCCGGCGGCGGTGTCGGGCGGCGTCGGCGGCAGCGCCGCCATGCTCTGCCGCCACCTGGCGCCGGTGGCCCAGGGCACGCCGGTGCCGGAGGTGGTGGCACGCTTTCGCAGCGATCCCGAACTGCGCTGCCTGGCGGTGCTGGACGCCGAGCAGCGCCCGGTGGGCGTGGTGCGCCAGCATGCCTTCCTGTCGCTCTTCACCAACCCCTTCAGTCACTCCCTGCACGCCCGCCGGCCCATCGATGCGGTGATGGACCGGCGGTTGCGGGTTGCCGAGGAGTCGATGCCGCTGGAGGCACTCAGCCGCCACATCACCGGCTCGACCCAGGGCGGGCAGGACGACTTCGTCATCGTCGATGCCGACGGGCGCTATCGCGGGCTCGGCCAGGTGATCGACCTGCTGCGCGAGATCACCGCCCTGCAGGTGCGCAGCGCCCGCCAGGCCAACCCGCTCACCGGACTGCCCGGCAACGAGGCGATCAACGACACCCTGGCGGCGCGGCTGGCCGGCGGCGGGCCCTTCGTCGCAGTCTATGCCGACCTGGACCGCTTCAAGGCCTACAACGACGCCTACGGCTATGCCCAGGGGGACCAGGTGATCCTGGCGCTGGGGCGGCTGCTGCAGGAGGTGGTCGGCGAGGCGGGCTTCGTCGGCCACGTGGGCGGCGACGACTTCATGCTGGTGCTCGACCCCGAGGATGCCCGGGTGAGCTGCGAGGCGATCCTCGAGCGCTTCGCGCACTTCATTCCGACCTTCTATGACGAGGTGGATCGCCGGGCCGGTGGGCTCTCCGGTCGCGACCGGCCCGAGGAGGCCGTGCCGCTGATGACGCTCTCGATGGCCTACTACCCGGTGCCGCAGGGGTCAGGGCTGACCGCGATGGAGATCGCCAACGCCCTGGCCGAGCTCAAGGGGCAGGCCAAGCGCCTGGCGGGCAACAGCCTCTTCGTCGAGCGGCGCGGGGACCGGGTCAGTCGCTGATCACGGCATCGCGTCCCTGCGCCTTGGCGCGGTAGCTCGCGGCGTCGGCACGCCGCACCGCGTCGTCCACGCTCTCGTCGCCCCGCTGGAAGGTGCTCACGCCGATGCTGACGGTGACTCGCCAGACCCGGCCGTGCTGTTCGAGGCCCTGGGTCGCGATGCGTGCCCGCAGCGCCTCGGCGATGCGCATGGCGCGGGGCCACTCGCAGCCCGGCAGCAGCAGGGCGAACTCGTCGCCGCCCTGGCGGGCGGCGTGGTCGCTGCTGCGGGTCACGGCTCCCATCGCGGCGGCCACCTGGCGCAGCATGCTGTCGCCCAGGGCGTGGCCGCCCTCGTCGTTGATGGTCTTGAAGTGGTCCAGGTCGAAGAGCAGCAGCGCCGAGGGGGTGTCGGCCTTCTCCCAGGCGGCGAAGGCCTCCTCCAGGCGGCGTTCGAAGCCGCGGCGGTTGAGCAGGCCGGTCAGCGGGTCGTGCTCCGCCTCCCAGCGGCGCAGCGCGTCCTCGTGCTGGCGCTGGGTGATGTCGCGTACGGCCCCGACCAGGCCGATGAATTCGCCGTCCAGGTGGATCGCCTTGGTATGCACGTCGAGCCACCGCATCTCGCCGCTCTCGGCGACGTAGCGGAACTGGCGCTCAAGGTCATGATGCTCGCGCAGGCTCGCCCGCCAGGCCTCCAGCACCGGGGCGCGATCCTGCTCGTGAAGGCGCCTGGCCCAGGTGGCCAGCCGGATCGGCGGGGTGAGGCCCAGCATCGCCCTCAGGGCCTGGTTGACGAAGGTCAGCCGGCCGCGGGTGTCGGTGACGAACATGCCCTGGGGCGAGGCGGCGAGGATGCCTCTCAGGAAGGCCTCGCGCTGCTGCCGGTCCTCGAGGGTCTGCAGCCGCTGCTGTTCCAGCTCGTTGAAGACATCGATGACGCGGCGCAGCTCCGTCATCTGGGTGGGGATCTCAAGCCGGCGACGGCGTCCCAGGCTCAGCTCGCGGATCTGCTGGGCCAGGCGGGTCAGCGGGCGCAGGGAGAGCCAGATCAGCGCGCCCATCAGTGGCAGCAGCAGGCCCAGGGCCCACCAGGCCCGGTGCGTGATGCTCCGCATCACGTTGGCCAGAGGGCTGTAGATCTGGTCGAGGGGCAGGTAGACGCCGACCACCCAGTCGGCGGGCCAGATCTGTCGATAGGCCTTGAGGGCCTCGCCGTCCTGGCCGGCCTCGCCGAGCGCTTCGCCCTCCCAGCCGAGCAGGGCGAGGTCGAGACCGGGATCGTTGAGCGCCGCGGTGAGCGCGGGCTGGCCGCCGCGCTGGTCAGGATGGTAGAGCAGCTGGCCCGAGGCGGTGGCCACCACCACGTGACCGGCATCGCCCAGGCGCAGGCGCTTGAAGTCCTCGAACAGCTCGCTGCGCTCGATCTCCACCAGCCCGCCCAGGAAGCCCGTGTAGCGGCCCTGGGCGTCCCGGCGGGGCACCAGCATCATGACGATCGGCTTGCCGGAGACGATGCCGACGAAGGGGTCGCTGACGTGGGGGCGCTGCACGTGGCGCATGTGGCGGGCATAGGCCCGATGGCCGATGTCGAGGCCGTTGCGCCCGGCCAGGGTCGGCCAGTTGTCGACGATGGTGTTCTGGTCATCGACCAGCACCAGGCCCTCGAAGAGGGTGAGCATCTCCTCGTGGCCGCGCTTGGCCAGGTCGCCGGGTGCGGCGTGCGGAAACTGCGCGGCGAGACGCTCCAGCGCCTCCAGGCGCTGCTCGATCTTCTGCGTGATGGCGTTGCGCACCAGCTCGGCCTCGTAGCGCAGGTGCACCCGGTTGGACTCCTCGACCAGCAGGGTGCCCGATTGCCAGCCGAAGGCCAGCAGCATCACGCACAGCACCCCCCACACCGCCGCGACGCCCAGCAGCAGGCGTCCGCGCAGGGAGAGCAGGTGGCGCCGCAGGGCGGCTGTCAGGGGCTCGAGGAAGGTCAGGCTGGTTACCGCTCGGGTTGTGCTCGTCTTCACGAAGGTGGCGACGCCGTTCAGGCGTAGACAGGCATGTTGCCAGCCCGCGGCGCGGCCTCCAATCCCCAGTGGCAGAATTTATTAGTCTTTTCTGTAGTTTTCGCCGCGGCGTCGAGGCCCCTGGCCTCGTTCAAGTCTCGGCGGGAAGCGCCGATAAGCCGGAGGACGCCGGCTCTGGCACCCGGGGCCGGCGTGAACAATAACCCCTCCACGAGAGTGATCATGCTGACTTCCCTGAGACTGCGCATCCTCCTTGCCACCCTGGCGGTGATCGCCGTGGCGCTGATCGCCAACGGCGCGGCTAGCTACTTCACCGTTCAATCCCACAACGATCGCCAGATCGCCCAGCAGCTCGACTCCGTCGCCCGCGGCAATGCCCAGGCCATCGAGGAGTGGATCGCCGCCCGCACCCGCATGGTCGAGGCGGCCCGCGAGCCGGTCATGGGCGAGGCCTCGACCCAGGCGCTGATCCAGCTGGCCGAGTCCGGCGGTTTCCTGTCGGCCTATTTCGGCCGGCCCGACGGCTCCCTGGTCTCCTCCGACGGCTGGGTCCCGCCCGACGACTACGACCCGCGCCAGCGCGGCTGGTACCTCGCCGCCACCGAGCGCGACGAGACCATCGTCTCGCTGCCCTACGTCGACGCCAACACCGGCGGCATGGTGGTCACCGTCGCCACCCCGGTCGAGCGTGATGGCCGGCTGGTGGGGGTGATCGGCGGCGACGTGGTGATCGATAAGCTGATCGCGCAGGTCGCCGCGATCCGCCCCACGCCCGCAAGCTTCGCCTTCCTGAGCAGCCAGGGCGAGACCCTGATCGCCCACCCCGATGGTGACCTGACCCTCGAGCCGTTGACCCGGATGAGCGCGGCGATGACGCCCGGCTTCATCACCACGCTGGGCGGGGCCGAGGAGGCCTGGCAGCCGGTGGTCGTCGACGGGGCCGACAAGCGTCTCGCCGTGACCCCCATCGCCGGCAGTGACTGGGAACTGGGCGTGGTCCTCGACGAGCACGAGGCCACCGCCGGGCTGCGCGGGGTGATGAGCGCCTCCGCGATCACCCTCGCGGTGGTCGGCCTGCTGGCGGCGCTGCTGCTGGGGACGCTGCTCAAGGTGGTCTTCCGCCGGCTGCTGGCGGCGCGTGATGCCATGGAGAGCGTGGCCAGCGGCAGCGGTGACCTGACCCGGCGCCTGCCCGAGGAGGGGCGCGACGAGGTGGCGCAGATCGCCAACGCCTTCAACCGCTTCGTCTCGCGCATGGAGACGGTGATGCTGACGATTCGCGACAGCAGCGAATCGGTGCACGTGGCGGCCACCGAGATCGCCCAGGGCGGCCAGGATCTCTCTCGGCGCACCGAGAACGCCGCCTCCAGCCTGCAGCAGACCTCCGCCTCCATGGAGGAGATCACCAGCACCGTGGAGCACACCGCCGAGTCCTCCCGTCAGGCCAACGGTCTGGCCGAGTCGGCCGCCGACACGGCCAAGCGTGGTGGCGAGGCCGTCGATCAGGTGGTGACCACCATGCAGGGCATCACCGACTCCTCCCGGGAGATCAGCGAGATCGTCGGCGTGATGGACGGCATCGCCTTCCAGACCAACCTGCTGGCGCTCAACGCCTCGGTGGAGGCCGCCCGGGCCGGCGAGGCCGGACGCGGCTTCGCGGTGGTCGCCGACGAGGTGCGCCAGCTGGCCAGCCGCTCGGCCGACGCCGCCAAGCAGATCAAGGAACTGATCGACACCTCCGCGGAGCGCACCGAGCAGGGCGCCAGCCAGGTGCGAGCCGCCGGCGAGACCATGCAGGAGTTGGTGGCGAGCGTCACACGGGTCGCCGACGTGCTGGGCGAGATCACCGCCGCCACCGGCGAGCAGAGCGACGGCATCGGCCAGGTCAACGTGGCCGTCAGCGAGCTCGATCGCATGACCCAGCAGAACGCCGCCCTGGTGGAGGAGTCCACCACCGCCGCCGAGCAGCTCAAGGAGCAGGCCAACCGCCTCGCCCAGACGGTGAGCGGCTTCACGCTGAGCCAGCGCTATACGGCGGGCTTGGGCGGCTCGGCCAACCACTCCGACCGTGAGGCCGAGCGGGCCTGAGCACCCGCCGCAGCTTGAGACACTGGCCCGATGCACGACGCCCGCGGCACACCGCCGCGGCACACCGCCGCGGGCGTCGTCGTGTTTGGTGCCGTCAGCAAGGGCAGGCTAACCTGCTTCCGGATGACGCGCAGCGCGGCGCACTTGGCCTACGGTTGGCAGCGCCGCTGGCGTCGAGACGAGAGAGCTAAAGTTAGTGCTGTGGTGGCCGATATCCCTGATCAGACCATCATCATCGCTCACGAAGGGGCTATTTCATGGCAAGCATTTCAGCGCTTGGCGTCGGATCGGGGCTCGATCTCGGCAGTTTGCTCGATCAGCTGCGTTCGGCAGAGCGGCAGCGGCTCGCTCCGATCGTCGAGCAGAAGGCGGAAGAGGAGGCCAGGATCTCGGCCTTCGGTCGCCTGCAGTCCGGTCTGGAGAAGTTCCAGGCGGCGGTGGATACGCTCAACGACGCATCCACCTTCAGCAACCTGACCGCCAACGTGTTGGGTGAGGGCATGACCGCTACCGTCAGCGATCAGGCGAGCCCCGGGAGCTACGAGATCACCGTGAACCAGACCGCCCGCACCGGCAGCCTGGCCAGCACGGGTGTGAGTGATCCCACCGCCGCCCTGGTTGGAGCCGGGGGAGATAGCCTGACGCTCACTTTCGGCGATGGCAGCACCAGCGGCCCTATCAGTCTAGCGGAAGGGGATTCCCTTGAAGATATCCGCGATGCCATCAACGCGGATGATACTGCCGGAGTCGATGCTTCCATCATCAACGATGGTACCAGCTCTCGGCTGGTGCTCAGCTCGCAAGAGAGTGGTGCCGATGCCGGTATTGAAAGCATGTCTTTCGCCAATGCTTCCCTGGCCGAGGATGCCGCGACCCTCCAGGCAGGGCGTGATGCCGAGCTGGACATCAACGGCATCGCCATCACCAGCGCCAGCAATACCGTGGAAGGTGCCATCGAGGGCGTGACGCTGCAGCTGGAGCCCGCAGCCTCCGGCGAGACCTTCAGCCTGGCGGTGTCTCCCGATACCGAGTCGCTCAAGGAAGCGGTGCAGGATTTCGTTTCGGCCTACAACGAGATGAAGTCGACTGTCGGCCGCATGACAAAGGCTACCGGCGATGTGGAAACCGCCGGCGAGCTGGTGGGCGATCGCACGGTGCGTACCATCGAGTCGCGGCTCAACCGCGACCTGACCAACCCGATCCGCAGCGGCGACCTGGAGATCATGTCGTCGGTGGGTATCTCCCTGAATGACAGCGGACGTCTGGAACTCGACGAGAACAAGCTGGATCAGGTGATCGCCGACAACCCCGAAGGGCTGCAGGGCTTCTTCGCCGGTACTACCGAGGATGGCGGCTTCGCGGGGCGTCTGGCGTCCAGCCTCGACAACATGCTCGACACCGATGGCATGATCGAGCGTGCCATCGACAGCGGCGAGAGCCGGATCGATCGCATCGAGGATCGCTATGATCGAACCGAGAAACACATCAATCGCACCTTGGAGCGCTATCGGAGTCAGTTCAGCCAGCTTGACGGCCTCATCGCGCAGATGAACTCCACCAGTGCCTATCTCTCCCAGCAGCTGAGTGCGCTCAACCAGCAGAAGTCATGAAGACACTGCCCCCATGAGCACGCATCGCCCCGGCCATCGTGACGATGGCCGGGGCGATGCGTTTAGTGGCTTCTGCTGCCCTGCAGAAGCCATTCATATTGCGCAACAGCCGCCTTGGCCAGGCCTTCTGGCTGGTTCGGGAGCGCCCCATTCTCTAGCTCTCTGCGAAAAACCAAAAAATGCTTGCCGGTCCCTAAAGTTTCCTCGCCACGTTCCGTTATAGAGAGTAACGGCCAACGGCGCCGTTGTGGCAGGGCCCAACATCGGGCCGTCAACCAAGACCCGAAGCGGGCCTCCGCCGCTGGAGCCCTCAACTGCTAGGAAGGTACTCACCATGTCCGTGATCAATACCAACATCACCGCCCTGATCGGCCAGAACAACCTGCGTGAATCACAGAGCATGCTGGCCAAGGCACAGGAACGCCTCTCCTCCGGCATGCGCATCAACAGCGCCGCCGACGACGCCGCCGGTCAGGCCATTGCCAACCGCATGAGCGCCCAGATCACCGGGATGAGCCAAGCCAGCCGCAACGCCAATGACGGCATTTCCCTGGTGCAGACCATGGAAGGCGGCCTGGACCAGATCAGCGACAACCTGCAGCGTATCCGCGAACTGTCGGTTCAGGCGGCCAACGACACCAACTCCGCGGCTGACCGCTCCTCCATCCAGTTGGAGATCGACGAGCGTACTGCAGAAATTACCCGTATCGCCGAGTCTACCAAGTTCAACGGCACTGAGCTGCTGAGCAACTCTGCCACCCTGAGCATGCAGATTGGTGCCAATACTACCGCTGCTGACCAGATCGATGTTAGTACAGTGGCGATGACCGCTACTAACCTGAGTGTCAACGCCCTGACCGTTGACACATTCACGAACGCACAGAGCGCCATCACCGCCGTAGACTCCGCGCTGCAGCAGATTGATGACCAGCGCGCAACACTGGGTGCTACCCTCAACCGCTTCGACTCCGTGGTCCAGAACCTCGAGAGCAATAGCACCAACCTGACCGAGGCGCGCTCGCGCATCGAGGACGCCGACTATGCGAAGGAGGTGTCCAACATGACCAAGGCCAACATCCTCCAGCAGGCCGGTACCTCTATGTTGGCGCAGGCCAACCAGACGCCGCAGAGCGTGCTCTCCCTGCTGGGTTAAGCGTTTCCCAGCAGCGCGGCGCAGAGCCGTTGAGTTACGAGGCTGGCCCTTTGGGCCAGCCTCGTTTCGTTGTGGAGAGACTGAGGCGCAGGGCAACAACGGAAAAGTGGCCAGTCTTATGGGTTATTCGCGTGAGTGCCGTGGTCCTAGAGGCGCTACCGTAGACAGCATACCCCCATACCCTTCGAAATCGACCGGCAAGGTGATGCTCTCATGGCCAAGACACAGGCGAGTCGCCCCTCAAAGCACAAGGTTCTGCATGAACGGCATGATGTGAGCAGGCATGCTGATTTGGGGGGCTTCGAGTCCGCTTTCACGCAGCAGGATTATCCGCGTGCGCTGGAGATCGCTGAGGCTTTGGTCCAGCGTTCTCCGGCATCTCCCCAAGTCCACGAGCTGCATGCCAATGCCCTAGGGCGACTGGACAGGTTGGTGGAGGCGGTCGAGGCGATGCAGAAGGCGGTCGATCTGCTCGAGCACCCCAGTGCTGGGCAGCGATTAAAACTCGCTCAATATCAGGTACTGGCGGGAAAGGCCTCTTTAGCCGTTACTGTTTTGGAAGGGGTGGTGCAAGAAATGCCCGAGCACGGCATGGCGCTGGCGTGGCTAAGCCGTGCCTACCATCAGCTCGGTCAAAATAGTCGAGGCCTGGAGGTCAATGACCAAGCTATCGCACTGGACCCACGCCATGAGGAGGCCTTGCTGTGGCGGTCTCGGATCCTAGATCAGCTACAGAAGCATGACGAAACGCTGACCACCTTGAGTAAGCTCCAAGACGTCAATCCTCGTAGAGTGGGAGTTCATAATCATATTGCTTCTCTCTTCACCAAAGAGGGGGAGTATGATGAGGCTGAAAAACATTACCATAATGAAATAGAACTCGATCCTTCAAATGGGAAGGTGCACTCTAATTTCTGGATGTCGTCGCATTATAATCCCGAATACGATGCCGATTCGCTATTCCGTATGGCTGTCGAGTGGGACGATAACTTCGCAGAACGGTCATCTCAAGGTCGAGCCACGACGACTATAGATTCCAGAAAGCGATTGCGTATTGGTCTCTTGTCCGGCGGATTCAGAATGCATCCGGTCGGGCAGATGATCCTTCCTGCACTCCAGAGACTACCCTACGATCAGTTCGAATTGGTGTTCTATAGTACCAATCAGTACATCGATACTCTGACCCAAAAAATACAGGTGTTGGCACATCGTTGGAAATCTATCGAGGGGTTGAGTGATAGTCAGCTGGATCAGCAGATACGCGATGATGAAATCGATATCCTGATCGATCTCAACGGTGCGGGGGATGGGAGCCGCTATCGTACTCTGACTCGAGAGCCTGCTCCGCTTATTGTTAAATGGGTAGGTTGTCTCGTTAATACGACTGGGCTAGATAGCGTCGATTATCTGCTGAGCGACCACATCGAGACGCCAGCAGATGTAGACGGGCGCTACGTGGAGAAGTTGATCCGACTGCCGGACGATTATATCTGCTATCAGGTGCCCGATTATACTCCGGACTGCAACGGGCTGCCTGCTCTAGGCAATGGATATATCACTTTCGGGTGTCTAAATAACCCTGCCAAGCTTTCGGCTCCACTGCTTAAAGAGTGGGCGAAGCTGCTTAAGGAAGTAACCGGCAGCAAGCTGCTACTGCGGGGGATCCAGTTCGAGAGTGAAAGATTCCGCAACAAGATCGCTGCAGCCTTCAGCCAACTTGGTGTCGACGAGGACCGACTCCTTATGGAAGGGCCCGCCCAGCATCAGGAGTTCATGGAGACCTATCAGCGTATCGACATCGCATTGGATACCTGGCCCTACTCCGGGGGCTTGACGACCTGCGAAGCGCTGTTGATGGGGGTGCCGGTGGTCACGAAGACGGGCCCGACCTTCGCCGGCCGACATAGCGCTACCCACCTGGTTAATGCGGGGCTGTCCGAGTTGGTCACCGATAGCTGGGAGGATTTCCGTGCTCGAGCGAAGGAGCTGGCCGATGACCTACCAAACCTGGCGTATATCCGCGCTGCTCTTCGCACCATACTGTTGGATTCGCCTGTCTGCGACGGACCTCGTTTCGCCAAGCATCTGACCACGGCACTGCGTGCCATCTGGCAGCGCCATTGTGAAGGCAAGGCTCCTGAAGCTCTGAGCTTTAACAAGAGCGGTGCGGCTCAGTTTGCCGATGAGGAGGCGCCTACCAAGCTGACCCTTGCGCCCTCTAATCAGGGCTTCGATTGGCAGCTCGAGAGTCCCATCCTCTCCGTGGATAATGGCGCTGTTCTGGCCTCCAGGCCTGATGCCCGTGAGCTGCTGGGCAGTGGTCAGGTGGCTATGCTGAGCTTCGATCCTGCCGGCAAGTTGGAGTCGGTGGATCACCTCGCCCAGTATGGTGAGATTCAACACTTCCCCTATACGGCACTGGGCGATGGGCAGCCCGCGACACTGCATGTTGGGGAAGGGCTTGAACCTACATCGCTGAGCCCGCTTGGACATGAGGGTGAACTCGAAGCTCACGCAATTCCCACTGTGGCTCTCGACTGTATCGAGGGGCTCCCCAACATCGACCTGCTAGCACTGGATGCTCGTCACGATAGCGTAAGCATCTTGAGGAATGCCGCTAAGGCGCTACGGAACACCTTGGCTGTTCAAGTGCATGTCGCCTTTCAGCCAACCCTAGAGAATCAGCCTGACTTCTCTCGAGTCCATGCCCTTCTCAAACGTTATGGATTTCGCTTTCACTGTTTTATCAATGGACATAATGAAAGCCGCTTTCCTGACGAGGTGGCTAAGGAGAAACAACAAGCCTCTGAGCTGCATAGCGCAGATATACTTTTCTTGCCGAGTCAAGAGCGTGCGAAGGGTCTGACGGCCGGTCAGTGTAAAAAGCTTGCCTACCTGTCGCACGCCATTCTGGGGATCAAGGATATGGCCTATGCACTGCTAGCTGAAGTCGGAAAGGACATCGCCAGGACATATCTCGAGGAGGAAGGCTTGGTAAATGCTTCTTCCAAAAAACCTGGAAAAAGGGCGTATGAGTTTGGAAATGTTAGAGAGCTCATGAGCCACCTCGACCAGATTCAGGTGCCCGTCATGATCGCCAGTCATGGCTTGCCGGGCCACTTGGTGGTATCTCTGACATCTTACAAGGCACGTTTTGACAACCTACATCTGACATTGCGCAGCTTATTGTTGCAGAGATCCAGCCCTGACCTTCTGATTCTATGGATCGCTGAAGAGGAAAAAGGTGATCTGCCTGATGAGGTCTGGGAACTTGAGCTGTATGGCTTAAGCATCAGGTTCTGTGAGGATCTACGCTCTTACAAGAAGATCGTGCCGGTGCTTAGAGAGTTTACTGACAGCTTCATCGTGACGGCGGATGATGATCTCTACTACGAGCCGGGCTGGCTCGATGGGCTTGTCGCTAGCTGGGATGGAAGTTATAAAACCGTCGTCAGTCATCGAGCTCATAAAATAAAGCTTGATGGAAAGGGCGAACCAGTTTCCTATCGTCACTGGAAGTGGCAGGTGGGGAACGATGAAGTCGTTGATGGAATGATTTTCCCCACCTGTGGTGCCGGGGCGCTGTATCCTCCAGGCGTTTTCCACGATGATGTCATCAAGTCCAGTTCCTTCATGAAACTCTGTCCGGATGCGGATGACGTTTGGCTGTATTGGATGATGTCGCTTAATGGCGCTAAAGCGAAGAAGTCGAGCTACAAATTTAATTTAATAGAATGGCCTCGCCAAGGTGCTGAACCCCTTTGGAAAACAAATCTGCAGGGCGGAGGAAATGATGAAAAAATAAGGAAGATGCTGAATGCATATGGTGGGCTGTGGGAGGGGGTGCATAAACAGACATCCTCGCAAGAGTTTTCTGTTTCCCGCTATTGGGATCAGCGCTACAGGATGGGGGGGACTTCCGGCGCAGGATCTTACGGTAGATTGGCATCTTTCAAGGCTGAAGTGATTAATGGTTTTATCGCAAGAAACTCGATCAACAATGTCATAGAGTTTGGCTGCGGTGATGGTAATCAAATTGGATTGATCAAGCCTGTTGATTACCTAGGGGTGGATGTTTCACCGACAGCTGTCGATATCTGCAAGAGAAAATACGTCAGCGACAGCCGTAAGAGGTTTCTTGTTCTAGATGACTTCGTTGCGTTGCCCGAGACTGCCGAGTTGGTGCTTTCTCTGGACGTGATTTACCACTTGGTCGACGATGAGATTTATCATGATTATATGGAGAGGCTGTTTTCTTCCTCCACTAGATATTGTGTGATTTATTCGGCCAATAAGGAAGAGTTGACATCGTCCAAGCACGTGCGTAAAAGAAGGTTTACGGATTGGGTGGACGCCTATGCTCATGATTGGAAAATGATCAAGCATATCCCCAACAGATATCCGTTTTCTGAAGGCAGCGATCAAAATGAAACATCATTCGCTGACTTTTATATCTTCGAGAAGAAACGTGGAAAGGTGACGGTCTCCAGAGACGGGAAAAAATCTGCAACTGACTTGGGTGTTGTGGTCACTGGGTGTGGTCGCAGTGGGACAAAGGCTATGGCGAGCATGCTGTCTTCCTCTGGAATGAAGATAGGGCATGAAGAGATTTTTAACTGGAAGCTGTCTGATGTGCCAGTCCATGAGCTTCACCAGCATGTTGATAACATGACGATAGATGAGGTCGTTGAGGGGGAGTCATCCTGGATGATCGTACCGTTCATCGACAAGCTCCCAGTCGAAACCAAGATTGTCTACTTGCTTAGAGACCCCTTGAAGGTCATAAAGTCGTTTTATGACTTTGGTGCTATGGCTGAGGTGTCCTACTCGCCGAGTATACGCCTTGCGCAGAGCCTGCTTCCAGAAATGACGACGAACGATGAGCTCTATAACTCTGTGGCTTATTGCCTTGGGTGGAACCGCTTGGCATTCGACATGCTGAGGGGGCGGCACGGATCTTTCATCTTTTTTGATATCGAGAATGGTGAAAAAGACAGTGTGGAAGAGTTTTTAGGAGTCGATATTTCCGAGATCGAACATGCTAATGAGCGTGTCGAGGAAAAGCGACGCAACATCCCCCTAGAGGATGTAAAGAAAGCGATTGATGGTAATTCGGAGTTTTTATCTGAATATCTCCGCATAGAATCTATCAGGAAGTCTTTGGTCTGAGTGTGAGTAAATGATATGGTTTTTTCAAGGAAACACAGTTTTTAAAAGCTAGGAAGGCTGGAGGGGCAGTGTGGAGTTGGCCCTTGCTGAGTTGTATTCTGAGGGAAATATCGTCACGCCGATCACCCCCTTTGATGAAAAGGCAAGGCTTAAAAAAGGAAGAGGGGGTCGCAACTTTTCTTACGATAAGTCTGCGGAAAGTAAGTATTTAGAGAAAGTTGAGAGAGGTGTTGTTGCAGGGGGTTCGTATGCCCATTTTTATAACTACATGCCTTGCCGGTAAGTTGATTAAAGTATGGGTGGCGGGGTTGGCAAAAATGTTTCTGTTATTTATGTGGAGCGTTCACCATACAGCAAGATCCTTTCTTTGGCGAATATGCAGCTAAGTTTTAGAGGGTGTCAGTTGGGAAGTGAGGTGTTGGCTGAGATAGCTCAGATGAGGCGTTTTCTTGCTAAGCAGGTCGAGAGTGGCGGGATGCTGATAGCTAAGAATATAGATATATATTCTGGCGGCGAGAGACATAAGGCAGCTTTCTTGAGGTATGAAAACCTTCATGAAGACTTTGACGGATTTTGCATTAACGACTTGGGGGTGAAGACCCCTTCTTTGCTGTCTAATGCAAAAAAGGATTGATGTCAAATCGGTTGTCTCTAGGTGGGGTTTGTAGTTCAAGACAGTTGAAGGTCATGAATGACTATTTTGGAGGTGAGTTTTTAAGTTTGGTTATGAGTTTTTTTGAATAAATACCTAGGATTAGAGATTTTTCATAGCTTTCGAATTTCCACGATCGCCTAACCGCTTGGTAAATATAGTGCGGGGTCCCGGATGATCAGCTGAGCTACAGGAGTTATCCTCTGCTAGCTGTGATATCCCGGCATGTTGATCATCCGGGACCCTACACGTAGCGAAGAAACCGGCATGCCGTCCAAAAAATGCTGGAGGATATCGAGCGGCGTCACACCATTCTCGCTCGCGCCGTCAGGGACCAGAGCGCGCACACGCTGCGCATGCTCGAGCAGTGAGCGTCGCTTCTCTAGATGCTATATCTAATTGAGGTGAATGCGAATCAAAGGGCCTGTATGGGTAATATACGCCGGTGCTTTAGAGGTGTTCGTCGGATAGAGAGCCATGTTCAGCGAATATCCTTGACCGTCCCGCTCGGCACCACGGAACTCCGCGGATGACACCCCATGCATCGACGTGACCTCCTGAAAATCCTGACCGCCTTGGCGGCCGCCCCGCTGTGCCTGGCGGGGTGTTCGCCCGGTGGCCCGCTGACCATCGGCCTCCATCCCTGGCCCGGCTACGAACCGCTCTACCTGGCGCGGGCCTTCGGCTGGCTGTCGGACGAGGTGGTGCTCCGCGAGGGGGGCAATGCCGGGGCTTCCCTGGCCGGACTGTGCCGTGGTGAGCTCGACGGGGCCGCCCTGACCCTGGACGAGGTGCTCGTGGCGCGCTCGGAAGGGATTCCACTGACGGTGGTCGCGGTCTGCGACGACTCGGTGGGCGCCGACATGGTGCTGGCCCGGCCGGGCATCGCGTCCCCGAGGGGGCTCGCCTGCCGGCGCATCGCCGTGGAGCGCACGGCCGTGGGCAACCTGGTGCTGTCGCAGTTCCTCGCCGCCGCCGGCCTGCGACGCGATGATCTCCAGGTGGTCGACCTGGCCCCCAACGAGCAGCTGGACGCCTGGCGGGCGGGGGAGATCGAGGCGGCCATCACCTATGAGCCCACCGCCAGCCGCCTGCTGCGTGAGGGGGCGGTGAGCCTCTATGACAGCAGCCAGTTCCCGGACGTCATCCTCGACGTGCTGGCGGTGCGCCAGGACCGCCTTCGCTGGCGCAGGGGGGCGGTGAGCGCGCTGGTGGCCGGCCACTTTCGCGGGCTCGATCACTTGCGGATCAGCCCCCAGGATGCCATGCGCCGCATCGGCGCCTGGCGCGGGCTCGGCTTCGATGAGGTGCGCGCCTCCTATGCCGGGCTGGAGCTGCCGGGGCCTGGCGGCAACCGGGACTATTTCGGACCGCAAGGTGATCTGGCAAGGGCAGCGCGGCTGCTCAACGACGTCATGGTGGCCAACGGGCAGCTGCCGCGGCCGGACGACCTGAAGGCGCTCTCGACCCCGCGCTACCTGCCCGATATCGGCGCGGTCGCATGAACCTCGGTCGCCGCCTGCTGCTCGTCGCGCTGACGCTGCTGCCCGCCCCGCTCCTGGCGGAGGAGACGCTCAGGCTGGGCGTCTTCGCCTATCGGCCCGAGGCGGTGATGGAGGCGCGCTATCGCCCGCTGGCCGAGTACCTCGGCGAGCGGCTGCCGGATCACCGCGTCGCGCTCGAGGTGATGAGCCTGGACGAGATCGAGGAGGCGATCTCCCATCGTCGCCTCGACCTGTTGATGACCAACCCCAGCCACTACCTCGAGATCCGCAGCCGCAACAGCCTCACCGGGGCGCTGGCGACCGTCATCAACGCCCAGCACGGCCAGCCCGTCAGCAGCCTGGGGGGCACGATGATCAAGGCGGCGGGCAACGCGGCGATCCAGGAGCTCGACGATCTCGCGGGGCGGCGCATCGCCATGCCGGGACGGCGCTTCCTGGGCGGCTACCAGACCCACGCCCTGGAGCTCATGGATGCCGACATCGATCCGCGACGCGACATCACGCCGGTGATCGCCGGCAGTCATGATGCCGTGGTGGCGGCGGTGCTGGCGGGCGAGGCGGAGGTCGGCTTCATTCGCACCGGCATCCTCGAGCGGCTGATCGCCGAGGGGGAACTCGCCCCGGGCCAGCTGGAGGTGATTCATGCCCAGCAGCTGGCGAGCTTTCCCTTCGCCGTCTCCACGCGACTCTATCCCGAGTGGCCGCTGGTGGTGATGCCCCAGGTGGCGCCGGAGACGGTGCGGCGGATCGCCGTGGCGCTGTTCACCCTCGAGCCCGAGCATCCTGCCGCCCGGGCGGCGATGATCGCCGGCTTCGCTCCGCCCCAGGACTACCTGCCCGTGGAGAACCTGGCGCGTCGCCTGCGCCTGCCCCCCTTCGAGGCCGTGCCCGACTTCACCTGGCATGACATCTGGCAGCGCTACGCCGGCTTCCTGCTCGGCCTCGCGGCCGCCGGTGCCCTGGTCGCGGTGCTGCTGCTGATGCTCGCCCGGCGCAATCGGCAGCTCCGCCAGCAGCGGGCGCGCCTGAGCCTGCTCGCCGGCGTCTTCACCCACTCCCACGAGGGGGTGATGATCACCTCGCCCGACGGCGAGCTCCTGGAGGTCAACGACGCCTTTAGCCAGATCACCGGCTATGCCCGCAACGAGGCGGTAGGGCGCAACGCCAGCCTGCTCGGCGCCGGCCGTCATCCCCAGGCCTTCTACGCGGACTTCTGGCAGCAGCTGCAGCGCACCGGTCACTGGGACGGCGAGGTCTGGAATCGCCGCAAGAACGGCGAGATCTACCCCCAGCGGCTCACCATTAGCGCCGTCACCGACGGCGCGGAGGAGGTACAGCGCTATGTCGGCCTGCTCTCCGATATCACCCGCCTCAAGGAGCATCAGCGCGCCCTGACCCACGCCGCCCAGCACGACGCCCTCACCGGCCTGCCCAATCGCACCCTGCTCGCCGACCGGCTGCGCGTTGCCATGGCCCAGGTCGACCGCGGCGGCCAGCGCCTGGCCGTGGTCTTCATCGACCTGGACGGCTTCAAGGCGATCAACGACACCCACGGCCATCACATGGGCGATCGCCTGCTGGTGGCCCTGGCCGAGCGGATGCAGGGCGAGCTGCGCGCTAGCGACACCCTGGCTCGCCTGGGCGGCGACGAGTTCGTGGCCGTGCTGCAGGACCTGGCGAGCGACGAGGAGGGCGAGCGGGTACTGGAGCGGCTGCTGGCGGCCACCGCGGCGCCCGTGGAGATCGCCGGGTGCCCGCTCCAGGTCTCCGCGAGCCTGGGCGTGGCCTACTACGACGCGGCCGCCGGCGGCGATGAGGACCAACTGCTGCGCCACGCCGACCAGGCCATGTACCGGGCCAAGGAGGCCGGCAAGCAGTGCTACCGTGTGCATCGGAAGACGCAAGAGAGCGTCTCGATGCCTGCTGCCGCCTCACGCCTCGGGCGCATGGGCCGATAGGCCGAGCCGGGGCAGCGAGGGGCTGAAGAATAGGCGCGACCGCGCACGCGCCCCGAAAGCCAGAACCGTCATGGGAGACAGGTCAGGATCATGAGAGGCAAGACGTTGTGGATCACGGGCCTGAGGCCCCTGGCGGCGTTCGCGCTGCTGCTGTCGCTCACCGGCTGCGCCATGCTGGCGCCGGCGCCGCCCGAGCGTCAGTCGAACGTCTGCGAGATCTTCCGCGAGCAGCCGGATTGGTACGACTACGCCCGGGCCTCCGAGCAGAAGTGGGGCACGCCCATCGCCACCCAGATGGCCTTCATCCAGCGGGAGTCCAGCTTTCGCAGCCACGTGAAGCCGCCGCGCACGAAACTGCTCGGCTTCATCCCCTGGACCCGGCCCTCGTCGGCCTACGGCTATGCCCAGGCCCAGGACCCGGTGTGGGGCGAGTACGAGGCGGACGCCGGGCGGCTGTTCGCGCGACGCACCCACATGAAGCACGCCACCGACTTCATCGGCTGGTACAACGCCCGCACCCGTCGCATGACCGGCGTCTCCCTGCACAACCCTCGCCACCTCTACCTCGCCTACCACGAGGGGCTGGGCGGCTATCGGCGCGGTTCCTGGCGGGGCAAGCCCGCCGTCCAGCGCGCGGCCGGCCAGGTCGCGCGCACCGCCGCCCGCTATCGCAGTCAGCTGGCCGCCTGCGAGGCGGAGTTCCGCTGCGATGGGCTGCTCGAGATCTGGCCCTTCTGCCGCTGATCGCCCGCCGCAGGTGCGCCGAGGCGGAACGAGCCCACCGCGTCCATCAGTGCGCCGGCCGCCTCGCCCAGTTTCTCGGCGGTGGCGTGGGCCTCGTCCAGCGCGCTCGCGGAGTGTCGCAGGGAGCCCTGCATCTCGAGCACGCTGTTCTCCAGCTCCTCGATGCCCCGGTGCTGCTGCTGGCTGGCGCCGTCGATCTCGCGCAGCCGTTCGGCGACCTGGTCGAAGGCGCCCAGCACGCGGGTCATGGCCTCGCCCGCGACACGGGTGCGACTGACGCCCGCCTGCACGCTCTCGTCGTTGTGCTGGATGCGTGAGCGGATCTGCTCGGCCGTCTCCTTGGTGCGTTGGGCCAGCTGGCGCACCTCGCCGGCCACCACCGCGAAGCCGCGTCCCTGCTCGCCGGCGCGGGCGGCCTCCACCGAGGCGTTGAGCGCCAGCAGGTTGGTCTGGAAGGTGATCTCGTCGATGTCGCCGAGCAGCGCCGCGATGCCGGCGGCGTTGGTGGAGAGTTCCTGCATGGAGTGCTCGAGGGCGAGCACCTCCTGATGGCCGCCGCGCGCATGTTCGGCGGCCTCGCCCGCCAGCTCGCGGACCCGGCTGGCCTCGCCGGCACTCTCGCGAGTGGTGGCGCTGAGCTCGGTGGCGCTGGCCGAGACGCGTTCGACCTGGGCGGCGTTGCGCTCGGCCTGGCGCCGCAGGTCGGCCTGGCCGGCGAACAGCGCATCGCTCAGGGTGTGTACCTCGCGGCCGGTGGCCTGGGCCGTCAGCAGGGTGGAGGCCACTCGCTGCTGCATGGTGGCGACGGCGGAGAGGGTCGCGCGGCGCCGTTCGGCGTCGCTGAAGAGGATGTCCAGCCGCCCCTGGCCGGCCTGTTCGGCGAAGCGGGCGACGCGCAGGCCGTCCTGTACCAGGCGATCGAGCATGCGAGCGAGGTAGCCCAGCACCACGGCCTGTGCCACCACGGCGCCGGCGTGCTGCAGCAGGCAGACGACGAGGGCCGTCGCGTCCTGGTGCGCCATGCCGGCATAGAGGTGCACCACGCCGAGGTACTGGAGCCAGGTGAAGAGCACGTGGTGCACGGCGATGACCGCGGCGCCCAGCACGATCACGCGCCATTCGCTGTAGGGGATCAGCGCCGAGAGCATGATGAAGATGCTGAAGTGGGCCTCGATCCGTCCGCCGCTCTGCTCGATGAGCAGCGCCGAGAGCCCCATGAACAGCGCCGCCATCAGGAAGCCGCCGGCCCCCGTCGGCAGTCGCCACTGCAGCAGCGCCACCAGCGGGAAGGCGATGGCACCGAAGGCCAGGGCCAGCGCCAGGGTGCCGTTGAAGAGGCCCACGGCCAGGCAGAGGGCCAGGTGCAGGCCGGCGAGCAGCCACATCAGCTGGTCGATGCGCTGGCGGTGATCATCGCCGGCCTGGAGCGTAGGGGGAGAGGTCCGAGACGAGGGCATGGCGGGACTCCTTGTGGCGTGGTCGTGGGGCGATGGTCGAGGACTGGGCATGACGCCTTCTTCTATCGGCCGACTGTCGGCAGACTTTATATGAGCAAATTAAACGTAAAGGTCTTGTACAAGAGTGGCGGCTCGTCCTTCGCCCTCGCCGCGAACGGTTGTGTCCGCGGCGGCCCGGGCCTAAGGTTGGCGGCTTTCTGTCATCCGCCACTGGAGCGCCCGGAGGGGACCCCATGATCGACGAGCACCGCGGGCCAGGCCGCCACGACTCCCTGATGCGTCCCCTGCCGGCGGAGGATGACGCCAGCGGCTGGATGGTCAGCTACGTCGACATCATGACCCTGCTGGTGGCCCTGCTGGTGCTGATCATCACCTTCGGCGAGCTGGGCGCCGGGGCCGCGTCCCCGGAGGCCGCCGAGCCGGCGACGACGCTCGAACTCGGCGTGCCGCTGCCCGAACCGCTGCGGCGAATCAACGCCGAGCGAGAGGCGCAGGCCGCCGCGCCCGGGGCCCTGTCGGCCCGTGCGATCACGGCCGCCCTCGGGGTGGCCGGCCTGCCGGCGGCGCGTCCCGCGCCGCCCCCGGCGCTGCTGGTGCGGCCGGGGGGGCAAGGTGAGGTGCAGGGCGCGCGCCCCGTCGACGGGCCGCAGTGGCTGATGTCGGCCGGCGTCGATCTCACCCGGCCGCTGTCCGACTACCTGGTGGTGCTCACCGACGCGCCGCCGCTGGGCGTCGAGGCGGTCAATGCGGCCGCCATCGAGGGCGCGCGGGCGGTGAGTGAGGCGCTCGAGGAGGCCCCGTATCTGGCGGATCTCGACGGCATGGAGGTGTCGCGGATTCCCGAGGGGGTGCGGCTGCGGGTCGAGGATCGCCTGCTGTTTCCGACCGCGGAGGCCGAGCTGACCGAGGAGGGTCGCGCCCTGGTGGCGTCGCGGCTCGCCGAGATGGTGCGGCGCCACCCGGGCGAGGTGGCGGTGGAGGGCCACTCCGACAGTCGCGCGATCCGCACCGAGCGCTTCCCCTCCAACTGGGCGCTCTCCAGCGCGCGCGCCATCGCCATCGTCGAGGCGCTGGTGGCGGCCGGCGTCGACCCGACCCGGCTGCGCGCCGTGGGCCTGGCCGACACCCGGCCTCTGGCCAGCAACGCCACCGCCGAGGGGCGCGCCCGCAACCGTCGGGTGGAGGTGGTGATCCAGGCGCGCTGACCCGGAGTCGGCGTGGGCGCAGCTCGGGAGTCGCGTGGGCTCAGCGAGCGCGCAGCAGGGTCCGCAGGTCGTCGTCGAGGCGCAGCGAGAGGCCGCGGCTCGCCAGCACCCGGTCGGTGCGCAGCTCCACCACGCGAAGCGCCAGGAAGAGGCGCTCCTGGCCGCGGGCGTAGGTGCCGAGCAGCATCGTCCGGGCGCCCGCGCTGGCGCCCTGGTTCCTCACCCGGCGCGTCAGCAGGCCGTCGCCGCCCTCCATGACCAGCAGCTGCCCGCCGTCGAGGAGCACCTCGCGCACCGGCATGCCGGCCCGTGCCAGTGCCGCGGCCGAGAGCTCCGCGGCGATGCGGCTGAATGCCGTCGAGGGGGCGCCGCCCGCCACGTCGATGAACGAGGCCGTGATCATCGGGCCCTGGTCCGGAAGGTCGGGGAAGGCCTCGACCAGCTCGTGCGCGGCCGTCTCGAGGGCCTCGTCGAGCCCCGGGGCGGGGGGCGCGTTGTGGAGCGCGCGCTCTTGGTGGGCGCAGCCGGTCAGGCTCAGCAGGACCAGCAGCAGGCAGGCCAGGCGCAGGGGGGTGAGCATGATGGTGGCGTCTCCGGAAAGGATATCGCTCCCTTCTTCGGCGGATCGCCTGGGAACTTGAGGCGGCCGGGGTGCCCGCGGTCGGCGCCGTTAGGAGTGTTAGAGTAGTGGCGAATCCAGCGAGAACGACCCTTCGGCGGACCCCATGCCCAGCATCGACGTGGTGATCGAGCTCTCCTACGAGGCCTGCCTGGCGCACTATACCGGGCAGGTGACCCAGGTGCAGACCCGTAGCCTGGATGGGCGCCGGGTGGCGTTCCCCGCCGAGGCGCTGCGGCGCGTGGTGACCCGCGACGGCGTGCACGGCCGCTTCCGGCTGACCTTCACCGAGGCCGGACGCTTCTGCGCGATTCGCCGGCTCGAGGCCTGCTGAGCCGCCCTCTCCTTGCGTTGGCCACGAGGTGGCCGGATAGCGAGCATCCTGAGCGATGTTCGGCTACGATACCGCGAAGATGCCCGACGATTCTCGGGTGAAGCGAGCGGCAGGGAGACGCCCTCGCCGATCGGATGAGACGGCGCCCAGCCGCCGCCCCTCATCCCGCCCACCACCGGGATAGGGTGGTGACCGGGTCGCGCCGCGCCAGGCCGGCCGATGCCACGTGCAGGGAGCACTCCGTCATGCCCTTCAAGACCCGCGACATCGCCCTGGACAGCGGTCTGCTGATGGTCGCGGCCGCCTTCATCGTGATGGGGCTGATCGGCGTGGTGCAGGTAGCGGCCTTTCCGATGCCCACCCTGCTGGTGCTCGATGCCTCGCTGGCGGCGCTGTTCGCCGGCGCCGGCCTGCTGGCCGTGGTGCAGCAGTGGCGGCACCTGCGCCTGGCGGCCGGTGGCGCGCTGCTGGCCCTGATGCTCTACACCCTGTTTCATAACGCGCTGCTCGGCGACAGCCAGGAGGGCGTCTCCTGGCTGTCGGGCGGCACGCGCGTCTCCTCCTGGTCGGCCGCCATGCTGGTCATGGCGGCCCTCTGTGTGGTCGCGGGGACCGGTCGGCCAGGCCTCGGCCGAGCAGGAGGATGGCGACCGGGGCTCTGGCGGCTGGTCGGCCTGCTGCTGCTGGGGTTCGGGTGCCTGGTGGCGGGCGGTCGACTGGTCGCGCCCGAGGCGGGATGGGGCCTGCCGACGCTGACCGCCTCGCCCTGGCTGGTGGCGCCGTTCGCGCTGCTCTATGGCGCCGCCATGCTGGCGGCGAGCGCCCGTCGGCACGGCTCGCCGCTGCAGCTGGGACGCACGGCGGTCATGGCCGGCCTGGCCGGCGTCCTGGTCAGCAGCCTGGCCTGGTTCCTGCTCAGCGGCCAGCAGCAGCAGCGCATGCACCAGCAGGCGGAGCACGTGCTCGACAACGTCCGCCTCAATGCCGAGCAACTGATGCGCTCTCACTTGCAGCAGATGCAGCGCATGGCCGAGCGGCTGGACGCGTCCGTGGGGGGGCTGGAGCCCGCAGTGCGCACGCGCGACGTGGCGAGCTACCTGCGTGATATCCCCACCCTCCAGGTCATCGGTCTGCTGGAGGCTCGCCGCGGCTGGCACTGGCTCGAGTCGCGCAGCGACGAGGTGCGGCGCCGGCTGTCGCGCTGGACCCGGACCGAGCGCGTCGCCGACTGGCTGAGCCTGCCCTTTCCCCAGCCGCGCATGATGGTGCCCGACGCGGCGACCCCGGATCTGGCGATCCTGGCGATCGCCATCCCGAGCCGCGACCAGCAGCTGGTGGCCGTGCTCGACATGGCCACCCTGCTGGATCGCGAGCTGCGCGTGCAGCTGGGTGACTTCCAGCTGACCCTGGCCCGCGACGGCGAGGTGCTCACCGCCCTGGCCGGCTCGGGCCGGGTCGCGGGCGACGTGAGCGGCGCGCCCGTCCTCGCGTCTCGCCACCTCGGCCTGCCCGGGGGCACGATGCTCAGTCCCTCCGTGCAGACCTGGCCCGGCATCGAAGGGTGGCAGGTCGGCATGGTGCCTGCGGCCGTGGCGATGGGCGGGCTGACGCTGAGTTACCTGCTGGTCTTCAGCCTGGGCATGGTGCGCCTGGTGGTCGGGCGCTCCCGGGCGCTGATGGCGGCGCGGGAACAGCTCGAGCAGCAGCAGGCCATCCAGGCGATGATCGTCGAGGAGGTGCCGCTCGATCGCACCCTCGAGGCCATCTGCCAGATGCTCGAGGCCCAGCTGCAGGGCGGGATCTGCTCGATCATGCGGGCCGACGGCGAGGGCAGGCGGCTGCACCTCGTCGCCGGCGAGCGCCTCTCGGCCGCCTACCGGCAGGCGATCGCCACGGTGGCCATCGGACCGGACGTCGGGGCCTGTGGCAGCTCCGCCCATCGCCGCGAGCTGGTGGTCTGCGAGGACCTCGCCCTGGACCCCCGCTGGACGGGCGTTGCCGACCTGGCCGAGCGCGAGGGGCTTAGGGCCTGCTGGTCCTACCCGGTGATCGCCCGGGACGGCCGGCTGCTGGGCACCTTCGCCACCTACTACCGACGCCCGGCGACCCCGGGTAGCCACGAGCTCGAGCGCATCGCCCAGGCCGTGGACCTGGTGGCCCTGGCCATGGAGCGCGCCCAGGATCGCCGCGCGCTGTGGGAGAGCGAGCAGCGCTATCGCTCGCTGTTCACCTACAACCCGGATGCGGTCTTCTCCATGGACCTGGAGGGCCACTTCGTCACCGCCAACGCCCCCTGTGCCGCACTGACCGGCCATGCCCTCGACGCCTTGCTGGGCAGCCACTTCTCCGAGTTCCTGCGCCCGGAGGACCTGGCGGAGGTGCAGCAGACCTTCGAGCGTGCGGGGGCCGGAGAGCCCAGCCGCTACGAGCTGCAGGTGCCCCATCGCGACGGCACCCTGCGTCGGCTGGACCTCACCACCCTGCCGGTGGTGGTCGATGGCTGCATCACCGGCATCTACGGCATCGCCAAGGACGTCACCCAGCGGCGCGAGTACGAGACCCGGCTGCGGATCCTGGAGCGCGGCGTGGAGGCCAGCGTCAACGGCGTGCTGATCGCCGATGCGGGCGTGCCCGGCCTGCCGATCATCTATGCCAACGACGCCTTCGAGCGCATGACGGGCTATGCCCGGGCGGAGGTGATCGGGCGCAACGCGCGCTTCCTGCAGGGCAGCGAGACCGATTCGGCGGCGGTGCAGAAGATTCGCCGCGAGCTGGCGCAGCAGCGCGAGGTGCACGTGACCCTGTGCAACTATCGCAAGGACGGCACGCCGTTCTGGAACGATCTCTACATCTCCCCGGTTCGCGACGAGCAGGGAGCGGTCACCCACTATGTCGGCATCCAGCACGACATCTCCGAACAGAAGGCCTACGAGGCGCACCTGGCCTATCACGCCGGCCACGATGCCCTGACGGGGCTGGCCAACCGCACCCTGCTCGAGGACCGGCTGGTGCATGACGTCGATCTGGCCAGGCGCCAGGGCAAGCGGCTGGCGGTGCTCTTCCTCGACCTCGACGAGTTCAAACCGATCAACGACAGCCTCGGGCATGCCGTCGGCGACGAGCTGCTGCGCGGGGTCGCGCGGCGCCTGTCGGCGGCGATGCGGCCGGGCGATACCCTGGCGCGCCTGGGGGGCGACGAGTTCGTGGTGCTGCTGCCGGACCTGCACGACGGCGGCCAGGCGATGGAGGTGGCCGAGCGGCTGCTGTCGATCGTCAGCCGGCCCTATCGGGTCGGCGAGCACGAGCTCTCGCTGTCGTGCAGCATCGGCATCGCCGTGAGCGGCGCCGAGAGTGCCCAGCCCCTCGAACTCATCCAGCAGGCCGACATGGCCATGTACCGGGCCAAACGGCAGGGACGCAACGCCTGCCAGTGGTTCACGCCCGAGATCATCCACCGGATGGGCGATCGCGTGGCGCTGCGCAACGAGCTCCAGGAGGCGATCGAGACGCACGCCTTCGAGCTCCACTACCAGCCGCTGATCGATCGCGGGGGGCAGGTGGCGGGCGTGGAGGCGCTGCTGCGCTGGCGCCACCCCATGCGGGGCTATGTCTCGCCCGCCCAGTTCATCGCCCTGGCCGAGGAGACCGGTCAGATCATCCCGATCAGCGAGTGGGTGCTGACCCGGGCCTGCCGGGACCTGCGTCAGCTCGACCGGGTGGGGCAGGGCAGCCTCAACGTCGCGGTCAACCTCTCGCCGCTGCAGTTCCACCGCGCGAGCTTTCTCGGCAACCTGCGCGAGACCCTGGCGGTCACCGGGCTGCCGGCGCCCCAGCTGTCGCTGGAGCTGACCGAGGGCATCCTGATGGACGATACCGAGGGCGCCATCGAGATCCTGCATGCCCTCCGGACGATGGGGGTGGGGGTGGCCATCGACGACTTCGGCACCGGCTTCTCCAGCCTCAGCTACCTCAAGAACCTGCCCATCGACCGGATCAAGATCGACCGCAGCTTCGTCAGCGAGGTCACCAACAGCGCCGAGGACGCGGCGATCATCCAGGGCATCATCTCCATGGCCCACCACCTCGGGCTCAGGGTGGTCGCCGAGGGCATCGAGCACGAGCAGCAGCATCGCCTGCTCCTGGCCCACGGCTGCGATCTCTTCCAGGGCTTCCACTTCGCCCATCCCATGCCCCTCGAGTCGCTCATCGACTTTCTCGCCGAGCATCGCCCGCTGTCGATCGACGACTAGCGGCGCGTCGAGCGTTTATTCAGTGTCGTTACGCGCCCCTCGGCGCCTTAGGCAAGCCGAGCCATGGCGCCTACGCTTAGTGAATGGCTTTCGACAATGGCGATGGCTGCGCGCGCCGGGTCACCGGCCGTGCGCCACGTCGCAGCGGCAGGAGAATCGATGTGAATGACGCAATCAGAGGCCTGGACGGCAACGAGCAAAGGCCCGTGAACGAGCTGCGTGAACGGATTCGCGCCCACTATGCGGCCGGTGAGGCCGAGGTGCTCAAGGCACTGGTCGAGCGTATCGAGCTGTCGGAGGAGGAGCGCCGGGGGGTCGCCGAGGCCGGTGCCAACTACGTGGCGCGGGTACGCAAGGAGACCTCGCCGAGCATGATGGAGTCGTTTCTCGCCGAATACGGGCTCTCCACCGCCGAGGGCGTCGGCTTGATGTGCCTGGCCGAGGCGCTCCTGCGGGTGCCCGACGCCGAGACCATCGACGACCTGATCCACGACAAGATCGAGCCCTCCGACTGGGGCGCGCACCTCGGCAAGTCCTCCTCGTCGATGGTCAACGCCTCGACCTGGGCGCTGATGCTCACCGGCAAGGTGCTGGAGGACGATCCCAAGGGGCCGGTGCGCGCACTGCGCGGCCTGGTGCGCCGCATGGGCGAGCCGGTGGTGCGCACCGCGGTGGGCCAGTCGATGAAGATCCTCGGCCGCCAGTTCGTGCTCGGCCAGACCATCGAGGAGGGCATGAAGAACGCCCGCGAGCTCGAGAAGCAGGGCTACACCTACTCCTACGACATGCTGGGCGAGGCGGCGCGCACCGACGACGACGCCCTGCGCTATCACGACGCCTACGCCAAGGCGATCCGCGCCATCGCCAAGCAGGCCAAGGGCGACGTGCGCGGCAGCCCCGGCATCTCGGTGAAGCTCTCGGCGCTGCACCCGCGCTACGAGTACACCCACCGCGACACCGTGATGAGCGACCTCGTGCCGCGCGCCCGGGAGCTGGTCAAGCAGGCCGCCAAGGCCAACATCGGCTTCAACATCGATGCCGAGGAGCAGGACCGGCTCGACCTGTCGCTGGACGTCATCGAGGAGCTGCTCTCCGATCCGGGTCTCGACGGCTGGGACGGATTCGGGGTGGTGGTGCAGGCCTACGGGCGCCGCGCCGCGCCGGTGATCGAGGCCCTCCACGAGATGGCCGAGCGCTACGACCGCAAGATCATGGTGCGCCTGGTCAAGGGCGCCTACTGGGACACCGAGATCAAGCTGGCCCAGGAGATGGGCGTCGAGACTTTCCCGGTGTTCACCCGCAAGGTCAACACCGACGTCAGCTACATGGCCTGCGCCAGGATGCTGCTCGAGCGGCGCGATCGCATCTACCCGCAGTTCGCGACCCACAACGCCCACACCTGCGCCGCCATCATCGCCATGGCCGGCAACGACAAGGAGAGCTACGAGTTCCAGCGCCTGCATGGCATGGGCGAGTCGCTGCACCATATCGTCAAGCAGGCGGAGGGCACCCACTGCCGCATCTACGCGCCGGTCGGCGCCCACCGCGACCTGCTGGCCTACCTGGTGCGCCGCCTGCTGGAGAACGGGGCCAACTCCTCCTTCGTCAACCAGGTGGTGGACGACTCGATCCCGCCGAGCGAGGTCTCCAAGGACCCGGTGGCCGAGCTCGAGCGCCTGGGCGATGCCATCGCCAGCCCGACGATCCGCCAGCCCGGCGAGCTGTTCGCCCCGGAGCGCAAGAACTCCCGGGGTTACCGGATCAACGAGCCGGCCTCGATCCTGCCGCTGATATCCGCCCGCGAGGCCTTCGCCGACACCACCTGGACGGCCGGGCCGATGCTCGCCGGCAGCCCGTCGCCCCAGGGGCAGGCGCGCGATGCGCTCTCCCCCGCCGACACGTCACGGGTGGTCGGCCAGGTCCATGAGGCGACCAAGGAGGAGGTGGCGGCCGCGCTGGATGCCGCCGAGGACGGCTTCAAGGAGTGGTCGGCCCGGCCGGTGGCCGAGCGCGCCGAGGTGCTGCGTCGCACCGCCGATCTCTACGAGGAGCACATCGCCGAGCTGACCGTGATCGCCACCCGCGAGGCCGGCAAGATGATGTTCGACGGCATCGCCGAGGTGCGCGAGGCGGTGGACTTCCTGCGCTACTACGCCAACGAGAGCGAGCGCCTCGAGGTCGAGGAGCCCGGCAGCGCGCGGGGCATCTTCGTCTGTATCAGCCCCTGGAACTTCCCGCTGGCGATCTTCACCGGCCAGATCGCCGCCGCGCTGGGGGCCGGCAACGCGGTGCTCGCCAAGCCCGCCGAGCAGACCCCGCTGATCGCCGCCCGAGCCGTCGAGCTGATGCGCGAGGCCGGCCTGCCCGAGGCGGCGCTGCAGCTGCTGCCCGGCGACGGGCCGACAGTGGGCGGCCCCCTGACCAGCGATCCGCGCATCGCCGGCGTCTGCTTCACCGGCTCCACCGAGGTGGCGCAGATCATCCACAAGGCGCTGACCCAGAACGCCGGGCCCGACGCGGTGCTGATCGCCGAGACCGGCGGGCTCAACGCCATGATCGTGGACTCCAGCGCGCTGACCGAGCAGGCGGTGCGCGACATCCTGATCTCCTCCTTCCAGTCGGCCGGCCAGCGCTGCTCGGCGCTGCGCATGCTCTACGTCCAGGAGGAGGCGCGCGAGCGGCTCCTGACCATGCTCGACGGCGCCATGGACGCGCTGGTGATCGGCGACCCCTGGAACACCGACACCGACGTCTCGCCGGTGATCGACGCCGAGGCCCAGGCCGACATCGGCGCCTACGTGGAGGCCCAGCGGAAGGCCGGCAAGCTGCTGAAGACCCTGCCGGCGCCGGACGTCGGCACCTTCGTCACCCCGGCGGTGGTCGAGGTCGGCGGCATCGGGGACCTCGAGCGCGAGATCTTCGGGCCGGTGCTGCACGTGGCCACCTTCAAGGCGCGGGAGCTCGACGAGGTGGTCGACGCGATCAACGCCAAGGGCTACGGCCTGACCTTCGGCCTGCACACCCGCATCGACGATCGCGTGCAGCAGATCGTCGAGCGGATCCACGTCGGCAACGTCTACGTCAACCGCAACCAGATCGGCGCCATCGTCGGCTCCCAGCCCTTCGGCGGCGAGGGGCTCTCGGGCACCGGGCCCAAGGCCGGCGGGCCGCTCTACGTCACCCGCTTCCGTCGCACCGCCGAGGTCGAGCATCACGAGGCGCCGACGGGCAAGGCCGTGGCGCTCGGCGAGCTGCAGTCGGCCCTCGACGGGCTCGACCCGCGCAACTGGGCGGCGCGGCCCGATCGGGTCGAGGTGCTGCGTCGGGCGCTCTCCGGCAAGCGCGGCGTGATCCGCAAGGCGCTGGCCGAGGCCGCGTCCCTGGACATGACGCCGCAGACGCTGCCGGGGCCGACCGGGGAGAGCAACCGGCTGGCGATGTACCCCAAGGGGCCGGTGCTCTGCCTCGGCCCGACGCTGGAGATCGCCGTCGCCCAGGCGGTGCAGGCCCTCGGGGCCGGCTGCCCGGCGCTGATCGTCGCGCCGGGGGCGGCCGAGGCCGTGCAGCCGCTCCAGCAGGCCGGGGCGCCGGTCGCCGGGCGTGACGGCCGAGTCGAGGCCGAGACGCTCACCGCGCTCGAGGGCATCGTGGCGGTGGCCGCCGCCGGCAGCAGCGACTGGACCCGCGAGCTGCGCCTGGCGCTCGCCGAGCGCGACGGGCCCATCGTGCCGCTGGAGACCCAGACCATCGCGCCGGAGCGCTACGCGGTGGAGCGCCACCTCTGCATCGACACCACCGCCGCCGGCGGCAACGCCAGCCTGCTGGCCACCGCCGAGTAGGGACGCCGCCCGACCGACCAGGGCGGCTAAAGAGGTGAGGAAGAAGCAAAAGGGCCTGCGACATCGTCGCAGGCCCTTCTTCGTTGCCGGGATCGCGCGCCGCGGGCCATCCCCGCGGGGGCGCTCAGCCGCGCTTGAGCCTGAGCACCTCGGCCACGTCCTGGTTGCCCTGGTAGCGCGTGAAGGCGGGCTCCCGCTGGTCGGCGCCGTACATCGCCATCCGGTCGGCCAGCTCGTTGCCCTCCACTCCGGCGTGGCCCTTGACGTGGGCGATGGCGACCTTCGCCTTGAGCCGCTCGTAGAGGGCGTGGGTCGGCTGGATGATCTCCGGGTTCTTGATCGCCTGGCCGTCGGCCTTCTTCCAGCCGCGCCGCTTCCAGCCGCCGGCCCACTTGGTGATGGCGTTGATGGTGTAGGTGGAGTCGCAGTGGATGCGCACCGAGGCGCCCCGGGCGATCTCCTGCTCGGCGACCCGCAGCGCCTGGTGGAAGGCGTTCAGCTCGGCGGTGTTGTTGGTGCCCTGGGGGTTGTGCAGCCCGTACCACAGCTCGGCGAGGACCCCCTCGCGGTAGACCACCATGCCCGAGCCGGCATCGCCGGGGTTGGGCTCGCAGGCGCCGTCGCAGTAGATCTCGATGTCGTAGCGCTGGGCCGGCGCGTCCTGGGACGGCGTCGCCTTGGGGCGGCGTGAGGTCGCGGGCTTGGTGACGGTCGCGCTCGCCGTCCGGGGCTTGCGCGCCGGGGCGGCGCCGCCCGGCCCCTTGGCGAAGGCGGCCTCGGCCTCCTCGCGGGAGGGGAAGGACTTGTAGCGGGCCTTGGGATAACCCTTCACCTGGCGACTGCACTCGTCCCAGGTGCTGAAGATGCCGGTCTGTCGCCCGACCCAGACGACGTAGGACTTGGGGCCTTTCCGTGCTGCCATGCGGCGCTCCGTGGTGATGTGGCTCGATGTCGAGAATGGCCGGGGCTGGGCCGCCCGCGATCGCGGGAATCGTCGTTCGCCCTCGCGCCGTCGCGACGCTGCCCATTCTACGGGAGGGCGCGCGAGCTGCCGAGTTTGCGGCCGCCGCTCCGTGGCGAACGGGGAATTTCGGGGTGGTGATGTCGCTTTGTGTGTATTTATGGTCGCTTTAAGTCGAGTCAGCCCGGCGGGATGCCCCCACACTGTGGCCATTCCTAGCCCAGAACCCTGGAGGTCGATCATGAACCGCAACGTCATCCTGACCTGCGCCGTCACCGGCGCCGGCGACACCGCCGGCAAGAACCCCAACGTCCCGGTCACGCCGCAGCAGATCGCTGACAACTGCATCGAGGCCGCCCGCGCCGGCGCCAGCGTCGCCCACATCCACGTGCGCGACCCCGAGACCGGCGGCATCAGCCACTCCACCGAGCACTTCCGCGAGGTGATGGAGCGCGTCCGCGAGGCCGACGTCGACATCGTCATGAACATCACCGCCGGTGGCGGCGGCGACTGGGTGCCGGACGCCGAGGACCCGACCCGCGGCGGCCCGGGCACCGACATCCAGACCCCGGCCGAGCGCCATGCGCCGGTGGGCGAGCTGCTGCCCGAGCTCTGCACCCTGGACTGCGGCAGCCTCAACTTCGGCGACATGGTCTACGTCAACACCGCCGACTGGCTGCGCGAGCACGCCCGCCTGGTGCAGGCCGCCGGCGTCAAGCCCGAGCTCGAGTGCTTCGACCTGGGCCACGTCTGGTTCGCCCGCCAGCTGCAGCAGGAAGGCCTGCTCGACGGCGACCCGCTGTTCCAGCTCTGCCTGGGCATCCCGTGGGGCGCCGAGGCCGATCCCGAGACCATGCTGGCGATGCGCAACAAGCTGCCGGAGAACGCCAACTGGGCCGCCTTCGGCATCGGTCGCCACCAGATGCCCATGGTCGCCCAGGCGATGCTGCTCGGCGGCCACGCCCGGGTCGGCCTGGAGGACAACCTCTACCTCGAGAAGGGCGTGATGGCCACCAACGGCGGCCTGGTCGAGAAGGCCGGCACCATCATCGAGAACCTCGGCGGTCGCATCATGACCCCGGCCGAGACCCGCGCGCACCTCAAGCTGCGCGACCCGAACACCGGCAAGATCGTGGGAGGTGAAGCATGAGCCAGCAGCTGACCGTCATCGGCACCGGCGTCATCGGTAACGGCTGGATCGCCCGGGCCCTGGCCCGCGGCTGGGACGTGGTCGCCTTCGACCCGGCCGAGGGCGCCGAAGCGCGCACCCGCGCCTTCGTCGACAACGCCTGGGGCTCGCTCGAGAAGCTGGGCCTGGCCGAGGGCGCGAGCCCCGAGCGGCTGCGCTTCGTCGCGAGCCTCGAGGAGGCCGTCGAGGGCGCCGACCTGATCCAGGAGAACGTCCCCGAGCGCCTCGAGCTCAAGCGCGAGATCCTCGCCGCCCTGGACGCCGCGGCCGCGCCGGGCACGATCATCGGCTCCTCCACCTCGGGCTTCAAGCCGACCGACCTGCAGCGTGACTGCACCACGGCCCCGGGCCGGGTGATCGTCGCCCACCCCTTCAACCCGGTCTACCTGCTGCCGCTGGTCGAGCTGGTCGGCGGCGAGGCCACCGAGGCCGCTCAGACCGAGGCCGCCCAGGCGCTCTACCAGGACCTGGCGATGCGCCCGCTGGTGGTGCGTCGCGAGATCGAGGGCCATATCGCCGACCGCCTGATGGAGGCGCTTTGGCGCGAGGCGCTGCACCTGGTCAACGATGGCGTCGCCACCACCGAGGAGATCGATGCCGCGGTTGTCTACGGCTGCGGCCTGCGCTGGTCGCTGATGGGCACCTTCCTGACCTTCCACCTGGCCGGCGGCGAGCAGGGCATGCGCCACATGCTCGAGCAGTTTGGCCCGGCGCTGAAGCTGCCCTGGACCAAGCTCGAGGCCCCGGAGCTCACCGACGAGCTGATCGACAAGGTGGTCGAGGGCTGCGAGTATCAGGCCGCCGACCGCCCGGTCGCCGAGCTCGATCGTCGCCGCGATGACTTCCTGGTCGAACTGCTCGACCTGGTGCAGAAGTACTGGCCCGAGGCCGAGGGCCTGGAAGGACGCATCTGATGGCCCTGATGGAAGTCCGCGTCGCCCCGGAGTGGGTCGACTACAACGGCCACATGAACGATGCCGAGTACGCGCGGGTGTTCTCGCTGGGCGTGGAGGCGCTGATGGACGCCATCGGCCTCGACGAGGCCGGTCGGACCCGCCACGGCTACACGATCTACACCCTGGAGACGCATCTCTGCTACCGGCGCGAGGCCCACGAGGGCCAGCCGCTGGCGGTCGAGGTGACGGTGCTGGCGCGCGACGCCAAGCGCCTGCACGTCTTCTTCGAGATGTACGACACGGAGGGCACCCTGCTGGCCACCAGCGAGCAGATGCTGATGGGCATCGACAGCGACGCCGGTCGCCCGGCGCCGTTCCCGGAGGCGGTGGCCAGCGTCATCGAGACGCTGCCCACCGCCGCCGAGGGCGACTGGCCGGAATTCGCCGGGCGTCGCATCGGGCTGCCCCCCAAGCGCTGAGCGTCTTCGGCACCGACGCCAAGAACAACAAAGAGGTACCGCCCGGCCTCGGCCGGGCGGCTAACGGGATCGCCGGCCCGAGGCCCGGCTCAAGAGGATGACGTTATCGCTACTTCAACTCCCCCCAACCCGCCGACACGCCGTGCCAGTCATGAGGTGGAGACCTCCACCGACTACATGGTCACCGAGCTCTCCCAGGAGGGCTTCTTCAGCGGCATGCACAAGGGCATGACCATCACCGCCGCGCTGCTGGTGCTCGGCTTCGTGCTCTTCACCGGCGTGATGCCGGACCTGGCCGGTGGCCTGTTCGGCACCACCCGCGCCTGGATCGAGAGCACCTTCAGCGGCTACTACCTGATCACCGTGATGCTGCTGCTGGTGGTCTGCGCCTACATCGTGCTCAGCCGCCACGGCAGCGTGCGCCTGGGCCCCGACGACAGCCGGCCCGACTTCAGCAACTTCGCCTGGTTCTCGATGCTGTTCTCCGCCGGCATCGGCATCGGCATCCTGTTCTTCGGCGTCGCCGAGCCGGTCTTCTACTTCGACAACACCGGCGCCTTCGGCTACCCCAACAACCCCCACGCCGACATGGCCGGCGCCGCCGCCATGAACCACGAGCGGGCCATCGATGCGCTGCGCGTCTCGGTGTTCCACTGGGGGCTGCACGGCTGGGCGATCTACGTGATCGTCGGCATGTCGCTGGCCTACTTCGCCTACCGCAAGGGGCTGCCCCTGGCGCTGCGCTCAGCGCTCCACCCGTTCATCGGCGAGCGCATCTTCGGCCCGATGGGGCACCTGGTCGATATCCTCGGCGTGCTCGGCTGCGTGTTCGGCGTTGCTACCTCGCTCGGGCTCGGGGTCAGCCAGATGGCCGTGGGGCTGGAGCGCCTGATCGGCGTCGCCTCGGGCCTGCCGACCCAGCTGATCCTGATCGCCCTGATCTCGGTGGTCTCGATCGTCTCCGCCGTCACCGGCGTGCGCCGCGGCATCCGCATCATCTCGGAGATGAATATCTGGACCTCGGTGTTCGTGGTCGGCGTCTTCCTGATCGGCGGCCCGACCCTGTGGCTGGTGAGCGCCTTCGGCGAGACCCTGTTCGACTACGCCATCAACTTCATCCCCATGGGGCTGTGGTTCGCCGATGATCCCGGCACGACCGAGTGGCAGCAGGGCTGGACCATCTTCTACTGGGGCTGGTGGCTCGCCTGGGCGCCGTTCGTCGGCATCTTCATCGCGCGCATCTCCCGGGGCCGCACCCTGCGCGAGTTCGTGCTCGGCGTGCTGCTGGTGCCGACGATGATCATCTTCGTGTGGCTGATCATCTTCGGCGGCAACGCCCTGCACCAGGAGCTCACCGCCGCCGGCGGCCCGGGCAGCGGCGGCATCATCGAGCTGGTCAACGCCTGGAACCTGCCGGCCGCGCTGTTCGCCAGCGCCGACGGCATCGCCGGCACCGGCGTCTTCGGCTGGGTGCTCTCGGCGCTGATGGTGTTTCTGCTGATGAGCTGGTTCGTCACCTCCTCGGACTCCGGCACCCTGGTGCTGACCACCATCCTGTCGCTGGGCAACGAGGAGCCGCCGCAGCGCTTCCGCGTGTTCTGGGGCGTGGTGATCGGCCTGGTGGCCGCGGCGCTGCTGCTGGCCGGCGGCCTCAAGGCGCTGCAGACCGCGCTGATCGCCGCGGCCCTGCCGCTCAGCGTGGTGATCCTGGTGATGACCGCCGGCGTGCTGCTCTCGCTGTTTCGCGAGTCGCGACGCCGCATCGGCGCGACCCAGCGCCAGTGACCTGACGTCGCGCGAGCGCGCGATGCGAGGAAGGCGGCCGAGATCCCCCGGGATCTCGGCCGCTTCCGTTGTGGCGTCCCGGCCGCCTACAATCGGCCCTCGATCCCGCTTCCCAGGTGCTCCATGCGACTGAAGCCCCCCGCGTTCTCCCCGGAGCGTCTCGGTTTCCTGCTGCTGCCGCGCTTCGCCATGGTGGCCTTCTTCTCGGCCATCGAGCCGCTGCGCATCGCCAACCGCATCAGCGGGCAGACGCTCTTCCGGTGGGACGTGATCAGCCGCGACGGCGGGCCGGTGGAGGCCTCCAACGGCATGACCCTGGCCGCCGACGCGAGCCTTGAGAACGCGCCGCTGTCGCCGAGCCTGGCGGTCTGCGCGAGCTTCGCCCCCGAGGCCGCCATCGACGCGGCGCTGCTCGACTGGCTGCGCGAGCGGGCCGCCCAGGGCGTCACCCTGGGCGGCATGGACACCGGCTGCTTCGTGCTGGCCGCCGCCGGCCTGCTCGCCGACCAGACGGTGACCCTGCACTGGGAGAGCCTGCCGGAGTTCCGCGAGCGCTTCCCCGAGATCGAGGCGGTGGAGTCGGTCTTCGAGGTCACCTCGACCGGCTTCTCCTGTGCCGGCGGCAGCGCGGCCATCGACATGAGCCTCGATTTGATCCGCCGGCGCCACGGCGACGACCTGGCCGACCGGGTCCGCGAGCAGCTCGTCCACCACCAGGGGCGCCAGCCGGCGAGTCGCCAGCGCGGCCTGCCGGGCCAGGGCCTCGACCCGCTGATCCATCGTGCCATCGTGCTGATGGAGGATCACCTGGAGGCGCCGCTGAGCATCCGCGCGCTGGCCGACGAGCTGGGGCTCGGCTGGCGCCGCCTGGAGCGCCTCTTCGAGCGGGACCTCGCCTGCTCCCCCCAGCGCTTCTACGTGGAGCGCCGCCTGGCCCACGCCCACCGGCTGCTGCGCGAGACGCGCCATCCGATCACCCAGATCGCCCTGGCCAGCGGCTTCGCCTCCGCCTCGAGCTTCACCCGCGCCTTCCGCCGCCACCACGGCGTGACGCCGAGCCAGCTGCGCCGGGGGGCCGATCCGGCCTGATTGTCGAATCGTGCACAGTGGGTGTCGAATCGGGTCGCATCGCATCCTGCGTCGGCTGTCATCCTGTGGGCATGCTCAATGCCAACGGGAGTCACGACATGACCACGCTACCGCTTACCCCCGACTACGACGCTTGGCCCATCGAGGCCGACCTCGAGAGCGTCTCCTTCACGCCGCGCCTGGTGACGGTGCAGTGGAGCGACGGCCGGGTCAGCCGCTACCACAGCGTCTGGCTGCGCGAGAACGCCGCCGACGACACCACCGTCAACCCGGCGACCCGGGAGCGCATCCTGGACCTCTCCACGCTGCCCGCCTGGCCGGAGGTCGAGGGCGCCGAGATCGACGATGCCGGCGCGCTCTGCGTGGACTTCGCCGTGGAGGATCGCCGCCTGCGCTTCCACCCCGGCTGGCTGCGCGCCCACGACTACGACAACCTCCAGGATCCCGAGGCGCCGCTGGTACCGGTGACCCACTGGCAGGGCGGCCCCGAGGCCGGCCCCGACACCCTCTCCGCCGCCGGGCTGCTCGACACGGCGCCCGACAGCGAGGCCGAGGAGGCGATCCTCGCCCCGGCGCTCGAGAGCGTGCTCGCCAAGGGCCTGGTGCGCCTGCGTGACCTGCCCACCGAGCCGGGCTCCCTGGAGGCCATCGCCCATCGCATCGGGCCGATCCGCGACACCAACTTCGGCGGCCTGTTCAACGTCCAGGCCAAGCCGGACCCGGACTCCAACGCCTACACCTCCATCGCCCTGCCGCCGCACACCGACCTGCCGACCCGCGAGTACCATCCCGGCCTGCAGATGCTGCACTGCCTGGAGAACAGCGTGGAAGGCGGCCAGGCGGTGATGCTCGACGGCTTCGCCGTGGCCGAGGCGCTGCGCGAGCGTCACCCCGACGCCTGGGCGACCCTGACCCGGGTGCGCTGGTGCTACGCCAACACCGCCAAGACCACCGACTACGTCTGGTTCGAGCCGATGATCCGCCTGGATGCCCGGGGCGAGCTGCTCGAGGTGCGCATCGCCGACTTCCTGCGCGGCCCGCTGCAGACCGCCTTCGAGGACGTCGAGCCGGCCTACGAGGCGCTGATGACCCTGCAGCGCCTGCTTGGCGATCCGGCCTTCGCGATCCGCTTCACCTACCACCCCGGGGACCTGGTGATCTTCGACAACCGTCGCCTGCTGCATGCCCGGGACGCCTTCGAGGGCAGCACCGGCCGCCGCTGGCTGCAGGGCTGCTACATGGAGCGCGACGAGATCCGCTCGCGCTACCGCATGATCCAGCGCGCCCGGCGCCGCCGGCGGATCACCGCCGAGGCCTGAGGCCCCCGGTGAACGCGATAACGAACTCGCCCCGGCAGTTGCCGGGGCGAGTTCGTTGGGGGCGTGAACGACCGCGTCAGAGCGTCATGAAGGGCGCGTCCTGACGGTCGGTGAACTGGTAGACCTCGTAGGGCGAGCGCTGGGGGCCGGGCATGCCGGGGGTACCGACGGGCATGCCCGAAAGGCCAATGCCGTCGATCGCCGGGCGCTCCTCGAACAGCCGCTGTACGGCCGCCATCGGCACGTGCCCCTCGATCACGTAGTCGCCCATCGTGATGGTGTGGCAGGAGCCGAGCCCGTAGGGGACGCCGGTGGCCTGCTTGACCCGGCCGAGCGGCCGGTCATCGACCACGCTGACCTCGACGCCCAGCGTCTCGAGGTGTCGGGCATAGCCGTCGCAGCAGGCGCACTGCGGGTTCTTGTAGAGAGTGGCCTGGGACGGCAGGGCGGCCTGGGCGCTGCCGGCGCCCAGCAGCAGGGCGGCGGACAGCAGCAGCGGCGTGGCATGGCGGCTCATGAGCGATCCTCCTGGGAACGGCGTGACGTGAACAGGTACTTGGCGAGGGCCGCGATGCCGAGGCCCAGCAGCAGCAGGACGGCGAGCGGCATCAGCCAGCCCATCCAGCCCATGGAGCCCATCAGGGCGAAGCAGTCGGTGGTCATCATGAGGTGACTCCTGACGAGAGTGCGAAAGGGGCCGGTGGCGGGCGAGAGGCCGGCGCCCCGGTCAAGGCGGAGGTCGCGTCAGGGTCTGGGAGGGGGCCGGGCCGGCAGGGGCGCGTGATCGACCAGCGCCGGGCCGGTGGCGTCGAGCGGCGTGGCGGCCGGCAGGGCGGCCACGACGGGCGCCGTGGCCACGGCCGCGCAGGTGCCGCAATCCAGATCGCCCCCCGCCAGCATCTCGGCCTGGGGAATCCCGCAGTCGCTGGCGCAGGCGTCCGTCGTCGCATGGCCCGAGAGGCTCGCCACCGACAGCAGCACCGCGAGCAGCAGCGCCAGCAGGCGTTGGCCGGGTCGGGGATGCGGATGTCGAGCCGGTGCGGTCATGGATTACCTCGTGGTGGCCGCCTCATTGTGCGCCCGCCGGGCGATCCGCCACCTTGATCCAGCGCAAGAGAGCGGGCATCGCCCGGCGTGGCCGGGCCTCGCGTCAGGGCTGGTAGTGGTGGTTGAGGCCACCCTGGCGCCACTGTTGGCGCTGCTCGTCGGTCAGCAGGTCCTGCAGCTGATTGTGCAGGCGCACCCGCTCCGCCATCATCTCGCCCTGCAGCTCGGCCAGCTGGCGCTGAAGCGACTGGACCTCGTCGGGGTCGGGCGCCTCGGCATGCAGCTCCTCCATCAGCGCCATGCGCAGGTCCATCATCTGCCCCATGCGATCGAACTGGGCGGGACGATGCTGCTGCATCAGCTCACGCATCTCGCGACGCTGCTCCGGCTCGAGCTCGAGCCCCTGCATCGGGCCGTAGCCCATCATGCCGGGGCCCATGCCGCCCTGCTGGCCGTAGCCCATCATGCCGGGGCCCATGCCGCCCTGCTGGCCGTAGCCCATCATGCCGGGGCCCATGCCGCCCTGCTGGCCGTAGCCCATCATGCCGGGGCCCATGCCGCCCTGCTGGCCATAGCCCATCATGCCGGGGCCCATGCCGCCCTGCTGGCCATAGCCCATCATGCCGGGGCCCATGCCGCCCTGCTGGCCGTGGCCCATCATGCCGGGGCCCATGCCGCCCTGCTGGCCGTGGCCCATCATGCCGGGGCCCATGCCGCCCTGCTGGCCGTGGCCCATCATGCCGGGGCCCATTCCGCCCTGCTGGCCGTAGCCCATCATGCCGCCAGCGCCCGGGTGACCCTGGGACGAACCGTGAGCGGAAGCGGCGCCGCTGGCGGCGATGCCGAGGCCGGCAGCCAGGGCGATGGCGATGACCCGCTGGTATCTGACCATGATCGTTCTCCTCATCGTGCGTATGGTAGGAACGTCGACTCCCCCTGAGGGGAAGACGCTGGCAACTTTCGTTATGAGCTTACAACCATTGGGTCGCCCAGAGGTCAAGGATCTCGCGGGGCCCGATGTCGATACCCGGTTTCAGTCTCGTTTCAGGTTGCTAGGGTACAACGGACACTCCCCGATACGACGCGAGAGGTACCCGCGATGCGCAAGACGCTACTGGCCCTGACCCTGGGGCTCGTCACCAGCACCGCCTTCGCCGCCGGCGAGCACGGTGGTTCCCATGCGCCGGCCGGCAACGCCGAGATCGACCGCACCATCCAGCTCGAGGCGGGCGACATGTGGTTCGACGCCGAATCGCTGGACGTGGCGCCCGGCGCCACGATCCGCTTCGAGATCACCAACACCGGTAATCTAGCCCACGAGTTCGTGATCGGCGACGCCGAGGCGCAGGCGGCTCACCGCGAGATGATGCAGCAGATGAGCGGTAGCCATGGCCACGAAGGGCATGGCGGTCACGACATGGCCGAGGGAAAGCACGGCGGCCAGATGCCCGCCGTGACCCTGGCCCCGGGAGAGCGCGCCGAACTCGTCTGGACCGCCCCCGAGAATGTGGATAGCCTCGAATACGCCTGCAACATCCCCGGCCACTACGAGTCCGGCATGTCGGGTAACATCGATCTCCAGGGGTGATGCACCATCCATGAAACTGTTGCTTCTCGAAGATGACGACCTGCTGGCCGAGAGCCTGGTCGAGTGCCTCAGGGACAACGGTTATCGCACGGATCTGGCCACGTCATTGCACGTGGCCGGCTCGCTCATGGCCACCGAGCAGTACGAGCTCGCGATCCTCGATCTCGGCCTGCCGGACGGTTCGGGTCTGGCGCTGCTGAAGCAGTGGCGCCAGGCCGGGCATGATCTGCCGGTGCTGATCCTCACCGCCCGCGACACCTGGGAAGACAAGGTGATCGGCCTCGAGAGCGGCGCCGACGACTACCTGACCAAGCCCTTCCACGACGCCGAGCTCATCGCCCGGATCATGGCGCTGCTGCGCCGCAAGTCGGGGCGACTCTCCCAGCAGCTGACCCGGAGCGGCGTCTCGCTGGACGAGGCGAATCGCTGCGTGCGCCTCGACGACGGCCCCTGGCAGTCGCTCACCGGCACCGAGTTCCTGCTGCTGCGCTACTTCATGCACCATCCCGGGCGGGTGCTCTCCAAGGAGCAGCTGCTCCATCAGCTCTACGCCCTGGAGCAGGACGCCGCGGCACCCAACCTCATCGAGGTCTACATCGCGCGGCTGCGGCGCTACCTCGGCAAGGCGATCATCCAGACCCGACGCGGCCAGGGCTATGTCTTCGTGGCGCGTTGATCGGCGCAGTCTGCGCGTTCGGCTGCTCGCCTGGCTGTCGGGCATCGCCCTGGTGGTGACCGGGATGACCTGGCTGCTGCACGGCATCCTGCTCAACGACCTGGCCCGCGACTTCCTCGGCGCGCGCCTGGAGCGCGAGGCGGCCCACGCCATCGAGCAGCTGCGCCGCGAGGAGCGCGGCATTGCCGGCGTGCTGGAGTCGGCCAGTCGCGGCTTCCAGGTCTTCCACCACCTCTACGTGCTGCGCCTCGGTGACGAGCTGTCGGCCTCCGACCCGCACTGGCAGGCGGCGCTTGAGCCGCTGCTCGAGACCTCGACCAGGCGCCTGGTCGAGGTGCGCGAGGATGGCCAGCACCTGCTGGTCCATCGTCAGGCGTTCATGCTCGACGGCGAGCCCGGCGTGCTGCTGATCGGCGAGGACTTCTCCCAGGTCGAGGCGGGCCTCCACCGGCTGCATTGGTGGGTCGGCGGCATCGCCGCGGCGGTGCTGGTGATGCTGGTGGCGCTCAACCTGCTGGCGGTCAATCGGGGGCTGATCCCCCTCACGCGGCTGCGCGACCAGCTGGGGGAGCTGCGCCGCGGCGAGCGCGAGCGGCTCTCCCCGGACGTGCCCTCCGAGCTGGACGGCCTGGTCGTCCAGCTCAACCACTTCATGGACGAGATCGACGCCCGCCTGCAGCGCTCCCGCGACTCGGTGGCCAACCTCTCCCACGCCCTCAAGACGCCGCTGGCGGCGGTCACCCAGGTGCTGCGCGGCGCGCGCCCCATCGACGATACCCGTCGCCGGCGGATGGTGGAGCGGCTCGAGGCGGTGCACGGCCAGCTGGATGCCGAACTGCGCCGCGCGCGAATCGCCGGCCCCCAGGCCGGGCAGATGGCCGAGCTTCGCCGCGACGGCACGCGGCTGGTCGAGATGTTCCGCACCCTCTATCCCGACACGCGCTTCGACCTGCACCTGCCCGCCCAGCGGGATCTTCGCGTCCCGATCGAATCCCAGGACCTCTCCGAGATGCTCGGCATCGTGCTGGACAACGCCGGCAAGTGGGCCGCCGGCGAGGTCCACTGCCGGCTGTGCCTGGCGCAGGGCCTCACCCTGCGCGTCGAGGACGACGGGCCGGGGGTGGCCGAGGCGGACCTGGCGCGCCTGGGGCAGCGCGGCACCCGCCTGGACGAGCGCCGTCCCGGCTACGGCCTGGGGCTCTCGATCCTGCACCAGCTGCTGGCCCGCTACGCGGGGCGGGTCGACTTCGCGCCGAGCCCCCTGGGCGGGCTGCGCGTGACGATCCGGGTGCCGCTCGAGGCGAGCCGGCCCTGATCGTCTCGTCGCGCGCGATTCAGCGGCGATTCAGCTTGGCCCGTCAGGATGGCGGCATCAGCCATCGACGGGAGTTCCCCCCATGCCAGGTTCCGGAGTCATCCATCACCCGCTGACGCGTCGGCAGATCCTCAAGGGCGGGGCGGCGCTGGGCCTGGGCTCGGCCGCCGCCCTGGGGGTTGGTCCGAGCTGGGCCGACCCCTGGGGGCGCAGCAGCGTCTATGCCCAGGGCGCCGAGGAGGGGCCCGAGGTGGCGCTGGCCATCCGCCAGGAGACGCTGCCGATCGACGGCCGCTCGGCCCGGCCGATGACCATCAACGGCACCAGTCCCGGGCCGCTGATCCGCCTCCGGGAGGGGCAGGAGGCGGTGCTCAAGGTCACCAACCTGCTCGAGGAGCCCACCTCCATCCACTGGCACGGCCTGATCCTGCCGCCCGGCATGGACGGCGTCCCGGGGGTGAGCTTCGCCGGCATCGCCCCCGGCGAGACCTTCACCTACCGCTTCCCGGTACGCCAGAACGGCACCTACTGGTACCACAGCCACTCCGGCCTGCAGGAGCAGCTGGGCCATGCCGGTCCGCTGATCATCGATGCCGCGAAGCGCGAGCCGTTCCGCTACGACCGCGAGCACGTGCTGCTGCTCACCGACTGGACCTTCGAGGATCCGATGACGGTCTTTCGCAACCTCAAGACCGCCGAGGGTTACTACAACGACCAGGAGCGCACCGTCGCCGACTTCTTCGCCGACGTGCGCGAGCAGGGCTTCGCCGCCACCGCCGAGATGCGCAGCATGTGGGCGAAGATGCGCATGAGCTCCCGCGACATCGCCGACGTCACCGGCAGCACCTACAGCTACCTGCTCAACGGGCACGCCCCCGAGGAGAACTGGACGGCGCTGTTCAAGGCCGGCGAGCGGATCCGCCTGCGGGTGATCAACGGCTCGGCGATGTCCTACTTCGACGTGCGCATCCCGGGGCTCAAGATGACCGTGGTGGCGGCCGACGGCCAGCCCGTGCAGCCGGTCCCCGTCGACGAGTTCCGCATCGCCGTGGCCGAGACCTATGACGTGCTGGTCGCCCCCGAGGACGACACGGCCTACACCATCTTCGCTGAGACCATGGATCGCAGCGGCTACGCCCGCGCCACCCTGGCGCCCCGCGAGGGCATGAGCGCGCCACTCCCCGAGCGCCGCACCATCGCCGATCGCGGCATGGAGGCGATGGGCGCCCACGCCATGCCGGGCATGGATCATGGCGCCATGGCGGGCATGGAGGATTCAGGTGCCGAAGGGATGGCGGGGATGGACCACGGCGCCATGGCGGGCATGGGCGATGCCGGCCCCCAGGGCATGGCGGGCATGGACCACGGCGCCATGGCGGGCACGGGCACCGCCGGCGCCCAGGGCATGCCGAGCATGGATCACGGCACCATGGCGGGCATGGCCGGGGAACGGCGCCGGCTGGGCGCCAACGGCCTGCTGGCGGCCGGCACGGCACAGCCGGGTTCGCGCTATGGCCAGGCGGGCATCGGCATCACGCCGGGTGAGCGTCGCACCCTGGTCTACGGCGATCTCAAGGCCTTCACCCCCTGGCCGGACCGCCGCGAGCCCGAGCGCGAGCTGGAGCTGCACCTCACCGGCAACATGGAGCGCTACATCTGGTCCTTCGACGGCAAGACCTTCAGCGAGATGACCGGGCCCCTGCACTTCCGGCACGGCGAGCGCCTGCGCCTGGTCCTGGTCAACGACACCATGATGGAGCACCCGATCCACCTCCACGGCATGTGGATGGAACTCGAGAACGGCCACGGCGCGCTCATCCCCCGCAAGCACACCCTGAACGTCAAGCCCGGCGAGCGCGTCTCGGCGCTGATCACCGCTGATGCCGAGGGCAGCTGGGCCTTCCACTGCCACCTGCTCTATCACATGAAGGCCGGCATGTTCCGGGTCGTCCAGGTCTCGTGAGCCCGCTCTCGTCCATCAGGTTTCGCAAGGAGAACGCATGAACACCAGACACGTCATGATCGCGGCCGGCGGCGCCCTGGCCCTGCTGGCGCTGCCCGCCGCCCAGGCCGAGGATGGCTATGCCGCGCCCGCCGACTGGCCGCCCCCCATGGTCAAGCATCCCCTGGGCATGGTGCTGGTCGACCGCCTCGAGTATGCCCTGCCCGATGAGGGGCCGCAGGCCCTGGTGTGGGATCTGCAGGCCTGGTACGGCGGCGACGTCAACCGGGTCTACCTCAAGTCGGAGGGCGAGAACGTCCAGGGCGACGGCGAGGACGCCGAATTCGAATCGCTGGAGCTGCGCTACAGCCGGCTGATCGCCGACTTCTGGGAGCTGCAGGGCGGCCTGGGCTATCAGGGCGGGGTGGTCTCGGACGACCACGCCGAGCGCGGCTATGGCGTGGTCGGCCTGCAGGGGGTGATGCCCTACGGCATCGAGACCGACGTGGCACTGCGCCTCAGCGACGCGGGCGATCTCTCGGCGAGCCTCGAGGGTGAGTACGACCTGCACCTGACCCAGCGCCTCAGCCTGCAGCCGCGCACCGAGATCCTCCTGGCCGCCAGCGAGGTCGAGGAATTCGGCGTCGGCGAGGGGCTCAATTCGGTGCGTCTCGGCCTGCGCCTGGGCTATGCGGTGATGCGCCGCGTCACGCCCTACCTGGGGGCCTACTGGGAGAAGCAGTATGGCGATACTGCCGACCTGTCCCGGGCCGATGGCGATGCCACCGAGGACAGCGGCCTCGTCGCCGGGGTCCGGCTGCTGCTGTGACCCGCCTCGGCGCGCCCCGCCTTGACCCTTGGGTCACACAAGGGTTCTAGGCTAGGGATATCGTGACGGGCGCCGCTCTTGCCGGGGGCGAGTCGTGCCCCCCTGGTGGCGAGAAGCGCGCCCCGTCGAGCACTTCGTGTTGGCAAGGAGACCGATGATCATGAGCCACGCTACTTCGGCATCGTCTTCCACGCTCGAGACCGCGCGCCTCTACCGCATGCAGACCGACGAGCACCTCTGCCCGTTCGGCCTGAAGACCCTGGACCTGCTCCAGCGCAAGGGTTATCGGGTCGAGGACCATACCCTCGACTCGCGCGAGGCGATCGAGGCGTTCAAGGAGGAGGCCGGCGTCGACACCACGCCCCAGGTCTACATCGGCGAGACGCGGGTGGGGGGCTACGAGGAGGTCCGCGAGTATCTCGGCATGCGCGTGCCCGGCGAGCAGGAGACCAGCTACCAGCCGGTCATCGCCATCTTCGCGACCGCCCTGCTGATCGGCCTGGCGGTGAGCTGGACGGCCGACGGCACCCTCGTCTCGGGGCGCATGCTGGAGTATGCGGTCGCCACCGCCATGGCCCTGCTGGGGCTCCAGAAGCTGCAGGACGTCGAAAGCTTCAGCACCATGTTCCTCAACTACGACCTGCTTGCCCTGCGCCACGTCCGCTACGGCTACGTCTACCCCTTCGCCGAGACCCTGGCCGGGGTGCTGATGCTGGCCGGCGCCTTGATCTGGCTCGCCGCCCCCCTGGCGCTGTTCATCGGCACGGTGGGCGCCGTCTCTGTCTTCAAGGCCGTCTATCTCGACAAGCGCGAGCTGAAGTGCGCCTGCGTCGGCGGCAACAGCAACGTTCCCCTGGGCTTCGTCTCGCTGACCGAGAACCTGGTCATGATCGGCATGGGGCTGTGGATGCCCCTGAAGTCGCTCATCCTGTGACGCGAAGCCGCCCCGGTCGTCGATGATGGGGGGTGCCGCATGTCGAGGTGGGAACATCGCCCGGGCGTGTCGGCGGCCACGCGGGTCATTCGGACGCGGGCGGTGCCGCGTCCCATGACGAGATGAGGTGTGCATGGATAGATTGCCCGAGTATCAGGCCGACAGCCTCTCGCTCACCGGGGCCATCGCCCTGGGAACCGGGGTGATGATCGGCGCCGGCATCTTCGCGCTGACCGGCCAGATGGCCGACATGACCGGCGAGCTGTTCCCTCTGGCCTTCCTCTCGGCGGCGATGATCGTCGGCTTCAGCGCCTACTCCTACGTCAAGCTGTCCAACGCCTACCCGTCCGCCGGCGGCATCGGCATGTACCTCCACAAGGCCTACGGGCCCAGGCTGCCCACCGCCTTCCATGCGCTGCTGATGTATTTCTCCATGGTGATCGCCCAGAGCTTCCTGGCGAGAACCTTCGGCTCCTACGCCCTGGAGCTGTTCGATGGCGTCAACCGGTCGCTGTGGGTGCCGTCGCTGGGGGTGGGCCTGCTGATCGCCGCCTTCCTGATCAACCTCTCCGCCAACACGCTGATCCAGGGCGTCGCGTCGGTGCTGGGGGGCATCAAGATAGGCGGCATCCTCCTGTTCGGCGTGGTGGGGGTGCTGGTGGCCGACTCCCTCGGCATCCGGGCGACGGCCGAGGCGCCGGCGCCCAGCGTCTCCGGGTTCCTGGGGGCCACCGCGCTCGGCATCCTGGCCTTCAAGGGCTTCACCACCATCACCAACAGCGGTGCCGAGATCCGCGACCCGCACCGTAACGTCGGCCGGGCCATCATCGTCTCGATTGTCCTGTGCGTGGTGATCTATGCGCTGGTGGGCCTCGCCGTCGCCAGCAACCTGTCCCTCGCCGAAATCATCGCGACGCAGGATTACTCGCTGGCCGCGGCCGCTCGCCCCGCCCTGGGGGAGGCCGCCGTCTGGTTCACCGTCCTGCTCGCCATGCTGGCGACGGCCGGCGGCATCATCGCCAGCGTGTTCGCGGTGTCGCGGATGCTGGCGATGCTGACGGAGATGCAGCTGGTGCCCCATCGTCATTTCCATATGCCGGGCAGCATCCAGAAGCACACCCTGGTCTATACCATCGTGCTCGGCCTGCTGTTGACGGCATTTTTTGATCTGAGCCGCATCGCCGCCCTCGGCATCATCTTCTATCTGGTCATGGACATCGCCATCCACTGGGGGGTGCTGCGCCATCTGCGCGAGCAGGTGAAGGCCAGGCCGGTCATCCTGCTGGTCGCCATCGGCCTGGACCTGGTCGTGCTGAGCGGCTTCCTCTGGGTGAAGGCGACCACCGATCCCCTGGTGCTGCTCGTTGCCGCGGGTGCCATGGTCGTGATGCTGGTCGCGGAACACGCCTTTCTTTCCCGGCGGCCCGCGCAGGACGACGACCACCACGCCCCTTCGCATGACGCGAAGGGCAGCCACCGCAAGGAGGAGGGAGCATGATCCAGGAACACACCCATGAGGTGACCGATCCCGTCTGCGGGATGAAGGTCGATCCCCACCGGACCGAGCACCGCGCCTCCCACGGGGGAAAGACCTGGTACTTCTGCTCCGCGAGGTGCCGGCACAAGTTCGAAGGGGATCCTGACGCCTACCTGCAGGGCGACCAGGGCGACGACAGCCCCGCCGAACCGGCGCCCCCCGGCACGATCTTCACCTGCCCCATGCACCCGGAGATCCGCCAGGAGGGGCCGGGGGACTGCCCCATCTGTGGCATGGCCCTGGAGCCCGAGACGGTCACCGCCGATACCGGGCCTTCCGAGGAGCTGAAGGACATGACGCGGCGCTTCTGGATCGGGCTGGTATTGGCCTTGCCGGTGCTGGTGCTGGAGATGGGTGGCCATGTGGTCGGCCTCGACCACCTGATCGCGCCCCAGGTCTCGAACTGGATCCAGCTGCTGCTCGCCACCCCGGTGGTGGCCTGGGCCGGTGCACCCTTCTTCGTGCGCGGCTGGCGCTCCATCGTGCGCCGCCGCCTCAACATGTTCACCCTGATCGCCATCGGCACGGGGGCGGCGCTGCTCTACAGCCTGCTGGCGACCATCGTGCCGGGCCTCTTCCCCGCGACCTTCCGCCAGGCCGACGGCTCGGTGGCGGTCTACTTCGAGGCGGCGGCGGTGATCGTGGTGCTGGTGCTGCTGGGCCAGGTCCTCGAGCTGCGCGCCCGGGAGAAGACCTCCGGGGCGATCCGCGCGCTGCTCGACCTGGCCCCGGCCACCGCGCGGCGCCTCGACGAGGACGGCCAGGAGGAGGAGGTCTCCCTCGACAAGGTGCAGGTCGGCGACCGTCTGCGCGTGCGCCCCGGCGACAAGGTGCCGCTGGACGGCGAGGTGCTGGAGGGGCGCTCCAACGTCGATGAGTCGATGGTCACCGGCGAGCCGCTGGCGGTGCGCAAGGCCGCCGGCGACGGCGTGATCGGCGGCAGCATCAACGGCCAGGGCACCTTCGTCATGCGCGCCGACAAGGTGGGCCGCGACACCATGCTGTCGCAGATCGTGCAGATGGTGGCCAACGCCCAGCGCAGCCGTGCGCCGATCCAGGGCCTCGCCGACAAGGTGGCCGGGGTCTTCGTGCCGGTGGTGATGCTGATCGCGGCGCTGGCCTTCATCGCCTGGTCGCTGTGGGGGCCGGCACCGCCCATGGCCTTCGGCCTGATCGCCGCGGTCAGCGTGCTGATCATCGCCTGCCCCTGTGCCCTGGGGCTCGCCACGCCGATGTCGATCATGGTGGGCGTGGGACGCGGGGCCCAGGCCGGCGTGCTGATCCGCGACGCCGAGGCGCTGGAGCGCCTGGAGAAGGTCGACACCGTGGTGGTCGACAAGACCGGCACCCTGACCGAAGGCAAGCCGCGGGTGACCGAGCTGCGGCCGGTCGCGGGCGGCGACGCCGCCGAGCTGCTGCGGCTGGCCGCGGGGCTGGAGCGCGGCAGCGAGCATCCCCTGGCGCAGGCGATCGTCGACAGGGCCAAGGAGGAAGAGCTCGCGCTCTCCGAGGCCACGGACTTCGATTCGCCCAACGGCAAGGGCGTGGTGGGCCGGGTCGAGGAGCGGCGTGTCGCCCTCGGCAATCGCCTGCTGATGGAGGACGAGGCGGTGGACCTGGCCGAGCTGGAGGACGAGGCCGAGCGGCTGCGCGGCGACGGGGCCACCGTGATCTTCGCCGCCGTGGAAGGTCGCCTGGCCGGCCTGGTGGCGATCGCCGACCCGGTCAAGGCGACCACCGAGGAGGCGATTCGCGCTCTGCAGGCCGACGGGCTGCGGGTCGTCATGCTCACCGGCGACAACCGCACCTCCGCCGAGGCGGTGGCCCGCCGGCTGGGCATCGACGAGGTGGAGGCCGAGGTGCTGCCCGAGGACAAGGGGCGGGTGGTGCAGCGGCTGCGCGACGAGGGGCGCGTGGTGGTGATGGCCGGCGACGGCGTCAACGACGCGCCCGCGCTGGCGACCGCCGACGTCGGCATGGCCATGGGCACCGGCACCGACGTGGCCATCGAGAGTGCCGGCGTGACCCTGCTGCGCGGCGACCTGACCGGCATCGTCGAGGCGCATCGCCTCTCCCGGGCCACCATGCGCAACATCCGCCAGAACCTCTTCTTCGCCTTCGTCTACAACGCCGCGGGGGTGCCGATCGCCGCCGGCATCCTCTATCCCTTCACCGGCCTGCTGCTGTCGCCGATCATCGCGGCGGCGGCCATGTCGCTCTCCTCGGTCAGCGTGATCGCCAATGCCCTGCGGCTGCGCCTGGTGACCCTGAAGGCGAGCTGACCCTGCTGCCTCGAGGCGGGGCGATATCGCGCCATCGGCGGTGCCGACGTGCTGCATGGCAACAACAACTCTTGATATACTCCCGCCTCGAGGACGGCGGCACCCCCGCCGATCCTCATGCCCTTCGTTGGGGAGTAGCCGGCTCACGGCCCTCGTGAGCATGCCTGTCAACACAGTCGGCCAGATGCCGTGGCAGGTGTACCTCCGGGTTGGCGAGACCATCGATGGTGCGGTGCCCCAGGCCGGGCGCGCCGTGCCGTCGTGGTGAACGCCCGGCCGGGATGCGATTCAGGATGACGCTGCTTTCCACCACCTTGCTGGCCTTCTCCATGTCCACCGATGCCTTCGCCGTCGCCATCGGCAAGGGCGCCGTGCTGCGCCAGCCGCGCTTTCGCGAGGCGCTGCGCACCGGCCTGATCTTCGGCGTGATCGAGGGCCTGACGCCGCTGATCGGCTGGGTGCTGGGCTACGGCGCCTCGCGCCATATCGACGCCTGGGACCATTGGGTGGTCTTCGCCCTGCTGCTGCTGCTGGGCGGGCGCATGATCCTCGCCGGCCTCGCCGCGCCCGAACCGGTGAACGAGGCGAATGACGCGCCGCGCCGCCACGGCGGCTGGCTGCTGATCGCCACCGCCGTCACCACCAGCATCGATGCGCTGACCGTGGGGGTGGGGCTGGCCTTCATGGAGGTCAATATCCTGGTCACCGCCCTGGCCATCGGCCTGGCGACCACGCTGATGGCGACCCTGGGCGTGATGCTGGGGCGCCGCCTGGGGGCGCTGATCGGCAAGCGCGCGGAGCTGCTCGGGGGCGTCGTGCTGATCGGCATCGGCACCGCCATCCTGCACGAGCACGTGGGGCTCTGGTAGGGCCCGCACCCCGCGGCATCGCCGAGCTCGCTCCGACCCAAGCCCCAACGAAACGCCCCGGCCAGTGGCCGGGGCGTTGGCGTCTCGGGGCGGTCGTTCGCTCAGGGCGCGATGCGCGCGCTGGCGTCGGTGAAGCCCATCAGCGAGATGTCCAGGTCCATGCGGTTGCCCCGCGGGCCGACCAGGCTCAGGGTCGCGCTGCTGCCGCCGCGCAGGTCGCTGAGCAGCGCCGGCGGCACCGGCAGGTCGGCACGGCAGCCCTGCTGCAGGCAGACCTGATAGGGGAACTGGGCCGGCTCGCCGCCGCCCACGCTCAGCTGCAGCCCCGCGGCGAGGCGCACGCCCAGCGGCAGCAGGAAGGTCATCGCCGGGCGACCATTGAGCTCCGGCGGATAGCCCAGGATCACCCGCATCAGCGGGTCGTTGCTGTTCGGGTTGGTGACCAGCTGGCTCATGGTGCAGGGACCCTGCTGGCCCTCGGGTGGGCAGAGCACCTGCCAGTCACGGAACTGCTCGGTCTGGACATTGGCCCCGCCGGCGCCCGGCGTCGCCTGCTGGGCGAAGGCACTGGGCGCGATGGCCAGCAGTGACAGCAGGGCGGTCAGGCACAGGCGTCTGGTCAGACGGTTCGACATCGGTGTTTCCTCCTTGGCCTCGGGGGCCATGAACGCTCGTGGGGGGCACGGCACTCGGGTCTCGTCGCCGGGGGGAGGCGGCCTCCCGCGTCGCGGCGCGACACCCGACTCTAGGGCCCAACCATGCCTGTTCGCCGGCGCGAGGTCGAGCCCGGCCCGCGGATGGCCGGTGGGCCACGCGAAACGACGCGGGCACTCCCCGGCAGGGCCGGGGAGTGCCGGGGTCAACCTCGCGGCTCGGAGAGCAGCCCCTTGATGATGGCGTAGCAGGCCGCCAGCAGCACCAGCGTGAAGGGCAGGCCGGTGGTGATCACCGCCGTCTGCAGCGCGGCCAGACCGCCGCCCAGCAGCAGGGCGATGGCGATCACGCCCTCGATGATGGCCCAGAACATGCGCTGGGGCTTGGGCGCGTCGACCTTGCCGCCGGCGGTAATGGAGTCGATCACCAGCGAGCCGGAGTCCGAGGAGGTGATGAAGAACACCATCACCAGCACGATGCCGACGAAGGAGGTGATGGCGGTCAGCGGCAGCTGGCCCAGCATCGCGAACAGCTGCAGCTCCAGCGCCGCCTCCTTCACGCCCTGGAAGTTGTCGGTGATCACCTGGTCGATGGCGGTGCCACCGAAGGCGGTCATCCACAGCACCGAGACCAGCGACGGCACCAGCAGCACGGCGATCAGGAATTCACGCACCGAGCGGCCTCGGCTGACGCGGGCGATGAACATGCCGACGAACGGGGACCAGGAAATCCACCAGGCCCAGTAGAAGGCGGTCCAGCCCTGGCTGAAGTTGGCATCCTCACGCCCGAAGGGCATCGACAGCGCCGGCAGGTGGACCAGGTAGGCGCTCAGGTTCTCGACGAAGCCGGTGGCGATGGCGAGCGTCGGGCCGACGGCGATCACGAACGCCAGCAGCAGGAAGGCCAGCACCATGTTGACCTGGGAGAGGCGCTGCACGCCCTTGTCGACGCCGGCCATGACGGAGAGCAGCGCCACCGCGCTGATCCCCACGATCAGCAGCACCATCGTGACGTTGTTGTTGGGGATGTCGAACAGGTAACCGAGGCCGGCCGACGCCTGCGAGGCCCCCAGGCCGAGGGAGGTCGCCAGGCCGAACAGGGTCGCGAACACCGCCAGGATGTCGATGACGTGGCCCGGCCAGCCCCAGATCCGCTCCCCCAGGATCGGGTAGAAGATCGAGCGGATGGTCAGCGGCAGGCCCTTGTTGTAGGAGAACAGCGCCAGGGCCAGGGCCACCACCGCGTAGATGCCCCAGGGGTGCAGGCCCCAGTGGAAGATGGTGGCCGCCATGGACAGCGAGATCGCCGCGTCGGTGTCGCCGGCCGCGGCGCCCAGCGGTGCCCAGTCGGTCCGCACGCCATCCTCCATGCTGGTGCCGCCCAGGGCGGTGCCGAAGTGGGTCAGCGGCTCCGAGACGCCGTAGAACATCAGGCCGATGCCCATGCCGGCGGCGAACAGCATCGCGAACCAGCCCGTGTAGCTGAAGTCCGGCGTGGCGTGGGCACCGCCGATCCGCACCTTGCCCAGGGGCGTGAAGATCAGTCCCACGGCCAGCAGCACGAAGACGTTGGCCGCCAGCAGGAAGAACCAGGACATGTTGCCGGTCAGGAAGGCGAAGACCGCATCGAAGATCGGCTCGACCTGGTCCTGCAGGGCCAGGGTGATGAACACGAAGAACAGGATCGTCAGGGCAGAGATCGAGAACACCTTGCCGTGCAGGTCGACATCGAGGCCGAAGCGGCTGGCGGTCACGTTATCCTGGCCGATCACGTAGTCGGTATCGATCAGGTTCGCCGGGCCTTCCGGCTTGGGGACGCCGTCAGAGACGGGGGTGCCCTTGTCTCCGGGCGCTTGGGGGGCATCATTTTCCAAGGGGAAATCTCCGGTGGGGGAAACGCAAGGAGGGCGTCGCATGTGTTCACGGGCGCATCGATGTGGCGGGTGTCCAGCCGGCTACCGTTTCGCGATCGCGGCCGCAGGAGCGATGGACGGCTGCCAGGCCACGAGGACCATGAGCTGCCGATACCGCTCGCGACTCCTCGATGAGCACGCCGACGAAGGCACCTCTGCGTCACGATCTGAGGGGTCGAACGCCTCGTTAGTCTGATGACTTGCCAAGATAATTGCCATTGGAGTCCTCAACGCTAGGCATCGGCGGACTCGTCGAGGGGATGCGGGGCGCTCAAGCGGCACGCGAGGAAGGGTGGGCATGATGGTGGCGCCGCGGCGCTGGGTGCCGAGCTCGAGTCGCCGGCCCCTGCGGCCTCGGAGCCCGGGCTCATGCAAGGGGTTGGCCCTGGTGACTCAGGTACTCTGGCCGACCAGGAGCTGGAAGCCCACGTCCTGCTGGCGTCGGGTTACCGGCTGGTGGTCCAGGCGCCTCAGGACCTGTTCCGCCGCTTGCCTTCCCATGGCCTCTCGGGGGGACTGAATGGTGGTGAGGCTCGGGGTAACGTGCTGCCCCAATGGCAGGCCATTGAAGCCGGCGATGGCGATATCCTCGGGCACCCGCAGGCCAAGGCGCTGCGCATGGAGTAGGGCGCCGGTCGCCAAGTCGTCGTTGGCGAAATGGATGGCCTGGGTGTCGGGAAACTCCGCCAAGGCACGGTCGAGTCCGGCGGCCCCCGCTTCCAGGCTGCCTAGCCGGTCCAGCTCGATCAGGGGGGCGGCCAGGCCGGCCGCTTCCAGTACCTGTCGATGCCCCCAGAAGCGCATGTGGGCACGGTAGTCCCGGTCCATGCAGGCCCCCACGTAGACGATCGAGGAATAGCCCCGTTCCAGCAGGTGGCGGGTCATGCAGCGCCCGGCTTCTTCATGATCGAGCCCGACGTTGAGGTCGAGGGCCTCCCCCAGCTCCATCACTTCCATGATCGGCTTATCCCAGTTGCTCAGCAGGGCGCTGCAGCCTTCGCTGTGACGCAGCCCTGCCGTGACCAGTGCCGAGCAGGACCAACCGAGGAAGGTCCGGACCAGTTGCTGTTCCCGTTGGAGGTCGTAATCGGTATTGCCCAGCAGGATCTGGTAGCCCCGGGCCTCGAAGGTGTCTTGAAGGCCCTTGATCACCTCGATGAAGACCGCGTTGGCCAGCGACGGCACGATCACCGCGATGAAGCGGGAACGGGCGGACGCCAGGCTGCCGGCGACGAGGTTGGGCACGTAGCCCACCCGGTCGACGGCCTCGAGGACCCGCTTGCGGGTTTCCTCGTTGACGCGCTCGGGAGCATTCAGCGCGCGGGAGGCGGTAATGGAGGACACGCCAGCGGCGGCCGCGACCTCCTTGAGGGTGGGCCGGGCCGAGCCGCGGCGGCGCCGTGTCCTGTTGGGATCCTGGTTAGACATTGGTCTCATCCTTGCACACTGGGCTTGCAGCGGGAAAGTCACTCGCCTAGAACTATGGTAGCGCTAACATGGTAGCGCTACCATCACGAATCACAGCGCACAACGCATCACACGACCATCGGGAGATCGAAAGGTGAGTGACATTTCCGCAAGCGCGCCTCGCATCGGGGTCATCGGCCTGGGCGCCATGGGCATGGGCACGGCCACTGCACTCCTTGAACAGGGGCTGTCGGTGACGGGTTGCGACGTCTCGGCTCCGGCCCGTCAGGCCTTCGAGGCCAAGGGCGGGCGGGCGGCCGCCACCCCGGCGGAGCTGGCCGCGCACTGCGACATCGTGCTCCTGGTGGTCGTCAACGCCGAGCAGGTCGAGCAGGTGCTGTTTGGCGATCAGGGGCTGGTCGGCCACCTCGCCTCGGGCAGCGTGGTACTGCAGTGCGCCACGGTGGCTCCCAGCATCGCCCGCCGGCTCGGCGAGCGGCTGGCCGAGGCCGGGCTCGAGATGCTCGATGCGCCGATCAGCGGCGGGGCGGCCAAGGCGCGCAGCGGCGAGCTCTCGGTCATGGCCTCCGGGACGCCCGCGGCCTTCGACAAGGCCGCTGCGGCGCTCGACGGCATGGCGGCCACCGTGTATCGACTGGGTGATGCGGCCGGCATCGGCTCGAGCATGAAGCTCGTCAACCAGCTGCTGGCCGGGGTGCATATCGCCACGGCGGCGGAGGCCATGGCCCTGGGGATCCGCATGGGACTGGACCCGGACACCGTCTATGAGGTGATCACCCATTCGGCGGGCAACTCCTGGATGTTCGAGAACCGGGTGCCGCATATCCTCAAGGGCGACTACACGCCGCTGTCCGCCGTCGACATCTTCGTCAAGGACCTCAACATCGTCCACGATACCGGCCGCGAGCTGGCCATGCCGACGCCGGTGGCCGCCAGTGCCCTGCAGCAGTTCACCGCGGCCAAGGGCGCCGGCTTCGGGCGTGAGGACGACTCGGCCGTGATCAAGGTCTACGAGCGGCTGTCGGGCATCGCGTTGCCCGAGGCGGCCAACGACCCGGGGGAGGCGTGACCATGGCGATCGTGCTGGGCGCCATTGCTGACGATTTCACCGGGGCCACCGACCTCGCTAACAACCTGGTGCGCAGCGGCATGCGTTGCCTGCAGGTGATCGGCGTGCCGGAGCAGCCGCTGGCCCTGGACGACATCGATGCCGTGGTGGTGGCGCTGAAGTCCCGCTCCTGCCCCGTGACCGAGGCCGTCGGGGACTCCCTCGCCGCCCTCGACTGGCTACAGGGCCAGGGCGCGCGGCAGATCTTCTTCAAGTACTGCTCGACCTTCGACTCCACGGAAAAGGGCAACATCGGTCCGGTCAGCGAGGCGCTGATGGAACGCCTCGGCGCGCCGCAGACCGTGATGGTGCCGGCGTTCCCGATCAACGGTCGTACCGTCTACCAGGGCCACCTGTTCGTCGGCGACCGGCTGCTGAACGAGAGCGGCATGCAGCACCATCCGCTGAACCCCATGCATGACGCCGATCTGGTGCGGGTGCTGTCCCGGCAGGCGTCGCGTCCGGTGGGGCTGGCGGCCCGCCCGGTGCTGGCCGAGGGCGGCGAGTCCACCCGCCAGCACCTGGACACGCTGCGCGAGCAGGGGATCGGCCATGTCATCTGCGACACTCTCGACGCGCAGGACCTCGAGGTGATCGCCGAAGCCGTGGTCGATCTGCCGCTGGTCACCGGCGGCTCCGGGCTCGGCCAGGCGCTGCCGACGCAGTACCGGCGTCGGGGCTGGCTGGCCGACGTCGCCGAACCCGGCCGCCTCGCCCCGGCGGCGGGCAGTCCCCTGGTGCTCTCGGGCAGCTGCTCGCGGGCGACCCTGGACCAGGTCGCCCATTTCCTCGAGCGCCATCCGGGCCATGCCCTGGACCCGCTGGCCCTCGCCGAAGGCGATGATCACTTCCAGGCGGCCCTGGCCTTCGCCCGCGAGCGGCTGGCGGTCGGCGGCCCCGTACTGGTCTATGCTTCCGCCGACCCGGAGCGGGTCCGGGCCGCCCAGTCGGCGCTCGGCACCGAACGCGCCGGACAGCTGGTCGAGGCGGCGCTGGGGCGGCTCGCCCGCCAGCTCGTGGCGGAGGGCGTGGGTCGCCTGGTGGTCGCCGGCGGCGAGACCTCCGGGGCGGTGGTCTCGGCGCTGGGCATCCGTACCCTGCGCATCGGCGATCAGATCGACCCCGGCGTGCCCTGGACCCAGGCGCCGCTCGCCGATCGCGAGGCCCCGCTGTCCCTGGCCCTCAAGTCGGGCAACTTCGGTGGCCCGGACTTCTTCACCCGAGCCTTCGAGGTGCTGCCATGAGTGCTCACGAGATCAACTCACTGCGCGAGCAGATCGCCACCCTGGGCCAGTCGCTGTTCGACCGCGGCCTGACCATGGGCTCCAGCGGCAACATCAGCGTGCGCCTCGAGGATGGCGGCTGGCTGATGACCCCCACCAATGCCTGCCTGGGACGCCTGGACCCGGCGCGCATCGCACGCCTGGACCGGGACGGCCGGCTGCTCGACGGTGACAAACCGACCAAGGAGCACTTCCTGCACACGGCGATGTACGAGGAGCGCCCCCAGTCCGGCGCCATCGTGCACCTCCACTCCACCCACTCGGTGGCCGTCTCCTGCCTGCCCGACGTGGATCCCTGCGACTGCATTCCGCCGCTGACCGCCTACTACGTGATGCGGGTGGGCCGCCTGCCGCTGGTGCCCTATCACATCCCTGGCGACCCGACACTGGGCGATGCCGTGCGCGGGCTGGCCGGTCGCCACAGCGCGGTGCTGCTGGCCAACCACGGCCCGGTGGTCGCCGGCAAGTCGCTGGAGGCCGCGGTCTATGCCACCGAAGAGCTGGAGGAGACCGCCAAGCTGTACCTGCTGCTGCGTGGCCAGAATCCCCGTGGTCTGAGCCCCGAGCAGGTGGCAGAACTCGAAGCGCGCTTCCCGCGCGACTGACCCCTCAGCGAGGACCGATCATGATCCGACTGGCCGCCAACCTCAGCATGCTGTTTCAGGAGCATGCCTTCCTCGACCGCTTCGCCGCGGCCGCCGGTGCCGGCTTCAGGGGGGTCGAGTACCTCTTTCCCTACGCCCATTCCCCCGAGGCGCTGCGCACGGCACTGGATGAGAACGGCGTCGAGCAGGTGCTGTTCAACCTGCCGCCCGGTGACTGGGAGGCTGGCGAGCGCGGGCTCGCCAGCCTGCCGGGCCGCGAGGCAGAGTTCCGTGATGCCGTGATCGAGGGGCTGCGCTATGCCGAGGCCCTGGACTGCCCAAGCGTGCACGCCATGGCCGGGCTGCTCCCGGAGAACGCGGATGGCGAGGTCCGCGAGGCCCATCACGCCACCTTCCTGGCGAACCTGCGCTTCGCCGCCGGGGAGGCGGCCAAGGCCGGACGAGACCTGTTGATCGAGCCGATCAACACCCGTGACATGCCGGGCTACTTCCTGTCCCGGCAGGACCAGGCCCTGTCGGTCCTCGAGGCGGTGGGCAGCGACAACCTGCGCCTGCAGTTCGACCTCTACCACTGCCAGATCATGGAAGGCGACCTGATCCGCCATCTCGAGTGGCTGCTGCCGCACATCGGTCACGTGCAGATCGCCGGGGTGCCGGAGCGCCACGAGCCGGACATCGGCGAGGTCCATTACCCGGCGGTGCTCGAGCGCCTCGCGGCTCTGGGCTATCGCGGCTGGGTCGGCTGCGAGTACCGGCCGGCCGCGGGCACCCGCGACGGCCTGGGCTGGGGCCGTGACTACGGGCTTCAGCCCTGACCGGACGGTCCGACACGACAACGACAATCCCAGGAAGCGAGACCCCATGCATATCGCGATCACCGGCGCCGCCGGCTTTCTCGGCCAGCGCCTCGTGCACCAGCTCCTCGACCGCGGGGAGCTCAATGGCACCGCCATCCGTCGCCTGACCCTGGTCGACCAGAGCGAACCACCTGCCATCGAACGGGAGGGCGTCGAGATTCGCGCCCTGGCGCTGGACATCAGCGCCCCGGGCGCCCTGGACCCGGTGCTGGAGGCCCGGCCTGACGTCATCTACCACCTGGCCGCCGTGGTCAGCTCGGCGGCCGAGGCGGACCTCGACCTGGGCATGCGCGTCAACTTCGATGCCACCCGGGCCCTGCTCGAGGGCTGTCGTGCCCAGGGACTGTCCGCTACCCGCCTGGTCATGGCCAGCTCCGTGGCGGCCTATGGCGGCGACCTGCCCGAGGTCCTCGACGACATGACCGCGCTGCATCCCCAGAACTCCTATGGCGCCCAGAAGGCCATGAGCGAGCTGCTGGTCAACGACTACAGCCGTCGCGGGCTCGTCGATGGGCTGGTGCTGCGCCTGCCGACCATCGTCATTCGTCCCGGGCGCCCCAATGCCGCGGCGTCGAGCTTCGCTTCTAGCATCCTGCGCGAGCCGCTCAACGGCGAGGCGGCCGTCTGCCCGGTACCCACGGACCTGGACCTGTTCGTGATGTCGCCGGCCAGGGTGGTCGAGGCCCTGATCCACGGCGCCGAGGTGCCGGGTGAGGCCCTGGGGCCCTTCCGGGCCTTCATGCTGCCGGGTATCACCGTCAGCGTCGACGAGATGCTTGAGGCGCTGCGCGAGGTGGCCGGCGAGGAGGCGCTGGCCCTGGTCCGGCACGAGCCCGATGCGCGCATCGCAGCCATCGTCGGCAGCTGGCCGGCGCGCTTCACCAACGACCGCGCCCGTCGGCTCGGCTTCCACGGCGACAAGAACTTCCGCGAGATCGTCGAGGCCTTCCTCGACGAACGTGCCTGATCCCGGGGCCACGCGTCCTGGGGTCCTTCCCAAGCGTCAACGCCAAATGAGGTAACAACAATGAACGCTACCTTCGCACGCCGCACCCTGGTCACGGCCATCACCGGTGCCACCGCCGCCGCGCTCGCCATGGGGGCGCTCAGCGCCCAGGCGGCACAGACCATCAACCTGGGCCACACCCTCTCCGACAGTTCCCACTACTCGGTCGGGGCCGATGCCTTCAAGGAGACCCTGGAGCGCCTCAGTGACGGCGAGTTCGAGGTCGCGGAGCATCCCTCGGGCGCCCTCGGCGGCGAACGTGCCATGATCGAGGGCCTGCAGATCGGCACCGTGGACGTGGTGATCACCTCCACCGGCCCGCTGGGCAACTTCGTGCCGCAGACCTATGTGCTCGACCTGCCGTTCCTGTTCGAGGACTACGACCAGGCGCGCTGCGTGCTCGACGGCGAAGTCGGCCAGGATCTGCTCGACAAGATGAGTGACCACGACCTGGTGGGCCTGGCCTGGTCGGAGAACGGCTTTCGTCACATGACCAACAGCAAGCGCCCGGTCACCTCACCGGGGGACGCCGAGGGCCTCAAGGTCCGCACCATGGAGAACAAGGTGCACATGGAGGCCTTCGAGCAGATGGGTGTGCACCCCACGCCGATGGCCTTCCCCGAGGTGTTCACCGCCCTGCAGCAGGGCACCGTGGATGGCCAGGAGAACCCCATCACGGTGATCGTCGCCACCAAGTTCTGGGAAGTGCAGGATCATCTCTCGCTGACCGGGCATGTCTACTCGCCCGCCGTGGTGCTGGGCTCCCCGATCCTGATCGACGGGCTTTCCGAGGAGCAGCGCGGCTGGTTCGAGCAGGCCGCTCAGGCATCCGCCGAGGCCACCCGCGAGGAAGTGTCGCGTCTCGAGAGTGAGGGGGTGGAGCTGTTGCGCGAGAACGGCATGACCGTGGAAACGGACATCGACAAGGGCCCGTTCCAGGAAGCCGTCAAGCCGGCCTACCAGATCTACACCGACCAGTACGGCAGCGAGATGCTCGACCGCGTGCGCGCCAGCGACTGCTGATCCGCTGACCCGTTTCCCCGGCACCCCCAGGGTGCCGGGGCCTTGCTTCTCTGATGGTGGCCACGATGCTGCAACTCTTTCTCAGGGTCGAGCGCCAGACCACGCGTCTGGCCCTGCTCGGCGCCGTGCTCATGCTGATCGTGTCGGTCACCCTGGGGTTCTACCAGGTGATGACGCGATTCGTCTTCGATGCCCCCTCGACCTGGTCCGAGGTGATCTCCCGCTCGGCCATGATCTGGTGTGTCTTCCTGGGGGCCGCGGCAGGCTTCCGGGGCGGGTTCATGATGTCCGTGGAGGTCATCTACAAGCTGATACCGGGGCGTCGCCTGATCTGGCTGGAGGGCTTCGTCGCCGCGTGCTGCGCCGTGGTGCTGGTGGTGCTGATCTACTTCGGTACCGCCATGATGCTGCGCGTCCAGACGCAGATGCTGTCGGGGCTCGAGGTCTCGATCGCCTGGGCCTATGCCGCCATGCCGGTGGGGGCGAGCTTCGCGCTGGTCGCCGTGCTCGCCCGCCTGCTCGCCCAGGCCACCGGCCAGGAGACCATCGGCCCGGTCGTGGAGGAAGCGTTGCCCGGGGCCCCGGCGGTGGCCGGCGAGGACGCGAAGCCCGAGACCGGCAGGTCCGCTCAGGATGCCGCTACCCCCGGCAAGCCCAACGACAGGAGTGAACGCTCATGAATGCCGCCATTGGACTCTCGTTGATCATCCTGTTCAGCCTGGGGGTGCCCATTGCCGTCTCGATCGTGCTGGCCTCGATCATCGGCATCGAGTTCTTCTCGCGCCTGCCGCTGCTGCTGGTGCCCCAGCAGATGTTCGTGGGCATCGACAACTTCCCCCTCATGGCGATCCCGTTCTTCATCCTGGCCGGCAACCTGATGGCCGCCGGGGGGATCTCGCGGCGCCTGGTGGACCTCGCCAAGGCCCTGGTCGGCGGTCTCCAGGGCGGGCTGGCCATGACCTGCGTGCTGACCTGCATGATGTTCGCCGCGGTCTCCGGCTCCAGTGTGGCCACCACCTTCGCCATCGGCTCGATCCTGATTCCGGCGATGGTCAAGCACGACTATCCGCGTCCGCTGGCGGCCTCCATCCAGGCCTCCTCCGCCGAGCTGGGGGTGCTGATCCCGCCTTCCATCCCGCTGATCCTCTACGGGGTGAGCACCGACACCTCCATCGGCAAGCTGTTCATCGCCGGCATCGGCCCGGGGCTGCTGATCGGCGGTGCCCTGCTGCTGTTCCTCTACCTGTTCTGCAAGGTCCGCGGCTACGGGCTGCGTGACCGGGAGGACCGCCACGACTTCCCGACCGCCTTCAAGCGGGCCTGGGCCGCCCTGCTGATGCCGGTGGTGGTGATCGGCGGCATCTACGGGGGGGTCTTTACCCCCACCGAAGCCTCTGCCGTGGCGGTGGTCTATGCGCTGATCGTGGGCGGTCTGATCTACCGCGAGCTGCCCCTGGCGGAGTTGTTTCCGATCTTCAAGGAGAGCGTGATCTCGACGGCGGCGGTGATGCTGATCATCGCGGCGGCGGCGCTGTTCAGCTTCCTGATCAGCCGCTCGGGGCTGCCGAGCGAGGTGGCAGCCTGGGTCACTCAGGTCTTCGACAGTCCCATCGCCTTCCTGCTGGCGGTCAACGTCATGCTGCTGGTGGTCGGGATGTTCATCGAGACCTCCGCGGCGATCCTGGTACTCGCGCCGATCTTCACCCCCATCGCCATCCAGTACGGCATCGATCCGGTGCACTTCGGCCTGATCGTCGTGGTGAACCTGGCGCTGGGCATGTTCACTCCGCCGCTCGGCGTCAACCTCTTCGCGGCCTGTGCGGTGGCCCGGCTGTCCGTCGACCAGCTGCTGCCCTGGCTGATGCGGTTCGTGCTGGTGGTGCTGGCCTGCCTGATCGCCATCACCTACCTGCCCTGGATCTCGCTGGGGCTGGTCGACCTGCTCTATTGATGACAACAACACTGTGATGACATTGATCACCCGGAGGCCACGCCATGCCTGCTCTACCCGAGATGCCCCGCCACCAGGCCCTGATCGGCGGTGAATGGGTCGCCACTCGCGAGACCCTGGCGGTCGAGGCTCCCGCATGGGGCGAGACTCTCACGCGGATTGCCCGCGGCCAGGCCGAGGAGGTCGACGAGGCCGTCCAGGCGGCCGGTGACGCCTTTGCCGGTCGTCTGGGTAACTGGTCGGACTGGAGCGCCCGCCGGCGCAGCGAGTGGCTGCTGGCCTTCGCCGCCACCATCGAGGCCGATCACCAGCGCCTGGCCGAGCTGGAGTGTCTCGATACCGGCAAGCCCATGACCCAGGCCCGGGGCGACATCACCGCCTGCGCCCGCTACTTCCGCTTCTATGGCGGGGCCGCCGACAAGCTGCACGGCGAGACGATCCCCTTCGAGAACGACTTCGCGGTGATGACCTGGCGCGAACCCTTCGGGGTCTGCGCCCAGATCATTCCCTGGAACTATCCCGCCCAGATCTTCGGCCGCTGTGTCGCCGCCGCCCTGGCGGCAGGGAACACCGTGGTGCTCAAGCCGGCGGAGGAGGCCTGCCTGAGCGTGCTGCGCCTGGCCGAGCTGGCAACGCAGGCGGGCCTGCCTCCCGGCGTGCTCAACGTCGTCCCGGGGCTGGGCCGCGAGGCGGGTGCCGCCCTGGCGGCGAATCCGCACATCGACCACCTCTCGTTCACCGGCTCCCCCGAGACCGGCACCCTGGTGGCCCAGGCCGCGGCCGTGCACCACGTGCCGGTCACCATGGAGCTGGGGGGCAAGTCGCCTCAGGTCATCTTCGCCGATGCCGACCTGGACCTGGCGCTCGAGGCGGTGGTGCGCGGCATCATCCAGAATGCCGGCCAGACCTGCTCCGCCGGCAGTCGCCTGCTGGTCCAACGCGAGGTGGCCGAGCCGGTGCTGGCGCGCCTCGTCGAGCGCTTCTCGGCGCTGCGCTGCGATGCCGGCGAGGCCGATGCCGACTGTGGTCCGCTGATCAGTGCCCGCCAGAGGGCCGGCCTCGAGGCCCGGCTGGAGGCCGCCCGGGCCGATGGCATCCGGGTGCTGGTCCAGGGGCAGCTGGCCGAGGGGGCGCCCGCCGGAGGGCACTTCGTGGTGCCGCAGGTGCTGACCGACATCCCGGCCGGCCACGAGGTGGTGCGGGAGGAGCTGTTCGGGCCCGTGCTGGCGGTGCAGACCTTCGAGGACGAGGCGGAGGCGCTGGCCCTCGCCAATGCCACGGACTTCGGCCTCTGCGCGGGGATCTGGACCCGGGACGGCGGGCGGCAGCTGCGCCTCGCCAAGGGCATCCGCAGCGGCCAGGTGTTCGTCAACAACTACGGCGCCGCCGGCGGCATCGAGCTGCCCTTCGGTGGCGTGGGACGTTCCGGCCATGGCCGTGAGAAGGGGTTCGAGGGGCTCAGGAGCTACACCCGGCTGAAGACCCTGGCCATCCGGCATGGCTGACGTGCCGGCAGCCGGCTTCTATTCGCACAAGGAGATCCTAATGACAGAGACAGTGCGTGTCGGACTGATCGGTGTCGGCCTGATGGGCCATGGCATCGCGCGAAACCTCCTCGAGGCCGGCCATCGGTTGTGCTTCCTCGACCATCCGGGCAACCAGCCGGTGGACGACCTGCTGGCCGCCGGCGCCACCGCCTGGGCCACCGGGCGCGAGGTGGCCGAGTCCGCCGAGGTGGTCATCCTCTGCGTGACCGGCTCCCCCCAGGTCGAGGCGGTCCTGTTCGAGGCCGGCGGGGTGCTGGAGGGGCTCGCGCCCGGCACCGTGGTGATCGACTGCTCCACTGCCCTGCCCAGCTCGACGGCCAGGGTCGCCCGGCGGGTCGACGAGGCGGGGGGGCGCTTCATGGACGCGGCCATGACTCGCACGCCGAAGGAGGCCGAGGCGGGGCGACTCAACCTGATCGTCGGGGCCCCGGCGGCGCTCTATGCCGAACTGCACCCGCTGCTGGAGAGCTTCGCCGAGACCATCACCCATGCCGGTGAGGTGGGAGCGGGGCATACTCTCAAGCTGCTGCACAACTTCGTGTCGCTGGGCTTCTCGGCGGTGCTCGCCGAGGCGGCGGCGGCCTCGCGCCGGGCGGGCATCGACGACGCGGCCTTCCTCGAGGTCTTGGGCAGCGGCGGAGGCGCCGGGGTGGTCTTCGAGCGACTGCGTCCCTTCGTCGAGGCCGGCGATCCGTCCGGATTCCGCTTCAGCGTGGCCAATGCCACCAAGGACCTCGGCTACTACCGGGCCATGACCGACGAACTGGGCGCCTCCGGCGACCTGGCCCGGGCGGTCGAGGGGCTCTATGCGGGCATCGCGGATCAGGACCGGATGGTGCCGGAGCTCATCGCGCTCCTTCAGGCGGCCCGGCCATGATCACGGCCCCCCATCCACGGGAGGCATGACGGCATGTCCCTCTCCCACCGCCAGCAGGGCCTGTTGCTGACCGGCGGGGGCGCGCTGATCATGTCGCCGGATGCCCTGCTGATCAAGCTGGCGGCCCTGCCGGATGCCGAGATCCTGATGTGGCGGGGATTGCTCTCGGCGCTGGGGTTCCTGCTGATCGCGCTGGCGCGCCATGGGCGCGGGACCCTCGAGGCCTATCGGCGTTGCGGGGGCACGGGCATCGCCGTGGCCCTGCTCTTCAGCCTCACGACCTGTGGCTTCGTGCTGGGCAACCAGTACACCAAGGCGGGCAACGTCCTGCTGATCCTGGCGGGGGCGCCGCTGATCGCCGCCCTGTTCTCCCGCGCGATCCTCGGCGAGCGCCTGCCGCGGCGCACCTGGCTGGCGATCGTGCTGTGCATGCTGGGCATCGGGATGATCGTGCTCGACGATGCCGGGGCCGGCTCCTGGGTGGGCAATGCCTTTGCCCTCATGGCGGCCACGACCCTGGCACTCAACTTCACGCTCTGCCGCCGCCGACCCGGTGTCGACATGAGCCCCATGCTGGTCTTCAACGGCCTGATCGTCGGCGGAGGTGCGGCCATGGTGCTGCTGCTGGGCCAGGGCGGGATCGCCATGCCGCCGATCGACCGCTGGCTGCTGGTCGCCTTGCTCTGCCTGTTCATCGTGCCGGCCGGGGTGACGCTGCTGCAGCGTGGTCCGCTCTATCTGCCCGCCGCCGAGGTGGGCCTGCTGCTGCTCCTGGAGGTGGTGTTCGGCACCCTCTGGGCCTGGGGGCTGCTGGGCGAGACCCCGGCGCCGATCGCCTTGGTCGGGGGCGGGCTGGTCCTGGGCACTCTGGTGGTCAAGGGGCTCTACGAGCGGCGGCTGGAGCAGCGCCTACGCACGGCGATGGCCTCCCGTTGAGCGCTGCCGTCGAGCGACCCCGTGAGGGTCAGGGTTGGAGCGGGGAGCTCGACCGGCGCTAAGAAACCTGACCTGGGTCGCACGGGCCGCACTGCTCCCTTCACGAGGCGGGGCGCGGCCCGTTACGCTGCTCCCTAGCTGTCGGCATCGAGCCCGTCAGCCCCATATCCGTCATGCCATCCCGAGGAGGGCCCGTGGCCATTTCCTGTTTTGCCGATCTGCTCGACGAGGCGCGCGCCCAGTCCGAGCCCCAGCGCCTGCTCTTCGTCTTCACCCGGGCCGAGCTGCCCGACCACCCCAGCGAGGAGCAGCGGCGCCGCTTCGAGCAGGGCGAGGGCGGCGTGCTGACCCCGGTGGTCTGCGTCGACAAGGCGCCCGAGGCGCTCTCCGACATGGCGGCGCTGGTGGCGGAGTCCCGCGAGACCGGCGCCGAGTGGGACATCGTCTTCGTGGCCGCCCTGGCCGGTCCCAGCGCCGAGGCAAAGGCCGAGCAGCACCTCAACCGCATGGTGGAGTCGCTGAAGATGGGCAACGTCGCCTCCTTCCTGGCCTTCGACCGGCAGGGTGAGGCGGTGAGCATCGGCTGACGCCCGCCCACCGGGGCCATAGGGTTGAATTATCAGGGCCATGGCACCATTCAATTTACGCTATCAGGAGATGCGGGCTACCATGCGTCCCGTATCCCCGCCAACCATTCCACGAAAGTCGATAGGAGCATCACCGAATGTCCCTGCTGAACACCGAAGTCAAGCCGTTCAACGCCACCGCCTACCACAACGGCGAGTTCGTCGACGTCTCCGACGCCGACCTCAAGGGCCAGTGGAGCGTCTTCTTCTTCTACCCGGCTGACTTCACCTTCGTCTGCCCGACCGAGCTGGGCGATCTGGCCGACAATTACGATGAGTTCAAGAAGCTGGGCGTCGAGATCTACGGCGTGTCCACCGACACCCACTTCACCCACAAGGCGTGGCACGACAGCTCCGAGACCATCAACAAGCTGCAGTACCCGATGCTGGCCGACCCGACTCACGCCATCTCGCGCAACTTCGAGGTGCTGATCGAGGACGCGGGCATCGCCGAGCGCGGCACCTTCGTGGTCGACCCGGACGGCAAGATCCAGATCATCGAGCTGAACGCCGGCAACATCGGCCGTAACGCCGAGGAGCTGCTGCGCAAGGTCAAGGCCGCCCAGTACGTGCGCGCCAACCCGAACGAAGTCTGCCCGGCCAAGTGGGAAGAAGGCGAAGCGACCCTCTCTCCCTCCCTGGACCTGGTCGGCAAGATCTAAACGATCTGCCCCTGCCGGCGAGGCCTTTCACGGCCTCGCCTGTCCCCACCCGGGCATCCCCTGCCCGGGTACTTATTCCGGAAGCCTGAGCGAACCGAGGCGCCCCGCGCGGGATGCCACGGCCCCCTCATGCCTCCGTCTTGACCCCCGAACATGAAGGAATGCCGCTGTCATGTTGGACGACAATCTGAAAAGCCAGCTCAACGCCTATCTGCAGAAGGTCACTCAGCCGTTCGAGATCGTCGCGTCCCTCGATGACGGCGACAAGTCCAAGGAACTGCACGGCCTGCTGACCGACATCGTCGGCCTGACCGACAAGATCACCCTGAAGCTCGACGGCCAGGATGCCCGCACGCCGTCCTTCGCCCTGAATCGTCCCGGCGAAGAGAGCGGCGTGGTCTTCGCCGGCATCCCCATGGGCCACGAGTTCACCTCGCTGGTGCTGGCGCTGCTGCAGATCGGCGGCCATCCGCCCAAGGTCTCCGAGGAGGTGATCGAGCAGATCAGGAGCCTCGACGGCGAGATGCGCTTCGAGACCTACTTCTCGCTCTCCTGCCAGAACTGCCCGGACGTGGTCCAGGCGCTGAACCTGATGGCGATCCTCAACCCCAACGTCCATCACGTCGCCATCGACGGCGCGCTGTTCCAGGACGAGGTGAAGGCGCGCGAGATCATGTCGGTGCCGAGCGTCTACCTCAACGGCGAGCCCTTCGACCAGGGCCGCATGAGCCTGGAGCAGATACTGGCCAAGGTGGACACCGGTGCCGCCGAGCGCGAGGCCGCCAAGCTCAACGACAAGGCCACCTTCGACACCCTGATGATCGGCGGCGGGCCCGCCGGCGCCGCGGCGGCGGTCTATGCCGCGCGCAAGGGCATCCGCACCGGCGTGGCCGCGGAGCGCTTCGGCGGCCAGGTGCTCGACACCCTGGGCATCGAGAACCTCATCTCCGTGCCCCGCACCGAGGGCCCGAAGCTTGCCGCGGCGCTGGAGGAGCACGTCAAGGAGTACGAGGTCGACATCATGAACCTGCAGCGGGCGGTGTCGCTGGTGCCGGCCACCCAGCCGGGTGGTGAGCACGAGGTGGCGTTCGAATCCGGCGCCCGCCTGCGCGCCAAGACCCTGGTGCTGGCCACCGGCGCCCGCTGGCGCGAGATGGGCGTGCCCGGCGAGGCCGAGTACCGCAACAAGGGCGTGGCCTACTGCCCCCACTGCGACGGCCCGCTGTTCAAGGGCAAGCGCGTGGCGGTGATCGGCGGCGGCAACTCCGGCGTCGAGGCGGCCATCGACCTGGCCGGCATCGTCGGCCACGTGACGCTGCTCGAGTTCATGGACGAGATGCGCGCCGACGCGGTGCTGCAGAAGAAGCTGCGCAGCCTGCCCAACGTCGAGATCATCCTCGGCGCCCGCACCACCGAGGTGAATGGCGACGGCAAGCGGGTCGACGGCCTGACCTATGAGGAGCGCGCCACCGGCGAGCTGCGCCGGGTCGACCTGGAGGGCGTCTTCGTGCAGATCGGCCTGGTGCCCAACACCGAGTGGCTGCAGGACTCGCCCATCGAGCTCTCCGAGCGCGGCGAGATCGTCGTCGACCAGCGTGGCATGACCTCGATTCCCGGCATCTTCGCCGCCGGCGACGTCACCACCGTGCCCTACAAGCAGATCGTCATCGCCATGGGCGAAGGCTCCAAGGCCGCCCTCGGCGCCTTCGACCACCTGATCCGCAGCTGATCGCGGCCGGGCGCCTGGTGCCCGGCCCATCGACGACGCCCCCGCCGGCCCTGCCGGCGGGGGCGTTTTCGTTGTTCAGTCCAAGGATCGGCGAGTAGCCGGGGGTGGTGGGATCGCCAGCGCTCAGCCGAGCAGCCAGAGAAAGGGCAGCAGCGACACGGCGAGCACGCCGGCGGCCAGCAGGGCCAGTAGCAGCGTGCGAAGAGGCCGGTGCCGAAGGCGCCGCCACAGGGTCGGCGCCTCGCCGCGGGCGGCGAGGCGCGCCTGCTCGTCGCGCACCCGCGCGCCGAGCGTCTGCTGGTAGGCGTCGATCAGCGCCCGGGCCTGCTCGCGCTGGGCCTCGTCGCGCAGCCAGATGGCCGCCACGCCGAGCCCCCAGAAGCCGGCTCGGGTCTCGTAGGTCGCGATCTCGTGCTCGTCGAGCAGGCGACGCACCGCCTCGGCCTCCTCGTCGGGCACGTTGCCCAGGTGAAACAGCAGTTTGGCCATCGTGCCCTCCGTCAGTGATCGCGCCCGTCGCCGCCCGGGACGGGCGCCTGGGCGCAGAGGCGGCGCATGCGCGCGATCGCCTCGCCGGCCCCGGCCAGGGCGAAGGCCATGTACCAGGGATCGTCCTCGCCGCGCATCAGGCGCAGGCGCAGCAGCTCGCCGTCGGCCATCTCCTCGAGCAGCCGGTCCAGTCCGGGCAGCGCAAGGCGCACGTAGAAGCCGCGGTCGCCGCGCTCGGTGACGAAGGCGGCTTCGCCGCTGTGGATGGGCGCGTGATCGACGCGCAGGTCGGCGGGCACGCGATTCACCGTGGCGCTCTCGGGCTGGTAGTCGTCGAGCTCCACGCGAAGCTCCAGCCAGGGCAGGTCGCAGGCCCCGGCGCTGGCGTTGACGCTGAAGATCGAGTCGCTGTAGCTCTGCTGGTCGATGGCGCGGAAGTGGCGCGCCTCGCCGAGCGACAGGGCCAGGGAGTGCCAGCCGCCATGGGCCCGGGCGTCGCTGGTGTTGTAGTTCGTGGCCGCGGCGGGGCCGGCCAGCAGCAGGCCCGCCGCCAGGAGCAGCGTCGAGAACAGCGGCAGGAAAGGGGCAAGACGGGAACGGCGGGGCATGGCAGGGGCTTCCTCGGACCGGGACGCGCCCGAGGCTAGCACGCGGCGGCGGGGCTGTCTGCGCTTCGCCGTCGGCGGCGCGCCCCGCTCAGTGGGCGGTGTGCGCGTCCATCCCGGCCCCGCCCAGCTCGCCGCGCCCCAGGCGTCCCAGCAGGTCGAGGTCGATCTCCTCATAGGTCACCAGCCGGCCGCCATGGTCGTCGCGGAAGGCCTCGGCCTCGCCGCGTTCGGCGAAGGAGGCGAGGGTGTGGCCCATGGCGCCGCGGCGCTCGTGGCCGACCACGTACCAGGCCTCGCTGGCCCGTATGAAGGCTTCGTCCGCGGGCTGCACCCAGGTCGTCTTGCCGATGTCGTGGACATAGGCGTGGGAGAGCCGGGTCTCGTTCTCGGGCTGCTTGAGGAAGGTGAAGAGTTCCAGGGTGGAGCAGAACTTGCTCGGCGTCTCCTGCCCCTTCAGGAAGGCCTCGCCCTTGGGGCCGGGGAAGTCCTGGATCAGCATGCCGCAGACGTGACAGCTGTCGCCGTCCTCGATGGGCAGCGGGGCGGCGAGGGCCTCGGGGTCGGACTCGCTGCATCCGGTGAGCAGCACGAGGAGCAGCGGCAGCAGGAGGCAGACACGGGGCATGGCAAGGTTCCGGAGCATGGGGGTGGCCTCAGGCCGAACGGTGGCGGAAGCGCAGCAGGGCCAGGCCCAGCGGGACGAGGATCCAGGCCATCAGGATCGGCACCACCACGGCGGGCCGGAAGGCGCCGCCTTCGGCGATGGCGGTCAGGCCGATGTAGCTGCGGGCCGCCTCGACGCCGGCCAGGTTGATCAGGCGGAAGCACTCGATGGGGTTGAGCAGCAGCAGCCAGGGCAGCCAGTCACCGCCCTGCTCGACGCTGACCAGCAGGGCCAGCAGTCCCAGGTCGAAGACCAGCACGAAGAGGAACCACACCACCAGGGCGAGCCCCGCGGCCCGCGCCTTCTCGGTGACGCAGACACTGATCAGGTAGGCGAAGGCGATGAAGACCCAGCCCAGCAGCACGCTGCTGGCGATCAGCAGGCCCATGCCGGCAGCGAGCTCGGCGAGGGCCACGCCATCGGCGGCCAGCGCGATCACCGCCCCGGCGATACCGAAGCCCAGCGTCGTCGCGGCGCCCAGGATCAGGCCGTGGCCGAGGAACTTGCCGAGCAGCAGCGAGGTGCGACTGATGGGGTAGGTGAGCAGCAGCAGCAGGGTGCCGGCCTCCTGCTCGCCCACCACGGCGTCAAAGGCCAGCAGCAGGGCGATCAGCGGGATCAGGAACACCGCCAGGGTGGCCAGGCTGACCAGGGTCGTGGCCAGCGAGGTGAAGCCCAGGCCGCCGCTGGCCGCGGCCCCGAACCAGGCGATGCCCACGGCCAGCAGGGCCAGCACCAGGGCGATGGCCAGCACCCAGCGGTTGCGCAGGCCGTCGCGAAACTCCTTGCCGGCGATGGTCAGGATGGCGGTCATTCGGCGTCTCCTCGTGGCGCGGGCGAGAGGCCGGCGGAGAAGTGGCTGTAGAGGTGTTCCAGGGTCGGCGGCAGCAGCTCGATGTCCTGCACCTCGGGCAGGGCGGTCAGGCGACGCAGCACGGCGAGCTTGGCATCGGCGGGCACCGAGAGGGTCACCTCGTGGCCGTTGACGGGGCGGGCCTCGATGCGCGGGTCCTCCCAGCCGTGCCGCCAGTCGTCGTCGTGCATGGCTCCCCAGGCGCGGATGGTCAGCGGCAGCGCCGCCTGCCGGCGCAGGGCCTCCATGTCGCCCAGCGCCAGGCGGCGCCCGGCGCCCAGGATCAGGGCGCGATCGAGGTAGGGTTCCACCCCGGGCAGCATGTGGGACGAGAGCAGCACCGTGCAGCCCCGCTCACGCAGTTCGCGCACCGTGTCGTAGAAGTCGCGGGTGGCGGCGGGGTCGAGCCCGGTGGTGGGCTCGTCCAGCAGCAGCAGGCGCGGCTCGCCGAGCAGCGCCTGGGCCAGCCCCAGGCGCTGGCGCATGCCCTTGGAGTAGGTCTTCACCCGTCGGCCGGCGGCCGGGCCGAGGCCGACCCGCTCGAGCAGGGTGTCGATCTGGCGGCGATCGACGCGCTTGAGGCGGGCGAAGTAGTCCAGCACCTCGCGGCCGCTGAGCTGCTCGTAGAAGCTGACGTTCTCGGGCAGGTAGCCCAGCCGTCGGCGCAGGGTCTCGGCATGGGCGCCGTCCGGGGCGCCGCCGAGCACCGAGACGCGTCCGGCACTGGGCGAGAGCAGCCCGAGGATCAGGTGCATGATGGTGGTCTTGCCGGCCCCGTTGTGGCCGAGCAGGGCCAGCACCTCGCCCTCGTTGACCGAGAGGTCGAGGGCGTCGAGGCGGATCAGGTCGCCGTGGCGCTTGGTCACGCCGTGAAATTCGATCACCGCGGTCATGCGTCGGCGTCTCCGAGGTTGGGTGGGGTCAAGCCGAGGGCAGCCGTGTCGGGGTCGCGCATCAGGGGGGCGCTGTCCTTGACCCCCTGGGGCCGGAACACCGGGAACTGGCGCTGTATCCAGCGCAGCGCCAGGACCGCGGGGCTGTGCATCAGCAGGCGGGCGACCGGGTAGCGCCACAGCAGGCGGTCCATGGCATCGTTGGGCTCGAAGGGGGTGTCGCCGATGCCGTCGCCGGCGAGGTCCCAGCCCAGGTAGTTGCTCCAGTAGTTGCCCCGGCCCGCCTCGGACCACTCCTGGGGGCGAGTGGCCACGTACATCACCTGCTGATGGTTGTCGACGAAGGCGTTGCCCACCACGGCGTTGTCCTCGGAGCCGGCGGTGAGATGGATGCCGATGTCGCTGTCGGCGAAGCGGTTGCCCTCGAAGCGGTTGTACTGGGCGTTGTAGACGAACAGCGCCTTGCCCTCGCCGCCACTGACCAGCCCCTGGCCCTGGGCATCCCGGCGCTGCTGGATGCCGCTGACGCGGTTGTCGCGCAGGGTGGAGTGGGTGATGTTGTTCATCAGGATGCCGTAGTGGCGATCGTCCTGCGAGCGGTTGCCGATCACCGTCAACCGCTTGGACTGCATCAGCGCATAGCCCGTGCGGGTGTCCTGGGTAACGTTGTTCACCAGCCGGTTGTCGTGGGCGTACATGTAGTGCACGCCGTAGCGCAGGTCTGCCATGTAATTGTCGCGCAGCAGGCTGTCGCGGCTGGTGTCGATGTAGATGCCGTCGCGGGTGCGGCGGATGTCGTTGCCCTCCACCCGGACATCCGCGACGTTGAACAGGTGGATGCCGTTGCCGCGATCCTGGGAGCGCAGCGCGGCGTCGCCGCGGATCACGTTGTCGAGGACCTGCACGTCGCTCACGGCATCCAGCCAGATGCCGAAGCCGGGGCCCGTGAGGCGCGAGTCGCGTATCACGCTGCCGGCGGCGCTTGCCTCGACGAAGATGCCGGCGTCCATGTCGGTCAGGTTGGCCCCCCAGTTCTCGATGGCGAGGCCCTCCAGCACGCTGTCCGGCGCCTCGAGCACCACGGCGTGCCCCTCGCCGCCGCCGTCGATGATCGCGCCCGGCTCGCCCGAGAGCGTGAGGGTACGGTCGATGATCACGGGGCCGGGGTAGCGCCCCTGGGGCAGCAGCAGGCGGTCGCCGTCGCTGGCCTGTGCGACGAGCGGCTGCAGCGGCTCGCCGGGGCTGGCCGTCCAGACGGCGGCCAGCAGGTCGCCCGGCAGCCACGCGAGCAGCCAGGCAACGAGAAAGAGTCGGGGGACGACGCGAGTCTGTCGTCGGATCATGCGTCTCTCCGGGAAAGGGGGCCGGGCAATTCCCGGCCCCTTGTCATCAGGCCTCGCGATCAGGCCTTCTCGACCAGCATGCGCCCGGTCATCTCCATGTGCATGGCATGGCAGAACCAGGAGCAGTAGTACCAGTACACCCCGGGCTTGTCGGCGGTGAAGGTGACGCTGGAGGTCTGCTGCGGGCCGATCTCCATCGAGGCGCCGTGGTTGACCATCACGAAGCCGTGGGTCAGGTCCTCCACCTGGTCGAGGTTGGTGACCGTCACGGTCACCTCGTCGCCCTGCTTGACCTTGAACTCGGTCAGGCCGAACTGCGGGGCTACCGAGGTCATGTAGACCCGCACCTGGTTGCCGTCGCGGATCACCTTGTTGTCGCTCTCGAGGGTGACCCCGTCCGCCTCGGCCATGGCGCGAGTCTCGGCGAAGAACGGATCGTCACGCGTCCAGGTCCGGCTCGGGTTGAGCTGGTCGGCGCGCAGCAGGATGCAGTCATGGGGCTCGGCGAAGGTGGGGCCGTCGTGGACCAGCTTCATCTCCTCGCCGGAGATGTCGATCAGCTGGTCGTTCTCCGGGTGCAGCGGGCCCACCGGCAGGAAGCGGTCCTTGGAGAACTTGGAGAGCACCACCAGCCACTTGCCGTCGGCGTCCTTGGACTCGGTGAGGCTGGCATGGTTGTGGCCCGGCTGATAGTGGACGTCGAGCTTCTGGCGGATGTAGTTGACCTCCTCGCCGTTGTAGGCGCGGATGGCGTCCTCGATGTTCCACTTGGCCACCTGGCTGTCGATGAACAGCGTGGTGTAGGCGTTGCCGCGACCGTCGTAGGTGGTGTGCAGCGGCCCCAGGCCCAGCTCGGGCTCGCCGACCACGGTGTCGCGGGGCTCGATGGAGCCGTCGAACAGCGCGGGGAGCTTGTCGATGGCGATGATCGAGACGGTCGGCGAGAGCTTGCCGTTGGCGATGAAGTACTTCCCGTCCGGCGAGGTGTTGAGGCCGTGGGGGTTCTTGGGCACCGGAATGTAGCGGGTCAGCTTGGAGCCGTGGCGGCCGTCGAGGACCGGCACCTCGCTGTCGCCCAGGGTCTCGAACTCGCCGGCGGCCACCGCGGCCTCGATCGCCTCGACGTCGAATACCACCACCCAGTCGCGCTCGGCGCGCATGGTGTCGGCCAGCGTCATGCCCTTCTCGGAGTTGTAGCAGGTCGAGGCCACGAAGCGGCCGGTGTAGTCGGCGTCGGTGTTGTCGAGGTTGCCATCGACGATCACCTGCCAGGCCACGTCCATGCTCTCGGCATCGATGGCGTTGAACATGGTGAAGTAGTTGTCGGGACTCTCCAGGTCGCGGCCGTCGTTGAGCTGCGGGATCGGCAGCTCGGCGTTGGCGAACACGTACTTGGTGTGCGGCACCTTCTGCAGGCGCAGGCCGTGGATCGCCTGGACGTTGGGAATGCTGGTGATCTTGTCCGTCTTCATGATGTCGAGACGGATGCGGGCCACGCGGGTATTGGCCTTGTCGTTGATGAACAGGTACTTGCCGTCGTAGCTGCCATCGGTCATGGAGATGTGCGGATGGTGGCAGTCGCCGTTGAGGAAGCGCGACGAGTCGCCGAGGATGCGCTTCGACTCGTTGGTGATGCCCCAGCCGGTGGCGCTGTCGACGTTGAAGACCGGGATGCGCATCAGCTCGCGCATCGAGGGGATGCCCAGCACCCGCACCTCGCCCTGATGGCCACCGCTCCAGAAGCCGTAGTACTCGTCGAGCTCGCCGGGGGCGATCTCGACGCCGTTCTCGGCGGCGCGCGCCTCGCGGCTGCTCATCAGCGCGCCGGCACCGAAGCCGCCGGCGAGCCCGGCGCCGGCGACGCCGGTCACCGCGCTGTTGCGCAGGAAGTGGCGGCGGCCGAGGCTTTCGATCTCTTTCTTCTTGTCTACCATGGTTTCACTCCTCCTGGAGAGTCGGGATTCGCTGCAGCTTGCGGTCTCCGGCGGTGCCGGGGTCATGGGACTCGACGCCGCCCTTGCCCGCGGCCAGGCGTGACGCCTTCTCATAGCGCTTGCGGCGCTTGATCATCGGCGGGCAGCGCTGGTCGTCGTGGTAGGTGATCTGGCAGTCGAGACAGTAGTGACACTCGTTGGCATTGATGTGGCCGTCGGGGTGGATGGCGGCCACTTCGCATTCGTTGGCGCAGATCTGGCACGGGCTGCCGCAGTCATTGCGGTGCCGCTTCAACCAGTCGAACAGGCGCAGGCGGGCGGGGATGGCCAGGCCGGCGCCCAGCGGGCAGACGTAGCGACAGTAGAACTTGTGGTTGAAGGCCGAGATCGCCACCAGTGCCAGGGCATAGAGCAGGTAGCCCCACTCGCGCTGGAAGCGCAGGGTGATGGCGGTCTTGAACGGCTCCACCTCGGCGTAGCGCTCGGCGGTTCCGAGCGAGTGCAGCGAGACCGCGAACAGTCCCAGCAGGAGGATGTACTTCACCGCCCAGAGGCGCTCGTGGAGAGCGAAGGGCACCTCGATCTGCTTCACGCCCAGCCTGCGGGCGGCCTTGTTGACCAGGTCCTGCAGCGCTCCGAAGGGGCACAGCCAGCCGCAGAAGACGCCGCGCCCCCACAGCAGCAGGCTGACCGCCACGAAGGACCAGAGGATGAACATCATCGGGTCGATCAGGAAGGAGCCCCAGCTGAAGCCGCTGATCAGCGAATTGGTGAAGGTCAGGACGTTGACCACCGAGAGCTGGGCCAGGGAGTACCAGCCGATGAACACCAGGGTGTAGACCAGAAAGCCCAGGCGCAGCGGGCGCAGGATCCGCGGGTGGCGCGCCAGCACGTCCTGGAACAGCATGACGATCGTCAGCACGATGAGGCCGGCAGCCAGCACAGCGATCTGGAACGCCTTGTCGCGCCAGACCTGGACCCAGATCGGCTCCTCCACCGGCGGCTCGGGACGCTCGATGTAGGCCTCGGGGACGCTGTAGTCGGCGCTGAAGCGGCGGAACTCGGTATCCAGGGGGCCGGAGGCGCGGCGCACCAGCAGCTCCAGCTGCCAGGGCCGGCCGGGGTCGAAGGCGGCCTTGTCGCGGACGATGAAGATGTCGCGCTCGGTGAACTCGGGGGCGCCGTCGATGGCCAGCCGGCCCAGGCGGATATGGTCGCGGTCGTGAAAGCTGACCGTGGTGTTGCCCTGGGTGAGTTCGATGCGATCGAAGATGCCGCCGCGCACGTAGCCCGAGCCCTTGAAGGAGTAGTCGCCGCGGCCCATGACCGCGATGGCGTGCTCGCCCTCGTCCAGTTCGGCCATCAGCTGAGCGTACTCGGTCTCGCCCAGCAGGTTGCGACCGGCCGTAGGCGGGTTCAGGTAGGTGGTGAAGAGTTCGATGAAGGTCCGATCGGCCGGCTGCGGGGTATGCAGGTAGTCCTCGGCGGGGCTGCCAGCGAAGGCGGCGTCGACCTCGCCGTGGGTCAGGTGCAGGCGGCGGATGGTGCCGTCGCCGGTGAGCGTCTGCCAGTCGGCGGGTTCGAAGCGCTCCGTCAGGACCCGCGCCGGCGGGGCGGCGGACGGGTCGGCGATCAGCCCCTGCTCCGCGGCGACCCGCCGGGCGGCCCGGGTGATGGTGTCGCTGACGACGATGACGGTGACGGTGGCGCCGGAGATGGCGTCCAGTTCCTCGCCGATCTTGAGGCGATCGTTGACGTGGGCGGGCACGTGCTCGTCGGCGAAGCCCTCGAGCTTCGACTCGGGGATGCCCACCAGCATGATGGGTTCCTCGTGGCCGAGGATGTCGGCCTGGACGATGCGTCCCTCGAGGTCGATGCCCACCAGCAGATTGACCGGCTTGCCCGAATAGGCCGGGATCGGTGCCACGTCGACGCTCTCGAAGGCATAGCCGACGAGCGCATCCCCGGCGTAGACCTCGCTTACCGGCCATTGGGACTCGGCGGCCTCGAGCCGGTCACTCTCCGGGAACCCCTCGCGCACCTGCTCAAGCTCCAGGGCCTGCAGCGACGAGGAGAGCAATAAAAGGCCAAGAGCGAGTATCAGACCGAGCCAGCGGGCTGCGATCCTGTGGCGTATCGACATGGCGGCACCCGGAGGAAAAGCGCACGGGAAGGGCGGGCAGGCCGCCCTTCAGTCAGTCGGTCGGCCGGCCCGACGGCCGGCCGGGGGGCTCAGGGCGTGAGGCTGGCGTAGTAGGCGGCGATATCGGCGATATCCTCGTCCGAGAGCGCCTGGGCCTGCGGCGTCATCATCGCGGACATGCCGCCGCCGCGCTCGCCGGCCCGGTAGGCCTTGAGGGCGCTCACGAGGTACTCGGCGTTCTGACCGGCGAGGTTCGGATAGATGGGAGCGGTGGCCTGGCCGTCGGTGCCGTGGCAGGCGGCGCAGGCGGCGACTTTGCCCTCTCCGGCGGCGGCATCACCGGCGGCCTGGGCGTCCAGGGCGAGGAAGGCGCTGCCCAGCAGGGCCACAGCGATCAATGACTTCATAACGTACCTCCAAAATGCATCTTTATCTGTCAAAAAAAGCCTGCCTCGGTCGAACGCCGCGTCAGGCGAGTCATTTTGATGATGCCAGCTGCCATTGGGGTCTGGCTTGACGTGCATCATGTTCAGCCTAGCCCGTGCAGCGCGGAAGGCAAAGGAGGCGCTAATGCAGGCGAGGGACGGGCGTCGTCTCAGGCGTCCGGTGCAGGATCGTCGAGCTGCAGCAGCCGCACCAGCGAGGGGCGCTGGGGGCCGAGCAGGTCGGCCAGGGTGTAGCGGTCGAGCACGGCGAGAAAGGCGGCGAGGGCCTCGGCCAGGATCGGCTTGAGCCGACAGGCGGGGGTGATCACGCACTCGTTGCTGTCGCCGAAGCACTCGACGAGCACGAGGTCGCGCTCGGTGGCGCGCACCAGCTCGCCCAGCGGAATGTCCTCGGGGCGGCGCTTGAGGACCAGGCCGCCGTTCTTGCCGCGGATGGCGGTGAGATAGCCCTGGTGGTTGAGGTCCTGCACCACCTTCATCAGGTGGTTGCGCGAGATCTCGAAGCGCTCGGCGATCTCGTTGATGGTCGAGCGCTCCTCGCCCTTGACGGCCAGGTAGAGCAGTACGCGCAGCGAATAGTCGGTGAAACGGGTCAGGTGCATGGCAATCCCGGCGCTCGGGGCGCCTTGATGGGCAGAATGGGTATCGAAGCGCGCCATTCTATCATTATGCCAATCCGCCCCGCCGCGCGGCGGCATTCGGTCACGGGCGACCGCCAGGGCGGCATTGGCAAGGCTCGTCTTAAGATGTAATTTACGTGCATGTTATCGCCTCCTGTCAAGGCGCTGGGGCCATCGTCGGACGCCGGCAGTCTCGACCGGCGCCCCGCCTGGTCGCTGTTCTTTCCTCTCGCCGCCCTGCAGGCGGCGCTGGCGCTGCCGCTGTCGCTGGCGGCGATGGTGACCGGGACGGACTGGCTCGCCGGGCTGGCCACCCCGGCCGCCCATGGGCGGGAGCTGCTGTTCGGTTTCGCCCTGGCGGTGATCGCCGGCTACCTGCTGGGGCCCCTGCCCGCGCGGCGCCTGACGCTGATGGCGGGGCTGTGGCTGGTCGGGCGCCTCGGGGGGCTGGCGCTGCCGGTGGCCTTGCCGGCGCTGCTGGCCGATGCGGCCTTCGCCCTGCTGCTGGCCGCGGGGGTGGTGCCGAGCTTTCTGGCCGCGAAGAAGTGGCGCAACCGCCTGCTCTCCCCGCTGCTGGGGCTGCTTTGCCTGCTGGCCGTGGCCAGCCTCGCGGCACGCGCGCTTGCCCCGGAGCTGCTTTCGCCCCTGCTCCACCAGGGCGTGCTCTGGCTGCTGTTGCTGATGGTCTTCATGGGCGGGCGGGGGATCGCCCCAGCGGTCAATGGCCACCTGATGGCCCGATTCCGGGTGGCCGGGCGCGGCGTGCAGCCGCGGCTGGAAGCCGCCCTGCTGGGCCTGCTGGTGGCCGTCGGCCTCACCGTCACTCAGCGCGCACTGTGGCCGCTGGCCGGCGCCTTGCTCGCCCTGGCGGGCCTGATGATCCTGGTGCGCCTGGGGCGCTGGGCGCCCTGGCGGCTGCGAGGCCGTCCCGACCTGCTGGCACTGCTGCTGGGTTACGCCTGGCTGGGCGTGGGGGCCTGGCTGGTGGCGGCCGATCTGCTGGCCGGCATCGCGCCGGCGGCTCGGCTGCATGCCGTGACGGTCGGGGCGCTCGGCACCCTGGCCAGCGGCATCATGCTGCGCCAGGCCATCCTGAGGGCCAGTGGACACCCCGCCGACGAGCCGTGGCTGGCGGTCCTGGCGGCGCTGTTCGCCCTGGCGGCCGGGCTGCGGCTCGTCATGCCCCTGTGGGCAAGCGGCTGGCACCTCCTGCTATGGGGCGCGGCCGGCTGCTGGAGCCTGGCCTGGCTGCTGGTGGCCTGGCGGCTGCGCCACTGGGCTCGCCGCGCGGCCCGGCGCACCGCGGCACGCGCCGCGACGGTGGGAACTTGATCTGGGTCAGCTACCCCTTCGAGGGTACCGACGGGCCCGGTCGCGACTGGCATAATTCGTCCAACGGTGACGGCCGCGGCCGCCGCCCTTCGGTTCAAGAGGCTCGATTCGCTCATGCAAGATACCCTGCCGTTCATCCGCCCCCTGGTCGAGAAGTACGATCGCCCCGGTCCGCGCTACACCTCCTATCCCACGGCGCCGCAGTTCCAGGCGGCCTTCGCCGAGGATGACTACCGGGCCGCGGCCGAGCGCAGCAACGCGGCCGAGACGCCCAAGCCGCTCTCGGCCTACGTGCATATCCCCTTCTGCGAGAGCCTCTGCTACTACTGCGCCTGCAACAAGATCATCACTCACAACCGCGAGCGCGCGGCGGAGTACCTGGCCTGGCTCAAGCGGGAGATCGCGCTGCAGGGGGCGCTGTTCGACGAGTCGCGGCGCATGACGCAGCTGCACCTCGGTGGCGGCACCCCGACCTACCTCGACAACGACCAGCTCGGCGAGCTGATGGCGGCGCTGGACGCGGCCTTCCACTTCGCCGAGCCCGAGGCGCGGGAGTTCTCGCTGGAGGTGGATCCGCGCACCGTGACCCCCGCGCAGATCCATGAGCTGCGCGCCCTGGGCTTCAATCGCCTGAGCTTCGGCGTGCAGGACTTCGATACCCGGGTGCAGGAGGCGGTCAACCGCCTGCAGAGCGAGGAGCAGGTGCTGGCGCTGGTGGCGGCGGCCCGCGAGGCGGGCTTCAAGTCGGTGAGCGTCGACCTGATCTACGGCCTGCCGCTGCAGACCGTGGCGAGCTTCGACGAGACCCTTTCCAAGATCATCGCCCTGCGCCCGGACCGCATCGCCACCTACAGCTATGCCCACCTGCCGGAGCTGTTCAAGGCGCAGCGGATGATCCGCCCCGAGGACATGCCGCCGCCGGAGCGCAAGATCGAGCTGCTGGAACTGATCATCCGCCGCCTCACCGCGGCGGGCTACGTCTACATCGGCATGGATCACTTCGCCCTGCCCGAGGACGAGCTCTCGCTGGCCAGGGAGAACGGCACCCTGCAGCGCAACTTCCAGGGCTACTCCACCCATGCCGACTGCGACCTGATTGGCCTCGGCAACACCGCCATCGGCAAGGTCGGCGACAGCTACAGCCAGAACGTCAAGGAGACCGCCCAGTACCAGGCGCGCCTCGAGGCGGGGCGGCTGCCGGTGATGCGCGGCTACCGCCTCAACGCCGACGACGTGCTGCGCCGCGACGTGATCAATGCCCTGATGTGCCACGGCCGCATCGACTTCGCCGCGATCGAGGCGGCCCACGGCATCGTCTTCCGCGACACCTTCGCCGAGGCCCTCGAGGAACTCGAGGAGATGGTCGACGACGGCCTGCTGGCGATCTCCGACACCGCCCTCGAGGTGCTGCCCGCCGGGCGGCTGATGATGCGCAACGCCGCCATGGCCTTCGACGCCTACCTGAGCCACAGCACCGGGCGCTACTCGCGCACCGTCTGAGCCGGCGGCCATCGCCGCCCGGCACACGTCCTCTCGCCCAACGCACTGCGGCGCCCCTCGGGGCGCCGCAGTGCTCTTGTGGCCTGGCGATCGCCTCAGCAGACGCCCTGCTCGATCATGGCGTCGGCGACCTTGCGGAAGCCGGCGATGTTGGCGCCCAGCACCAGGTTGGTGGGGTCGTCGAACTCGGCGGCGGTCTCGGCGCACTGCCGGTGGATGTTGGCCATGATCGCCTTGAGCTTGGCGTCGACCTTCTCCAGCGGCCACTGCTCCATGCTGCTGTTCTGCGCCATCTCCAGCTGGCTGGTCGCCACGCCGCCGGCGTTGGCCGCCTTGCCGGGGCCGTAGGCGATCTTCGCCGCCAGGAAGCGGTCCACGGCCGCGGCGGTGGAGGGCATGTTGGCGCCCTCGCTGATGCAGGTCACGCCGTTGCCCAGCAGCGTCTCGGCGTCGGCCTCGGTCAGCTCGTTCTGGGTGGCGCAGGGGAAGGCGACCTCGCCCTCGAGGCGCCACACCGCGTGGCCGTCGGCCGGGTAGTCCCCCGCCGGGATGTAGCGCGCCCCGGGGTGCTGGGCCAGGTAGGCCTCGAGCGAGGTGCGCTGAACCTCCTTGAGTTCGCGCAGCAGCGCCAGGTCGATGCCGTTCGGGTCGTGCAGGGTGCCGCGGGAGTCGGAGCAGCTGACGGGGGTCGCGCCGAGTTCCTGGAGCTTCTCGATGGTGTAGATGGCCACGTTGCCGGCGCCGGAGACCAGGCAGGTCTTGCCGGCGAGGGTCTCGCCGCGGGCCGCGAGCATGTTCTCGGCGAAGTAGACGGCGCCGTAGCCGGTGGCCTCCTTACGCCCGATGGACCCGCCCCAGTCGAGGCCCTTGCCGGTCAGCACCCCCTCGTAGCGGCCGGTCAGGCGCTTGTACTGGCCGTAGAGGAAGCCGATCTCGCGCGCCCCCACGCCGATGTCGCCAGCCGGCACGTCGGTGGTCGGGCCGATATGGCGGTAGAGCTCGCTCATGAAGGCCTGGCAGAAGCGCATGATCTCGCCGTCCGAGCGCCCCTTGGGATCGAAGTCCGAGCCGCCCTTGCCGCCGCCGATCGGCAGGCCGGTGAGGGCGTTCTTGAAGATCTGCTCGAAGCCCAGGAACTTGATGGTCCCCGAGGTCACGCTGGGGTGGAAGCGCAGCCCGCCCTTGTAGGGGCCGAGGGCCGAGTTGAACTGGATGCGATAGCCCTTGTTGACCTGCACCCGGCCGGCGTCGTCGGTCCAGCAGACGCGGAACATGATCTGCCGCTCGGGCTCGACGATGCGCTCGATGATGCTGTGGTCGAGGTAGTGGGGGCTGCGCTCGAAGAGCGGGCGCAGGCACTCCAGCACCTCCTCGGCGGCTTGGTAGAACTCGGTCTGGGCCGGGCTGCTCTTGCGCAGGGCCTCGAGGGTGTCGTGAACGTAGGGCATGGGGCGCGTCCTGTGCGGTGGAAAACAATTCCACGCACTGTAAGGCATGCACCATTATGCAGCAAGTGCATAGGCCATGCGGAGATTAGACATAGTATTGACGCGAAATTCCTTTAAAAGCGCAAAAATCTATGCACCAAGTTAGAGCATTTAGCTTATCTAATAAATCATGTATCAACGATAGACGATCCGCGTCGGACGGGGCGTGACGCCGCCGGGGCTCCCCGGGGGAGGCGAGGGGGGAGCGAGGAGGCGTTCGGCATGGCGCCGAGGGCTTCTCGAAGGGAGATCGCGAGGGGGCGGCGCCGGCCCGGCGTCGGCCGCCGTCAGGGGGCGCCGCGAGGGGGCTCTAGCGTCCCGCAAGGCGCCGCGGCGTGAGCGGCTGCGTTGAGGTCGTGCGCACACATCTAGTGCTTGAGTCTTTTCGATGGTCTATATATGGTACGCAGCCCTCGGGGAACGCGCCGCTGGCGACGCCTTGACGCACGTCAGTGCAGGCGGTTTAGATGCCCCCTAGGATGAGCGCTCCGGCGGCCCCCGCCGCCCCGACGTCATCAGGAGAAGCCGCATGTCTCTGCCCCATCCGTCGCTGTCGCTTTTGCGCCCGCCCGCCCCGAGCCGTGTGATCCGCGCCCTGGACCCCCGGGTGCCGATGGGCGTCAAGCGCCGGCTGGTGGAGCCGCTGCTCAACCGCACCTTCGCCGAGCCGCTCGCCGAGGGCGAGTTCGATGCCCTGGAGGGGCGCCGCATCAGCCTCACCGTCGAGGATCTCGGCGTGACGCTGACGCTGAGCCTCGAGGCGCAGCGCCTGGTGCTCTGTGGCGAGCCCGGCGAGGCGACCATCCGCGGCGGCTGGCGCGAGTTCCTGTGCCTCGCCACCCGGCGCGAGGATCCCGACAGCCTGTTCTTCCAGCGTCGCCTGCTGATCGAGGGCGACACCGAGCTTGGCCTGACGGTCAAGAACCTGCTCGACGGGCGCGAGGAGGGCCTCGCCCAGGGGCGCCTCGGCGAGTGGCTGCTGCGCCTGGAGCGCCTGACGGCGCGCGATCGCTGACCCGTTGCCCCGCGTTTCTCTCGATACCGATTTCCCCCGACACCGCTCTGGAGACCCCCCGACATGAGCACATCCGCCAAGGCCGTCAAGACCTCCAACGAGGTGCCCCTGCAGGCGCCGTCCCGCGATATCTGGGACGCCAAGTATCGCCTCAAGGACCGTCACGGCCACCCCGTGGACAAGGACGTCCATGCCACCTGGGAGCGCGTCGCCAAGGCCCTGTCGGCAGTGGAGGGTGACCAGGCCGAGGCGTGGCTGCCGAAGTTTCGCTGGGCGCTGGAGAACGGGGCCATCCCGGCCGGGCGGATCATGTCCAACGCCGGCGCCGAGGCCTACAAGCCGGCGGTGAGCCTGATCAACTGCACGGTGTCGCGCACCATCCGCGACTCCATGCACGACATCCTCGACTCGGTGGTGGATGCCGGCATGACCCTCAAGGCGGGCTGCGGCATCGGCTACGAGTTCTCGACCCTGCGCCACAAGAACGCCTTCGTGTTCGGCGCCGGCGCCGGCACCAACGGCCCGCTGGCGTTCATGGATATCTACGACAAGATGTGCTTCACGGTGGCCTCGGCGGGCGGGCGCCGCGGCGCCCAGATGGGCACCTTCGACGTCGGCCACCCCGACGTGAAGAGCTTCATCGAGGCCAAGCGCGAGGCGGGCCGGCTGCGCCAGTTCAACCTCTCGCTGCTGATCACCGACGAGTTCATGGAAGCGGTCAAGAACGACACCGACTGGCCGCTGGCCTTCCCGCTCCACCCGGGGGAGAAGGACGACGTCGAGCAGAGCGAGCTGATCTACCGCGACTGGCCGGTGATCGAGGAGGGCTACACCCTCGACGACGAGGGGCGCGTGGCCTGCCGCATCGTCGAGGTGATCCGCGCCCGCGAGCTGTGGGACACCATCATGGCCTCGACCTACGACTTCGCCGAGCCGGGCTTCATCCTGATCGACCAGGTCAACCGCATGAACAACAACTGGTTCTGCGAGGAGATCCGGGCGACCAACCCCTGCGGCGAGCAGCCGCTGCCCCCGGAGGGCGCCTGCCTGCTCGGCTCGGTGAACCTGACCCGCTTCGTCATCGATCCCTTCGGCAAGAAGCCGCGCTTCGACTGGGAGCGCTACCGCCAGGTGGTGGCGATCTTCACCCGCATGCTCGACAACGTGGTGGAGATCAGCGGCCTGCCGCTGCCGGGCCAGCGCCGCGAGATCGAGGCAAAGCGCCGCCATGGCATGGGGTTCCTGGGCCTGGGCTCGACCCTGACCATGCTCAAGATCCCCTACGGCTCGCCGGAGTCGCTGGCCTTCACCGAGGAGGTGAGTCGCAACCTGGCCCTCGAGGGCTGGAAGCAGGCGCTGGAGCTCGCCCGCGAGAAGGGCGCGGCGCCGGCGCTCACCGAGGACTACGAGATCACCCCGCGGATGATGCGCCAGCGCCCCGAGCTCAAGCGCGACGGCTACGAGGTGGGCGACAAGGTGCCGGGCCGCATCCTCCACGCGCGCTACAGCCGCTACATGCAGAAGGTCGCCGAGGTGGAGCCGGAGCTGGTGGCGCAGCTCGCCGAACATGGCGCGCGCTTCACCCACCACAGCTCGATCGCCCCCACCGGCACCATCTCGCTGTCGCTGGGTAACAACGCCTCCAACGGCATCGAGCCGTCGTTCTCGCACCGCTACTTCCGCAACGTCATCCAGTCGGGCAAGAAGACCAAGGAGCAGGTCGAGGTGGTCTCCTTCGAACTGGCCGCCTACCGCCACTTCATCGCCGCCGAGGCGGTGGAGAGCGACCTGCCCGACTACTTCATCACCGCCGACGCAGTGAGCCCGAAGCAGCACGTGGCGGTGCAGGCGGCGGCCCAGGGGTGGGTCGACTCGGCGATCTCCAAGACGGTCAACGTGCCCACCGAGTTCGCCTTCGAGGACTTCAAGGACCTCTACCTCGACGCCTACGCCAGCAAGCTCAAGGGCTGCACCACCTTCCGCTTCAATCCCGAGGCCTTCCAGGGCGTGCTGGTGCGCGAGGACGACCTCAAGAACACCACCTACGTCTTCGAGCTGGAGAACGGCGAGACCGTCGAGCTCGCCGGTGACGAGAAGGTCATCTACGACGGCGAGGAGCACAACGCGGCGAACCTCTATGACGCGCTGAAGGAAGGCACCTATGGCAAGTGGTAAGCCAGTGTTCTCGCGCTTGCCCTCGCAGGCTTGTCCCCGTCTAAGCCCCGGGCGATGGATGCCCAGTGCCACCCAACAACTTTCCGGAGGAGCCTCCTGATGGCCGTCGAGATCAATTCCAAGATCGTGTCCTACAGCGTCAAGAAGGCGGTGGAAGAGCCGCCGCTGGCCGAAGAGAACCCGCTCACGGTGCGCATCCCCTCGCGCCCCGAGGGCACCCTGGAGGCCGTGTCGGAGAAGATCTCCTACGTCGGCGCCGAGGGGCGCAAGAAGGTCTACCTGCTGGTGTCGTTCATGCCGGTGGAGGGCGTGGTCAACGGCAAGCGGGTGGTGATCGAGCGCCCGGTGGAGTTCTTCTTCCCCTCCGGCCAGCTCTCCAGCGAACACCAGTGGATCACCGCGACCATGCGCAGCCTGTCGCTGGCCGCCCGGGGCGGCTACGTCACCCAGGCGGTGGCCGACCTGCGCAAGGTGGCCTGGGACAAGGGCCTGGTGCGCTGCGGCATGAACCGCTGGGGCAAGCCGGTATTCCACGACTCCGAGGTCGCGGCCATCGCCTGGTCGATCCAGCAGATCCTCTACCGGCGCGGCTTCCTCGACCAGGACGGCAACCAGGTGCCGGTGGAGGAGCTGGTCAGCCGCTACGCCCAGCGCCTGGCGAGCGGCCACCCCTGGCATCCGCCCACCCCGGAGGAGCTCGAGCAGGCCGAGCGCCAGGCGCAGGAGCAGAGCGGCGGCCCCGCCGTGGTCGGCCACTGCCCCGAGTGCAACGGCGAGCTGATCATGATGGACGGCTGCCCCACCTGCTACTCTGGCTGCGGCTGGTCCAAGTGTGGATAAGCGGGGCCGCGACAGGCCCTGTGGATAACCCAGGCCGGCGGCGCTGAACGCCCGTGCTGGCCAGACGCCCCGGGACGCTGCGCGTCCCGGGGCGTTTCCGTTTCGCGGGTGGCCGTGTCGCGAGCGACCCGGCCCGACGGCCTCAGCCGCGCAGGACCAGGGTCTCGAAGCGCGGCGCGAGTCGCTCGACCAGCGCCCCGAGATCGGCCCGGGTGAGGCCGCCCGGCACCGGCGCGGCGTAGCGCGGGTCGAGGCACTGGTCATGGCGGGCGAGCTGCAGGGTGTAGTGGCGCACGCCCCGCTCGGCCAGCGTCAGCGCCAGGCGCTCCGCGTCGGCCAGGGTGAAGTCGCGCCCGTGCAGCGTGGTGCGACACTCGAAGGCGACATCGCTCTCGAGCATCACCTCGAGGCTCCGGGCCAGCCGCGGGGCGATGCCGGGACGCCCGACGATCGCCTCGACCCGGGACGCCTCGCCCTTCACGTCCAGCCCCACCCAGTCCAGGGCCGGCAGCAGCGCGGCCAGCCGCGCCGGGTAGGCCCCCGACGTGTGCAGCCCCACGGCGAAGCCCAGCGCCCGGGCCTCGTCCACCGCCGCCGGCAGGTCGCGGTGCATGACGGGCTCGCCACCGCTGAACACCACCCCCTCCAGCAGCCCCCGTCGCGCCTCGAGGAAGTCGCGCACCGCGGCCCACTCCGCGGCCTCGCCGCGTCGCGAGGCGAGCATCTGCGGGTTGTGGCAGTAGCCGCAGGCGAGCGGGCAGCCCTGCAGGAAGACCACGGCGGCCAGGCGCTCGGGCAGGTCCAGGGTGGTCAGCCGGGTCAGTCCGGCGACCGGCAGGCGAATCTCGCGGGGGGCATCCATGGCGGGGCTCGGGTCTGGCGAGGGGGAGAGGAGTGCCGCCGGGGAGCGCCCGGCGGCTCGGGATCAGCGCGCGGCGGCGCGCTCGCTGAAGGGGGTGCGCTCGCGGTGCTCGCTGCGCTTGCCGAGGTTGAACTGGCTGACCGGGCGGTGATAGCCCATCACCCGGGTCCAGACCTCGCAGGGCTGGCGGCGGTCGGTGGGCAGGGCATCGCGGTGGGTCTGGATCGTGCTCATAAGAATCTCCTAACTTTTTTCTGGGCTCCTTTCACCCTCCAGCAGAGAGCTGGACTTTGCCGGCGTTAAGCCTCGGCGAGGGCGCTGTGGACTCATCCCTGGGCGCTACCTTTGCCATCCATGGCAAAGGACCCTCGCTTCGCCTTGCCCCCGGCGCCCAGCATCACTGGAAGTCTGAAAATGAGAGCTCTCAGTGGGTCTCGGCGCCGGCCACGGCGGCCTGCGCCTGCTGCTCTGCCAGCAGGGCGTCGTCGCACCTCGGGCAGAATTCATGCTCGCCGGCCAGGTAGCCGTGCACCGGGCAGATCGAGAAGGTCGGGGTGATGGTCAGGTAGGGCAGCCGGAAGCGCGACAGCGCGGTGCGCACCAGCTGCCGGCAGGCGCGCGCCGAGGAGAGCCGCTCGCGCATGTAGAGATGCAGCACGGTGCCTCCGGTGTAGCGGGTCTGCAGCGGGTCCTGGTGGAGCAGCGCCTCGAAGGGGTCGTCGGTGTGGCCCACCGGCAACTGACTGGAGTTGGTGTAGTAGGGCGCTTCCGGAGTGCCGGCCTGGAGGATCGCCGGGTAGCGCTTCAGGTCCTCCCGGGCGAAGCGATGGGTGGTGCCCTCGGCCGGCGTGGCCTCGAGGTTGTAGAGGTGCCCGGTCTGCTCCTGGAAGTCGCGCATCCGCTCGCGCACCCGGTCGAGCAGCTCGAGCGCCAGCGCCTGGCCCTCGGGGTCGGCGATGTCGTGGGTGTCCTCGCTGAAGTTGCGCACCATCTCGTTGAGGCCGTTCACCCCCAGGGTGGAGAAGTGGTTGCGCAGGGTGCCCAGGTAGCGCTGGCTGTAGGGGTAGAGGCCGGCGTCCATCCACTGCTGGATGCACGTGCGCTTGATCTCCAGGCTGTCGCGGCCCAGCGCCAGCAGGCGGTCGAGCTCCTCGAAGAGCCCGAGGCGATCGCCGGCGAAGCGGTGGCCGAGCCGCGCGCAGTTGATCGTCACCACCCCCAGCGAGCCGGTCTGCTCGGCGCTGCCGAACAGGCCGTTGCCGCGCTTGAGCAGCTCGCCGAGGTCGAGCTGCAGCCGGCAGCACATGGAGCGCACCATGTGCGGCTCGAGGTCGGAGTTGAGGAAGTTCTGGAAGTAGGGCAGCCCGTACCTGGCGGTGAGCGCGAAGAGGCGCTCGGCGTTGTCGCTCTCCCAGTCGAAGTCGGGGGTGATGTTGTAGGTGGGGATGGGGAAGGTGAAGACCCGTCCCTGACGGTCGCCTTCCGCCATCACCTCCAGGTAGGCGCGGTTGAGCAGGTCCATCTCGGCCTGCAGCTCGCCGTAGGTGAAGGACTGCTCCTCGCCGCCGACAATCGGCACCTGGTCGCGCAGGTCCGCCGGGCAGGTCCAGTCGAAGGTCAGGTTGGTGAAGGGCGTCTGGCTGCCCCAGCGGGAGGGCACGTTGAGGTTGTAGATGAACTCCTGGAGCGCCTGGCGTACCGCCGGGTAGTCCAGGCCGTCCCGTCGCACGTAGGGCGCCAGGTAGGTATCGAAGGAGCTGAAGGCCTGGGCGCCGGCCCACTCGTTCTGCAGGGTGCCGAGGAAGTTGACCATCTGCCCAAGGGCGCTGGTGAGGTGGCGCGGCGGGGCGCTCTCGGCCCGGCCGGGCACGCCGTTGAAGCCCTCGATGAGCAGGGTGCGCAGCGACCAGCCGGCGCAGTAGCCGGTGAGCATGTCCAGGTCGTGGATGTGCAGGTCGCCCTCGCGATGGGCCCGGCCGACCGCCTCGGGATAGATCTCGTCGAGCCAGTAGTTGGCGATCAGCTTGCCGGAGACGTTGAGGATCAGGCCGCCCAGGGAGTAGCCCTGGTTGGCGTTGGCATGGACGCGCCAGTCGGCGCGCTGCAGGTATTCGTCGACGGTGCTGGCGACATCGACGCGCGCCCTGTCGCGACGGGGTGAGGTCGCGGGTTTGTCTATATGTGCCATTAACCTCTTTCCAAAACACTATATATGGTGTTTGAAGGCTAATCGCTCGCGCCGGTGAGGGACATGATCCAGGTCAGCAAAGCGGCGCTCGGGGGCGCGTGGCGGGAAGGCGCCGACGGGCAGGGGGAGGCGCCGCCGGTCACGGAACCGTCGGGACGCCGCTCAGGCGGGGGAGGGCGTCAGGGGCGCAGCTCGAGGCGCGCGAAGTGGGGGGCGAGCCGGCGCACCAGCGCCGCCAGGGCCTCCCGGGAGGGGGCGCCGGCCACCGGCCGGCAGTAGTCGGGGTCGCGGCAGCGCTCGAGGCGCGCCGGTTGCAGGGCGTAGTGGCGCACGCCGCAGTCGGCGAGGGTCATCGCCAGGCGCTCCAGGTCGTCCAGGGTGAAGTCCCGCCAGTGCACCGTGGTGCGACACTCGAAGGGCGTGGTGCCCTCGAGCAGCAGCGAGAGGCTGCGGACCAGCGGCTGCCAGATGCCGCGGCGCCCGCAGATCCGGTCAAGGTCGCGCCCGCGCCCCTTGACGTCCAGAGCCACCCAATCGAGACGCGGCAGCAGCTCGGCCAGGCGCGCCGGATAGGGGCCGGCGGTGTGCAGCCCCACGGCCAGGCCCAGGGCGCGGCAGGCGTCGGCGGCGGCCGGCAGGTCGGCGTGCAGGGTGGGCTCCCCGCCGCTGAACACCACCGCGTCGAGCTCGCCGACACGCGCGGCGATCAGCGCCTCGATGGCCGGCCATTCGCCGGCCGCCGGGCGGCGTGCCGATCCCATGCGGCTCGCCGTCTCGCAGTAGCCGCAGGCCAGCGGACAGCCCTGGAGATAGACCACCGCCGCACGACGCCCGGGGAAGGCGTGGTCGTCGCGGGCCTCGAAGCCGGCGACGGGCAGGCGAATCGGGTGGGCGAGCGCATCCTGTAGCAGGATCATGACACGCTTACCCCGGGCTGGCAGTCTGGCTGTGGTCCATGCCGGGGCGGCCGAACCAGTAGCCGTCGCACACCTCGGCCTCCACCAGCGCCAGCGGGTCGCGGGCGGGCAGCGCGCCGCGCCGGGCCGCGTCGTAGGCCGCGACCACCTCGGCCATGCCCTCGGCGCGGGGGCTCAGCCGCGCGCTCGCCACGCCCATCTCGGCCATGGTCGGCAGCTCGTGGCAGAGGTCCTGGCAGGCACCGGAGAGGGTCTGGATGCCGTTCAGCGTGAACACCTCCCGGGACTCCTGGGAGCGCAGGGCGAGGCCCTCGGGGTACTGCTGGCAGACGAACTGGCAGCGATCCTTGGGCTTCTGGTGGCGCCGCGCGGTGAAGCAGCGTGACGACCAGGCGAGCGGCAGGTGGCCGTAGGCGAAGACCTCGCAGGGCGCGTCGAGCCCCTGCGCGCGGCAGTCGGCCAGCAGCCGGGTCAGGTCGTCCCGGGACATCTCCACCGGCGCCTGCCAGCCCTGCATGCCGGCCCGGGCCAGCACGGCCAGCGAGGCCGGGTTGTAGAGGTTGAGCGCGGCCCCGGCGACGAAGGGCAGGCCGGCGGCGACCAGGCGCTGCACCGCGCTCTGGTCGTTGGCCTCGACCGTGAACTCGCCGTTGTCACAGAGCCTGCGCAGGTCGCGCAGGTCGGCCTCGGACTCGATCAGGGTCTGGCTCGCCAGCACCACCCGCTTGCCGCTCTGGGCGAGCTCGCGGCCGATCCCCAGCCAGTCGTCGAGCTTCATGTCGCGGCGCCGCGAGCAGACCGACTCGCCCAGGGTGACGGTCTCGACGGGCCAGTCGGCGGCGGCGCTGTAGAAGGCGGCGTAGTCCTCGCGGGTCCAGTAGAAGAGCACCGGGCCCAGGCCCAGTTCCAGGGTCGTGGCGGTCATGAAGCCTCCTATTTCCAGCGCCGCTCGTAGGCGCCCAGGGTGGTGGTGGCGCCCTCGGAGAGCTCGCCGAGGCCGGCCATCCAGGCGGGCTCGGCGTGGAAGTGGCCGGGGGCGCGCGCGACGCGGTCCAGGGCCTGGCGCCAGATGCCGGCAACCTTCGAGACGTAGGCGGGACTGCGCTGGCGGCCCTCGATCTTCACCGCGCTGATGCCGAGCTCCTGAAGCTCCGGGAGCAGCTCCAGGGTGTTGAGGCTGGTCGGCTCCTCGATGGCGTGGTAGGTCTCGCCGTCGACCGCGAAGCGCCCCTTGCACAGAGTCGGGTAGCCGGCCCGCTCGCCTTCGGCGTAGCGGTCGATCAGCACGCCGTTCAAGCGCGACTCCAGCCCCCGGGGGGTCTCCTCCCAGCGCACGTGGGCCGCCGGCGAGCAGACGCCGCGGGTGTTGGGCGACTCGCCGGTGAGGTAGGACGAGAGGTAGCAGCGCCCCTCGGCCATGATGCAGAGGCTGCCGAAGGCGAACACCTCGAGCTCCACCGGGCTCTGCTTCGCCAGGTCGCGGACCTGGGTGATCGAGAGCACCCGGGGCAGCACCGCGCGCTTGATGCCGAACTGCTCGTGGTAGAAGCGCAGCGCCTCGTGGCTGGTCGCCGAACCTTGCACCGAGAGGTGGCGGTCGAGGTTCGGGTGGCGGCGGGCGGCGTAGTCGAGCAGCCCCATGTCGGCCAGGATCAGGGCGTCGACCCCGAGCTCGGCGGCCTGGTCCACGGCGCGGGTCCACATCGCCCAGCCGTCCGGCTGGGGGTAGGTGTTGATGGCGCAGAAGACCCGCTTGCCGCGGGCATGGGCGTAGTCGATGCCCTCACCGGCGCGCTTGTCGGTGAAGTTGAGGCCGGCGAACTGGCGCGCGTTGGTGGTGTTCTGGAAGCCGAAGTAGACGGCATCGGCCCCCTCGTTCACGGCTCGCTTCAGGGCGGGCAGGTTGCCGGCGGGGCAGACGAGCTCCATGGCGCGACTCCTCTCGATGAAAACCCGACCATGCTAGTCGACCACCCCGGCCCCGCCCTTGACGGGCGTCATGCCCGGCGGGCATTCGCCCCCGGCGTGATCCAGGTCATGTCCCGGCCATGGCGCCGTCGCCGGGCTGGCCTAGGCTAGGATCAGGCTCGTTCACCGTGCGGGGTGGCCATGGATATCGAACGCCTCTTCGATGAGAGCTACGTGCGGGTGCTCGACCGCGAGGTCGAGGGGCGGGCGTTCTTCGCGGCCTTCTACGACCGCTTCCTCGCCGCCTCGCCCGAGGTCGCCGAGAAGTTTCGCCATACCGACATGGCGCGCCAGCAGGCGATGCTCAAGAAGGCCTTCTACCACCTGCTGGCCTTCTACGCCTCGAGCCACGCCGACTACTACCTCCAGCAGGTGGCGATCAGCCACGACCGCGCCCACCGGGATATCTCCCCGGCGCTCTACGACCTCTGGCTCGAGAGCCTGATCGACACGGTTCGCGACTTCGACGAGCAGTTCGATGACGACGTCGAGCTGGCCTGGCGGCTGGTGATGACGCCGGGCATCGTCTTCATGACGTTCCATTACGACCGGGGTGGCGGTCACCACGGCGGATCCCCGAGGCCTTGAGGGGCCGCCCGCCTGTGAAGCCCTGGTCGGCGATCTGCCGGTAAAGCAGCAGGACGCCGGGGCTGCCTTCGGCAGGGCGCGAGAGCGGGAGGTGGGGCGACATCTCGTCCAGCTTCGCGGCAGGAATGCAGCGCTCGATGAACGGATGGAGGTGGCGGTTCTCGCCATGCAGGTGACGGTTGCAGGGCGGCATGGTCCGCGCAGAAGGGCAATCAGCAGCGGAGGGCAGTCATGATCAAGGTCAGGCTATATCGCTACCATCCCGAGGAGGATGACCGGCCGCGACTCGAGACGCTGGAGGTGGAGGAGCGTTTCCGCAAGATGATGGTGCTGGATGTACTCGAGCACCTGAAGCAGCGCGATGCCACTCTGGCCTATCGGCGCTCCTGCCGGGAAGGGGTCTGCGGCTCCGATGGCATGAACATCAATGGCAAGAATGGCCTGGCCTGCATCACGCCGGTAGAGGAAGTGCTGGACCGAGGCGGCACCCTGACCCTGCGGCCGCTGCCGGGCATGCCGGTGATCCGAGACCTGGTGGTCGATCAGACGCTGTTCTTTCGCCAGTTCGAGAAGATCCGACCCTGGCTGATAAGCGACGCCCCGCCCACCGCCCGCGAGCGGCTGCAGAGCCCCGGCGAGCGCGAGAAGCTCGACGGCCTCTACGAGTGCATCCTCTGTGCCTGCTGCAGCTCGGCCTGCCCCTCCTGGTGGTGGAACCCGGATAAGTACATCGGACCGGCGGGCCTGATCCAGGCCTATCGCTTCCTGATCGATAGCCGCGATACCGCGACGGACGAGCGGCTGGCCGAGCTCGACGATCCCTTCAGCGTCTTTCGCTGTCGGCAGATCGCCAATTGCACCTGGGTGTGTCCCAAAGGACTCAATCCGATGCACGCCATCGGCCATATCAAGAGCATGCTGTTGACGCAAGGCACGTGAACCTCCGAAGCGCGATCGTGCGGTTACAGGAGATCGGCTGACAGAAGAGGACATGGTGACCCTCGACGATCCTGGAGGAATCCAGGCAAAGAGGCGTCCTCGAAGAGGGCGCGACACCGGTAGAGTGAGGCGTATCGCGATGAACACGCGCACCGCAGTGAGTAGACCGATCGGAGTGGCCACCTCGTGGGGCCACCCACGGCGATGCCTGCGAGCTATCGCAGTTGCCGTGATGCTGGGCACCGTGACGGCGGCTAGCGTCGCTGGCGCCGCGGAGCCGGTGGGCCCTGAACTGACCGAGAAGCTGCGCGGGCTGCTGGTCAAGGAGATGGTCGAGATCGAGGCGGCGATGCAGGAGACCTATAGCGCCATTATCCAGGGCAGGCATGACGTGGTGGCCCGCCATGGCCAGGCTATCCACGACAGTTTCATCCTTGAACAGTCCCTTACCCAGCAGGATCGCCGGGACCTGAAGGAGGCGGTGCCGGCGGAGTTCCTGCAGCTGGACGCGCGGTTACATCAGCTGTCGGCGTCCCTGGCCGAGGCGGGTAGAGAGCAGAACACCCCGCAGCAGGCGGAGGTCTTCCATCACATGACCCAGGCCTGCGTGGCCTGTCACAGCCGCTACGTGACGGATCGTTTCGAGGGGCTGAAGGCGCAGTCCGTGCCCGAGAGTTGGGGTGTCGAGACGCCATAACGCGAGGGCGTGCGCCGATCCGCGGCGACGGTGAGGCCGATCGGATCGTGCTGGCCCGCTCACCGCGACGCCCCGGCCATGCCGGGGCGTCGCGGTGTCAGAGCGTGTTCCTGGGCCGTGCTCTGGTGCCAGCCTCAGGCGGCGTCGAGGGGGCGCGAGGGGCCGAAGTGCTCGTAGTGGCGGCGCTCGTCGGGCACGCCGAGCGCGGCCAGCGCCCGGTCCACGGCGGTCATGAAGCCCTGGGGGCCGACGAAGTAGCAGCGGGCGCCCTCGGGCAGCAGGCGCGCCAGCAGCTCGCGGTCGATGCGCCCGATATGGTCGGCCTCGGCGCCGCGCTCATGAACGGACACCGTGCGCAGCTGCTCGGGATGTTCCGCGGCGAGCGCCGCGACCTCGTCGCGGAAGGCGTGGTGCTCGGCGTCCAGGGCGGCGTGCAGGTAGATCACCCGGCGCCCCGCGGCCAGGGCGTGGCGCGCCATCGGCAGCAGCGGGGTCTGGCCAACGCCGCCGGAGGCCAGCAGCAGCGGCTCGTCATCGCCCTGCAGGGTCAGCTCGCCGGCGGGCGGCAGCAGCTCCAGGGTATCGCCGATGCTCATCGCGTCATGGAAGTGTCGGCTCGCCCGGCCCTCGGGCTCGCGCTTGATCGAGATCCGATAGGAGCGGCCGTTGGGCACGTCCGAGAGGCTGTAGTGGCGATAGACCGGTTCTCCGTCGAGGGTCAGCCGCACGCCGATGAACTGGCCCGGCGTGTGATCGGCCACCGGTCCGCCGTCCTCGGGCTCCAGCACGAAGGAGCGGATCACCGCGCTCTCGCGGCGGATGTCGGCGATGCGAAAACGCCGCGTGCCGCGCCAGCCGCCGGGGCGCGCCTCGAACTCACGATAGCGCCGGTCCTCCAGCTCGATGAGCAGGCCGGCGAGCTCCTCGTAGAGGGCGCTCCAGGCCGCGGCGACCGCCGGCGTCACCGCCTCGCCCAGCACCTCGCCGATGGCGGCCATCAGGCACTCGCCGACGATGGGGTACTGGTCGGGCTGGATGCCGAGGGCGACGTGCTTGCCGACGATGGTGCCCATCGCGCCCCTCGCCTGCTGAGGATCCTGGCGCAGCTGCACGTAGGCCAGCACCGCCCCGGCCAGCGCCCGGGGCTGGCCGCCGTCGCGCTGGTGGGTCTCGTTGAACAGCGGTTTCACCTCGGGGTAGCGCGAGAACATCAGCGGATAGAAGCGCTGGGTGATGGCGTCGAGATGCTCGGCCACCACGGGGGCGGTGGCGGCGATCAGGCGTTCCTGGTCTGGCGTCAGCATGACAGGGCTCCGGTCAGGGGGATGTTTTAAGAGGTATGTAAAATACATCTTAAAGCTCGCCGCCGACACCCCGCGGAGCTGACGCAAAATGTCGCAGGGCGGGCGGCAAAGTCCGCCGCCCGCCCCGGGGCGTGCCTAGAGCCCGATGCGGTGGGCCCGGTCGGTGAAGAAGATGCCGCTGGGGGACTCGCTCTCGAGGGTCGCCAGCACTTCGAAGGTGCGGGTGTCGTAGACGGTGATCCGGTCGCTGTCCCGGGCCGAGACCCAGGCGTGCTCACCCTTCGGGGTGAACTCCATGTGCAGCACCGCCTCGCCCGGGGAGAGGGTGCGCACGACCCGGCGCGTCTCGGTATCGATCACCTGTACCGCGTCGTTGTCGGGGTGGGCGAAGTTGACCCACACCTGGCGCTCGTCGGGGCGGCTCATCACGAAGATCGGCTGGCCATGGACGGGGATGCGCTCCTTGAGCGACCAGTCGTCGGCGTCGGCGACCAGCACCTCGTGGCGGCCCACCGCGGGCAGCCAGGCCTCGTCGCCGGCCACCGCCCAGCCCTCCAGGTGCGGCATCTTGTAGACCGGCAGGCGCGCCTCGCCGCGACCGTAGTCGGGCAGGATGCGCGTGACGCCCTTCTCGAGGTGCCACAGGTCCAAGAGCGCCAGGCCGTCCTCGCCGAACAGCCCGGCGATGTAGTAGCGCCCGTTGGGGCCGATCAGGGCGTCGTAGGGCGCCTCGCCGATCTCGGCAAAGCGCGTCACCTCGGGCGCCTCGCCGCTCATGTCGACCACCCGGATCTCGCCCGCCTCGAACAGGCTGTAGACGAAGCGGTTGCCCGGCGCGTCCACCAGGCCGACCACCTTGGAGCGCTGCACCGCGCCGTGCTCGTCGCGGTAGGTCGCCGGGATCTCCGCCACCTCCTCGAGGGTCCGGCTGTCGAAGATCTTCACGCCGCCCGGTTCGTAGTTGGCCACCGCCACCAGCGCGCCGTCCTGGGAGATGGCGCCGCCGATGCTGTTGCCGGACTGCATCACCCGGTGGGTGATCTCGCCGCTGAGCAGGTCGACCCGGCTGAGGCCGCCGTCGCGGCCGAAGACGAAGGCGTAGCGGGCGTCGCGGGAGAACTTCACCGAGGCGTGGGAGAGATCCCCGAGCCCCTCCACGCGTCGGAGGATGCGCCGCTCGCTGGTGTCCACCACCGCCAGGCTGCCGGTGGCGCGCTCGACCACCACGCCGAGATCGCCGGTGCCGCGGGGCTCGACCGGCGGGGTGGCCTGGCAGCCGGCCAGCAGGGCGGCCAGGCCGATCGCGAACAGGGGCTTGCGCAGGGCAGGGGGCATCATGGCGATTCCTTGTTGAGTCGAGTGCCGAGTCGAGGACCGGGGCGAGGCGCGGTCACTCATCCAGGGGGGTGTCGTGCTGCAGATGGTCGGCGAGCCAGCGGGCCTCCTGCTCGCTGAGCAGTCCCGCCCAGCTGGGCATGGCGGTGCCGGGCACGCCGTGGAGGATCAGCGCGGCCAGGCCGTCGCGGTCAAAGGCGTTCATGCGCGAGCGCGGCAGGGGCGGGCCCAGCCCGCCGCGCAGGGTCATGCCGTGGCAGGAGCCGCAGTCCTGGTAGAGCAGCGTCTCGAGTTCCTGTTCTCGCTCGGCGGAGAGCGAGCCGTCGGCGAGCGCCGCGAGCGGCAGCCAGCAGAGGGCCAGCAGCAGGCGATGGAAGGCGGACAGGGACATGGCATCTCCTCGGGCAGGGTTCCATTCAGCGGCGCCTTCAGTCTCGCGGCGCTCGGGGCGTCGCGCCATGACCGCGGTCAAGGCGGCGCCTCACCGCTCCCATCAAGCACGATGCGCGACGGCTCGCAACGCCCCTTTGGAGGTAGGGGCCGACGGCCGTTGACGCAGGTCAATGCCGGCGGGAAAAGTGCGGCGGATATCGCTAAAGATGCATGAATTATGCGCGTTCATGGACCACTCTTCAGGGCCAGGAGGGTCATCGACCATGCGTGCGCGTCGGATGGCCGTCCGTCGAACAACAACAGCGGCATGGCCTGGCGGCAGCGCATCCGAGGATCATGACAGAGGTGGAACGATGATGAAGAAACACTGGTATCTCAAGCCCCTGGCGGTGGCGGTGACGACCGTCGCCATGGGCATCACGGCGGCCCAGGCCCAGGAGGGCCACAAGGATGTCGACGGGTCCAAGAGTGCCTATCAGGGCACGTCCTCCACCGTGGATCCGGGCTCCGCCAAGGTCGTGCGCACGCCCGGCGCACCGGACCTGACCGAGACCGAGTTCGAGCAGGCCAAGGAGATCTATTTCCAGCGCTGCGCGGGCTGTCACGGCGTGCTGCGCAAGGGGGCCACCGGCAAGCCGCTGACCACCGACATCACCCAGGAGCGCGGCCTGGACTACCTGAAGACGTTCATCACCTACGGCTCGCCGGCCGGCATGCCCAACTGGGGCACCTCGGGGGATCTCACCGAGGACGAGGTCGAGATGATGGCCAAGTACATCATGCACGAGCCGCCGGTGCCGCCGGAGTTCGGCATGCCCGAGATGCGCGAGACCTGGGAGGTGAAGGTGGCCCCGGAGGATCGCCCCACCGAGCAGATGAACGACCTGGATCTCGACAACCTCTTCTCGGTCACCCTGCGTGACGCCGGCCAGGTCGCGCTGATCGACGGCGGCAGCAAGGAGATCGTCAGGATCCTCGACACCGGCTACGCGGTGCACATCTCGCGCCTCTCCGCCTCCGGTCGCTATCTGTTCGTAATCGGCCGCGACGCCAAGGTGGACATGATCGACCTGTGGATGGAGGAGCCGTCGATCGTCGCCACCATCAAGGTCGGCATGGAGGCCCGCTCGGTCGAGACTTCCAAGTACGAGGGCTACGAGGACCGGTTCGCCATCGCCGGCGCCTACTGGCCGCCCCAGTACGTGATCATGGACGGCGAGACCCTGGAGCCCAAGAAGATCGTCAGCACCCGCGGGATGACCGTGGACACCCAGGAGTTCCACCCCGAGCCGCGGGTCGCCGCCATCGTGGCCTCCCACCAGCACCCCGAGTTCATCGTCAACATCAAGGAGACCGGCAAGGTCCAGCTGGTCAACTACGAGAACCTCGAGGCGCTCTCCACGGTGGAGATCGAGACCTCGCGCTTCCTGCACGACGGCGGCTGGGACGCCTCGGGCCGCTACTTCCTCACCGCGGCCAACGAGTCCAACCAGATCGTGGTGATCGACGCCCAGGAGCGTGAGCTCGAGGCCATCGTCGACGTCGGCAAGATCCCCCACCCGGGGCGCGGCGCCAACTTCGTCGATCCCGAGTTCGGGCCGGTGTGGGCCACCAGCCACCTGGGCGATGCCACCATCCAGCTGATCGGCACCGACCCCGAGGGGCATCCCGACCACGCCTGGCAGGTGGTGCGCACCCTCGACGGCCAGGGCGGCGGCTCGCTGTTCATCAAGACCCACCCCGAGTCCGACAACCTCTACGTCGACACCGCGCTGAACCCGGGCGAGGCGATCAGCCAGAGCGTGGCGGTCTTCGACATCAACGACCTGGAGGCCGGCTACGAGGTGCTGCCCATCGCCGAGTGGGCCGACGTGGGCGAAGGGCCCAAGCGCGTCGTCCAGCCCGAGTACAACCAGGCCGGCGACGAGGTGTGGTTCTCGGTGTGGAACACCTCCGACAAGACCTCCGCACTGGTGGTCGTGGATGACGAGACCCGCGAGCTGAAGAAGGTGATCAAGGACGAGCGACTGGTCACCCCGACCGGTAAGTTCAACGTCATCAACACCCAGCACGACATCTACTGAGCGGGACACGGCGGCGGGCCCTCAAGGGTCCGCCCGCCTTCCCCTCCCGGAGTGAGCTGTGCCGATGCATTGCCAACCCCCACCTGAACAGGTTCACGACCTCGATGCGCTGGACCGTCGCCTGATCGACAGCTATCAGCGCGGCCTGCCGGTCTGTCCCCGGCCCTTCGCGCGGATTGCCGAGCGCCTCGGCGCCGCCGAGGACGAGGTGATCGCGCGCCTGGAGCGCCTGCAGGCGCGGGGCGTGCTGAGCCGGGTGGGCGCGGTCTTCGACCATGCCCGCGCCGGCGCCAGCCTGCTGGCCGCCGTGGCGGTACCCGAGGCCGAACGCGATGCCTTCGCAGAGCTCATCAACGCCGCCCCCGGCGTCAACCACAACTACGCCCGTGAGACCCAGGGCCGTGCCCCCCTGGCCCAGGACGATCCGGCCGGTGAGCACGACTACAACCTGTGGTTCGTGATGACCGCCCCCGAGGCGCCCGCCCTCGAGGCGCGCCTCGACGCCCTGGAGGCGCGCCTGGGCGTGCCGATCCTGCGCCTGCCGATGCTGGAGAGCTTCCATATCGACCTGGCGTTTCCCATTCCCTGGGCCGAACTGGAGCGCACATGAGATCCGCGACCCCGCTCTCCCCCGAGGCCGCCCGCTCGCCCGACGAGCCGGCGGCCCACCGTCGCCTGCGCGCGCTGCTCGAGCAGGGGCTGCCGCTGACGCCGCGGCCCTGGCAGACCCTGGCCGAGCAGGCCGGCCTCGCCGAGGAGGAGGCGATGGCCTGCGTGCGGCGCTGGCAGGCCGAGGGGCTGATCAAGCGCCTCGGCCTGGTGGTGCGCCACCGCCGCCTGGGCCTCGGGGCCAACGCCATGGTGGTGTGGGACGTGCCGGACGAGCGGGTCGCCCTGGTGGGGCGGCGCCTGGCCCGCGAGACCGCCGTGACGCTCTGCTATCGGCGCCCGCGACGGCTGCCCGACTGGCCCTACAACCTCTTCTGCATGATCCACGGCGCCCGCCGCGAGCGGGTGCTCGAGACGCTCGAGGCGATCGTCGCGCGGCTCGGCCTCGAGGAGATCCCCCATCGAGCGCTGTTCAGCACCCGCGCCTACCGCCAGTGCGGCGCCCGCTATGCCCGGGAGGAGGACGCATGAGCCTGGCCGAGCTGGACGCCGTGGACCGTCACCTGATCAACCGCCTGCAGGAGGGGCTGCCGCTGGTGGCGCGCCCCTATGCGGCGGTCGCCGAGGCGCTGGGCATCAGCGAGGGCGACCTGCTCTACCGGCTGGAGCGCCTGCGCGAGGACGGCGTGCTCAGCCGCTTCGGCCCCATGTACCACGCCGAGCGCCTGGGCGGCGGCCTGACCCTGGCGGCGCTGGCAGTGCCGGAGCCCGACTTCGAGCGGGTCGTCGAGGCGGTCAACGCCTTCCCGGAGGTGGCCCACAACTACCGCCGCGAGCACGCGCTCAACATGTGGTTCGTGCTCGCCACCGAGACCCCGGTGCGTATCACGGAGGTGATCGCGGCCATCGAGGCGGCCACCGGCCTGCCGGTCTACAACATGCCCAAGGAGGAGGAGTTCCATGTCCGTCTCCACCTGCCGGTCTAGCCGGGACGCGGTGCGCGCTCCCGAAGTCCCGGGCCTCGAGGAGCGCGCGCTCGACGCCCACGACCGCGCCATCGTGCTGGCCACCCAGGCCGGGCTGCCGCTGGTGCCCGACCCCTGGGGCGCGGTGGGCCGCGAGGTGGGCCTCGACGGCGAGGAGGTGCTGGCGCGGCTGCGGGCGATGCAGGCGCGCGGGGTGATCCGCAGGGTCGCCGCTGTGCCCAACCACTATCGCCTGGGCTACGTGGCCAACGGCATGACCGTCTGGGACGTCGACGACGCCGAGGTCGAGCGGCTGGGCCGGGAGGTGGCCGCCATCGCAGGGGTCAGCCACTGCTATCGCCGCCCACGCCACCTGCCCCACTGGCCCTACAACCTCTTCGCCATGCTCCACGGGCGCAGCCGGGAGGAGGTCGAGCGCCAGGCCGAGGCGCTGCGCGAGCGCCTCGGCGCGGCCTGCCGCGACCACCGCATCCTCTACAGCTCGCGCATCCTCAAGAAGACCGGGCTGCGCCTTTCGCGCCGCACCCCGTCCGCCTAACGACGGCAGGAGAACGCCATGTTTCGCGTCACCCGCTATATCCAGAGCCTGATGGAACTGGCCCCTCCGGGCCAGGCGCCGCGCGCCGGGGGGCGCAAGCCGCCCGGCCCGGTGGTGATCTGGAACCTGATCCGTCGCTGCAACCTGACCTGCAAGCACTGCTACACCACCTCGGCGGACATCGACTTCGCCGGCGAGCTCTCGACCGCCGAGGCCCACGCCGTGCTCGACGACCTGGCGGCCTTCCAGGTGCCGGCGCTGATCCTCTCCGGCGGCGAGCCGCTGATGCGCCCCGACATCTTCGAGCTCTCCCGCCGCGCGCGCGAGCTCGGCCTCTATACCGGGCTCTCCACCAACGGCACCCTGATCACCGAGGCCAACATCGACGCCATCGCCGACGTCGGCTACGACTACGTGGGCATCAGCATCGACGGCCTGGAGGCGACCCACGACGCCATCCGCCAGCGAAAGGGCGCCTTTCGCGAATCGATGCACGCAGTGAAGCTGTGCAAGGCGCGGGGCATCAAGGTGGGGCTGCGCTTCACCCTGACCCGCGAGAACGTCGAGCAGCTCGACGACATCCTGGCGCTGATCGACGCCCACGACGTCGACAAGTTCTACCTCTCGCACCTCAACTACGGCGGGCGGGGCCGGCGCCACAGCAAGCAGGACGCCTGGTACCGCATGACCCGCGACGCCATGACCCGGCTGTTCGACCACTGCCGCGACGAGCTCGCCCGCGGCATCCACCGCGAGTACGTCACCGGCAACAACGACGCCGACGGCCCCTTCCTGCTGATGTGGGCCCGCGAGCACTTCCCCGAGCGGGCCGAGGCCCTGGAGCGGCAGCTGATCGCCTGGGGCGGCAACGCCTCGGGCGAGCAGATCGCCAACATCGACAACCTGGGTAACGTCCACCCCGACACCTTCTGGTGGGACCACACCCTGGGCAACGTCCGCGAGACGCCCTTCTCCACGATCTGGCGCGACACCCAGGACCCGCTGATGGTCGGCTTTCGCCAGCGGCCGCGGCCGCTCAAGGGGCGCTGCGCCGAGTGCCGCTTCCTGCCGATCTGCAACGGCAACACCCGGGTGCGGGCCTGGAAGGTCACCGGTGACCCCTGGGAGGAGGATCCCGGCTGCTACCTGAGCAACCGCGAGATCGGCGTCGCCGAGGGTGCCGAGCGGCGCGTCGGCGCACCCCATGCGGCCATCCAGGCCATCGAGATCCCGTAAGGCGAGGAGCCCCCCATGCCGTCACATCGCGTTTCCTATGACCTCGCCGAGGCGCCCCTGGCGCCCGGCGAGGTGGCCATCGTCGGCGCCGGCCCGGGCGATCCTGGGCTTCTGACCCTGCGCGCCCTGTCGCTGCTCGAGCAGGCCGACTGCCTGGTCTTCGATCGCCTGGTCTCCAAGGAGGTGCTGGCCCTGGCCAGTCCCCGGGCCCGGCGCTTCTACGTCGGCAAGGCGTCGCGCTGCCACGCCCTGACCCAGGAGGAGACCAACGCCCTGCTGGTGCGCCTGGCCGAGGAGGGTCGGCGGGTGGTGCGGCTCAAGGGCGGCGACCCCTACATCTTCGGGCGCGGTGGCGAGGAGGCCGAGGCGCTGATCGCGCACGGCATCGGCTTCCGGGTGGTGCCGGGCATCACCTCGGCCCAGGGCTGTGCGGCCTTCGGCGGCTTCCCGCTGACCCATCGCGACCACGCCCAGAGCGTCACCTTCGTCACCGGCCACTGCAAGGGCGACGGCGAGCTTGCCCTGGACTGGCGCGCCCTGGCGGTGCCCCACCATACGGCGGTGTTCTACATGGGCCTGGCCAACGCCGGCCTGATCAGCCGCCAGCTGCAGGAGCACGGCCTGCCGGCGAGCCACCCCGTGGCCCTGGTGGAGCGCGGCACCACCCCCGAGCAGCGCCGGGTGATCACCTGCCTGGGCGAGCTGGTCGAGACCATCGACCGCGAGGGGCTGACGCCGCCGACCCTGATCGTGGTGGGCGAGGTGGTGCGCCTGGCCACGACCCTGGCCCAGCCCACCCCGGCCGAGGCCACCTTCATCGAGGGCGAGGCGCTGGAACTGGCGCCCCGGCGGGTGGCGCTCTGATGCCCGCGTGCTCGCTCCCCCGCGGCCTCGCGGCCCTGGCCGGCGCCGCGCTGCTCACGCTCGTCGCGCTGGCCCAGGCCGACGACCCCGAGGCGCTCTACCGCGCTCAGTGCGCGTCCTGCCATGGCGAGGATCGCCTGGGCGGCATCGGCCCGGCGCTGCTGCCGGGCAACCTCTCCAGGCTCTCGCCCGAGGCCGCCGAGACGGTGATCCGCGATGGCCGGGCGGCCAGCCAGATGCCCGGCTTCGGCGAGCGGCTCGACGACGCGGCGATCGCGTCGCTGGCCGAGTGGCTCTACCGCGCGCCCGAGGTGACGCCCACCTGGGGGCGCGACGAGATCCTCGCCAGCCACTCGGTCCCGCACCCGGACGGCTCGCTGCCCGATACGCCGCGCTTCGAGGCCGACCCGCTCAACCTCTTCGTGGTGGTGGAGACCGGCGATCATCACGCCAGCGTGCTCGACGGCGATACCTTCGAGCGGATCCACCGCTTCCCGACCCGCTACGCCCTGCACGGCGGGCCCAAGTACACCCCGGACGGGCGCTACGTCTTCTTCGGCTCCCGGGACGGCTGGATCACCAAGGTCGACCTCTACAACCTCGAGGTGGTCGCCGAGGTGCGCGCCGGCATCAACATGCGCAACATCGCCGTCTCCGCCGACGGCCGCTACGTGATGGCAGCCAACTACCTGCCCCACAGCCTGGTGCTCTTCGATGCCCACAACCTCGACCTGATGAAGGTCTACCCGGTGGTCGGCGAGGAGGGCGAGAGCTCGCGGGTCAGCGCCGTCTACGCCGCGCCGCCCCGGGGCAGCTTCATCGCCGCCCTCAAGGACCTCGAGGAGGTGTGGGAGATCCCCTGGCCGCTGCCCACCGAGCCGGTGGTCGCCACCGGGCACATGACGACCCCCCTCGAACCGACGCGCCGCCACGACACCCCCACCTTCCGGGTACGCCGGATCCCGGTGCCGGACTACCTGGACGACTTCTTCTTCGACCCGGCCTATCGCCACGTGATCGGCGCCGCCCGCGGTGGGCAGGGCGGCATGGTGATCGATCTGGACAGCGGCGAGAAGGTCGCCGACCTGCCCCTGGAGGGCATGCCGCACCTGGGCTCCGGCATCACCTGGGAGCACGAGGGGCGCCGCGTCATGGCCACGCCCCACCTGACCCGGGCGGCGGTGTCGATCATCGACATGACCGACTGGACGGTGATCAAGACCCTCGAGACCGATGGCCCCGGCTTCTTCATGCGCAGCCACGCCAACTCGCCCTACGCCTGGGTGGACGTCTTCTTCGGCCCGAATCGCGACCGGGTGCACGTGATCGACAAGGCGCGCCTCGAGATCGTCGAGACCCTGATCCCCGAACCCGGCAAGACCGCCGCCCACGTGGAGTTCGACCGCGACGGCGAGAAGCTGCTGCTGAGCCTGTGGGAGGAGGAGGGCGCGGTGATCGTCTACGACGCCGAGACCCTCGAGGAGGAGCAGCGCATCCCCATGAGCCGGCCCTCCGGCAAGTACAACGTCTGGAACAAGACGCGCTATGAAGAGGGCACCAGCCACTGAGACCCCATAAGAAGTATTCTTGATGCCTGTCAAGGAAGGGGGGTGTGTGCCTGGGCCACAATGGCCATCACCAAGTGTTTTAGTCGGGTATGGCGCCATGCAATCGACCTCCTCCTCCGCACGCCCCTCCTCGCTGTCGCGCCTGCCGGTGGCGAGGCTGGCCTTCCGTCCCTTCTTCCTGCTGGCCGCGCTCTACAGCGTGGCGGCGATGGTCGTGTGGCTGGCCTTCTGGCACGGCGACATCCTGCTGCGCCCGGTCGGCGGGCTGATGTTCTGGCACCAGCACGAGATGCTGTTCGGCTTCGCCGCCGCGGTGGTGGCGGGCTTCCTGCTTACCGCGGTGCAGAACTGGACGGGGCTGCCAAGCCTCAGCGGCGGGCCGCTGCTGGCTCTGGTCGCGCTGTGGCTTGCCGGGCGGGGCCTGATGGCCTTCCCGCTGGGACTGCCGGAGTGGCTGCCGATGCTGGTCGACCTGGCGTTCCTGCCGGTGGTGGCCGGCGTCATGGCCCGGCTGGTGATCGCCGCCAAGCGCTGGCGCAACCTGATCTTCCTGCCTGCCCTGGGCCTGCTGACCCTGGCCAACCTGGCCATGCACCTGGGGGTGCTCACCGGCGATGCCGAGCTGATCCGCCAGGCCGCCTACCTGGCGGTGCTGCTGATCACCCTGCTGATGGTGGTGGTGGGCGGCCGGGTGATCGCCATGTTCACCGCCAACCGCCTGGGCCTCACCCGCCGGCCGCCGATCCCCGCCCTGGAGACGCTCAGCCTCGGCAGCGTGCTGGCGGTGGTGCTGGCCCAGGGGCTCGCCGTGCTCGGCGTGGCGCTGCCGGGGGCGCTCTTCGCCACCCTGCTGGGGCTGGCGGCGCTCGCCAATGCGCTGCGCCTGGCGCGCTGGGGCGGCCTTTACAGCTGGCGCGAGCCGCTGCTCTGGGGCCTGCACGGCAGCTACGCCTTCATTCCCGTAGGACTCGCGATGTGGGCGCTGGCGGCGCTGGGCGTGTTCCGCGTGGAGCTTGCCGTGCACGCCCTGACCATCGGCGGCATGGGCACCATGATGCTGGCGATGATGTCGCGGGTCTCGCTCGGCCATACCGCGCGCCCCATCCGTACCCTGCCGGGCATCGGCGTGGCGCTCGGCCTGATGCTCGCCGCCGCCGTGCTGCGCTCGCCGGTGCTGGCGCTCGTCCCCGAGATCACCCACTGGACCTACAACCTGGGCATCCTCTTCTGGTGCCTGGCCTATGCGATCTTCCTGTTCCACTATACGGGGCCGCTGCTGTCGGCTCGGGCCGACGGCAAGGACGGATAGGACCCTGCCCCCGACACCAAGGACACCCCGTGGAACACTACGCCCTGATCAAGCACCTGCACGTCACCGCCGCCGCCCTGAGCCTCGCCTTCTTCTTGCTGCGGGCCTGGTGGTCGGTGCGCGAGTCGCCCTGGCTGCAGCGGCGCTGGGTGAAGATCGCCCCCCACCTCATCGACACTGCCCTGCTGGGGCTCGGCGTGACGCTGATGGTGCTGCTCTCCGCCTGGCCCCATCAGCAGCCCTGGCTCGCCGCCAAGCTGATCGCCCTGCTCGGTTACATCGGCCTGGGCACGCTGGCGATCAAGCGCGGCCGAACCCCGGCGGTGCGCGGTGTCGCGGCGCTGGCCGCGCTGGCCACCTTCGGCTACATGCTGGGGGCGGCCGTGACCCACAGCCCGCTCTCCTGGCTGGCCTGACCGACGGCCGGTAGGCGCTGAGCCGCAGGCCCTGACCTATACTGACCCCGCCACTCGTCTGTAGAAGGAGACTCTCATGTCGCAACAGGAACTCCCCGCCGGTGCCGGTCAGGTGGCCGAGCAGTACCCCGAGGTGTGGTCGGCCTATGCCGAGCTCGGCCGGGCCTGCGCCGAGGCCGGCCCGCTGGACGCGCGCACCCGCCGGCTGATCAAGCTGGCGCTGGCCGTGGGGGCGCGCTCCGAGGGAGCGGTGCACTCCCACGTGCGCCGCGGCCTGGAGGAGGGCGAGTCCGCCGAGGCCTTGAAGCAGGTAGCCATGCTGGCCATTCCCACCCTGGGCCTGCCCGGCGGAGTCGCGGCCCTGACCTGGATCGAGGACATCACCGAGTCCTGAGGTGGCGCGGTCCCCGGACCGCTGGGACAAGCGTTTAATAGTGAGTTGGTCACGCCGTTCCGGGGTCTGGTAGTTTCGGGGCTGCTGCATTGGCAGTACCCGATCTATCAGACCCCGGAGTCATTACATGCGGTACAACAACAAGACACTGCTCTCCCTTTCCGCCGCCGCCCTTTGCGTCGGCCTGGCCTCCTCCGCCTCGGCGGCCACCCTGGACGAGGTGAAGGAGCGCGGCGAGCTGCGCTGCGGCGTCAACGTGGGCCTCTCCGGCTTCTCCTCGCCCGACGAGGACGGCACCTGGCAGGGACTGGACGTGGAGACCTGCCGCGGCATCGCCGCCGCGATCTTCGACGATCCCGAGGCGGTCTCCTTCACGCCGCTGACCGCCAAGGAGCGCTTCACCGCCCTGCAGTCCGGCGAGATCGACGTCCTCTCGCGCAACACCACCTGGACCGCGACCCGCGACAACTCGCTGGGGCTCAACTTCACCGCCACCACCTTCTACGACGGCCAGGGCTTCATGGTGGCCAAGGACCTGGGCATCGAGAGCCCGGAGCAGTTCGACGGCGCCTCGATCTGCATCCAGTCCGGCACCACCCACGAGCTCAACCTGGCCGACTACTTCCCCTCCCGGGGCATCGACATCCAGACCGTCACCTTCGACACCCCCGACCAGACCGCCCAGGGCTTCGCCAGCGGCCGCTGCGACATCCTGACCTCCGACACCTCCCAGCTCAGCGCCCTGCGCCTGCAGCTGCCGGAGCCCGACAGTGTCGAGATCCTCGAGACGCTGATCTCCAAGGAGCCGCTCGGCCCCGTGGTACGCCAGGGCGACGACCAGTGGCTGGACATCGTCAAGTGGTCGATCTTCGCCATGGTCAACGCCGAGGAGCTGGGCGTGAACAGCGACAACGTCGATGACATGAAGGCCGACCCGCCCAACCCCCAGGTGGCGCGCCTGCTGGGCGTGGACGGCGACTACGGCGAGCAGATGGGGCTCGAGAACGACTGGGCCTACCAGCTGATCAGCCACGTCGGCAACTATGACGAGGTCTTCGCCGGCACCGTGGGCGAGGAGTCACCGATGCAGATCAGCCGCGGCGTGAACGCGCTGTGGGACGAGGGCGGCATCCTCTACGCCCCGCCGATCCGCTGATCTCGCTGACCCCTAACGTTCCCTGAACGGGCATCACGCATGGCGACATGCGTGATGCCCTGTCGTTGACGTCCACGAGGCTCGATATGCTGCGTTCTTCCTCACGGGAGCGGGGGCCGCTGTGGCGCGACCCCACCTTCCGCGCCCTGCTGGTGCAGGGCATCCTGCTGCTGGCGCTGGGGGCCTTCATCGCCATGGTGGTGTCGAACACCCTGGCCAACCTCGAGGCCCGGGGGATCACCACCGGCTTCGGTTTCCTCCAGGACCGCGCCGGCTTCTCCATCCCCCAGACCCTGATCGACTACTCCGGCGACAGCACCTACGCCCGCACCTTCGTGGTGGGGCTGCTCAACACCCTGCTGGTCTCCGCCATGGGCATCGTCGCGGCGACCCTGATCGGCTTCGCCGTGGGCATCGCCCGGCTCTCGCCCAACTGGCTGCTGGCCCGCCTGGCCACCGCCTACGTCGAGATCTTCCGCAACATCCCGCTGCTGGTGCAGATCCTGTTCTGGTACTTCGCCGTGCTGCAGGCCCTGCCGAGCCCGCGCAACAGCCACTCGCTGTTCGAGGCGATCTTCCTCAACGTGCGCGGCGTGGTGCTGCCCGATCCCCAGGCGCTGCCCGGCTTCGCCGCCACCCCCTGGGCGCTGCTGGTCGCGGTGATCGCCACGGCCTGGCTGGTGCGCTACGCCCGGCGGCGCCAGGCGCGCACCGGCCAGGCACTGCCGGTCTTCAAGCTCGGCGCGCTGCTCCTCATTGGCCTGCCGGCGCTCACCTTCGTCGCCACGGGCATGCCGCTCGAGTGGTCCATCCCGTCGCTTGCCGGCTTCAACTTCCAGGGTGGCGTGACGATCCTGCCCGAGCTGATGGCGCTGTGGCTGGCGCTCTCCATCTACACCGCCTCCTTCATCGCCGAGATCGTGCGCTCGGGGATCCAGTCGGTGCCCCAGGGCCAGGTCGAGGCGGCCAAGGCGCTGAGCCTGCCGGGCGGGATCATCCTGCGCAAGGTGGTGATTCCCCAGGCGATGCGGGTGATCGTGCCGCAGCTGACCAGCCAGCACCTCAACCTGATCAAGAACTCCTCGCTGGCCACGGCGATCGGCTACCCCGACCTGGTGGCGGTGTTCTCCGGCACGGCCCTGAACCAGACCGGCCAGGCGATCGAGATCGTCGCCATGACCATGGCCGTCTACCTGCTGATCAACCTGCTGGTGTCCGCGCTGATGAACCTCTACAACGCGCGCACGCTGCTCAAGGAGCGCTGAGATGGTTGAGACCACGACCATGACCGCGACCGAGATGGTCGCCGAGCGCCGGCCCCCGGACCTGCGCCGCGGCCCGCTCGGCTGGCTGCACGCCAACCTCTTCAATACCCCGCTCAACGGGGTGGTGACCCTGGTCACCGTGACCCTGCTGGCCTTGCTGCTGTGGCCCGCCCTGCAGTGGGCGGTGCTCCAGGCCGACTGGCTCGGCGACTCCCGGGAGGCGTGCAGCGGCGAGGGGGCCTGCTGGGTCTTCATCAGCGCGCGCTTCGAGTCGATCGTCTACGGCTTCTATCCCGAGGCCGCGCGCTGGCGGGTGAACCTGGTCTTCGTCCTGCTGGCGGCGCTGATCGCCTGGCTCGCCATTCCGCGCCTGCCCGCCAAGCGCTGGGTGGGGGCGTTCGCCCTGGTGGGCTTCCCGCTGCTCGCCTTTGTCCTGCTGGCGGGCGGCCACTTCGGCCTTGCGGCCGTGCCGACCCGCGACTGGGGCGGGGTGATGCTGACCCTGACCATCGCCGTCGTGGGCATCGTCGGCTCGCTGCCCATCGGCGTGGTGCTGGCGCTGGGCCGGCGCTCGCAGATGCCGCTGGTGCGCGGCTTCTGCGTGGTGTTCATCGAGTTCTGGCGCGGCGTGCCGCTGATCACCGTGCTGTTCATGGCCTCGGTGATGCTGCCGCTGTTCGTGCCCGCCCAGGTGGAGTTCGACAAGCTGCTGCGGGCGCTGGTGGGCATCATGCTGTTCTGGAGCGCCTACATGGCCGAGGTGGTGCGCGGCGGGCTCCAGGCGATCCCCCGCGGCCAGGAGGAGGCCGCCAAGGCGCTGGGCATGGGCTACTGGCAGCGCATGGCGCTGATCGTGCTGCCCCAGGCGCTGAAGCTGGTCATCCCCGGCATCGTCAACACCTTCATCGCGCTGTTCAAGGACACCTCGCTGGTGCTGATCATCGGGCTCTTCGACCTGCTGGCGATCATCCGCGCGGGGCTCACCGACAGCAACTGGCTGGGCTTCGCCACCGAGGGCTACGTCTTCGCGGCCCTGGTGTTCTGGGTGTTCTGCTTCAGCATGTCGCGCTACAGCCAGTACATCGAACGGCGCCTGCACACCGGCCATCGGAACTGACCACCATCAACGGGACCTTCTCATGAATCAGGCAACTGCCGCCCGGGCCGACTCGCCCATGATCGAGATCACCGGGCTCAACAAGTGGTACGGCGACTTCCACGTGCTGCGCGACATCGACCTGACGGTCGCCCCGGGCGAGCGCATCGTCATCTGCGGCCCCTCGGGGTCGGGCAAGTCGACGCTGATCCGCTGCATCAACCACCTCGAGGAGCACCAGGAGGGGCGCATCGTGGTCAACGGCCTGCCGATGACCCGCGACGTGAAGCGCATCGAGCAGATCCGCCGCAACGTCGGCATGGTGTTCCAGCACTTCAACCTCTTCCCCCACCTGAGCGTGCTGGACAACTGCTGCATCTCCCAGACCTGGGTGCAGAAGAAGCCCCGCGCCGAGGCCGAGCGCACGGCGCTGGAGATCCTCGAGCGGGTGCAGATCGCCGACCAGGCCCGCAAGTACCCGGGCCAGCTCTCCGGCGGCCAGCAGCAGCGCGTGGCGATCGCCCGGGCGCTGTGCATGCAGCCGGAGGTGATGCTCTTCGACGAGCCGACCTCGGCGCTCGACCCCGAGATGATCAAGGAGGTGCTCGACGTCATGGTCGAGTTGGCCCAGGATGGTATGACCATGCTCTGCGTGACCCACGAGATGGGCTTCGCCAAGACCGTGGCCGACCGGGTGATCTTCATGGATCAGGGCCAGATCATCGAAGAGGCGCCCCCCGAGACCTTCTTCAACCATCCGCGCTCCGAGCGCACCAAGCTCTTCCTCGGCCAGATCCTCGGCCACTGAGCCCCTCCCGGGCGGCGGCCACAGGGCCGTCGTCCGCCTCTCCTTTTCGTGAAAATTGATCGACGTCAAGGCCGCCTGCCGTGCCCTGCTGCTACGCTTAACATGTATTTCCAGTACATCTTAAGAGGGGCGCAGGGCCGCTTGCCGTGAGAGGCGACGGCACTGCCACACGAGCAAGGGGGGTATGGTCCATGGCCGACGGTCTCACCAAGTCGGCGGCCCGCAACATCTTCTACGGCGGGTCGCTGTTCTTCTTTCTGCTGTTTGCCGCGCTGACGGCTCACAGCCACTGGTACATGGTCAACACGTCCACCGACAGCGAGGGGCTCACCGAGTCCGTCAAGCACGGCAAGGAAGTGTGGGAAAAGAACATGTGCATCAACTGCCACAGCATCATGGGCGAGGGCGCCTACTTCGCGCCGGAGCTGGGCAACGTCTGGGAACGCTACGGCGGTCACGAGAATCCCGACGCGGCCCGCGCCGGCCTCGCCGCCTGGATCCGCGCGCAGCCGCTGGGGGCCGAGGGGCGCCGCCAGATGCCCGCCTACGACTTCAGCGAGGAGGAGATGCAGGCGCTGATCGACTTCCTGGAGTGGACCGACGGCATCGACGACCAGGACTGGCCGCCGACGCCCGCCGGCTGAGCCGTCTGAGAGCCGGACTGCGGATCAATCGAGGAGAACGAGACCGATGAAATACGAAACCCAGAGGGTGGCGCTGCCCTTCTTCATGGTGGCCATGGCGCTCTTCGCGCTGCAGGTGGTCTTCGGGCTGCTGGCCGCCACCGTCTACGCCTGGCCCAACTTCATGGCCGAGCTGATGCCCTTCAACATCATGCGCGTCAGCCATACCAACCTGCTGATCGTCTGGCTGCTGCTCGGCTTCATGGGCTGCACCTACTACCTGATGCCCGAGGAGGCCGAGCGGGAGATCCACAGCCCGACCATCGCCTACATCCAGCTGGCGATCTTCGCCTTCGCCGGCGCCGCCGCGCTGGTCGGCTACCAGTTCGGGATCCACGAGGGGCGCGAGTTCCTCGAGCAGCCGTTCTGGGTCAAGGTGCTGATCACCATCTCCTTCCTGATGTTCCTCTTCAACACCAGCATGACGCTGGCCAAGGGACGCAAGACCGCCATCAACCTGGTGCTGATGCTGGGCCTGTGGCTGGCCGCGGTGTTCTGGCTGTTCGCCTTCTACAACCCCTCCAACCTCGCCGTGGACAAGCTCTACTGGTGGTGGGTGGTGCACCTCTGGGTCGAGGGCGTCTGGGAGCTGATCATGGCCTCGCTGCTGGGCTACCTGCTGATCAAGATGACCGGCGTCGACCGCGAGGTGATCGAGAAGTGGCTCTACGTCATCGTCGGCCTGTCGCTCTTCTCGGGCCTGCTGGGCACCGGCCACCACTACTACTGGATCGGCGCGCCGAGCTACTGGCAGCCCATCGGCAGCATCTTCTCCACCTTGGAGGTGATCCCCTTCTTCGCCATGGTGGTGTTTGCCTTCACCATGTTCTGGAAGGGCACCCGCAACCACCCCAACAAGGCCGCCATGCTGTGGGCCCTGGGCTGCCCGACCGTGGCCTTCTTCGGCGCCGGCGTGTGGGGCTTCATGCACACCCTGCACTGGATCAACTACTACAGCCACGGCACCCAGGTCACCGCCGCCCACGGCCACCTGGCCTTCTACGGCGCCTACGTGATGCTGATCCTCGGCGTCATCACCTTCGCCATGCCGGCGCTGCGCCGTGTGCAGCCCTATAACCAGGTGCTGAACATGTGGGGCTTCTGGATCATGACCGGCGCCATGTGCTTCATGACCTTCACCCTGACCTTCGCCGGTGTCGTCCAGACCCACCTGCAGCGTGTGCTGGGCATGAACTACATGGAGGTGCAGGACCAGCTCGGCCTCTTCTACCTGATGCGCCTGGGCGCCGGCGTGGCGGTAGCCATCGGGGCGGTGATGCTGATCTACGCCTTCTTCGGCCCGGCCCGCGAGCAGGTGCCGGCCGGTGGCACCCAGCTGACCGCGGGCCCCGATCGCGCCTGATTCACCGAGGGCCCCGCGCGGGGCCCTCGTTCGTTCACCCTGACGGGAGTGCCTCCCATGTCCCTTTCCACCGTGGCCACCCATGCCGACGAGTCGGCGCTGCCCTACTACCAGAGCGTCGGCAACGAGTGCGCCCTGTTCGACCAGGCCTTTCGGCAGCGCCTGCCCGTGCTGCTCAAGGGACCGACCGGCTGCGGCAAGACCCGTTTCGTCCACCACATGGCGGCCAAACTTGGCAAGCCGCTCTACACCGTCTCCTGCCACGACGACCTGACCGCCGCCGACCTGACCGGGCGCTACCTGCTGCAGGGCGGCGAGACCCGCTGGGTCGACGGCCCGCTGACCCGCGCGGTGCGCGAGGGCGGCATCTGCTACCTCGACGAGGTGGTGGAGGCGCGCAAGGACGTCACCGTGGTGCTGCACCCGCTCACCGACGACCGCCGCCTGCTGCCGCTGGAGCGCACCGGCGAGCTGCTCGAGGCGCCGGACGACTTCATGCTGGTGGTCTCCTACAACCCGGGCTATCAGCACATCCTCAAGTCGCTCAAGCCGAGCACTCGCCAGCGCTTCGTTGCGATGTCCTTCGACTTCCCGCCGCCGGCGGTGGAGCGCGACATCGTCGCCCGGGAGAGCGGCCTCGCCCCCGATCGCTGCGCGGCGCTGGTCAACCTGGCGGCGAGCCTGCGCGCCATGAAGGGCCAGGACCTGGAGGAGGGCGTCTCCACCCGGCTGCTGGTCTACTGCGCGACCCTGATCGGCGCCGGCATGCCGATACTCGAGGCCGCCCGCGCCACCCTGGTGGAGCCGCTCTCCGACGATGCGGATGTCCAGGAGGGGCTGATGGAAGCCATTCGGGCCACATTTGGCTAAAGAAGACGCCGATGACGTGCCGATGGTGTGGCCGGTATGGCCGCCGGACCGAGGCGCCGGGGGCAGGTCGAAGAGGAGGTCATTTGCCAGGGATGGCAAATGTAGCGCCCAGGGAAGGGTTTACAGCGCCTCCTCGTCGGTCCGGCGCCCCGGGACCTGCCCCCGGGAAAGCCCCGGCGGTTCATCAGCGCGACGTCACACCGACTCGACACGTACATCAGGAGGCTAGGGATGCTGGATTTTCTGGAAGTCGAGGAGACCGTCGGTCGCTTCTGGCACCGATGGGCCTCGGGCGCGGCGAGCTACCCCGATCACCCCGAGGCGGCCGTGACCCTCGAGAGCCTGCGCCCCATGCTCGGCGTCTTCTTCCGCGCCGGCGGCGGCGAGGCGGGGGTCGAGGTGGCCGCCATCGCACGGCGCGCCTCGGCGCACCGGCTGAGCCTGCGCCAGCGCCTGGGCCTCGACGAGGAGGAGCTCGACCAGGCCCGCCGCGACGAGGAGCACCTGCTGCTGCCGCCGCGCCTGGCGCTGTTTCCCGAGGCCGCCCTCAACCGCGACCTCTACCTGTGGCTCACCGCCTTCCTGGCCGAGGCCCGGCCGCTGACGCCGCCCGCGGACCCGCTGCAGGCCGATCTCGCGCGCCTGCGCGAGGCACGCCGCACCGCCCGGGCGGCGCTGACGCGCTTCCCGGGGATGACCGAGCGCTACGTGCGCCTGAGCGGCGAGCTGCTGGCGATCCGCCCGCGGCGCAAGGGCCTGCCGCCCATGGAGGCCGCTCTGGAGGCCGCCCTGTGCGCGGAGCTGGGCGCGCCCGACCCCGAGGAGGCCTGGGCGCTGGCCATGCAGCGGGCCATCCGTGAGCCGCAGCGTTCCCTGGACGACTTCCGCGCGCCGCGCGGCTATCGCCCGCTGCTGCCGGTGCCGCTGTGGGGCCAGGCCATCACCCTGGGCACCCGCGACGAGGCCCGCGAGGCCACGCTGGACGACGACGAGGCGCCGGCCAGCGCCGGCGCCTCCCCCGAGGACGACGGCGGCAAGCGCAAGGCCGACCGCCGCGAGCAGGACCAGGCCGACCGCGACGACCCGCTGATGCTCAACAACATGGAGAAGATGCTCTCCTGGGCCGAGATGGTGAACCTCAACCGCCACGTCGACGACGAGGAAGAGGAGGAGGCCCGCCAGGCCGCCGACCAGATCGACGAGATCGTGCTCTCCCCCAACCGCAAGCGGGCGGCCTCGACGCTCAAGCTCGATCTCGACCTGGCCCCCGACGAGGCCGGCGGCGGCCAGCTGACGGGGCGCCACACCTACCCCGAGTGGAACCATCGCAAGCAGGCTTACCTGCCCGACCACTGCGTGGTGCTCAGCGGCGAGCAGGAGGAGGAGGGCGAGGAGTGGGCGCCGGACGAGACCACCCGCCGGCGCATCCGCCGGGTGCGCCGCGAGTTCGAGGCCCTGCGCCCGCGGCGCGAGATGCTGCGCGGCCAGCTCGACGGCGGCGAGCTCGACATGGACGCGGTGATCCGCGCCCGCTGCGATCTGGCGGCCACCGGCGAGTCCAGCGACCGGCTCTACGTCGACAGCCGTACCCAGGCCCGGGATCTCGCGGTGTCGATCCTGGTCGACGTCTCACTCTCCACCGAGGCCTGGCTGGAGGATCGCCGGGTGCTGGACGTGGCAAAGGAGGCGCTGCTGGTGCTGGGCCACGGCCTGGCCGGCTGCGGCGACGACTACGCCATCCACAGCTTCACCTCCCAGCGGCGCCACAAGGTGTGGGTGAAGACCCTCAAGGACTTCGACGAGCCCATGGGCGAGCGGGTCTCGCGGCGCATCGCCGCGCTCAAGCCCGGCTCCTACACCCGCATGGGCCCGGCCATCCGCCATCTGGCCGGCCGGCTCGCCGAGCGGCCCAATCGCCATCGGCTGTTGCTGCTGCTCACCGACGGCAAGCCCAACGACAACGACTACTACGAGGGGCGCTACGGCATCGAGGATACCCGCAAGGCGGTGCTCGAGGCGCGCCGTCAGGAGGTGCGGGTGTTCGGCGTGACCATCGACCGCGAGGCGGGCCGCTACATCCCCCACCTGTTCGGTCGCGGCGGCTATGCCATCGTGCAGCGCCCCGAGCACCTCTCGCTGGCGCTGCCGGGTATCTATCGCCAGATAATCGCCACCTGAACCTCACCATCGGGCCTCGCCAGGCGGGGCCCATCGCAAGGAGGAGTGCCATGTCCCCCCGTTCCCGCGTCGTGCTGGCCGTGGCGGCCTGGTGCCTGGCCGCCGTGGCGATGGTGCTGCCGCTCGCCTGGCTGATCAACACCCGTGACTGGGGCGTGCTGCTGATGCTGATCGTGCCCCTCGCGGTCTATGGGCTGCTGCGCCTGGGCCGCGCCCTGGAGGGCTGGGCACGGGCGACGCCTCCACCGAGTCCTCAGGGCTCTCGAGAGTGACGCATCCAGGACGCTACAAGGGGTCGTCCCTGGCGTAGAGTCGCTTCCCTGCCACGAAGGTCTGTCGTGGCTGGAGGTCGCGATCGAGCAGGGTCACGTCGGCATCAAAGCCCACGGCCAGACGGCCCTTGCGTTCATGCAGCCCCAGCACCCGGGCCACATGGCCCGAGATCAGGCCCAGGGCCTGGTCGAGGGGCAGCACCTCCTCGCGCACCAGGCGCTGCCAGTCCGCGATCAGGGTGGTGTTGCCTGCCACCCGCATGCCGATATAGGCGCCCCGTGCGTCGAACTCGGGCAGACTGCCATTGCAGTCGGAGCTCAGGGTGATGCGTTCAGCCGGGACGCCGCGCTTGAGCAACCGTGAGACCGCACCGAAACCGCTCAGCTCGTCCTCGTCGGCGTCGTCGAAGGCGGTCACATCCACATTGGCGTCGAAGGCCAGCGCATAGTCGGCGGCCTCCTCAAGCAGGTCGCGATGGCGGTTCACATGCGTCGGGATCACCTGCTCGGCGGGGATCTCGGTCTCGCTGAGCAGCCGGCGCAACGGCTCCAGACCGCGCTTGCCATCGCCGACGTGGAAATGGCAGATGCCCAGCTTGCCGGCCAGCATGGCACCGACCCGCACCTCGCTGACCAGTCGCGCGATCTCGTCCTGGTGCGGCTGGCTCGAACGATGGTCCGATATGGCGATCTCGCCCAGGCCGATGACCTCGGGGATCCAGGCCAGGTCGCGCTGTACGTCGCCGGTGAGGGTCGGGGGCGGCACGCGATAGGACCCCGTGTACATGTAGGCGCAGATACCCTCGGCCCTGAGCCCCCTCACCTTGGCCAGCAGGTTTGCGGGGGAACGGCTGATGCCGTCGGTACCCAGCACGCCCACCACGGTGCCGATGCCCATGGACGCGATCTCGTGGGCGGTGATCTCCGGGCAGCGGGTGCCGCAGCCCCCCTCGCCACCACCGCCGGTCACGTGGACGTGCTGGTCGATGAAGGCGGGGACGGCGGTCAGGTCACGCGCCTCCACGACCCGCACCGGCCAGCCCGCCGGGACCTCGATATCCTGCCCCAGTGCCGCGATCCGGCCGTCGGCGATCAGGATCTCGGTGGCCTCGACGGGGGCCGGCGCGAAGATGCGTCCGACGCGCAGCAGGGTCAGCAGGGGGGCATCCCGATCATCGAGGGGCATCATGGCGTCTCGCCGGTGTGGTCGGTCGAGGCCGGGGGCGAGAAGCGGCGGCCCTTCAGGCGCTCGATGGCGCCCTCGACATCATCGATCAGCAGCACCAGCAGGTCGCCTTCGCCTCCCTCATCGAAGGCCCTGTCGACGGCCTGGGTTTCATCCATGATGACCTCCACCCGGCAGGCTCCCGGCACTGATTCGGCGCCGTCGCGCAGCAGACGAGCGGCGTCACCGGGAGCGCGCCCGCGGGCGTCGGTCTCGTAGATGAAGACGACGTCGTGCATCCGGGCGAGCAGGGTGCCCAGCGTGAAGAGGTCCTCGTCGCGGCGATTCCCCGGAGCGCTGGCCACGCTGATGCGTCGCCGGGCCGGAATGCAGCCGACCAGTTCGCTCAAGGCCTCGAGCGCCGGTACGTTGTGCCCGTAGTCGATCAGCACCTTCATGCCGTTGGCGTCGATGAGGTTGGTGCGTCCGGGATTCTGTCCGGGGGTGGGGTGGAAGGTCTGCAGGCCCATCTGGATATCGGCGATGGAGAGCCCCAGGGCATAGGCGGCCGCGCTGGCGGCCAGGGCATTGGCGACATTGAAGCGGGCGTGACCCTCGAAGGAGATCGGCACGTCCACGACCGGTATCACCTCGGCTTCGACATGGCCCTGGCGCATCACGATGCGTTCGTTGTGGACGGTAAAGGCGACACCCTGGTCGCGGACATGTCGACGGACGGGACGTGAGTCGGGGTCCAGCGTGAAGAAGATGATATCGCCCCGGGCCCACTCCTGGCCCGCCAGCACCCGCGGGTCGTCGGCATTGAGCACGGCCGTCCCGCCCTGGCGCACGGCATCGATGACCACTGTCTTGCAGCGCGCCAGCTCGTCGAGGGTGTGGATATCATGCTCACCCAGGTGATCGCTTGCGATGTTGAGCAATACGCCCACGTCGCACTCGTCGAACCCCAGGCCGCGGCGCATGATGCCGCCGCGGGCGACCTCGAGCACGGCGCACTCGACCGTGGGTTCGCGCAGCACGATCGCGGCCGCCTGGGGGCCGCTGTAGTCACCGCGCAGGATCACATGGTTGTCGACCTCGATGGCGCCGGTGCAGGCCATGCCGACATTGCGTCCCGACTGGCGCAGCAGGTGAGAGAGCAGTCGCACGGTGGTGGTCTTGCCGTTGGTGCCGGTGACCGCCGCAACGGGGATGCGCCCCGTGGCCTCGGTATCGGGGAACAGCATGTCGATCACCGGGCGACCGACATCGCGGCCCTCCCCGTGGGTGGGCGACAGGTGCATGCGAAAGCCCGGCCCGGCGTTGACCTCGACCACGGCAGCGGACTGCTCCTCCAGGGGGCGGGTGAGGGTCTCGGCCAGCAGGTCGATGCCGATAATGTCCAGTCCCACCAGCCGTGCGATGCGCTCCGCCATGTAACGCACTTCCGGATGGACATCGTCGGTCACGTCCGTGGCCGTCCCCCCGGTGCTGAGGTTCGCCGTGGGCTTCAGGTAGACGATCTCGTCGGCCGGGATGACGCTCTGCAGGGTCAGATTCTGCTGGCCGATCAGCCGCAGCGACTGTTCGTCCAGCTGGATCTGGGTCAGCAGGTTCTCGTGACCGATGCCGCGACGCGGGTCCCGGTTCTCCTCGTCGACCAGGGCCTGCAGGGTGGCGACGCCATCGCCGACCACATGTGCCGGGCGGCGCCGGGCCGCGGCCACGAGCTTGTTGTCGATGACCAGCAGGCGATGGTCCTCGCCCCGGATGTACTGCTCGACGATCACCGAGGGGTTGCGATGGGCGGCGATGTCGAAGGCATCACGCAGCGACGTGTCGTCCTCGATGTTGGTGCTCACGCCGCGGCCATGGTTGCCGATGACCGGCTTCACTGCGACGGGATAGCCGATGTCACGGACGGCGTCGAGCGCCTCATCGAAGGAGCCGCACACCCGCCCCTGGGGGACCGGAATGCCGGCATCGCCGAGCACCTGCTTGGTCCACTCCTTGTCGTCGGCGATGCCGTAGCCGATCAGGTCCGTGTGGCCGGTCACCGTCGCCTGGATGCGCTGCTGTCGATGGCCATGGCCGAACTGGATGTAGCTGTTCTCCTCGCTCAGGCGGGCATGGGGAATGCCACGCTGGCTGGCGGCGTCGACGATGGCGGCCGTGGAGGGCCCCAACATGTGGGCATCGCGCACCTGCTTGAGACGGTCGATGATCGCCGGCATGTCGATCACCTCGCCGGCGAAAAGCCGCTCGACGAGGTCGACGGCCTCGATCCCCGCGGCCAGGCCGCAGGCCTCGTCCCGGTAGCGGTAGACGACGTTGTAGATGCCGGTGTCATAACTGTCGATGGTCTTGCCGTAGCCCACCGAAAAGCCGATCAGGTTCTGCAACTCGATGGCGACATGCTCGACGACATGACCGGCCCAAGTGCCGCGCTCTAGTCGCTCCAGGAAGCCGCCGGGCCTGCCCACCGAGCAGCGGTGTTCCTGCAGGGTCGGCAGCAGGGCGGTCATCCGCTCGACGATGCCGGGGACGAGATCGCTTGGCTTCTGCTCGAGGTCGCCGATGTCCAGGCGCAAGAAGATGGCCGGGTAGCGGCTGTAGTAGTTCGGGCCACGCAGGGCACGGTGCTCGAGAATGTTCATCGTCCCTCCGCGAGAATGGCGCCGAGTTCGTGGGGGACGAGATAGCGCCGCGCCTCGACGTCGAACCCATGGCCGCTGACCATCGCATGGAGGATCATGTTCTCGATGGCCACCGGTTCGCCCATGGAGAGGTCGGCGATATTCGAGCTCGCCAGGTCCCGGCTGTCGATGAGGATGACATGCCCCGAGCCGATGGCCTCGAGGATGCCGTGGGGGTGGATGATCACCCCGGCATCCTCGCCAAGGCCTACCCCCAGGTGCTCGGGATTGCTCGCCCCGACCTCCATCAGCCGCGTGAAACGCCCGCGCTCGAGGAAGTGGCTGTCGATGATCAGGCCGTCGACGAAGCCGAGGCCGAAGGTCATGTTGACCCCGCCCTTGCGCAGGGCGTCGGTGGCAGCACCGTTATAGATCATGGTGCCCGGCATGGCCGCAGCACCGGCACTGGTCCCGGCCACCACTGCGCCTCTGTCGAGACGTTTGCGGATGGCATTCAGCACTGGGGAGCCACCCAGGATATTGGTCAGGCGAAGCTGGTCTCCGCCGGTGAAGAAGATGACGCCGCTCTGCTCGATCAGGCGAACGGTTTCATTCTCGGTCGCCTGACGGCGGTCGCGGATACCCAACAAATGGATGTGGCTGGCCCCCAGGCGTTCAAAGGCCGCTTCGTAGTCGGGCAGGATCTGGTCGGGGATGCTGCTCGCGGTGGCGATGACCGCAACCTCGAGGTTACCCTCGGGGGCCAGGGCAAAGACCCGTTTGAGGATCTCCAGGTCGGATTTCCTGTCCTCGGCACCGCCGATGGCCACGAGAGGGCCGGATGCCGAGGAGGGTGGCGAGGTCATAATCCTTTCGTCGCCCAGCGACGCTTTTGAGCCAACGCAGCAGCCACGTTCGCATGAGTCACTTGCCGAATGGCAGGATGCTTGCCGCCTGCACTTTCACTTATAACAGGCATCCCGGCGCGGGGCACGTTCTCGCTGGCTCGGGAGTAACGGCAAGCGGCGACGGGATACCGCGTCCTGCGGAGGCTCTAGCGTACGAACCGCGGCAGGGAAGCTTGCTGGCCGGAGTCGGCGTCAGCCGGCCAGCCGTGCCATCAGGTAGCCCCCGCCGATCAGCGCCAGCGTCAGCACCACCAGCCCCACGAAGGTGCCCCGCCAGGCCGGCGTGGCCGCGCGCAGGTTGAGATAGACCATCAACAGCCGCTGCGCCTTGAAGCCGGTGGCGGCGATCACCAGCCCCGCCGACCACAGCGGCAGCGCCTGGGCGTCGTCGGGGGCCAGCCGCGCCGAGAGCATCGAGAGCAGCGTCAGGGCCATCAGCGTGGCCCAGGTGATGAGCAGGCGGCGGGTGCCGGGAAGCGGGGTCATGGTCACCTCGAGAGGGGGCCTTCAGCTTGAGGGTTGGAAAGCCTTCAACGTGAGGAGGCGCCCTCATCGCAAGAGCAAGAGGGAGCCTTCAGCGCAATAGGTAGAGCAGCGGATAGAGCAGGATCCAGATCAGGTCGACCATGTGCCAGAAGGCCGCGGCGGTCTCCACGTTCTCGCGGGAGGTGCGCCAGGTCACCAGGGCCAGCAGCGCCAGGCCGAACAGCACGTGGGCGAAGTGGAAGGCGGTGAGCCCGTAGTAGAAGCCGAAGAAGGCGTTGGTCTCCGGGGTGATCCCGGCGGCGAACTTGTCGGCATACTCGATCCCCTTGATCACACCGAACAGCACGCCCAGCGCCATGGCCCCGCCCAGCCACTGGCGTGCCCGGCGGAGCCGCGCGGCGCTCACCGCCTCCACGGCCAGGGCCACGCAGAGCCCGCTGGTCAGCAGCACCAGGGTGTTGAGCCCGCCGACCAGCGGATCGAGCTGGCGCTGAGAGGCATCGAACAGTGCCGTCGCGCCGACCCGCTCGGCGGCATAGAGCGCGAAGAAGGCGCTGAACACCAGCATCTCGCTGAGGATCAGCACCCACATCAGCGGGTTGCCGGGCAGCGCCGAGAGCGGTCCCCAGCCGGGGTTGGGCAGCTCGCGGGGCAGGGCGCGCTCGCTCATGCGTCCGCCAGGGTCACCCGGGCGCCGCCGAAGGCCAGACTTTTCGGGTTGCGGATCGGCGCGTTGGCGGTCAGCCGGCCGATGCCCACGCCGCAGCGCGCCACCATCCAGATCAGGCAGGCGGTGAAGTAGACATAGCCCAGCGCCCAGGGCGCCACCGCGGGGGCGCCGACCAGCCCCAGCAGCTGCCAGGCGGCGACGAAGCCCGCCCCGCCCAGCACGCCCAGCCAGAAGGTGCGGATCTGGAACTGCAGGTGGCTCTGTACCCAGGGGTCGGCGTCGCGCCGCTTGAGGTGGGCGATCAGCACGCCGAGGGGCGCGGTGACCACGGCCAGCACGCTGCCCAGGAACAGCAGGTAGACGACGATGGCGGCGCCGCGGCCGCGGGCCGCCTTGTCGTGGCGGAAGTCCGGGTCGTGCGCCAGGGAGTGAGTGGAAGACATGGGGAGCACCTCGCATCCGGCCGTCGGTCAATTGATGTATTTCATATGCCACTATAGCGCGGGACGCGGCGGTCATCCCTAACCTGGATCAAGTCCGCGCCCTTAACGGCGAATGCCGCCCGCGGGCGGCATTCTGGGGTGGGCATTCGTTTCGTTGCGTGCGTGGCGCAGCGGCTCAGGCCTCGGCCTGCCGCCCCGGGCGCGGCGCGGCGTCGCCGGCGGCGTCTCGTCCGGCGGCTTTTCCCGCGGCATAGCGGGCCGCCGGCTCCTGGAGCTCCGGCAGGTAGCGGTAGCGCTCCTCGCCGAGCTCCGGCACCCGGGAACGCTCCATGCGCCGGATCGCGCCGTGCATCCAGATCAGCGAGATCGCCACCAGCACGAAGAGCACCATGTAGGAGCTGGTCCAGACCCCGGTGAGGTCGAGCACGGCGCCGAACAGGATGGGCAGGAAGAAGCCGCCCAGGCCGCCGATCATGCCGACCAGGCCGCCCACCGAGCCGACGTTCTCCGGGTAGTAGACCGGGATGTGCTTGTAGACCGCGGCCTTGCCCAGCGACATGAAGAAGCCCAGCAGCACGGTCAGCACCACCACGCCCCACAGCGGCATGGCGAGCGAGAAGGCGATCTGGCCCTCCTTGCCCTCCACCACGTAGTGGGTCTCGGGGTAGGCGAGCAGGAACAGGCAGACCAGCGAGGCGATGAAGGTCAGGTACATGATCGAGCGCGCGCCGTAGCGGTCGGACATCCAGCCGCCGAGGGCCCGGAAGACGCTGGCCGGCAGGGTGTAGAGGGCGGCCAGGGAGCCGGCCACGGCGATGCTGACGTCGTAGGCCCCCACGTAGTAGCGCGGCAGGTAGGAGGCCAGGGCGACGAAGGCGCCGAAGACGAAGAAGTAGTAGAGGGCGAAGCGCCACACCTGCAGGTGCTTGAGGGGGGCCAGCTGCTCCCGGGCGGAGGTGGCCTTGCCGCCCTGGCCGCGCCGGGAGCGGGTCAGCGGATCCTCCTTGGAGAACACCCAGAAGCCCACGGCCACCACGGTCAGCACGATGGCGTAGACCACCGCGGTCTGCTCCCAGCCCAGCGCCAGCAGCAGGAAGGGCGCGGCGAAGTTGGTCACCGCCGCCCCGGCGTTGCCGGCGCCGAAGATGCCCAACGCCGTGCCCTGGCGCTCCTTCTCGAACCAGTAGGAGGTGTAGGCGATGCCGACGATGAAGGAGCCGCCGGCCAGGCCCACGCCGAGGGCCGCGACCAGGAACATCGCGTAGGACTCGACGAAGGAGAGCAGGAAGACGCAGGCCGCGGTGACCAGCATCAGCAGGCTGAAGACGCGCCGGCCGCCGAACTGCTCGGTCCAGATGCCGAGGAAGATGCGGCTGATCGAGCCGGTGAGGATCGGCGTGGCCACCAGGATGCCGAACTGGGTCTCGTTGAGGCCGAGGTCCTGCTTGATCTTGATGCCGATGATGGAAAAGATCGTCCACACCGCGAAGCAGGTGGTGAACGCCAGGGTGCTGAGTGACAGCGCCCGGATCTGCTGGGGCCGGGTCACCCCCTCGAGGTGTTTCATGTCGTGCCTCCTTCGGCGTGCATGAATGGTCGCTTTCCAGACTGGCAGGCGGGGGGCGGAGGATCTTGACCTGCATCAAGCCCGCCGCCCCGCTACCCCTTGATATTCCGCGCCTATCTCTTTGGGAGTAGGGCGCCTGGCGGCGCCCCATCCGCACGAGGGATCAGGGATTCTTCACGTAGGCGCCGGGGCGCAGGTAGAACCACCAGTTGACGATCAGGCAGAGGGCGTAGAAGGCCGCGAAGCCGTACATCGCCATCTCCGGGGTGCCGGCCTTGATCTGCTCGCCCATCACCCGCGGGGCGATGAAGGCGCCGTAGGCGGCCACGGCGGAGGTCCAGCCGAGCACCGGGCCCTTCTGCTGCAGGTCGAAGATGAAGCCGATGCTGCGGAAGGTGGAGCCGTTGCCGATGCCGCTGGCGGCGAACAGCACGATGAACAGGAGCAGGAACATCCAGAAGTACTGGTTGGGGTCGGTGGCGTTGTAGGCCAGCATCATCACGTAGCCCACCGCCGCCGAGGCCAGGACCATCACCACGGAGATCGCCTGGGTGACGATGGCGCCGCCCACCTTGTCGGAGATCCAGCCGCCCACCGGGCGGATCAGCGCGCCGACGAAGGGGCCCATCCAGGCCCAGGTCAGGGCGCTGGGGGCGTCGGGGTTGGCCACGCGGGTGATGGTGCCGTCGGCGGCCACCTCCATCATGTTGCCGAAGATGACGCTGATGGAGAGCGGCAGGGCCGCGGAGAAGCCGATGAAGGAGCCGAAGGTGGCGATGTAGAGCACTGTCATCGCCCAGGTGTGCTTGTTGGAGAAGATCGCGAACTGCTTCTGGATGTTGGGCTTGATGTCGCCGGGAATCAGGCGCAGCAGCCCCAGGGTCAGGGCGATGGTCAGCGGCAGGGCGAGCCACATGTTGAGCCAGCCCAGCGCCACCACGCCGACGATCGAGGTCAGGATGCCCACGCCGTAGAGGCCGAGGATCTTGCCGAAGGCCTGCAGCGGCGAGCCGGGGTTGGGGGTGATGGCGCGAATGTTGTTCATGCCGAACCAGCCGGCGAAGGCCAGCGGGATCAGGAAGACCAGCCAGATGAAGCCGGCGTTCTGGATCCAGGTGTCGGTGCCCGCCTCGATGCGGCCGATCAGGGTGCCGCTGGCCTTCTGCAGCTCCATCGGCTCGCCGCCCAGGGCGCCGAACAGCCCGACGGTCATCACCAGCGGGATCAGGATCTGCATGGTGGTGACGCCGAAGTTGCCGAGCCCGGCGTTCATGCCCAGGGCGTAGCCCTGCTGCTTCTTGGGGAAGAAGCTCGAGATGTTGCTCATCGAGTTGGCGAAGTTGCCGCCGCCGATCCCCGAGAGCAGCGCCAGCGCCTGGAAGACCCAGAAGGGCGTGCCCGGGTTCATCAGCGCGATGCCGGTGCCCAGCGCCGGAATCATCAGCAGGGCGGTGGTCAGGAAGATGGTGTTGCGCCCGCCGGCGATGCGGATCATGAACGACGCCGGGATGCGCAGGGTGGCGCCGGCGAGGCCGGCGATGGCGGTCAGGGTGAACAGCTGGTCCACCGTGAACGGGAAGCCGAGGTTGCGCATCTGGGTGGTGATCATCCCCCACATCAGCCAGACGGCGAAGCCCATCAGCAGGCTGGGGATGGAGATCCACAGGTTGCGGCTGGCGATCTTGCGCCCCTGGGTCTTCCAGAACGTCTCGTCCTCGACGTCCCAGTGTTCGATGTCGGCGTTGCGCCGGCCGCCGGGCGGAAGCGGCTGTCGCTGGCCCTCCCAGCGGGTGGTATCGGCACTCTCTCGGGTCATGGTGGTTCCCCCCTCGCGGTCTCTCGGTGGCACCCCTCGCGCGATGGCGTTTGACCGGCATCAAGCCAGGGGCTTTGCCACGCAAGATACGCCCGGGCGTCGGGCGGCGAAACGGCCCAAAAAGGCCGCCAAAACAGCGGGATACCCCTTGAGGGGTAGAGGGGGAGAGGGGCGCTTGCCTGCCATATCAGGGGCTTAGCGCAGCACCCCGGGCGGTGAGGGCCCGGGGGCGGGCGACGGGGCTATTTGGAGGTATCCACACGGAACCGCGCCGGGCTACTTGTCCACACCCTCCTGCACGGCCCACACCGCGGCCTCCACCCGGGAGCGCAGGTTGAGCTTCTTGAGCAGGTGCTTGACGTGGACCTTCACCGTGCCCTCGGTGATGTCGAGCTGGCGGGCGATCAGCTTGTTGGAGAGGCCGGCGGCCAGCTCGCGCAGGATCTCCCGCTCGCGCTGGGTGAGGCTGTGGATATCCGGCGTGGCCGGCTGGGAGCGCTGGCTACGCAGCGCCTCGGCCAGCAGGGCGGTGAGGCGCTCGCTGATCACCATGCGGCCCAGCGCCGCCTGGCGCAGCTGGCGGATCATGTCGTCCGGGTCCATGTCCTTGAGCAGGTAGCCGTCGGCGCCGGCGCGCAGGGCGGCGACCACGTCCTCCTCGTGATCGGAGACGGTGAACATCACGATGCGCCCGGCGAAGCCCTCCTGGCGCAGCCGCTTGAGGGTCTCGATACCGTCCATCCCCGGCATGTTGAGGTCCAGCAGCACCAGGTCCGGGTCCAGCTCGCCGGCCAGGCGGACGCCCTCCTCCGGCTCGCCGGTCTCGCCGGCGAGCGCCAGGTCGTCCTCCAGCTCGAGCAGCTGGGTCACCCCGCGGCGCAGCAGCGGGTGATCGTCGATGATCAGGAGGGTGGCGGGGTCGTGGGCGTTTCGGGTCATCCGGCAGGGTCCCTGTTGACGGGTTGGAGGCGGTCGGGCGGCTCGGCGGGTTGCTGGGCGATCAGCCGGGCCGTCTGCGGGGTGAAGACGATGGTCACGAGGGTACCGCCGGCGTCGCGGTTGCGCACCTGGAAGTCGCCGCCCAGGGTATCGGCCCGGTCGCGCATGATCACCAGGCCATAGTGCATGGGCGGCGAGTCCTGGGTCTCGAGGCCGATGCCGTCGTCCTCGATCATCACCTCGAGGCGGGCCTCGGCGAAGCGCACCGTGACCGCCGCCCAGTGGGCCCGGGCGTGCTTGTGCACGTTGGCCAGCGCCTCGCGCACCACCTGCAGCACGTGGATCTCCTCGTTGGGGTTGAGCAGGTGCGGCGGCACGTCGACGTAGAGCTCCACCGGGAAGCCCAGCCGCTCGCCGAACTCCTCGGTGGTCTGGCGCAGGGCGCTCGAGAGCCCCGGGCCGTCGAGGCGCAGCCGGAAGGTGGTGAGCAGCTCGCGCAGCTGGCGATAGGCGCTGTCGAGCCCGGTGCGCAGCTCGTCGAACACCGGCGCCTGGGTCTCCCGGGGCATCTCCTTGGCCTGCATGCGCTCCAGGCGCGCCACCTGCATCTTGAGGTAGGAGAGCGACTGGGCCAGGGAGTCGTGGAGCTCGCGAGCGATGATGGTGCGCTCGTTCATCAGCGTCACCTGCTGCTCCTCCTCGATGCGCCGCTGCAGGTAGACCGCCGTGGCCAGCTGGTCGGAGAGGGTGTAGAGCAGCCGGCGGGTGCTGGGGCTGAGCGGCGAGGCGCTGGGGTACCACACCTCCAGGGTGCCGAGCAGGGTCTCGCCGATGCTCACCGGCAGCATCAGGCACTCCGCCCCGCCTTTCTCGGAGAGCTCCAGGGGCTGGGGATCGATCAGGCAGGCGTGGCAGTCGTGGTTGCGGCAGTAGGTCGGCCGTCGGGGCGAGTGGGTGGCGAGGATCGACACCTCGCGCTGGTCGTAGGGGTCGTGCAGCGACAGGCCGATGGGACCGATGCCGAGCAGCGTCTCGAGGCGGCGCAGCATGGGCGCGGCGCTGGCGCAGAGGTCGTTGCCCCCGCCGTAGAGCGCGCGGCTGCCGTCGTGGAGGATCTGCATCGCCTCGTTGCTGCGCGCCAGCTCCTGCTTCTTGCGCGAGACCCGCGCCTCGAGCTCCGCGTAGCTCGCGCCGAGCTCCGCGGCCATGGTGTTCAGGGTGGTGCCGAGCAGCGCCAGCTCGTCGCTGCCCGAGAGTCGCGTGCGATGGCCGAAGTTGCGCCGGCCCGCCTCCCGGGCCTGCACCACCAGCTGGTGCAGCGGGCCCACCAGGTTGTGGCGGATGTCGTAGAGGGCGATCGCCACCACCACCGCGGTCAGCACCAGGAAGAGGATCTGCAGGGCGCTGAGCAGGCGGATCTTGGCCTCGCTGTTCTGCTCGAGCCGGGTGACCATCTGGTCGATGTCGCCCACCAGGCCGTCGAGGGCCTGGCGCAGGGCGTCGACCTCTAGCCCGCCGCCGGCGATGGCGCGGACCACCTGGGGCGCGAGGGTCTCCTCCCAGCGCGTCTGCAGGCGTTGGTACTGTTCGCGCAGGGGGTGGTCCTCGGCCTCGGGCAGTGCGGCGATCAGCTGCGGGCTCGCCAGCCGCTCGTGGAAGCGCTCGCTCAGCGCCTGGACCCGCTCGCGATGCGCCGCCGCCGGCTCGCGCTCGTAGCGCTGCAGGGCCGCGACGATCTGGTAGGTGTTCATGCGCAGCGAGCCGGCCACGTTGATGGCGGCGGCGTCGCCACGGCTGCCGTTGGCCACCATCATGGTCACCACGATGCTGATCAGGGCCATGGCGCTGATCGCCAGCAGCGAGGCGCTGATGCGGGCCACCAGGGAGCGCTGCAGCAGCTTCATCGGGGTCTCCGGCCGGACGAACGTAGGGTGTCGAGTGCCACTATACCCTAGTAGGTAGGCGTCGCTCCCTCAAAGGCGTACCCCGACTGCCTCTTTGACCTTCTCCCCCCCGCTCCCGAGAATTTGGGTACCCCTCCTCGAGCGTCGGCCCATGTCCAGCGATCTCCCCTCATCCTCGCGCGCCACCCGCGTCCCGCCGCGGGGCGGGGACGAGGCGCCGCCGGGCTACCGCGCGCTGGTGGTGGTCGCGCTCTCGCCGCTGGCCTTCGCCCTGGTCTTCGCCTGCTGGACGCTGTTCGCGGTGCTCGGCGTGGAGCTGCGCCGCGACCTGGCCCTGGGCGGGGTCGCCTTCGCCGTGCTGCTCTCCACGCCGATGCTCGCCGGCGCCCTGGCGAGCCTGCCCATGGCGCGGCTGGCCCGACGCCACGGCGGGCGCCGGGTCATGCTCGGCTGCCTGCTGCTGATCTGTCCCTTCCTGTGGTGGATCGGCCACGCCCAGCACTATGCGGAGTTCCTGCTGGCGGGCCTCGGCCTGGGGCTGGGGGCCGGATCGCTGGCCGCGGGGCTGGTCTACGTGGCGGAACTCGGGCCGGCCCGCCATGCCGGCCTGGCGCTGGGGCTCTACGCGGCCGGCATGGTCGGGGCGGGGCTCGGCTACCTGCTGCTGCCGCTGGTCAGCCAGGCCTACGGCTGGCGCACGGCGCCGCTGCTCTACCTGCTGCCGGTGCTGCTGGTCGCCGGGCTGCTGTGGCTCTTCGCCGAGGACCGCGCCCCGCCGCCGCCCGTGCGCGATCCCCTGGAGGACGATGCGCCGCGCCCGCCCCGGCGGTCGCGGCGGGCGCGCGTCCTGGGCCTCGCCCGGCGGCTCGCCGACTGGTCGCCGTGGCGCCTGGCCCTGCCCTACGCCTTCTTCTTCGGCGCCTTCCTGGCCCTGGCGCTGTGGCTGCCCGGCCACCTGGCGGCGCGCTACGAGCTCACGCTGCAGGGGGCGGCGCTGCGCGCGATCCCCTTCACCCTGGCCGTCGGGGCGGGCCAGGTGCTCGGCGGCTGGCTGGCCGACCGTCGCGACTTTCGCAGCCTGCGCTGGTGGCTCTGCGCCTTCGTGCTGGTCTGCCTCTTCCTGCTCTCCTACCCGCCCTTCGAGCTGCGCATCGAGGGCACCCACGGCCCGCTGAGCTGGCACTACGCGGCGCCTCTATGGGGCTTCCTCGCCCTGCTGGTGCCCATGGGCGTGGCCATGGGGGTCGGGCAGGGTAGCCTGATGCGCCTGATCCACCGCGACCACGGCGGTGACATGGCGCTGGTGGGCGGGCTCGCGCTGACATTGGGCGGGCTCTTCGCCGCCCTGCTGCCGCCGATCTTCGTGCTCGGCAGCGAGTGGCTGGGGCTCTCCACCGCCGGCTTCATGTTCCTCTACGCCGCCCTGGTCGTCTGCATGCTGCTGATGCTCGCCGACCACGCCCGACAGCGCCCTCGGCTGCGCTGACCCCTCCGGCCTAACCCCTCCCTCGACGCCGCCTATCCCCTTGGGGGTAGGGGCGATGTATATGGAGGTAACCGGGCAGTAATCGGCGTTGCGATCACCCAGAATCGGCTCCAACGACCCTGGCCGCGAGCGATGCAAGGCGGCGGTGCAGGAGGGGTGACCCGGAGCGGTCACGCATCTTTTCGAGGAGCCTGGAGAGCGACCATGAGTCACTTCATCGATCGGCTGAACTTCTTCCGCAAGGCCCGCGAGCCCTTCGCCAACGAGCATGGCGAACTCCGCCAGGAGTCTCGCGAGTGGGAGGACGGCTACCGTCAGCGCTGGCAGCACGACAAGGTCGTGCGCTCCACCCACGGGGTGAACTGCACCGGGTCGTGCAGCTGGAAGATCTACGTCAAGAACGGCCTGGTCACCTGGGAGACCCAGCAGACCGACTACCCCCGTACCCGGCCCGACCTGCCCAACCACGAGCCGCGGGGCTGCCCGCGCGGCGCCAGCTACTCCTGGTACATCTACAGCGCCAACCGCCTCAAGCACCCGCTGGTGCGCAAGCCGCTGATCGCGCTGTGGCGCGAGGCGCTGGCCGAGAAGGGCGACCCGGTCGACGCCTGGGCCTCCATCGTCGAGGACCCGGCCAGGACCAAGCAGTACAAGCGCGCCCGGGGCATGGGCGGCTTCGTGCGCGCCGACTGGGACGAGCTCAACACCCTGATCGCCGCCTCCAACGTCTACACCGCCAAGCAGTACGGCCCGGACCGCATCATCGGCTTCTCGCCGATCCCCGCCATGTCGATGGTCAGCTATGCCGCCGGCAGCCGCTACCTGTCGCTGATCGGCGGCGTCTGCATGAGCTTCTACGACTGGTACTGCGACCTGCCGCCGGCCTCGCCGATGACCTGGGGCGAGCAGACCGACGTGCCCGAGTCCGCCGACTGGTACAACTCCGGCTACATCATCGCCTGGGGCTCCAACGTGCCCCAGACCCGCACCCCGGACGCCCACTTCTTCACCGAGGTGCGCTACAAGGGCACCAAGACCGTCTCGATCACCCCGGACTACGCCGAGGTCTCCAAGCTCACCGACGAGTGGCTCTCCGCCAAGCAGGGCACCGACGCCGCCCTGGCGATGGCCATGGGCCACGTCATCCTCAAGGAGTTCCACCTCGAGCGGCCCAGCGCCTACTTCACCGACTACGTGCGCCGCTACAGCGACATGCCCTTCCTGGTCGAGCTCGAGGCCCGCGAGGACGGCAGCTACGCGCCGGGCCGCCAGATGCGCGCCAGCGACTTCGCGGCGAGCCTCGGCCAGGACAACAACCCCGAGTGGAAGACCGTCGCCTGGGACGAGACCCGCGACCAGCTGGTGGTGCCGCGCGGCTCCATCGGCTTCCGCTGGGGCGAGACCGGGGACGAAACGGGCAAGTGGAACCTCGAGCCGCTGGACGCCGAGGGCGCCGAGATCGCGCCTCTGTTGACCCTGGCCGAGCACCACGACGAGGTGGCGCGGGTCGCCTTCCCCTACTTCGGCGGCATCGCCCACGAGCACTTCGACCATGTGAAGAGCGGCGGCGCCAGCGACGAGCTGCTGTTCCACAGCCTGCCGGTCAAGCGGCTGAAGAAGGCCGACGGCTCCGAGGCGCTGGCGGTGACCGTGTTCGACCTGATGTGCGCCAACTACGGCATCGACCGCGGCTTCGGTGAGGACGACGGCGCCACCTCCTATGACCAGATCAAGCCCTACACCCCGGCCTGGCAGGAGAAGATCACCGGCGTGTCGGCCGAGCAGGCGACCCGCATCGCCCGGGAGTTCGCCGACAACGCCGACAAGACCCGCGGACGCAGCATGATCATCGTCGGTGCCGGCATGAACCACTGGTACCACATGGACATGAACTACCGCGGCCTGATCAACATGCTGGTGATGTGCGGCTGCATCGGCCAGAGCGGCGGCGGCTGGGCCCACTACGTGGGCCAGGAGAAGCTGCGCCCGCAGACCGGCTGGCTGCCGCTGGCCTTCGGCCTGGACTGGCAGCGCCCGCCGCGCCACATGAACTCCACCTCCTTCTTCTACAACCACTCCAGCCAGTGGCGCTACGAGAAGCTCGAGATCAAGGAGATCCTCTCGCCGCTGGCCAAGGCCGAGGACTACCCCGGCAGCCTGATCGACTTCAACGTGCGCTCCGAGCGCATGGGCTGGCTGCCCTCCGCGCCGCAACTCGGCACCAACCCGCTGCGCCTGGCCGCGGCGGCCGAGGCCGCCGGCATGTCCACCAAGGACTACGCCGTCGAGCAGCTCAAGAAGGGCGAGCTGGCCTTCGCCGCCGAGGACCCGGACAACCCGCAGAACTTCCCGCGCAACATGTTCATCTGGCGCTCCAACCTGCTGGGCAGCTCCGGCAAGGGCCACGAGTACATGCTCAAGTACCTGCTCGGCACCCGCCACGGCATCCAGGGCAAGGACCTGGGCGAGTTCGGCGGCCAGAAGCCGGAGGAGGTCAAGTGGCACGACGCGGCGCCCGAGGGCAAGCTCGACCTGCTGGTCACCCTGGACTTCCGCATGTCCACCACCTGCCTCTACTCGGACATCGTGCTGCCCACGGCGACCTGGTACGAGAAGGACGACCTCAACACCTCCGACATGCACCCCTTCATCCACCCGCTGACCGCGGCGACGGACCCGGCCTGGGAGTCGCGCAGCGACTGGGAGATCTACAAGGGCATCGCCAAGGCCTTCTCGAAGGTCTGCGTGGGGCACCTGGGCGAGGAGACCGACCTGGTCACCCTGCCGCACCAGCACGACTCCCCGGCGGAGCTTTCCCAGGTCGAGGTCAAGGACTGGAAGAAGGGCGAGTGCGAGCCGATCCCCGGCAAGACCATGCCGGCGCTGATCGAGGTCAAGCGCAACTACCCCGAGACCTATGAGCGCTTCACCTCCCTGGGTCCGCTGCTCGACAACCTCGGCAACGGCGGCAAGGGCATCGGCTGGAAGACCGAGAAGGAGGTGGAGCTGCTCGGCAAGCTCAACCACGTCAAGACCGAGGGACCGGCCAAGGGCCGCCCGCGCATAGAGTCGGCCATCGACGCCGCCGAGGTGATCCTCACCCTGGCGCCGGAGACCAACGGCCAGGTGGCGGTGAAGGCCTGGGACGCGCTCTCCCAGATCACCGGGCGCGACCACACCCACCTCGCCGAGCCCAAGGAGGAGGAGAAGATCCGCTTCCGCGACGTGGTGGCCCAGCCGCGCAAGATCATCTCCAGCCCCACCTGGTCGGGCCTCGAGGACGAGCACGTCTCCTACAACGCCGGCTACACCAACGTCCACGAGCTGATCCCGTGGCGCACCGTCAGCGGCCGCCAGCAGTTCTACCAGGATCACCCCTGGATGCGCGCCTTCGGCGAGAGCCTGCTGGTCTACCGGCCGCCCATCGACACCAAGGCGGCGGTCAGCCTGGCCGACGAGAAGGGCAACGGCAATCCGGAGATCGCGCTGAACTGGATCACCCCGCACCAGAAGTGGGGCATCCACTCCACCTACTCCGACAACCTGCTGATGCAGACGCTGTCGCGGGGCGGGCCGATCGTCTGGCTCTCCGAGGACGATGCGACGTCCATCGGCGTCGAGGACAACGACTGGATCGAGCTCTACAACGCCAACGGCGCCATCGCGGCGCGGGCGGTGGTCAGCCAGCGGGTCAAGAACGGCATGGCGATGATGTACCACGCCCAGGAGCGGATCCTGAACATGCCGGGCAGCGAGATCAGCGGCACCCGCGGCGGCATCCACAACTCGGTGACCCGGGTGTGCCCCAAGCCGACCCACATGATCGGCGGCTACGCCCAGCTCTCCTACAGCTTCAACTACTACGGCACCGTCGGCTCCAACCGCGATGAGTTCGTCATCGTGCGCAAGATGAAGAAGATCGACTGGCTGGATGGCGAAGGCAACGACTACGAGCAGGAGGCCGTGAAATGAAGATTCGTTCCCAGGTAGGCATGGTCCTCAACCTCGACAAGTGCATCGGCTGCCACACCTGCTCGGTGACCTGCAAGAACGTCTGGACCAGCCGCGAGGGCGTCGAGTACGCCTGGTTCAACAACGTCGAGACCAAGCCCGGCATCGGCTATCCCAAGGAGTGGGAGAACCAGAAGAAGTGGCGGGGCGGCTGGCTGCGTCGCAAGGACGGCCACATCGAGCCGCGCATCGGCGGCAAGTGGCGGGTGCTGGCGAACATCTTCGCCAACCCCGACCTGCCGGAGATCGACGACTACTACGAGCCGTTCACCTTCGACTACCAGCACCTGCACACCGCCAAGCAGGGCGAGCACCAGCCCACCGCGCGGCCGCGTTCGCTGATCTCCGGCCAGCGCATGAACAAGATCGAGTGGGGCCCGAACTGGGAGGAGATCCTCGGCACCGAGTTCGCCAAGCGGCGGCGCGACGCCAACTTCGAGAAGATCCAGGCGGACATCTACGGGCAGTTCGAGAACACCTTCATGATGTACCTGCCGCGGCTGTGCGAGCACTGCCTGAACCCGACCTGCGTGGCGTCCTGCCCGAGCGGCGCGATCTACAAGCGCGAAGAGGACGGCATCGTGCTGATCGACCAGGACAAGTGCCGCGGCTGGCGGATGTGCATCTCCGGCTGTCCCTACAAGAAGATCTACTACAACTGGAAGACCGGGAAGTCCGAGAAGTGCATTTTCTGCTACCCGCGCATCGAGGCCGGCCAGCCCACCATCTGCTCCGAGACCTGCGTGGGGCGCATCCGCTACCTGGGCGTGCTGCTCTATGACGCCGACCGCATCGAGGAGGTGGCGAGCTCCCCGGACGAGCGCGACCTCTACCACCGCCAGCGCGAGATCTTCCTCGACCCCAACGACCCCGAGGTGATCGCCCAGGCGAAGCAGGACGGCATCCCCGACAACGTGATCGCCGCCGCCCAGGCCTCGCCGGTCTACAAGCTGGCCATGGACTGGGGGCTGGCGCTGCCGCTGCACCCGGAGTACCGCACCCTGCCGATGGTCTGGTACGTGCCGCCGCTGTCGCCGATCCAGTCCGCCGCCGAGGCCGGCGAGATCGAGTACGACGGCGTGCTGCCGAAGATCGAGTCGCTGCGCATCCCGGTGAAGTACCTCGCCAACCTGCTCACCGCCGGCGAGGAAGCCCCGGTGGTGCTGGCCCTCAAGCGGCTGATGGCGATGCGCGTCTACATGCGCGGCAAGCACGTGGAGGGCGCCGCCGACGCGACGGTGCTCGACGAGGTCGAGCTCTCCGAGGCCCAGGTGGAGGAGATGTATCGGTATCTGGCCATCGCCAACTACGAGGACCGCTTCGTGATCCCCACGAGCCACCGCGAGATGGCCACCGAGGCCTTCCCGGAGCGCGGCGGCTGCGGCTTCAGCTTCGGCGACGGCTGTCACGGCGACAGCAGCGAGAGCCTGTTCGGCGGGCGCAAGACCACCACCACCCTGGTCCAGCCGGTGGAGACCTACGACCCGCAGGGCGGGGCGCGTCGCGACGAGAAGACCGAGGAGGTGCGTCATGGCTGAGGCCGCGATCCAACACCCGGCCGCCGAGCCGGACATGCTGAGCCTGCGCGTGCTGGCCCGGCTGCTCGACTACCCGAGCGAGGCGCTCCAGGGCGCCGCCGGCGAGATGATCGAGCTGCTCGATGCCGAGCGCCGGTTGCCGGCCGCGCTGCGCACCGCCCTGATGGACTGGTGCCAGCGGCTGGCCGAGGCCGACCTGCTGGAACTGCAGGCCGAGTACGTGGCGCTGTTCGACAAGGGGCGCAGCACCTCGCTGCTGCTCTTCGAGCACGTCCACGGCGAGTCCCGGGACCGCGGCCAGGCGATGGTCGACCTGCTGGCCGAGTACCGCGCCGCGGGCTTCGAGCTCGACGCCCGGGAGCTGCCCGACTACCTGCCGCTGTTCCTGGAGTACCTCTCGACCCGGCCGGAGGCCGAGATCGGCCGCTGGCTCGGCGAGATCCGCCACATCCTGGCGCTGCTGGTGGCGCGCCTCGAGGAGCGCGACGCCGATCACGCCCTGGTGCCGCTGGCGCTGCTGGCGCTGGTCGGCGCCGAGGGCGACGTCGATGCCCACCGCGAGACGGTCCGGGAGGAGGTCCCCGACGACACCCCCGAGGCGCTGGACGAGGTCTGGGAGGAGGAGGCGGTGCGCTTCTCCGCCGCCTCCGACCAGGACTGCGCCCTGCAGTCCGCCGAGGGGCGCCGCCTCGCCGAGCGCAAGCAGGCGGTGCCCAGCGACGCCGTCCGGATCATGCCCGGCAGCGGCCCGACCGACCGCGGCCCGACCGATCGCTAAAGGAGAACCGTCATGATTGGCGAATACCTGCAACACCTCATCTATGGCTACTACCCCTACCTGGCCGGCACGGTGTTCCTGGTCGGCAGCCTGCTGCGCTACGACCACGGCCAGTACACCTGGAAGACCGGCTCCAGCCAGATGCTCTCGTCCAAGAACATGCGCCTGGCCAGCAACCTCTTCCATATCGGCATCCTGGTGATCTTCTTCGGCCACCTGTTCGGCATGCTGACGCCGCACTGGGTCTATGCGCCCTTCCTGCACGCCGGCACCAAGCAGCTGCTGGCGATCGTGGTGGGCGGCATCGCCGGCGTCCTCTGCGTGGTGGGCGGCGCCATGCTCTTCTACCGCCGCCTGACCAACCCGCGGGTGAAGGCTTCGTCCAGCACCATGGATACCGTCATCCTCGGGCTGATCGTCTTCCAGGCGGCGCTGGGCCTGATCACCGTGATCTTCTCCCTGGGACACCTGGACGGCGAGATGATGCTGACGCTCTCCAGCTGGGCGCAGTCCATCGTCTTCTTCAGCGGCGGGGCGGCGGACTACATGGCCGAGGTCTCCTGGATCTACAAGCTCCATATCTTCATCGGCCTGACCATCATCCTGCTGTTCCCGTTCTCGCGCCTGGTGCACGTGTGGAGCGTGCCCTTCGGCTACGTGACCCGTCGCTACCAGCTGGTGCGCAAGCGGGGCTGAGACTCAGCAGACACGGGGCCGGGCGTTACCGGCGACAGGCCGACGAGGGGGCGCTGTGAACCCCTCCCTGGGCGCTACCGATGCCATCCCTGGCATAGGACCCCCTCTCTGGCCTGTCCCCGGCGCCCTCAAGAATCAGCGCATGTGTAACGAGGATGCCGCCATGCAGAAGATCGATATCGAGATGATTCCCGGGGGCGCGAGCCCGCCCCCGATCCGGGTCGGCGAGGCCGTCATCGCCGAGGCCGCCATCGCCGAGGAGATGCAGTACCACCCCGCCGAGAGCGCCGGCACCGCCCAGCTCCAGGCGGCCCGGGCGCTGGTGGTGCGCGAGCTGCTGCGCCAGCGGGCCGAGGCGCTGGGCCTGGCCGAGGCCGCCGCCGACCTCGACGAGGCCGATGACGCCATCGCCACGCTGCTCGAGCGCGAACTCGACGTGCCCGACCCTGCCGAGGCCGACTGCCGGCGCTTCCACGCCGCCCACCCCGAGCGCTTCAGCGAGCCGACCCGCCAGAGGGTGCGCCATATCCTGCTGCCCGCGGCGCCGGACGATGCCGAGGCCCGCGACGCCGGCTACCGCCAGGGCGAGGCGCTGCTTCGCGAGCTCGAGGCGGCGCCCGAGCGCTTCACCGAGCTCGCCCAGCGCCACTCCGCCTGCCCCTCCAGGGAGGCGGGCGGCGAGCTGGGCTGGCTCGCGCCCGGCCAGACCGTCGCCGAGCTCGACCGGGCCCTGCAGCACCTGCCCGTGGGGCTCCACGCGCGGCCGCTGGCCTCGCGCTACGGCTGGCACGTCGTCAGCATCGACGAGCGCCAGGAGGGGCGCGAACTGCCCTTCGAGCAGGTGGCCGAGCGGGTGCGCCACAGCCTGCGCGAGCAGGCCACGCGCCGTGCCCTGCGCCACTACCTGCTGGCACTGGAGGCCGAGATCGGCGTCGAGGGCATCGCCCTGGACGACGACGGCGGCAGCGCCCTGATGCAGTGATGCCGCGCGCGAGACCCCGCCGGCCCAGGCGCGGCGGGATCTCGTCCTTTCTTGATGCGCGTCATTCCCCTCGTTTCGGCGCCGGCCCACCATTCACGGCAAGGAGGATCCCCATGTCCCATGTTTCTGCCAACACCCCCTTCGTGCCCCTGGGCATCGCCGTGCTCACCGTCTCCGATACCCGCGGTTTCGCGGAAGACGGCAGCGGCGACCTGCTCGCCGAGCGCCTGACCGCCGCCGGCCATGTCCTGGCGGAGCGCCAGATCGTGCCCGACGACGTCTACCGCCTGCGTGCCGTGGTCTCCGCCTGGGTGGTGCGCGACGACATCCAGGCCATCCTGGTCAACGGCGGCACCGGCTTCACGCCCCGCGACACCACCCCCGAGGCGCTGGCGCCGCTGTTCGACAAGGCCATCGACGGCTACGGCGAGCTCTTCCGCCAGCGTTCGCTGGCCACCATCGGCACCTCCACCATCCAGTCCCGCGCCGTGGCCGGGCTGATCGACCGCACCCTGGTGTTCGCCATGCCCGGCTCGCCCAAGGCCTGCGCCACTGCCTGGGACGACATCCTGGTCGAGCAGCTGGACGCCCGCACCCGGCCCTGCAACTTCGTCGCCATGGTGCGCCCGCAGGTCGCGCCCTGTGCCTCCCGCCTGGCGGTCGCCGACCAGGCCGCGGCGCCGGGAGTGACGGCATGAACTGCGGCTGCGCGGACGTCGTCACCCCCGGCCTGCTCGACCTCTTCGAGGCCCGAGCGAGGATGGTGGAGGCCGCCCGGCCGATCGCCGGCCTCGAGCGCGTGGCGCTCGAGGCGGCCGCGGGCCGGGTGCTGGCCGAGCCGGCGCGCTCGACCCTCGACATGCCCGGCGTCGACAACAGCGCCATGGACGGCTATGCGCTGCGCCGCGACGACCTGGCAGGGGCCGCCGAGGGCCTGCCGGTGCGGCTGCGGGTGCCGGCCGGCGCTGGCGTGACCCGCCTGCCCGAGGGCGGCTGCGCACGCATCTTCACCGGCGCCCCGGTGCCGCTGGGCGCCGACGCCGTGGTGCCCCAGGAGAAGGTGAGCCTGGACGCCGCGGGGCGGGTGCACGTCACGGAGCTGCCGGCGCCCGGCGCCAACATCCGCCGCCGCGGCGAGGAGAGCCGCGCCGGCGACGTCCTGCTGGCGGCGGGCACGCGGCTCGACGCCGCGGCCATCGCCCTGCTGGCCGGCCAGGGCCTCGACGCCGTCACGGTGCAGCGGCGCCTGCGGGTGGCGCTGGTCACCACCGGCGACGAGCTGATCGCCCCTGGCCAGGCCTGGCGGCCGGGCGCCGTCTACGACAGCAGTGGTCCGATGCTGCGCACCCTGCTGGCCGAGCAGGGCTGCGAGGTGCTCGACCTCGGCCCGGTGCTCGATACCCCCGAGGCGCTGGCCGCGGTGCTCGCCGAGGCCCGCGACACGGCCGACCTGGTGCTCTGCACCGGCGGCGTCTCGGTGGGGGAGGAGGATCACGTGCGCCCGGTGCTGGAACGCCTCGGCGGCATCGTCTTCCACGGCGTGGCCATGAAGCCCGGCAAGCCCTTCGCCCTGGGCTGGCTCGGCGCCTCCCGGGAGGCCGGGACGCCGCTGATCGGCCTACCCGGCAACCCGGTGGCCTCGCTGGTGGGCTGGCAGCTGCTGGCGCTGCCCTTCGTGCAGGGGCGCCAGGGGCGTACGCCCGCGCCGCTCGTGCGCTTCCCGGTCGCCGCCGGCTTCTCGCGCCGCGCCAGCCGCGGCCGCCGCGAACTGCTGAGGGTGGTGCTCGACTGGCGGCAAGGCGCCCCCGTGGCGCGGCTGGCCGGCGGCCAGGGCTCGCACATGCTCGGCGCCGCCAGCCAGGCCCACGGCTACCTGATCATCGATGCCGACACGCCCGTGGAGGAGGGTCACGCCTATGGCTACTGTCCCGGAGCCCAGTTCCTCGCCTGACCTGCTGCTGCGGCCACGCCAGCTCCGCGAGCTGGTACGCGGGGTGCCGTGGCTCGGCGGTCTCGACGACGCGGCCCTCGAGGGGCTGCTCAAGGATGCCGGGGTGCGCACCCTGGCGAGCCGCGAGTGGCTGTTTCGCCAGGACGCCCCCGCCCGGCGGGTCTACATCGTGATCAACGGCCTGGTGCGCCTGGTGCGCAGCGGCCGCGACGGCCGGCTGGCGACCATCCGCTGCGTCGAGCGCGGCGGCACCCTGGGCGAGCTGAGCATGGTCTCGGGACCGGGGAGCTACCTCTACTGCGCCGAGGCGCTGCGCCGCACCCAGGTGCTGGCGATCCCCGCCGCGCGCTGCCGCGAGATCCTCGACCGCCACCCCGACTGCCGGGCGGAGTTCATGAGCCGCCTGGCCCTGGAGCTCACCGATCGTCTCGAGGACCTGGCCCTGCTCACCCAGGCCGACGCCATGTCGCGGCTGGTCAGCTATCTCCTCCGCCAGCTGCCCGCCGGCCATCATCGCGGGCAGCAGGTGGTACGCCTGACCATCCCCAAGCGCTGGCTGGCCGCCCAGCTCGCCATGACCCCGGAGACCCTCTCGCGCCTGCTGGCCAGGCTGCGCGAGGAGGGCGTCATCACCATCGATCGCCAGCGCCTGGTCGTGCTCGACGAGCACGCGCTGCGCGACTTCATGCTGGACGACGACTGACGCGACGCGCGTCGTCCTGGGAGGCTGAATGTCCCGCACCGCCAATCGACCCCTGATCTACGCCTGCTCGGGCTGCTCCGACGTGGCCCAGCTCGCCAACGAGGTCGCCCTGCGCCTGGATCACCGGCGAGACGCCGAGATGTCCTGCATTGCCGGGGTGGGCGGCGGCGTGCCGGGCCTGGTGCGTACCGCCCGCTCGGGTCGCCCCATCGTGGCCATCGACGGCTGCCAGATGCACTGCGCCGAGCACTGCCTGGCCAACGCCGACGTCGCCCCCACCGAGCACGTGCGGCTCTACGAGCAGGGCCTGAAGAAGCGCAAGGGCCGGCGCTACGGCGAGGCGACCATCGCCGCGGTCACCGAGCGGGTGGGCGAGCTGATCGCCCGGCTGCCGGTCGACGCCTAGCCCTCTCCCTCGATGCCATCGAGGATGTGGCGCACGAAGCGCTGGACCTTGGCGAGCTCGCCCAGGTGTTCCGGGTGGACCAGGTAGTAGGCGTTCGGCTCGGTCATCGCATGGGGCCAGGCCAGGTTCAGCCGCCCGTCGGCGAGTTCCTCGGCGATCAGGAAGCGCGGCAGCAGCGCCAGGCCACCCCCGGCGATCACCGTGCGGATCAGCATGTGGAAGGTCTCGAAACGGGTGCCGTGATAGCTGCGATCGCTGGCCACGCCCTGCTCGGCGAACCACCGGTGCCAGGCGTCGGGACGGGTGGAGAGGTGCAGGAGCCGCGCCCTGGCCAGCTCGGCCGGCGAGGCGAAGCGGTGGCGTGCCAGCAGCCGGGGAGCGCCCACCGCCACCACCTCCTCCCCGAAGAGCCGGTGGCACTCCAGGTTGGGCCAGCTGCCATGGCCGTAGAAGACGGCCAGGTCGATATCCTCCTGCTCCAGGTCGAAGGCCTGGACGCGGTCGCAGAACTCGAGGCTGATATCGGGATTGGCCGCCAGGAAGTCGGGCAGCCGGCTGGCCAGCCAGCGGGTGCCGAAGGTCGGCAGGCTGGCGATCTTCAATACCTCGCCGTGACCGCTGTAGGTCAGGATGGTGTTCGCCGACATCTCCAGCTGCGCGAGGATCTTGCGTACTTCGCTCAGGTAGAGCGAGCCCTCCGGGGTCAGCAGCAGGGTGCGCCTGACCCGCCGGAACAGCCGGTGCTGCAGGTGGCGCTCCAGCTGGGCGACCTGCTTGCTGACCGCGCTCTGGGTCATGCTCAGCTCCTCGGCGGCCCGCGTGAAGCTCAGGTGTCGTGCCGCGGCCTCGAAGCACTGAAGGGCGGTGGTGGAGGGCAGGTGCCGCGCCGTCATCGCTCGTCTCCCGAGCTGTGGAAAGCTCCTATCCTACGCTTCGGGCGGGGATCCTTGCATTCCGTCTGGTCCTGACTCTTTTCCCTTTGGAGGGGGTTTTAGGGGCGTAAGGATGACTTTCTGGAATGCAAAGCGCGTTTTTTTTCGTTTGTCCCGCCAGGAGGGGTTCTGTTCTCATGTCGGCATAACGCCGTCGCCGTGGCGCCGGCTCGACCGCTCACTCTGCGAGGCTCTCCATGACGACCCCCTCCCACGTTTCCCCGGACGAGATCCGCGACCGTTTCTCCCGCGCCATGTCGGCCATGTATCAGGCCGAGGTGCCCCAGTACGAGACCCTGCTCGAGCTGGTGACCCAGGTGAACCGGGAGGTTCTCGAGGGCGATGCGGTGCTGGCCGAGCGGCTGGCGGCCCATGACGAGCTGAACCGCCTCGGCGTCGAGCGCCACGGCGCCATCCGCGTGGGCACCGCCGACGAGCTCGCCATGCTGCGCCGCCTGTTCGCGGTGATGGGCATGCATCCGGTGGGCTACTACGACCTCTCCGAGGCCGGCGTCCCGGTGCACTCCACGGCCTTCCGCCCCGTCGACGACGCCGCCCTGGCCCGCAACCCCTTTCGCATCTTCACCTCGCTGCTGCGTCTGGAGCTGATCGAGAGCGAGGCGCTGCGCGAGCGCGCCGCGGCGATCCTGGCCGAGCGCGACATCTTCACCCCCGGCGCGCGGGAGCTGATCGCCCGCTGCGAGACCCAGGGCGGGCTCACCGACGAGGAGGCCGAGCGCTTCGTCGCCGAGGCGCTGGAGACCTTCCGCTGGCACCAAGATGCCACCGTGGATCTCGCCACCTACGAGGCGCTGCACGCCGAGCATCGCCTGATCGCCGACGTGGTCTGCTTTCGTGGTCCGCACATCAACCACCTGACGCCGCGCACCCTGGACATCGACGAGGTCCAGCGGCGCATGCCGGCGGCCGGCATGAATCCCAAGGCCGTCATCGAGGGCCCGCCGCGCCGCGACTGCCCGATCCTGCTGCGCCAGACCAGCTTCAAGGCGCTGGAGGAGCCGACCCGCTTCAAGGGCGAGCGCAAGGGCACCCACACCGCCCGCTTCGGCGAGATCGAGCAGCGCGGCGTGGCCCTGACCGCCAAGGGACGCGGGCTCTACGACCGCCTGCTGACGGCCTCCCGTGAGCGGACCCAGGGGCTCGACAACGCGGCGCATCAGCGGGTGCTGGCCGAAGTCTTCGCCGACTTCCCCGACGACGAGGCGGCCCTGCGCCGCCAGGGCCTGGCCTTCTTCGAGTACCGTCTCACCGAGGCTGGCCGCGCGGCCGAGGGTCGCGAGGCGGCGGACCTCGAGGCGTGGATCGCGCAGGGGCTGGTGACGGCGCGGCCGATCACCTACGAGGACTTCCTGCCGGTCAGCGCGGCGGGCATCTTCCAGTCGAACCTGGGCGGCGGCGAGAACGCGGCCTATGCCGGCAACGCCAACCGCGAGGCCTTCGAGGCGGCGCTGGGCGCCGCCGTCACCGACGAGCTGTCGCTCTACGCCGAGCGCGAGCGGGCATCCCTGGCGGCGGTACGCGAGGCCCTGGGCGCCTGACCCGACGCCTGATCACCGACGACACCGCGGCCGGTCACTCGACCGGCCGTGGTGCGTCTCGGGTACCATGAGGCCTTCGCTATCGGACAGGGACGCCCCATGGTGCTGCTCGACGGCCTCTCGCCGCTCGCCGCCTCGCTCAACCTGCTGCTGATTTTGCTCTCGGCGCTGACCTCGGCCTTCACCGCGGCGGTCGGCGCCGGGGACGGGGTGCTGATGATCATGGCGCTGGCCCAGGTGATGCCGGTGCAGGGGTTAGGGGGACCTCAACAACTCTATTCATGCTATGCATGCCAGTAAAAGTGGTGATGCCCGAAGCGAAGCGGCATGCGGTAACGCATCTGGTGACAGGCGGCTGGCTCAGCCAGCGACATGCCTGCCACGATCGGTGGCCCTCTACCAGGCGATGCCGCGTGACGATGAGCCGCTTCGGGCTCGACTGCACGTCTTGGCGACCTGCTATCCCCGCTACGGCTACCTGCTTCTGCACGCCCTGTTGCGTCAGGAGGGCCTGGTGGTCAATCGCAAGCGGACCTACCGGCTCTACTGCGAAGCTGGGCTTCAGGTTCGCACCCGCCGGCGCAAGCGGCTGGTGCGCCCAAGGGTGCCGATGCCATTGCCCGATAGGCCCAACCAACGCAGGTCGCTGGACTTCGTCTCGGATCAGCTCGCCTCGGGGCGCCTTTACGCGTGCTGAACATTGTGGATGACTGCAGTCGGGAATGCGGCCAGCTAGTGGATACGTCCGTTTCCGGTCGGCGCCTGGCCAGGTTCCTGGACGACATGGCGCAGCAGCGTGCTCTGCCTATCACGATTGTCTGCGATAACGGCCCCGAGCTGACCAGCAAGGCGATGTTCTTCTGGGCGTGTGAGCGGAAGGTCACGCTGGCCTTCATCCAGCCAGGCAAGCCGACACAGAATGCCTTCATCGAGAGCTTCAACGGCAAGTTCCGCGATGGCTGCCTCAATCAGCACTGGTTTCTGGGCCTGACCGATGCCCGGCATGAAATCGACCAATGGAGAGCCCACTACAACCATGTCAGACCGCACAGCTCGCTAGGCTATATGCCACCCGTCGCCTATGCCCAGCAGTGTGCATGAGGAAGCGGTTTTTCACATTGTGGTTGGACCGAAACTAGGGGGAGGGTCACATCACTGTAATACCAAGAATCTTTCAGGAATCTGTAGAGCTTCCCCAATGCTCGAGGAGCATATCGATGAACAGCTGAGCTGTGCTGGAAATACTGTGCGAATTGCTTCTCACCAGGCCGATGGTGCGCTGAATACGTGGTTCAGGCAGCTCTCGAGAACACAGTATGTCATGGTCGGGGCCAGGCATTGTCATTTTGGGCAGGATCGCCACGCCCAAGCCAGATTCGACAAGGCCAAGGGAGGTGGAAAGGTGCTGGACTTCGTAGAAGCTATTCAATCGGATGCCCTCAGCGGAGAGCGTGTTGTCCAGCAGCATGCGATTGCCACTGTCCCGGCTCACGGTGATCAACCTGGCCTGTTCGAGATCTGACCACTCGATGCGACCTTTATCCGCAAGAGGGTGGTCGGAACGTAGTGCCAGGACAAAGGGATCTCTTAATAGTGGTGTGAAGGAGACTTCAGGGCTCTGGGCGCTGAACATATTGATACCGAAGTCTGCCTCGCCGCTGATCACCTTTTCCAGACCTTCCTTGGCACTGATATCGAGGATCCTGATGCGGATCCCCGGCCATGCCTCGCTGAAGCCTCGGATCACACTAGGCAGGAAATAGAAGGCCGCGGTGGGAATACAGGCAATGGTAACCGTGCCCTTCTGGTGGGTGGCCAATTCACGGATTCCCAGGATCGACGATTCGTACTCCTCGATCATGCGTCTCGCTCGGGGAAGGAAGTCCGTACCGATCGGGGTCAGCCGCGTCCGCCGGGTGGTCCGTTCCAGCAGCTCGACCTCCAGGAGCTCTTCGAGCTTCTGAATGCGCCGGGATAGTGCCGGCTGAGAGAGATGAAGACGTTGTGCGGCCTCGTGGAAGGAGCCCAGCTCCGCAACCAGAATAAAGGCCTGTAAATCAAGGAACTCTAAGCGGTGCAACATATCCTGACTCTTGCATGGAGTAGTGACTATTGATAATGCTAGCACATTAATGCGTAAATCGCATAACTTGGCGGTTTTATTTGCATTTGAAGCATTAAAGGCGCCCTGACATGCTCATATCACAACTTTCAGACGCGATATGGCATGACGATGATGAACAGCATTCCCTGCATGATCATGCGCGGTGGCACTTCCCGAGGCCCTTTCCTGCGCATGAGAGACCTTCCCGACAGCCAGGAAGAGCAAACTGAGATCCTGCTCAATCTCATGGGGTCTGGCCACGCTCTCCAGATCGATGGCATCGGAGGGGGGGATCCGCTGACCAGCAAGGTCGCCATCGTGGAGCGTTCCTCCGATCCCGAGGCGGACGTCGACTACCTGTTTGCGCAGGTTGATGTGCTCAACCGTCGCGTCGACTTCAACCCGAACTGCGGCAACATGCTGTCCGCGGTGGGGCCGTATGCCATCGAGACGGGACTGGTGGAGCCCCAGGAAGGGACCACCATCGTCCGCGTACGCAACCTCAACACCCAGCGGCTGATCGAGTGCCACGTACCGACACCGGGCCGTCAGGTAGCCTACGAGGGCGATACGCGCATCAGCGGCGTCCCGGGGTGCGCCGCCGGCATTCAGCTCAGTTTCCTCGATATCGTCGGGACCAAGACCGGCGCGCTGTTGCCGACCGGGCAGGCCACCGACACGATCGATGGCATCGAGGTCACCTGCCTCGATGCCGCGACCCCCATCATGATGGTCAACGCGGCCGATCTGGGCCTCAGCGGCCGGGAATCCCCTGCGGAGCTGGACGATCGTCCCGCCATGCTGAAGCGGTTGGAGATGATTCGTCGCGAGGCCGGACGTCGAATGGGGCTGGGGGATGTCAGCCAGAGTGTCTTGCCCAAGCCAGTGTTGCTGTCGGCACCGTCTAGCGACACCGCTACGCTGTGCACCCGCTACTTCGTGCCTCATCGCTGCCATAAGGCCATTGCCGTCACGGGGGCCATCGCGGTTGCCACGGCCGTCAGTGTCCCTGGCACCGTGGCCAACCGAATCGCGATTGGAGCGGAGAAACTGTCGGCCGCTGGCCGGCTGTCGCAAGTAAGGCTGGAACACCCCTCGGGATTCATCGACCTGGATGTCGAGCACCGCAACGAGAACGCCTGCGATATTGCGCGTGTTTCCCTCATCCGCACCGCCAGGAAGATCATGAGTGGGACCATCTTCTACTCGCTTCCTGCCACGCCCAGCCTAGATACGCTGACTTCAAAGGCCAGCTGAGTCCTCGTACTGGCAGGGCCCTCATTAACCACTATGACAATGACAACACGCCAGGAGTATTGCCATGATGATCCAACAGACTGCAACTTCTTCTCTCTCGCTCGGATGGCTCAATAAAGCCGCGTTGCTTGGGCTTGCGATCACCGGACTGGGCCTGACGACCTCTGTCCAGGCTCAGGATGTCGAGGTACCCGGTAACATCAAGTGGACCATTCCATTTGGCGTTGGCGGTGGTACGGATGTTTGGGCGCGCTTCTTCTCCCCCTGGCTCAGCGAGTCTCTGCCGGGAGAGCCGACCATCATGATCGATAACGTGCCCGGTGGCGGCTCCATCAATGGTGCCAATCTGTTCGCCGTGCGTGCCAAGTCGGATGGTGGCGACTGGTTAGGAACCTCGGCCTCGACCCAGTATCCGGCCATGCTCGACGATCCCCGCGTCCGCTACGACTACAGCGATTGGACGCCCATCCTGGCCACACCGACGGGTGGGGTGGTCTATGCCCAGCCCAGCCTCGGCGAAACGGCCGAGACGGCGCTGGACGCTCTGCTGGCACAGCCGGTCAAGCTGGCGGCGCAGAACCCCACCGGTGTCGAGCTGCCGGTCTTGATCGCCCTGGACATGCTGGGCGCCGACGTACAGGCCGTGTTCGGCATGCGCAGCCGGGGGGAGGGTCGCCTGGCATTCGAGCGTGGTGAAGCCGACATCGACTTCCAGACCACCTCCGCCTATCTGAGCAACGTCGAGCCGCTGGTGGAGGCCGGCAAGGCGGTGCCGCTCTTCTCGCTTGGGGTGCTGAACGACGAAGGAAAGATCGTCCGCGACCCGGCGTTCCCTGATCTGCCTACTTTCAACGAGGTCTACCAGGCTCGTCATGGCGAGGCGCCGTCGGGCAACGCCTACGAGGCGTTTCGCAAGTTCTTTGCCTCCGGCTATGCCCTGCAGAAGCTGATCATGGTGCCGAAGGACACCCCCCAGGCCCTGATCGACACCTATCGCCAGGCGGCCCGTGACTTCGTGGACACCGAAGCGTTCAAGGAGGCAGCCGACGCCCAACTGGGGCCATACACGCCGGTTGTCGGTGACACTGTCCAACGTCACCTCGACGACGCCATGTCCATCGATGACGCCACTCGCGACTGGCTGGCCGACTGGCTGCAGTCGGAGCACGGCGCCAAGATCTGACGCGCAGTGGGATGTGCCGGCCCCTTGGGGGCCGGCAGCCCCGGCTCCTCCCGATCACACAATATAAGAGCCATACGCCATGCTCGATATCCTTCTTTCCAGCCTGGGACAGCTCTTCACCCTGTCCCATCTGCTCTTCATGGTGCTGGGCGTGCTGGTTGGCCTCGTCGTCGGCATCATTCCCGGCCTCGGGGGCATCGCCGGCATGTCGCTGCTGTTGCCCTTCCTCTATGGCATGGAACCGACCGTGGCCCTTGGCATGCTGATGGGCCTGGTCGCCGTGATCCCCACCGGTGATACCTTCGCCTCCGTGCTGTTGGGCATTCCCGGCTCCAGCGCCTCCCAGGCGACCGTCATCGATGGCTTCTCGCTGGCCAAGCGCGGCCAGGCGGCACGCGCGCTGTCGAGCGCCTTCCTCTCCTCGATGATCGGGGGCCTCATCGGTGCCATTGTGCTGACCGGTTTCATCCTGATCGCCCGTCCCCTGGTACTGTCGTTCTCTTCCTCCGAGCTCTTCATGCTGACCCTGCTCGGCCTGTCGATGGTGGCCGTGCTCTCCGGACGTGACCTCTTCAAGGGACTGGCCGCCTGTGGCCTGGGCCTGCTGGTGGGCGCCATCGGCATGGCGCCGGCCACCGGCGAGTTCCGCATGAACTTCGGGCTCGGCTATCTCTACGATGGCTTGCCGCTGGTGGTGGTGGGGCTCGGGATCTTCGCACTCCCGGAGATTGTCGATCTGCTGGTCAAGCGTGGGGCCATCGCCGAGGAGCCATGCAAGCTCGGTGAAGGCTGGCGGCAAGGCATCCGCGATGTGCGTGAACAGCGTGGTCTCGTCGCGCGCTGTGCCGCTATCGGCAGCCTGATCGGCACCATCCCTGGCCTGGCCGGCTCGGTGGTCGATTGGCTCACCTATGGCCATGCGGTGCAAAGTGCCAAGGACAAGTCCGAATTCGGCAAGGGGGATATCCGCGGGGTGATCGCTCCCGAATCCGCCAACAATGCCTGCGCCTGCGGTGCCATGGTCCCGACCCTGTTGTTCGGTGTGCCCGGCTCGGGTACGGCCGCGGTGTTCCTGGGTGGACTGTTGTTGCTCGGGTTGCAGCCCGGCGTCGGCATGATCGAGACTCACCTCGACCTGACCTATACCATCATCTGGTCGCTGGCTCTGGCCAACATCCTGGGGGCAGCGCTTTGCCTGGTGCTGGCTCGTCCGGTGGCCAGCCTGACCCGGGTCCCCTTCGCTACGCTGGCCCCCTTGATCACGGTGCTGATCATGTTCGCCGCTTTCCAGGCCACGCGTTCCGCGGGTGACCTGCTCGCCCTGGGGGCGGTCGGTGTACTCGGGGTCCTGTTCAAGCAGGCCAACTGGTCGCGCCCGGCCTTCCTGATCGGTTTCGTGCTGGCTCCGGGAGCGGAGGGATACTTCTATCAGGCGGTCCAGTTCCAGGGTACGGACGCCTTCATGCGCCCCGGCGTGTTGATCATCGGTGCTCTGATCCTCGGCGCCATGTTCATTCCCATGGTCACTGCCGCGTGGCGCAAGCGCCGGGAAGCTGTCTCCGTGGGCGCGGCGGCCACCCAAAAAGCCGAGCCCCCCACCCTGGGCGTCATCGATGTGGTGCTCTTCGCCGCCCTGCTGGGTACCGCGGTCGTCGCCTGGGTGGATGTCGCCGACCTGACCTTGATCGGTGGCATCATGCCGCGGCTGGCCATCGCGATCTTGGCCCTTGCCTGTCTTGCGGAGATCATCCGCTGTGTGATTCGCCGGCCTCGTTGGGAGCATCAGTCTATCGGTCTGCAGGGCCTCTGGCTGGTGGGCTTCTTTACCCTGATCGGTGCCATGTTGCTACTGGGCTTCATTTCTGCGGCGACGCTGTTCTGTCTCGTCTTCCTGCTGGCCATTGCCCGGCTCAAGCCTTGGGTGGCGGCCGTCATGGCGCTTGGGGTCACGGTCTTTCTGGTTGGCATGGCCGAGTTCCTGACCCTGACCTACCCCAGCGGCCTGATCGATCCCTGGCTGTTCGGCTGAATCCGTCCTGTCATGCACGTTTACCGCGGGCCGCCGACGACTATCGTTGCCGGCCCGCGCCACGAAAGGAGACTCCATGAATACCTCGTCACTACCGGATACCCTGAAGACGCTGGACGCCGGCGGTCAGACCTACCACTTCCACAGCCTGCCCAAGGCCGCCGAGGCGCTCGGCAACATCGACCGACTGCCCAAGACCCTGAAGATCCTGCTCGAGAACCAGCTGCGCTTCGCCGACGACGAGAGCGTCGAGCGCGCGG
>NZ_PYVX01000004.1 GCF_003056305.1 Halomonas denitrificans
GCCCGGCACGCTGATGATCGAGCCCACCGAGTCGGAGTCGCGCTACGAGATCGACCGCTTCTGCGACGCCATGATCGCGATCCGCGAGGAGATCGACGCGGTGCAGCGCGGCGACTGGCCGGCGGACGACAACCCGCTGGTCAATGCCCCGCACACCATGGCCGACCTGATGGACGCGGCCTGGGAGCGCCCCTACTCGCGTGAACTCGGCGCCTTCCCCTCCGAGGCGACCCGCGCCGCCAAGTACTGGCCTTCGGTCAACCGGGTCGATAACGTCTTCGGCGACCGGCAGCTGATCTGCTCCTGCCCGAGCATCGACGAGTACCGCGATTGATACGCGGCTGAGGCATCGCGGCGGCGCCTCCCCGGCGCCGCCCGATCGCCAACGTCCGGGCTCCAACGACAAGGGCCCCGCTTCGGCGGGGCCCTTTTCTTGTAGAAGCTTTGGCGTTCCGGCCTCGGTCCTCGCTATGGATGAGAGTCCGGCGCCACCGACGCCGCCCGGGGGGCTCAGCCCTCGATCACCTCGCCGTAGCCGAGGCGCTCGTGACGGCGCTGCTCGCGGTAGCCCTCGAGCAGGCGCACGTAGCGGCGCGGCATGTGCGCCCCGCTGCGGGTCACCAGGTAGAGGAACTCGTGGGAGGCGTGGGCCAGGGAGAGCGCCTTGACCTGGCGCTGCCAGGGCGAGGTCTCGAGCACCACCCGGGAGACCACCGCGAAGCCGAGCCCCCGGGCCACCGCGTCCAGCACCATGCCCACCTCATTAGTGAAGCCCTGGCGCGGGAAGTAGCTCATCGAACGGAAATCGGGGAAGTTGGCGCGCAGCAGCGCCCCGGCATGATCGTTGCCGCCCGGGTAGCCGATCACCCCGAGCGCCATCAGGTCGCCCAGGCCATTGCCGGCGAAGTCCGCCGGCACCACCAGGCAGAGCGGCTCCTGGTGCCAGGCCTCGCAGTCGAGCTCCGGATGGCGCACCGACTCGGTGACGATGCCCAGGTCGTGACGGCCCGACAGCACGTCGGCGACGATCTCGCCGTTGAAGGCGAAGCTGTAGCTGACCGTGAGGCCCGGCTGCATCTGCTGCTGGCCGAGGATGAACGGGTAGAGCATCAGCCCGATGCTGCCCGGCGAGGCGAGGCGACACTCGCCACTGTCGAGGCTGTCATTGTCCAGGGAGTGGCGGAACTGCTCGTGCTCGGCGAACAGCTTGAGCGCGTAGTCGTAGGCGCGGCGCCCGGCCTCGGTGAGCACGAAGCGCCGCCCCTGGCGATCGAGCAGCGACTTGCCGAGGTACTGCTCGAGCTTGCGGACGTGCTGGCTGACGCCGGGCTGGGTCATCTCGAGGCGACGGGCGGTACGGGTGAAGCTGCCGGTCTCGACCAGCGTGATGAAGGTGCGAAAGTAGCGGGCGTTGAACATGGGATGTCACGTCGAGGCGGTGGCCGGGCAGCGGTGATTCTACCAGCTCGCCGCGGCAGCCGCAGCGCTGCCCGCCCGACGGCCGCCGTGGTAGCATCGAGGCACGACCAATCCGGCCATGACGACAGGGAACGCCACGGATGCCCGACACCATCTCCACCACCATCTCACCGGAAGGCAGCCTCGAGATCCTCTCCCAGCAGGAGGTCGAGCGGCTGCACGATACCTCCCGGAGCGGGCTGCACGACCTGCTGCGCAACTGTGCGCTGGCGGTGCTCAACTGCGGCAACCTCACCGATGACGGCCTGGCCCTGCTCGAGACCTACCCCGACTTCGACATCGAGGTGCAGCAGCAGGACCGCGGCGTCAGGCTCAAGATCACCAACGCCCCCGCCGAGGCCTTCGTCGACGGCAAGATGATCCGCGGCATCCGCGAGCACCTCTCGGCGGTGCTGCGCGACATCGTCTACGTCTACAACGAGATCCAGACCCGCCACCGCTTCGACCTGCAGACCGCGGAAGGCACCACCAATGCGGTGTTCCACATCCTGAGAAAGGCCGGCACCCTCAAGCCGGGCCGGGATCCGAGCCTGGTGGTCTGCTGGGGCGGGCACTCGATCTCCCGCGAGGAGTACGACTACACCAAGTCGGTGGGCTACCACCTGGGGCTTCGCGAGCTGGATATCTGCACCGGCTGCGGCCCGGGCGCCATGAAGGGCCCCATGAAGGGCGCCAACGTGGCCCACGCCAAGCAGCGGCGCAGCCAGGGCCGCTACCTGGGGGTCTCGGAGCCCGGCATCATCGCCGCCGAGGCGCCCAACCCCATCGTCAACGAGCTGGTGGTGATGCCCGACATCGAGAAGCGCCTGGAGGCCTTCGTGCGCCTCGGCCACGGCATCCTGGTCTTCCCCGGCGGCGTGGGCACCGCCGAGGAGATCCTCTACCTGCTCGGCATCCTGCTCCACCCGGACAACGCCGACATGGAGCTGCCGGTGATCTTCACCGGCCCGGCGAGCGCCGCCGACTACTTCAAGCGCATCGACGAGTTCCTGGTCTACACCCTGGGCGAGGAGGTGCGCGAGCACTACCGCATCATCGTCGACGACCCCGTCGAGGTCGCGCGCGCCATGCGCGTGAACATCGACCGGGTCGCCGAGTACCGCCGCAGCCGCCAGGACGCCTTCTACTACAACTGGCGGCTGACCGTGGCGCGCAACTTCCAGGAGCCCTTCGCGCCCACCCACGAGGCCATGGCGAGCCTGGCGCTCCACCGGGAGCAACCGGTGCACGAGCTCGCCGCCAACCTGCGCCGCGCCTTCTCGGGGATCGTCGCCGGCAACGTCAAGGAGCAGGGCCTGCGCGCCATCGAGGCCCACGGCCCCTTCCGGCTGCACGCCGAGCCGGAGCTGATGGCGCGCCTGGACGAGCTGCTCTCCTCCTTCGTCGATCAGGGGCGCATGAAGCTCGCCGGCGACTACGTGCCCTGCTACACGCTGGGATAGCCCCACACCGCTCCTGACAGGGCGCGCCCCATCCCGCAGCAACAAGGAAACCCGCCAGACAGGCGGGTTTCCTGTGTCTCACGACCGGTATCGCGCGCCCCGACGCCGAGGTGGGCGCTGCACGCTAGGCGCGCACGGGACGCCACCACAGCCAGAGCGCATGCAGCAGCAGGCCCAGGGTGGCGCCGTGGGAGGCGATGAGCTCCCAGCCGAAGAAGTCGCTGGTCAGGGCGTGCCAGGCGGTCATGCCGACCGCGCCCAACCCCAGGCAGAGCCCCAGCCGACGCACCAGCCCCGGCAGGCGCGCGCGCGCCTCCTCGCCGAGCATCCGCCACTGCAGAAGGGTCGCGATGGCGACCACGGCGAGCGCCATCAGCATCAGCGACTGGCGCGTCTCGAGCCCGGCGGCCAGATAGCGCGGCAGGGTCGCCAGCATCAGCACGCCAAGCCCCAGCAGCAGGCTCACGCGTTCCGCGGTCGGTGTGGCGCCCATCTCAGGCCACCTTCAGCTGCTGGGCGTCGATCCACTCCTCGACCCAGGGCAGCGCGGCGTCATCGGCCATGAAGGTCTCCATGGCGTCGATCTCGAGGCGCTCGCCAAGCCGCTGGGCGCCCTGCCCCTCGAGCAGCTCGTCGAGGTAACGCCCCGCGCCGCAGAAGGTGTCGCCGTAGGAGCTGTCGCCCAGGGCGATCAGGCCATAGCGCAGGGAGCCGAGGCCGGGGCTCTGCTCCTCGAGCGCCCGGGCGAAAGGCACGATGTTGCCGGGCAGATCGCCGCTGCCGGTGGTGGAGACGCAGAACAGCGCCAGGTCGGTGGGCGAGCCGATGAGGTCATCCAGGGTCGGCTGGTCGAAGATCGCCACCTCGTAACCGGCCTCCTCGAAGAGCGGCTTGACCTGTTCGGCGACGTCCAGGGCACCGCCATACATGGTGCCTACGATGATCTTGAGCATGGGCATGTCATGGATTTACCTGAGAATTTCACTCGGATATTAACACGAGGGTGCGGCATGGGGCCACGCCGCGACGACTGCCCTGCCGAGGGAGACCGAGTATAATGGTCGGACATTCCCCCTTCCTGCAGGAGACATCATGCGGCACGCCTTCGAGACCTGGATCACGCCGATCATGATCGGCGGCCTGATCCTCTTCATGTGCTTCATCATCTGGGATCTGGCCAAGAAGTCCCGGGCCGGACGCTTCGGCACCATCATGCTGTTCGTGGTGCTGGGCGCCGGGATGCTGGGCTACGTGCTGAAGGTGGTGATCACCTGGACGCTGGAGAGCGGCGTCGGCGTCTAGCCCCTCCTGGCACCGGCGCCAACGCGAAGACGCCACTCCGGGGAGTGGCGTCTTGCGTGGCGACCGTCGGCGCGGGACGGGAGGCGCTCAGTGCACCTCGCCCTCGTACCCCTCGACTTGGCTCTTGAGCTTCTGACCGGGCCGAAAGGTGACCACGCGCCGGGCGGAGATGGGGATCTCCTCGCCCGTCTTCGGGTTGCGACCGGGGCGCTCGCGCTTGTCGCGCAGGTCGAAGTTGCCGAACCCCGACAGCTTGACCTGCTCGTTCTCGCGCAGACAGCCGCGGATCTCCTCGAAGAAGGCCTCCACCATGGACTTGGCCTCGCGCTTGGAGAGGCCAAGTTCGGCGTGCAGATGTTCGGCCAGTTCCGCCTTGGTCAACGCACCCATGTTGTCGTCCTCGTGGCGCAGGTCCTGCCGATCGCCGGGGCGCGCCGCCCTGTCTCGCGACGCGGTCATGAACGCAGCTCGGCGCCCAGGTGCTGCTGCGATTCCGCGACGATGGCATCAACCAACTGATTGATTTCCTCGTCATTAAGCGTGCGCGAAGGATGCTGCCAGGTCAAGCCCAGGGCCACGCTCTTGCGCCCCTCCGGCACGCCCTTGCCCTGATAGACATCGAACAGGTGCGAGTCCACCAGCCACTCGCCCGCCTGGCCGCGAATGGTATCGAGCAGCGCCTGGACCGGCAGGTCGGCGTCGACCAGGAAGGCCAGGTCGCGACGCACCTCGGGATGGCGCGACAGCGGCGTGAAGGCCGGCACCCGGCCCTGGGTGAGCGCATCGAGGCGCACCTCGAAGAGCAGCGCATCGACCTTGAGGCCCAGCTTGGCGCGCACCGCCGGGTGCAGGGTGCCGATCCAGCCGGCCTCCTCGCCGCGGTGCAGGATGCGTGCGCACTGCCCAGGATGCAGGGCCGGATGCTCGCCCGGCTCGAAGCGCCACGCCTCGGGCTCGCCCAGGGCCAGCAGGCTCTCGAGGTCGCCCTTGAGGTCGAAGAAGTCGACCGCGGCCTTGTCGCCGGACCAGCCCTCGGGCTCGCGGGGCCCGCAGACCAGCGCGCCGAGCATCGGGATCTGGTGCAGGTGGTCGAGCTCGCCGCGGAACACCAGGCCGGTCTCGAACAGCCGCACCCGGTTCTGCTGGCGGTTCAGGTTGTGCGTGAGGGCACGCACCAGGCCCGGGAAGAGGCTTGCGCGCATCACCGACAGGTCACTGGAGATGGGATTGGCGAGCGCCGGCGAGACGGCCTCGGGGTGCAGCGCCTGCTGCAGCTCCGGGGCGACGAAGCTGTAGGTCACCGCCTCCTGGTAGCCGCGGGCGACCATCTGGCGACGCAGCCGGCCGAGCGGCGTGTGGGCCTCGTCGGCCGGGCGCAGTGCCAGGCGCAGCTGGGGACGACGCACCGGCAGGCGGTTGTAGCCGTGGATGCGCGCCACCTCCTCGATGAGGTCCTCCTCGATGGCGATGTCGAACCGCCAGCTCGGCACCTGTACCGTCCAGCCCTCGCCGGTGGCGGTGACGCCGAGCCCCAGGCGCTCGAGGATCTCGGCGACCTCGTCCGCCGGCAGCGACTTGCCGAGCGCCTGCTCGAGGCGCGCCGCACGCAGGGTCGCCTGGCGGGCGCCGGGCAGGTGCGCCTCGCTCGCCACCTCGACCAGCGGACCCGGCTCGCCGCCGGTGATCTCGATCAGCAGCGCGGTGGCGCGCTCGGCGGCCTCGCGGGCGAGGGACGGATCGACGCCGCGCTCGAAGCGGTGGGAGGCATCGGTGTGCAGGCCATAGCGACGGCCCTGGCCGGCCACGGCCAGCGGCGAGAAGAAGGCCGACTCGAGGAAGATGTCCCGGGTCTCGGCGGTCACGCCGGAGTGCTCGCCGCCCATGATGCCGGCGATGGCCAGCGGGCCCCGCTCGTCGGCGATCACCAGGGTCTCGCCCTCGAGGGTGATCTCCTGGCCGTCGAGCAGCACCAGGCGCTCGCCCTCGCGGGCCAGGCGCACGATCACGCTGCCGTGCAGGTTGGCCCGGTCGAAGGCGTGCAGCGGCTGGCCGAGCTCCAGCATCACGTAGTTGGTGACGTCCACCACCGGATCGATGGAGCGGATGCCGCTGCGGCGCAGCCGCTCGACCATCCACAGCGGCGTCTCGGCGGTGACGTCGACCCCCTTGATCAGCCGGCCGAGGTAGCGCGGGCAGCGCTCACCGTCCTCGACGCGCACCGGGAAGGTCTCGTCGTGGACCGGCGCCACCGGGGCGAGCTCGGGGCCCTGGACCGCCAGGCGGTTGAGCACCCCGACCTCGCGGGCCAGGCCCTTGAGGCTCAGGCAGTCGCCGCGATTGGGCGTGAGGTCGACCTCGATGGTGTGGTCATCGAGCCCCATGAAGGCGCGGAAGTCCTCGCCCACCGGCGCGTCGGCCGGCAGCTCGAGGATGCCGTCGGAGGTCTCCTCCTCGAGGCCAAGCTCCGAGGCGGAGCAGATCATGCCGCGGGACTCGACGCCCCGCAGCTTGGCCTTCTTGATCTTGAAGTCGCCGGGCAGCACGGCGCCGACCCGGGCGAAGGCGACCCGCTGGCCCTCGGCCACGTTGGGGGCGCCACAGACCACCTGGACCCGCTCGCCGCTGCCGTCCTCGACCTGGCAGACGTTGAGCTTGTCGGCGTCCGGGTGCGGGGCCTTGGCCACCACCTGGGCGACCACCACGTCGCTGAAGCGCGCGGCCACGGGCTCCACGCCGTCGACCTCGAGGCCGGCCATGGTGATCTGGTCGGCGAGCGCCTGGGTAGAGAGGGCCGGCGAGACCCAGTCGCGCAGCCACTGTTCGGAAAATTTCATGACAACTCCTGTGTTCTGCGTATCCGGTGGTCGATCAGGCGAACTGGCGCAGGAAGCGCAGGTCGTTGTCGAAGAACAGCCGCAGGTCGTTGACGCCGTAGCGCAGCATCGCCAGGCGCTCGGCGCCCATGCCGAAGGCGAAGCCGGTGTAGCGCTCGGTATCGATGCCGGAGTGGCGGAACACCTCGGGGTGCACCATGCCGCAGCCCATCACCTCCAGCCAGCCGCTGTGCGAGCAGACCCGGCAGCCGTCGCCGCTGCACATCACGCACTCGATATCGACCTCGGCCGAGGGCTCGGTGAAGGGGAAGTAGGAGGGGCGGAAGCGCACCGAGAGGTCGTCGCGCTCGAAGAAGGCGTGCAGGAAGTCCTGGATGGTGCCCTTGAGGTCGGCGAAGCTGACGTCCTCGTCGACCAGCAGGCCCTCGACCTGGTGGAACATCGGGGTGTGGGTCAGATCGGAGTCGCTGCGATAGACGCGGCCCGGGCAGACGATGCGGATCGGCGGCTCGCCCTCCTTCATGGTCCGCACCTGCACCGGCGAGGTGTGGGTGCGCAGCAGTCGGGTGGCGTCGAAGTAGAAGGTATCGGCCATGCCCCGCGCCGGGTGATGGGCGGGAATGTTGAGGGCCTCGAAGTTGTGGTAGTCGTCCTCGATCTCCGGGCCGACCGCCACGTCGTAGCCGATGCGCGTGAACAGCGCCTCGATGCGCTCCAGGGTCAGGGTCACCGGGTGCAGGCCGCCGCTGGGCTGGCCGCGCCCCGGAAGGGTCACGTCCAGGCGCTCGGCGGCCAGGCGCGCCTCCAGCGCCGCCTTCTCCAGCGCCTGGCGGCGCTCGTCGAGTTCCTGGCCCAGCGCCTGCTTGGCCTGGTTGATCCGCTCCCCGGCGGCCGGGCGCTCCTCCGCGGGCAGCTTGCCGAGCCCCTTGAGCAGGGCGGTGATCTCGCCCTTCTTGCCGAGATAGCGCACGCGCAGCTCGTCCAGCGCGGCCAGGCTGTCGGCGGCGTGGATGGCGTCGCGGGCCTCGGCAACCAGAGTGGGAAGGTGGTCCATCCGTTGAGCTCCGAAGTCTTTCAAAGAAGTCTTTCAAAAAAACAGGGGAAGAGCGGCTGCTCTTCCCCTGCGACGATCACGGACCGGCGGTGCGACACGAGCCGCTCACCGGCCAGGGTCGACTCCCTTACTGGGCAGCCTTGGCCTTCTCGACGATGGCGGCAAAGGCAGCCTTCTCGTGAACGGCCAGATCGGCCAGCACCTTGCGGTCGATCTCGATACCGGCCTTCTTCAGGCCGCCGACGAAGCGGCTGTAGGACAGGCCGTGCTGGCGGGCACCGGCGTTGATACGCTGGATCCACAGGGCACGGAACTGACGCTTGCGCTGGCGACGGTCGCGGTACGCATACTGGCCGGCCTTGATGACGGCCTGCTTGGCGACGCGAAAGACGCGCGAACGGGCACCGTAGTAACCCTTGGCCTGCTTCAGAATCTTCTTGTGACGACGACGTGCGACGACACCACGCTTGACGCGAGTCATGGCTTTCTCCTGACGTTAAAGGGGTACACCCGGGAAGTTACAGAGTCGGCAGCATCCGCTGGATGAGCGGCTTGTCGGCGGCGTGGATCTGCTTCATCCCACGCAGCTGGCGCTTCCGCTTGGTGGTCTTCTTGGTCAGGATGTGGCTACGGAACGACTGCTTGTGCTTGAAGCCGTTGGCCGTCTTCTTGAAGCGCTTGGCAGCGCCGCTGTTGCTCTTGATCTTCGGCATGAGACTAACTCCGCTCGAGGTTTTTTCAGAAAATTCGGGGCCGCCGGAAGGCATCACTGCCTTCCGGCCGTTGAACGGGCCGTCGAATCACTTCTTCTTAGGGGCAATGATCATGATCATCTGGCGCCCTTCCATCTTCGGGAAGGACTCCACGGTGCCCAGGTCCTCGAGGTCAGAGGCGATCCGCTCCATCAGCTTGCGGCCGATGTCCTGGTGCGCCATTTCACGACCGCGAAAACGCAGGGTGACCTTACCCTTGTCGCCACCTTCGAGGAAACGCGTCAGGTTCTTCATCTTGACCTGATAGTCGCCCTCGTCGGTGCCAGGCCGGAATTTCACTTCCTTGACCTGGATCTGCTTCGTCTTCTTCTTCTGAGCAGACTTCTGCTTCTTCTGCTCGAAGACGAACTTGCCGTAATCCATGATCTTGCAGACGATGGGATCGGCGTTGGAAATCTGTACGAGGTCCATTCCGGCCGCTTCGGCTCGCTCCAGCGCCTCGCTGGTGGGCACGACGCCCAACTGTTCGCCGTCGCTGTCGATCAGGCGAACCTGATCCTCGGTAATGCGCTCGTTCATCGGGGGGCGTTTATCCTGAACGCGCCCTCTTGGGTTGCTTCGCTTGATGGTTCCGTCTCCACTATCGCTTGGAAGATGTCGCTATTGCCGTTCGGTCTGAATCCGCTCGATGAAGGCGTCTACCGTCATCGTCCCGAGATTCTCGCCGCTGCGGGTGCGCAGGGCCACCGAGTCGGACTCGACTTCCTTATCTCCCACCACCAGGAGATAGGGGACCTTCTGCAACGTATGTTCACGGATTTTAAAGCCGATCTTCTCGTTCCTCAAGTCCGACTTGACGCGCAGACCGACTTTCTGCAGCCGTTCGACCAGTTCGACGGCGTAATCACGCTGCGCATCGGTGATGGTCATCACCACTGCCTGCTGCGGCGCCAGCCACAGCGGCATGGCACCGGCATAGTGCTCGATCAGGATGCCGAGGAAGCGCTCGAAGGAGCCGAGGATCGCCCGATGCAGCATCACCGGCGTCTTGCGCACGCCATCCTCGTCGACGAACTGCGCCCCCAGGCGACCCGGCAGGTTGAAGTCGAGCTGCAGGGTACCACACTGCCAGACGCGGTTGAGGCAGTCGCGCAGCGAGAACTCGATCTTGGGGCCGTAGAAGGCGCCCTCGCCCGGCTGCAGCTCCCAGTCGAGGCCGGTGGCGTTCAGGGCGGCCTCGAGACCGGCCTCGGCGCGATCCCACAGCGCGGGCTCGCCCATGAAGCCCTCGGGACGGGTGGAGAGCTTGAGCTCCACGTCGTCGAAGCCGAGTTCCTTGTAGACCTGGAGGGTCAGGGCGATGAAGGCCTCGGCCTCGGCCTGGATCTGCCCCTCGGTGCAGAAGATATGGGCGTCGTCCTGGGTGAAGCCGCGCACCCGCATCAGGCCGTGCAGGGAGCCGGAGGGCTCGTTGCGGTGGCAGCTGCCGAACTCAGCCAGGCGCAGCGGCAGGTCACGGTAGCTCTTCAGGCCCTGGTTGAACACCTGCACATGGCAGGGGCAGTTCATCGGCTTGACCGCGTACTCGCGCTTCTCCGACTCGGTAGTGAACATCAGCTCGCTGTAGTGCCCCCAGTGCCCCGAGGCCTTCCACAGCGAGAGATCGACCACCTGAGGGGTCTTGATCTCCTGGTAGCCGTGCTCGATCTGCACGCGGCGCATGTACTGCTCGAGCGCCTGGTAGATCGTCCAGCCGTTGGGGTGCCAGAAGACCATGCCCGGGGCCTCTTCCTGGAGGTGGAAGAGATCCATCTTCTTGGCCAGCTTGCGGTGATCGCGCTTCTCGGCCTCCTCGAGGCGCTTGAGGTAGGCCTTGAGCTGCTTCTTGTCCCCCCAGGCGGTGCCGTAGATGCGGGTCAGCATGGGGTTCTCGGCGTTGCCGCGCCAGTAGGCGCCGGCCAGCTTGGTCAGCTTGAACGCCTTGAGGTGCCGCGTATTGGGCACGTGAGGGCCCCGGCACATGTCGACGTATTCCTCGTGGTGGTAGAGACGGATGGTCTCCCCTTCGGGAATGCCGCGCACGAGCTCCTGCTTGTAGGGCTCATCGCGATGCAGGAAGGTCAACATGGCCTGGTCGCGATCGACGTACTCGCGCACCACGTCGTACTCGTGATCGATCAGCGCCTTCATGCGCGCCTCGATGGCCTCGAGATCCTCGGGAGTCACCGAGCGCCCGAAGTCGACGTCGTAGTAGAAGCCGTCGTCGATCACCGGGCCGATGGCCATCTTGGCGTCGGGGTAGAGCTGCTTGACGGCATGGCCGATCAGGTGGGCGCAGGAGTGGCGAATGACCTCGAGCCCCTCCTCGTCGCGGGCGGTGAGGATCGCCACCTCGGCATCACGGTCGATGACGTCGGCGGCATCCACCTGCACGCCGTCGATCTTGCCGGCCACGCAGGCCTTGGCGAGACCGGGGCCGATGCTCTCGGCCAGCTGCATCACGCTGAGGGGGTCGTCGAAGGTTCTCTGACTGCCGTCGGGCAGGGTCACGATGGGCATGAAGGCTTCCTTGTGCGCAGTGGTGATCCATACCAGGGATCACGTGTCGCCAGACGAATGGTCGTGGTCTGAAAGCCGCATAGCCTAGCAGAAGCGCCCCGTGGGGCGCCACGGGGGACGGCCGAAACGAGAGAAGGCGCCCGAAGGCGCCTTCTCTCGTGCTCGCGTCACGCCCCGGGAGCCGGGGCGGTGGAACGGGTCAGGGCAGGATCACTCCCACTCGCCCAGCTCCACGCGACGGTTCTCGGCACGGCCAGCGTCGGTCTCGTTGCTGGCCACCGGCTGGGACTCGCCATAGCCAATGGTGCGCATGCGGTCCATCGAGACGCCCTGGCTCGCCAGGTAGTCGGCGACGGAGTCGGCGCGACGCTGGGAGAGGTCCTGGTTGTAGCTGTCGCTACCCACGGCATCGGTGTGGCCTTCGATGCGCACGCGGACGTTCTTGTTGGCGACCAGCTTCTCGGCGACGTCGTCGAGGATCTGCTCGGCGCCCATGGTCAGGGTCGCGGAGTCGAACTCGAAGTTGACGTCGCGCAGCACCAGGTCTTCCTCGCAGCCCAGGGCGTTGACCTCGGCACCGGCCGGGGTACCCGGACACTGGTCCTGGTAGTCCGGCACGCCATCACCGTCGGAGTCGAGCGGGCAGCCCACCGCATCCACGGCCACGCCGGCCGGGGTGCCCGGGCACTGGTCGTCGGCATCGAAGACGCCGTCGCCGTCGGTATCGCGCGGTGCCGGTTCGGGCGAACGGTTGGGCTCGGCGCAGAGCAAGCCGCCGATCACGGCGCCAGCGGTGGCGCCGATGGCCGCCCCCTGGTCCTCGTCAGACTCGCCGCTCGTGCCATAACCGATGCCGCCGCCGATCAGGCCGCCGGCGAGGCTGCAGACGAAGGGAGATTGGTACCAGGCGCGGTCAGAGGAGACGCCGCTGTCCATGCTAGAGGAGGATGACCCCGAGCTGGCACAGCCGGACAGACCGACCACCAGCGCGGAACCAAGCAACAGACCAGTCGTTGATTTTTTCATGCAAGACTCCTTCTTCTTAACTACATCCCGGCGCGGACGGTAGGTGCTGCCGTCGCCAGGGGGTTCCGAGGAATGAACGGAGGGAAACGGCCCCCGAACCGTTTCCTGCACCTCCCAAGAAAGCACGTAACGTCTCTCTCGGCCAGTTCCAGACACCGCGACTAAGGCATCCACTGCATATTAGCCGTCAACGTGCAGGCGCCAGCTTGCCGCAGAGTCGTAAGGGTTGCAATCGTTGACGGGACGCTTTGCGGCCTCCCCTGACGGTCACCACAGCCGATGGCCGTCAGTGCAGGCTGCCCGGCCAGCCGCGACGGAATTCGATCACCGCCGTCGCGGCCTTGAGCACCGATTCACGCATCTCATCCTCGACCGCCAGGCGTTCGCGGTCCTCCTGGAACCGCGCCTTCGGGCTCAACGCCTTGCGAGCGGCATGAGTATGCAGGTGCTGGGTCCGGCGGTGCACCTCGTCGAAGGCCTGGAAGTCGGGGCGCTGGGTCAGGTCCTGGTCGAGGATCTCCAGCAGCACCTTGCAGCGCCAGGACCCCTCGGTGATATCGACCTGCTCCTGGGCCAGCGCCGAGGCCACCAGCTCGAGGTTCTCCAGGCAGTTCTCATGGGCACGCCGCAGCTCGTCTTCCCGGAAGGTCCGCCGCCGCCGCACCTCTTTCCAGAGCGTGAAGGCATAGGCCCCGAGGCCGGCGATGATCGCCAGCCCCAGGCCAAGAAGAATGAGTGCCAGGGTCGAGTTCATGGGCATGTCCCGTGTCGGTGCGTGTAGGATCCTCATTCTACACGCCGCCCGCCGAGGCCAGAAATCGTCCCGGACGGCCCGACGGGGGCGCTCGCGACATGTCACCGGAGCCTCGGCAGCCGACGGCGGCCTTGCGTAGAATGAGCGCTTCACCCAATGCGCATGAAACGATGGAACGACGATGCCCATATCCGACGCCACTCACGCCACGCCCACGCGGCCTGCCCTCTCCGCCCGCATCGGCCTGTGGCTGGGCCCGCTCTGGGTAGTGCTGACCCTGCTTGCGCCGGCCCCCACCGGCATGTCCGACCCGGCCTGGGCCTGCGTCGGCCTGGCGCTGCTGATGGCCACCTGGTGGTCCACCGAGGCCATTCCGATCCCCGCCACCTCGCTGCTGCCGCTGGCCCTGGTCCCGGCGCTGGGCATCGGTGAGATGCAGGAGACCGCGGCCAGCTATGCCAACCCGATCATCTACCTCTTCCTCGGCGGCTTCCTGCTCGGCATCGCCATGCAGCGCTGGGCCCTGCACCGGCGCATCGCCCTGCACGTGCTGCGCGTGGTCGGCCACCAGCCGCGCCGCCAGATCGGCGGCTTCATGCTGGCGACCGGCTTTCTCAGCATGTGGGTCTCCAATACCGCCACCGCCATCATGATGCTGCCCATCGGCATGTCGGTGGTCAGCCTGCTGGACGACGCCGACCCGGCGGAGCTCAACCGCTACGCCACGGCGCTGCTGCTGGCGATCGCCTACTCCGCCAGCATCGGCGGCGTGGCAACCCTGATCGGCACCCCGCCCAATGCCCTGCTGGCCGGCTACCTGGCCGAGGACCGCGGCATCGACCTGGGCTTTGCCCAGTGGATGATGATCGGTCTGCCGATCAGCGCGGCGATGATGGTCAGCGCCTGGTGGTGGCTGACCCGCCGTGGCTTCGACCTTCAGGTCGGCGACGACAGCGCCGGCATGGTGCGCGACGAGCTGGCGGCACTCGGCCGCATCGGCGCGCCCGAGCGCCGCGTGGGCGCGATCTTTCTGCTGGCGGCGGTGACCTGGATGCTGCGCCCGCTGCTCAACGACGCCGGCCTCGACTGGCTCTCCGACACCGGGATCGCCATCATCGCCGGCATCGCTCTGTTCCTGGTGCCGGCCGGCAACGGCGACGGGGAACGCCTGATGGACTGGGACGCCGCCAAGGAGCTCCCCTGGGGCATCCTGCTGCTGTTCGGCGGCGGCCTGGCGCTGGCCGGGGCCATCAGCCGCTCGGGACTGGCGGAGTGGATTGCCCAGCAGCTCGGCATCTTCGGCGCCTTCCCGCTGCTCGCCATGGTCGGGGTGGTGGTGCTGGTGATCATCTTCCTCACCGAGGTGACCTCCAACACCGCCACCGCCGCCGCCTTCCTGCCGCTGCTCGGCGCCCTGGCGCTGTCGCTGGACATCTCGCCCCTGCTGATCACGGTGCCCGCGGCCATCGCCGCCAGCTGCGCCTTCATGATGCCGGTGGCCACGCCCCCCAATGCGATCGTCTTCGCCACCGGCCGCATGAAGATCCAGTCGATGATCCGGGCCGGCTTCATGCTCAACTTGATCAGCACGCTGGTCGTGACCCTGATAGCCTACTTCCTGATCGTCAGCCTCTGGTAACGCCCCGGCCCCCGGAAACGACAGAGCCCGGCCACACGGCCGGGCGCTTCGTCTCAGGGCGCCGGGCTCAGCCGACGAGTCGCCAGGCCGCGGCATAGTGATCCAGCAGCAGTACACCGAACACGCCGAGGATATAGCGGATGGAAAACCAGAAGGCGGCCAGCGGCGCCTGCGGGTCACGGCCGCGCCAGACCCGCCAGTTCCAGACCATGAAGCGGGCATTGAGGGCCGTCACCCCGACCAGGTAGAGCGCACCGCTCATGCCGATGGCAAACGGCAGCAGCGTCACCGCCACCGTCAGCCAGCCGTAGAGCCAGACCTGCAGGCGAGTGAAGGCCTCACCGTGGGTGACCGGCAGCATCGGTACGCCGGCTCGGGCGTACTCGTCGCGCTTGTGGATCGCCAGCGCCCAGAAGTGCGGCGGCGTCCAGGCGAAGATGATCAGCATCAGCAGCAGCGGCTCGGGGCCGAGCTGCCCGGTGACCGCCGTCCAGCCGAGCAGTGGCGGCGCCGCCCCCGCGACCCCGCCGATGACGATGTTCTGCGGCGTGGCGTGCTTGAGGAAGGCGGTGTAGATCAGCGCGTAGCCGATCAGCGACCCCAGGGTCAGCCAGGCCGTGAGCGGGTTGACCTGCCAGGCCAAGAGCCCGATGCCGCAGACCGAGAGCAGTGTCGCCCAGCCAAGCGCCAGCCCCGTGGGCAGGCGGCGGGTGGCCAGGGGCCGGCCCGCGGTGCGCAGCATCATGGCATCGAGGCGCCGATCGACCACGTGGTTGAAGGCCGCCGCGCCCCCGGCGGCCAGGCCGATCCCCGCCAGGCCGAAGAGCACCGCCTCCGCCCCCGGCAGGGGCGCGGCCAGCAGCATGCCGACCAGGGTGCACACGAGCATCACCGCCACCACCCGGGGCTTGCACAGGGTGTAGAGATCTCGCCAGCCCCAGCTGGCCATCTGGCCGACCGCCGCCCGTTCCATCACGACCTCAGACATGAGCCCACTCCTTCTTCGTTACCGAATGTCCCGCTTTTGGCGCGGTGCTGCCCTCCGCCACGCTCGACCAGCGCCAGTGCCACAGGGCGAGCGTCATGGCCGCCACCAGCGCCACCGCCCCGGCGGTATGCAGCAGGGCCAGCCACAGCGGCAGCCACGCCAGCACGTTGGCCACGCCCAGGGCGAGCTGTGCGCCGAGGGTGCCGATCAGCAGCCCCCACCAGGGGCGCATGCCGGCCGCATGGCGATGGCGCACCGCGAGAAGCACCAGGCCGAGAGCGAGCGCCAGGGCACCCAGTCGATGGCCGACCTGGATGGCGCTGCGCGCCTCGGCATGCAGCTGCCCGTGCAGGTAGTTGGGCCCCACCGTCTGGGTCAGGTGAAAGCCCTCGCTCCAGTCCAGGCTCGGCCACCACTCGCCGTTGCAGGAGGGAAAGCCCTGGCAGGCGATCCCGGCATAGTTGCTCGACGTCCAGCCGCCGAGCGCCAGCTGGGCGACCAGCAGCACCAGCGCCAGCCGCCACAGCGGGGTCAGCGGCCGAGGACTGCTAGCCCGGTGCTCGCCGGGCCGGAAGCGACGCAAGCGCAGGTGCAGCCACAGGAAGAGCACCATCACGCTGAGCCCGCCCAGCAGATGCAGGGTGACCACCTGGGGCCACAGCTTGAGCGTCACGGTGAAGGCGCCGAAGGCGCCCTGCATCAGGATCACGGCGAGCAGCGCCAGGCTGATCCGCCACGGATAGCCCGCCTCCCCGCGCCAGCGAGCGCCCAGCACGATCAGGGTGATCACCAGCAGCCCGAGCAGGGAAGCGAGGTAGCGGTGCACCATCTCCACCCAGGCCTTGGCGGACTCCAGCGGCACCGTCGGGGAATGGGCCAGGGCCCGCTCGGCATCCGGCACCACCAGGGCACCGTAACAGCCCGGCCAGTCGGGGCAGCCGAGGCCGGCGTCGACCAGCCGGGTCCAGGCCCCCACCAGCACCACCAGTGCGGTGAACAGGCTCCCCGCCAGGCTCAGTCGCACCAGCCAGCGGCGGCGGGCCTCAAGGCGCGCGACGTGCTCATCCCTGACCATCGGCGACCTCCCCTGCGTGAGACCTTTCCTCGGTGGCGTCGTCCGTGCCGGACTCGTCCCGCACGGTGGCATACTGCGCCAGCGGCGACTCGGGATTGAGCCGCAGCAGGCGACGCAGATCGGTCAGCACATCGGCGGCCGCGACCTCCGGTCCGTAACCCAGCACCGCGCGCCCCTCGGGATCGAGGATCCACAGGCGCTGGTCGCCTCGCCACTCGACCGCCTGCGTCCACCGGGCCACGGCGGCCCCGGGCAACGGCGCGGCGTCTCCGCCGATACGCAGGCGGCTGACCCGGTCGGCCTCGCGCCCCAGGGCGCGATGCAGGCGCCACCAGCGATCGGCCGCCTCGTCGCAGGCCTCGCCGCAGTCGAAGACCAGCAGCCAGTCGCTCGCCCCATCCTTCTCCACCCCCGTCAGGGGCCACTGCGCCAGCTCGGGCAGCGTGGGCGCCAGTTCCCCGTGGGCGGTGCGCCCGTCGGGAATGCCCAGCCGGAACTGCACCATGCCCCAGGCCAGCACCAGGGGCAGGGCGAAGATCGCGAAGAGGGCCAGCAGCTTCAGGCGCTGGCGTCCGGTGTGGGTCATCGGGGAGACTCCTTGCTCGGAGAGGAGATCGAATCGGGGCGCGCCAGGCGACGCGCACCCACCAGCATGATCACGAAAGCCGCCAGGGCGAGCCCCCACCACTGCAGGGCGTAGCCCAGGTGACGGGCCGGCGGCACCACGCTTGGCTGCCACCAGGAGGCGAGATGGCCCGGTCCCTGTTCGAGATGCAGCCAGCCGGCGTGGGTGAAGCCCTCGCCGAGGCTCCAGGCCGCGGGATCGATGCGCTGCAGGCGGTTGCCCTCGCGATTGGGACCGTAGAGCGGGGCCGCATCACCCGACGCCTGCCAGCGGCCTTCCAGACGCACCACGCCACCGGGGGTGTCGATGCTCGGATCGTCTCGCGTCGGGCCGGTCGCCAGGAAGCCACGCTGGATCAGCCAGAGCTGACCCTGCTGGTCGCGAAAGGGGGTGAGGGGCGCCACGCCCAGGCGCCCCTCGTGGGTGCGGTTATCGAGGAACAGCGTTTCGCCGACCAGGTACTCCCCGCGCAGCTCGATCCGGGCGCCGGGCGGCGGGGTGTCGGTCGGTGATTCCAGCCGGGGCGCCGCCGCCAGGCGCGCCAGGTAGTCACGCTTGTCGTCGGCCCGCTCCCACTGCCATAGTCCCAGGGCGAGACCCAGCATCACCAGGCAGGACCAGAACCCCCACCAGCCGAGTCGACGCGTCGGGACTGGACGACGATGCCGCTTCGATGCCGACGCTTTCATGGAGCCGTGAATGTTACTCAAGATAATGATTGCTCTCGTCTTTCTCGCCATGGTGATCAGTCTCGCCGCTGGCGCCGGCTTCCTGATCCGTGACGGGGGACGCTCCCGTCGCGTGCTGGTCTCGCTCAAGCTGCGCGTCGGCCTGGCGGCACTGCTGCTGATCCTGCTGGGCTACGGCTTCTACCTCGGTGACCTCGGTACCTGAACCGACGGGCCAGCCCTCCCTGCCCCTCCTCGAGACCTCGCTCCCTGAGGGTCTCGTCATCGGCATCCTCGCCTCAAAAGACGTAGACGAAGGTGAACAGGCCGATCCACACCACGTCGACGAAGTGCCAGTACCAGGCCCCGGCCTCGAAGGCGAAGTGATCGTCAGCGGTGAAGTGCCCTCGATAGACGCGCCACAGCATCACCGCCAGGATGATGGTGCCGATGATCACGTGCAGCCCGTGAAACCCCGTGAGAAGGAAGAAGGTCGCGCCGTAGATCCCGGCCTGCAGGGTGATCCCGTAGTGGGCATAGGCCTCGTAGTACTCGACCCCCTGCACGGTGATGAAGGTGAGGCCTAGCAGCACCGTGACGGTCAGCCAGAAGCGGGCGCTGTCGCGGAAACCCTCCTTGATGCCCTCGTGGGCAATGGTCAGGGTGATGCTGGAGCTCACCAGGATCAGGGTGTTGACCAGCGGCAGGTGCCAGGGGCTGAAGGTCTCGCTGGGGCCCTCGATGCTGGCGTCCGGCGGATTGAGCAGCGGCCAGGTGGCGGTGAAATCGGGCCACAGCAGGGACGCCACCCCCTTGGCGCCCTCCCCGCCGAGCCACGGCAACGCGAAGGTACGCACGTAGAAGAGCGCCCCGAAGAAGGCGGCGAAGAACATCACCTCCGAGAAGATGAACCAGCCCATGCCCCAGCGAAAGGAACGGTCCATCTGGGCGTCATAGAGCCCGCCGCGAGACTCGCGGATGACGTCGCGAAACCACAGCGTCATCACCGCAAGGATGGCCAGCAGGCCGATCACCATCACCGGCATCCCCGCCAGACCATGCACCAGCAGGGTGCCTGTGCCGACCATCATCGCCCCCAGCGACAGCGACCCCAGGATCGGCCACTTGCTGGACTCGGGTACGTAGTAGCTGCCACCACTCATGCGCTGTCTCCTTCTGTGATCGACCCGCGGCGCGCGACCTCGGCCGTCGTCGACGAAACGGGATAGAGGGTGTAGACCAGGGTCACCGTCTTGATGTCGGGCGGCAGGTCGCGGGTCAGCTGGAAGACCAGGGGCGCCTCCAACCTCTCGCCGGCCGCCAGCTGCTGCTCCTGGAAGCAGAAGCAGGTCAGCTTGCGAAGGTGCAGCGAGGCCGCCGACGGCGAGACGCTGGGCACCGCGCGGGCGCGGGTCGTCGCATCGCCGTTGTTGCGGAAGGTGAAGAACACCTCCTCGCGCTGTCCGGGGTGCAGGCGAATCTGGCGGGTGTCCACCTCGAGGTGCCAGGGCAGGCCCTGGCTGCCTCGGGTGATGAACTGCACCGTGACCGTGCGTGAGGCGTCGACCTCCTGCTCGACCAGCGGCTGGGCTTTCGCGCTCGTCTTGCCGTTGAGGCCGGTCAGGTCGCAGAAGACGTCGTAGAGCGGCACCAGAGCGAAGGCGAAGACGAACATGCCGGCGAGCACCACCAGGGTGCGGGTCACGGTGCGCCTAACCCCTTCCCGGCCTGCGGACTGTTCGTCACGGCTGCTCATGGCTGCCTCCTGGGCCCGGATGGGCTCGCTCAGTGCTCGCGAGGATGAAACGTCGGGGGCGTCTCGAAGGTGTGCAGCGGCGCCGGGCTCGGCACGCTCCACTCCAGGTCCTCGGCGCCCTCCCAGGCCTTGGCCGGCGCCTTCTCGCCGCCGCGCACGCACTTGATGATCACCAGCACGAAGAGCAGCTGGGAGGCGCCGAACAGGAAGCCGCCGAGGCTAGAGGCGAGATTGAAGTCGGCGAACTGCAGGGCGTAGTCGGGGATCCGGCGCGGCATGCCGGCGAGCCCCGAGAAGTGCATCGGGAAGAAGGTCAGGTTCACGCCGATCACCGACAGCCAGAAGTGCCACTGGGAAAGACGCAGCGGCGGGTAGTGGCCGGTCCACTTGGGCAGCCAGTAGTAGGCGCCGGCGAGGATGGCGAAGAGCGCCCCGGGCACCAGTACATAGTGGAAGTGCGCCACCACGAAGTAGGTGTCGTGGTACTGGAAGTCGGCGGGCGCGATGGCGAGCATCAGCCCCGAGAAGCCGCCGACGGTGAACTGCACCACGAAGGCCAGGGCGAAGAGCATGGGCGGCTCGAAGCTGATCGAGCCGCGGAACATCGTCGCCACCCAGTTGAACACCTTCACGCCGGTCGGCACGGCGATCAGCATGGTGGTGTACATGAAGAACAGCTCGGCCACCAGCGGCAGGCCGACGATGAACATGTGGTGCGCCCAGACCATGAAGGAGAGGATCGCGATGGCCGCCGTGGCGTAGACCATGGAGGCGTAGCCGAACAGGCGCTTGCGGGAGAAGGTCGGGATGATCGCCGAGACGATGCCGAAGGCCGGCAGGATCATGATGTAGACCTCGGGGTGCCCGAAGAACCAGAACAGGTGCTGGAAGAGCACCGGGTCACCGCCCCCGGCGGCATTGAAGAAGCTGGTGCCGAAGTTGATGTCCATCAGCATCATGGTGATCACCCCGGCGAGCACCGGCATCACGGCGATCAGCAGGAAGGCGGTGATCAGCCAGGTCCAGACGAACAGCGGCATGTCCATCAGGCGCATCCCCGGCGCGCGCAGGTTGAGGATGGTCGCGATGATGTTGATGGCGCCGAGTATCGAGCTGATGCCGGCCAGATGAAGCGACAGGATGAAGAAGCTCGTTGAGGGCGGGGCGTAGGTCGTCGAGAGCGGCGCGTAGAAGGTCCAGCCGAAATTCGGGCCGCCGCCCGGCATCAGCAGGGTCGAGAGCAACAGCAGGAAGGCCACCGGCAGCAGCCAGAAGCTGAAGTTGTTGAGCCTGGGGAGGGCCATGTCGGGGGCGCCGATCTGCAGCGGCACCATCCAGTTGGCCAGGCCGACGAAGGCCGGCATGATGGCGCCGAACACCATGATCAGGCCGTGCATGGTGGTCATCTGGTTGAAGAACTCGGGCTGCACCAGCTGCAGGCCGGGCTGGAACAGCTCGGCACGCACCACCAGGGCGAAGATCCCGCCGATGAAGAACATGGTCAGGGAGAAGAGCAGGTAGAGGGTGCCGATCTCCTTGTGATTGGTGGTCAAGAGCCAGCGCATCATCCCGCGCGGCCGGGAATGCCCGGCCTCGGCCATGCCGCCGGCGGTGGTCGTGCTGTGCTGCAGAGTCGGCTTGGGTGGCAGCTGGGAAGCCATCGGACATCTCCTGTGGGCCATCACGAAAGAGGAGCGGAAGCGCCGGTCATTCGTCCTGGGCGGCGAGGCGCTCGGCGATCTCCGACGGTTGCACGGTGTCACCGGCCTCGTTGCCCCAGGCGTTGCGCTCGTAGGTGATCACCGCGGCGATCTCCACCGGGCTGAGCGTGTTGCGGAACGCCGGCATGGCAGATCCCGCCACGCCATCGATCACGGTGCTGATGTGGCGATCCGGCTCGTCCAGCAGCGTCTGGTTGCCCGCCAGCGCCGGGAAGGCCGGCGGGCTGCCGCTGCCGTCAGGCTGGTGGCAGGCGGCACAGACCGCGCCGTAGGTCTGCTCGCCGCGGGCCATCAGCTCATCGAGGCCCCACTCGCGATCGGCACTCATCGCCTCCTGCTGCGCCGCCTCCTTGCGCTGGGCCATCCACTCGTCGAAGCGTTCCGGCTCCACGGCCTCGACCACCACCGGCATGAAGCCATGGTTGCGACCGCAGAGTTCGGCGCACTGGCCGCGATAGATGCCGGGCTCGTCGATGCGCACCCAGTTCTCGTTGACGAACCCGGGCACGGCATCCTGCTTGACGGCGAGCTCGGGCACCCACCAGGAGTGAATGACGTCGTCCGAGGTCAGCAGCAGGCGCACCTTCTGCCCCACCGGCAGCACCAGGGGCTCATCCACCTCGAGCAGGTAGTTCTCGCCCTTCTCGCTGGTGCCGCTGATCTGCTCCCGCGAGGTGCTCAGGTTGGAGGTGAAGGCGACATCCTCGCCCAGGTAGTCGTAGCGCCAGCGCCACTGCTGCCCGGTGACCATCACGTCGAGATCGGCTTCCGAGGGGTCATACATGGTCTTGAGGGTAGCGGTGGCGGGGACCGCCATGGCCACCAGGATCAGCAGCGGTATCGCCGTCCAGATGACCTCCACGCTGGTGTGTTCGTGGAAGGTGGCGGCCTTGGCGCCGCGGGAGTGGCGGTAGCGGAACAGGGAGTAGAACATCGCCCCGAAGACGATCACCCCGATGACCACGCAGATCCAGAAGATGATCATGTGCAGGGAGTAGATATCGCGGCTCACCGCCGTGACGCCCTCGGGCATGTTCCAGCCGTTGGCGAGCACCATCGGCGTCAGGGCTGCCAAGGTCACCCCTACCGCCATCCACATGAGCAGCCTGCGCATCGACGCCTCCTTGGGTCATTGTTGTATTAGTCAGCGCTTGAAGGAGTATAGAAGAGCGCCGCCGTTCTTCACGCGACGCGCCTTTGCACGATAAACGCGGGCGTCAACGCTCGCGCTCAGCGCGCGGCCATCACCGCGACGAAGGCCACCAGCAACACGAAAATCACGCCCACAATCAGCCCCGCCGCGATGAAGGTGCCGGGGCGCTCGGAGCGAAAATCCTCGCGGCGGCGCTCGTCCTTCTGCACGCCCAGAAAGGCGGCCAGCACCGACTTGATCGCCTGCCACATCACCACCCTCCTCTCGCGTTGCTCTCGTCCTCCCCTGACCGTAGCCCAGTTGCGGACGGACTCCCGTTGAAGGCATTTCACGCAGGCGTCGAAAAAGGCTGCAGGGGACCTTCGCTGCAGCGCACCATCGCCGGATCGTCTTCTATACTTCAGGTGGCCCGCCGACACGACGCGGCCGATCAACCGCCCGTCTTCAGGAGACCGACCATGACTCAGCAAAAAGACAACCCGGCCCTATCTGCCGCCGAACCGATGATGGAGTGGTGGCAGAAACAGTGGAGCCAGGGCGTGACACCCATGGCGCGCATGCAGCTGGCCTGGATGCAGAGCATGGCCGAAGCGATGCAGTTCGAGGCGCAGTTTCTCAAGACGCTCGCCGACAGCGGCCAGAAGATCGCCCAGTCCCTCGACGGCGATCCCCCCCAGACCCCGGCCGAGATGCAAGAGCGCTACCAGACCCTGATCTCGGAGCTCACCGATGCACAGATGGACCGCATGAAGAAGGCCGCCGAGCTGTCACACGAGTTCCGGCGCCGGGTCTGGGAGGAGCTTTGACGGCGGCGAGGCTCAGCCCACCCCCAGAAGGCCGGTGATCAGCGGCAGCAGGAAGGCCGTCACCAGGCCCGAGAGCCCCATGGCGAGGCCCGAGAAGGCGCCGGCGACGGCGCCCATGCGCGCGAAGGCATGGGCGGTACCGAAGCCGTGGGCCGAGAGCCCCATGGTGAAGCCCTGGACGGCCGGATCGGTGATGCGCAAGAGCCGCAGGATCGTGGGTCCCAGGGCACAGCCGATGGAGCCGGTCAGCAGGACCAGCCCGGCCGCCAGCGAGGGAATGCCGCCGATCTGCTCGGCGATGCCCATGGCGATGGGCGAGGTCACCGAGCGGGGGGCCAGCGACAGCAGCGTCTTGGGATCGGCGCCGAGCAGCATGGCGAGCCCGATGGTGGTCGACACCGCCGTGAGCACCCCTGCCCCACAGGCCAGCAAAAGCGGCCACAGCAGGCGGTAGACGCGCTGGCGATGGTCATACAGGGGGATCGCCAGGGCCACCGTGGCCGGCCCCAGCAGGAAATGGATGAACTGAGCCCCCTCGAAGTAGGTGGCATAGTCCATGTCCACCAGCAGCAGCAGCATGATCAGCATCGCGATGGAGAGCGTGACCGGATGCAGCAGCGGCGTGCCGCCCACGGCGCGGTTGATCCTCACGGCCAGGGCGAAGACCAGCAGGGTTGCCAGCAGCGAGAGCAGCGGATTGCCGGAGAGATAGACCCACAGCTGATCGAAGGAGGCGACGTTCATGCGTTCTCCTCCACCCGGCCGCCCTTGCCGCCGCTGCGACGCTGCAGGCGTTCGAGCACCCAGGCCGTCACGGTGAGGGTCACCGCCGTGGACACCAGCAGGGTCACCGCGATCGGCCACAGATCCGCGCCGATCAGCTCGAAGTGCACCATCAGCCCGACCCCGGCGGGCACGAACAGCAGCGTCAGGTAGCGCAGCAGCCCCTCCCCCGCCAGACGCAGGCAGGAAGGCACCTTGCCGCGGACCAGCAACGCCACCAGCAGGATCACCATGCCGATCACCGGCCCCGGTATCGGCAACAGCAGCCCCTTTGCCAACAGTTCCCCCGCGAACTGGCACGCCAGCAGCATGCTCATCCCCATGATCAACGGCATCGTATCGTCCTTTTTGCGGCTCCCGGGGAGCCTATCGTCGTTGCCAATAGTGTGACAGAAGCTGCGTGCTCCGGGGACCTCAGGCCCCTGCTAGCCAAGCGATTGAAAAGAAAGCGCAAAAAGGACTTTTCATTTGCCGCGAGGCGCGCTAGTATACGCCTCGTTCTCGGGGGACACGCCGCATGGCGAAAAACCCGAAAGCGAAGAGTCGGAGCGTGGCGCAGCTTGGTAGCGCGTTGCAATGGGGTTGCAAAGGTCGCAGGTTCGAATCCTGTCGCTCCGACCACTGAATTGAAAAAAAGCGGTCACCATGCCTTCGGGCGGTGACCGCTTTTTTGTGCCTGCCACTTTATATGTACGCCCCTTCTCACTGGGCATCTGCCGATGCCTCCCGCTCGAATGTGCCTCGCCGACCCTCGAAAGCTTCAAGTCTCGCCCCTTCTGGCCGATAGTCGTTCCCAGAGACGTCATTCGACGCCTCACTGACATTAAGCCCGAATGCTGACGACGACACGAAGCACTCCGCTGCACCGAGCCCTGACCACTCACACGCCCTGCATCGCCTTCTCCCCCGAGGGCATCATCCTGGAGGCGAGCCCTTCCTTCCTCGACACGGTCGGCTATCGCCTCGACCAGATAAAGGGCAAGCACCACCGCCTCTTCTGCCCCACGGCAGTGCAGGATGACCCGGCCTATCGCACATTCTGGGCGGCACTCGCGAGGGGCCAGCACCAGACGGGCACCTTCGAGCGGCTCGACGCCCACGGGGTGCCGCTCTGGCTCGAGGCCACCTATGTGCCGGTCAAGGGGGCACGCGGCCGCGTCGCCTACATCATCAAGATCGCCAGCGACGTGAGCCGGCAACGCCAGGCGGCCGACGACCAGCAGGCACTGCTCGGCGCGCTGAATGCGTCCATGGCGGTGATCGAGTTCACGCCGCACGGCGAGATCCTGCGCGCCAACGACAACTTCCTCGCCACCATGGGCTATCGCCTCGAGGAGATCCTGGGCCGGCACCACCGGATGTTCTGCAGCGAGGCCTTCTACGCCGAGCATCCCGACTTCTGGGCCGAACTCGCCGATAACGTCTTCAAGCAGGGGCGCTACGAGCGCTTCGCCGCGGAAGGCCGGCCGGTGTGGCTCGAGGCGACCTACAACCCGGTGACCGACGGCGAGGGCCGGGTCACGCGCATCGTCAAGTTCGCCACTGACATCACCCCCGCCATCCAGGCGGAGGCGGCGGCCCGCCAGACCGTGGAGTCCGCCCGGGCAAGCGCCCGGCAGACCGAAACCATCGCCGCCGACGGCCTGACCCAGCTCGAGGAGGCCGTCGACTCGACGCGCCAGGCCGACGAGGAGATCCGTGCCACCCAGGAGATCATCTCGGCGCTCCAGGAGCAGGTGCGGACCATCAACGGCATCACCGACGCGATCTCGCGCATCGCCCAGCAGACCAACCTGCTGGCGCTCAATGCGGCCGTAGAGGCCGCCCGAGCCGGCGAGCACGGCCGCGGCTTCGCCGTGGTGGCCAAGGAGGTAAGGGAGCTCTCCCAAGGGTCGACCCGCGCCGCCGACGAGATCACCCGCGTGCTCAACGACAACAACGCGCGCATCGGGCTGGCCAATCGTAAGATCCTCGACGTGGTCGAGCACAGCCGGGTCAACCAGCAGCGGGTCCGCGCCACCCAGGACGTGATCCGGGAGATACGCGCCGGCGCGCAGAGCGTCTCCGAGGCCATCCGGGAGCTCTGACGGCTCCCGGTCCTCAGCGGCAGGCGTCGAGCACGGTCAGGAAGGCCTCGGCGGGCTGGGGGCATGCGAACCAGAAACCCTGGCCCATTTCGCAGCCCATGGCCGCCAGGCTGGCCGCCTGCTCCGGTGCCTCGATCCCCTCGGCGACCACCCGGCAGCCGAGCCCATGGGCCATGGCGACGATCGACTCGACCAGCCGATGGCTCTCGGCATCCTCCAGCAGGTGGGTCAGGAAACTGCGATCGATCTTGATGGTATTCACCGGCATACGCCGCAGGTAGGCGAGGGACGAGTGGCCGGTGCCGAAATCGTCGATCGCGATGTTGACCCCCAGGTCCGCCAACTGCTGGAGCTGCCCCGTGGCCGCCTCCAGGTCGGTCATCACGGCGGACTCGGTCACCTCCACCTCCAGCGCCGCAGGGGGCAGGTCGTGTCGCGCCAGGGCCGCCGTCACTTGTGTGACGAAGCCCGGCTGGCAGAGCTGATGGGCGGAGACGTTCACGGCAAGGCTGAAGGAGCGCGCGACGTGCCCCTCGCGCCGCCAGCGGCTCAGGGTGGCGAGGGCGGACTCCAGCACCCAGGCGCCCAATGCCAGGATGTCGCCGCTCGCCTCGGCCATCGGGATGAACTCGGCCGGCGAGACCGTTCCGAGCACCGGGTCCGTCCAGCGCAGCAGCACCTCGGCACCACAGATGCTCCCGGTGGCGAGCGCTACCTTGGGCTGGTAGTGAAGCGAAGTGTCGCCGCGCTCGCAGGCCTGGGGCAGCGCCTGGCGCAGCTGCATGCGCCGCTGCTCATGGGCCTCCAGCGCCGGGGTGTAGGCCTGGATGGCCTCCCCCTGTCGCGCGTGGGGCACCGCCAGCGCCGCCATGTGCACCAGTCGCTCCGGCTCCAGCCCGCGTCCGCCGGCGACGCCGATCCGGCCATCGACCCACAGCCGCACGCCGCAGACCGCCAGGGGACGCTTGAGCACCCCGCGCACGCGAGCCGCCAGGTGCTCGAGCTCGGCGATCGAGGCCCGGGGCTGGATCAGCAACAGCTCATGACTGCCCCAGACCCCGATCACGCCCTGCTCCGGCAGGGCGGCCACCAGGCGATGGGCCAGCTCGTTCAGGAAGGCCTCGGTCACCCGATGCCCCTGGTAGCGCATGATGGCGTCGATCCCCTCCAGCACGATGAAGAGCGCCCCCGCCTCGCTGCCCTCCCGCTGCCACTCCCCGAGGGACGCGGTGAGTCCGCGCCGGTTCGGCAGGCTGGTCACCGGGTCGGTGCAGGAAAGCCGCTCCAGCGCCTCCGTGCGCTCGGCCACCAGCCGCTCCAGGGTACTCGCCTGCTCGCGGCGCCACTGATAGCGGCTCTGGTCGCGCAGGGCATTGTGAATCCGCGCCAGCACCTCCTCGTGATCGAACGGCTTGGTCAGGAAGTCGCGTACCCCCATGGCCAGGGCCCGCCGACGGGTCTCGTCGTCGACCTGGGCGGTCAACACGATGGTCGGCGGCGCCTCGACGCCAAAGGCTCCCTGCAGGGCCTCGAGCACCCCGTAGCCATCCAGGTGGGGCATGCGGACATCCAGCAGCAGCAGGTCCGGCACCTGCGTGCGGCAGTGCGCCAGCACCTCCCGCGGGTCGGTGAGGCCGGCGACGTCCTGGTAGCCGTAATCCTCCAGCAGGTCCTGAAGCAGTTCGACGTTGACCGCATGGTCGTCCACGACCAGCAGCCGCTTGTGGTAGAGGGCGGGATCAGAAGGCATCCGGGTTTCCTTCCAGTGAAGAGAGGTGGCGGGCGAGGGTCGACCAGAACGAGGCCAGGTCGAGGGGCTTGGTCAGGTAGTCATCGAATCCCGCCGCCAGACCGCGCTTGATGTCGCCCGGCATGGCATTGGCGGAGAGCGCGATCACCGGCAGTGGCTGCGGCAGCCGTTGTAGCCGCTCCAGGGCCTCGTAGCCGCTCATGCCCGTCAGGTTCAGATCCATCAGCACCAGGTCCGGGGGGCGCGCCTCGATCGGCGGCAGGGCGAGCTCGGCGCTGGGGTAGATGCGCAGCTCGCAGGCCGGCCACTGCGCGAAGACATCCTCCATCAGGCGCTGGTTGGCAGGGTTGTCCTCGATGTAGACGACGCGCGCCGCCACCTCGTCCGGTGCGGCGGTGCACGGCGGCTCGGTGCGGCGCGTGTCCGGCCGATCGACCCCGGCCAGCGCCAGGCGGCAGTGGAAGGCGCTGCCCTTCCCCGCCACGCTCTCGACCTCGATCGTGGCGCCCATCGCCTCGAGCAGCTGACGGGTGATGGCGAGGCCGATGCCGGTGCCCTCGATGCCCTGGTGCTCCGCCCCCAGGCGCTGGAAGGGCTGGAAGAGCCGCGCCAGGTCCTCGTCGCGGATCCCCTGGCCGCTGTCGCGCACGGTGAAGCGAAGGTGCTCTCCCTCCGGGGCGGCCTCCAGGCGCACCCAGCCGCCCGGGCGATTGTACTTGATGGCGTTGCTGAGCAGGTTGAGGAGCACCTGCTTGAGCCGCGTGTAGTCGGCGTGAACCGCCGGCAGCGGCCCGCCGACCCGCTGCTCGATCGTCACCTCGTGGGCCAGGGCCGTCGCCTCCAGGGCGCCGGCCGCGTCCTCGGCCACATCGACCAGCGAGATCGCCTCCATGGAGAGGCTCAGCTGCCCGGCCTCGACCCGGGCCAGGTCCAGGATCTGGTTGATCAGCTCCAGCAGGTGCTGGCCACTGCGGGCGATCTGGGCGACCTGGCGCTGCTGGCGCGCCTCCAGCGGATGGCGCTTGCCGCTTGCCAGCAGCTGGGCGAAGCCAAGGATGGCGTTCAGGGGCGTGCGCAGCTCGTGGCTCATCGACGAGAGGAACTCGCTCTTGGCGCGATTGGCCCGGTCGGCGCTGTCCCGCGCCTCGGAGAGCGCCTCGATGTAGCCCTCACGCTCGGCCATCTGCCGATAGAGGTTGATCAGCAGGGCGCAGGTTGCCGTGAAGGGCTGCAGCCACTCCAGCAGGGCCTGGTCATAGCGGCGACGGCCATTGGCGATGGCGAACATCCCGATCAGGCGCCGGCCATCGAAGATCGGCACCCCCAGGTAGTTGTGAAGCGGCGGGTGTCCGGGCGGGAAACCGCTGCGGTGCGGATGGCCATCCAGGTCATCGGTCATCACCACCTCGCCGTGGGCGAACACCCGGCCGAGCAGCGACGCGGGGTTGGAGAGCGTCATGTCGCCGCTGCGCAGTCGCTCCATCAGCAGCCGCGACTCCTCGTTCCAGGAGAGGTCGGTGATGGCGTGAATCTTCAACGCCGGTACGCCCGCGTCCTCGATCACCTCGCCGATCAGGGCGTAGTCGCTGTCGGTGAGCTCGCGCAGCGCCTCCATCAGGAAATCCCACAGCCGGTGGCCCGACATCAGCGCCTGGTAGTCGGTGATCCCGCGGTGCAGCACGCGAATCAGGCTCGCCTGGCGCACCGCCTCGGTGGTGTCCCGGGCCACGCCCACCACGCCGCGGATGACGCCGTCGTCGTCCTTCAGCGGCCCGAGCTGCAGGTCGTGGTGGCGCCCCTGCAGGGGGGGCAGCGAGACCCGCTGCGGAACGCCGCTGGCCATCACCTCGGCCTCCGCCGCATCGAGGAACGACTGCAGCTCGACGGGCAGCCGCGGCGCGTCGTCGTCGAGCGGCGCGCCGGTGGTGCCCTCCAGCAGCGACAGGCAGGCGGTATTGGCCGCCAGGTAGCGTCCGCGGCGGCTGCGGGCGTAGATCGGGTCGCGACTGCCGTCCAGCACGGCACGCAGCAGCTGGCGCTCCTTGGCCAGCCGATCACCGGCCTCGGAGAGGCGCTGATTGAGCGTCACCAGCTCGTGCTGCTGGGCCTCCTGTGTCATCCGCAGCCGGTGCTTGCGCAACAGGGCCTCAGCCTGGCTCGCCAGGCGGGCCAGCAGGCGCCGCTCGCGCTCGGAGAACTCCCGCGGCCGGGTATCGATCAGGCAGAGCGTGCCCACGGCATGCTCCCGGTCCGGCAGCAGCGGGTGCCCGGCGTAGAAGCGGATGCCGGGCTCGCCGGTCACCAGGGGATTGTCCCGGAAGCGGGCGTCCTCGACGGCATCCGGCACCACCAGCGGCTGGGCCGCGGCGACCGCGTGGCCACAGAAGGAGACCTCCCGCGAGGTCTCGCGCACGTCCAGCCCGACGCAGGCCTTGAACCACTGCCGGTCCTCGGCGACCAGAGAAACCAGCGCGATGGGCACCTCGAAGAGTTCCTGCGCCAGCTCGACCAGTTGGTCGAAGCCCGCATCGGGCGCGGAATCGAGCACGCCCAGCGCCGCCAGGGCGGCCAGGCGGGCGGCGTCATTGTCGGGAACGGGTGGCAGCATGGCGGGGCTCACGGTCAGGCTTTGTCGGCATATCGATACGCCGAACCTACCATGAATGCCCCGGGCAACGAGGGAATGAATCGGGGCGATATTTAACGGAAACCGCGAGGCGTAAACGCACGAGTCAGGACTCGCCCGGGTGTCCCATCGCCCCACGCGGGCGCTCTCTCCGCAAGCCTACGCCCCCCGGGCGTCTCGAAAAGAAGCGCCCGGGGGGGCGGCCTCTTCAGACCCGATTCAGGTAACGCCCTTGTTGCTGGGCTTCAGGGAGGCGGAGGCTCTAGCGTCCTGGTCCGCTTCAGCGACTTCCTCCACCTTCGCCTCTTTTTCGGCCCTCGCCTTTTCCCCAGTCTCTTCCTCGGCCTTGGCATCTTTCTCGGCGGCTGCGGCTTCGGCCTCCTGCGCTTCTTCCGCCAGGTCCGCCGCGGGGTGGAGCGGCTCCCCCTGCTCGTCCTGAAGCTGGTAGTCGTAGGCCGCCTGGAGACCGGACTCCTCCTCGGCCTCTTCCTCCTCGGCCTGGGCGATGTAGCCCGGGTAGAACGGCGAAAGGATGGCGAAGAGGATGCCCAGCGCGGAGAACATGGCAAAGGCAGTGGCATAGCCGAAGTTGTTCACCAGCGAGCCGACGACCGGCGAGCCGGTCGCCTGCCCCAGCGAGACCGCCATGAAGGGCAGTACCGGCCCCACCGCCAACCGGCCCGGCAGCAGGCGGATGCCGGTCATCAGGTAGAGTCCCGTCAGGCTCATGTAGGCCAGGCCGAAGACCAGCGCCGAAAAGGCCGCCAGCCAGGTCTGACCGGGGCTGGCGGCGAGCAGCGCCAGGCTCGCGGAGAGCATCATCAGCATCAGCGAATGCGTGATGGGGGGATTGTTGCGATCGGCGAGATCAGCCACCACGGCCCCGCCCAGGCCGGCGATGCCCACCGCCAGCCACAGCCACCCGGTGGCGCCGGACGTCAGGCCCCCGAGGGTGACCACAAGGTCGGGGGCGAAGATCCAGTAGGCGGCGGAGACGAAGCCCATCACGAAGGCGAACAATGTGAGCCGGATCAGGCGCGACCAGGGCAGCTCACTGATCGGCGGCGGCGGCGCCGCGTTGGCCGGCGTGATCCGCGACACCGAGGGCAGGAAGAGCCAGGCGGCGACCACCCCGGCACCCGCCAGGAGGGCAAAGGAGATGTACGCGAGACGCCAGGCGCCGACCATGAACAGCACCGTCGGCACGGCCACGATCACGCCGATGCTGGTCCCGGCATTCATGACCGAGCTGACGCGCCCGTGAAGCGAGCGTTTCACCAGTGCCTGCATGGCGGCCGTGAGCGCCGGCATCATCAGGCCGGTGCAGATGCCGCAGGCGAACACCCCGATCCCGAGCAGCAGCGCGCCGGGCGCCTGGCTGATCAGCCCCAGGCCGGCAACGCCGAACGCCCCGGAGAGCACCGCCGCGTTACGGGCACCAAAAAGATGGGTGACGAGAGGCGCGATCAGCGTGGCCAGCAGGAAACTGATCAGCGGCAGCGAGCCGATGATACCGATCACCGTCGGCGTGAGGCCGAGTTCCTCGCGAATCGGGGGGACGAACAGGCCGAAGGCGAAACGCGCAAGGCCGTAGCTGATCGCGATCAGCGCCGCGCCAAGCAGCGCGAATTCCGTGCTGGAAGGTGACCTCATGCGACCGCCTCCCTGCGCGCGATGCACGCCCGCGGCTGCTCGATATGGTTGTTGGTGTTGATCACCATGACCCCCTCACCGTCTGGTTGCATAGGCAAACTGCCGCACGCGAGCGCAGCAGGCATGGGCGGAAGCGCCATCACCGGCCCTCTGACCCTCGATCAACCTACCGCAGAGCCGGGGATACCGATAGCCGCCTCGCCCACGGTAACAGAGAGCCCCAGGCTGGCGTCAGCCGGGGCCCGGGATATCAGACGGAAGGAGGGACAGCTGCGTCATGCTCTGCGCGCGTCGCCTCAGGACGATCGCCGGTGCGCCTATCGCTGGGAGTACCCCAAGCCTTGTACATAATGCTCGCCGGATATAAGTTTTGCTTGCCACCCCCGCCGCCCAGGAGACCCGCATGCCGGCAAGCACCGCTCCCCTGCCTGACCGCGTGACCCTCGAGGCCCTCGGCGACTGGCTGCAGACCGGCCGGGCCTCGACCGACGAGGCGCCCATCGTCGAGGTGCAGTCGATCGACCAGGGTTACTACCTGGTGCGCCTGCACCATGCCCATGGCATCAGCCAGCTGGTCAACGCCGACGACCAGGCCCGGCGCTTCACCGGCACCCAGTGGGTGAGCCGGGCGCTGCTGCCACTGGGCCTCACCCATGGCGTGCTGACCTGGGCCGAGGTCACCGACGAGATGATCGGCCTGCCCGACACCCCGAGCGACCCGCAGAGCGTGCTGGCCCACGGCACCCGGGTCGCCTTCCAGACTCGTTAGCCAGAATCGCGCCCGGCGGCCCCCGTACTCTCCCCACCCTCTCGAGGGGCCTTCACGACGCCCCGCTCCTCGGCGGCCGCCCGGCTAGCCGGATGGCAGCCTGGCCCCTATTCTCAGGCCAGACCCGCCCATTCCGGCGCTGCATCACCATCGCCAATAATTGGCATTTTGGATCGTCATTTATATTAATAACAACGAGCTATGTGACTCTGATACGCTACGCCGGCTTTCGCGCCTGCACCCCTGACCGCGTTCGGGCGCGGTACCGCCTGACTCCCCGACCGTCCCCTCCCCGGCACGCGTCGGCAACGGAGGTAACGCCTAGCGGCAAGAAATCACGGCAAGATAGAGAAGCAAAGAATAAAGGAGACGTCGTTTGGAACTGTTTCAGTACGCTCTGGACAACCTGGAGCTCTTGTTGACCCGAACGGTCGAGCACATCTCGCTGGTGGGCGTGGCCGTCGGCATCGCCACCCTGACCGGGGTACCGATCGGCATCGCCATCACCAAGAACGAGCGCGCCGCCCAGATCGTGCTCTACATCGCCTCGATCATCGTGACCATCCCCTCCATCGCGCTGTTCGGGATCATGATCCCGATCCTCTCACTGATCGGCCAGGGCATCGGATATCTGCCGGCGGTCATCGCGGTGCTGCTCTACTCGCAGCTGCCGATCATCCGCAACACCTACACGGCGATCAACAACGTCGACCCGGCCCTGCGCGAGGCCGCCCGCGGCATCGGCATGAGCCCCAACCAGCGCCTGCGCATGGTCGAGATCCCGCTCGCCGTGCCGGTGATCATGGCCGGCGTGCGCACCGCCGTGGTGCTCAACATCGGCGTGATGGCGATCGCCGCCTACATCGGCGCCGGGGGCCTGGGCACCTTCATCAGTCGCGGCATCTCCCAGTCCGATCCGCGCCAGCTGATCATCGGCGCCGTGGCCGTCAGCGTGCTGGCGATCATCGTCGACTACTCGCTGCTGGCCCTGCAGAAGCGCCTGACGCCCAAGGGCATGGAGCGCGCCGCCGCCACGGCCTGAACCGTCGCCCGCGCCACGCTCTGCCCGCCCGATCCGCTGACGACCCGACAAGACGGCCGCCCCGACGAGGCCGCCCAGACAAGGACCGCCACATGATTCGACTCGATAACCTGACCAAGGTCTTCGACACGCCCAAGGGTGCCGTGACCGCCGCCGACCACATCAGCATGGAGGTCCCCAGCGGCGAGATCTGCATCCTGCTCGGCCCCTCCGGCTGCGGCAAGACCACCACCCTGAAGATGATCAACCGCATCATCCGCCCGACCTCCGGCAAGGTGTTCATCAACGGCGAGGACACCACCAGCCTCGATACCCAGGACCTGCGCCGCAGCATCGGCTACGTGATCCAGCAGATCGGCCTGTTCCCCAACATGACCATCGAGGAGAACATCACCGTCGTGCCCAAGCTGCTCGGCTGGGACAAGGCGAAGTACAAGGAGCGCGCCCGGGAGATGATGCGCATGATCGCGCTGGAGCCCGACGCCTTCCTCAAGCGCTACCCGAGCGAGCTCTCCGGCGGGCAGCAGCAGCGCATCGGCGTGGCCCGGGCGCTGGCCGCCGACCCGCCCGTGATGCTGATGGACGAGCCCTTCGGCGCCATCGACCCGATCAACCGCGCGGTGATCCAGGACGAGTTCCTGAAGATGCAGCAGGAGCTCAAGAAGACCATCATGTTCGTCAGCCACGACATCGACGAGGCGATCAAGATGGGCGATCGCATCGCCATCTTCCGCGCCGGCAAGCTGGTGCAGTACTCCGAGCCCGACGAGCTGCTGGCCGCGCCAAAGAACGAGTTCGTCGAGTCCTTCCTCGGCGAGGACCGGGCGCTGAAGCGCCTCAACCTGGTCAAGGTGCGCGACCTGGCGAGCGACGAGATCGGCCTGGTACGCCCCGACGACACCCTGGAGACGGCCCTCCAGCGCATCGACGACTACGGCTACCAGACCAGCATCGTGATGGTGAACGCCAAGCGCCAGCCGGTGGGCATCATCAACGCCGCCGTGGCGCGCACCACCAAGGGCCACTGCCGGGACCACTTCCAGAGCGTGCCGGTGGTAGTGAACCTCGACGACGACCTGCGCAAGGTCGCCTCGCTGATGTTCTCCAACGACATGACCTGGGTGCCCTGCGTCGACGACGACGGCCGCATCGTCGGCCAGATCACCCAGCGGGCGATCACCCATCACCTGGGGTCGCGTTACCGCGCCCATTCCGGGGCCGGCGAGGCGTCACCGTCATCATCGGCCAGCGAGGAGTAAGCCCATGCCGACGCTGAACCTCTCGGGCGCGATGCGCCTGCTGGTGCTCGTCGCGGTCTTCGTGGCCGGGGTCTGGAGCCAGTCCAGCGGCGTGATCGACGACTTCATCTTCTACCTCCCGGACATCCAGTACCTGGCGGTGCAGCACCTGTGGCTGACCGCCGTCTCCGGTAGCCTCGCGATCCTCGTCGCCATCCCGCTGGGCATCCTGCTGTCGCGCCCCAGCATGGCCAGGGTCGCCGAATCCGCCATGCAGGTGCTCAACGTGGGCACCACCATCCCGACGCTGGCGGTGCTGGCGCTGTCGATGAGCTTCCTGGGCATCGGTACCGTGCCGGCCGTGTTCGGCCTCTTCGTGGCGACGCTGCTGCCGATCACCCGCAACACCTACACTGGCCTCAAGGGCGTCTCGCCGGCGCTCATGGAGGCCGCGGCGGGCATCGGCATGTCGCCCGGCCAGCGCCTGCTGAAGGTCGAGCTGCCCAACGCCCTCTACGTGATCTTCGCCGGAATCCGCACCGCCCTGGCGATCAACGTCGGCACCGTGCCGCTGGCCTTCCTGATCGGCGCCGGGGGCCTCGGCGAGCTGATCTTCACCGGCATCGACCTCTACGACCCGGTGATGATGCTCTCCGGCGCCATCCCGACGGCGCTGCTGGCGGTCGTGGTCGACATGCTCATCGCCGTCACCGCCTTCCTGGTGGTGCCGCGGGGCGTGAACCCGGGCCGGGCCTGACCCGCCCGGCGCGAGCGCCGCATCGACACCGCACGATTCACCCTGCCGGCTCGACGGGGCCGGCACACAACGACCCGGTAATCACAACAAGGAGCGACTCCATGAAGACTCTGATGACCCTGCTCACCGGCGCGGCCCTGGCCGGCAGCCTGACCACCGCCCAGGCCAACGAGATCGTGGTGGGCGGCAAGAACTTCACCGAACAGCAGATACTGGCCAGCATGACCAGCCAGTACCTCGACGCCCTGGGCTATGACGTCGAGAAGCGCTCCGGCATGGGCTCCGCGGTGCTCCGCCAAGCCCAGGAGAACGGCCAGATCGATCTCTACTGGGAGTACACCGGCACCTCGCTGATCAACTACAACGACGTCACCGAGCGCCTGTCGCCGGAAGAGACCTACTCGCGGGTCAAGGAGCTCGACGCCGAGAAGGGCCTGGTGTGGCTCGAGCCCTCCGAGGCCAACAACACCTACGCCCTGGCCATGCGCGAGGACGACGCCGAGGAGCGCGGCATCGCGACCCTCTCCGACCTGGCCCAGGCGGTCAACGACGGCGAGGAGCTGACCTTCGCCCTGAACGCCGAGTTCTACGCCCGCGAGGACGGCTGGCGCCCGCTGCAGCAGGCCTACGACTTCCGCGTCGGCCGCGCCGACGTCAAGCGCATGGACTCCGGCCTGGTCTATCAGGCGCTGCGCGACGGCCAGGTCGAGGTCGGTCTGGTGTTCGCCACCGACGGCCGCATCCCGGCCTTCGACTTCCGCGTGCTGGAAGACGACCAGAACTACTTCCCGGCCTACGCCCTGACCCCGGTGGTACGCGAGGAGACCCTCGAGGCCAACCCCGAGCTCGCCGAGCAGATGAACACTCTCTCCGGCCTGCTGGACGATGAGACCATGTCGAGCCTCAACGCCCAGGTCGACGTCGAGAAGGTGACCATCGAGCGCGTCGCCGAGAACTTCCTCGAGGAGCATGACCTGCTCTGATCGCGACACGATCGCAGCGCTTGACGACCGAAGGCCGCCCGCGGGCGGCCTTCCTGCGCTAGGGCGCCGCCCGCCTTGATGCGTCTGCGGAGCGGTGCGATGATCCGCGCCCACGGCCGGGCGAGCGCCAGCAGCCCGTCACGCCTGCCACCGTTCCACCTCCTCACGACAGCGAGACACCCCCATGCACTTTCAGGACCACCTGCGTGTCGGCGCCGCCCAGATCAACGCCACCCTGGGCGATGTCGATGCCAACCTCGAGCGTCACCGCGAGATGATCGCCCAGGCCCGCCGGGCGGGGCTGGAGCTGCTGGTGTTCCCGGAGCTCTCGCTGACCGGCTACAGCCTCGGCAACCAGGTGATCGAGCTGGCCTGTCCCGCCCAGGACCCGCGGCTGACCGACCTCGCCCGGGAGGCCGGCGAGATGCAGACGGTGGTCGGCTTCGTCGAGGAGGCGAGCCCCGGCGAGTACTACAACGCCCTGGCGATCCTCCAGCACGGCGAGCTGCAGGCGGTGCACCGCAAGCTCAACCTGCCCACCTACGGCGGTCTCGAGGAGGGCAAGCTCTTCACCCACGGCAGCGAGCTCACCCAGGGCAGCGTGCGGCCGGGCTGGTCGGCGACCTCGCTGATCTGCGCCGATCTCTGGAACCCGGGGCTGGTGCATGCCGCGCTGCTGGCGCGCCCCACGGTGCTCTGCGCGCCGATCAACTCGGCCTCCGGCATCGTCAGCGAGGACTTCTCCAATGAGCAGAACTGGGCGGTCAACCTGCACTTCTACGCCATGACCTACGGCACCCCGGTGATCATGGCCAACCGCTACGGGCCCGAGGGCGAGAGCCACTTCTGGGGCGGCTCGCGCATCCTCGGCCCGCGCGGCGAGATCCTCGCCCAGGCCGAGGATCGCGAGATGCTGATCGAGGCGAGGCTCTCGCGTACCGCCATCGCCCGGGCCCGCTTCGAGCTGCCCACCCATCGCGACGCCGATACCCCGCTGGTGCGCGACCTGATGGCCGGCTATCGCTGAGCCGTCGGCGCGGCGGTGGCGCGATGACTTTCGGCCCGGGTGGGAAGCTGCTAGCGTAGTAGCGCAACCCACTCATATAGGAATGTCGGATGGACACATCGGTCAACAACGTCGTCGCGCAGTCCATGGCGCTGTCGCAGGCGCAGACCGCCCAGCAGGCCCAGATGAAGATCTTCAAGGAGGCCCTGGACACCCAGGAGCAGCAGGTCACGGCGCTGCTCGAATCGGCATCCGTGGGCCCGCAGCTCGCCGGTGACGGCAGCGTGGGCACCCAGATCAACACCTACGCCTGATCGCCGCTCGCGCTGCCCCCGGCGGCGCGAGTCGTGCTCCCTCGCTCGTCTCGTCCTCTCCTGACGCTCCTCTCCTCACGCACGTCCGCCGCCCCGGCACCAGGCTCCGCCTTGCGAGTTCCTCCTGCTCGACTTCCCCGTTTCGCGCCCCCTGCGCGCTCATTCGCCTCACGCCTGCTGCCCACGCCAAGCATCGCGCCGCACGCGGCGACAGGCCGTTCGTGCGCTCGCCCCCGGGCCTCAACGAACACCGAAGCCCCCTTCGGCAGCAACAACCTGCTGTTACCCGACGATAGACGGAAGATCTCTACGCGAATAACGATATTTTCAGTGATCCTTGCCATTTCTGCCCATTCATGAAGAATGACGCCCCGAATTCATAGCGCATACGGGCAATCACAACACCATGGACCTCACCCTCCCCTCGTTCTTCACGGACTTCGTGGCCGCCGGTAACGGCCTGATCTGGGGCAGCCTGCTGATCTACCTGCTGATCGGCGCCGGCCTCTACTTCACCGTCATGACCCGCGGCATCCAGTTCCGGTACTTCGGGCACATGTTCAAGCTGCTGCGCCACTCCCGGGAGGCCGATGGCGGCATCTCCTCCTTCCAGGCGCTCTCGACGAGCCTCGCGGCCCGGGTCGGCACCGGTAACCTGGCCGGCGTGGCCGTGGCCATCTACTTCGGCGGCCCCGGCGCCATCTTCTGGATGTGGATGACGGCACTGGTCGGCATGGCCACCAGCTTCATCGAGTCGACCCTGGCCCAGGCCTACAAGGTCGACCACGGCGACCGCACCTACCGCGGCGGCCCGGCGCGCTACATCGAGCGCGGCCTCGGCTCGCGCTGGCTGGCGGTGGCCTTCTCGGTCTGCCTGATCATCGCCTTCGGCCTCGCCTTCAACAGCGTGCAGTCCAACTCCATCGCCCAGGCCATGCAGGAGGCCTTCGCGCTGCCCACATGGAGCGTCGGCTTGGCGCTGGTCGTGGTGGTGGCGCCGATCATCTTCGGCGGCCTCAAGTCCATCGCCCGGGTCGCCGAGCTCGTGGTGCCGCTGATGGCGGTCCTCTACCTGCTGCTGGCCGTGGTGGTGGTGATGCTCAACGCCTCGGAGCTCCCGGCGGCGTTCATGACCATCATCAAGAGCGCCTTCGGCCTCGAACAGGCCGCCGGCGGCGCCATGGGCTACGCCGTGGCCCAGGCGATCATGAACGGCATCAAGCGCGGCCTCTTCTCCAACGAGGCGGGCATGGGCTCGGCGCCGAACGCGGCCGCCACCGCCTCCACGCACCCGAACCATCCGGCCGCCCAGGGCTTCGTGCAGATGCTCGGCGTCTTCCTCGACACCCTGGTGATCTGCACCGCCACCGCCGCCATCATCATCATGGCAGGCCCCGAGCTGCTGGCGAGCGACGAGGCCAACGGCATCCAGCTCACCCAGATCGCCCTCTCCCAGCAGGTCGGTGACTGGGGCGGCCAGTTCATCGCCATCGCGATCCTGCTGTTCGCCTTCACCTCGGTGATCGCCAACTACTCCTACGGCGAGTCCAACATCGAGTACCTGGCCGGTCCCAAGCGCGCGGCGCTGGCGATCCTGATCTATCGCCTGGCGGTGCTTGCCATGGTGATGATCGGTGCAGTGGCGAGCCTCAAGCCGATCTGGAGCTTCGCCGACCTCTCCATGGGCCTGATGGCGCTGATCAACCTGGTCGCCATCCTGCTGCTCTCGCCGGTCGCCTTCGCGCTGTTCCGCGACTACGAGCGCCAGCTCAAGGCCGGCCAGGAGCCGAGCTTCGACCCCGACCAGTTCCCCAAGCTGGCCGGTAAGGTCGACCGCAAGGCCTGGCCGGGTAGCGGCAAGCGCGACTGATCACGCAATCGCCCCGGAAACGAAAAACGCCACGGCTGAGCCGTGGCGTTTTCGTTGGGGGGAGCGACGGGTGCGTCGCTAGGCGTGGCGATCAGTCGCGGCGATAGCTGCCGACCAGGCGGTTCATGCCCAGCAGATGCGGCTCGAGCTTCTCCAGCAGCTCCGGCAGGGTCAGCCCCTCGGGCAACTCGGTAACCGTATCCAGCGCCAGCACCCAGAAGTAGTAGAGGTGCACGCCGTGGCCTTCCGGCGGCATGGGGCCGCCATAGCCAAGGCTGCCGGTATCGTTGACGCCGGCGGTGCCCACCGTGGTGGCCTCGTCGAGCGCGGTGACGTCGGCCGGCAGGTTATAGAGCAGCCAGTGCACGAAGCCGTAGCTGCCGTTTTGCACCAGCGGGGCGTCCGGGTCGTGGCAGATCACCGCGAAGCCCTTGGTGCCCTCGGGGGCGTCGCGCCAGGCCAGCGCCGGCGACACGTTCTCTCCCTCCCCGGTGTGGCGGGTGGGAATCGCCTCGTGGTGGGCGAAGGCAGTGCTGGTGAGCTGCATGCTCGAGGGTGCAAAGGCCATGGGGCAACCTCCTCTGTCGACGTGTCGGGTAAATGCTCGAGCGTCATGGCACGAGCCGCGACGCTCTCCTCACTGCATGATGGTCAAAGGCGACGGATTCAACCCGGGCGGCAAACATCCAGGCACCCTGGCGCCCCATCCCCACGGACTCTCTCTCGCCCTGCCCCCTTCGCGCCGCTCCCGGCCGGGGCGGATCAGGGCGTGAACTCGCCCAGCATCCGCAGGGTATCGACCTTCAGCCGATCCTCCTCCATGGCCTGCCGCGCCTCGTCGGAGGCCATGAAGGCCTGGAAGCGCTCCATGTCCGGCACCTCGAGGATCAGCCCCACCGAGTTCGGGTGCTCGGGATTCTTGAAGGTGCGGGCGGAGACCCCGATCCGGGCGAACATCTCATGCCGGCTGCCCGGCCCCTCCTGCCACGCCTTGGCCCAGTGCTCGCCATCCTCGACCTCGTGAAACACGATCAGCGTAGACATCGCTTGTCGCTCCTCTGACGCGTATGACGCGAACGCCACGTCCCGACGGCGACGCCGCAAGGTATCCGACTGTGTCGGCCGGTGCCGACCCGGTGGCCACGAGGCGCCGCCGTCGTCATGGCTAGCCCAAGAATAGGCCGCTGCCCCCACCGCCGCCTCGGCTTCGGATCGGCGAGCGGCATGGAAAACGTCATCGAAAAGCACCAGGGCGACACGGCGGCCTCCCGGGCCCATCCGTCAGGCGAGACGCCACTCCTCGAGCAGCGCCGCGAGGCGCCGGCGCCCCGCACCGCCCAGCGGCTTGAGCGGCAGTGGCAGGCACGGCGCCTCGACGAGGCCCGAGAGCTCTGCGGCGGCCGCCATCACCCGCAGGCTGCCGCCTTGCTCGGCGAACAGCGCCCACAGCGGCTGCAGCCGAGCCGAGAGCCGCGCCGCCTCCTCGGCATCCCCCGCCTGGGCCGCGCGGGTGATCTCAAGCGCCGTGGCGGGAAAGAGCCCGCCGATCACCGAGTACCAGACCTCGCAGCCGGCGTTGAGGCCGGTGGCGCCGAAGGCATCGCCGCTGACACCGAGCGTTACGTGATCGGGCAGCCGCGCGCGAAGCCGCGCCACCCGTGCTCGCGCCGCCTCGGGCTCGGCCGGCACGCCCGGGATCTTGATCGAGGCGACGTTGGGGAGCCTGGCGATCTCGCCATGCAGGTCATCGCTGAACGAAAACCGCGTGGTGCCGGGGTTGTCGTAGACGCAGAGCGGCACCGAGAGCGCCCGGGTGACCGTCTCGTAGAGCCCGTACACCTCGTCGTCCGTGAGCTTCTGGTAGGACACCGGCGCCAGCAATACCCCGCGCGCGCCAGCGGCTTGGGCATCGTCGGCCAGCGCAAGCACGTCGCGGGTGCGCAGTGCGCCGATGCCCGCCATGACCGGCACCTCTCCGGCGTGCGCCACGGCGAGTTGGACCACCCGTGCCCGCTCGGCCCGGGTCAGGTAGGCGTAGTTGCCGGTGGAACCCAACACGCCGATGGCATCGACCCTGGCGGCGACCAGCCGCTCGATCAGGCGCACGAAGGCGGGCTCGTCCAGGCCGCGCTCGTTCATCGGGGTCAAGGGAAAGGCGCTGAGGCCGGTAAACATGCGGGTGGCTCCCGTGGTGGTGCAATCGAGGACTCGGCGCGAGCGAGGCGGCGTCGGGCCGCCCGCCTAGCCCGGTTTTTCCAAATCGTCAGTAGGTCACGCGAATATCGTGGTGGCGCACGAAAGTCTCCGCATAGAGGCTCGCCGCCACCGTGCCGACCGAGAGCGCGAAGGCCACGACGAAGCAGGCGGCGACGGTATGGGAGAAATCCGCCATGTTCAGCGCCAGGAAGGAGATCGCCACCGCCAGCACGAACATCGCGATGGCGGCTTTATTCACCAGGAAGTGCATGGGGATCTCGAAGGCCCAGACCTCCTCCCGGGTCTTGAAGCCCGACAGGCCGACGCAGGCGTACACTAGCGCCAGCAGCACGCCCACTATGAGCAAGGTGACGACATAGAGCAGCGGCTTGCCGTCGGCCCAAAGCGAGTAGCCCAGGAAGACGGCGTACCCGGCGCAGGCCAGCCACGCCGCCAGCAGGGGAAGTATGATCAGACCCATGGGGGCTCCATTGATTTTTCTAACGCGGCGCTCTGCGGCAAATTTGGAGCGCAGCGGATAATTTGTCCGACAGCAGCGCCTTGTTATGAGATTCCAAGTTCATCAATAGGATTACTCTTCTAGTTGAGCACGGGGGTCTCTCAAAATTATTTCATAACTCCCATCATTATTTCTTTCAAATGCAACCCGGTAATCATTTGCAACTTCTCGAAATGGAAGTTCGTGATTAGAGCCAACAAGCCGTTTTTGTCGCCCGTCTGGAGTGCAAAGATACTCTCGTTGTTCAATGCTTCGAGGTAGAAGAACGGGTGGTTCTCCATCAAACCCATTAACAGTAAACCTTCTGAATTTAGTTAGTCTGTCTGGAGTTGATGCATGATTGATTCGATGCAGGCTTAACCAATTCTTGGAATGATCGCTAACAGTTTTATTTAAGGCCTCTAAAATATCAGGTCTTCTTAAGCGGAGACGCACTTGTCTTAGGCTATTCCCTAAATCGACACCTGAATTGGCGATTTCAGTTGAGGCCTTTCGAGATCTAATGCCAGATAGAAATACCCAGCAAGCCAATAGTGAAGGTAGTCCCATTTCGACGAGGATCGCTACATTGCTTAGGGTGTCTGATTCTTCTTCCAGGCCAATACTTTTTACCTGTTGAGATGCTGCATGTATTAGCCAAGGAAAAGTGAATCCATAAACTCCTTTGCAAATTTCATCGGCGCCGTCATTGAGTAAAGTAATTTCACGCATCGAGGTTCCTGACAGCCATAAAGACCTTATACTATTAAACGATTCTTTGGATGGTGCGTCCTGAATAATAGTACTTGCGTTTTGTATCGACCAATCTTCTAGCCAATTTAAAAAGGAAAGTATCGAATCAATACTGTATTCTGAGATTGACACTGCCTGTGCATGAGTAGAAAAAGCGGCTATATCAAGAAAAAGCTTAGACGCAACAGATATTGGTAGGCCTGATGAGCCATATGCCTTCCTTTGAGCCCTGTCAGGGATAGACCGTATCAGATAGCTTGCTCGCGTACTTAAGAGTTGAATCAGTTCGTCCGAGCCCAATCCTGTATCTGCATTTGCCTGCAATGAAGCTAATGAATTCCGAAAAAAATCATCAACCCATAGTTCAGGCTGCAAGTTGTTTGGATTGATTATCTCGTCTTCCTGGATCGTTAAAAGGCTGTCGTCAACAAGATCTAAAATGTAATGGAATCCCTCCTGAGATTGCTCTTCAAGGGTTGTAAAATCATTCTCAGCAATCATGGCAAGGAGTTGTTCAAAATTGAGTTGATGTTCATCAGAGATGCGCTTCAATAGATTTAAAGCAAAAAGAAGGCCGCTCTGTACCTCGTTGCTATTTTGCTGGTTAAAAAAATAGTTTGCTAACGCAAGATCTTTTCGAACTTTCCAATCTTCATTTGTTCGGTCGATCGCATAAAGAATTTTCCCTTCGCCATCTACGAACGCGCGGCCAGCCCTTCCGCATATGTTCCAAAAGTCTCGGTGATCAATTGGATCTTTGCTCTTGAAAGGAGTAGAAACAATGACAGATGAGATTCCAATGTTTACTCCTTGTGCCAGAGTAGTTGAGGCAATAACTAGCTTCGGCGCGAAACTTCGCATCAACCTCTCTATTGCGAGACGGGTCTCTGGGGGAAGTCTGTTGCTATGGCAGATAATGCCTTTACGTGCTGCGTGAAGCTCTATGGCGTCTTCTCCCAGGTCTTCTACGCATGTGGCTTCAAATAAATCCCATTCGAGCTGTGGCCAATTATGATTCGGGGCGTCTTCTCCCATCGCAGTTAAGGTGGAGGAGGCAAGGCCTGGAATGCTGTTAGCGCGTGCTGAAAAAATCATCACAGGCCCCACGGCACATAAGCGTATTGCCGAAGCTGCAATAGCTTCTCCTTTGTTTGAAGGAAAAGGTTTTCGTCTGCCTTTCCATCTTCCAGTGACATGATCAAATTGCCGATTGCACTCTATTTGTTGCACGAATCTTGGGTTAAATGACTCATATTCGCCGCGCCAATCTATGCGAACATTATTTCCTTGCCATTGCAATATGCCGAATCTTTCAGAGGACGGCTTCCAGTTTGATCTGGCGACATTATCTGGATTTTTTGTTAGCCAATTTGAAATATCGTCTGAGTTGGGAAGAACAGCGGAAAGCATTAAAATTCTGGAATTATTCCTGTTAGAAAGTACTCGAAGATGGTCTAGAAAAAGTTCATTTTTTACATACCTTTCGTTAGCGCCTATCAGGTGACCTTCGTCAACGATTATTAGGCCAATTTGAGATATTAGTTCAGGGCTCGCCCTCAACATTGCACGGTTTTTTTCAGGAGTAGCTATGGTAATGCTCGATGACTCAGCGAGTTGGGTATCCGCTCTGCTCAACCTGAATCCGCCATACAGATGTGATACGGGAAATCCTAGAGGGTCAAAGGTTTTGCTTAATGTTTGCTCAATTTCGATTGCCAACGACCTGAAAGGTGCCAAATAAAGAACTTTGGTCCCCGGGTTACCTAGCAATGTTTGGAGTATGGCAAGTTCGGCCACTCGGGTTTTTCCAGCACTAGTGCGCATATTCACTACGGCACCGGGAGTCGCAGAGTCGAGAGCTTGATCTAGTGCTTCAATTTGTGATGTCCACAATTCAGTGATACGGTTCTTATCAAAAGCTAATAAGCGTATATATTTTTTTATAATATCTTCATCGCCATACAGTAAGGGCACTAGCCTGGACCATAGCGAATCATCTAAATTTCCGGCCAGCATCAACCTTAATAAGCGCATTATGAGCCAGTGCGAGGGGGAGTCATAATCTGACGCCAACTCGACTCCACTAGAAAGAAGTTGATCTATGGTTTCAGGAATTCTATCGTCACCTGATGCAAAATATTCTAGAGTGAGGCTCAGTGCTCGTGAGCATATCAATGCAACAGCGTGATCAAGAATGTCGTGGTGGGATTCAAACCTTGTAAGGTCGTCGAGTAGAAATTTATTGGTTAATAAAATTACCTGTTCAGGTTTCTTTCTTATAAAAGCAGAGATGATTTCTGCTATATCAGATTTAGCCTCGATTTTTCTAATGCTTACAAAAGCACGAGAGTACTGGCCTGCGGCATAGAATGCCATTGCCGATATCAAAACGTGAAAGACACTTGATGTGCTCTGTTCTGTATGGGGTTGATTTACGTTTCCAAGTAAACCAGCACCAAGCTCCAATGCCTTAATCGCGTCATCAGTCCATTCTTCTTCAGCAATGCTAATGGCAGCAGCCAAAATCGAGTATGCCGATATAGTCACTTTATCTTGCAAGGATGGGTCGAAGTTAGGGAAGTTGTCTTGAATTTCTCCAACTTCATATAGCAGGTGGCTGGCATTTGATTGGGCAAAAAGGTTTGAAGTTCTATCGGCTTGAAAGCTTTCAATTATTCTTTGCGCGGTTTCTCTAGGGATTGCCATGCGCTTCCTCCTCAATCCCGTCAAAACATGCAGTAACTAGTTCGTTGGGTTTGGATATGGCCAATGAGATCATGACGAGTTCGCGTATATTGCTATCTGCATGAGCATTTATTGGATTGGCACTATTTTGATTGCTTAGAAGTATCCCGGCATAATTTAGATCGAGGTTTCCATTGGCCATATACAGAGCGCAGCTTTCTACTTGGTCAGCTAACGCATTCTGACCAGATTCATATAATCGATCGGCTACAAACTGTAGGGAAGCAGGCAACCCTCCATGGTAAGAACTATTAAGTCCCTTAATTATTTCTTCGACGGCTTTTTTGGATGGTACACCTCTGAATTTAGCTTCTCCGATTATTATTCGGGGTCTTCTGCCCCGAAAGTCAAATGCTAAGACATCATCTCCCTTCATGGATTGCTCAACGTTTGGATTGTGCCTTAATCGATAGACTGGAAGATCAGCCCCAGACGAAGCACTAATATATTCAGCTAGAAAAACTTCCGTTAAGTTGCCTTTCTGTGTATCTGAGTGAGTTGGAAAACGCTGAACATTAGCATCATCGAAGGTATAGCCGAGTTCTTTTAGCGAGGCAATCCTTCTGTTGTCTCGCGCTATCATTTCTGGGCTTGCGTGATGCCCAATCAGCTCGGGCCTTAGCACTTGAACAGCATCGACAACCTTTTCGTCAGGAAGTAATAGGGCACGATGCGCAATATTTTTAGCAGTGACTAAATCTGTAAATGTAGTGAAGCCACCAAATTTATTCCCAGTGGGATGTTTACCTAATATGCTTTCGTGTTTTGATTTATGCTCCACCGCCTTCTTCTTGGCCGGTACTTTTTTCAGCGGTTTTGACATTTCTATTCTTCCGTTTCGTTAATAATATTCTTCAATATAGGCATAAAATTTTTCGACTATCCCTTCAACTTTTCCAGCTTCAAACTAGCGGTGACTATCCTTTTTAATCCCGGAGGATAGTTTTAAGCCATCGCTGAATTCAGCTCCAAATATGTTAACCCAGCGAATGAGGCTCATAACGCTTAAATCAGGTGCGCCGCAGGCGTCACCTGGATTTACTTGTTATACGCATTTTTCACTAGACTCAACAAAGCTTTTAATTTTATCGAACTCTTTACCCATTGCTCGAACCCAACTATTTGCTGGGTGACTAAACTTAAATACATCAAAAACATCATACATATCATCAGTAATATTTTTGTATGTCCCTTTTACGACGATATAAGATCGAAGTGCTAACTCGATCGAGAAAGGATGCAATGAATAATTCATTGCTTTTCCTAACTCATTAGTCAGAGTTATGTTTTCAGGAAAATGGTCACCGAAGCCAGAGTTGTAAATCAAGTCATTCCCATTTGGGGTGATAAGTGCATTATCTAATTTCACATGGTAGGCATTAGCATTCGGGCCAGCACAATACGGGATATCAAAGAAGACCTTTTGATCATCAATTTCTTTGACCGAAATACCTCTGTTGCAAATATCAACAAACGGTTTTTCTATTTTATTGTTTGGAGAAATTAATTTTTCTGCCTCCATTTTAATTTGGTTCATTCGCTCCCAGATAGTTAGAGCAACGGCGATAAATATTAAAAGTAGCCCAAGTGGAACTGATGGGTCTGAGGCTTCCAAGGATAAATATTTATTTAATGCTGCAGAAATATATTTATCGAAAAAAGGAGCAGATCCTAAAATACTTACTCCACTAGCCAGAAGGGTAAGAATTACCTTTCCAATGATTGTTCCTTTGAGCAATTTAACCAACTCTAAAATAAAAGACTTCAATTTAACTCCCATGTATGGAATGCGTATAACAGTGATTAGACTGCGTGCTCGTATAAGAACTTGAACGTGCGCGCGCGCATAACAATATTATCTTGCAGACCGAAATATTCCTAAGCCATTGATTTTAAAAGTCATTAACAATAGCTCGGCCACATAACGCCAATCATCGTGCATGCCACATAACAAGGACGAACGAGCCTGCGGTCTTTCACGCAGTTGCCGTTATGAGCTGCGCCCGGACAAAGCCCCTGCGAACTCGCCTCTGTAAATGCCGCCCCACGCTACCGCCGGGCAATGCCTTGGCGGGCACCGCCTTCCTGGCCGCCGTGATCCGGGGTGGACCACGCCCCCTTCCCTGGGGGCTCAATGTTTAAGTGCCCCCTAATCTAGCGTGCCTTGGCGCGGAAAAACATGCGCCTTTCCGGGAAGCGACCGGAAAACGACCGTGCGTCATCCAGTTGAAGCACATAAAAACGCCCGCCCCGGCTTGCCGGGGCGGGCGTGGTACTTGGCCGCTATAGGCCGGTCAGCGCGTTCAGGAGGGGAAGCTGAACTGGGCGCTCTCCTGGGCGCTGCGCTCGGGCCAGCGCTGGGAGATGGCCTTGCGGCGAGTGTAGAAGCGCACCGCGTCGGGGCCGTAGGCGTGCAGATCGCCGAACAGCGACTCCTTCCAGCCGCCGAAGCTGTGGAAGGCCACCGGCACCGGCAGCGGCACGTTGATGCCCACCATGCCGACCTCGATGGCATCGGCGAAGCGACGCGCGGCCTCCCCGTCACGGGTGAACACGCAGGTGCCGTTGCCGTACTGGTGGGCGTTGATCAGCGCGATGGCCTCCTCATAGGTATCGACGCGCACCACGCAGAGCACCGGGCCGAAGATCTCGTCGCGGTAGATACCCATCTCCGGGGTCACCCGGTCGAACAGGGTGGCGCCGAGGAAGTAGCCCGGCGAGCCCTCGACCAGCGGATGCGTGCGGCCGTCGACCACCAGCTCCGCGCCGGCGGCCACCCCCTGCTCGATGTAGCCGGCGACCTTGTCGCGATGGGCGGCGTTGACCAGCGCGCCCATGTCGAGGCCGCACTCGGTACCGGGGCCGATCTTGAGCGTGCGGGCCTCAAGGGCGAGCCGGTCGACCAGGGCATCGGCGGTGTCGTCACCCACGCAGACGGCCACGGAGATCGCCATGCAGCGCTCGCCGGCGCTGCCGAAGGCGGCGCCGATCAGGGTGCTGGCGGCGTTGTCGAGGTCGGCGTCGGGCAGCACCACGGCGTGGTTCTTGGCGCCGCCCAGGGCCTGGACGCGCTTGCCGTTCTCGGCCCCGCGGCGGTAGATCGACTTGGCCACCGGGGTGGAGCCGACGAAGGAGAGCGCGCGCACGTCGGGGGCGTCGATCAGCGCCTCGACCGCCTCGCGGTCGCCGTGCACCACGTTGAAGATGCCCCGCGGCAGGCCCGCCTCGTCGAGCAGCTCGGCCATCTTGATGGCGGCCGAGGGCACCTGCTCGGAGGGCTTGAGGATAAAGGCGTTGCCGCAGGCGATGGCCATGGGGTACATCCACAGCGGCACCATGGCCGGGAAGTTGAACGGCGTGATGCCGGCGACGATGCCGAGCGGCTGGTGGTTGGACCAGGTGTCGATGCCGGGGCCAGCGTTATGGGAGTACTCGCCCTTGAGCAGCTCCGGCACGCCGCAGGCGTACTCGACGTTCTCGATGCCGCGCTTGAGCTCGCCCATGGCGTCCTCGAGCACCTTGCCGTGCTCCTCGGCGACCAGGCGGCAGATCTCGTCGGCGTCGCGCTCGAGCAGCATCTTGAAGCGGAACATCACCTGGGCACGCTTGGCCGGCGGCAGGTCGCGCCAGGCCGGCAGCGCCTCGCGGGCGGCGGCGATGGCGCGCTCCACGGTGGCCACGTCGCCCAGGGCGACGCGGCGGATCGCCTCGCCGGTCGTCGGATTGAACACGTCGATCCTGCGCTCGCCGGCCACGCGGTCGCCGGCGATCCAGTGGTTCACGTCTGTCATGGGGTCTCTCTTGAATTAGCGGGAAGACGCACGGTGGCGTCTTCCTGGAACGTATTTCATTACGGAGCCGATGAGCTTTGCCGGCGACAAGCCCCGGGGTGCCGGGCCATCGCGAGGGCGCTGTAAACCCTTCCCTGGGCGCTACTTTTGCCCTGCGGCGCTCTCGCGTCCTGCTCCGCTTGCAGGTCCTGTGCTGGCCATCCATGGCCAGCCCGTTCGGAGCAGTGCTCCTCACCCAGGGCAAAAGACCCTCGCTTCGCCTTGTCCCCGGCGCTCATCGAGCCAGGCGGGGCCGTCAGACCTCCCGGTCGAGCAGTGCCTCGTCGAACGGGTAGCGCGAGAGCTTCTCGATGCCGGTCTCGGTGACCAGCACCTCCTCCTCAAGCTTGACGCCGTCGGCGGCGCCGACCTCACCGATGTAGCTCTCCACTGAGACCACCATGCCGGGCTCGAGGATGCCGTCCTTGGAGAAGCGGTCGAAGTCCATGTGATGGGCGACCAGCGGCGTCTCGCCGTGCATGCCCACGCCGTGGATGATCGACGGGTAGCGGCGATCGAGGAAGCGCTCGGGGATCTTCCAGGCGCTCTCGGCGATCTCGCGATAGCTCATGCCGGGCTTGAGGATGCCCATGTTGTGGTGCACCTGGTCGTAGGCCATGCGGTAGAGGCTCTTCTGGTAGGCGCTCGGCTTGCCCGGGCCGACGTGGAAGGTGCGCGAGAAGTCGGAGTAGTAGCCGTGGCAGCCGATGGTGTCGGTGTCCAGCGCCACCAGCTCGCCGGGGCGGATCACCCGGTCGCTCGCCTCGTTGAACCAGGGATTGGTGCGCGGGCCCGAGGAGAGCAGGCGCGTCTCGATGAACTCGCCGCCCTGCTTGATGATGTTGCCGTACATGGTGGCGAACAGGTCGTTCTCGGTGACGCCAGGCTTGATGGCGGCCTCCACCTCGGCCACGGCGGCCTCGGCGCCGGCCATGGACTGGGCCAGGCAGGCGATCTCTTCCGGGGTCTTGATGCGCCGGCAGTGCAGGGTGTCCTGCATGCAGTCGTAGACGTCCAGGCCCTGGGCCTCCAGGGAGCGCGCCAGGTTCAGCGCGCAGCGGTCCAGGCCGATCTTCTTGTTGCCGCAGCCGTGCTCCTCGATCAGCTCGGCGATCTCGATGCCGAAGGGGTCGGACGACAGGTTGTCGCGCTGGTTGACCGCCGACCAGACCACCTTGGAGGTGCGCGACTCGTCGATGGTCTCGAGCCAGGTCGAGACGTGGGCGCTGCCCGGGTACTCGAAGAGGATCACCGGGCCGTCGAGGGGCACGTAGATATAGCGCGTGGAGTTGCGCAGGAAGTAGCCGAACATGTTGCGCGAGCCGGTGGCGTAGCGCTGGTTGTAAGGGTCGAACAGCACCACCGCGGCGTAGCCCTGCTCGGCCATCATGGCGCGCAGGCGCGCCAGGCGCCCGGCCCGCAGCTGCTTCGGGTCGAAGGCGGTGGGGATGCTGTCGCCGTTGGCCATCGGGGCCGAGGGGATCACCGGGATGTTGTCCGGCTCGTGGTCGGTCAGCTTCTCGAAATCGACGATGCTCATGTCAGGGTCTCTTCTTGGAAAGGGTCGAGGGCGTTGGAGGGGACGGCCAGGCTCAATCGGCCAGGGCGTCGCTGCGCTCCATGCCCTCCTCGAGCAGGCGCTCGTGGACCGGGGCCATGCGGCCGAAGATGCGCTGGGCACGCTCGGGGCGACCGATGAAGCCCGGCTCCTTGGCGTAGGCGAAGATCACCGTGTGGCGCTCCTTGTCGCCCTCCACCGGCGTGACCCGGTGCAGCGAGTAGCGACCGAAGAAGATCTGCAGATCGCCGGGCTGAAGGTCCAGCGACTTGAGCCGCGAGCGGTCGCCGTCGATCACCCGCTCGACCTCGTCGAAGTTCTCGCCCTCGGGGCTGCGGATGCCGGGGGCGTACTCGAAGCGTCCGCCGCCGTGGGACTGGCGGGTCATCATGGTGACGATGAATTCGTTGGTGTCGTAATGCCAGGGGTGCTGGCAGCCCTCGCGCAGCACGTTGATGACGAGCCCCGCCAGCGGATCGGCGTAGGGGTGGATCTCCTCCTCCCCCACCACGCCGGCGATGAAGCGCTGGAAGCCGCCGTGCTGGTAGACCTTGCGGATGATGGTGTCGTCGTCGATGCAATCGCCGGCGACGAAGCCGTTGGTGCGGTCGTCGAAACGGTTCATGGGGTGGCTCGCCGGCAGGCTCGGGTCGCCGGCGCTGTTGTAGGGGTTGGTCTCGGTCTGGTTGTAGTGCGCCTCGGGCGAGAGCCGCTCGGTCTCGCGCTCCAGCCGCGCCAGCGCCTCCTCCGGCACGAAGCCCTTGAGCACCACGCAGCCGTCGTGGCCGAGCTGGCGGCGGCACTCGGCGATCATCTCGCGGCCGCGCGCGCCGTCGAGGTCGTGGATCGGGTAGCGCTCCAGGTCGATCAGGCCGTGAAGTGAGGCGTCGTCTTCCTGGATGAGGGCGTCTTGCATGGCGGTTCTCCTGCCTGACTCATAACGTCTGGACAGGGTAGTGAGCCGAGTTTAATAATAGAAATGAATGGTTCAGATAAAATGCATTGCAAGGGCTCATAGATCATGGACACCGACCTGCTTCGCGCCTTCGTCACGGTGGCCGAGTGCGAAGGCTTCAGCGCCGCCGGCAAGGTGCTGCACCGCACCCAGTCGGCGGTCAGCCTGCAGATCAAGCGACTCGAGGATCAGATGGGCGAGACGCTCTTCGAGCGCACCAGCCGCAGCGTGGTGCTGACCACGCCGGGCGGTCGCCTGCTGCCCTACGCCCGGCACATCCTCAAGCTGCAGGACGAGGCGCGCCAGGTAATGGGGGTGGATCGCCAGGGCGAGCTGATTCGCCTGGGCACCTCGGAGGAGCAGGCCAGCACCTACCTGCCCGAGCTGCTGCCGCGCTTCTCGGCGCGCTTCCCCGAGGTGCGCCTGGAGGTGATGTGCGGCATCAGCGGCTCGCTGGTCAACGACTTCCAGGAGGGGCTGCTCGACGCCGCCCTGGTGGTGCGCCACGGCCCTACCCACACCGGCCGGCTGCTGGGGCGCGAGCAGATGGTCTGGGTGGTGGCCGAGGACCGCGCCATCGACGACTGGGAGACCCTGCCGCTGGCGCTCAATCCCGAGGGCTGTACCTTTCGCGCCCACGCCTTCGCGGCGCTGGGCGCCTCGGAGCGCCGCTGGGACGTGCGCTATTCCAGCCAGTCGCCCACCGGCATCAACCTGCCGGTCCAGGCCGGGCTCGCGGTCACGGTGAAGACGCCGCGCAGCATCCCCGAGGGCTGCCGCATCGTCGGCGACGACGAGGGCCTGCCTGCGCTTGGGTACGTCGAGATCGAGCTGCACCGCACGCCGGGCGCGTCCAGCGACGCCTTCACCGCCTTCTGCGACGAGCTGGAGGCGATCGTCACCGGCACCGACTCGCTGGAGTCCCTCGAGTATGTGGCGAGCGTAGGCTGAGGAGAAGCGGAGAGGGTTACCGCCAGAAAGCAGAGGGATAGAAATGAATCACCCCCGGGCGGGCCGGGGGTGATCGTCAGTGCGGGCGTGCCGAAGGATTACTCCTGGCTGGCCGCATCCACGCCGCTATCCGGGGCGACTTCGTCGTCGTCCAGGGAGGCGTCATCCGGGGTCTCGACCTCGACCTCGTTGGCGCTGTCGACGCCGCCCTCTTCGACGACCGTATCGTCCTCGAGCATGCCGTCGTCCTGGGCCGTGCCGTCGCTGACCTGGTTGGCGGAGTCGACGCCGGTCGGCTCGGCCATGGTCTCCTCATGCTGCTCCGCCAGGGCGGCGCCCGACATCATCATCACAAGCGTCAGGGCTGATGCGGTGATCGTGATGCGTTTCATGGGGGTACCTCTCATCCGGTGAATGGTACGTGGCGCATTCATCATCTTTTACGAATGCTATACACAACCTATTCAAATATTAGACACGACGCAACCCCTGCAGATCGGGTGTCGGTCATCCGTCCCCCAGGGGACATCACGTCACCGGCCCGTGTTCCTTCCCCCGCCGGCGCGCTCACTGGCGGCGCGCCACCCGCGGCGAGACGCCGAAGTGCGCCCTGAAGGCGCGGGCGAAGCTCGAGCCGGAGGTGAAGCCGCAGGCCAGCCCCACCGAGAGCACCTCCATGTCGGTGTCGACGAGCAGGTGGCGGGCGCGCTCGAGGCGCAGCTTGAGGTACCAGGCGCGGGGGGTGCTGTCGAGGTGCTGCTCGAAGAGGCGCTGCAGCTGGCGCAGCGACACGCCGCTGCGGCTGGCCACCTCGGCGAGCGGCAGCGGCGTCTCGAGGTGGCGCTCCATCAGCGCCACCGCCTCGACCAGCCGGCGGTGGTGCACCCCCAGGCGCCGGGCCAGCGACATGCGCTGCTGGTCGCGCCGGGTGCGGATCCGCTCGTGGATCAGCTGCTCGGAGACGTCGATGGCCAGGCGCGAGCCGTGCCGGCGGGCGATCACCTCCAGCACCATGTCCATGGCCGCCGTGCCGCCGGCGCAGGAGAAGCGCCGCTGGCCGAGCTCGAAGAGCTCGTCGGAGGTCTCGATGGCCGGGAAGCGCTCCTGGAAGGCCGGCAGGCTCTCCCAGTGCAGGGTGACCCGCTCGCCCTCCAGCAGGCCCGCCTCGGCCAGCAGGAAGCCGCCGGTGTCGAGGCCACCCAGCACGCAGCCGGCCTGGTCCAGGCGATGCAGCCAGGCCATCAGCGGGCGGCTCAGGGTATCTTCCGGGCCGAAGCCGCTGCACACCGCCAGCGACGGCAGGTGGTGCACGTCGCCGATGGCGCGATCGGCCAGCAGGGTCATGCCGTTGGAGGCGGTGACCGGGGCCCCGTCCTCGCTGATCAGTTGCCAGTCGAAGAGCGGTCGCGCCGCGATGCGGTTGGCGATGCGCAGCGGCTCGACGGCCGAGAAGAAGGCCATCATCGAGAAGCGCGGCAGCAGCAGGAAGCCGACGGCTTCGGGCAGCAGCCCATGGTAGTCCAGACGCAAGCTACGACTCCTTTCGAACGATCGGTCCCCCTTCGACAGCGGGAGGCCGACCGGGATGCGTGTCCACGGCGACGAGGATACCCGCTGGGCGTCGCGGGATCACGACACGCGCTCCCCCCTCGCCTCGGGAGCCGGCGGACGGCTAGACTGGACGGCACATCTCCCGAAGCGAGGCGTCGCCGTGTCCGAGCATGAACGCACCATCCTGGCCTTCGACGAGGCCGGCAACGAGTACTTCATCGACGTGTTCGTCAGCGTCCGCGATCTCTCCGACCTGCAGCATGCCGGCGCGGCCAGCGGCGGCCTGCCCGCCTTTCGCACCCGCGAGGGCCACGCCGTGACCCACCTGGGCGGCGGCGAGTTCGCCGTGACGGTGCCCGGCGAGGAGGAGACGCTCACCGTCCGCACCCAGGATTCCGACTTCGTGTGACCCGTTGGCCGGGCCCACGGGAAGGCCGCGCCGGCGCCGGGCGCCGCACCCGGCGGATGTCGCGGGTCGGCAAGCGCATGACGCGCGCGAATCATCTTGCCGTCCGCTCGCGACCCCGGGGAGCGCTATACTGAAGGTTGTGCCCATTCGGTATCCCTACCGCACAGGAGGGACGACTGTCATGCCTTCATCAACCCATCACGTGACCCCCAATCCCAAGGGGGGATGGAGCGTTCACCGACACGGCGGCAAGCGCGCCAGCCGGCATTTCGCCACCAAGAAAGCCGCCGAGGCCTACGGCCGTCAGGTCAGCTTCAACCAGCAGACCGTGCTGATCATCCATCACGAGGACGGTTCCAGGACGGCCCCCAACGAGGCCTCCGCGGACCGGCCCAAGGCGCGTCGGCAGAGCTCGACCCAGCGCCACTGAGGCGCCACACGCCCGACCCTGCTTGCCGACAGGCGACCGGCCATGCCCCGACACGACGGCTGCGGTAGACTCCCCTTCATCATGCATCACTGATCTAACCGGTGAGGGGGACACCCATGAACTATCTCGGCGCTCACGTCAGCGCGGCGGGCGGGGTCGACAAGGCGGTGGAGCGGGCCGTGGAGATCGGCGCCGACGCCTTCGCCCTGTTCACCAAGAACCAGCGCCAGTGGCAGGCCAAGCCGCTGGCCGAGGCGACCATCGAGGCCTTTCGCGCGGCCTGCGAGACGCACGGCTTCGGCCCCGGGCAGATCCTTCCCCACGACAGCTACCTGATCAACCTCGGTCACCCGGAGGCCGAGGGGCTCGCCAAGTCACGCGCCGCCTTCCTCGACGAGTTTCGCCGCTGCGAGGCCCTCGGTCTCTCGCTGCTCAACTTCCACCCCGGCAGCCACCTGAGAAAGATCAGCGAGGGCGATTGCCTCGCCCGCATCGCCGAGTCGATCAACCTGGTGCTCGCCGAGACCTCGGGCGTCACCGCGGTGATCGAGAACACCGCGGGCCAGGGCAGCAACCTCGGCTGGCGCTTCGAGCACCTCGCCGAGATCATCGACCAGGTCGACGACAAGACGCGCGTCGGGGTCTGCATCGACACCTGCCACGCCTTCGCCGCCGGCTACGACCTGCGCACCGAAGCGGCCTGCACCGCCACCCTCGACGAGCTCGACCGGGTGGTGGGCCTCGACTACCTGCGCGGCATGCACCTGAACGATGCCAAGAGCGAGTTCGCCAGCCGGGTGGATCGCCACCACAGCCTGGGCCAGGGCAACATCGGCCTGACCGCCTTCACCACCCTGATGCGCGACCCGCGCATCGGTGGCATCCCCATGATCCTCGAGACCATCGACCCCTCGATCTGGGCCGAGGAGATCGCCTGGCTGCGCGGCCAGCAGGCGAACCGCTAGCCGCCTTCCCGCCCTCTTCCCGGTCCGCGGGCCCGTCCGCCGCCCGAGCCGGGCGAGCTGGGCCCCGGGCGGTCCAGTTGACCCTCGACACCGGCCTCGGGCATGCTCAGCAAGCGATTGACTGACCAAGGAAAAACGATAATGAAAGGTTTTGCACGCACCACGCTGGCACTCTCCGTCTCGCTGGCCATGAGCGCCGGCGCCCAGGCCGCCGCCTTCGACGACATGGACCCGGTCACGCTGCGCCTGGCCCACGTGGTCAACGAGCAGGACGGCTTCCACATCGCCGCCGAGAAGTTCGAGGAGCTGGTGGAGGCCCGTACCGAGGGCAAGGTGGACATCGAGCTCTACCCCAACGCCACCCTGGGCGACGAGCGCACCCTGCTCGAGGCGATGCAGATCGGCGCCGTGGACATGGGAGTCATCACCAACGGCCCGGTGGCCAATTTCGTCGAGGAGATGGCGGTCTTCGAGCTGCCCTTCCTCTTCCCCTCCCCGGAGGCGGCCTATGAGGTGCTGGACGGCCCGATCGGCCAGGAGCTCCTCGACCGACTGGCCGAGGTCAACCTCAAGGGCCTGGCCTACGCCGAGCGCGGCTTTCGCAACCTGACCAACAGCGAGCGCCCCGTGACCTCCCCCGAGGATCTCGAGGGGCTGCGCATCCGCGTCATGGAGAACCCGGTCTACGTCGACACCTTCCGTGAGCTGGGCGCCAACGCCATCCCCATGGCCTGGACCGAGGCGCTGACCGCCATGCAGCAGGGCACCATCGACGGCCAGGAGAACCCGGTCAACGTGATCCATTCGTTCAAGCTCAACGAGACCCAGGACCACATGACCCTGTCGCGCCACACCTACGCCCCGGCGATCTTCGTCATGGGCATGCCGGCCTGGAACCAGCTGCCCGAGGCGGCCCAGACGGTGATCGACGAGGCCGCCCAGGAAGCCGCCGAGCACGAGCGGCGCGTCAATGCCGAGATGGCCGCCGAACAGCTGGCGGCGCTGCGCGAGGCCGGCATGCAGATCGTCGAAGAGCCCGATATCGCGGCCTTCCAGCAGGCCGTGGCGCCGGTCTACGAGCAGTACGGCGAGCAGTTCGGCGACTACCTGCCGCGCATCCAGGAGGCGCTGAAGTAAGTGTCTCGTCCGCTCCTGTCCGTGCTGACAGCCGCGCTGACGTTCCTGCACCGCACCGAGCGCCTCATCGACGCCGCCCTTCGCCCCGTGGTCTTCGCGGGCATGGCGGCACTGATCGGGGTGATCACGCTGCAGATCGTCTCGCGGGTGTTCTTCCAGGCGGTGGGCTGGACCGAGGAGGTGGCCCGTTTCCTGCTGGTCTGGATCACCTTCCTCGGCGCCACGCTGGCCTTCCAGCGTGGCCGCCACATCGCCGTGACCTTCCTGGTCGATGCCCTGCCCGGCCGGCTCTCGCGACTCGCCCGCATCGCCGCGACGCTGGTGGTGCTCGGCTTCATGATCGCCCTGGTGAGCATCGGCTGGGAGTACATGCAGGTGCAGAGCTTCCAGAAGTCGGCCTCGCTGCGCCTCTCCATGACCTGGATCTACGCCGTGATGCCGCTCTGCGCCGCCCTGATGGCCTGGTATGCCGTCGTCGACCTGGTCGGCCTGATCGCGACCGGCGACGCCGATGGTGATATCGACCCCCGTCGTCCCGAGGATCCTCCGGCATGACCGCCCTGCTCTTCGTGCTGTTCTTCGTCTTCATGCTGCTCGGCGTGCCGGTCGCCCTGGCCATCGGCGCCAGCACCCTGCTGGCCCTCCAGGCCCAGGGGGTACCGCTGATGGTGGTCACCCAGCAGATGTTCCAGGGCATCAACTCCTTCGCCCTGGTGGCGGTGCCCATGTTCATCCTCGCCGGCGACCTGATGGCCCAGGGCAAGGTCAGCGAGAAGCTGGTGGCCTTCGCCGATGCGCTGTTCGGCTTCCTCAAGGGCGGGCTCTCCGTCGTCTCGGTGGGCGCCGGCATGTTCTTCGCCGCCATCTCCGGCTCCGGCGCGGCGACCACCGCTGCGGTGGGCTCGAGCCTGGTGCCGGAGCTGCGCAAGAAGGGCTACGAGCCCGCCTCCGCGGCCAGCCTGATCGCCGCCAGCGGCACCATCGGCGTGGTGATCCCGCCCTCGGTGCCGATGATCATCTACGCCGTGATCGCCCAGCAGTCGGTCTCGACGCTGTTCCTGAGCGGCATCCTGCCCGGCATCGCCATGGGGCTGGGCCTGGCCACCATCGCCATCGTCCAGGCCTACCGCCGCCAGTACCCGCGCGGCGCCGCGCTCTCGGCGGCGACCATCTGGCGCACCTTCAAGAGCGCCAGCTGGGGGCTGGCGACGCCGGTGATCATCCTCGGCGGCATCTTCTCCGGCATCTTCACCCCCAGCGAGGCGGCGGTGGTGGCGGTCAACTATGCGCTGATGGTGTCGCTGTTCGTCTATCGCGACCTCGGCATCAAGGACGTCTACCGCATCCTGATCCGTTCGGCGATCACCACCTCGGTGATCATGCTGGTGATCGCCACCTCGGCGGTGCTCAGCTGGACCCTCTCCAGCTGGCAGGTGCCCGGCGCCATCGCCCAGGCGGTGCTGTCGCTCTCCACCGACCCGCTGGTGATCATGCTGCTGGTAGTGGCAGTGATCCTGCTCACCGGGGTGTTCATCGAGACCGCCAGCGCCCTGATCATCCTCACGCCGGTGCTGCTGCCGCTGGTCACCCAGCTCGGCATCGACCCGATCCACTTCGGCCTGATCATCGTGATGGGGCTGGCCATCGGCATGATCACCCCGCCGGTGGCGATCAACCTCTACGTGGCCTCGTCGGTCACCCGGCTGCCGCTGGAGCGCATCACCCGCGCCATCGTGCCCTACCTGCTGAGCCTGGTCGCGGTGCTGTTGCTGGTGGTCTACGTCCCGATCCTGCTCGGCCTCTCCGGCTAGCAGAGCCGGCACGCCTCATCCCAAGGAGTCCCGTGATGCCTCGAACGCTCATCGTCACCGCCGCCCTCGCCCTGCTGGCCGGCTGCACCACCTACACCTGGGAGGACGGCCGCCGGGAGACCGTGTGGGGCGTGCCCGCCGAGGACGAGACCATGACGCGTGAGGAGCGCGAGGCCCAGGGCGTGGAGTATCGGATACCCGGCGAGTTGCCTGAGTAGCGCCCGCGGCCGAATCCTGACGCCGGGCCCTTGCGATGAGCTCTGGCGACTAGCCCTTGCGATGGGCTCTTGCGACGAGCCCTTGCGAGAGCAGCGGCGCTAGGCCCGCCGGAAGACCAGGCTCAGGTTGTTGGCGGGCATCTCCACCGTCCGCTCGAGCCCGAGGCCGCGCGCCGCGGCCGCCTCGACGACCGTCTCCAGGTCGCGAATGCCGAAGCGGGGGTCGCGCTGTCGCAGGTCGGCGTCGAAGGCGGCATTGCTTTGCGCCGTGTGCCACCCTTCGCGCTTGAAGGGGCCGTAGAGGAAGAGCACGCCGCCGGCGGGCAGGCAGCGTTCGGCGCCGTCGAGCAGCGCCTCGCCGACCGCCCAGGGCGCGATGTGCAACAGGTTGATCGCCACCACGCCGTCGACGGGGCCGGCCGGGCAGTGCGCGGTCACGTCCAGCGCCAGGGGCGGGAGCAGGTTGGCAAGCCCCGAGTGAGACCGCCAGGCCTCGATGGAGCGGCAGGCCTGGGGGCTCGGGTCGCTGGGCTGCCAGGTCCAGCCCGGCATCGCCCCGGCGAAGTGGACGGCGTGCTCGCCGCTGCCACTGGCCACCTCCAGCACCCGGGCGTGCGCCGGCAGCACCGCCTGCAGCACCTCGAGGATCGGCTGGCGGTTGCGCGCCGCGGCGGGGCTGTGGCGTCGTTCGTCGCTCATGACGGTCTCCTGTTCGGGCGGCGCCTACCGGCGGTCACTTCTTGGCCCGGGCCTTGCGCGCGGCGTTGCCGGGCTTCTGGCGCTGGCCGGTCGCGCGGCCCGGCTGCGACGCGCCCTTGCCCTTGACCTTGCGACCGCCCGGGGCCGGCTTGCCACCCTTGGCCTGGCGGGGCGGCGCCTTGCCGGCGGCCTTGGCCCCCTTGGCCGGCGCACCGCCCTTGCCTGCCCCTGCCTTGCCTGCCCCTGCCCTGGCCGGCTTGCCGCCCTTGGCGGGCGCGCCTTTTTTGGCCGACGCCCCGCGCTTGGCGCCCTGGCCGGCCGGCTTGCCCGGCGCCTTCGCTTTGGCCTTGGGCTTGCTCTTGGCCGGCGCCTGGGCCTGGGAAGAGGAGTGCTCGGTCTCGGCCAGGATCGTCGCCACCTCCTGCTCGGTCAGGTCGCGCCAGTCGCCCAGCGCCAGTCCCTTGAGCGTCACGTTCATGATGCGGACGCGCTCGAGCTTGACCACCTCATAGCCGAACACCTCGCACATGCGCCGGATCTGGCGATTGAGCCCCTGCACCAGGGTGATGTTGAAGACGAAGCGCGACTCCCGGACCACCCGGCAGGGCTTGGTGGTCTGGCCGAGGATGCGCACGCCGCCGCTCATCCCGGCGAGGAAGTCGTCGGTGATGGGCTTGTCGACGGTGACCAGGTACTCCTTCTCGTGGTGGTTGCTCGCCCGGAGGATGCGGTTCACCAGATCGCCGTTGTTGGTCAGGAAGATCAGGCCCTGGGAGTCCTTGTCGAGGCGCCCGATGGGGAAGATGCGCGCGCCGTGCTTGACGAAGTCGACGATGTTGGCCTTCTCGCTGGACTCCGTGGTGCTGACGATGCCGACCGGCTTGTTCAGGGCGATGAAGACCAGGTCCTCCTCCTCCAGGGGCTCGACCACCTGGCCGTTGACCTTGACCACGCTGCCCGGATAGACCTGGTCGCCGGTGGTGGCGCGCCGGCCGTCGATGGTGACGTTGCCCTGCTCGATGTAGCGGTCCGCATCCCGTCGGGAGCACATCCCGCTCTCGCGGATGTACTTGTTGATGCGCTTCGAGAAATCTTGGGCCATGGGATCACTACCGGGCTTGGGTGGATGAAGGGACAAGGCCGTGGCGACACGGCCGCTGGCCGGGCAGTGTAAGGGCTGCCCCGCCCGGCGGCCAGCCGTGACATGCCGGTCTGACCGAGAGCGTGGCGATCAGCGAAGGCCGCAGCAGGCCTTGAACTTGCGCCCGCTGCCGCAGGGGCAGGCGTCGTTGCGACCGGGCTTGAGCCGAGTCACCGAAGGCTCGCCGTCGAGGTAGAACCAGCGCCCTTCCTCCTGCACGAAGCGCGAGGCCTCCTCCAGCACGCCCCAGCGCCGCCCCTCCTGGAAGGTGGCACGAAAGTGCACCCGGCCGCGATCGCCCTGCTCCTCGTGATCGAGGATCTCCAGGCGTACCCAGCGGGTGGCGTCGTCGCTCGGCAGGCTCGCAGGCCGGGTGCTCGGGTGCCAGGTCTCGCGCAGGTAGTCGGTGAGGTCGAGGGCGAAGGCGCTGAAGCGCGAGCGCATCAGCGCCTCGGGGCTTGGTGCCGGCTCGCCGCGATGATAGCGGCCGCAGCACTCGGCGAGGGCGCGCCGGCTGCCGCAGGGGCAGGCCGAATCGGGGCGCGTGGCACAGGTCATGGCGGGTCTCCCGGGAAATGGCGCCATTGTGCCATCTCGGGCGGCGAGGTTCCCGCCCCCGCGACGGACGGGAACCTTGACCGCGACTACCGCACTGCAGCATAGAGTGTGGTACACCTGTCAGGGCAGCCCCACACGCCCACGCAAGGAGGACAAGGATGAGCCGCCACGCCCCCGCCCACGACCGCCCCTGGCATGCCCTCACGCCCGAGGAGGCGCTGTCGGCCCTCGACGCCACGCCGGAGGGGCTCTCGGAATCTGAGGCCCGCGAGCGCCTGGCGCGACACGGGCCGAACCGGCTCCAGCAGGGTCAGGGACGGCCCGCCTGGCGGCGCCTGCTCGGGCAGTTCAACAACCTGCTGATGCTGATCCTGCTGGTCGCCGCGGCGGCGAGCCTAGGCCTCGGCCACGGGGTGGACGCCGTGGCCATCGCCGGGGTGGTGCTGATCATCGCGCTGATCGGCTTTCTCCAGGAGGGCAAGGCCGAGCAGGCGCTGGAGCGCATCCGCGACATGCTCTCGCCTCGCGCCCAGGTGCTGCGCGACGGGCACCGCCACGAGGTCGATGCCGAGGCACTGGTCCCCGGCGACATCGTGCTGCTGGAGAGCGGCGATCGGGTGCCCGCCGACCTGCGCCTGCTCGAGGCCAAGCGGCTGCGCCACGAGGAGGCGGCGCTGACCGGGGAGTCGACCCCGGTGGACAAGACGATCGACGCGGTCGGCGAGGAGAGCGAGCTGGCCGAGCGTGGCTCGATGGCCTATGCCGGCACCCTGGTGGTCCAGGGCAGCGCCCGGGGGCTGGTGGTGGCGACCGGCGAGCGCACCGAGATCGGGCGCATCTCCGAACTGCTGCGCGGGGTCGAGACGCTCAGGACGCCGCTGCTGCGTCAGCTCGACCGCGCCGGGCGCGTGCTGGGGCTGATCATCACGGCCCTGGCGCTGCTGACCGCGGCCTTCGGGGTGCTGGTGCATGGCGAGCCGCTCGGCGAGATGTTCATGGCCGCCGTGGGCCTGGCCGTGGCCGCCATCCCCGAGGGCATGCCGGCGATCGTCACCATTGGCCTGGCGCTGGGCGTGCAGGCCATGGCCCGCCGGCACGCCATCATCCGCCGGCTGCCCGCGGTGGAGACCCTGGGCTCGATCTCCACCATCTTCTCCGACAAGACCGGCACCCTGACCCGCAACGAGATGACCGCCCGGGCGATCCGCCTGCCCGAGGCCGAGATCCGCCTCACCGGCAGCGGCTTCGCCCCCGAGGGGAACCTTCACGAGGTGCGCGAGGGCGAGGCCCTCGACGCGCCCCTCGACCTCGACGCCCACCCCGCCCTGCGCCACTTCCTCGAGGTCGGCGTGCTCTGCAACGACGCCGAGCTCGCCCGGGACGAGGGCCGCTGGCGCATCCACGGCGATCCCACCGAGGGCGCCCTGGTGGTGGCCGCCGCCAAGGCCGGCCTCGCCACCGGCAAGCTGCGCGACCACCACGACCGCCACGACGCCATCCCCTTCGAGTCCGAGCGCCAGTACATGGCCACCCTCCACGCGGTGGACGGCGAGCCGTGGCTGCTGGTCAAGGGCGCGCCGGACCGCCTGCTGGAGCGGTGCCACCGGGTGCGCACCGAGTCCGGCGACGCCGCCCTCGATCTTGAGGCCTGGCAGGCGCACCTGCACGCGCTCTCGGCCCAGGGGCTTCGCGTGCTGGCCCTGGCGGAGAAGCGGGCCGAGGGCGTCGATGAGCTGGCCGATGAGCATGCCGAGGACGGCCTGGTGCTGCTGGGGCTGGTGGGGCTGCAGGACCCGCCCCGGGACGAGGCCGTGGCGGCGGTGAAGGACTGCCTCGCCGCCGGCATCCGCCCGGTGATGGTGACCGGCGACCACGCCGTCACCGCCCTGGCCATCGCCCGCCAGCTCGGTTTCCGGCACACCGAGCGGGCGCTCTCGGGGCGGGAGATCGAGGCGATGTCCGACGCCGAGCTGGAGGAGATCATCCTCGACGTCGACGTCTATGCCCGCGCCTCCCCGGAGCACAAGTTGCGCCTGGTCACCGCCATGCAGGCCCGGGGCGGGGTCTGCGCCATGACCGGCGACGGCGTCAACGACGGGCCGGCCCTCAAGCGTGCCGACGTGGGGGTGGCCATGGGCGTGCAGGGCACCGAGGCGGCCAAGGAGGCCGCCGAGATGGTGCTCGCCGACGACAACTTCGCCACCATCGTCGGCGCCATCCGCGAGGGGCGTAAGGTCTACGACAACATACGCAAGACCATCACCTTCCTGCTGCCCACCAACGGCGCCCAGGGGCTGGCGATCCTACTCGCCGTGCTGGCCGGGCAGGTGCTGCCGGTCACGCCGCTGCAGGCGCTGTGGGTCAACATGGTGGTCGCGGTGACCCTGGGCCTGGCGCTGGCCTTCGAGCCCGGCGAGCGAGACCTGATGCGCCGCCGCCCCCGGGACCCGGACGCTCCGCTGCTCGACCTCTTCCTGCTGTGGCGGGTGGTGTTCGTCTCGATCCTGCTGCTGCTCGGCGTGTTCGGGATCTTCTCGTGGCTCTTCAACGGCCAGGGCGAGAGCCTCGCGCTGGCCCGCGCCGCGGCGGTCAACATGCTGGTCACCGGCTGCGCCGCCTACCTGATCAACAGCCGCTTCCTGCACCGCAGCAGCCTCTCCCTCCAGGGGCTCTTCGGCAGCCGGCCGGTGTGGCTCGCCATCGCCCTGGTGATGCTCCTGCAGCTCGGCTGGACCTACCTGCCGCTCCTGCAGCGCGTCTTCGGCAGCGCCGCCCTGGGGCTCGACCACTGGCTGGCGATCCTCGCCGTCGCCGTGGCGATCTTCCTGGCGGTGGAGCTGGAGAAAGGGGTGCGGCGACGCCTGTACCGCCGGCGCCACGCCGAGTCGCATCGCGGCCTCGCTCCCGGCGAAACCGAGGGCGAAAAGGAGAGCGACCGGGAGACGCCGGACAGCACGCCGGAAGAGGAGCGCGCCGAGGCGCGCTGAGGCCGGGCTCAGCCGCGCCGCTTGGTGCGGGCGGTCGCCTCGGCGGCGAAGGGATCCTCCGGCCAGGGATGCTTGGGGTAGCGGCCGCGCATCTCGCGGCGCACCTCGGGGTAGCCGTTGGCCCAGAAGCTCGCCAGATCGGCAGTGACCTGCAGCGGCCGCCGCGCCGGCGAGAGCAGGTGCAGGAGCACCGGCTCGCGGCCGTCGGCGACCCGCGGCGAGCCCTGCCAGCCGAAGCACTCCTGCAGCTTGACCGCGAGCACGGGCGGCTGGCCCTCGAGGCACGGCCGGTAGTCGAGCCGGTGGCTGGCGCCGCTCGGCACCGCCAGGCGCGGCGGCGCCAGTTCGTCGAGGCGCGCGCGCAGCGGCCAGGGCAGCGAATCGACGAGGATGCGCGACAGCGGCAGCTTCTCCACCGCGTCGAGGCGGGTCACGCCTTCGAGGTAGGGGCCGAGCCACGCCTCCAGGGTCTCGCGCAGGGCCGGCATTGACCAGTCCGGCCACGCCTCCTCACCGTCGTCGTCACGATTCAGGGTTCGGCGCAGCAGCGCCACCCGCCCGCGGAGCTGCTCGGTCTCCTCACCAAAAGGCAGCCGCTCGCGGCGCCGCAGGGCCGCGAGCAGGGCGGCCTTCACCGCCTCCGGCGGCAGCGTCTTGAGCGGCCGGCGCTCGAGCACCACGCCGTCGAGCCCGCGCACCTGCTCGCCGAGTATCCGGCCCTGGGCGTCGGACCACTCGAGGCTCGCCCGCCACTCGCGGGTCTCGGGATAGAGCGCCTCAAGCCGCTCCGGCGCCAGCGCCACGGCGCGAAAGATGCGCGCCCCGCTCGCCTCGCCGTCGAGCTCGGCGGCCACCAGCAGAGGCGCATGGGCCAGGGGGTGCGCCTCGGGCAGGGTCGCGAGCGTCCCGCCCGCCAGGCGAAAGCGGCCGGGCTCGAGGCGCTGCCCGATGCGCTCGGGATAGGCCAGCGCCAGAAGCTCGCCGAGCGGCGCCAGGTCGATCCTCTTCCCCTCATCGAGCTCGACGCCGGCGATGCGCGCCAGGCGCTGCGCCTCCCGGAGCCACGGGCGATGGTCCTTCGGTGCGGCCAGCCGCGCGGCCAGCGCCCGCTCCAGGTCGCGCTCCTGGTCGAGATCGCGCCCCTCCAGGGCCGCCACCAGGGCACAGGCCAGCGGCCGGGCCTCGAGCTCGGCCGAACGTTCCAGCATCACCGCCAGGCGCGGATGGGTCGGCCAGCGCACGCAGGCGCGGCCCAGGGCGGTGAGGTGGCAGGCGGCGTCCAGCACGCCGAGGCGCGCGAGCAGCGCCCGCCCGGCCGCCAGGGCCCCGGCGGGCGGCGGCGTCACCCAGGCAAGCTCGCCCGGCTCGGTGATGCCCCAGCGGGCCAGCTCGAAGGCCAGCGGCGCGAGGTCCGCCTGGCGGATCTCCGGCTCGCCATGGGGCACCAGCGGCTGCTCCTCGGCCCACAGTCGCACGCAGCGTCCCGGGCCCTGGCGCCCGGCGCGGCCGCGGCGCTGATCGGCGCTCGCCCGGTTGACCCGGCGGGTCTCGAGCCGGGTCAGGCCGGTGCGCGGCTGGAAGACCGGCACCCGCTCCTGGCCGGCATCGATGACCAGGCGCACGCCGTCAACGGTGACGCTCGATTCGGCGATGGCGGTGGCGAGCACCACCCGCCGCCGGCCCTCGGGGTCCGGGCGCAGGGCGCGCCGCTGGGCCTCCAGCGGCAGGCGGCCGTGCAGCTCCATGACGGCGAGTTCGGGCGCGCGGCCCGCGAGCTCCCGGGCCAGGCGGCGGATCTCGCCCACCCCGGGCAGGATCACCAGGGCATCGCCCGCCCCCTCCTCACCCGGGAACGTCTCATCCAGCGCCTCGTCCAGTGATTCAAGGAGCGCCGCGACCTGTTGGCGGGCGGCGTCCTCACGGGGGCGCAGCGGGCGATGGCGGGTCTCGACGGGAAAGCTGCGCCCCGGGCAGTCGATCACCGGCGTGGCCTCGCCGAGCACGCCCAGCAGGGCGTCGACGTCCAGGGTCGCCGACATCACCAGCAGGCGCAGGTCGTCGCGCAGGCCCTGCTGGGCATCGAGGGTCAGGGCGAGCCCCAGGTCGGCCTCGAGGCTGCGCTCGTGGAACTCATCGAAGATCACGCCCTCCACCCCCTCGAGCATGGGATCCTCCTGGAGCATGCGGGTCAGCACGCCCTGGGTGACCACCTCGAGGCGGGTCCTCGGCCCCACCCGGCTCTCGCCGCGCATGCGATAGCCCACCGTCTCGCCGACCCGCTCGCCCAGCGACTCGGCCATGAAGCCGGCGGCGAGGCGCGCCGCCACCCGCCGCGGCTCCAGCAGCAAGAGCCGGCCCCCACGACACCAGTCGGCGTCGAGTAGCGCCAGCGGCACCCGGGTGGTCTTGCCGGCGCCGGGCTCGGCGACCAGCAGCGCCCGCGACCGGGCGGCCAGGGCGGCCTGGATCTCGTCGAGTCGCGCCTCGATGGGCAGGGCATCAGGGGAAGGGGGGGCAACGCGGTTCATGAAGTCACTCTGGTATACCGCCCGCACCCCGGGGCCTCTGGCCTTCGCGGGGCGACGGGCGTCGTTGAAAGTCGAGTCGAGCGGCCGGCTTGCGGGCATCCGCCGCCGGCACTAGGCTGGCTCCTGGCAACTTGACCGATAGGTCAGGAAGTGTCAGCGTCAAATTCCCGTACACAACAACAATAGGTTCCGGTATGCAACCAAGCTCCACGACCCGCGCCGACGGGCGCGCTTCCTCGGCCTCCGGCGACGGCCTGTCGCGCCTCGACCGCTGGTTCGGCGTCAGCCGCCGCGGCTCGACGCTGAAGACCGAGTTCCTGGCCGGCATCGCCACCTTCCTCGCCGGCATGTACATCATCGTGGTCAACCCGGCGGTGCTCTCGGACGCCGGCATCCCCTTCTCCGCGGCGCTCTCGGCCACGGTGCTGATCAGCTTCATGAGCAGCCTGGCCATGGGGCTCTATGCCCGCAACCCGATCCTGGTGGCGCCGGGCATGGGCATGAACGCGCTCTTCACCTATACCCTGGTGCTGGGCGCCGGCCTCTCCTGGGAGGTGGCGCTGGGCTGCGTCTTCTGGTCCGGGGTGATGTTCGCGGTGCTGGCGATGTTCAACGTTCGACGCGCGATCATCGAGGCGATCCCGCTGTCGCTGCGCTACGCCATCACCTGCGGCATCGGGCTCTTCATCACCTTCATCGGCCTGCAGAACGCCGGCTTCATCGTCGGCAGCGACGCCACCCTGGTGACCCTCGGCAACATGGACGCGAGCCTCGCCACCTTCTTCCTCGGCCTGGTGGCCACCGGGGTGTTCGTGATCCTGCGCTTCAACGGCGCCCTGATCATGGGCATCGCCCTGACCACCCTGCTCGCCGCGCCCATGGGTCGGCTGTGGGGCGAGGAGGTGATGGTGGCCTGGAACGGCCTGGCCGCCTGGCCCGACTTCAGCGCGGTGATGCGGGTCGACATCCTCGGCGCCCTCAAGGTCGCCTACCTGCCGTTCATCTTCGTGATGCTGTTCACCAACTTCTTCGATGCGCTCTCCTGCTTCATGGCGCTGTCGGAGTCGGCGGACCTCAAGGACAAGGACGGCAACCCGCGCAACCTCAAGCGCTCGATGACAGTGGATGCCTTCGCCTCGATGATCGCCGCGCCGCTCGGCACCAGCGCCGCCCAGACCTTCATCGAATCCGGCGCGGGCGTCGCCCAGGGCGGACGCACGGGCCTCGTGGCCGTGGTCATCGCCCTGCTCTTCCTGCCCTTCCTGTTCCTCTCGCCGCTGCTGTCGCTGGTGCCCGGCATCGCCACCGCCCCGGCCCTGGTGCTGGTGGGGCTCTTCATGATGGCGCCCATCGCCAAGATCGACTGGGCCCACTTCGACCAGGCGCTGCCGGCCTTCCTGGCGATCATCCTGATGCCGCTGACCTACTCGATCACCCTGGGCATCGCCTTCGGCTTCATGAGCTTCGTGCTGATCAAGGCCGCCACCGGGCGGATCCATGAGATCAAGCCGGCGATGTGGGTCTCCGCGGCGCTCTCGGTGCTGATGCTGCTCACCGCCCAGTGAGCGAGACCGGGTCCTCGCCGCGGGCCGCGGGGTGCTTCACCCCGCAGCCCTTGATGACCACCCGGGTCAGGAAGGCGGTGATCTGCTCCAGATCGTCGTCGTCGAGCGCCTCGCGGCCGGTGATGCCCAGCACCTGGGCCTCGAAGTCGGCGTAGTGCTGGGTGGAGGACCAGATCAAAAAGATCAGCCACACGGGGTCGACCGGGTCCATCAGACCCCGGTCGGCCCACTCACGAAACACCGCGGCACGGCTCTGCACCCAGTCGCGCAGCTCGCCGCGGAGGTACTCCTGCAGGAAGGGCGCGCCGCCGAGGATCTCGCTGGCGAAGAGCCGCGAGCCCTCGGGGTGGCGGCGCGACATCTGCATCTTGGAGCGGATGAAGGCGGCGAGCACCTCGGCCGGATCGTCCTCGGCGGAGATATCGTCGAGCATGGCGTTCCAGCGCTCCATCATCCGCTCCAGCAGGCGGACATAGAGCGTGCGCTTGCTGCCCATGTAGTAGAGGACGTTGGACTTCGGCAGGCCCGCCACCTCGGCGATCGCCTGGAGGCTCGCGCCCCGGTAGCCGTGCCGGGCGAAGACCCGCTCCGCCGCCGCCAGGATCGCCTGCTCGTTACGCCGGCGGATGGCGCCGCCTTCCTGCTCGCTGGGGTGTTCTGCCTTGGCCATGGGCCCTCGCTGCTGTCGACCGGGACGTGTCGGCCCTGAGCTTGCCTGAGAGGCGCCCCACAAGGCAATTCGCGCCGTCTCTGGACGAAAAGTGTCGGCGGAACTTGTCAAAGCTGACCATATGGTCAAGAATCAAGGTATTCCCTGATGTTTCGGCCATGACAACCACAACGGAGCCGACCATGATCGACTTCCACCTCAACGGCCGGCGCCAGCGCTGTGCCGACGTGCGCGCCGACGAGAGCGTGCTCGAACTGCTGCGCACGACCCTCGGCCAGACCGGCACCAAGGAGGGCTGCGCCTCCGGCGACTGCGGGGCCTGCACCGTTGCCATCGGCGAGCCGGACGCCTCCGGCGAGTTCGTCTATCGCAGTGCCAACGCCTGCATCACCCCGGCCCACCAGCTCCAGGGCTGCCACCTGGTGACCGTGGAGGGGCTGGCCGAGGGCGAGCGGCTGCACCCCGCCCAGGCGGCGATGGTCGACTGCCATGGCAGCCAGTGCGGCTTCTGTACCCCGGGCATCGTGATGTCGCTGTTCACTCTCTATGAGGAGCAGCGCCGAAATGGTAACGAGCCCCCCGCCCCGCTGACCCAAGCGCGCCTCGAAGCGGCCCTCGGCGGCAACCTCTGCCGCTGCACCGGCTACCGGCCGATCCGCGAGGCGGCGCTCGCCATGGGCGACTACCCGCCGGCCGACCCCGCCTGGCTCACCGATGCCACCCTCACCCAGCGCCTGGACGACCGGGCCGTCGCCGCCGTCGCCGCCGACACCGCCGAGACCGGCCACTACGCGGTGCCCCGGAGCCTCGAGGCGCTGCGAAAGCTCAAGGCCGAGCGGCCCCAGGCCCGGCTGGTCGCCGGCGCCACCGACCTGTGGCTCGAGACCACCCAGCAGCTCAAGGCGCTGGAGGATCTCATCGACGTGCGCCGGGTCGCCGAGCTGAACGCCATCGAGGAAACCACCGAGGGCTGGTGGATCGGCGGCGCGGTGACCCTCGCCCGGCTGATGCCGCTGCTGGCCACGCCCTACCCGGCCTTCGAGCACCTGCTGCACCGCTTCGCCTCGTCCCAGATCCGCCACCGCGCAACGCTGGGCGGCAACATCGCCAACGCCTCACCGATCGGCGACACCCCGCCGGTGCTGCTGGCCCTCGACGCCCGGCTGCGCCTGGACGGCGCCCGGGGCGCGCGGGAGCTGCCCCTGGCCGACTTCTTCCTCGACTATCGGAAAACCGCGCTGGAAGCCGACGAGTTCATCGCCGCGGTGTTTCTCCCACGCCCCAAGGCGGATCACTGCCTCAAGGTATGGAAGCTCTCCAAGCGGCGCGAGGACGACATCTCGGCGGTGCTGGGCGCCTTCGCCTGGCGTCTGGAGGAGGGCGTGATGCGCGACGTCCACCTGGCCTTCGGCGGCATGGCGGCGATCCCGCGCCGCGCACCGGCCGCCGAGGCCGGCCTGGAGGGTCGCGCCCCCGACGCCGCGGCCTTCGCCGCCGCCCGCGCGGCGCTGGCCGAGGAGCTCGCGCCGATGAGCGACGTGCGCGGCAGCGCCGAGTACCGCCGCCTCGCCGCCGGCAACCTGCTCGAGCGGCTGCGACTGATGATCGCCGCCGACCATGCCACTGCCGACGACACCCATTCCGCGACCCAGGTGACCCTCGATGCGTACGCTCACTGACATTCCCCAAGACACCTCACGGCGGAACCAGGGCGACGCGCCGCTGGCCCGCGAGACCGTCGCGGCCCGGGGCGGCGCCGGCAGCGCCCGCGCCCACGAGAGCGCCATCAAGCACGTCACCGGCCGGGCCGCCTACATCGACGACCTGCCGGTCCCGCGGGACTGCCTGCACGTGGCGCTGGGCCTCTCGCCGGTGGCCCACGGCCGGCTGACCCGCCTCGACCTCGAGAAGGTCAAGGCCGCACCCGGCGTGGTGGACGTGATCACGCTCTCCGACGTGCCCGGCCACACCGATATCGGCCCGGTCTTCCCCGGCGACCCGCTGTTCGCCGATGACGAGATCAGCTACGTCGGCCAGTGCCTGTTCGCCGTGGCCGCCGAGAGCCATCGCGCCGCGCGCCTGGCCGTCCAGCTCGCGGTGGTCGAGATCGACGAGCGGCCGGCCTGCCTGGATCCGGTCGCCGCCGCCGAGCGCGGCGAGGTGGTGCGTCCGTCCCACACCCACGAGCGCGGCGACTGGCAGCAGGCGCTGCGCGAGGCGACTTATGTGCTGGAGGGCGAGCAGTTCGTCGGCGGCCAGGAGCACTTCTACCTGGAGGGCCAGGCCTGCCTCGCGCAGCCCACCGAGGACGAGGGGGTGCTGGTCTACACCTCCAACCAGCACCCCAGCGAGACCCAGAAGCTGGTCGCCGAGGTGCTCGGCATCCCCTTCCACGCGGTGACCATGGAGACCCGGCGCATGGGCGGCGGCTTCGGCGGCAAGGAGACCCAGGCCTCGCCCTGGGCCTGCATCGCCGCCCTCGTCGCCCGGCGCACCGGCCGGGCCACCAAGGTGCGCCTGCCCCGGGCCGAGGACACCCGCGCCACCGGCAAGCGCCACCCCTTCCACAACCGCTACCGGCTCGGCGTCGACGAGCAGGGCGTGCTGACCGGCGGCGAGATCACGGTGATCGGCGACTGCGGCTACTCGCCGGACCTGTCCGATGCCATCGTCGATCGGGCCATGTTCCACGCCGACAACGCCTATTCGCTGGGGGCCGCCCGGGTCACCGGGAAGCGCGCCCGCACCCACACCGCCTCCAACACCGCCTTTCGCGGCTTCGGCGGCCCCCAGGGCATGATGATCATCGAGCGGGCCATGGACGACATCGCCCGCCACCTCGGCGAGGACCCGCTGACCATCCGGAAGCGCAACCTCTATCGCGCCACCGACCCGGACGGCACGTCCCGCGACGTGACCCACTACGGCCAGCGGGTCGAGCAGCTCTCGCTGCTGCAGGACATCGTGTCCCAGCTCGAGGGGAGCAGCGACTACTGGGCCCGCCGGCGCGAGATCACCGCCTTCAACGCGCGAAGCGCGATCATCAAGCGGGGCCTCGCCCTGACGCCGGTGAAGTTCGGCATCTCCTTCACCGTGCAGCACCTCAACCAGGCCGGCGCCCTGCTGCTCGTCTACACCGACGGCAGCGTGATGATCAACCACGGCGGCACCGAGATGGGCCAGGGCCTGCACACCAAGGTGTGCCAGGTGGTGGCCCGGGAGCTCGGCCTCGACCTCGAGCGGGTGCGCATCAGCGCCACCCGCACCGACAAGGTGCCCAACACCTCGCCCACCGCCGCCTCCAGCGGCGCCGACCTGAACGGCCAGGCCGCTCGGGACGCCGCCGTCAAACTGCGCGAGCGGCTGTTCGACTTCGCCGCGGGCCACTTCGACCGCGAGGCGGGCGGGCTCGACCGCGAGAGCATGCGACTGGAAGACGGCCAGCTGGTGGCCGGCATCGGCGAGGCCGAGCGGCGCATCCCCTGGGGCGAGCTCGTCCAGGCGGCCTACCTGGGGCGGGTCTCGCTCTCCGAGAAGGGCTTCTACGCCACGCCGCTGATCCACTACGATCGCGCCACCGGCCGCGGCCGCCCCTTCTACTACTACGCCTACGGGGCGGCGGTGGCCGAGGTGGAGGTCGACACCCTCTCCGGCGAGTACCGGGTCAGCCGCGCCGACATCCTCCACGACGTCGGCGACTCCCTGAACCCGGCCATCGACATCGGCCAGATCGAGGGCGCCTTCGTCCAGGGCATGGGCTGGCTGACCAGCGAGGAGCTCAAGTGGAACGACGCCGGCCGGCTGGTCACCGACGGCCCGGCCACCTACAAGATCCCGGCCTTCGGCGACCTGCCCGAGACCTTCAACGTCGCGCTGCTCGAGGGCCACCCCAACTCCCAGGCCAGCATCTACCGCTCCAAGGCGGTGGGCGAGCCGCCCTTCATGCTGGCGATCTCGGTGTGGTCGGCGCTGCGCGACGCCCTGGCGAGCCTCGCCGACTACCGGGTCAGCCCGGCGCTCGACACCCCGGCCACCCCGGAGCGGGTGCTGATGGCCGCCGAGGCCCTGCGCGCCCGCCACGAAGCGCGGCCGGTGAGCCGGGAGGAGCCCGCATGAGCGCCGCGGACACCCGACCGGAGCCCTGGCACGCCGCCCTGCATCGCCTGCAGCGCGAGGGGCGGCCCCACGTGCTGGCGACCCAGGTCACCAGCGCCGGCTCCACGCCCCGGGAGCCCGGCGCGCGCATGGTGATCACCGCCGACGCCGTCTATGACACCCTGGGCGGCGGCACCTTCGAGTGGCAGACCATCGAGGCCGCCCGGGGACGCCTCGCCGGCGTCGACGGCCGCGTCGAGGCCGGCATGAGCCTGGAGGCCTTCTCGCTGGGCGGGCGCAGCGGCCAGTGCTGCGGCGGCTTCGTCAACGTGCTGCTCGAGGTCTTCCCCGGCAGCGCCGCGACCCTGGCGATCTTCGGCGCCGGCCACGTGGGCCAGGCGCTGGTGCGCCTGGCCGCCCCGCTGCCCTGGCGGCTGCTGTGGCACGACAGCCGCGAAGGCGCCTTCCCCGAGTGGGCCGCCGAGACGCCACGGCTCGAGTGCCGCCCGGCGCCCGACCCCGCCGCGGCCGTGGCCGCCCTGCCCCCCGGGACCCACGCCCTGGTGCTGACCCACGATCACGCCGAGGACCGCGCCCTGGTGGACGCCCTGCTCGCCCGCGGCGACACGGGCTCGCTGGGTCTGATCGGCTCGCGCAGCAAGTGGGCGAGCTTTCGCCGCCGGCTGGGCGAGGCCGGCCACGACGAGGCGGCGCTCGCCCGGGTGCGCTGCCCCATCGGCACCGCGGCCGGCGGCACGGGCGGTGACAAGACGCCCTACGCCATCGCCCTGGCCGCCGTCGCCGAGCTGCTGCCGCTGATGGCCAGCGAGGCGCGCCCCGATCAACGCGGCCTCGACCCGGCAAAGCTGCGCGCGGCCCTGGGCGATCGCCGGCGCGAAGATCCGCACGCGCCGGCCTGACGCCGACCGTCACGACCCTTTCACGACTCCCGACACGAGCCCCGACGAGATGAGCCTCGATGTGATGACTCCCGACACTTCGCGCGTGCTGCGCGCCGACCTGCTGAGCTTCGATGCCGACCCCGGCGAGGGCGACACACCCGCCGCGGGGAGCGTGCGCCATCTCGAGGATGGCGCCCTGTGGATCGAGAACGGCCGCATCCGCGCGCTGGACACCTGGGCGCGGCTGGCCCCCGAGCTGCCCGAGGGCCTTGTGGTGGAGGACCATCGCGGCAAGCTGATCGTGCCCGGCTTCATCGACAGCCACGTGCACTACGTGCAGCTCGAGATCATGGCCTCCTGGGGCCGCCAGCTGCTCGACTGGCTCAACGACTACACCTTTCCCGAGGAGTGCCGCTTCGCCGCCCACGAGCACGCCCGGGCCCAGTCGGCGGCCTTCCTCGACGAGATGCTGCGGGTCGGCACCACCACCGCCCAGGTGTTCTGCTCGAGCCATCCGGCCTCGGTGGACGCCTTCTTCACCGCCTGTCGCGAGCGCGGCCTGCGCATGCTCGCCGGCAAGGTGCTGATGGACCGCCACGCCCCCGAGGCGCTCTGCGACGACACCCGGGGCGGCATCCGCGACAGCGAGCGGCTGATCGCCGACTGGCACGGCCGGGACCGGCTCGGCTACAGCCTGACGCCGCGCTTCGCGCCCACCTCCACCCGGGCCCAGCTCGATGCCACCGGTGGGCTCTTGCGCACCGACCCGAGCCTGTGGCTGCAGACGCACCTCGCCGAGAACACCGGCGAGCTCGACTGGGTGGCCGAGCTCTTTCCCGACTGCCGCGACTACCTCGAGGTCTACGAGACCTCGGGGCTCGTCGGCCCGCGCAGCACCTTCGCCCACGGCATCCACCTCGACCAGGAGATGCGCGGACGCCTGGCGGCGCGGGGCGCCAACCTCGCCTTCTGTCCGAGCTCGAACCTCTTCCTGGGCAGCGGCCTGTTCGACCGCCTCGCCGCCCGGGAGGCCGGCCTCGCCGTCAGCTACGCCAGCGACGTGGGCGGCGGCACCGACCTCTCGGGCCTGGCCACCCTCAAGGCGGCCTACCAGGTCGGCCAGCTGCGTGGCCAGCCGCTCACCGCCTGGCAGGGCTTCTACGGGCTGACCCTGGGCAACGCCCGGGCGCTCTCCCTGGACGACCGCATTGGCCGGCTCGCCCCGGGCATGGAGGCGGATTTCGTGGTCCTCGACCCCGCCGCCACCCCGCTGATGGCGCGGCGCACGGCCCGCAGCCAGAGCCTCGCCGAGACGCTCTTCGCGCTGATGATGCTCGGCGACGACCGCACCGTGGCCGAGACCTGGAGTGGCGGTCGCCGCCAGCACCGGCGCGACGCCCCGGCGCCCACCTGATAGTAGTGAAGGCTTCTCCGAGGCCGACGAGACGCATGATACGAAGAACCCCGGCCATGCCGGGGTTCCATGCGTTGGCGTGAGACCAAGGGGCCAGACGGCCAGCCAGGGGCCGGCGGGGCCTCAGCGCGTCTCGGCGAGCCGATGCAGCAGTTCCTGGCGACGCTCGTCGCTCATGAAGGCGGCCTCGAGGGCATTGCGGGCGAGCCCCGTGAAGGTCTCCTTCGACCAGCCGAAGGCCTCGTGGCAGGCCGCGAAGTTTTGCAGCATGCCGCCGCCGAAGTAGGCGGGATCGTCGGAGTTCAGCGTCAGCGTCAGGCCCGCCTCGAGCAGCTGCGGCAAGGGGTGGTCGGCCATGCGCTCGACCACCCGCAGGCGCACGTTGGAGAGCGGGCAGACGGTGAGCACCACCCGCTCGTCGCGCAGCCGGGCCACCAGCGTCGGGTCCTCCAGGCAGCGCACGCCGTGATCGATGCGACAGACGTCCAGCAGGTCCAGCGCCTCGCGGATGTAGGCGGGCGGCCCCTCCTCCCCGGCATGGGCCACCCGGGGAATGCCGAGCTCCCGGGCGAAGCGGAACACCGCGGCGAACTTCTCCGGCGGATTGCCCTGCTCGGCACTGTCCAGGCCCACGGCGTCGAGCATCTCCCAGTAGGGGGCGGCGCTTTCCAGCACCTGCATGGCCTCCTCGGCCGGCCGGTCGCGCAGGAAGGCCAGGATCATCGCGCTGGACACCCCGAGCTCCCGCCAGGCCTGGCGGCGCGCCCGGGAGAGGCCCTCCATCACCACCGGCAGCTCGACGCCGCGCGCCAGGTGCGCCTGGGGGTCGAAGTGCATCTCGACGTGCACGACGCCCTCGGCGCTGGCGCGGCGAAAGTAGTCCATCGCCAGGTCATGGAAGTCCTCGGCGGTGCGCAGCACGCTCATGCCCTGGTAGTAGAGGTCGAGGAAGGACTGCAGGTCGGCGAAGTCGTAGGCCGCGCGGACCTCCTCCACCGAGCCGTAGGGCAGGCGGATGCCGTTGCGCTCGGCCAGGGAGAACATCAGCTCGGGCTCCAGCGAACCCTCGATGTGCAGGTGGAGTTCGGCCTTGGGCAGGCGCCGGAGGAAGTCACGCATGGCATACCTCATGAAAGATCATCGGTCCTATCCTGAAACATCCTGACCATCCGTGCCAAGCACTCCCTCGCACAGGGTCAGGCGTCGATCGATGCCCGGCGGGTCGACGACCTCGCCGAGCTGGTGAACCAGATAGACGACGCTGCGCCCGGAAAGCCACTCGTCGAGGCGGGCGGCCAGGCGCGCCGCGGTGGGCGCATCGAGGCCGGCGAAGGGCTCGTCGAGGATCACCAGGTCCGGCTCGCGCAGCAGCAGCCGCGCCAGGCCGAGGCGCCGGGCCTGGCCACCGGAGAGGCGCCGGCCGCCCTCGCCCACCCGGGTCACGAGCCCCTCGGGCAGCGCCTGCGCCCAGCCGGCGAGCTCGACCATCGACAGCACCCGCCACAGCCGCGCCTCGTCCGCCTCCGGATCGCCCAGGCGCAGGTTGGCGGCCAGGCTGTCGTCGAAGAGCTCCACCCGCTGGGTGAGGCAGGCCACCCGCCGGCGCAGCGCCGCCTCGTCGATCGTCTCGATCGACATGCCGGAGAGGCGCACCCGGCCGGCGCTCGGGATGAGCTGGCGGGTCAGCAGCTGGGCCACGCTCGACTTGCCGGCCCCGGAGGCGCCACACAGCGCCAGGCGCCGGCCCGCGGGCAGCGAGAACGACAGCCCGGAGAGCGCCGGCTGCAGGGCGCCGGGATAGTGAAGGTCGACCGCCTCGAACGAGACGCCGAGGGGGCCGCGAGGCGGCGCCTCGCTCGCCACCCTCGGCACGACGGCGCTCTGGACGCGCGCGGCCTCCAGGGCGTTGAGGCGCTCGGCGGCGGCCCGCGTGGCGCCGAGCCGGGTGAAGGCCATGGGCAGCGCGGCCAGCGCCTCGTTGAGCGCCATCACCGCCAGCGGCATCAGCACCATCACCGGGCCGGACAGCATCCCGGCCTGCCAGGCCAGGGCCGCCAGCAGCAGCACCGCGAGCCAGGTGGCGCCGACAGCGAGGCCCGCCAGGGGCGAGCCCAGCGCCGCGACCCGGGCCAGGCGCCATTGCGCGGCCTGCAGGCGGCGCTCGATGGCGTCGAGCCGCGCGCGATGGGCGGCCAGGCTGCCGTAGGCCTCGAGCTCGGCGAGCCCGCGCAGGTGCTCGAGCAGCCGGCCGCGCAGCGCCTCCAGCGCCTCGACCTGGCCGCGGCTCGCGGCCATGCCGCGCCGCGCCTGGCCCACCGTCAGCCACAGCCAGGCCGACAGCAGCAGCGCAAGCGCCACGAGCCCGGCGCGGGGCAGCCAGAGGGCGAGCAGGCCCGACAGCGCCAGGATCGCCAGCAGCGCCACCGCGGCCGGCGCCACCAGGCGCAGGTAGAGGCCGTCGAGGGTATCGATATCGGCGGTGAGGCGATCGAGCCAGTCGCTGGCGCGCCGACGCGACAGGGTGCGCCCGTCGAGGCCGGCCAGCACGCCGAACAGCCGGCCGCGCAGGTCAGCCAGCAGGCGCAACACGGTATCGTGGTTGTAGAGCCGCTCGACGTAGCGCGCGACGGTGCGGGTGACGGCGAAGAAGCGGATCCCGCCGCCGGGCACGTAGACGTCGAGGCCCGCCGAGAGCCCGGCGGCGAGCGCCAGGCCGGTCAGCGCCGTGGCGGTGATGAACCAGCCCGAGAGCGCCAGCAGGCCGATCCCCGCAGCCACGGTGAGCAGCAGCAGGCCGGCCCCGGCGAGCAGCCGGCCGCGACGACGATCGAGCAGCCGCCACCAGGGGCGCAGGGTGGCGATCAGCGAGGTCTCTCGCGCCTCAGGCATCGGCGGTCTCCCGCGCGGGGGCGGCCTCGAGCGCCAGCCGGCGATCGGCCAGCGCCAGAAGCGCCGGATGGTGGGTGGCGATGACCAGGGTGCGTCCCTCGGCGGCCAGCCGCGCCAGGGCCTCGATCACCCGCGCCTCGGTCCGGGCGTCGAGGCTCGCGGTGGGCTCGTCGAGCAGTACCAGCGGCGCCGGCGAGAGGAACACCCGGGCGAGTGCCAGGCGCTGCACCTGGCCCCCGGAGAGCCCCTCGCCCCGCTCGCCCAGCGCCGTCTCGAGCCCGTCGGGCAGGCGCGCCAGCAGCGCGGCGAGCCCGGCCCGGTCGAGCGCCTCGCGCATCTGGTCGTCACTGGCCTGGGGCGCGGCGAGGCGCAGGTTGTCGGCGAGGCTCCCCTGGACCAGCAGCGGGCGCTGGTCGAGCCAGGCGAAGCCGGCCTCGGCGGCGAGCCGCCGCTCGCCCTCGGTCGGGTCGAGAAAGCCCGCCATCAGCTGCAGCAGGCTCGACTTGCCGGCCCCGGAGGGCCCCGTCACCACCAGCGTCTCGCCCCGCGCGAGGCGCAGGTCCAGGGGCCCGAGGATCCGGCCGCGCCCGGCGTGGGCGACGGTCGCACCCTCGAGCTCGAGCAGCACACCGGGCGACGCGGGTCGCGGGGGCGCGCTTCTCTCGCCGGAGCCCTCGACGGGCCCGGCGCCGCGCCCGGCGTCGGGCGTCTCCTGGAGCAGGGTCACCAGGCCCGCGGCCGCCCCCAGGGCCGCGGCCCGGTCGTGGTAGTGCTGGGCGAGGCTTCGCAGCGGCTGGAAGAACTCCGGCGCCAGCAGCAGCACCAGCAGGCCGGTGAAGAGCGTCAGCTCGTCCGCCGGCCCGTACTCGATGTAGCCCAGCAGCCCGAAGCCGACGTAGATCGCCACCACGGCGATGGCCACCGAGGAGAAGAACTCCAGCACCGCCGAGGAGAGGAAGGCTAGGCGCAGGGTGCGCATGCTGCGCCGCCGGTAGTCGTCGGCCACCGCCTCCACCTCGCGGGTGGCCTGGGCGGTGCGCCCGAAGAGCTGCAGGGTGGTGATGCCGCGCACCCGGTCGATGAAGTGCCCGGCCAGGCGTGCCACGGCCACGAACTGCTCCCGGTTCAGGCGCTCGGCTCCCATGCCCACCAGCGCCATGAACAGCGGGATCAGCGGGGCGGCGACCAGCAGGAAGAGCGCGGCCAGCCAATCGAGCCAGGCGACCACGACGAGGATCGTCAGCGGGATCGCCACCGCCAGCGTCTGCTGGGGCAGATAGCGGGCGAAGTAGCCGTCCAGGGCCTCGACCTGGTCGACCAGACGCTGGGCGAGCCCCGCGCCGTGGTGGCCGGTGAGGCGCACCGGCCCCAGGCGCTCCAGGTGATCGAGCAGCTCGGCCCGAGCCCGCCGGCGGATGCCCAGGCTCGCCGCCTGGCCCGCCACCTCCTGGCCCCACTGGGCCAGCGCCCGCAGGCAGAGCGTGGCCGCGAGGCCCGCCCCCCAGGGGATGAGATCATCAAGCGCTCGCTCGTCGACCAGCAGGGCGCTGATCAGCCCGGCGAGCAGCGCCATCTGGACGATGGTGGCGAGCCCGAACGCCCCGCCGGCGAGCAGCGCCAGGCGATGGTGGCGCCGCTCCCCGGCGGCGAGCCGCGACAGCCACGCCCGGGCCGCGGGCCCGGGTGCGTCGGCGTCGGCCTCGCTCTCGACCCTCACCTCAGTGGTAGCCTTCGCCGGGGCGGACCTTGCCGCGGAACACCCAGTAGGACCAGGCGGTGTAGGCCAGCACGATGGGGATCACGAAGAGCACGCCGATCAGCAGGAAGAGCTGGGAGCCCGGGTCGGAGGCGGCGTCCCAGATGGTGTAGTCCGGCGGCACGATGACCGGCCACTTGCTGACCACGAGCCCCAGGTAGGTGAAGAAGAAGAGCCCCAGGGTGGCGAGGAAGGGCTGCCCCTCGCGGCGCTGGCGGACGGCGCGCCACAGGAGTCCCGCGCAGACGAGCGCCAGGGCCGGGAAGATCCAGATCAGCTGCAGGTGCCCGAACCAGCGCTCGCGCACGGCGCCGTCGACGAAGGGCGTCCAGAGGCTGATGATCACGAACACCCCGAGCACCGCCAGCAGCAGCCGGGGCGCGAGCCGATAGGCCCACTCCTGCAGCGCCCCCTCGGTCTTCAGGATCAGCCAGGTGGCGCCGAGCAGCGCGTAGCCGGCCATCAGCCCCAGGCCCGTGAGCACGCTGAAGGGGGTCAGCCAGTCGAAGGGACCGCCGACGTAGACGAAGTCCTCGACGGGGAAGCCCCGGATGTAGGCCCCCACGACCACGCCCTGGGCGAAGGCCGCCACCGCCGAGCCCCAGCAGAAGGCGCGGTTCCACCAGTGGCGGTTGCGGCGAGACTTGAAGCGGAACTCGAAGGCGATGCCGCGAAAGATCAGCCCGGCGAGCATCAGGAAGACGCCGAGGTAGAGCGCCGGCAGGAACACCGAGTAGACCAGCGGGAAGGCCCCCAACAGCCCCGCCCCGCCGAGCACCAGCCAGGTCTCGTTGCCGTCCCACACCGGCGCCACGGTGTTCATCATCACGTCCCGGGATTCTTCATCCGGGGCGAAGGGAAAGAGGATCCCCACGCCCAGGTCGAAGCCGTCCATCAGCACGTACATCATCACCCCGAAGCCGATGATCACGGCCCAGATGAGACTCAGGTCGAACATGGCCATGGGTCAGCTCCTCCCCGGTTGGCTGGAAGCGTCCTCGAAGGGCACGTGGGAGGCCGACAGCGGTCGCTTGGGCCGCTCGACCTCGCCGTCGTGGGCGGCCTCGGGCAGCATGCCCTGGCGGACCACCCGGGTCAGGTAGTAGACCCCGCAGCAGAAGACCACGGCGTAGACGGCCATGTAGCCGAGCAGCGTGAACAGCGCCATGCCGCCGGTCAGCGAGGGGGTGAGCCCCTCGGCGTGGCTCATCAGACCGTAGACCAGCCAGGGGGCACGCCCGGTCTCGGTGACCACCCAGCCGGCCAGCACCGCGACGAAGGGAGTCACGGTCATCACGCGCATCAGCTGCAGGAAGCCGCGATGCTCATAGACCCGGCCGCCGCGACGCAGCCAGAGGCCGGCCAGCGCCACGGCGATCATCGCCAGGCCCAGGGCCACCATGATCCGAAACGCCCAGAAGACGATCCACACCGGCGGCTGCTCCTCGGGGGGCACCTCGCCGATGCCCGGCACCTCGCCCTCGGCGTCGTGGGTCAGGATGAGGCTCGCGAGGCTCGGGATGCCGATCTCGAGGCGGTTCTCCTGGGCCTCCTGGTCGGGCCAGGCGAACAGCAGCAGCGGCGTGTTCGCACTGCGCTCCCAGTTGCCCTCCATGGCGGCCACCTTGGTCGGCTGGTGCTCCAGGGTGTTGAGGCCGTGGAAGTCCCCCACCACCGCCTGGGTCGGCGCCAGCACCAGCAGCAGCCACAGGCACATGGAGAGCGCCTTGCGGTTGGCCTCGCGGTCGCGGCCGATCAGCAGGTACCAGGCGCTGACCCCGGCCACCACGAAGCCGCCGGTGAGGAACGACGCCAGCACCATGTGGGTGAAGCGGTACGGGAAGGAGGGGTTGAAGATCGCCGCGCTCCAGTCGGTGACGTGGAAGCGCCCCTCGATCAGCTCGACGCCGGCCGGGGTCTGCATCCAGCCGTTGGCCGAGAGGATCCAGAACGAGGAGATGAAGGTGCCAATGGCGACCATGATGGCGGCGAAGAGGTGCACGCCCTGGGGCACCTTGCCGCGGCCGAACAGCAGCACCCCGAGGAAGGCCGCCTCCAGGAAGAAGGCCGTGACCACCTCGTAGCTCAGTACCGGGCCGAGGAAGTTCGACGCCGCCAGGGAGAAGTTGCTCCAGTTGGTGCCGAACTGGAAGGACATGACGATGCCCGAGACCACGCCCATGCCGAAGACCACGGCGAAGACCTTGGTCCAGAACAGCGCCAGGCGATCCCAGGCGGGGTTGTCGGTCTTGAAGAAGAGCCCGTTGAGCAGGGCGATATAGGATGCCAGGCCGATGGTGAACACCGGGAAGATGGCGTGAAAGGCGACCACGAAGGCGAACTGCAGTCGCGACAGCAGCAGGGGATCCAGTTCCATGACGCACTCCTCGTTCCTGCGAAGGACATTCGCAAGGGATGCGCAGGCACTCGTCGTGCTCTTGTACTTGGGGTGCCGCTCGACAACACCCTGTCGCATTCCTCCTCACACCGCTCCCAGACTAGCCGACGAGGGCGATAGAAAGCGCCTATCAAGGCGATGCCCACCGCCGGCGAGCCCGGGAAGCGCTCGTGAGGCGCATCCTACGCCCGCGTCGTGACGGCTGTCAGGCGCTTCGCGAGGGTCATCGCGCGTCGCATTGTCGCAGCGGGCTATTGCAAAGGATTCAGCCGCCGCCCCCGACCACCAGGCTGATCATGTAGGCGGTGTAGCCAAGGAACATCGCCAGCAGCGCGGCGCCCTCATAGCGGTTGATGCGCCCCGGCCGGCCGCGCCAGCCGATGGCGAAGAACGCCATCGTCGCGGTCATGACCGTCATCAGGCTCCAGTCGCGCAGCAGCACCTCGCCGCCGGCCTCGATGGGCGCGATCACCGCGGCCAGCCCCACCACCCCCAGGGTGTTGAAGAGGTTCGAGCCGACCACGTTGCCAAGCACCAGGTCATGCTCGCCCCGGCGCAGGGCGCTGATCGAGGAGGCGAGCTCCGGCAGCGACGTGCCCACGGCCACCACCGTCAGGCCGATCACCAGGTCGCTGACGCCGAACCCCTGGGCGATGGCCACCGCCCCCCACACCAGCACCCGGGAGCTGACCACCAGCAGCACCAGGCCCACGCCGGTCCAGACCAGCCCGGCCTTCAGCGACATGGGGTGGGCCTGCAGGCTCTCTTCGGTGTCGCTGCCGAGCACGTCGCTCCCCTGGCGCATGCCGAGGTAGATGCTGTAGCCGATGAAGGCGGCCAGCAGCCCCAGCAACAGCGTGCCCTCGAGCCGGTCGATCACACCGCCCCACAGCAGCGCAGCGGAGCCCAGGGTGACGGCGCCCAGCACCGGCAGCTCGCGACGCACCACGCCGGAGTGCACCGCCAGCGGCGAGATCAGCGCCACCAGGCCCAGGATCAGGCCGATGTTGGCGATGTTGGAGCCGTAGGCGTTGCCCAGCGCCAGGCCGGGATTGCCCTGGCTGGCCGCCAGGGCCGAGACCACCAGCTCCGGGGCCGAGGTGCCGAAGCCGATCACCAGCATGCCGATCAGCAACGGCGAGAGCCCCAGTCGCGCCGAGGTCGCCGCGGCCCCGTCGACGAAGCGCTCGGCGCTCCACACCAGCAGGACCAGGCCTGCCACCACCGCTATCGCGGGCACTATCATGTCGTCTCCTCGGGTACATTCAGGCGTGCATGTTTGACTATGGTGCCCCCCGCGTCAACGTGACACACTTTCCCGGTGACGACATCACCGCCAGGAGACCCCCATCGCCGTGCCCAGGCCTGTCCTACGCGCCCCTACCCTGCCCCGCGGCACCCCGCTGGTGGATCGCTCGCCGCCGGAGACGCGCACCTCGCGGCGCCGGCTGCGGGCCTGCCACGAGTGCGACTGGATGACGGCCCTGCCGCCGCTGCACGGCGGCGAGAGGGCCGAGTGCCCGCGCTGCGGCCACGTGCTGGCCACCCGCCACCGCCAGCCGGCCCAGCGCAGCATGGCGCTGGCGCTGGCCTCGCTGGTCGCCCTGGCGCTGGCCGTCTCCTTCCCCTTCATCAGCTTCACCGTCAGCGGCATCGGCAATCGCATCGAGCTGACCCAGACCGCCACCACCCTGATCGGCTTTCACCAGCCGCTGGTGGCGATCGCGGTGGTGCTGACCATCGGCGTGCTGCCCGCCGTCTACCTGGTGGGCGTGGTGTGGCTGCAGGCCGGGCTGCTGCGCGGGGAGCCGCTGCCGGCGAGCCGCAGCATCGCCCGCTCGCTCGCCCACCTGCACCCCTGGATGATGGCCGACGTCTTCATCGTCGGGGCCCTGGTGAGCCTCATCAAGATCGCCGCCATGGCCGAGGTGGGGCTCGGCATCTCCTTCTGGGCCTTCTGCGCCTTCGCGCTGCTGCTGCTGCTGACCACTCAGTCGCTGGACGCCGACTGGATGTGGTTCTCCCTGGCCGGCGAGCCCCTGGCGCCGAAGGGCGCCCGCACCGGCGAGACCGCCGCCCCCCAGGGGCTGGCCGGCTGCGCCACCTGCGGCCTGGTCAATCGCCTCGACGCCGCCGGCCACGGCCGCTGCCGCCGTTGCAGCGAGCGCCTGCATGCCCGCAAGCCCGACAGCCTGCAGCGCACCTGGGCACTGCTGGCGGCCGCCACGCTGATGTACGTGCCGGCCAACCTCTACCCGATCATGACCACCACCAGCCTCGGTCACGACACCCCCTCCACCATCATCGGCGGCGTGGTGCAGCTGCTGCAGATGGGCTCCTGGCCGGTGGCGGCGGTGATCTTCGTCGCCAGCGTGATCGTGCCGGTGGGCAAGCTGGTGGCCCTGGCCTGGCTCTGCCTGGTGGTGAAGCGCAGCGACGAGCTCAACGCGGCGACCCGCACGCGGCTCTACCGGCTCACGGAATTCATCGGTCGCTGGTCGATGGTCGACGTCTTCGTGGTGGCGATCCTGGTGGCGCTGATCCGCGCCGGCGCCCTGCTGTCGATCACCCCCGGCCCCGCGGCGCTGGCCTTCGGCGCGGTGGTGGTGCTGACCATGCTCGCCGCCATGACCTTCGATCCCCGACTGCTCTGGGACGCGCCGCTGCCGCGTGATGCCCGACCCGCCCAAGGAGCGACGCCATGACCGACACTCCCGCCCCGCCCGAGCGAGACGGGCAGCGCGCACGCGCCACGCCCCAGGCCCGGCTGTCGCCGATCTGGATCGTGCCCATCGTGGCGATCCTGATCGGTGCCTGGCTGGTCTTCGACAACTACCGCAGCCGCGGGCCCGAGATCACCCTGGTCACCGACAGCGCCGAGGGGATCGAGGCCGGCAATACCCTGATCAAGACCCGCAACGTCGAGGTCGGGCGGGTCGAGCGGGTACACCTCTCGGAGGATCTGACCCGGGCGGTGATCACCGCCCGCATGAGCCCCGACACCGACGACATGCTGGTCGAGGACAGCCGCTTCTGGGTGGTCAAGCCGCGCATCGGCCGCGAGGGGATCAGCGGCCTGGGCACGGTGCTCTCCGGCGCCTACATCCAGCTCGAGCCGGGCCAGAGCGAGATCGACGCCCGGGAGTTCGAGGTCAGCGACCAGCCGCCGGTCTCGCCGGCCGGCGCCGAGGGGCTGCGCATCAACCTGATCAGCCAGCTCGGCGACGCGCCGAGCGTCGGCGACCCGGTCACCTTCCAGGGCCTCACCGTCGGCCGCGTCGAGGAGGCCAACTTCGACGGCACTACCCGGCGCATGCACCATCGCCTGTTCATCGAGAGCCCCTACCACGAGCTGGTCACCGACGGCACCCGCTTCTGGGCCGCCAGCGGCGTCGACGTGCGCCTCGACTCCGAGGGCTTTAGGGTCAACATCGACTCCATGGAGGCGCTGATCGGCGGCGGCGTCACCTTCGGCGTACCCGAGGACCTCCCCCAGGGCAGGCCCGTGGACGAGGACACCACCTTCACCCTCTACCCCGACGAGGAGAGCGCCCGCCAGGGCACCTTCAGCCGCTACTTGGAGTACGTGCTGCTCATCGAGGACACCGTGCGCGGCCTCTCCCGGGGGGCACCGGTGGAGTTTCGCGGCGTGCGGGTCGGCACCGTGGCCGCCGTGCCCTGGCAGTTCACCGCCCCCCAGCCCGACTCCCGCGACAACTTCGCCATCCCGGTGCTGATCCGCATCGAGCCCCAGCGCCTGGGCGTCGACGCCGAGGCGCTGGACCTCGAGCAGTGGCGGACGCGCTTCGAACGGCTCTTCGGGCTGGGGCTCACGGCCTCGCTGAAGAGCGGCAGCCTGCTCACCGGGGCGCTGTTCGTCGACCTCAACTTCCAGCGCAACGAGGCGGGCGAGCCGGAGGTCGAGTACGTCGCCGAGAGCTTCGCCGAGCGCACCGTCTTCCCCACGACCTCCAGCGGCCTGGCCCAGATCCAGGCGCAGGTGACGGCCCTGCTCGACAAGCTCAACGGCCTGGAGCTCGAGTCGCTGCTAGCCGGGCTCGACCGCAACCTCGACGCCTCCGAGGCCACCCTCGAGGAGGTGAAGTCGCTCACCGCGAGCGTGCGCGGCCTGGTCGAGGAGCCCGGCCTGCGCGAGCTGCCCGGCACCCTCAACGCCACCCTCGAGTCGCTGCGCACCACCCTCGACGGCGTGTCGCCCCAGTCCCGCGCCTACCGCGACGTCAGCACGACGCTGGAGCAGCTCGAGCGCCTGCTGCGCGACCTGCAGCCCACCGCGCGCACCCTGCGCGACAACCCCAGCGCCCTGCTCTTCGATCGACTGGACACCGAGGACCCGATCCCCCGGGCGCCGACCTCCACCCCGCAAGGAAGCTCGCCATGACCCCGATCAAGGCCCTCGCCGCGGCCCTGGCTGCGCTGTGGCTGGCCGGCTGCGCCACCGATGCCCCACCGGCCAACCGCTACACCCTGCCGGATGACGCCCTGGCGGCCCCCGCCGCGCTGGCCGGGGCAGAGGCCGACCACCGCCTGATCGTCGCCCAGCCGAGCCTGGCGCGCTTCCTGGCGGTCGACGGCCTGGTCCTGCAGCTCGACGACATCACCTTGAACGAGGCGAGCCGCCACCTCTGGGCCGAGCCCCTCGGGCTGCAGCTCGAGCGCCGCCTGAGGGCACGCCTGGCGGCCCGCCTGCCGGACACCCGCATCCTCGGCGAGACCGCCGGCGAGCCCCGGGAGGCCGCCGCCACCCTGCGCCTCACGGTGGACCGCTTCCAGGGCCGCTTTGATGGCCAGGCGGTGGTGGCGGGCCAGTGGCAGCTGCGCGACGCCGAGGGCGCCCTGCAGGCGCTCTCCCCCTTCGCGGTCGAGGTGCCCCTGGCCCGCGACGGCTATCCCGCCCTGGTCCGCGCCCTGGGCCGCGGCTGGGATACGGCGGTCGACGAGATCGCCGGCGAAATCAAACGGCTGCGCTGACGCACGCGCTGTGGCATACTGCGCGCCACGCGGCGATCGATGGTCCCTCCTGCCGCGATTCCTTTTCCACGCCTTGGCCAGGGACTGACCGCGTCGATACGACGCGGCGCGACCAGGGCGTCTCTGCGGAGACCGCATGACCTTTTCCGACCTCGGCCTGCGTGCCGAACTGCTCCGTGCCGTCGAGGCACAGGGCTATACCACCCCGACCCCGATCCAGCACCAGGCGATTCCCGCCGTCCTCAAGGGCGGTGACCTGCTGGCCAGCGCCCAGACCGGCACCGGCAAGACCGCCGGCTTCACCCTGCCGATGCTGCAGCGCCTCGCCGATGGCCCGCGCCCGGCCCCGCGCCAGATCCGCGCCTTGGTGCTGACCCCGACCCGCGAGCTCGCCGCCCAGGTGGGCGAGAGCGTGGCCGACTACGGCCGTCACCTGACGCTCTCCTCCCACGTGATCTTCGGCGGGGTCGGCCAGCAGCCCCAGGTCGACGCCATCCGCAAGGGCCTCGACGTGCTGGTGGCCACCCCGGGTCGCCTGCTCGACCTGCAGCAGCAGAAGCACGTCGACCTCTCGAAGGTCGAGATCCTGGTGCTCGACGAAGCCGACCGCATGCTCGACATGGGCTTCATCCACGACATCAAGAAGATCCTGCGCGTGCTGCCGGAGAAGCGCCAGAACCTGCTGTTCTCGGCGACCTTCTCCAACGAGATCCAGGCGCTCGCCAACAAGCTGCTCGACGAGCCGGCGATGATCGAAGTGGCGCGCCGCAACACCACCGCCGAGACCGTCGACCAGGCGATCTACCGCGTCGACCGCGAGAAGAAGCGCGACCTGCTGGCGCACCTGATCACCCGCCACGACTGGCATCAGGTGCTGGTGTTCACCCGCACCAAGCACGGCGCCAACCGCCTGGCCGAACAGCTGTCCAAGCAGGACATCCCGGCCATGGCGATCCACGGCAACAAGAGCCAGTCGGCGCGCACCAAGGCGCTGGCCGCCTTCAAGACCGGCGACCTGCAGGTGCTGGTGGCCACCGATATCGCCGCCCGCGGCCTGGACATCGAGGAACTGCCCCACGTGGTCAACTTCGAGCTGCCCAACGTCGCCGAGGACTACGTGCACCGCATCGGCCGCACCGGCCGGGCCGGCAGCGAAGGCAAGGCCGTGTCGCTGGTCTGTGTCGACGAGCATGGCCTGCTCAAGGGCATCGAGCGGCTGATCAAGCGCGACCTCGAGAAGCGCATCGAACCCGGCTTCGAGCCCGATCCCAACGCCAAGCCCGAGCCGATCGAGAACGGCCGCGGCAAGCGTGGCGGCGATGGCGGTCGCGGCGGCCAGGGACAGCGCCGTCAGGGCCAGGCCGCCGGCCAGGGCCGCGGCGGCGACGAGGCCCGCGCCCCGCGGCGCCGTCGCGGTGGTCGTGGCGGCTCGCGCCAGGCCTGATCGCCGACCCGACGGCCTGCCTGGCGGACTGCATCATGATATGCGAATGTAGTCCGCCGGGCGCCTCATCCTCGACCGCTCCCGTCCATTCTCCACGTCAGGATGCTCCCATGGATGACATGAACCTGATCCGCGACTACCGGCGCTGGCTGAGCTTCCAGCACCAGGCCCGGCTCGACCGCGAACACCAGGCGGCGAGCCAGCGCCTCGACGAGGCCAAGGTGTCGGCCACGCGCATGACCGAGGCCTACCGCAGCATGGCCGAGAAGGGCGCCAGCGAAGGGGCCAGCTATCGCACCCTCTTCCTGCGCGATCACGGCGACACGGCGCTGGCCTGCGAGGGCTGGCTGTTCGTGCGCCGCGTGCTGGCGGAAGGCGGCTCCACCCGGGTGCGCGCCACCCTGCTGACCACCTTCACCCTCGAGACGGGCCGCCTCGAGCCCGGCAGCCGGCCGGCCGAGAAGCTGACGCTGGAGATCTTCGACCAGCTCAACCTCGAGCGCGGCGTGAGCAGCGTGGTGCGCGTCGATCGCACCGATGGCGGTCGCGACACGCGCTTCATCACCCTGCTGGACACCGTGCGAGGCGACCTGCGCCGTCATATGGTGTAGTCCGGCATGTTCAAGAAGCTGTTCGGCAAGACCCCCGTCAGGGTCTGGGTGATCAAGCAGATCGACCCCGACCTGCTGCACCTGTGCGGCCAGGCCGAACTGCCGCCCGAGGCCAGGCGCAAGCAGGTGCTCGCCGAGCTGTCGCGCGGCGAGTACCGCGGCGCGGTGCACATGGCGGGGGGCGGGCTGGTCTACAACGCGCGGCTGTTCGCGGCCCTGGTCCCCCTCGACGAACTGACCCTCGACGACGACGGCCAGGCCCACTGGCAGGGGCGCCGCTGGCGCGTGAGCCAGGTGCCCCAGCGCTGCTGGGCCTACGAGGGGCCGCTCGTCGCCGAGCCGGCGCGCCATGCCGGCGGTTCGGGCCTGGTGAGCAGCGAGGATGTCTCGGGCCTGCGCTCGCGCATCGATTCCGACACCCCGACGCTTCCCGGCACGGTCACCTTCCGGGCCGACAACGAGCTCGAGACGCCCGACCCCTTCGACCCGCGCGGCGCCTACCGATCGCCGGTGCGCCCCGGGAGGCACCATTAGACCGCGGGGCCCCGAGGCCCGCCGGCTGGCGCTGTTCGTCGGCCTGATGGTGTTGGTCGGGCTCAACCTGCGCCCGGCGCTCTCCACCCTCGCCCCGGTGCTCACGCGCATCCAGCAGGACACCGGGCTCTCGGCGCTGGCGGTCGGGGCCCTGACCACCCTGCCGGTGCTCTGCCTGGGGATCTTCGCCCCGCTGGCCCCCTGGCTCGCCAAGCGCTTGGGCCCCGAGAACACCCTGGCCGCCGCCCTGCTGCTGCTGGCCGGCGGCCTGGCGCTGCGCGGCGTGCCGGCGGTGGTCGCGCTCTACGGCGGCACCCTGATGGTCGGCGCCGCCATCGGCGTGGCCGGCACCCTGCTGCCGGCACTGGTCAAGCGCGAGCTGCCGGCCGGCGCCGACCTGATGACCGGCGTCTACACCATGGCGCTGTGCCTCGGCGGCGCCCTGGGGGCGGGGCTCAGCGTGCCGCTGGCCGATTACCTGGGGAGCTGGTCGGCGGGACTCGCCAGCTGGGCGCTGCTGGCACTGGCCGCCCTGGTGGCCTGGCAGGTATTGATGCCGCGCCACGACGCCGCCGCGGGCGTGCCCGAGACCGGGGGTTCCGTACGTGAACTGCTCGGCCAGCCGCTAGCCTGGCAGGTGATGCTCTACATGGGCAGCCAGTCGTCGCTCGCCTACATCGTCTTCGGCTGGCTGCCGACCCTGCTGATGGCCCGCGGCTACAGCGAGGCGGAGGCCGGCTGGATGATGGGCGCCTCGGTGATGGTGCAGCTGCTCTCGGCCCTGGCGGCGCCCTGGCTGGCGCGCCTGGGCCGCGACCAGCGCCCCGCCCTGCTGATCGTGCTGGCCATGGTCGCCGGCGGTTTCTGGCTGCTGCTCCAGGCGCCCGCCGTGTGGCGCTGGCCCGGCGCCGTGCTGCTGGGGCTCGGCCAGGGCGGCGGCTTCAGCCTCGCGCTCACCCTGATCGTGCTGCGCACCGCCACCTCGCGCCTGGCCGGCAAGCTCTCGGGACTGGTGCAGGGCGGCGGCTACACCCTGGCCGCCCTGGGCCCGCTGGCGATCGGCGTGATGCTGCAGTTCGACGTCGGGCTCGCCGTCCTGACCCGGGTGCTGCTGGGCATCGTCGCCGTCAGCATGGGCTTCGCCCTGTTCGCCGGGCGCAACCGTCGCCTGGAGGTCGACGACGCGGGACGGCTCTGCACCCGCTAGACTCCAGTCGAGAGACGGCGGAGCGCGGCGGATGGACGACGACAGGGACGTGGTGCTGAGGACCCGGGGGCTGACCCGGCACTACCGCATGGGCGAGGTCACCATTAAGGCGCTGCGCGGCGTCGACCTCGACCTGCACCGCGGCGAGCTGATCGTGCTGCTCGGCGCCTCGGGCTCCGGCAAGTCGACCCTGCTCAACCTCCTCGGCGGCCTGGACCGCGCCTCGTCCGGCAGCCTCCGCTACGGCGATGACGACCTCACCCACGCCTCCCAGCGCCAGCTGACGGCCTACCGGCGCCACCACGTCGGCTTCGTCTTCCAGTTCTACAACCTGATCGCGAGCCTGACCGCCCGCGAGAACGTGGCGATGGTCACCGACATCAGCCGCGACCCGCTGACGCCCGAGACGGCCCTCGCCCGGGTCGGTCTCGAGGAGCGACTCGACCACTTCCCCTCCCAGCTCTCCGGCGGCGAACAGCAGCGGGTGGCGATCGCCCGGGCGATCGCCAAGCGCCCCTCACTGCTGCTCTGCGACGAGCCGACCGGGGCGCTGGACTCCCGTACCGGCATCCGCGTGCTCGAGGTGATCGAGACCCTCAACCGCGAGTCCGACACCACCATGGCGATCATCACCCACAACGCGGTGATCGGCGAGATGGCCGACCGGGTGGTGCACCTGCGCGACGGCCGCGTGGAGGGCATCACGGTGCCGGCCCGGCGCCGCCGCGCCGCGGAGCTCGAGTGGTGAGCCCATGAGGGCTTTGCGGCGCAAGCAGCTGCGCGACCTCGAGCGCCTGAAGGGGCAGGCGCTGGCCATCGCCGTGGTGATCGGCGGCGGGGTGATGACGCTGATCCTCGCGGTGACGATGCTCGACGCCCTGACCCGGGCCCAGGAACGCTTCTACGCCAGCCACCACTTCGCCGAGGTGTTCGCCGACGTCACCCGCGCCCCGCTGGGGCTCGTCGAGCGCCTGCAGCGCCTGCCCGGGGTCAACCTCGTCGAGGCCCGGGTGGGTGCGCCGGTACGTCTCACGGTGCCAGACTTCCGCGACCCGGTGCGCGGCCAGCTGGTGTCGATTCCCGACGGCCGCCAGCCGACGCTGAACCGCCTGCACCTGCTGGCCGGCCAGCTGCCCACCGCCGGGCGCGAGGGCGAGGTGGTGGCGAGCGACGCCTTCGCCGCGGCCCACGGGCTCGTGCCCGGCGACCAGATCGAGGCGATCATCGACGGGCGCCACACGCGCCTGACGCTGAGCGGCATCGCCCTGAGCCCGGAGTTCCTCTACCAGGCCGGCCCCACCGACCTGGTCCCCGACTACCGGCGCTACGCCATCCTCTGGATGAACGAGACGGCGCTGGCCGATGCCTACGGCATGGAGGGCGCCTTCAACCAGCTCTCGCTGACCCTGCAGGCGGGGGCCGACCAGGAGGGCGTGATCGATGCCCTGGACCTCGCCCTCGCCCGCTACGGCGGCACCGGCGCCCGCCCCCGCCACGACCAGCCGTCGCATCGCTTCCTCGAGGAGGAGCTCGACCAGCAGCGCGCCCAGGCGACGATCCTGCCCACCGTCTTCCTGCTGGTCTCGGCCTTCCTGCTCCACGTGGTGATGTCCCGCCTGATCGGCACCCAGCGCCAGCAGATCGCGCTGCTCAAGGCCTTCGGCTACCGCGATGCCGAGCTGGCCCGCCACTACGGCGGCCTCGCCCTGCTGATCGTGCTGCTGGGCTGGGGGCTCGGGGTGGGGCTCGGCGCCTGGAGCGCGCGGGGGATGGCCGGGCTCTATGCCGAGTACTTCCGCTTCCCCGAGCTGCGCTTCCCGATCCCGCCCTGGGCGCTCGCCCTCTCGCTGCTGCTGGCCGCCCTCTCGGCACTGGCCGGCACCGGGCGGGCGGTCTGGCAGGCGGTCGGCGCCCCGCCCGCCGAGGCGATGCGCCCGCCGGCGCCCGAGCGCTTCCGGCGCACCTGGCTCGAGCGCTCGCCGCTGGGCCACGCACTCGGCAGCGAGGGGCGCATCGTGCTGCGCCAACTGGGCCGGCAGCCGGCCAAGACGGCGCTGTCGGTGACCGGCATCGCCCTCTCGGCGGGCCTTTTGATGATGGGCGCCTGGCAGCTCGCGGCGATCGACCGGATGCTCGATCGCCAGTACCGGGAGATCCTGCGCATGGACATCGAGCTGACCTTCAACGACCCCACCCCGGAGCGGGCCCTGGGCGAGCTTCGCCACCTGCCCGGCGTGCTGGCCGCGGAGCCCTGGCGCCGCGTGCCCGCCACCCTGATCCACGGCCACCGCCGCTACCGCACCGCCCTCACCGGCCTCGAGGCCCGGCCCCTGCTGCGCCCGGTCGTCGATGCAAGAGGCCAGGCGCGACCGCTGCCCCCCGAGGGCCTGGTGCTGACCCGCTACCTCGGCGAGTGGCTGGGGGTCGAGGCCGGCGATACCCTGGAGGTCGCGATCATGGAGGGCCATCGCCGCCGGGCGTCGCTGCCGGTGGCCGCGCTGGTCGACGAGCCGATCGGGGTCGGCGCCTACCTGCGCCGCGAGCGGCTCAACCGCCTGATGCGCGAGGGCCCCGCCATCGGCGGCGCCTGGCTGCTGGTCGACGCGGCCCACCGCACGGCGCTGATCGCGGCCCTCGACGAGCTGCCGGCGGTGGCCGGCATCGGGCTGATGGACGAGGCCGAGCGCGGCGTGCGCCGCTACCTGGACGAGACGCTGCAGGTCTTCGCCCTGGTGTTCGTGACCCTCGCCGGTTCGATCGCCTTCGGGGTGATCTACAACACCGCGCGGATCAGCTTCGCCGAGCGCTCCCGGGAGCTGGCCACCCTGCTGGTGCTGGGCTACACCCGGGCCGAGGTCTCGCGGATCCTGCTCGGCGAGATCCTGCTGCTGGGAGGGTTCGCCATCCTGCCCGGCTGGGCCGTCGGCGCGGGCTTCTGTGCCCTGCTCAGCGAGGCCTTCAGCAGCGAGCTGTTTCGTATTCCGCTGATCTTCACGCCGCGCATCTTCGCCATCTCGGCCCTCGGCGTGATCGCGGCCTCGGCCCTGGTGGGAGGGCTGATGCTGCGCCGCCTGTGGCGCCTCGACCAGGTCGCCGTGCTCAAGGCGCCGGAGTGAGCCCGCCCGACCCTATCCCTGTCCCGGAGTCCACCATGCCTCGCGCCCCGCTCATCACGCTCTTCACCCCGCGCCGCCTGCTCTGGGCCCTGGCCACCCTCGCCGCGCTGGGCCTGCTGGCGTGGGCCCTGCACCCGGCCCCGGTCACCGTGACCACCGCCCCGGTGGCGCGCGCACCCTTCGTCGACGCGGTCAACGAGGAGGGGCGCACCCGGCTTCGCGAAACCTGGCACGTCACGGCGCCGATCACCGGCTACCTGCGACGCGTGATGCTGGAGGTAGGCGATGCGGTCGACCGGGGCCAGGTGCTGTTTCGTCTCGAGCCGAGTCCGGCGCCCGCCCTGGACGCTCGCAGCCGCGAGCAGGCCGAGGACGCCCTGCAGGCCGCCCAGGCCCGGCTCCATGCGGCCGAGGCCAACCTGGAGACGGCCCGGGCCGAGCGGCGCTTCGCCGAGGCCGAGTACCAGCGCTACCAGCGGCTCCACGAGCGCAACCTGGTCTCCACCGCCGACCTGGAGCATCGCGAGAGCCTGCGCGATCGCCAGCGCGCCCTGGAGCGGGCCGCCTCCTCGAGCGTCGAGGCGGCGCGCTTCGAGGTGGAGAGCGCCCGGGCGATGCTGGCGGTGACCAGCGGCCAGCGCAGCGGCAGCGATCAGCCGCTGCTCGAGGTGGCCGCCCCAGTGGCCGGCGTGGTGCTCGAGCGGTTTCGCTGCTGCGAGGGCACGGTGGAGGCCGGCCAGCCGATCCTCGAGCTCGGCCGCCTGGCGGACATGGAGATCCTCGTCGACCTGCTCTCCATGGACGCGGTGCGCCTGCGTCCGGGCATGGCGGTGCGCATCACCGGCTGGGGCGGACCTGTACTGTCCGGCGAGGTGCGACGCATCGAGCCCGCGGGCTTCACTCGCACCTCGGCGCTGGGCGTCGACGAGCAGCGGGTGCCGGTGATCGTCGATTTCGCCCCGGGCACCGATCCCGCCGCCCTGGGGCTCGGCAGCGGCTTCCGGGTCGAGGTGGAATTCCTGATCTGGCAGGCCGACGAGGTGCTGCAGCTGCCCACCAGCGCGCTCTTCCGCGACGACGGCCGCTGGGCGGCCTTCGTGGTCGAGGAGGGGCGCGCCCGGCTTCGCCACCTCGAGATCGGTCGCCAGAGCGGGCTCGCGAGCCAGGTCCTCGACGGCCTCGAGGCCGGGGAGCGCATCGTGACCCACCCGAGCGAGGCGCTCGCCGACGGCGCGGCAATCCGCGAGGACGCCTGACCCCTGGCGCTTAACACCCAGGCTTGCCTGGCGCCGCGCCGGCCGTATCATGGGACCCCCCAACCGCCCCAGACCCGCCAGGAGCCCCCATGACCGCCGGACCCGACCTCGACGCCCCCGTACTGGTGATCTACACCGGTGGCACCCTCGGCATGGTGCCGGGCCCCCGGGGGCTCACGCCGGGCCGCGACATCGAGGCCCGCCTGCGCCGGGCGCTCGCCGCCCTGCCCCCGGCCCGCCAGGCGAGCCTGCCCGCCTTCGAGGTGCTCGAGACCGACCGCCCCATCGACTCCAGCAGCGCCACCCCCGGGGACTGGCAGGCGCTGGCCGCACTGGTGGCCCGCCACTACCGCCGCCACGCCGGCATCGTCATCCTCCACGGCACCGACACCCTGGCCTGGACCGCCGCGAGCCTCGCCTTCCAGCTGCAGGGGATCGATCGCCCGGTGATCCTCACCGGCGCCATGCGCCCGCTGGAGGCCGAGGGCAGCGACGCCACCGCCAACGTCGAGGATGCCCTGCGCTTCGCCGTCATGCCGCGCCTCCAGGAGGTGGCGCTATGCTTCGCCGGCCGGCTGCTGCGCGGCTGCCGCAGCCGCAAGTGGCAGACGCAGGACGCCGCGGCCTTCGATAGCCCCAACTTCGCGGCGCTCGGCGAGCGGGTCGACACGGAGGTGGTGCTCTACCCCGGCCGGGGGCTGGCGGATCATCAGCGCGGCGCCCCGCGCTTCGAGCTGCCCGACTACGCGCCACTGTCGGCGGGCGGCGTGGTACGCCTGGCGCTGTGGCCGGGCCTTCAGGCCTGGCAGGTCGAGGCCTGGCTCGACGATGAGAGGGTCCGCGGCGCGGTGCTCGAGGTGTGGGGCGGCGGCAACCTGCCGGAGGATCCGGCGCTGGCCGGGGTCCTGGCCCGGGCCAGCGGCGAGGGCAAGCTGCTGGCCGCGCTGAGCCAGTGCCCCCACGGCGCCGTGGCCTTCGGCGGCTATGCCGCGGGCCAGGGGCTCAAGGACGCCGGCGTGCTCTCGGCCGAGGACATGACCCCCGAGGCGACCTTCGCCAAGCTGATCCATCTGCTCGCCCAGCCCCTGGAGGAGCGCGAGCGCCGCCGGCGCTTCCTGACGCCGCTGGTCGGCGAGCGTTGACGCGCAGCATGCACGCCGGCGCGGAAATCGCTAAGGTGGGAGGACCCTCACCGGTCAGCAGGAGTCACTCCATGGAACACCCCGACCACCCCTTCAGCGAACTCTTCGAGCAGCTCGGCCTCGCCTCGGATCACGCGGCGATCAAGCGCTTCATCGACCGCCACGCGCCGATTCCCGAGGAGATTGCCCTGCCGGACGCCCCCTGCTGGAACGAGGGCCAGGCGGAATTCCTGCGCGAGGCCCTCGAGGAGGACGCCGACTGGGCCGAGGTCGTCGACCACCTCGACGCCTCGCTGCGCAAGGGCTGAGGCGCACGCCCACAGCACGACGCCGCCCGTCACGATGACGGGCGGCGTCGTTTTCGGCCAGACGAAAGTCTTGCGGGAGGGCTAGAGCCGCGCCTCGACGCGCTCCAGGATCTGGCGGCTCACCTTGCCCACCAGGGGCCTCGCCGCCCGGTTGACGGCCTTCTCCAGCAGCCGGTTGCGGATCGTGTAGGTCAGCGTCAGGGCCACCTCGGTGCCCCCCTCGACGGGGGTCAGGCGGTAGCAGCCCTGGTTGTGGACGCCGTCCAGCGACTCCCAGGCCAGCACCTCCGGCGAGCGCGCCTCGGTGATGGCGACGTCGAAGGTCCAGTCCATCCCCACCGCGTGGACGTGCCAGCGGTAGCGGTCCTGACCCAGCGGCTCGATGGCCTGGATCAGGTCGGAGTAGTCGGCGAAGTCCTCGACCCGCTCGAGCAGGGCGAAGACCCGTTCCGGGGGTGCCTTGAGAATCGCGCTATGTTCGATGGTCGCCATGACGCTCCCTGTGTGACTGCCAACGGCTCGCTCGCCAATGGTCCCCTACCTTGTCGCCGACGGCCGGGGATGTCCAGCCGCGCGGCGTCTCAGAGGTCGCGCATCAGCAGTGCGAACTCGATGCGTTCGGGGGAGATCGCCTCGCCCGGCACGGGAATGCGCACCACGTGGCCGGAGCCCGGCGCCGCGCCCACCGACTCGCCGCGCCGGTTCTCGATGTGCTCGAGCGTGAAGCGACGGTTGCCGCCGGGCAGCATCAGCTCCATGGAGTCGCCGACCTCGAAGCGGTTCTTGACGTCGATCTCCAGCACGCCACGATCCGGGTCATAGGCGGTGATCTCGCCGACGAACTGCTGGTGCACGCCCACCGAGTTGCCCTGCTCGTAGTTCTGGTACTGGTCGTGGACGTGGCGACGGTAGAAGCCCTCCGTATAGCCCCGGTTGGCCAGGTTGTCGAGCTCGTCCATCAGGCGCATGTCGAAGGGGCGGCCGGCCACGGCGTCGTCGATGGCGCGGCGATAGACCTGGGCGGTGCGCGCCACGTAGTAGGGCGACTTGGTGCGCCCCTCGATCTTCAGCGAGGTGACGCCCATCTCGGCCAGGCGCGGCACGTGCTGGACCGCGCGCAGGTCCTTGGAGTTCATGATGTAGGTGCCGTGCTCGTCCTCATAGACCGGCATCAGCTCGCCGGGCCGGGTGCGATCCTCGATCAGCGCCGAGAGCTCGTCCTGGCCCTCGGTGCCGCCGGCGGTGGCGGTGCTCGCCTCGGCGCTGCCGCCGCCCGAGGCGATCAGCCCGCCCTCCTGGCCCGGGGTCCAGATGCCGCTGGCGGCGTGGGCGCGGGCCGAGTTGGCCGGCACCAGGTCGCCGGTCTCGTCCTCGGCGGCCGCCACGGTGTTGTACTTCCAGCGGCAGGCGTTGGTGCAGGTGCCCTGGTTGGGGTCGCGGTGGTTGAAGTAGCCGGAGAGCAGGCAGCGCCCGGAGTAGGCGATGCACAGCGCGCCGTGGACGAAGGTCTCGATCTCGAGATCCGGGCACTCGGCGCGGATCTGGGCGATCTCCTCGAGCGACAGCTCCCGGGACAGGATGATGCGGCTGATGCCCTGCTGCTGCCAGAACTTGGCGGCCGCGTAGTTGACCACGTTGGACTGCACCGAGAGGTGGATCACCTGCTCGGGCCAGCGCTCGCGGATCATCATGATCAGGCCGGGATCGGACATGATCAGCGCGTCCGGCCCGGCCTCGATCACCGGCTCCATGTCGCGCAGGTAGGTCCTGAGCTTGCTGTTGTGCGGCGCGATGTTGGAGGCCACGTAGAACTGCTTGCCCCGCTCGTGGGCGTAGGCGATGCCCTTGTGCAGGTTGTCGATCTTGAAGTCGTTGTTGCGCACGCGCAGCGAGTAGCGCGGCTGGCCGGCATAGACCGCGTCCGCCCCATAGGCGAAGGCGTAGCGCATGTTCTTGAAGGTGCCGGCGGGCGACAGCAGTTCAGGGGCTTTCATGGAATTCACCGTTGTCAGGACGATGGCACCGTCGGCGGCCGCGGCCGCGGGGGTGCAAGGGGTGTGGGAAGGCGCGAAAGTCTAGCAATTGGCACCGATTCTGGCCAGATCCGGCGGCCTTGCGTACACTGTCGCGCGCCGGACCGGACCCCGGCGCCCTCTCCCGCCGCGTGGCCCGATACGCAGCGGGGGCGACAAATTCTCCGACCAGAGTCTCCGACATGACCCACTCCCCCGCTCCCGCCACCGTGGTGATCTACTCCGGCGGCATGGACTCCTTCACCGTGCTGCACCGCGCCCTGCGCGAGGGCCTCGATGTACACGCCCTCTCCTTCGACTACGGCCAGCGCCATCGCCGCGAACTCGAGGTGGCCGCGCGCGTCTGCCGTGAACTCGGTGTGCCCCACCAGGTGGTCGACATCACCGCCATCCACGGTCTGATCGACAACTCGGCGCTCACCGACGCCAGCCGCGCCATGCCCGAGGGCGACTACGCCGAGGACAACCTGACCGCCACCGTGGTGCCCAATCGCAACATGGTGCTGCTGTCACTGGCCATCGCCAAGGCGGTCAACATCGGCGCCGGCCGGGTCGACTACGGCGCCCACGGCGGCGACCATGTGCTCTACCCGGACTGCCGCCCGGCCTTCGTCGAGGCGATGAACGACGTGGCCGGCATCGCCAACTTCGCGCCGGTGACGATCCACGTCCCCTACCTGCGTTCGAGCAAGGCCGAGATCCTCGCCGAGGGCCTGGCCATGGGCCTCGACTACGCCGACACCTGGACCTGCTACCGCGGCGAGGACCTCGCCTGCGGGCGCTGCGGCAGCTGCCGGGAGCGCCTGGCGGCCTTCGCCGCCCACGGCGCCGTCGATCCCCTGGGCTATGCAGAGCGGCCCGACCCCACCGCCGAGACCGAGCGGGCCGATCCCGACGCGGGAGAGTCCTGATGTACAGCGTCAAGGAAGCCTTCTACTCGCTGCAGGGCGAGGGGGGCCAGGCGGGGCGCGCCAGCGTCTTCTGTCGCTTCAGCGGCTGCAACCTCTGGTCGGGCCGCGAGGCGGACCGGGCCAGCGCGGCCTGCCGCTTCTGCGATACCGACTTCATCGGCACCGACGGCCAGCACGGCGGTCGCTTCCGGGATGCCGCGGCGCTGGCCGACCACCTCACCGCCCTGTGGCCCGATCACGGCGGGGTGGCCACCCCCTACGTGGTGTTCACCGGCGGCGAGCCGCTGCTGCAGCTCGACGCGGCCCTGATCGCCGCCATGCATGAGCGCGGCTTCGAGGTCGCGGTGGAGACCAACGGCACCCTGCCGGTGCCCGCCGGCATCGACTGGCTCTGCGTGAGCCCCAAGGGCGACAACCCGCTGGTCGTCACCGGCGGCGACGAGCTCAAGCTGGTCCACCCCCAGGCCGGGATCACCCCCGAGCGCTTCGCGCGGCTGGACTTCGCCCACTTCTTCCTGCAGCCCATGGACACCGCCCCCGGGGGCCTCTCGGGCGATGCCGCTCTCGATCCCATGGCCGAGACCGTGGCCTACTGCCTGGCCCATCCCCAGTGGCGGCTGTCGCTGCAGACCCACAAGATCGCAGGAGTCGACTGATGACCCTCTTCGTCAACCGCCTCACCCAGCTCGACGCCTCGCTGTGGTGCCCGCGGCGCGGCCTGGTCGGCGCCAGCTGGCAGGTCGATGCCGAACTCGACGGCGAGCTCGGCGAGGACGGCATGCTCTTCGACTTCGGCGAGGTGAAGCCCTGGATCAAGGCCGCGATCGACGGCGGCGTCGATCACACCCTGCTGGTGCCGACCGAGGCGCTGGGGGTGACGCTGCACGACTGCCGTGAGGGCCTCTGCCTGCGCAGCGACACCCCCTACCCGCTGGAGATGCGCGCCCCGCGCCAGGCCATGAGCCTGCTGCCCTGGCCCGAGATCACCGCCGAGCGCCTCGCTCGCCACCTGGCCGACGAGCTGATGCGCCGGCCGCCGCCGCGGGTCGACGCCGTCCGCCTGACCCTGCGCGAGGAGGCGATCGAGGGCGCCGCCTACGGCTACAGCCACGGCCTGAAGCGCCACGCCGGCAACTGCCAGCGCATCGCCCACGGCCACCGCTCGCGGCTGCACGTCTGGCAGGAGGGGCGGCGCCAGCCGGCCATCGAGGCGCGCTGGGCCGAGTGGCTCAGCGAGCGCTACCTGGTCGACGAGGCGGACATCGTCGAGGACGACGACCCGGGCCTCGACGACCGGCTGACCACCCGCTACCGCGCCGAGCAGGGGCAGTTCTTCCTGCGCCTGCCCCGGGACCGCTGCGCCGTGCTGCCGACCCCCACCACCGTGGAGCAGATCGCCGCCTGGCTGGCCGAGGCCATCGCCCGGGAGAGCGGCCGGGCCACCCGGGTCCAGGCCTTCGAGGGGATCGACAAGGGGGCCATCGCCGAGGCGCGCCCGTGAGCGGCGCGCACGCGACCGCCTCCCCCGGCGAGTGCCGCCCGGGCTGCGGCGCCTGCTGCATCGCCCCCTCGATCAGCTCGCCGATCCCCGGCATGCCCGAGGGCAAGCCGGCGGGGGTGCGCTGCGTCCAGCTCGACGACGCCAACCTCTGCCGGCTGTTCGGCGACCCGCGCCGCCCCGCGGTCTGCGCGCGCTTCGACCACGACCCCGAGCTGTGCGGCGACCACCGCGAAGAGGCCCTCGAACGCATCGCGGCCCTGGAGCTCGCCACCTGAGCGACGGCGATACGTCGTCCCAAACAACGACAGCGGCGCCCCTCGGGGCGCCGCTGTCGTTCCAGGGACTCGATGGCGAGCCTGGCCTCAGGAGGAGAGGTCCTCGGCGTGGGGCAGGCGACGGTCGAGCAGGCTTCGCCAGCGCATCAGCACCGGGGCATCGCCGTGGCTCACCACGCCCAGCAGGCGACGGAACTCTGCCCGGGCCGCCTCGTCCCGCGGGTCGATCAGCGTCAGCCAGAGCTCCAGCGCCGAGAGCTGCTGGTGCAGGTTGCCGTCTTCCCGGGCATGCGCCAGGGCCTGCTCGGCCAAGCTCTTGACCTCCTCGCGGGCGTGCCCCAGGCGATGACGGATCCGCGCCAGGTTGAGCGCCAGCTCAGAGACGAACAGCGTGGTGCGCTCGCGGGCGATCATCAGGCACTGATCGAGGTAGTCCTCGGCCCGGGAGAGCTCGCCCAGGGCCACGCAGGCATCCACGTACCACAGCGCCGGGCGCTGGTAGGGATCGCGCCCGGTGACCTCGGCCAGCTCCTCCAGGGCCGCCTCGATCTGGGCCAGGCCGTCGCGGTCGCCGGAGAGCGCCCGCTGCCAGCCCAGCACGCAGCGCGAGGCGACCTGCCAGAGGTGCAGGTCCGGCGTGCCGGTCAGCTCGAAGGCGCGCTCGGCGCGCACGGTGGCCAGGTGCACGTGACCCAGCTGGCGGTAGAGGGCCGCGGCGTACATCAGCGCCATGGCCAGGCTGCCCGGGTGGTTGATGCGCTCGGCCAGGCGAATGGCCGACTCCACCTGCCGCTCCGCCCGCTGGTAGTCGCCGCGCAGGCAGAGCGCCCAGCCCTGGAAGCAGGCCGCGGCCACCTGGGGGTGATCGGAGAACGGCAACCACTCGATCATCATCGAGGAGTTGAGCGGGTCGATCTCCTCGAGATGGTCGTAGGCCTGGGAGATGCGCCCGGCCCAGTACTCGCAGCTGGCGCGGGCGAAGTCGGCCAGGCGCCGGTAGCGGGGATCCTCCAGGCGGTCGGCGAGGCCGGCCAGCCGCGAGGCCAGCGAGAAGGCGTCGGCATGGGCATGGCGCTGGCTGCAGCCCACCCACAGCCCCCACTTGACCAGGAAGGCCTGCTCCAGGTCGCCGCCCTCCTCCGGGCCGCCCGGCTGCTGGGCCAGCAGTTCCCGGGCGCGCACGAAGCTCTCGTGGGCGGTGGGCGAGCCGTGGCCCTCAAGGGCGAAGGCCGCCTGGCCGCGCACGGTGAGCAGGCTGATCTCGCGCTCCGCCTGATCCTCGACGTGACGCAGGCTGGCGAGGCCAAAATCCGCCATCTTCAGCGCCGTGCGGTTGGCGCTGACCTTGAGCGCCTCCCGGGCGGCCAGCTCGAAGTAGCGGGCGCCGCGGGCGTAGTGGCCGCTGCGCCGCAGGTGGGTGGCGAAGTCGCCGGGGTGGCGACTGATCCACATCGGGAAGTGCTCCTCGATCAGGCTGACCACCTGGCGGTGGATGCTGACCCGCACGTCCCGCGGGCAGGCCAGGTAGGCGGCCTCCTGGAGCAGCTGATGGGTGAACTGGTACTCGCGCTCGGCGGACTCGCCGTCGGCCGGCTCGATGATCTCCAGGCGCCGCATGTGCTCCAGCGCCGCGGAGAGGCGGCTCATCTCCCAGCCGCTGCACTCGGCGAGGAAGTCGAGGCGGAAGCGCCGCCCCAGCACCGCCGCCACGTGGGCCACCTCGCGGTCGCCATCGAGCTGGTCGATGCGGCTCGCCAGCAGGCCCAGCAGGCCGTGGGGCAGCTCGTCGAGCTGCACGCTGCGCCCCTCGCGGCGATCCATGTCCACCCGCCGGCAGATCTCCTGCAGGTAGAGCGGCACCCCGTCGCAGCGCTCGATGATCTGGCCGCGCAGCCGCGGGCTGAGGTGGATGCGGTAGCGACGCGCCAGCTGCGAAAGCAGCCGGGAGGACTGGGTCGGGTCGAGCCGTCCCAGCGAGATCTGCTGGTCCCAGTGCAGCCGGGACGGCAGCGCCTCGCGGCCGTGGTGGCTGGCCACCAGCAGGAAGGGACAGTTGATCGGCAGCCGCGCCTGCAGGCCGGCCAGCACCTTGAAGGAAGGCTCGTCGAGCCACTGCAGGTCGTCGATCATCAGCACCAGGGTGCGCTGGCGGGTCAGCTCGCCGATCAGGCGGTGCAGCAGCCCGACGACGAGCTCCACGGCCTCGCCGCTCTGGGCCAGCGCGGTGATCTCGCGAGGCTCACGCACGCCGAGCGCCTCCTCGAGGAGCAGCCGCGGGTCGCTGTCGGGGGCCAGCGCCTCGTCGTCGGCCAGCAGGCGCGAAATCGCGGCCTCGTCGATGCGCCCGCCCAGGTGCCAGCGCAGCAGCTGACGCGCCACGCCGTAGGGCTCCTGCACGGAGAGCCGGGTGGTCGGCTGCCAGCAGATCGCCGCCTCACGGCTCTGCTCGAGCTGGCGAAAGCCCACCAGCAGCGCCGACTTGCCGAGCCCCGAGGGGCCGCGCACCAGCACGCTCTGGCGCAGGCCGATGCCGGCCCGGGCCAGGGCGTCGCGCAGGGTGCGCAGCGAGGTCTCGCGCCCCACCAGGCTCGGCGGCAGCGCCTCGCGCCCGCCCTCGTTGGCGCCGAGCACCAGCGCGCGCAGGCGCACGCGCCCGTCGCTGGCCACCAGACGCGTGGAGAGCCGGGGCTGCAGGTCCAGGGCCGGCGGCATGTGCTGGCTGGCGTCCTGGGAGATCACCAGCTCGCTGCCGCCGGCGGCGCTCATCAGGTCCAGGGAGCCCTGGGTCACCTGCCCCAGCGGGTCGACCAGGTGGCGCTCGGGCAGATAGACCACCCGCCCGCTGTCGAGGCCCGCCGCCAGCTCGATGCTGGGCGGCTCGCCCTCCCCGCTCCAGTGGCGCAGCGACTCCTCGGGCAGCACCCGGCGGCAGTGCTCGTAGAGCGCGACCAGCTCGGCCAGCTGGTGGGCCGGACCGTGGGTGCCGAAGCAGGCCAGTCCCAGGCCGCCGGTCGCCCCGGGCAGCCAGAAGCCGCCCAGGTGGTGGCACTGCTGCTCGAGCCAGCGCATCAGCTCGACCTGCAGCGCCAGGCAGGCGCGGGCGTCGGCACGATCCGAGAGATCGGCCTTGAGGCGCAGGCGGATGGCCATCACCGAGAGCTGGCGCTGCTCGATCTCGTCCTCGCGCAGCGGCGCGCTGTCGGTGGCCAGGGTCCGCGAGAAGGCGCCGCTGGGCCCCAGCGGCGAGCCCTCGGCCGGCGCATCGGACCAGTAGCGGGCGAGCTGCAGGAAGGCGGGCTCGGGCTGCTGGCCGGAGAGCGCCAGCAGCTGCAGGTAGGCGTTGTACTGCTCGTGGGCGGCGGCCAGCTGTCCCTGCTCGGCGAGCTGGCGCACCAGCCGCTCGTGGAACGGGCCGTAGCCGGAGAAGCGGCTGACCAGCGCCTCCAGCACCGCGGCGGGCACCGGCTCCTGACGCTCCAGCACGCCCTCGGCGAAGCGGATCACCCGCTGGCGCCACTCGTTGCGCACCTGCACCAGCCAGCGCTGGTACTCGGCGCAGCTTCCGAGCTGCAGCTCCTCGACGAGGTCGCCCCGGTAGCAGGCGAGTGCCGCCTCGAGGGTCGCCACGTCGCCGGGGCCGTCGAGCAGCGCCTGCAGGCGGTGCATGTCGAAGCGCCAGGCCTCCGGCAGCCGGAAGGCGATGGTCTGGCGAGAGACCGCCAGCACCCGCTCGGCCTCGTCGCCCAGCGACTGGCGCAGGCAGTGCAGGGCGTGGCGCAGGTTGGTACGCCCGGACGACAGGCCCTGGTCGGGCCACAGCAGTTCGGCCAGGGTGGCGCGGTTGACGGGCTGGTCATGCAGCAGCAGATAGACCAGCAGCGCCTTGACCTTGTCGTAGCTGAACTGGGTCAGGACGTCGTCGCCCAGGTTCAGAGAAAAGTGGCCGAAGAGTGCCAGGTGATCCCGGTCGTTCTCGTGTACGTCGTCGGCTGCATCCCGCATGGTGAGCGTTCCTGCGTGGCGGAAGGGGTGGCCTCAGGCCGGCACACCGCTGTGAAAACGAAAGACCGTGTCCGGCGTGGTGACCAGCTCGGCCTCGCGATCGGTGAAGAAGGCGATGCGTGCGTCGATGGGCGCCGTGGCCAGGCGGCGCGCCAGCATCAGATAGTCCTCGAAATGGCGTCCTTCCGACTTAACCAGACTGCGATAGAACTTGGCAAGTTCAGCGTCCAGGTGCGGAATCAGCCGCGCGAAGCGCTCGCAGCTGCGCGCCTCGATCAGCGCGCCGATGATCAGGATGTCGATCAGCCGCTCGGGCTCCTCGCCGCGCACGTGCCGACGCAGCCCCTCGGCATAGCGCGAGGCGCTGATGTGGCGATAGACGATGCCCCGCGCCTCCATCAGCTTGACCACCTGCTCGAAGTGCAGCAGCTCCTCCCGGGCGAGCTGGCTCATCTTGGTCAGCAGCAGCGGCTGGTCGACGTAGCGGTAGAGCAGGCTCATGGCCGTGGAGGCCGCCTTCTTCTCGCACTGGGCGTGATCGATCAGCAGCAGTTCGGGGTTCTCCAGCGCCCAGGCCACCCAGGCATCCGGGGTGGCACAGGGCAGGAACGCGTGCAGCTCGGCGGGCAGCAGGTCCTGGCAAGCGGGCGATTCGAGGATGTCGGTCGAGGGCATCATGGTGTCGGCAGGTCGGTGGAAGCAAAGGAGGTCGAGAGGCGCCGGTCGGCGGCGGCCAGCAGGTCACGGGCAATCGCCGCGTGCAGGGCGGGGGCGTCCTGGTGCTCGAGGCCGGCCAGGCCATAACGCGCGAGCTCCTGGATGCGGCCGCGGCCCACCCGCAACAGCTCCACCGCGCGGGACAGCGCCGGCTGATCCTCGCGAAAGCGGATGCGATGGCGCTGCAGCTGGCTCTCGAGGAGCGCGGCGTCCTCGACCACCAGGTGGCGCGCGGCGATCTCGCCCCGCAGCCGGTCGATGTCGGCCAGGCGGTCGCGGCGCTCGCCGCCGCTGTAGGCCGGCCAGTCGCGGATCTCGCCGTCGGTGCGCTGACAGCCGCGACACACCCGGTCCCCGAGCGTGGTCGAACAGACGCCGACGCAGGGCGAGACGATGCGCTCTCCCATGTGACCTCCCGTTGACGTTCAGGTGGATTGGCAAACGATCATGGTACCGCGCAGGGCGGCGCTCTGGCATCCCGAAGTTGCCCCGCGCCCGTCACCGCCGACCAAAGTTCAAGGCGTCAACCACGGGCTCAACTTAACATTGTCGACAGTTTCCTCTAGAATCGCGGCACCGCTGACACCCTGGCCGATCGGGCGGGTCTGCCGGACCCGTTTCCGTGCCGAAGCGTGCCGTTCGTCGAGATCTCGACGAGCATCGCCGGCCCTGGCCACCACTACCGATGAGGGTCCCAACGTGCTTGAAGCCTATCGCCAACATGTCGAGGAGCGCGCCGCCGACGGCGTGCCGCCGAAGCCGCTGAACGCCGAACAGGTCGCCGCACTGGTCGAGCTGCTGAAGAATCCGCCGGCCGGCGAGGAGGAGTTCATCCTCGACCTGCTCACCAATCGCGTTCCGCCCGGTGTCGACGAGGCCGCCTACGTCAAGGCCGGCTTCCTCACCGCCCTCGCCAAGGGCGAGGCCGAGTCGCCGCTGATCGACCGCATCCACGCGGTGAAGCTGCTGGGCACCATGCAGGGCGGCTACAACATCGTCTCGCTGGTCGAGCTCCTCGACGACGCCGACCTGGCCAAGGAAGTGGGCGAGCAGCTCAAGCACACCCTGCTGATGTTCGATGCCTTCCACGACGTGGAAGAGCGCGCCAAGGCGGGCAACGCCGTGGCCAAGGAGATCATCCAGTCCTGGGCCGAGGCCGAGTGGTTCCTCTCCAAGCCGGCGCTCGACGAGAAGATCACCCTCACCGTCTTCAAGGTGCCGGGCGAGACCAACACCGACGACCTCTCCCCCGCCCCGGATGCCTGGTCCCGCCCGGACATCCCGCTGCACGCCAACGCCATGCTCAAGAACGAGCGCGACGGCATCACCCCGGAAGTCCCCGGCACCACCGGTCCGCTGAAGCAGATCGAGGAAGTGAAGGCCAAGGGCTTCCCGGTCGCCTACGTGGGCGACGTGGTCGGCACCGGCTCCTCGCGCAAGTCCGCGACCAACTCCGTGCTGTGGTTCTTCGGTGACGACATCCCCCACGTCCCGAACAAGCGCGCCGGCGGCTTCTGCTTCGGCGGCAAGATCGCCCCGATCTTCTTCAACACCATGGAAGATTCCGGCGCTCTGCCCGTGGAGATGGACGTCGAGAAGCTCGAGATGGGCGACGTGATCGACGTCTACCCCTACGAAGGCAAGGTGTGCAAGCACGGCACCGACGAGGTGCTCACCACCTTCGAGCTCAAGACCCAGCTGATCCTCGACGAGGTGCGTGCCGGCGGCCGTATCCCGCTGATCATCGGCCGCGGCCTGACCGCCAAGGCGCGCGAGTCCCTGGGCCTGGCCCCCTCCGACGTCTTCCGCCTGCCCGAGCAGCCGACCGACACCGGCAAGGGCTTCACCCTGGCCCAGAAGATGGTCGGCAAGGCCTGCGGCATGGACGGCGTGCGTCCCGGCATGTACTGCGAGCCGAAGATGACCACCGTGGGCTCCCAGGACACCACCGGGCCGATGACCCGCGACGAGCTCAAGGACCTGGCGTGCCTGGGCTTCCAGGCCGACCTGGTGATGCAGTCCTTCTGCCACACCGCGGCCTACCCGAAGCCGGTGGACGTGGACACCCACCACACCCTGCCCGACTTCATCATGAACCGCGGCGGCGTCTCGCTGCGCCCGGGCGACGGCATCATCCACAGCTGGCTCAACCGCATGCTGCTGCCCGACACCGTGGGCACCGGCGGCGACTCCCACACCCGCTTCCCGCTGGGCATCTCCTTCCCGGCCGGTTCGGGCCTGGTCGCCTTCGCCGCCGCCACCGGCGTGATGCCGCTGGACATGCCGGAATCGGTGCTGGTGCGCTTCAAGGGCCAGCGTCAGCCCGGCGTCACCCTGCGTGACCTGGTCCACGCCATCCCCTACTACGCCATCCAGCAGGGCCTGCTGACCGTCGAGAAGTCGGGCAAGAAGAACGCCTTCTCCGGTCGCGTGCTGGAGATCGAGGGCCTCGAGGACCTCACCGTCGAGCAGGCCTTCGAGCTCTCCGACGCCTCCGCCGAGCGCTCCGCCGCAGGCTGCACCATCACCCTGGGCGAGGACTCCGTCGCCGAGTACCTGAAGTCCAACATCACCCTGCTCAAGTGGATGATCGCCAACGGCTACGGCGACCGTCGCACCATCGAGCGTCGCATCGAGGGCATGGAGGAGTGGCTGGCCAACCCGAGCCTGATGCGCGCCGACAAGGACGCCGAGTACGCCGAGGTCATCGAGATCGACCTGGAGCAGCTCAAGGAGCCGGTGCTCTGCGCCCCGAACGATCCGGACGATGCCCGCCTGCTCTCCGAGGTCGCCGGCGAGAAGATCGACGAGGTCTTCATCGGCTCGTGCATGACCAACATCGGACACTTCCGCGCCGCGGGCAAGCTGCTCGAGAAGCAGCCGGCCGGCAGCCTGAAGACCAAGCTGTGGCTGGCGCCGCCGACCAAGATGGACCAGCACCAGCTGACCGAGGAGGGCTACTACGGCATCTACGGTCGCGCCGGCGCGCGCATGGAGATGCCGGGCTGCTCGCTGTGCATGGGTAACCAGGCCCGCGTGGCCGCCAAGAGCACCGTGGTCTCGACCTCGACCCGCAACTTCCCCAACCGCCTGGGCGACGGCGCCAACGTCTACCTGGCGTCCGCCGAGCTCGCGGCCGTGGCCGCGGTGGAGGGTCGCCTGCCGAGCGTCGACGAGTATCGCCGCTACATGGGTGAGTTCGACGCCATGGCCGGCGAGATCTATCGCTACATGAACTTCCACGAGATCGAGGAGTATCAGAACGCCGCTTCCAACGTGATTCCGATCGCCCAGGAAGCCTGAACTCCGATGTCGTGAGTCCATCAGCTCGACTCCGATGCTCGCACCATCGAAGGCCGCCGTTCGCGGTGGCCGGAGCCGATGACCGAAGCGCCCCTCCGGGGGCGCTTTTTTTTATGAGGTCTCTGCCACCAAAGGGGGCCTGTCGCGGCGCCCCGGGCGTGGCATCATGGGGGGGCACTGCCATCCGGACCGACCCCAGGAGCCATCACCGTGAGCCAGATCGTCACCCCCGATATTTGCGACGCCTACCCCGACGTCCAGGTACTCGAGCCCCTCTTCGTCAACGTCGGCGGCCTGGAGGCCTTCTGCGGCCCGATCCGCACCGTCAAGTGCTTCGAGGACAACTCCCGGGTCAAGGAGGCCGTGGCCGAGCCAGGCGACGGGGCCGTGCTGGTGGTCGACGCCGGCGGCTCGACCCGCTGCGCCATGCTCGGCGACATGCTGGCCGAACAGGCCGCCGGCAACGGCTGGGCCGGCGTGGTGATGTACGGCTGCGTGCGAGACGTCGACGTGCTGGCCGAGACCGAGCTCGGCATCCAGGCGCTGGGCGCCCATCCGCGCAAGAGCGAGAAGCGCGGCGAGGGGCAGCGCGACCTGCCGGTGACCTTCGCCGGGGTGACCATCGCGCCCGGCCAGTGGCTCTATGCCGACAACAACGGCATCCTGATCGCCGACGAACGGCTGGACCTCACGCGCTGACGCTCGCCGCCCCGCCGGGCCCCGCCAGTCCGCGGGGCCCTCGAACGCTCGAGGCGGATGCCCGCCCATTGCCCAGTCGGCAGGCGCGATGCCACCCTGACGGCATCACAGTCACCCTCGAGCGTCCATGCTGGCCCTGTCACGACTGAGCGGCGACGTGCTGCGCACCCTGCGCGAGCACCTGCGCCCGCTGATCGCCTACCACCTCTTCTTCACCCTGCTGGCCTCGAGCCTGCTGCTGCCGGCCGTGGGCTGGACGCTGTCGAGCCTGCTCGGCGAGTTCGGCCGCCCGGTGATCACCAACGCCGAGCTGTTCGCCCTGCTGATGAGCCCGCAGGGCCTGCTGTGGCTGCTGGCCGCGCTGGGCCTGACCTTCGTGGTGCTCTACCTGCAGCAGTCCGGGATGATCCTCGTCGCCGTGCGCCCGCACGGCCGCCATGTCCGCCTGGCCTTCGAGGCGCTCTGGGCCACCCTGCGCCGCCTGCCGGCGATCGGTGGGCTGGTCGTGCTGCAGGTCGGCACCCAACTGCTGCTGCTGCTCCCCCCGGCACTGGCCATCGCCGGGCTGCACGAGTTCTTCCTCGGGGCCCTGGACCCCTACTTCGTGCAGCGCGTACGCCCCCCGGCCTTCTGGGCCTTCGTCGCCAGCGCCATCGTGCCGGTGTTCGCCTGGGCGCTGCTGGCGGGTGGCCTCTACGTGCGCTGGCACCTGGCGCTGACGGTGCTGACCCTGGAGGGACTGTCGCCCCGGGCGGCGCTGGCGCGCAGCGTGCGGCTGACCCGGGGCGAGGGGCGCCACATCGCCGCGGCGGTGCTGCTGTTGCTGTTCGGCATCGTCGGCCTGCCGCTGCTCGCCACCGCCCTGTTCGACCGGGTGGTCACGCCGCTGCTGTGGTGGCTGCCCGAGCGTCACGCGGTGCTGATCCCGGCCATGCTCGCCTACCTCACCGCCTACCTGCTCGTCACCCTGGCCATCACCTTCGGCGGCATCGCCGCCAACGCCCTGCAGGCCACCTGCCTCTACCTGCGCCTGGCTCACCGCGAGCCACGCCCCGAGCCGCCCCCGCCGGGCAGCCATCCGCACCGCCTGGCCTGGGCCGTGGAGCTCGCCGTGTTGCTCTTCGCCATCGGCCAGGCCTGGCTGATCGTCCACCGCTTCGAGATCCGCGACGAGGTCGAGATCATCGCCCACCGCGGCAGCTCCCTGAAGGCGCCGGAGAACACCCTCGCGGCGCTGGACCGGGCCATCCGGGACGGCGCGGACGGCATCGAGATCGACGTGCGCCTGACCGCCGACGACCGGGTCGTGCTCTATCACGACGAGAGCCTCCAGCGCCTGACCGGCGACGACCGGCCCCTCGGCAGCCTGACCCGTGGCTCGCTGGAGGCCTTCGACGTCGGCCGCTGGTTCGATCCCGCCTTCGCCGGCGAGCGGATCCCGGGGCTCGACGAGGCGCTGGCGACGGTGCGGGGACACGCCTGGCTGCTGATCGAGCTCAAGCCCGATCCCGGCCGCGAGCTCGATCTGGTCGAGGCGGTGCTCGACGACTTGCGACGGGAGCGAGCGCAGCGCCTGGCCTGCCGGGCGCGGGCCGAGGACCGGATCGGCGCCCTGGCCTGTGGCGATCCCGACGTCATGGGGGAGATGCGCGTGGCCACCCGCTCGCCCTGGCTGCTGCGCGAGGTGGCGAGACGCGAGCCGCGCCTGGGCACCACCCTGCTGGCCCAGCTGGTGCTGTCGGGCAGCCTGGAGCGCCAAGGCTTCGATGCCCTGGCGCTGCGCCACAACCGCATCGACGAGGAGGAGATCCGCCTGGCCGGCCACTATGGCTACGCGCTGCACGCCTGGACCCTCAACGAGCGCGACGCCATGTCGCGACTGATCGACCTGGGGGTGGACGGCATCATCACCGACCGCCCGGCCCTGCTGGCCGGGCTGATCGCCGAGCGGCGACGCCTGGGGGACGGCGCCCTGCTGCTGGTCAAGCTGCGCAACTGGCTGCGCCGCTAGCCGCTCGGCAACGCCCGATCACTCTTGACAGCGCCAGGCAGCGAGCAGGCTCACCGCCGCCAGCGCCAGCAGCCCGGCAGCGCCGTAGCCGAGGACCTCGACGAGGCGGTGAAACTCCCCGGGAGCCTCGTGGGGACGAAAGGCCATGCCGTATTCGGCCAGGCGACTGCCGGCATAGAGCAGCAGCGCCAGCAGCCCCAGCGGCAGCGAGGAGCGCCGCCGGGCCAGCCAGCGGGTCAGGGGCCAGGGTTCCGACGGGGCCTTGGCGGTTCGGCTACGGCTCGAGGCCTTGGTCGGGGCCTTGCTCGAGGTCTTGGCGGCCGGCTTGGGCTTGGGAGAGCCCTTGGGAGAGGCCTTGGCGCGATTCGCCGTCCGCCGCGCCGGACGGCGAGACGCGCTGCCGGCCCCGCCGGGCAGCCGACGAGCCAGCCAGCGTCCCGCGCCGACCAGCCCCCAGCCCAGGGTAAAGCAGACGGAGAGCGTGAGGCCCCCCATCACCAGCAAGTAAGTCATTGCGATCGATGTCCGCGTGGCCTGTTCAGGGGGCGCCATCTTGCCAAATTCTCGCCCTCCTGTGGGGCTACATCGCGCGGCGCGATCGCCTGTCGCCCCAAGACGTCGCTCAAGGCACGACGATGACGGGGATCGGCAGCCGCGCCAGCAGGTCGGGGTCCTGCTCGGCCAGCTCGGCGAGCCGCGGGCGATGCAGCAGCAGCGCCCCGCTTCTGGCCCCCCGAAGCCGGCGCTCGAGCTCTCGCGCATCGCTCGCCTCGAGGACCTCCACCTCCTCGAACAGCCGCGCCAGGACGTCGGGGATCTCCAGGGCGGCCGGCGGCTCGCCTAGGGTGCGCAGGGGGCCGCGCGCCAGCGGCAGCCGTTCGTCCCAGATGATCACCGTGCAGGGCGCCGACAGCATCAGGGCGCGACTGGTGGAGCCCAGGCGCACGCCCCAGTGCCCCGAGAAGCCGGCCTTGCCCAGCAGCAGCACGTCGCCCGGCCCGGCCAGGGCCTGCGCCTCGCTGACGATCCTGCCGCGACTGACGCGAAGCTCGTGACGCAGCTCCCGGCCTGCCACCGCGGCCTCCAGCGCCTCGGTCACACGGCGCGCCTGGCGCGCCTGGCCGGCCAGCAGGTCCTCACGGGAGAGCCGTCGCACCCGCCCGGAGACCGCGCCGATCTCCCGGGCGAAGGGGAAGCCGGCGCTGCTGACGAGCTCCTGGTCCTCGACGAACAGCGCCACCAGCTCCGCGTGGCGCGCCGTCGCGAGCTCCACCGCGGCGGCGAGGGCGGCCAGGCTGTGGCGCGAGGCATCGAGCAGGGTCAGGACCCGCACGACCCGGACGTCCCTGCCGGCCGCCCCGGCGCCCGGCTCGCCCGCGAGGGGCGGCTCGGCCTCGTCAGGTTGCATCGTCGTCGTCCTCCCCGTCGCCCTCCTCCCCGGTCTCGCCGTCGGCGAGGCCACGCTCCGCCCGCCGGGCCTGCGTCACCGCCTCGCGGAACTGCGCCAGCCGCTCGGCCACCCGCGCCTCGAGGCTGCCCTCGGGAAAGCGCCCCTCGCCGTCGGCCTCGCCGATGGGCAGGCCGGTGAGCAGCGACAGGGCCTCGTCCACCCGGGAGATCGCGAAGACCCGGAACTGCCCCCGTTCGATGGCCTCGCGCACCTCGCCCTTGAGCATCAGGTGCTCGACGTTGGTGCGGGGCAGGATGACCGCCTGGCCCGAGAGCGGGCCGCGAGAGCGGCAGACGTCGAAGAAGCCCTCGATCTTCTCGTTCACCCCGCCCACCGCCTGGACCCGGCCGTGCTGGTCGATGGAGCCGGTCACGGCGAAGGCCTGATCGAGCCCCACCCCGGCGATGGCCGAGACCAGGGCACAGACCTCGGCCACCGAGGCGCTGTCGCCCTCGATGCCGCCGTAGGACTGCTCGAAGGCGAGGCTCGCCGAGAGCGACAGCGGCGCCAGGGCCGCGAAGCGGCTGGCCAGGTAGCGGGAGAGAATCATCACCGCCTTGGCATGGATCCGCCCGCCGGTGCGCGCCTCGCGCTCGATATCGACCACCCGGCCTTCGCCGGGACGCGCCGTGGCGGTGATGCGCGAGGGCTGGCCGAAGGCCATCTCGCCCAGCTGCATCACCGAGAGGCCGTTGACCTGGCCGACCACGCGCCCCTCGGTGGCGACCATCAGGGTGCCGCGGGTGAAGAGCTCGTGGCTGCGTTCGCGCAGGCGACCCGCCCGCCAGAGCTGCTGCGCCACCGCCCGCTCGACATGGGCCCGGCCGATCACCCGGGCGTCCTCCTGGCCGGCCCAGTGGTCGGCTTCGAGCAGCAGGTCGTGGAGGTCGCGGTGGCGCGCCGAGAGCTTGCGCTGGTCGTCGGCCAGGCGGCTGGCGCGTTCGACCACTGCGGCCACCCCCCCGCGATCCAGGGGCCGCAGCGCCGCGGTACGCGCCAGGGTCGCCACCATGCGGGCGTAGAAGGCCTCGTGCTCGGGGTCGCGATCGAGCGCGTCCTCGAGATCGGCCTGCACCTTGAAGAGCTCCAGGAACTCCGGGTCGTGCTCGCAGAGCAGGTAGTAGAGCAGCCGGTCGCCGAGCAGCACGATCTTGATGTCCAGCGGGATCGGCTGCGGCTCCAGGGTCACGGTACTGATCAGGCCGTAGGCCTGCTCGAGGGACTCGGTGCGGATCTCGCCGGCCCGCAGCACCCGCTTGAGGGTCTCCCACGCGCCCGGCTGGGTGAGCACGCCGCGCACGTCCAGCACCAGGTAGCCGCCGTTGGCGCGATGCAGGGCGCCGGGGCGGATCAGCAGGAAATCGGTGATCAGGGTGCCGTTGTGCACCTGGTGCTCGATGCGGCCCACCAGGTGCTGGTGCGTGGGCAGATCCTGATGGACCACGGGCGCCCCCTGGGCCTCGGCGTTGTCCACCAGCAGGTTGATCTGGAAGCGACTGAACACCGCCTCCGCCGGGATGTCGGCGTCCTCGTCGATGAAGGAGTCGGCATTGAAGAGGATCGCCTCGCGGATCGCGTCAAGGTGGGTGATCACGCCCGGCTGGTCTGCGTAGCGCTCCCTGAGCTCCTCCAGCGGCGAGCCGATGGCCGACTCGAGCATCTCCGCGTTGAGCTCGTTGGCCTGCTGGCGGAGCTGCTTGGCGAGGCGCGGCATCTGGCGGATCGCCAGGGTGAGCGTACGCTGGAGCTCCTCGACCTTCTGCTCGATGCGCTCGCGCTCCTCGGGCGGCAGCTTCTCGAAGGCCTCTGGCGCCATCATCTTGTCTCCCGAGGCCGGCGCGAAGGTGAAGCCGTTGGGGGTGGAGAGCAGCAGGATGCCGTGCTCCCGGGCCTCGTGGCGCACGGCCTCGACGGCATCGCGCTGCCGCTCGCTCATGGCCTGCTTCAGCTCGTGGAGGCGGTTCTGGTACTCCTCGCTCTCGAAGACCGAGGGAATGGCGCTGCGCAGCTCCTCGATCAGGCCGTCCAGGTCCTCGCGCAGCGCGCGCCCCATGCCCGCCGGCAGCGAGAGCGCCAGCGGCACGGAGGGGTCCTCGAAGTTGTAGCGATAGCACCAGTCGCCGGGCGCCGGGCCGCGCTGGGCCTGCTCGGCGAGAAAGCGCCCCACCAGGCTCTCCCGGTCGTGCCCGGGGGTGCCCAGCACGAAGAGGTTGAAGCCGTCGCTGCGCATCGCGGTGCCGAAATTCAGCGCGTCCCGGGCCCGCTCATGCCCGCTCAGCAGGTCCAGCGACTCGAGCTCGCTGGTGATCTCGAAGGCGAACGCCTCGGTGGCACAGCGTCGATACACCTGGCTGACATCCAGGGGCTCCAGCATGACCGTCCTCCTCTTCTCCCCCTTCCCGCTGGCGCCTCACCGCCGGCGCGCGGTGCTCAACGCAGGATGTCGTGAATCACCTCGTGGATGATGTCGTTGGTGATGTCGACCAGCACGGCATCGGCACCCACGCGGCGCCACTCGTAGCCCTCGTAGTGCGGCAGCTCGCGGCGCAGGCGCGGGTCGAAGTTCTTGGCGATCCCCGGCGGCAGGGGCTTGCCGCGTTCCAGGTTCATGCGGATGCCGGGCGGCAAGCGGTCGCGCTCGTCGTAGTGGAGATAGTCGCGACGGCGATGGAAGATATCGCGGATGTCGTCCTCGTCGATGCGCAGGCGTCGATCCCGCCAGTCGTCATGATCGCGATCGAAGTCGCGGTCATGCGCGCGATCCCGGTAGCGATCGTCGTCGTGTCGCGCCTGACGGTAGCGCTCGTCCTCGCCGGACGGGCCCTTGCCCCGCTGGCCATGGCCGCCCTGCCCCGGGTTGCCCCGAACCTGCTGCCCCTGGCCCGCCTGCTGGGCGCCTTTGCCGACGCCCTGGCCGTTGCCGGGCTGCGCCAGCAGCGGCGCGGCGGCAAGCGCCAGCCCCAGGGCGACGCCCATCACCAGCGATGAGGAGTAACCGGTACGCTTCATGACGACCTCCTTGATGGGGAAACGTATCCGCAGTCTAGTCAGACAACGTGCAGGGCATGTGCAAGAAGGCTTCGTCATGGCGCCAGAACGGGTATCATGGGCCGTCCGAAAGTGCTTATTCTGCCCCTGCTGGAGATGTTTGAGATGACCTTGCGTACGCTGCTCGCTTCCACCGGCCTGCTGCTCGGCGCCATCAGCCCGCTGGCCCAGGCCGACACCCTGCGCCTCGGCATCGGCGAGTGGGCCACCGGTCAGGCCAGCACCTACGTGCTCAAGGCGGTCCTCGAGGACGCCGGCCACGAGGTGGATGTCCGCTCGGTGAGCCTTGCCGCGATCTGGCAGGGGCTCTCCGTCGGCGAGCTGGATGCCTTTACCGGCGCCTGGCTGCCGGTCACCCAGGCCAGCTACTTCGAGGCCGCGGGCGACCGGGTCGACGACCTCGGCCCCAACCTCACCGACGCCCGCGTCGGCCTGGCCGTGCCCGACTACGCCGAGGCGACCTCGATCGCGGACCTGGCCGAGGCCGGTGACGCCTTCGGCGAGCGCATCCACGGCATCGACCCGGGCGCCGGCATCATGGCCCTGACCGAGCGGGCCATGGACGCCTACGGCCTCGACGACTGGCGGCTGATCGCCGGCAGCGACGCGGCCATGACCAAGACCCTGGAGACCGCGATGGGTCGTCAGGAGCCGATCGTGGTCACCGCCTGGGCCCCGCATCCGGTCTTCTCGGGGCGGTCGCTGCGCTACCTGGAGGACCCCCAGGGCCTCTACTCCCGGGACGAGCGCATCCACACCGTGACGCGCCAGGGGCTCGCCGAGGAGCAGCCCGAGATCACCGCGATCCTGGATCGCTTCGCGTGGAGTGCCGAGGACGTGCAGGGACTGATGGAGGCCAACCAGGCCAACGGCGACTACGAGGCCAACGCCCGCGCCTGGGTCGAGGCGCACCCCGAGCTGGTCGCGCAGTGGCTGGGCGAGGCCGACGGCTCCAAGTCCGACTGACGCCACGCCACCGTCCCGTTCAACGACGACGCCCGGCCAGTGGCCGGGCGTCGTCGTCTCTACCGAGCGTCTACTACGGGCAGGCGCCCTCAAGAGAAGGCTCAGGGCAGGGCCTCACGGAAAGTGCGAGAGGTCCGCCAACATCGCCGGAGTGTCGACGTCGCGATGCACGCCGGCATCGTCGACCTCGATCTCCCGACAGGCCCGGGGGTGGGCGGTGATCACGCCGCGGGCGCCCTCCCCGCCGGCCAGTCGGGCCAGGCGCGGCCAGAAGGCCCGGCCGAAGAGCACCGGATGGCCGGGGCGACCGGCGTGGCTGGGCCGCACGATGCGCCCCGGCGCGGCGGCCGCCGAAAGGCGCCAACAGGTCGCGGGCGCAACGGCGGGCATGTCGCCGAGCCAGACCGCCGCCGCCTCGACGTCCCGCAGCTCGAGATCGGCGAGCAGCCGCGTGAAGGCATCGCCGAGGCTCGCCCCGAGCCCCTCGTCGGCCCGGGGGGCGACCAGCGGCCGCGGCGCCCCGGGCCCGGCGTCGAGGCCCAGGGCGGCGAGCCCCTCGCCGGCCCGCACCACCAGCCGGCGGTGCGGCGACAGGGCCAGGCTCGCCTCGAGGCTCGCCGCCAGCAGGGTGCGGCCATCCGCCAGGCGCGCCAGGCGCTTGTCGGCGGGCCCGAAGCGCCGCGAGCGCCCCGCCGCCATCACCAGGGTGACGACACGCTTGGCATCGGCCACCGAGGTCACAGCGCGTCCCGCTCCCGGCCGCGACGCACCCGCACGATATCGGCCATCACCGCCAGGGCGATCTCCGCCGGCGTCTTGCTGCCGAGCCCCAGGCCGATCGGCATGTGCAGGCGGGAGATCTCGGCCTCGATGAGGCCGCCGCTGCGCCGGAGCCGTTCGGCGCGCGCCGCGGAGGTCTTCCGCGAGCCCATGGCGCCGATGTAGAAGGCGGGACTCTTCACCGCCTCGATCATCGTCAGGTCGTCGAGACGGGGATCGTGGGTCAGCGCCACCACGGCGCTGGCCGCATGGCAGCCGCCGTCGGCGATGAAGGTCGCGGGCAGCGACGCCAACCGCTCGACGCCGGCCAGCGCCAGCCCCTCGAGCGCCGCCGGGCGCGGGTCGCAGACGACGACCTCGAAGCCGAGACGCTGGGCGAACTCGGCGCAGGCCTCGGCCACCGGCGACATCCCGGCGAGCACCAGCCGCGCCGCGGGGCCGACGCGCAGCCGGACGTGGCGCGGCGCCTCGCCGTTCGGGGCCTCCGGCCAGAGCACCCGCGCGCCGAGGCCGGTATCGTCCTCGAGGACGCACTCGCCGCTTGCCAGGTCGACGCGGCGCAGCCGCGGGCGCTGGCCGGTCAGCGCCGCCTCCAGCGCCTCGAGGTGCGCGAGGGTCTCGGGCCCCGGTGCAAGCCGCTCCACCAGCACCTCGAGGATGCCGCCGCAGGGCAGCGTCACGCCCGGGCCGCTCAGGCCATCCGCGGCCTCGCCATAGCGCACCCGCTGCACCGGCGCCGCGAAGGCGCCGTCGGCCAGGCGCGCGAGGAAGTCCTCCTCGACGCAGCCGCCGGAGAGCGAACCCGCGTGCTGGCCGTCGCGGCGCGCGACCAGCCAGGCGCCCGGCTCCCGGGGCGAGGAGCCGAAGGTGGAGAGCACCGTGCAGAGCCATAGCGTCTCGCCCGCTCTCGCCCAGGCGAGCGCCTGGCGGATCACCATCAGATCAAGGTATTGCATGATAGGCCTCACACAGGAAGGCCCCGCCCCGGTCGCGCCGGGACGGGGATGGCCGCTCGCCTAGAGGGCGGCCTTGAGCGCCGCGGCGCGCATCGGCAGGTCGCGCAGGCGCACGTCCACGGCGTGCTGGACGGCGTTGGCGATCGCCGGGGCGACCACGGTGGTGCCGGGCTCACCCAGGCCCACCGGCATGGCGTCGCTGTCGACGAACTCGAGGTCCATCTCCGGCACCTGGTCCATGCGCAGCGGCGTGTAGGCGTCGAGGTTGAGCGCCTCGGGCTTACCCTTGCGGTACTCGGTGCCCTCGTGGAGCGCCATCGACAGCCCCCACAGCAGCGAGCCCTCGAGCTGCGCCATGGCGCCGTCGGGGTGCGCCAGGGTGCCGGCATCGGCCACCGCGGTCAGCCGCTCGACGGCGATCGTGCCGTCGCCGCGGTCGACCCGCACCCGGGCGATGCAGGCCACCCAGGTCGGCATGTTGCGCTCCTGGCCGAAGGTCAGGGCGACGCCCAGGCCGACGTCATCGGGCAGGCTCTCGCGGCCGTCCCAGTCGGCCTTGGCCATGGCGCGCTCGAGCACCGCCTTCAGGCGCTCGGCGCCGCCGAGGCTGTGCGGCGCCTGGCCGGCGTTGCGCCCCTCGGCCTTGAGCAGATTGAGCCGGAAACGCGCGGGATCCCCACCGGCGGCAAGCGCCAGCTCGTCGATGTGCTGCTCCACCGCCCAGGTCGTCCAGCCCGGCCCCACCGAGCGCAGGTAGCCCGGCACGAACACCTCGTGGGCCTTGTGATTCTGCTGGGCCCAGACCCGCTGGGCGCCGACGTCGTACCAGTGGTCGGCGCCGCTGATGGCGAAGGAGTCGAGCTTGCCACCGTTCTCGACCGTCTCGGCGAGAAACGCCGGCGCCATGGCCGCCGACGGCCAGCCGGCGGCGGCGGCATGCTCGGAGGCCACCACCCGGCCGCTTTCGTCGAGCCCGGAGCGCAGACGCTGCACCGAGGGCGAGCGCACGCAGTCGAAGCGGGTGTCGTCGGGGCGGGTGAAGAGCATCTTCACCGGGCGCCCCAGCGCCTTGGCCGCCAGCGCCGCCGGGATGGTGTAGTCGCCATAGAGACGCCGACCGAAGCCGCCGCCCAGGTAGTACTGGTGCAGGGTGACCTGGCTCTCATCGACCTCGAGCGCCTTGGCCAGCATCCCCACCGCCAGCGTCTGCTGCTGGTTGCCGCAGTGCACGTGCCAGTGGCCGTCTTCCTCGACCACGGTGGCGTTGACCGGCTCGAGCTGGAAGTGCAGCACGCTCGAGGTGGTGTAGGTGGACTCGACCACCCGGCTCGCCCCCTCGAGGCCGGCGCTAGCGTCACCGATGTCGACGAACAGCGAGCCGTTGTCGCGGCTCGGCGCCTCGACCAGGGCATGGCCCTGCTGCTGGATGTCCGCCTCGGTGACGGCGTAGCTGTCGCCGCGCTGCCACTCGACCTTCAGGGCGTCGGCGGCGCGCATCGCCGCCGAGGTGCTGTCGGCGATCACCGCGAGCCAGCCCTGGCAGACACCGGAGGGGTCGTCGAGCTCGATCGTCTGGCGGTAGCCCTCGACCTGCTTCGCGGCGCTGTCATCCACCGAGAGCGGCTTGGAGCCGAAGCGGGTCGGCGGCAGCACCGGGCGGGCGTGGAGCATCCCCTCGACGCTGACGTCGATGCCGTAGACCGCCTCGCCGTTGACCTTGGCCGGCACGTCCAGGGCGCCGCCCTGGGTGCCGAGCACCCGGCGCTCGCCGGCGGGCTTGAGGCTGATCGCCTCGAGCTCCTCCTCGGAGAAGGTGCGCTCGAGTCCCGCCTGCGCCACGATCTCGCCATAGCCCAGGGAGCGATCGCCGCAGATGACCCGGCCCTGGCGGGCGCGACAGTCGGCTGCGTCGACGCCGAGCAGTTTGGCACCGGCCTCGATCAGCGCGATACGCCCGGCCGCGCCGGCCCGGGAGAGCGGCAGGTAGCTGTGGTGCACCGACCAGCTGCCGCCGGTGACCATGTAGCCCCACTTGGGGTCGCTGTCGACGTAGACCACCTCGATGGAGGACCAGTCCGCCTCGAGCTCCTCGGCGACCAGGCGCGCCAGGCTGGTGGCGACGTGCTGGCCCATCTCGGCCTTGGTGATGTGCACCGTCACGGTGCCGTCGGGCGAAATGGCGTACCAGATCGTCGGCTCGTAGCGCCCGGCGGCCAGCGCCTCGCTGGCGGAGTCGCCCGCTGCGCCGGCGATACCGGAGAGGCCGAAGGCGAGCATCGCCGAGCCGGCCATGGTGCCGATCAAGAAACCGCGGCGCGAGATGCCCCGCCCCTCGTCCTGGCGGGCCTCGACGGCCGCCAGGGCATCGTCAAACCTGGCCATGGGTCACCTCCTCTGAGCGGGCCGGGTCGAAGACGCCGACCCCGGCCATGTCGGCCTCGCGGGCCTGGGAAATCTCGGCGGCCCGCTTCACCGCCCGGTGGATGCGCCGGTAGGCCATGCAGCGGCAGAGGTTGCCGGCCATGGCCTCGGTGACCTCGGCATCGCTGGGGTCGGCGTTGCGGCTCAGGAAGTCGGCGGCCTGCATGATCTGGCCCGACTGGCAGTAGCCGCACTGGGGCACCTGCAGCTCGCGCCAGGCCAGCTGGAGGGGGTGGTCATCGTCGGCCGAGAGTCCTTCGATGGTGACGATCTCGGCGCCTTCGGCGGCGGAGACCGGCAGCACGCAGGTGCGGGTGGCTTCGCCATCGAGGTGGACGGTGCAGGCGCCGCACTGGGCGATGCCGCAGCCGAACTTGGTGCCGGTCATGCCGAGGTGATCCCGCAGCACCCACAGCAAAGGGGTCTGGGGGGATACCTCGACGCTGACCGGCTCGCCGTTCAGGGTAAAACTGGCCAAGGGACTTCTCCTCAGGTGGTCGTCGGGGCGGCGCCTGGCGCCGCGCTCGCGCCGTGAGCCGGCGTCTCTTGTCAAAGGTGAACCGGCGCAATGTTAGCAGGCTGACGATCCGTGTCGACTCCACCCGAGCCCTCCCCTCAACGCCTCACTCACGCGCCCATGAAAAACCCCGCCTCGAGAGGCGGGGTCGCTGGGCGCGGGAAGCGGACGCGGGCCTAGCCGAGGGTCTCGCCGGCCAGCATGAACCAGGTCTCGAGCACGGCGTCCGGGTTCAGGGAGACCGAGTCGATGCCCTGCTCCATCAGCCACTTGGCGAGGTCCGGATGGTCCGAGGGGCCCTGGCCGCAGATGCCGATGTACTTGCCCTGGGCGCGGCAGGCCTGGATGGCCATGGAGAGCAGCTTCTTGACGGCCGGGTTCCGCTCGTCGAAGAGGTGGGCGACGATGCCCGAGTCACGATCCAGCCCCAGGGTCAGCTGGGTCAGGTCGTTGGAGCCGATGGAGAAGCCGTCGAAGTGCTCGAGGAACTCGTCGGCCAGCAGGGCGTTGGCCGGCAGCTCGCACATCATGATGACCTTGAGGCCGTTCTCGCCCCGGACGAGGCCGTTGGCGGCCAGCAGCTCCACCACCTGGCGGCCCTCGTCGGGGGTGCGCACGAAGGGCACCATGATCTCGACGTTGTCCAGGCCCATCACCTCGCGCACCCGCTTCAGCGCCCGGCACTCCAGCTCGAAGCAGGGGCGGAAGGACTCGGAGATGTAGCGCGCCGCGCCGCGGAACCCGAGCATCGGGTTCTCCTCGCCGGGCTCGTAGAGCTTGCCGCCGATCAGGTTCTCGTACTCGTTGGACTTGAAGTCCGAGAGGCGCACGATGACCCGCTGCGGGTAGAAGGCGGCGGCCAGAGTGGAGATCCCCTCGACCAGCTTTTCGACGTAGAACTCGACCGGATCGGGGTAGCCGGCGGTGCGCAGGTCGATGGTCTGCTGCAGGTCGGCGGGCAGGGTGTCGTACTCGAGCAGCGCCTTGGGGTGCACGCCGATCATGCGGTTGATGATGAACTCGAGGCGCGCCAGGCCGACGCCGGCGCTGGGCAGGCTGGCGAAGCTGAAGGCGCGGTCCGGGTTGCCGACGTTCATCATGATCTTGAAGGGGATCTCGGGCATCGCATCGACGCTGGTCACGCGGCGATCGAAGTCCAGCAGCCCCTCGTAGACGTGGCCGGTATCGCCCTCGGCGCAGGAGACGGTGACGTCGCGGCCATCGGCCAGCGCGTCGGTGGCGTCGCCGCAGCCGACCACCGCCGGGATGCCCAGCTCGCGGGCGATGATCGCCGCGTGGCAGGTGCGCCCGCCGCGGTTGGTGACGATGGCCGAGGCCCGCTTCATGATCGGCTCCCAGTCCGGGTCGGTCATGTCGGTGACCAGCACGTCGCCGGGATGCACCTTCTCCATGTCGTCCGGGGAGAAGACCACCTTCACCGCGCCGCTGCCGATGCGCTGGCCGATAGCCCGGCCGGAGACCAGGGTGCGGCCCTTCTCCTTGAGCTGGAAGCGCTCGAGCTTGCCGCCCTCCTGCTGGGAGACCACGGTCTCGGGACGCGCCTGGACGACGTAGAGCTTGCCGTCGTCGCCGTCCAGCGCCCACTCGATGTCCATGGGCCGCTGGTAGTGCTGCTCGATGGTCACCGCCTGGCGGGCGAGGTCCATGATCTGCTCGTCATTGATGCAGAAGCGTCCGCGATCGGCCAGCGGCACGTCGACGGTCTCGACCGACTTGCCGGCGCTGGTGTCGTCGGTGTAGATCATCTTGATCAGCTTGGAGCCGAGGTTGCGACGCAGTACCGCCGGACGCCCGGCCTCGAGGGTCGGCTTGTGGACGTAGAACTCGTCGGGGTTCACGGCGCCCTGCACCACGGTCTCGCCCAGGCCCCAGGAGGCGGTGACGAAGACCGCGTCGCGGTAGCCGGACTCGGTGTCGAGGGTGAACATCACGCCCGAGGCGCCGGTCTCGGAGCGCACCATCTTCTGGATGCCCGCCGACAGCGCCACGTTCTCGTGGGCGTAGCCGCGGTGCACGCGGTAGGAGATGGCCCGGTCGTTGAAGAGCGAAGCGAACACCTCGTGCACGGCGCGCTTGATGTTGTCGAAGCCCTCGATGTTGAGGAAGGTCTCCTGCTGGCCGGCGAAGGAGGCGTCCGGCAGGTCCTCGGCGGTCGCCGAGCTGCGCACCGCCACCTTGAGGTTGGGGTGCATGGCCAGGAGCTTGTCGTAGCTCTCGCGCAGGTACTGCTCGAAGGTCGGCGGCAGCGGCGTATCGATCACCCACTGGCGGATCTGGGCGCCGACCCGGGCGAGCTCGTTGACGTCGTCGACGTCCAGGGTCGCCAGCGCCTGGTTGATGCGATCGTTGAGCCCCTCGTGGGAGAGGAACTCCCGATAGGCATGCGCCGTGGTGGCGAAGCCGCCGGGCACCGTGACGCCGGCATCGGCCAGGTTGGAGATCATCTCGCCGAGGGAGGCGTTCTTGCCGCCGACCCGCTCGACGTCCGCCATGCCCAGCTGATCGAACCACTGAATGTAATCGTCCATGAGACCTCCCAGAAAAATCGTCGACGAGTGCATCACGCCGGTGAGCCTCGCTCGCGATACTCACTCGCGGGTCAGGGGCATGATGGGAATGTTGGCGACTCTACCAGCGGCCCGCCATATTCGCCATTGGTCTAACATCGAAGTCACTGGAGGTTTTTTACAACAGCGGGGCCTGAGGCCGGTTTCCTGTAGTGGCGGGCCGCGGAAGGCCGCCGCCAGGCCCTTGCCGAGGGGCCGACCAGCGCCGACAATGGACGCCCCACCCGACCGGACGACAGCGACCCGCCATGACGCGCACTGCCTTCTTCATCTCCGACGGGACCGGCATCACCGCCGAGAGTCTCGGCCGCAGCCTGCTGGCCCAGTTCGAGAGCGTCGAGATCCGCATGCTCACAAAGCCCTACATCGACTCCCTCGACAAGGCCCGCACCCTGGTGGCGATCATCGAGGCCACGGCGGCCCGCGACGGCGAGCAGCCGATCATCATCGACACCGTCGTCGACGAGCAGATCCGCGCGGTGATTCGCGAGGCGCCGGGCTTCAAGGTGGATATCTTCTCGACCTTCCTGAAGCCCCTCGAGGAGGAGCTGGAGGCCCACTCCTCCTACAGCGTCGGGCGTACCCACGCCATCGGTCGCGACGACGTCTACATGGACCGCATCCACTCGGTGCACTTCGCGCTGGACAACGACGACGGGGCGCGCACGCACCAGTACGACCAGGCCGACATCATCCTGGTGGGGGTCTCGCGCTGCGGCAAGACGCCGACCTCGCTCTACCTGGCGCTGCAGTTCGGCATCCGCGCCGCCAACTACCCGCTCACCGAGGACGACCTGGACGAGAACGGCACCCTCAAGCTACCCAAGGTGCTGGCCCAGCATCGCCACAAGCTGTTCGGCCTGACCATCGACCCGCGGCGGCTGGCGGCGATCCGCCACGAGCGGCGCCCCAACAGCCGCTACAGCTCCATGGACCAGTGCGTTCAGGAGGTCGAGCAGGCCGAGGGGCTCTATCGCCAGCTGCACGTGCCCTACATCGACACCACGCGCTTCTCGGTGGAGGAGATCTCCACGCGGATGATCGCCGAGACCGGCCTCACCCGGCGCTTCTCTCCGCGCTGAGCTGCGGCGGGCACGACGGGGCATCGTGAGGAGAACGGGCAGCCACGAGGGCACGGCATCATCGCGATGGCGGCCGGCGCCTCCACCCCAGGTCGCGAACGGCCCTAGCGCGGCAGGGCGCGAAAGACGCCGTTCTCCGGGTCGATGTGATTGCGATGCGCGCCTCGATCTCCGGGTCCTTCTCGTCGGCGTCCGCTTCATGGATGCCGCAGCGCTTGAGGGCGGCGCGATGGCTGACGTGCTTGCCGAGGTAGGAGAACACCACGCGCTGGCTGACCGGCTCACGCGAGTCCGTGCCCGAGACGCCCGGCAGCAGCCCGGAGAGGCGCCACACCTTGTTCTTGCAGATGGGAGAGAGGATCAGGTGGAGCAGCTCGTTCTTCATGAACGGCTCGTCACCGGAGACAGAGATCCGATGGCTCAGGCCGAGCACCATGCCCTTGAGCGTGTGGATGAAGCCATCGCTCCTTAAACAGGGGATTTTACCCGACATCGACCGTAACGGAGCCGCATCGGTATGCGCATACTCGCCGCACAGATTCACATCCCTGCCATCGACACCCGAGAGAAGCAGCGCGCCCACGTCGACTCGGTGATCGACCGGCTCGGCGAACAGATACGAGCGCAGCCGGTCGACCTGATCGTCCTGCCGGAACTGGCGACGATGGAGTACTCGAAGGAGAACTTCCAGCGGATCGACGAGTTCGCCGAGCCCCTCGAGGGCGAGTTCTACGCGCGCTTTGCCGCCTTCTGCCGCGAGCACCGGGTGGCGGTCTGCTATGGCACGCCCCGCCGCGAAGGCGACCGGACCTACATCAGCCAGGTCGTGATCGACCGCCATGGCGACTACCTGACCCACTACGACAAGATGCACACGGCCGAGTACGGCGACTCCCACGAGTTCAAATACTTCACCCGTGGCGACCAGCTCTCCGTCTTCGAGATCGACGGCGTCAGGGCGGGCATCATCATCTGCTACGACATGCGCTTCCCCGAGCTCTCCCGCCGCCTCTGCCGGGAGCTGAACGTCGACGTCATCCTGCACCCCGTGGCCTTCTCGAAGGACCTCTCCTTCCACTCCTGGCGGCAGTTCGTCACCACGCGAGCCCTGGAGAACCAGGTCTACTTCCTGAGCGTCAACCGCAGCGGCCCGAGTTTCGGCCAGTCGATGCTCTGCCCTCCCTGGATCGATGACACGGTGCCTCCCACGGTGCTGGGAGACGAGGAGGCCTTCCAGGTCGTCACCATCGACCGCGAGGTCATCGCCGACGTGCGCGCGCGACTGCCCTTCCGCAAGGACGTGCTGGCCGACTACGACAGCCTCGCCGTGCGCGGCGCCTGACCCCCTCGACGCCGAAAAAAGCCCCCTCCCAGGCGCCTGGAAGGGGGCTTTTCACGTCTTGATCTTTCACGCCTCGCGGGTGTCGAGGCCAGGCATGGGAGTTCCCATGCCCGCAGTCATCACCCCAGCAGCAGCTCAGGCAGGAACAGCGCCAGTTCGGGAATGAAGGTGGTCAGCATCAGCGTCGGCAGCCAGGCGAACACGATCAGGATCAGCGTCGGCTTGAGCATCTCGTTGACGGGCGTGGCGGTCACCTGCGACCCCAGATAGAGCAGGGGCGTGGTCGGCGGGGTGATGTTGGCCATTCCCAGGTTCACACCCAGTACGGCCGCGAAGTGGATCGGGTCCATGCCCACGCCCTGCACGATGGGCAGCAGCAGCGGCGCCCGACGGTTTGCATAAAGCCCGTTGAATGCGGCCTCCCCCGATTCCCGAAACACAGTAGTCTTGCGGGTGCGCACGCTTCAATTTCGCTACCCCTTCACACCTGACGCTTTTTTATGCTCCATGTGCATCTTTCTGCATGCATTGCATGACGAATTCGACCCTGGTCGTGCCCATCGGGGCCTCGGGCGTCGACACCGACGCTCCCAGCACCCTGGAGGAAACGAAAACGCCACCGCAGGCGTCTGCGGTGGCGTCGTTGAACGGGGGTGGCGCGGTGGCCGTCAGCGCACGATGCCCTCTCGCCGGAGCCGGGCGATGTCCTCCGCCGTCAGTCCCATCTCGGCGAGGATGGCGTCGCTGTCCTGGCCGAGCCGGGGCGGCGCGACCTCGCTGGTGAGCGCCTCGCCATCGAAGCGCAGCGGGTTCGCCACCTGGGGCACTCGCCGGCCGTCCTGATCGATCGTCCGCCGCAGGCCGCGATGGCGCACCTGGGGGTCGTCGAACACTTCGGTCAGGGAATTGATGGGGCCTGCCGGGATGCCGCGCACCTCCAGTTCGGCGAGCCAGGCGTCGCGCTCGCCATCCAGCAGCCGCGACTGGATCATCGCCACCAGCACCTCGCGGTTGTCGACGCGCGCGGCGTTGGTGGCATAGGCGGGATCCTCCGCCCACTCGGGATGCCCCAGCAGCTTGGCCAGGCGCGCGAACTGGCTGTCGTTGCCCACGGTGAGCACCAGATGGCCGTCGGCGCAGGCGAAGGCCTGGTAGGGCACGATATTGGGATGGGCATTGCCGTGCCGCGCTGGCGATGCGCCGCTGGTCAGGGCATTGAGCGCCTGGTTGGCGAGCGTGGCGACCTGAACGTCGAGCAGCGCCACGTCGATGTGGCGCCCCCTCCCCGTTCGCCCGCGCTCGTGAAGGGCCGCCAGCACCCCGACCGCAGCGTAGAGACCGGTCATCACGTCGGTGATCGCCACACCGGTCTTCATCGGCATGCCGTCGGGCTCGCCGGTGAGGCTCATCAGCCCGCCCATGGCCTGGATCATGAAGTCGTAGCCGGCGCGATGGGCGTAGGGGCCGTCCTGGCCGAAGCCGGTGATCGAGCAGCCGATCAGGCGCGGGTTGAGGGCCTTGAGGCTCGGGTAGTCGAGGCCGTACTTCTTAAGCCCCCCGACCTTGAAATTCTCGAGCAGGATGTCGGCGCCCTTGGCGAGCTCCCTGACCAGGGCCTGGCCGCCTTCGCTGGCGATGTCGACCGCCAGCGACTGCTTGCCGCGATTGGCGCAGAGGTAGTAGGCCGCCTGGCGCTCGGCGCCCTGGTCGCCGTCGAGCCAGGGCGGGCCCCAGCCGCGGGTATCGTCGCCGCGCGTGGGGTGCTCGACCTTGATCACCCGGGCGCCCAGGTCGGCCAGCAGCTGGCCGGCCCAGGGCCCGGCCAGCACCCGCGACAGATCCAGCACCACGACACCGTCGAGGGGTCGACTCATCACGGACTCCTTAGCAAGAGAGGGCGAGCCGTCACGCTCAGCCGGTGAAGGCCTGGATGCCGGTCTGGGCACGCCCGAGGATCAGGGCGTGGACGTCATGGGTGCCCTCGTAGGTGTTCACCGCCTCGAGGTTCATGACGTGGCGGATGACGTGGTACTCGTCGCTGATGCCGTTGCCCCCGTGCATGTCGCGGGCCACCCGGGCGATGTCCAGCGCCTTGCCGCAGTTGTTGCGCTTGATCAGCGAGATTGCCTCGGGCACCAGCTGGTCCTCGTCGATCATCCGTCCCACCCGCAGCGCCGCCTGCAGGCCCAGGGCGATCTCGGTCTGCATATCGGCGAGCTTCTTCTGGATCAGCTGGTTGGCGGCCAGGGGGCGGCCGAACTGCTTGCGCTCCAGGGTGTAGTCGCGGGCGGCGTGCCAGCAGGCCTCGGCGGCGCCCATGGTGCCCCAGGCGATGCCGTAGCGGGCACGGTTGAGGCAGGAGAACGGGCCCTTGAGCCCCTTGACGCCGGGCAGGCGGGCGTCGTCGCCGACCTCCACGTCCTGCATGGCGATCTGGCCGGTGACGGAGGCGCGCAGGCTGAACTTGCCCTCGATCTTGGGCGCGGAGAGCCCCTTCATCCCCTTCTCGAGGATGAAGCCGTTGACCACGCCCTCCTCGTCCCGGGCCCAGACCACGAAGACGTCGGCGATCGGCGAGTTGGTGATCCAGGTCTTGGTGCCGTTGAGCCGCCAGCCGCCGTCGATGCGGGTGGCGCGGGTGCTCATGCCGCCCGGGTCGGAACCGTGGTCGGGCTCGGTGAGGCCGAACGCCCCCACCCATTCGCCGCTGGCCAGCTTGGGCAGGTACTTCTCGCGCTGGGCCTCGCTGCCGAAGGCGTGGATCGGGTACATCACCAGGCTCGATTGCACGCTCATCGCGCTGCGGTAGCCGGAGTCGACCCGCTCCACCTCGCGGGCGATCAGGCCGTAGCTCACGTAGTTGAGCCCGGCGCCTCCGTAGCCGTCGATGGTCGCGCCGAGCAGGCCCAGCTCGCCCATCTCGTTCATGATCTCGCGATCGAAGCGCTCGTGACGGTTGGCTTCCAGCACCCGCGGCAGGAGCTTCTCCTGGCAGTAGTCATGGGCCGTCTGACGGACCATGCGCTCCTCTTCGCTGAGCTGGTCGATCAGGCGGAGGGGGTCGTCCCAGGTGACGGGGGTGATCTGGCTCATGGGGCTTCCTCGAGTGGCGTGGCATTAATTTCTACATTTTTAACAAATGTAGACCAATAACACCCCGCTGCCAAGCCCGATGCGCCGGCTCGACGCCGGCCGGCGTCCGCGTCAGGGCGCCCGGGGCGAGAGCTGGCGACGGATCTGCCACCAGGCGATCCCCCCGACCAGCAAGTTGGCGGCGAGCACGCCAACGAAGACCCCGCTGCTGCCGGCCAGGCGACCGCCCAGCCAGGCCAGCGGCACGGTGAGCACGAACAGCCGCACCACCGACAGGCGCATGGCCAGCGCCGGCCGGTGCAGGGCATTGAGCGACGAGACCGCGAGGATCACCACGCCCTGGGCGCCGAGCCCCAGGGGGACCCACCACAGGAAACTGCGCAGCACCCCGGCCACCGCGTCGCTCTCGGCATAGCCCTCCACCAGCCAGGGCGCCAGCCCCTGCAGCGCGCCCCACACCAGCAGCTGCCATGCCAGCACGAAGCCGAAGCAGCCGAAGATCGCCCGGCGCACCCGATCATGCTGGCCGGCGCCGGCGTTCTGGCTGACCAGCGGCGAGAGGGTCATGGAGAGCGCCAGCACCACGATCTGGGAGATCGCCTCGATGCGGCTGCCGACACCGTAGCCCGCCACGGCGGCGTGGCCGTGGTCGGCGATGATACGGGTCAAAAGCCCCAGGGCGATGGGCGTGAAGACGCTGGTGAGCGCCGCCGGCCCGGCGATGCGACCGAGCTCCCGCCAGGAGGCGGCCAGTCCCTTGAGGTCGAGGTCGGCCAGGTCGAAGAGCGCGCGCAGCTCGCGATGGCAGAGCAGGACCGCCGTCATCAGCCCCCAGCTGAGCACGGTGGCGAGCGCCGCCCCGCTGACGCCGAGCGCCGGGAAGGGCCCGGCGCCGAAGATCAGCCACCAGTCGAGCAGCACGTTGATGCCGGCGGCCAGCGCCATCATCAGCCCCTGGGTGGCGGTGTTGCCGTGGGCGCGCAGGATGCTGTTCAGCACCCTGGGGACGATCATCGCGGCCGCACCCAGGTACCAGAGGCCCATGTAGTCGCGGATATGGGGCATCAGCACGTCATCGGCGCCCATCAGGCGAAACAGCGGCTCCAGGGTCGCGAGCCCCAGCACGGTCATGGCGACGCCGACCACCGCCGCCAGCAGGGCCGCATCGGTGGCGCGGCGGCGCACCGTCGCAAGCTCGCCCTGCCCCAGCCGACGCGCCACCACCGCAGAAGTGCCGATGCCCAGGCCAATGGCCAGGCTGATCACCGTGAACACCACCGGGAAGGTGAAGGAGACCGCCGCCAGCTCCTCGGTGCCGAGCCGGGAGATGAACCAGGCATCCACCAGGTTGAAGCTCAGCATGGCGAGCATGCCGACCACCACCGGCAGGCTCTTGCGCAGCAGGGTCGCCGCGATGGGCCCCTCGAGCAGCTCGCGGCGCGCGGGACGCGACGCCCGGGAGGCGGAGGGCGAAGAGGGAGAGGAAGGGGGTACGCTCATGCAGGCTCTCGACGGGAAACGGGCACGAGAGTGTGCCCGTTTTCGCCACGGCCGTGTAGGCGCGGGTCGCGCCGCATCCTGGCGGCGGCCGGGGCCCGCGCTACGACTTGCCCTGATCCTCCCCCTGGCGATAGAGGGTCTGGATGCTGGAGAAGTCGAGCCGGCCGCTGCCCTGGGCGCTGTGCAGGGCGAAGAGGTTGCGCGCCTGGGAGCCCATCGGCACGCTGGACTTCGAGCCCAGCGCCAGCTCCCAGGCGAGCCCCAGGTCCTTGGCCATCAGGTCGGTCAAAAAGCCGCCCTGGTAGTCCCGGGAGGCCGCCGAGCCCTCCATCACCCCGGGCCAGGGGTTGTAGACGTTGAGCGCCCAGTTGCCGCCACTGCTCTGCTTCATGATCTCGGAGAGTACCGCCGGATCCATGCCGTTCTTCACGCCCAGGGCCAGCGCCTCGGCAGTGCCCGACATCAGGATGCCGAGCAGCATGTTGTTGCAGATCTTGGCCACCTGGCCGGCGCCGCTCTCGCCGGCATGGAAGATGTTCTTGCCCATCGCCTCGAGCAGCGGCCTGGCCTGCTCGAAGCCGGCCGCCTCCCCGCCGACGATGAAGGTCAGGGTGCCGGCCTTGGCGCCCCCCACCCCGCCGGAGACCGGGGCATCCAGGTAGGTGAAGCCGCGCTCGGCGGCGGCGGTGCCCACCAGGCGCGCATCGTCCGGCGCGATGGTCGAGGAGTCGATCAAAAGCGGCCGGTGCTCCAGGGCGTCGAGCAGGCCCGGCGCACCGTCGCGTCCGAGATAAAGGCTCTGCACGTGGGCCCCGGCCGGCAGCATGGAGACGACCACCTCGGCCTCCGAGGCCGCGGCCTCGGCACTGGCGGCGCGACTCGCACCCTCGGCTTCCAGGGCCTGGATGGCCTCTTCCACCAGGTCGAAGACGGTCACGTCGTGCCCGGCCTTGAGCAGGTTGATGGCCATGGGGGCGCCCATGTTGCCGAGGCCGATAAAGGCGATGTTCATTGGCGTGGTTCCTGTGTCGTTGTGAGTTGTTCAGGAGCGGCGGAGCGCAGGCGCGAGGGACTCAGCCCACGCGCTGGCCGACGCCCAGGTCGCGAAGCGGGTGCTCCTCGGCGGACCAGCGCGCGCGCATCAGCGCCTGGATATCGGCCTCGGGCACCTCGGCCACCGCGGCGTGGGACCAGCGCGGCGCCTTGTCCTTGTCGATCAGCAGGGCGCGCACCCCCTCGACGAAGTCCCCCTGCCGGCAGCACTGCACCGAGAGGCTGAGCTCCTCGCGGAAGGCATCGGCGAGGCTCGTGTGGGCGTGACGCTCGAGCATGCGCCACACCAGCTGGGCACTCACCGGGCAGCCGGCCTCGAGCCGCGCCCGGTTGGCGGCGAGCCAGGAATCCTCGCTGGCGTCACGCAGGATGCGCTTGACGGCGCTGGCGGCGTCGACGCGCCCCACCAGCGACTGGAGGTGATCGAGGTGCGGCCACACCTGGGCCGGCGGTGCCACGCCGCGATCCTCGTGGTCGTCGAGCACCGACTGCACGCCGGCGCGCAGGGCCCGCGGGGCGCGATCCCCGTAGTCGGCCTCCTGCAGCGCGCCGAGCAGCGCCTCGCGACGCTCGCGCGGGATGACGCGATCGGCCAGGCCCAGGTCGAGGGCATCCCGGGCATTGAGCTGGGCGCCGGTGAGGCCCAGGTAGGCGCCCACGCCCGCCGGCATGCGCCCCAGGAACCAGCTCGCGCCGATGTCGGGATAGAGCCCGATGGTGATCTCCGGCATGGCGATGCGGGTGGTCTCGGTGGCCAGGCGCTGGAAGCCGCCGGCCATCAGGCCGAGCCCGCCGCCCATGACGATGCCGTCGCCCCACACCATCAGCGGCTTGGGGTAGGTGTGAATGCGGTAGTCGAGGCGGTACTCCGCGCTGAAGTAGGTCTCGGCGAACAGGCCGTCGCGCCCGGCGCCACGGTTCTCGCCGTCCTCGGTCAGCGAGCGGTAGAGGGCCACCACGTCGCCGCCGGCACAGAAGGCCTTGTCGCCGCTGCCCTCGAGCCACACCGCCACCACGCTGCGGTCGACCGCCCAGGCGTCGAGCTTGGCCTCGAGCTGGTGGATCATCTCCAGCGACAGGGCGTTGAGCGACTTCGGGGCATTGAGGGTGGCCACGCCGATACGGCCGCCGTCGCGGGTAGGCAGCTCGTCGAAGAGCACTGCAAGGTCCGACATCCGGGAATCTCCTGGCTCAGGTAAGGGAGTGAGGCGGTTACTGGAGCGACTCGATGACGCCGTCGGCCAGCAGGCGGCGGGCGACGATCAGGCGCATGATCTCGTTGGTCCCCTCGAGGATCTGGTGCACCCGGGTATCGCGCACCAGCCGCTCCAGGGGGTATTCCCGAATGTAACCATAGCCGCCGTGCAGTTGCAGGGCCTCGTTGCAGACGTTGAAGCCCATGTCGGTGGCGAAGCGCTTGGCCATGGCGCAGTGGGCGGTCGCCTCGGGATTGCCCTGGTCGAGGCGCCAGGCGGCATGGCGCACCATCAGCCGTGCCGCGGTGAGCTCGCTGGCCATGTCGGCGAGCTTGAACTGCAGGGCCTGGAAGCTCGAGAGCTCGCGACCGAACTGCTTGCGCTCGGCCAGGTAGTCCCGGGAGAGGGTCAGCGCCTGCTGGGCGGCGCCCAGGGAGCAGCTGGCGATGTTCAGCCGTCCGCCGTCGAGGCCCTTCATGGCGAACTTGAAGCCCTCGCCCTCCGCGCCGAGGCGATTGGTGACCGGCACCCGCACGCCGTCGAAGCTGACCAGGCGGGTTGGCTGGCTCTTCCAGCCCATCTTCTCCTCGTTCTTGCCGTACTCGATGCCTGCGGCATCCGCCGGCACCACGAACGCCGAGACGCCGCCGGCGCCGCTGTCGGAGGCGCCGGTGCGCGCCATCACCACCAGCACCTCGGTGGCTCCCGCCCCGGAGATGAACATCTTGCTGCCGGAGATGACGTAGTCGTCGCCGTCGCGCACCGCCTTGGTGCGCAGGCTCGCCGCGTCGGAGCCGGCCCCGGGCTCGGTCAGGCAGTAGGAGCCCAGCGCCTCACCGGCTACCATGGCGGGCACCCAGACTTCGCGCAGGGCGTCGTCGCCCCAGCTGGCGATCATCCAGGTGACCATGTTGTGAATGGTCAGGTAGGCGGTGGTGGCGATGCAGCCCTGGGAGAGCTGTTCGAAGATCAGCGAGGCCTCGAGCCGCGAGAGCCCCAGGCCGCCGTGCTCCTCGGGGGTATAGATGCCGAGAAAGCCCGCCTCGCCCGCCCGGCGGATGACGTCCACCGGGAAGTGGGAGCTCGCGTCCCAGTCGGCCGCATGGTCGGCCAGCTCAGCGCGGGCGAAGTCGGCGGCGGCCGCGGCCAGCGCCTTCTGATCATCGGTCAGGGAGAAGTCCATGGGGGAATCCCTCTTGTTCGGCTTTGGATGAGTGACGATTCGAGGTGGGGGCCGCGCCGCACTGCCCGAGGGCCGATCGCCGGAACCCCAACCTAGCACTTGCTAGGTTTATCCCATATCACCCCATGGTCGAACAAGCACTTTACGTTAACGTCAACCTCGTCTAGTGTTGCCAGACGAGGTGGGAAACCGCCGGTTCACCACCCGGTCACAGGATCAACGTCATGACACAGTCAACCTCCCCGGAGACCGCGAGCGGCCAGGAGGCCCTGCCCCGCCAGCATCGCCAGTACACCATCGGTGAGCTGGCGAAGATGTTCGAGGTCACGCCCCGCACCATCCGCTTCTACGAGCAGGAGGGCCTGCTGGCCCCGCGTCGCGAGGGGCAGAAACGCATCTATCACGAGAAGGACCGGGTACGCCTGAAGCTCACCCTGCGCGGCAAGCGCCTGGGCTTCTCGCTGGGCGAGATCCGCGAGGTGGTGATGATGTACGACGCCATGCCCGACGGGAATGCGCGCCAGCTCAGGCGCCTGCTGGAGATCCTGGCCGAGAAGCGCGCCAACCTCGAGCGCCAGCTGGAGGACATCCGCCTGATGCGCATGGAGCTCGACGACGTGGATCACCGCGCCCGGGAGGTGCTGCGCGGCCTCGGCCACGAGGCCTGAGCCCCGACCACGCCGCCCCGACCGTCGCCGCCTCGATCGCACGCTCACCACGACGTCATCCTGCGTTTCACGTACACCGCCAAAGGCCAACAACAAGAGACGAGAGACTCCATGACACGCCAACATCCCTCGATCAGCTACGTCAGCGGCATCAGCGACACGCCCCTCAAGGGCCAGACCATCGGTGACTGCTTCGACGATACCGTGGCGCGCTTCGCCGAGCGCGACGCCCTGATCAGCCGTCACCAGGGGCTGCGCTACAGCTGGCGGGAGCTGCAGCAGGCGGTCGACCGGGCGGCGCGCGCCCTGCTCGCCCTGGGGGTGAAGAAGGGCGAGCGCGTCGGCATCTGGTCGCCCAACTGTGCCGAATGGACCATCACCCAGTTCGCCACGGCGAAGATCGGCGCCATCCTGGTCAACATCAATCCCAGCTATCGCACCCACGAGCTCGAGTACGCGCTCAAGCAGTCCGGCGCCGCGACGCTGATCCTGCAGGGCGCCTTCAAGAGCTCCGATTACGTGGCGACGCTGGCGGAGCTGGTGCCGGAGCTCCACGAGTCGGCGGCCGGCCCCCTCGCCTGCCAGCGGCTGCCCGACCTAAAGCGGGTGATCTGCCTCGACGAGCAACGCGCCCTGCCCGGCATGCTGACCTGGCCCCGGATGCTCGAGCAGGCCGAGGCGGTCTCCGCCGAGCGGCTGGCCGAGGTCCAGGCCGGCCTGCAGTTCGACGACCCGATCAACATCCAGTACACCTCGGGCACCACCGGCGCGCCCAAGGGCGCCACCCTCTCCCACCACAACATCCTCAACAACGGCTTCTTCGTGGCCCGCACCATGGCCCTCGACGAGACCGACCGCATGGTGATCCCGGTGCCGCTCTATCACTGCTTCGGCATGGTGATGGGCAACCTCGGCTGCGTGACCCACGGCGCCGCCATGATCTACCCCGGCGACGGCTTCGACGCGGGCGAGACCCTGCGCGCGGTGGCCGAGGAGCGTGCCACCACTCTCTATGGGGTGCCGACGATGTTCATCGCCGAGCTGGAGCACCCGGAGTTCGAGGACTTCGACCTCTCCTCGCTGCGCACCGGCATCATGGCCGGCTCGATCTGCCCCATCGAGGTGATGCGCAAGGTCATCGACAAGATGCACATGCAGGACGTCACCATCTGCTACGGCATGACCGAGACCAGCCCGGTGAGCTTCCAGACCCAGACCGATGCCCCGCTGGAGAAGCGCGTCACCACGGTGGGCACCATCCATCCGCATCTGGAGGTCAAGCTGGTCAGCCCCGACACCGGGTCCGTGGTGGCCCGCGGCGAGACCGGCGAGCTCTGCACCCGCGGCTACAGCGTGATGCTCGGCTACTGGGAGAACGAGGAGGCCACCGCCAAGGCCATCGACACGGCCGGCTGGATGCACACCGGCGACCTCGCCACCATGGATGACGAGGGCTACGTGGCGATCGTCGGGCGCATCAAGGACATGATCATCCGCGGCGGCGAGAACATCTACCCGCGCGAGATCGAGGACTTCCTCTACACCCACCCGGCCATCTCCGACGTCCAGGTGATCGGCGTGCCCGACGAGAAGTACGGCGAGGAGGTGATGGCCTGGGTCAAGCTGAGCGAGGGCGAGAGCCTCGACGAGGAGGGCCTCAAGGCCTTCTGCAAGGGCCAGATCGCCCACTACAAGGTGCCGCGCTACGTGAAGTTCGTCGACGCCTTCCCGATGACCGTCACCGGCAAGATCCAGAAGTTCAAGATGCGCGAGGAGGCCACCCACGAGCTGGGACTGGCCTGAGCCGGCGGCGCTTCAACCGCCGAGCGGCACGAAAAAACCCCGCGGGCCAGGTCCGCGGGGTTTTTTTTGTGGTGCGCGATGCGCGACTAGCGCGGCTGACGCGGCCGGATCAGAGCCCCTTGGGCGCGTAGATGCCCGGGGCGTTGCGCCAGTAGCCCTTGTAGTCCATGCCGAAGCCGAAGACGTAGCGGTCGGCGACCTCCAGGCTGCAGTAATCCGCCTTGAGCCCCGGCACCGCCTTGCGCTCGTGCTGCTTGTCGACCAGCACGGCGGTGGAGATGCTCGCCGCCCCGGCCTCGCGGCAGTAGTCGAGGATGGCGGCGAGGGTCGCCCCCTCGTCGAGGATGTCGTCGACGATCACCACGTGGCGCCCGGCCATGGGCACCTCCGGGGAGACGCGCCAGAACAGCTCGCCGCCGCGGATGCCGCCGCGATAGCGGGTGGCGTGGAGGTAGTCGACCTCGACCGGAAAGCCCAGGCGGGTGAGCAGGTGGCCGGTGGTGATCAGCCCGCCGTTCATCACGCAGTAGAAGACCGGCAGCTTGTCGCCCAAGTCGCGGGTGATCTCGTCGGCCATGCGGTCCAGGGCGAGCTCGACCTCGGACTGCGAGATCAGGCAGTCGGCGTTGTCCATGAGCTCGCGCATGTCGTCCAGCGACGGCTGGGCAGAAGTATCGAGTGTGGGCATCGGTTAGCGACTCATCATCGGCAAGTGGAATCGGTGTGGCGGCGCGCCAGCGTCAGCTGGCCGCCAGGGCTTCCAGGTGGGCGTGGACGCGTCGCCAGCGCGACAGCGCGCCCAGCGCCTGCAGCTCCGGACGGGCGCGGGCATAGCGCAGCCGGGAGAGGCGCCTGGCCTGGTGGCCCCGGCAGGCCTCGAGGACCTCGAGGGCCGCGGCGCGGTCGTTGCAGACCAGCAGCATGTCGCAGCCCGCGGCGAGCGCGGCCTTCGCCCGCTCGCCCGGCGAGCCGGCGAAGGCGGCGCCGGCCATGCTCAGGTCGTCGGAGAAGATCGCGCCCTTGAACCCCAGGCTCTCGCGCAGCATCCCGAGCCAGGCCGGCGAGAAGCCGGCCGGGCGGTGATCGAAGGCGGAGTAGACGACATGGGCCGGCATCACGGCGTCGAGACGCGGCGCCAGCCGGGCGAAGGGCACCAGGTCGTGGGCGTGCAGCGCCTCCAGCGGCCGCTCATCCACCGGCAGCTCGTGGTGGGAGTCGGCCGCGACGCCGCCGTGGCCGGGGAAGTGCTTGCCGACGCCGACCATGCCCGCCTCGTGCAGGCCGTCGAGGAAGGCGCGCCCCATGCGGGCCACGGCCTCGGGGTCGGCGGAGAAGCTGCGATCCCCGATCACGCTGGAGGTGCCGCCATCGACGTCGAGCACCGGCGCGAAGGAGAGGTCGAGGCCGCAGGCCGCCATCTCCATGCCCAGCATCCAGCCGGCATCCTGGCAGAGGCGCAGGGTGACCTCGGGCTGGGCGGCGAAGTCGCGCCCCAGACGCCCCATGGCCGGCAGGCGGGTGACCCCCTCGCGCAGGCGCTGGACGCGCCCGCCCTCCTGGTCGACCGCCAGCAGCAGGTCGGGGCGGATGCGGCGGATCTCGTCGCTCAGGGCGCGGACCTGGGCCGCACAGGCGATGTTGCGGGCGAACAGGATCACCCCGCCGACCTCGGGACGCGCCAAGAGCTCGCCCTCCTCGGCGGTCAGGCGCTGCCCCTCCAGATCCAGCATCACCGGTCCGAGCATCTGGGTCATGATCGTGCCCCTGGAAGTAGAAAGGGAGCAGATTCTAGACCAAAGCCGGACGCCAGGACAGCCCGGGCAGGACGTGCAGAGGCCGGGCAATCGCGAGCGTCCCCCGATACAATGGCGCTTTGGAACCGACCGGACAGGAGTCACCCTTGCTCGCCGACCTTCCCCCTTCGCTGCTCTGGCCGCTCGCGGCCGTCCTCGGCCTGTGCCTGGGCAGTTTCCTCAACGTGGTGATCACGCGACTGCCGGTGATGCTGATGCAGGGCTGGCGCGCCGAGGCCCGGGACGCCCTGGAGCTCGAACCGGAAGCGACGCCGCGCTTCAACCTGCTGACGCCCCGCTCGCTCTGCCCGCGCTGCGAGGCGCCCATCGCCTGGCACGACAACATCCCGCTGCTCGGCTGGTTCAAGCGTCGCGGGCGCTGTGCCAGCTGCGCGGCGCCGATCAGCCCCCAGTACCCGCTGGTCGAGCTGGCCGGCGGCGTGCTGTCGCTGACGGTGCTGGCCCTCTTCGGCCCCACGCTCGAGGCCCTGTTCATCCTCGGCGCCTGCCTGACGCTGCTGGCCATGGCGGTCATCGACCTGCGCACCCAGCTGCTGCCGGACCTGCTCACCCTGCCGCTGCTGTGGGCAGGCCTGCTCTATCAGCTGCTCTTCCAGCCGCTGCTGCTGCCCTCGGCGGTGATCGGTGCCATGGCCGGCTACCTGGTGCTGTGGAGCTTCTACTGGCTGTTCAAGCTGGTCACCGGCAAGGAGGGCATGGGCTACGGCGACTTCAAGCTGCTGGCGGCCCTCGGCGCCTGGCTGGGCTGGCAGACCCTGCCCCTGGTGCTGATCCTCTCCGCCGGGGCCGGCGCGCTGGTGGGCATCCTCATCCAGCTGGCGGTGCCGCGCCTGCGGGGCGCCCCCCTGCCCTTCGGCCCCTGGCTGGTGATGGCCGGCTGGCTCGCCCTGCTGGCGGGCGAGCCGCTGATGGCGATCTATACCGGGCTGCTCTACTGACCCCTCGAGATCCATGACACCGCACGGGAGACGACGATGATCATAGGCGTGACGGGCGGCATCGCCTCCGGCAAGTCCACGGTGGCCCGCGCCTTCGCGGCGCTGGGCATCCCCTGGGTCGACGCCGACGACGTGGCCCGCGAGATCGTCGAGCCCGGCGAGCCGGCCCTCGACGAGATCGCCGCGCATTTCGGCGCCGCGGTGATCACCGCGGACGGCCGCCTCGATCGCCGCGCCCTGCGCGAGGTCGTGTTCGCCGACGAGGCCCAGCGTCACCGCCTGGAGGCGATCACCCACCCGCGCATCCGCGAGCGACTCACCGCCCACCTGGCCCGGCTCGAGGCCCGATCGGCGCCCTACGTGCTGCTGGTCTCGCCGCTGCTCTTCGAGTCGGGTCAGGCGGCGCTGGTCGACCGCTGCCTGGTCATCGACGTGCCCGAGGCGGTGCAGATCGCCCGCACCGCGGCGCGCGACGACGTCGACGAGGCCCAGGCGCGCGCCATCGTCGCCGCCCAGATGCCCCGCCGGGAACGCCTGGCACGGGCCGACGACGTGATCGACAACGCCGCAGGCGAAGACGCCCTGGCGCGCCAGGTGGCCGAGCTCGACCGCCGCTACCGGGCCCTGGCCGACTTGCCTCCCGGGCCCTGAATCCCCATCCTTTCCCGACACTTCCTCCAGGACGATATTGCATGAGCCCGAACGACACCCCACGCCCCCTGGAAGTCGCCTGCCCGCAGTGCCGCAAGAAGGTGCTGTGGAGCGAGGAGAACGCCTACCGCCCCTTCTGCAGCAAGCGCTGCCGACTGCTCGACCTGGGCGCCTGGGCCGACGAATCCCACCGCATCGCCGGCGAACCCGCCATGGACGAGACCGACCTCGACGCCCTGCTGGCGCGTGCCGACCGGGACGGCGAGCCCTCGTGACCCGGAGCGGCCAACGCCCCGAATACCGGCTGCTTGCCGAGCTGGAGGCGAACTTCGACCGCCTGCTGGAGCAGACCGAAACCCTGGTGGCGACCTGGGAGACCTCCCGCGGGGCGGCCTGGTCCTTCGAGCACGCGACGGCCGACGCCGCCTGGCTGCGCCGGAGCCTGCTGGATGTCTGGTACCAGGACGGCCAGGACGGCCGGGCGACCCGCAGCCATGTCGGCCTGGTGGCCGCCGATGAGCGGGTGATGGACGCGGCCTGCGAGGTCAATGCCACCAAGCAGGCCTTCGGCGCGCTGCTCGCCGAGATCCGCCGCGAGGTGCCGTCGCTGATTCCGGAGATCAAGGCGGTGCTGCCGTTTCGCCACCCTGCCCTGCACGACCACCTGCGCGGCACGGGCCTGGCACGGCTGCACCTCAAGCAGTGCTGGCGCACGATCCCCCTGGCCGAGGCGCCGATAGCCCGCGTGCGCCTCGCCTGGTACTCGAGCGGCCGCTCGATCAAGCGGCTCACGGTACGCGAGGCCGAGCAGAAGCTGCTGGCGCTGGACAGCGACGCGCCCCACATCCGCATCCAGCTGCGCCGGCTCGGCGGCATTCCCGACGGCGAGCCGCTGGCCCAGGTGCAGACCCAGGCTCCGCTGATGCGGGCCAACCTCTTCTACCGGGAACCGCTCGAGGATGGTCGCAGCCGGCGGGCGATGAACGTCGCCCTGCCGCTGTTCGTGCCGAGCCCCGACGGACGCCTGCCCGATCACAACTGCCCGCCCGCGACCCCACCGACCACGCGCACCCGGGCCCGACGCCGCGACGAGCGCCTGGAGAGCGAGGCGTTCCTGCCGAGCCTGAGGGTCTTCCGCTACCGGTGAGGCGGCCGCCTCGCCTCAGGCGATGCGACCGAGAGACTGCAGGGTTTCCAGCAGCCGACTGACGTTGTCCGCCGGCTGGGCATATTCGCTCATCAGCGCCTTCAGGCGCTCCTCGAAGAGGCGCTGGCGCGCCGCCTCGTCTTGAGGCTCGTTGGCCGCGTCCTGACGGCCGGCCTCTGTCCCCAGGGACTCGCCCTCGGGGCTGTCCGACTTGCTGTCGGCGGCGTCGAGACTGCGCAGCGCCTCGGCGAAGGCGTCGTCGAGTTCGCGAAACTTGCGCAACTTCTCACGCTCGTCCACGGGCTGTCGGGAGTTCTGCTGTTTCATGAGTTTCCAATAGCGTCGAGGCGAAGGCCAGGTGGGAAAAGAGGCCATCGCCGTTAATCGGGGAGACCACAATTATACCGCCTAGCCGCGGTTGAAGCACCTTCCCGGGATCACCCGACCTCGCCGGTTCAAGGTGGTACTGGCGACACAGGGCGTGAAACGACGACGCCGCCCCGAAGGGCGGCGTCGCTCAGGCGATAGCGCGGGAGATCACTCCTCGACGCGCACCAGCCAGGACTCGACGGTGTCGGAACCGTGCTCGTCCTTCCACGCCTTCAGCGTCTTCTGATTACCGCCGCGAGTTTCCACGACTTCACCGGTGTGGGGATTCTTGTAGATCTTCAGCTTGCGCTTGCGACGGGTGCCGCCGCTCGCCGGGGCCGCGGCGCTGGCGGCTGCGGCCGGCTTGGGGTTGAGCAGCGCGATGACGTCGGCGGCGCTCTTGTCGAACTCACGCATCAGCGCCTCGAGCTTTTCCTTGAACTCGAGCTCGGCCTTGAGGCGATCATCATTCTGGAGCTTGTCCAGTTCCGACTGGAGTTGCTTCAGTTGCTGTTCCATCTGCATGTAGTTGCTGAGCAGCGATGACATCTAAGAGTTCCTTATTGGGCATTAGGGGATGCAAGGCATTATTGCCTGTTTAAACTTGCATGGCAAGAGTATGAACACTCTTTCCCAGTTCGGCAAATAATAGTCTCCAACATTGCCAGGCAATCCGCCTCTCAATAATCCGCAAACTTGAAGAGCGCCTTATTTTATAAGAAATATTGCATACTTTATGGAGTTTATTGGCTGGAATGCCAAACGCCGTCGAGGCAGACACCAATACCGAGGCCACCACAAATAAAAGGCGCCGCCCCGAGGGGCGGCGCCTTGTCGACCGATAAGCGGGACGCGTCCCGCGGGTATCAGTCCTGACCCATCTGCTGCTTGATGAGGTCGCCGATGGTGGTCGGACCACCCACCTCGGGGCTCTCTTCGCGCAGCTTCTTGAGGTTCTGACGGGTGTCGTCCTGATCCTTGGCCTTGATGGACAGGGCGATCTGGCGGTTCTTGCGATCGACACCGATGATGCGGGCCTCGACGCTGTCGCCTTCGTTCAGCGCGTTGCGGGCATCCTCGACGCGGTCGGCGCTGATCTCGGACGCCTTCAGCACGGCGACGACATCGGTGGCCAGCTCGACCTGGGCTTCCTTGGCATCGACCTCGACCACGCGGCCGGTGACGATGGAGCCCTTGTCGTTGACGGCCAGGAACTCGGAGACCGGATCGGTATCGAGCTGCTTGATGCCCAGGGAGATGCGCTCACGCTCCGGATCGATGGAGAGGATGACGGCTTCCGCCTCGTCGCCCTTCTTGAAGGAGCGCACGGCTTCCTCACCGGTATCGGTCCAGGAGATGTCGGACAGGTGCACCAGGCCGTCGATACCGCCTTCCAGGCCGATGAAGATGCCGAAGTCGGTGATCGACTTGATGGTGCCGGTGACGCGGTCGCCCTTGTTGTAGCGCGCGTTGAAGTCTTCCCACGGGTTGGTGGTGCACTGCTTGATACCCAGGGAGATACGACGACGCTCCTCGTCGATGTCCAGCACCATGACGTCCACGTCGTCGCCGACCTGCACGACCTTGGACGGGTGGATGTTCTTGTTGGTCCAGTCCATCTCGGAGACGTGGACCAGGCCCTCGACACCCTCTTCCAGCTCGGCGAAGCAGCCGTAGTCGGTGAGGTTGGTGACGGTGGCGTGCACCTTGGTGCCTTCCGGGTAACGATCCTTGATGTTGACCCACGGATCTTCGCCCAGTTGCTTCAGGCCCAGGGAGACGCGGTTGCGCTCGCGGTCGAACTTGAGCACCTTGACGGTGATCTCGTCGCCCACGGCCACGATCTCGCTCGGATGCTTGATGCGCTTCCAGGCCATGTCGGTGATGTGCAGCAGGCCGTCGACGCCGCCGAGGTCGACGAAGGCGCCGTAGTCGGTCAGGTTCTTGACGATACCGACGATCTGCTGACCTTCCTGCAGGGTGGCCAGGAGGGCCTCACGCTCGGCGCTGTTCTCGGCCTCGAGCACGGCACGACGGGAAACGACAACGTTGTTGCGCTTCGGATCGAGCTTAATGACCTTGAAGTCGAGTTCCTTGTTCTCCAGGTGAGTGGTGTCGCGCACGGGGCGGACATCCACCAAGGAACCCGGCAGGAAGGCGCGGATGGAGTCGACGTCGACGGTGAAGCCACCCTTGACCTTGCCGTTGATCACGCCCTTGACGATCTCTTCCTTCTCGAAGGCGGCTTCCAGCACCTTCCACGCTTCGGCGCGCTTGGCCTTCTCGCGGGACAGGCGGGTCTCGCCGAAACCGTCTTCGACGGCTTCCAGAGCGACGTGCACCTCGTCACCGACGGCGATAGAGAGCTCGCCGTTCTCGTCGCGGAACTGCGCCGCGGGGATCTGGCCTTCAGATTTCAGGCCGGCATTAACGGTGACCCAGTCGCCGTCGATGTCGACGATGGTAGCCGCGACGATGGCGCCCGGCTCCATGTTGATGTCCTGGAGAGACTGTTCAAACAGTTCAGCAAAGCTTTCGCTCATGATGTTCCTACGTGATCAACGTTGAGTACGGCGTTGCCGCCATCTCCGCACCACCAGCGAGTGCGGGCCTTATTTACCAAACCCCCGGGGATGTTGGCGCTGGTTCGACCTGGCCCGGCTTACGGCACATGGGAGTGCCGGACCACGTCATCACATCCTCCCGGGGACGCCGCAAGGGAGTTTCAGGTGGCGGATGCCAGACCACGCTCGGTCAGCAGTTCCGTCAGCCGATCCACCACTTCCGGTATCGTCAGGCGCGTGGTGTCAAGCGTGATGGCATCATCGGCCGGCTTGAGGGGGGCCACGCTGCGTTGCATGTCGCGTGCATCGCGCGCCTGAATCTCCTTTAGAAGACTCGATAGACTAGCATCGACCCCCGCCTCCTGCAACTGACGCTGGCGGCGGTGAGCCCGCTCCTCGGCGCTCGCCGTGAGGAAGATCTTGAGGGGCGCCTCGGTGAACACCACCGTGCCCATGTCGCGCCCGTCGGCGACCAGCCCCGGGGGCTTGCGGAAGTCGTGCTGGCGCTGCAGCAGGGCCTGGCGCACCGCCGGCAGGGCCGCGACCCGGGAGGCCGCATCGCCCACCTGCTCGGTGCGGATGGTCGTGGTGGCCTCCTCGCCCTCCAGCAGCACGCGGGTCGACTCGGGCTCGGCGACGAAGACCACGTCGAGGTTGCGCGCGACCTCGGCGAGTCGATCCTCGTCGTCCAGCGGCACCTCGTGCTTGGCCGCGGCCAGCGCGGTCAGCCGGTAGAGTGCGCCGCTGTCCAGCAGGTGCCAGCCCAGGCGCTCGGCGACCAGGCGGCTGATGGTGCCCTTGCCGGCCCCGCCGGGGCCGTCGATGGTGAGTACCGGTGCGCTGCTCATGACGCCTCCTGCTCCTCGAGGGCCAGCCCGACGCGCCGCGCCAGGTCGATGAAGCCGGGGAAGGAGGTCGCGACGTTGGCGCAGTCGTCGATCTCGATCGGCGCGCCGGCGCGCAGCGCCGCGATGGCAAACGACATGGCGATGCGGTGATCGCCGAGGCTGTCGATACGTCCGCCGCCGTAGTTGGCGCCCTCCTCCCGGCCGCCACCGACGATGTCGATGCCGTCCTCGAGCAGGGTGTGCTCGACGCCGATGGTGGCCAGGCCGTCGGCCATGGCCTTCAAGCGATCGGACTCCTTGACGCGCAGCTCCTCGGCGCCACGCAGGCGGGTCGTGCCCGTGGCGTTGGCGGCGGCGATGAACAGCGCCGGGAACTCGTCGATGGCGAGCGGCACCTGGTCCAGAGGAATGTCGATGCCCTTGAGCGGCGCGTAGCGAATGTGCAGGTCGGCGACCGGCTCACCGCCCACCTCGTGTTCGTTCTCGAGACGCAGGTCGGCGCCCATCAGCCGCAGGATATTGATCACCCCGACGCGGGTCGGGTTGATGCCGACGTGCTCGAGCACCAGGTCCGCGCCCGGCGTGATCGCCGCCGCGACCAGGAAGAAGGTCGCCGAGGAGATGTCCGAGGGCACGTCGATGGGCGCCGCGACAAGCTTGCCGCCGCCCTGGAGCCAGCAGGTGTCGCCCTCGCGGTGCACCGCGTAGCCGAAGCCGGCCAGCATCCGCTCGGTGTGGTCGCGGGTCGGGGCCGGCTCGCGCACCCGGGTCTCGCCCTCGGCATAGAGGCCAGCAAGCAGCAGGCAGGACTTCACCTGGGCGCTGGCCATGGGCATGTCATAGGTGATGCCGGTGAGCGGCGCGCCGCCATGGATGTGCAGCGGCGGACGGCCGCCCTCGGCGGTGTCGATCTTCGCCCCCATCAGGCGCAGCGGATCGGCGACCCGCCCCATGGGACGCTTGGTCAGCGAGGCGTCGCCGGTCAACTCGCTATCGAAGGCCTGTCCGGCGAGCAGCCCCGCGAACAGGCGCATGGCGGTGCCGGCGTTGCCGACGTAGAGCGGGCCGGCCGGCGCCTTGAGGCCGTGCATGCCGACGCCGTGCACGGTGACGCGCCCCTGGTGGGGCCCCTCGATGGCCACCCCCATCTCGCGGAAGGCCTGCAGCGTGGCCAGGCTGTCCTCGCCCTCGAGGAAGCCCTTGACCTCGGTAACCCCCTCGGCCAGCGCCCCGAGCATGATGGCGCGATGGGAGATCGACTTGTCGCCGGGCACGCGGATCCGCCCGGCGACCGTGCCGCCGGGGCTCGCCCGGAAGCGCAGCTTGCCGTGTTGTTGCATCTGATACTCCGCCTGATAACTGGTCTGGTTGAGCAGGGATTCGAAATAGTGCCGGGCGTGGCTGGCGCGATCGAAGGTCGCCAGCATGGCGTCGCCGTCGCCGTGCTCCACGGCGTCGCGCAGGCGACGCACGCCCGCCTCGAAGTCGTCCAGGGAGGCGAGCACCGCGTCGCGGTTGGCGATGAAGATGTCCCGCCACATCACCGGGTCGCTGCCGGCGATGCGGGTGAAGTCGCGAAAGCCGCCGGCGGCATAGCGAAAGATCTCCAGCCGCTCGTCCTGGCGGGCCAGGGTGTCGACCAGCGAAAAGGCCAGCAGGTGCGGCAGGTGACTGGTGCGGGCGAGCACCTGGTCGTGGCGCTCCACCGCCATCTCCAGCACCTCGGCCCGGCAGCACGCCCAGAGCCGCCGCACCCGCGCCGTGGCGAGCGGGTCGGTATCGGGATCGGGGGTCAGGATCACCTTGTGGCGCGCGTAGAGCTCGGGATCGGCGGCGGCCACGCCGCTCTTCTCGGAGCCGGCGATGGGATGGCCCAGCACCAGGTTGGTCGGCATCCGGCCGAAGGCGTCGATGGCCGAGCGGCGGATCGCCGCCTTGGCGCTGCCCACGTCGGTGACCACGACATCCGGGGCGGCCCGCCCCAGGCAGCCGGCGAGCTCGCGCATCACGCCGCCCATGGCCATCACGGGCACCGCCAGCACCACCAGCGACACCCCGTCGATGAGCGCCTCGAGGCGGGTCTCGCCGCGATCGATCAGCCCCATCTCGACGCCGCGGGCGATCTCGCCGGCGTCGGGGTCGCAGGCCAGGAGTTCGCCCTGGCCGTCAGCCCCCTCTTTCGCCACCCCGAAGCCGGCGGCGCCCTCTTTAGCCGCCCCGTAACCGGCGGCACGGAGGGCGGCGGCCAGCGAGCCGCCGATCAGGCCAAGCCCGACGATCAGGATCCGCGCTTCGCGCACCTCCTCCGCCATGCCTAGAGTACGCCGGCCGGGTAGGAGCCCAGCACCTTCACTTCGGCGGCCCGCAGCTTGACCTCTTCGAGCATGGCCGCGACCTGGGGCTCCTCGCGGTGCCCCTTGAAGTCGATGAAGAAGACGTAGTTCCACACGCCGCTTCGCGACGGCCGCGTCTCGAGACGCGTCATGTCGATATGGTGGCGGTGGAAGGGCTCGAGCAGATCGTGCAGCGCGCCGGGCTGGTTGCGCATCGCGACCACCAGCGAGGTCTTGTCCTCGCCGGAGATCGGCACGTCCTGGTTGCCGATGATCAGGAAACGCGTCGAGTTGTCCGGGCGATCCTCGATCTTCTCGGCCAGCTTGGAGAGGCCGTAGAGCTTGGCCGCCATGTCGCCGGCGATGGCCGCGCTGTGCCACTCGGTCTTGACCAGGCGCGCTGCCTCGGCGTTGGAGGAGACCGGCACCCGCTCGGCGTGGGGGAAGTGGGCGTCGAGCCACTTGCGGCACTGGGCGAACGACTGCGGATGGGAGTAGATCCGCGACACCTTGTCCCGGCGGGTGGTCTCGCCCACCAGCAAATGATGGTGGATGCGCAGCACCACCTCGCCGCAGATGCGCAGGCTGGAGTCCATGAAGGAGTCGAGGGTGTGGTTGATCACGCCCTCGGTGGAGTTCTCCACCGGCACCACGCCGTAGTTGACGGCGCCGGCCTCCACCTCGCGGAACACCTCGTCGATGGCGGCCATCGGCAGGCTGATGGCGCTCTCGCCGAAGTGCTTGAGCGAGGCCTGCTGGGTGAAGGTGCCCTCCGGCCCCAGATAGGCGACCTTGACCGGCCGCTCGAGGGCGAGGCAGGCCGACATGATCTCGCGGAACAGCCGCGCCATCTCCTCGCTGTCCAGCGGGCCGCGGTTGAGCTCCATGACGCGACGCAGCACCTGGGCCTCGCGCTCGGGGCGGTAGAAGACGCCGCCGGGCTCGTGCTCGGCCTTGATCGCGGCGACCTCCTGGGCACAGGCGGCGCGCTCGCTGATCAGGCGCAGGATATCGTTGTCGAGGGCGTCGATGCGCTGGCGGAGCGCCTCGAGGCTGACGGAAGGCTCGGTCATGGAGTTATCCCCTGCGTTTCTCGAAATCGGCCATGAAGGCAATCAGCGCGTCGACGGCGGCCTCGGGCACGGCGTTGTAGAGGCTCGCCCGCATGCCGCCGACGCTGCGATGCCCCTTGAGATTCAGGAGCCCTGCCGCCTCGGCCTCGGCCAGGAAGGCCGCGTCGAGGCTCGCGTCGGCTAGCACGAAGGGCACGTTCATCCGCGAGCGATTGCCGAGCGTGATCGGGTTGGCGAAGAGCGCGCTCTCGTCGATCGCCGCATAGAGCTTGGCGGCCTTGCGCGCATTGAGGGCGTCCATGGCGGCCAGTCCGCCGATGTCGTTCTTCAGCCAGTCGAAGACCAGTCCGGCCAGGTACCAGCTGTAGGTCGCCGGGGTGTTGACCATGGAGCCGGCCTCCGCGAGCGCCCGGTAGCCGAGCAGCGAGGGCATGTCGGGGCGGGCACGGTCGAGCAGGTCGTCGCGCACGATCACCACGACGAGTCCCGCCGGGCCGATGTTCTTCTGGGCGCCGGCGTAGATCACGCCGAACCGGGAGACGTCGAGGGGCCCCGAGAGGATGCTCGAGGACATGTCACAGACCAGCGGCACCTCGGTGCCGTCGGGGCGACGCGCCTCGGGGATGTAGTCGAATTCGAGCCCGCCGATGGTCTCGTTGGCGGTGTAGTGCAGGTAGGCCGCGTCGTCGGAGAGCACGATCTCCTCCTGGCGCGGCACCGCGCTGTGGCCGTTGCCCTCGCTGCTGGCGGCGATGTGGACGTCGCCGACCAGGTGGCGCGCCTCGGCGATCGCCTTCTTGCCCCAGATCCCGGTGTGCAGGAAGTTGGGGCGACCGCCCTGCCCCAGCAGGTTGTAGGGCACCGCGGAGAACTGCAGGCTGGCGCCGCCCTGGGTGAAGAGCACCCGGTAGTTCTCCGGGATGGCCAGCAGCTCGCGCAGGTCGGCCTCGGCCCGCTCGGCGATGGCCACGTACTCCGGGGAGCGGTGGCTCATCTCCATTACCGAGAGGCCGCGCCCCTGGTAGTCCAGCATCTCGTCGCGGGCGCGCTCCAGCACCGCGGCCGGCAGGGCCGCCGGGCCGGCGCAGAAGTTGTAGTGACGTGTCATCAGCGTTGGGTGTCCTTATTCCTCGCCGGCCTCGCCGCCGGTCTCTTTCTCGTTCTCGTCGCTTGCGGGCGCGTCCTCGCCAGCGGACGCGGTGCCTTCCTCGGCTTCCGGCTCCGCCGCCTCCTCGGGCTCGTCGACGCGCACGGTCTTGACCAGCTTCTCGTCGTTGCCGAGGCGGATCAGCATCACGCCCTGGGTGTTACGCGAGGTGGTGGAGACCTCCTCGACGCGGGTCCGCACGAGGGTGCCGCGATCGGTGATCAGCATCATCTCGTCCGCGGAGTAGACCTGCATGGCCGCCACCAGGGCGCCGTTGCGCTCGCTGGTCTGCATGGCGATCACGCCCTGGCCGCCGCGGCCGCGCAGCGGGAACTCCTCAAGGCGGGTGCGCTTGCCATAGCCGTTCTCGCTGGCGGTGAGGATGTAGATCTGGCCGCCGTTGCCGGCCTCCACGGTGGCGCCCTCCTCGCCCTCGGCCTCGACGTCCGCCTCGGCGTCTATCTGCTGGCTCTGCGGGATGATCAGACTGATCACCTCGGCGTCGTCCAGCAGGCGCATGCCGCGTACGCCGCGGGCGGTGCGGCCCATGGCGCGCACGTTGGCCTCCTCGAAGCGAATCGCCTTGCCGTTGGAGGAGAGCAGCATCACGTGATCGGCGCCCGAGGTGATGGCGGCGCCGACCAGGCGGTCGTCCTCGTCGAGGTCGATGGCGATCAGGCCCACGCTGCGCGGCCGCGAGAACTGCTCGAGGCTGGTGCGCTTGACCGTGCCCTTGGCGGTGGCGAAGAAGATGTAGCTCTGCGGGTCGTAGTCGCGCACCGGCAGGATGGCGTTGATCGCCTCGCCCTCGTCCAGCGGCAGCAGGTTGACCAGCGGCTTGCCGCGGGAGCCGCGGCTGGCCACCGGCATCTCGTAGACCTTCAGCCAGTAGACCTTGCCGCGGTTGGAGAACAGCAGCACGGTGTCGTGGGTGGAGGCCACCAGCAGATGCTCGATGACGTCCTCGTCCTTCATGGCGGTGGCCGACTTGCCGCGACCGCCGCGGCGCTGGGCCTGGTAGTCGGAGAGCGGCTGGGTCTTGGCATAGCCGGTGCGGGACACGGTGACCACCATGTCCTCCTCGGCGATCAGGTCCTCGAGGCGCAGGTCGAGGTGGCTGGCCTGGATCTCGGTCTTGCGCGGGTCGCCGAACTGGTCGCGCACCGCGACGAGCTCCTCGCGGATCACCTCGAGCAGGCGGTCGGCGGAAGCCAGGATGGCGGTGAGCTCGGCGATCTTCTCGAGGATCGAGAGGTACTCGTCGAGGAGCTTCTCGGTCTCGAGCCCGGTCAGGCGGTGCAGGCGCAGCTCGAGGATCGCCTGGGCCTGGGCCGGCGACAGGCGGTAGTCGGTGCCGGTCTGGCTGAGGCCGAAGCCCTCCTCCAGGTCCTCGGGCCGGCAGGAGGTGGCACCGGCGCGCTCGAGCATGGCGGTGACCTGCCCCGGCTGCCAGGACTTCGCCAGCAGCTTCTCCTTGGCCTCGGCGGCGCTCGGCGAGGCCTTGATCAGCTCGATCACCTCGTCGATGTTGGAGATGGCGACCGCCAGGCCCTCGAGGATGTGGCCGCGCTCGCGAGCCTTCTTCAGCTCGAAGAGGGTGCGACGGGTGACCACCTCGCGGCGGTGGCGAATGAAGGCCTCGAGGATCTCCTTGAGGTTCATGATCTTCGGCTGGCCATCCTCGATGGCGACCATGTTGATGCCGAAGACGGTCTGCAGCTGGGTCTGGGCGAAGAGGTTGTTGACCACCACCTCGCCGGACTCGCCGCGCTTGACCTCGATCACCACCCGCAGGCCGTCCTTGTCGGACTCGTCGCGCAGCTCGGCGATACCCTCGATCCGCTTCTCTTTCACCAGCTCGGCGATCTTCTCGATCAGCCGCGCCTTGTTCACCTGATAGGGCAGCTCGCTGACGATGATGTGGTCGCGACCGGTCTTGTCGTCGTGCTCGATGGTGTGACAGGCGCGCACGTAGATGCGCCCGCGGCCGGAGCGATAGGCCTCGAGGATGCCGGCGCGGCCGTTGATGATGCCGCCGGTGGGGAAGTCCGGGCCGGGAACATGCTCGATCAGGTCGTCGACGGTGAGGGTGTAGTCGTCGATCAGCGCCAGGCAGGCGTTGATGATCTCGCCCATGTTGTGGGGCGGGATGTTGGTCGCCATGCCAACGGCGATGCCCGAGGAGCCGTTGATCAGCAGGTTGGGCACCTTGGTCGGCAGCACGTCGGGGATGCGCTCGGTGCCGTCGTAGTTGTCGACCCAGTCGACGGTGTCCTTCTCGAGGTCGGCCAGCAGCTCGTGGGAGAGCCTGGCCATGCGCACCTCGGTGTAACGCATGGCGGCCGCGCTGTCGCCGTCGATGGAGCCGAAGTTGCCCTGGCCATCGACCAGCACGTGGCGCATCGAGAAGTCCTGGGCCATGCGCACGATGGTGTCGTAGACGGCACTGTCCCCGTGGGGGTGGTACTTACCGATGACATCGCCCACCACGCGGGCGGACTTCTTGTACGGCTTGTTCCAGTCGTTGCCGAGCTCGTGCATGGCGAACAGCACGCGCCGATGCACCGGCTTCAAACCATCGCGCACGTCGGGCAGCGCACGGCCGATGATCACGCTCATCGCGTAATCGAGGTACGACTGCTTGAGTTCGTCCTCGATATTGACTGGCAGAATCTCTCTGGCGATGTCACCCATGGGTCGTCGAATCCTTTGCACTGCAACAGGTTGGCGCGTCACGTGGCCGTGACATGGCGCGCAATAACAGCCTTACATCATACCATCCCGGATACTGATAAGGGAGCTAGGCGAGCACCAGCGCCGCCATTGCCTCGCGGATCTCGCCGTCGATCGTCACCGCCCGACCGCTCGCCACCTCGAGCAGCACGAAGGTGATGTCGGCTCGGGCCACCAGCGCGTCGTCGGCCACGCGCCGAATCTCCTGATGGATGCGGGCCCGACGCGAGCCGATCTCGGCGAGCCGGGTCAGCACCGCGAGGTCGTCGCCGGCCACCGCGGCACGCCGGTAGTCGATATTGAGGTTGACCGCGACGAAGGCCAGGTCGCCGCGCCCCAGGAAGGCCGCCAAGCGGGGATGCTCGTCGAAATAGGCCCAGCGCCCCTCCTCCAGGAATTCCAGGTAGCGGGCGTTGTTGACGTGGCCATAGCCATCCAGGTGGTAGCCCCTGACGCGCAGGGTGGTACGGGAGAGGCGAGAATCCATGCAGAAGGCTCCTGGGCTTGATCGTGAACGGCGGGCAAAGGAACGATTCTAGCCAGCCGGGGCGCCGACATTCAAACCACCGTTTGAAACTGAGGCGCAGGCGATGCCGCCGTGCGCTGGCACCCGCGGCGCCCTTTGGCCATAATATGCCCCCTTTTTCTCCCGGGAAATGCTCCATGTGGTTCAAGCACTTGCATCTCTACCGCCTGCATGACGCCCCCGAGCTGGACGCCACCAGCCTGGAAACCGCCCTCGGCGAGCAGGCCTTTCGTCCGCTGGGCGGCAGCGAAGCCCGCCGCCTCGGCTGGTGCGCGCCGGCCGGGCGCGCCGGGACGCAGCTGCTTCATGAGCTGCAGGGCCAGCGGCTGATGACCGCACTGCGCCAGGAACGCATCCTGCCCGCCTCGGTGGTCCGCGAGGAGGTCGAGGAGCGTAGCGAGGCGATCGAGGCCAGCGAGGGGCGCAAGCTGCGCCGCCAGGAGAAGCTCACCATCAAGGAGCAGGTCTACGAGGACCTGCTGCCCCGCGCCTTCGTGCGCAGCCAGAAGGTCGACCTGTGGTGGGACAGCCGCCGGTCGCTGATCGCCATCAACTCAAGCTCGCGCACCCGCGCCGAGGAGCTCCTCGACCTGCTGCGCGAGACCCTGGGCAGCCTCAAGGTGACGCCGCTTGCCAGCCAGACGCTACCCATGCGCGCCATGACCACCTGGCTCGGCGACCCCGGCTCGCGCCCCGCCGACCTGGTGCTCGGCGACCAGGTGGAGCTGAAGGCCAAGGGCGACGACGGCGTGCTGCGCGCCCGCCAGGTCGACCTCGACAGCGACGAGATCCAGCAGCTGCTGGAGAGCGGCCGCCAGGCCAGCAAGCTGGCCCTCTCGATCGAGGGCCGGCTAAGCTTCGTGCTGCATGACGACCTGGCGATCAAGTCGCTGCGCTTCGATGACGCCCTCATCGACGAGGCCTCTCAGACCGACGACGGCGACGACGCCGTGGTGCGGCTGGAGACCGATTTCATCCTGATGACACAGGCGCTGGCCGAGAATATCGAGCGCCTGATCGAGTGGCTGGGTGGCGAGGCCGGCAGCGCCGGCGACGCCCCGAGCGCCTGATCGCCCACGACCACAGCCTGGAACACATGACCGAGACACAAGACACCCCCGCAGCCGATCCCTGGGCCGAGATTCGCCCCTACCAGGACGCCGAGGTGGCCGAGGTGCTCGAGCGCCTCGTCCACGACAGCGAACTGCTGGACGCCCTGACCCGCTACCGGCTGCCGCGCCTGGCCCGCGTCATGCCGCGGCTCTCGCGCGCCCTGGCCAGCTTCGCGATTCGCCGCGAGACCCGCGGCGTGGCCAGCGTGCACGATTTCCAGATGCGCATCGCCAGCTACATGCAGCGCATGCTCAGGAACTCCACGGACGACTTCCGGGTGGAGGGGCTGGAACAGCTGGACCCGAGCACCGGGTATCTCTTCGTCGGCAACCATCGTGACATCTCGATGGATCCCGCCTTCGTGAACTATGCGCTCTATCTCGCCGGGCGAGACACCGTGCGCATCGCCATCGGCGACAACCTGCTGAAGAAGCCCTACGTCAACGACCTGATGCGGCTCAACAAGAGCTTCATCGTACCGCGCAGCGCCCGGGGCAAGCGCGCCATGCTGGCCGCCTACCAGCAGCTCTCCGCCTATATCCGCCACTCCATCCTCGAGGACAACCACTCGATCTGGATGGCCCAGCGCGAGGGGCGTGCCAAGGACGGCATCGACCGCACCGATCCGGCGATCATCAAGATGCTGACCATGGCGCGGCGCGGCGAGGATCGCCAGGCCGGCATCGGCGACGCCGTCGCCGAGCTGCGCCTGGTGCCCGTGTCGATCAGCTACGAGTACGACCCCTGCGACCTGCAGAAGGCCCGCGAGCTGCGAGCCCTCGAGGACAGCGGCAACTACGAGAAGAGCGAGTTCGAGGACATCAGCTCCATCGTCGCCGGCATCACCGGCCACAAGGGGCGCGTACAGCTCACCTTCGGCACACCCCTCTCGTCCGACCTCGCGGGCCCCGACGAGGTGGCCGCCGAGATCGACCGCCAGGTGCTGGCCGGCTACCGCCTCTTCCCCAGCCACTACCTGGCCCTCGAGGCGCTGGGCAAGGCGCCGGAGCTGCTGGATATGAGCGAGGTCAGCGACGCCGACCGCGCCCGCTTCCAGGCGCGACTGCAGACGGTCCCCGAGGAGCTGAGCCACTGGTGGCTGACCCAGTACGCCAATCCGGTGCTCAACAAGGCGGGACGCTGCCAGTGAGGCGCACGACATGAAGGAGGAGTCGTCGAGCGCCCATGCACCGCCGATGAACGGCCGCGGCGATGCGGCGACGCGCGCCGCCCAGACCCGCGAGGCGCATCGCGTCACGCTGATCGGTGCCCTCATCGACTTCGCCGTCGGCGTGGCCAAGATGATCGCCGGCTTCATGGTGGGCTCGGCGGCGCTGGTGGCCGACGGCATCCACTCTTTCTCGGACATCCTGACCGACCTCTTCGTGGTCGCCGCCACCCACTTCGGCCGCCAGGAACCCGACAGCAACCACCCCTACGGCCACGGCCGCATCGAGACCCTGGCGACGCTGTGGCTTGGCAGCGTGCTGATCTTCGTCGCCGGCGGCATCGCCTGGGCGAGCATCGGTCGCCTCCTCGAGGGCGAGCCCATCCCCGCCCCGGGCCTCTGGGCCATCGGCATCGCCGTGATCGCCCTGCTCGCCAAGGAGTGGATCTTCCGCTACACCATGCGGGTGGCCCTCCGCGTCAATTCACGGCTGCTCGAGGCCAACGCCTGGCACTCCCGCTCCGACGCGCTCTCCACCGTGGTGGTGCTGATCGGCCTGGTGGCCGCCCAGGTCGGCGTGGGCTGGATGGACGCCCTCGCCGCCATCGTGGTGGGCATCATGGTCGGCCAGGTCGGCGGACGGCTGCTGTGGGAGTCCGGCCGTGAGCTGATCGACACCGCCCTGCCGGCCGAGGAGCGCGACGCCATGCAGCGCGCCGCCGAGGAGGTCGCCGGGGTGCGCAGCGTGCACGACCTGCGCGCCCGCAAGCTCGGCAGCGACATCCTGCTCGACCTGCACATCGTGGTGCCCCCGCGGGTCACGGTCTCCGAGGCGCACGAGATCGGCAACGAGGCCAGCCGCCGACTGCGCGAGACCTTTCCCAACCTGCACGACGTGACCTTCCACATCGATCCCGAAGACGATTCGGGGGAGACCGAGCACAGCCTGCGCCCCGCCCCGCCGCTGCGTGCCGACGTCGAGGGGGTGCTCGACCAGGCCTGGCACGACCTGCCGATCTGGCATGCCCGGGTCGACCTGGACCTCCACTACCTGGACAACCGGGTCGACGTCTCGCTCTACGTCGACGCCCTGCCGCCGGGGCAGGATCTCGACGCCGCGGCAACCGCCCTGCGCCAGGCCGCCCGCCGGCTCGACTGGGTCGGCCGCCTGCGGGTCTGGCTCGGCCCCGGCAAGGGATAGGCCGCCCGCCTCACGGCGGCCACCCTGCTCGCATTAGCCGCCTGCTCCCCCTAGACTTGAGCAAGTGCTCATTCAGGCCGACGCCATGTTTCCCCCGTCATACCGGACACTCGACTCGCCCGGGCGTCGCCGTTTTCTGGCGGGGCTCGGCGGCCTGTGGCTGCTTGCGGGCCTGGGGCTCGGGCCGTCACCGGTCGCGGCCGGCCTCGAACCGCAGCGCCTGCGCCGGGTCATGCAGGCGCAGTACGGCGCGCCGGGCGTCGCGGCCCTCGAGGCGTGGTTCGCGCTGCTCGAGCGGCTGCGCCCGACCGACCTGGAGACCCGGCTGCGCGAGGTCAACGACTTCTTCAACCGGCGGGTGCGCTGGCTCGACGACATCGACATCTGGCGCCAGGAAGACTACTGGGCCACGCCGCTGGAGACCCTGGGACGCGGCGAGGGCGACTGCGAGGACTTCACCATCGCCAAGTACGTCACCCTCAAGGAGCTCGGCGTACCGGAAGACCAGCTGCGCCTGATCTACGTGCGCGCGCGCATCGGGCGCAGCAGCCTCACCCAGGCGCACATGGTGCTGGGCTACTACGAGACGGCCGCGGCGGACCCGCTGGTACTGGACAACCTGGTGCCCTCGATCACCCGTGGCTCCCGGCGCACCGACCTCGATCCGCTGTTCAGCTTCAACGGCCGTGGCCTGTGGGCCGCCGGCTCGTCGCGCTCCCGCGCCGACCCGGTCGTCCGGCTGTCGCGCTGGCGACGCGTGATCGATCGCATGCAGCAGCAGGGATTCATTCAAGGGGAGTAGGACATGTCACTCATCAAGCAGCTCTGGCTGATCGTCGTGGTACTGCTGCTGCTCGCCTTCGGGGGCAGCCTGGTCATCGGGGTCAATGCCAGCCGGGCCTACATCCAGCAGGAAGTGCTGATCAAGAACGCCGACAACGCCCGCGCCCTGGCCTTGACGATGAGCCAGATGCCCAAGGACCCGGTCACCCTGGAGCTGCTGATCTCGGCCCAGTTCGACACCGGTCACTACCGGCGGGTCGAGCTGCGCTCCCCGGAGGGCGAGATCCTCGAGCGGCGCCTCGGCGCGGATGCCATTGAGGACGTGCCGGCCTGGTTCGTGGACCTGGTGGAGATCGAGGTCCCCGCCGGACGCGCCGTGGTCCAGGACGGCTGGCGACAGCTCGGCACCCTGGTGCTGGAGAGCCAGCACAGCTTCGCCTACCGCTCGCTGTGGGCGAGCACCCTGAGCCTGATGGGCTGGTTCGGCCTCGCCGCGGCGATCAGCCTGCTGCTGGCCTGGTGGGTCGTGCGCCAGATCCGGCAACCGCTGGGCGCCGTGGTCGATCAGGCCCGGAGGATCGGCGAGCGTCGCTTCACCACGATCCCCGCCCCGCGGACCCGTGAACTACGCGACGTGGTGGAGGCCATGAACCACCTCTCCGGCGCGGTGCACGCCATGCTGAGCGAGGAAAGCCAGAAACTCGACCGGCTGCGACAGCAGCTGCAGCACGACCCGGTGACCGGGGTGCTGAATCGCGAGGCGCTGCTCTCGCAGCTGCAGATCCACCTGGACAGCCAGGATGCGCGAGCCAGCGGCGCCCTCGCCCTGATCCGCCTGGCCCACCTGGCCGAGATCAACGAGCGGCTGGGCCGCGCCGAGACCGACGCCCTCCTCCATGAGGTGGGCCACGGCCTGGAACAGTTCGGCCAGGCGCACGGCGGCGGCATCGTGGGCCGGCTCAACGGCAGCGACTTCATGATGCTGCTGCCCGGCAAGGTCGACCTGGCGCGGCTGCGCCACGATCTCGGTCGGCGACTGGCGGCGCTGCGTGAACACGGTCGGACCGCCATCGGCCTGCCCGGTGCGTTGATCGACTACGCCCAGGGCGATCAGCGCGGCATGCTGCTGGCCAGCCTCGACGGCACCCTGTCGGCGGCCGAGGCACGCAGCGACGAGCGTCTACTGATCGCCGAGGGTCCGCAGCGACACAGCCTCTTCACCAGCCACGACGAGTGGCGCCGCGCCCTGCAGGTTGCCATGGCCAAGGGCGTCTACCTGGCCCACTACCCGGTACTGGACGCCACGGGCGAGCTGCTGCACTTCGAGTGCCCCTCGCGCCTGCGCCTGGCCGGCGACTGGCAGCCCGCGGGGGTCTTCATGCCGTGGGTCTCGCGCCTGGGGCTCGATAGCCAACTCGACCTGGCGGTGATCGACGAGGCCGTTCGCGACATCACCCAGCGCGGCAAGCCGCTCGGCATCAACCTCTCGGCGGCGTCGATCCAGGACGTGCACTTCGTCATGGAGCTGCAGGCCCGACTCAAGGCGCGCCCCGACGTCGCCGAGCTCTTGTGGCTGGAGCTGCCCGAGGCCATGGCGATCCACGACCTGACGAGCTTTCGCAGCCTCTGCCACGCCCTGCAGCCGCTGGGCTGCCGGATCGGCCTGGAGCACGTGGGCGCCTCCTTCACTCGGATCGCCGACCTGCAGGACCTGGGGCTCGCCTACCTCAAGCTCGACCGCACCCTGGTCCGGGGCATCGACCGGGTCGCAGAGCAGCAGACCATCCTGCGCGGCATGGCCACGCTCTGCCACTCGCTGGGCATCCTGGCCATCGGCGAAGGCGTCGAGCACCGGGACGAGGCCCGGGTGCTCTTCGAGCTGGGCCTGGATGGCGCCACCGGGCCCGGCATCCGCCAGCACGAGAAGCCGGTGGACTGAGCATCAAAAAGAGCCGGCGTCCTCACGGACGCCGGCTCACAACTCTCCGAACATGACACGCCGCGCTAGATCACGCCGTCCTCATCATCGCTGCCGGTCACCAGCTGCAGGCCGTTGAGCCGGCGCCGCAGGGTCTGGCGCTCCATCACCTTCTCCTGGGCGGGCTCCGGCAGGTCGGTGAAGCTGATCACCCCCTTGTCCATCAGCAGCTCGATCACGTCCTCCAGCACCCGCACGAAGGCCAGATCCGAGGCCTGGAAACGCGCCGCGCTCCTGCCGACCTGGCCCTCCATCAGGAAGGCCAGCAGCTCCGGAGAATCCGCCGCCAAATACTCCCGACACTCCGGCGTCTCCTCCCGGCTGACCAGCTCGATGCGCTCATCATTGTCGCGCTTGATGTACATGAACGGACTCCTTGGAGCAAAAATTCACGGTTGGCTACACGGCTCGGCGTGAGAAAAAAGGCCAACGCCCGGCCAATGCCGGGCGCTGGGGTCGGAGGTGGACGGTTACTCGATGTCGAGCTGATTGGTTTGGATCAGTGACTCGATAAAATCGGCAGGATCAGCCCCGGCAGCGACACCCTCCAGCACGATGGTCTGATCGGCTCCGCTTATTCCACTCCCACCAGATGTCAAACCGCCTGTGGTGCTGATATGCAGAACGGTATTGGTCCCGCTGTCCTCGGCCTGGATAAAGCTTGAGAGATCCGAACCGACATCCATGTTGCTCAGCAGGTCCGAGATATCCAGCTTGTCGGCATTATCATCTACGCCAAAGCTGCCAAGGGTGAAGTCCGTGACACTATCCTCGGCCGGATCAGTAGTTGTACCCTGATCACCGAAGTTCCAGACGAAAGTATCCGCACCAAGGCCCCCAGCCAACACGTCATCGCCTTGCCCACCAAGAAAGGTGTCGCTGCTGGAAGTGCCAGCGACAACATCGTCACCTATCGTGCCGTTAATTTTGGCATCAGAAGACTCCCCACCGAGAATAGTAACGCTCAACGTCTGTGATGCGGATGAATCCCCATCAGCATCGGCACCTTTAATGTCGAACTCAAAGACAGTGTCATCGGGCAAGAGGAGTTGATCGTACTCGACACCGTCGATCTTTCCGCTTCCCTGCTCGATCGTGAACGTGATCTTGGTAAAGTCCAGTGACGGGTCAATGCTGACCCAGCCATCATTACTTAAAGGGGCAGTAAAACCTTTCTCTCCGGTATCGGTAACCCAACTCATCACAAAATTTGTGGAGCCTTGGTGTTTGATATCGAAACTAACGCTGTCAACCAAGACCGCATTGGTAAAACTTATAGCGAACTGTTCACCGGCATCAACATTACCACTGCCCACGCCGAAACCAGCGCTTGTTGGCTTGAGAGTCTCCGCATTACCGATACTGCCATTTTCATTAGTATCAACGGCGCTGAAGGTGACATCTCCTATCACAAGATCCTCTACGGCCTGCTGTCCATTTACGCTTGCGAAATTCACGGACTGGCTAGTTGATGGACGTGCCTCGTGTAACGTGAAGTCATAGGTACCGTCGGGCTTGACCGTTAGGGTAAAGAAATCGCTGCCGCTTACTTGTGCAAGCTTGGTTACCGAACCGTCAGCATTGATGCTGGTGATATAGGTGACCGAACCATTCAACGAGTCATTGGTTGGGTCATTGACAGAGAGCTCTCCTAATCCATCTGTACCGAATTCAAGATCATGGAAACCCGTTACCGTCGTACCGCTCTCATTGGCGATAATCGCATCCATGATGTTGGTGAAGGTCGGCCCGTCATCCAGGAAGGTGACGGTGAAGCTGTCCTGCGCCGGATCGCCTTCGTTGTCGGTGATGTTGGCGGTCACGTTCACCGTGATCGGGTCGTTCGGATCGCTGCCGTCCGGGTGGCTCATCGCCTGCAGCTGGGTCACCGTGTAGGTGCCGTCGCCGTTGACCACGATCTGCCAGTCGCCATTGTCGGCCGTCAGGGTGTTGGTGGTCCCATTCCAGGTCGCCCCGCTGGCACTCAGTGCCAGGGTGCCGGCGCTGTCGTTGCCGTAGGTGGTGCTGAACGCCTGGGTGTCGGCGTCCAGGCCGCCGGTCTCGTCGACGCTGGCATTGGCCACGGTCACGCTCGGCGTGGAGTCGGCGCCGATCTCGATGGTCAGCGTCGCCTGCGAGGTGTCGCCGTCGCCATCGGTGATCTCGTAGACCACCTCGATGCTGCCGGCCTCACCGGCCGCCGGGGTGTAGGTCACGCTGTCGGTCCCCGTCACCACGGCGCTGCCGGCCCCGTTGGTCGAGACGATGCCGGTGACGGTGGCGCCATCGACGCCCTGGGCGTCGTTGGCCAGCACGTTGTAGGTCACCGCGGTGTCTTCCGCGGTGGTGGTGCTGTCGTTGGCGGCCACCGGGCCGTCATCCAGGAAGGTCACGCTGAAGGTGTCTGTCGCCGGATCGCCTTCGTTGTCGGTGATGTTGGCGGTCACGTTCACCGTGATCGGGTCGTTCGGATCCGTGCCGTCGGGGTGCGTCATCACCTGCAGCTGGGTCACGGTGTAAGTGCCGTCGCCGTTGACCACGATCTGCCAGTCGCCATTGTCGGCCGTCAGGGTATTGGTGGTCTCGCTCCAAGTCGCGCCGGCGGCGCTCAACGTCAGGGTACCGGCGCTGTCGTTGCCATAGGTGGTGCTGAACGCCTGGGTATCGGACTCGAGACCGCCGGTCTCGTCGACGCTGGCATTGGCCACGGTCACGCTCGGCGTGGAGTCGGCGCCGATCTCGATGGTCAGCGTCGCCTGCGAGGTGTCGCCGTCGCCATCGGTGATCTCGTAGACCACCTCGATGCTGCCGGCCTCACCGGCCGCCGGGGTGTAGGTCACGCTGTCGGTCCCCGTCACCACGGCGCTGCCGGCCCCGTTGGTCGAGACGATGCCGGTGACGGTGGCGCCATCGACGCCCTGGGCGTCGTTGGCCAGCACGTTGTAGGTCACCGCGGTGTCTTCCGCGGTGGTGGTGCTGTCGTTGGCGGCCACCGGGCCGTCATCCAGGAAGGTCACGCTGAAGGTGTCTGTCGCCGGATCGCCTTCGTTGTCGGTGATGTTGGCGGTCACGTTCACCGTGATCGGGTCGTTCGGATCCGTGCCGTCGGGGTGCGTCATCACCTGCAGCTGGGTCACGGTGTAAGTGCCGTCGCCGTTGACCACGATCTGCCAGTCACCGTTATCGGCCGTCAGGGTGTTGGTGGTCTCGTTCCAGGTCGCCCCGCTGGCACTCAGTGCCAGGGTACCGGCGCTGTCGTTGCCGTAGGTGGTGCTGAACGCCTGGGTATCGGACTCGAGACCGCCGGTCTCGTCGACGCTGGCATCGGCCACGCTGACAGTAGGAGTAGAGTCCTCAGCGACACTCAGTGTCACCGTGGCGGTCGCGGTGTCGCCGTCGGCGTCGGTGATGGTGTAGCTGAAGCTGTCATTGCCCTCGGCACCAGCCGCGGCGGTATAAGTGAAAGTGCCGTCGCCGTTGTAGACCACGCTTCCCTTGCCCGGTCCGCTGGCAATCACCACGCCTGTAGCCAGGTCGACGCCATCGGCCCCGCCGGTGTCGTTGCCGAAAACGTCGATACTTACGCTGCTGTTTTCGGCGATCTCGCCCACGGCATCATCAGCCGCCTGCGGAACATCATCGACGATATCGATGATCAGGGTACCGCTGGAACTCGAGCCGCCGACTCCCGTCAGAGACCCTTCAATGCTGTCGCTGACCCGCTCGTCACTATCCGCACCGCTGTGATCCTGCGCTTCCTTCAGGGTGTACTCGTAGGTGATGGTGGCGTTCACATCGCCGTCATTACTGCTGTAGCCGGTGATGACCAGGGAACCCTCGCCGGTGTCGATCGGATCCGACGACTGATCGTTGAACTGCTTGAGCTCGTCCAGCGTGAAGGTCTGTCCACCCAGAGTGAGGCTGGCGATGCCGTCGGTGGCGAACACGCTGAAGCTGCCGCCGGCCGTCTCGCCATCACCGTCGGCGTTGGAGCCATCCGGCTCAAGGCCTGCCTCGTAAACTTCAGTGACACCGGGAATCCCGCGGGCCGCCACCGTGACCCCGGCGCTGTCCGCGGCCCCACCGATGGTGATGGTCAGGCTGGCCTGGCTGGTATCACCCTCGGCGTCGCGCATGGTGTAGGTCAGCGTCTCGCTGACGGCGTCGCTGGCACTCAGCGCCTGGACGTCGGGATCGCTGTTATCCAGTTCGAACCGGTAATCGCCATTGGCGTCCAGCGTCAGGGTGCCGTACTTGGCCAGCTCGGTAAGAGCCGCCCCGTTGTCGCCCCAGCCCACGAAGCTCGCCGGCGCATCGGCACCGGCGATGTCATTGACCAGCACGTTGCCGCTGACGACGCTGCTCTCGCCGTCCTCGACGAGGCCGGCCATATCGTCTTGAGCCTCCGGGCCGTCATCATTGATGGCGATAGCGAGCGTCGCGGGCGCCGAGACATCGCCGTCGTCGTCGGTCACGCGCACCCCGAAGAGGTCCTGCAGCTGGTCGGCGGTGCCGACGGCACCGGTCCCCTCATGGTCGAGGGAATTGTCGCTGAGCGTATAGCTCCAGCTGCCGTCGGTATTCACCGTCAGCACGCCATAGACACCGGCCACCTGGGTGGCATCGGCCAGGATCTCGACCCAGTTGCCATCGGCGTCCCGCACCTCGATAAGGGCCAGCAGGTCGCTGCCGGTATCGATCTGCAGCGCCCCGGACGTCGTCAGCGAGCCGCCACCGCTGCCATCGGTCAACGCCGACTCCCAGACCATATCGCCATCGCCGTCGAGATCGATGGTCTCGACGGTCGGGAAGGAATCCTGGACCTCATCGAGCGCCTGCCCCTCGACCTCGGACGTCCCCTCGAGGGTATTCAGGCCGTACTCGAAGGAGAGCGGATCGACGTTCTCGCTGATCCGCGCCAGGCGCACGAAGTCGTGTCCGCCGCCTGGCCCACCGGCGCCGCCGGCGCCGGCCGCGGTGGCATCGAGCCCCTCGAGCAGGTCACCCTCGCCCTCCTCGAGAGCCGCCAGCAGCGCCTCCAGGTCCTCGTCCTGGACGCTCGCCTCCTCCGCGGCCACCGGCTGCTCGGCGTCGAGATCGGCCGAGATGGCGACCTCCTGCCCGTTGCCGATCACGACGGGATCGAGGCCGTCAGCGAAGTCGAGGAGCACCCGGCCATTGTCCGAGGTGACAAGGGTCTCGCCCTCCTGCAGGGTGTCACCCACCCGCAGTTCGCGGAGCTCGCCCGAGGCATCGCGCGCCCAGGCCTGGCCAGTGATGGAGATGATGGTAGCGATGGTCATGAGCCGACTCCCTGCGTACGACGCTCGTGCGAGGCCGCCCAAGGTCGGACGGCTGATACTCAGAAACTAGTGCAGCCGCGAAGGCCACACTATTGTACCGATGGCCATGGCCAGGTCTGCTGGCCATCGGCATGAGGCCGGGACTTACGACGAGGACTCAGGCGGTTTCCCGATGCCCGAGCTTCAGGATCAGCTGCAGCCGATCGCGTACGCCGAGCTTGCGAAAGATGGCACCGAGGTGCGCCTTGACCGTGCGCTCGGTAATCTCGAGCCGACGCGCGACCTCCTTGTTGCTCTGCCCCTCGGCCACGGCCAGTGCCACGATCCGTTCGCGCTCGGTCAACTCCGTGAGCAGCTCGTCCTGCTGTCGCGACTCGCCCCCCAGGGCCCGGTACGCACTGCCCATGACCCGGGCCAGCAGCTCGGGGGGCACCCAGATCCCCCGATGGCTCGTCACCAGCGCCATCTGTCGCAGCAGCTCGGGGGGCGAGAGGGCATGGGCGTAGCCGCGGGCGCCGGCATCGAGCGCTCGCAGGGCCTCCAGCGAATCGGGGGTATAGCTCAGCACCTGGACGATGGCCCCCCGGCCACTCAGCAGGGTAACCAGGGTGGGCCAGGCCTCGAGATGGCTCATCACCCAGACGCTGTCGCCCTCCCCGACCTGGGCGCGAGCCTGCTGGCGACTGGCGAGGCGAATCTCGCCGAAGGCGGCGCGCCAGCGAGGACTCTCGTCACGGCCGTCAGAGACGAAGAGCTGTGTCATCATCGTTCTCCCATGGAATTCTCCCAGGCCCGCAGCACGGGCTTGAGCAAAAACTGCATCACGGTGCGCTTGCCGGTCAGGATGTCCACCTGGGCCGTCATCCCCGGGATCACCTCCAACTCGCGGTGCTGCTGGGCGTCCTCGCGCGTGCGCACGCGCACCAGATAGAAGGTATTGCCCTCGTCGTCGGTGATGGTGTCGGCGCTGATGTGGTCGAGCTCGGCCTCGAGGCCGCCGTAGATGGCGAAGTCGTAGGCGGTCAGCTTGATGGTGGCCGGCTGGCCGGGCCGCAGGAAGGCGATGTCCTGGGGCGCGATGCGTGCCTCCACCAGCAGGGCATCGTCAGTGGGCACGATGTCGACCACCTCCTGACCGGGCTGCACCACCCCGCCGAGGGTATTGATCCCCAGGCGCTGCACCACGCCGTCGACCGGCGAGCGGATCTCCGAGAGGCGCACCCGGTCCTCGAGCCCGGCGCTCGATTCATCGAGCGCGGCCAGCTCGCCGAGGGTGCGTGAGAGTTCGGTCCGCCACTCGTTGCGGGCGTTCAGCTCCACTTCCCGCAGCTGGGCCTGGGCCTCGTCGATCGCCGACTGCAGGCGTTCCACCTGGGCGGCCGCCTGGGTGCGCTCGCCGCTGGCCCGTGACACCTCGCGCCGCAGGCGCAGCACCTCGACCTCGGAGACGGCACCGGACTGAAGCAGGGGGCGCGTGAGGTTGAGCTCCTGGCTGGCCATGCCCAGCTCCCGGGCCGCGGTATCCCGCCGCGACTGGGCCTCCTCGAGCTCGGCGCGGCGCTGGGCGAGCCGCTCCTGAAGAATGCTCTGCTCCTCGGCAAGCTTCTCGAGTCCGCTTTCGTAGAGCGCGCGCTCCTGGGCCACGATCGCCGGGGCCTGTTCGGTGAGCGACTCCGACGGCGAGAACGGCGACCCGGTGGCCAGTGCCCGCAGCCGCTCCGCGCGTGCCTGGAGCGACTGCGCCGTGGCGCGGTTCTCGCGAAAGCTGGAGAGAAAGCGCGTCGGGTCGATGCGCATCAGCAGCTCGCCCGCCTCGACGCGCTCGCCCTCGCGGACCAGGATCTCCTGCACCACGCCGCCGTCGAAGGACTGCACCCGCTGCAGCTGGCTGGAGGGGATCACCCGGCCCGTGCCGCGGGTCACCTCGTCGATGGGCGCCAGCCAGGCCCAGACCAGCAGCGCCGCCACAGCGAGCACCACCACGTAGAGGAAGGCCCGGGCCCGGATCGGGTCCTGCTGGAGCCGCGCCCAGTCGGCGTCGCTCGCCCAGTCGCGATTGAGGTGCGCCGCACTGACGCGGCGGGCGAAGAGCCGGTCGATGAAGGGCCGGAACGGCCGCCCGCCCGTCTCGGAGAAGCGCCCGATGGCCTCGAAGCCCTGCTGCTCGGCGCTCTTGCGGGAGTCCGCCATCAGCTCGCCCTCCCGATCTGGCCCTTGCGAAGGGCCTCCACCACCTTGTCCCGCGGCCCGTCGGCAACCACCTTGCCGGCATCGATGACCAGGATGCGGTCGACCAGCGACAGCAGCGAGGTCCGGTGGGTGACGATCACCAGGGTCTTGCCCTGGCCGTAGGCCTTGAGGTTGGCCTTGAAGGCCTCCTCGCTGGCATGGTCCATGGCGCTGGTCGGCTCGTCGAGCAGCAGGATGCGCGGGTCATGGACCAGTGCCCGGGCGATGGCCACCGCCTGGCGCTGGCCGCCGGAGAGCATCTGGCCGCGCTCCCCCACCGGCAGGTCGACGCCCTGGGGATGCCCGTTGACCAGGCCGTCGAGGCCGCTCAACTTGATGGCGCGCAGCAGCGCCTCGTCATCCACGCCATCGCTGCCGCCCCCGGCGAGGATGTTGTCGCGCAGCGAGCCGAAGAACAGGCTGACGTCCTGGGGCACGTAGCCGATATGGCGACGCAGCTGCAGGGGATCGAACTGGCGAATGTCCACGTCGTCGACCGTCACCGCCCCCGCCGTGGGCTGATAGAGCCCCAGCAGCAGCTTGTTGAGCGAGGTCTTGCCGCAGCCCACCCGCCCCAGCAGCGCCACCCGCTCGCCCGGCTCGATGGTCAGCGAGACGTCGCGCAGGGCGTCGCGCTCCGCCTCGGGATAGCGCAGCGAGACCTTGTCGAAGCGGATCTCGCCGCGCACCACCGGGCGGTCGATGAAGGCCTTGCCGTCGGGGCGCTCCACCGGGCGTTCCATCACCGCATCGAGGGACTGCAGCGCCGTGGAGGCCTGGTGGTACTGCGCCAGCAGCGCCGCGGCCTGGCTGATCGGCGCCATGGCCCGGGACGACAGCAGGTAGGCCGCGATCAGCCCGCCCTGGGTCAGGTTGCCCTCGATGATCTGGTAGACCCCGATCAGGATCACGCACACCGCCACGCTGTGCTGGGCCCAGAGCGCCACACTGGAGACCGAGGAGCTGACCAGGCGCAGCTGAGCAGAGGTGCGCGACAGGAAGGCCGTGGCCTTCTCCCAGCTGCCCTGCAGGCGGCTCTCGGCGCGCAGCGTCTTGACCGTCTCCAGGCTGGAGAGGGACTCGACCAGGGTGGCGTTGCGCTGGGCCCCCACCCGCCAGGTGGTCTCGGAGAGCTCGTGGAGCTTGCCCTGGGCGGCCAGGGCATAGAGCAGCACGAAGACGATGCCGGCCAGCAGCGGGAGCACCAGCGGCGGGCCGATCAGCGCAATGATGCCCACGAACAGCAGCACGAAGGGCAGGTCGACCAGTGCTACCACGGTCGCCGAGCCGATGAAGGCCCGCACCGACTCGAAGGACTGCAGGGTGGCCGCGAAGGAGCCGGTGGAGGCCGGCCGGGCCTCCATGCGCAGCCCCAGTACCCGAGCCATGATCGACGACGACAGCTTGACGTCGGCGCGACTCGCCGCGAGATCGACGAAGGCGTTGCGCATCAGGCGCAGGGCCAGGTCGAAGCAGAGCACGAGGAAGATGCCCGCCGCCAGCACCCAGAGCGTCTCGGTGGCGTGGTTCGGCACCACCCGGTCGTAGACGTTGAGCACGAACAGCGGCATCGCCACCGCGAAGAGGTTGATCACCACCGACCCCGCGATGACGTCGCGATACAGTTTGCGATTCTCGCGGATCACGCCCCAGAACCAGTGGTGCGAGCGCTGCGGGTTGACCTCGGGCCCGCGGGCGTCGAAGCGAAAGCGCGGGCGCACGTAGATCGCCTGACCGCTGTAACTCGCCTGCAGGCCATCGAGGCTCACCTCGGTCTCGGCATCGCCCAGCTCGGGAAAGATCACCCGCGCCCGCCGCGCCTCCAGGTCCAGGGCCAGCAGCACACAGGCGCGTCCCGGCTCGAGCAGCAGCACGGCGGGAAACAGGGCGGGGTTGAGCTGCACCAGGCGGCTCTCGGTGATCCGCGCGGTGAGCCCGGCGCGGGCTGCGGCACGCGCGAAGACGCCGGGCGTCAGCCGCCCCTGCTCGAGGGGCAAGCCGGCGATCAGCGACTCGGCCGTGGCCGCCCGATCATGCACCTGGGCGATGGTCTGCAGGCATTCGAGCAGTTCGTCATGCACCGCCGACCGAGAGGGCCCCGGGCCCGGATCCAGCTCTTCCTTCTGCGACACAGCCACCTCAACCGTCAAAGCGCCCCACCGCGATCACGGTGGGGCGAAGCATGTCGGCAGGCCGCGCCTGCCCGTCTGTCGTCCGGTCAGCCGCGCACCGCGCCGCTGGTCATGGCGATGCCACCGAGATCCAGGTTCTCGCCGACGCGCTCCAGGGTCACCTCGACGCGACGGTTCTGGCGGCGCCCGTCCACGGTGGCGTTGCTGGCCACCGGCTGGCGGGAGCCGAAGCCGCGAGTCTCGATCAGTCGCTGCTCGACCCCCTGGCTGACCAGGTAGCGCGCCACGCTGTCGGCACGCGCCTGGGAGAGCGGATCGTTGATGGCGTCACTGCCGGTGATATCGGCATGGCCGGCGATGAAGACCCGGGCGAGGTTGTTCATGCCGCGAATCTCGGTGGCCAGCGCATCGAGCTCGGCTCTGGCATCGCCGCTCAGCTCCGCGCTGTTGATCTCGAACAGGGCATCGGCGGAGAGGGTCACGTCCGGCGCACGGGGCGGCGCCTCGATACCGCCGGTGAAGTCGGCCAGGGTGAAGCCGCGGGGGCCCTGGGCGGGACAGATCACCTCGGGATCGATCTCGACGCCGTCGCTGCCCAGCTCGGCGAGCGTCGGCATGTCGTCGCGACGCACCTGAAGCGCCTGCATCAGCTGGCCCATGGCGGCCAGGGTGCGAGCATCGGCCAGTGCCACGTCGTAGCGGGCGTTGGCGTAGGCGCGGCTCGCCTCGAAGTACTCGTTCTCGCTGTCCAGCACGTCGAGCAGGGTGCGCTGGCCGATATCGAACTGCTGCTGATAGGCCCCGCGGACGCGGTCGATGGACTGGCGATGCTCGTTGAGGTACTGCAGCTGCTCGCGCAGGCGCTGGGTATCGTTGTAGGCGATCTGGGTGGTCTGGCGCACGTCGACGCAGGCCTTCTCGCGCAGGTTCACGGCCTGCTCGACCCGCTCGCTGGCGGCCAGGAAGGAGGCCCGGTCGCTGCCGCCGCGATAGAGGTTCATGCTGGCTACCAGCTCGATACTGTGGCGATCCCGATGCTCGCCATCGGCGATGGTGTCGTAGCTGCCGTCGTTGTTCTCGTAGGTACCGGTACGGCCGCGCAAGTCGAGGCGCGGCTGGAAGGCCGCGCGGGTCCCGCGCTGCTCGGCGCGGGTGGCCTCGATGTTCTCGATGGCGGCATGGAACTCGGGATTGCCCTGGAAGGCCAGGTCGAGGGCCTGGCTAACATCCGCCGGCAGGCGCTCGTCCATCTCCGGCACCGGCGCCAGGGACTCGGCCGGCAGGTCGCCAACGATGCGCTGGAAGCGTGCCGTCACGTCGTGCAGGTTGGAGGCCTCGGTCAGCAGGTTGGACTCGGCCAGCGCCAGGCGACCGCTGATCTGCTCGAGATCGACGCGGCGCCCCGCCCCCGACATCGCCCGCTCCTCGATCTGGGTATAGACCCGCAGGTGCTCACGGTAGTTGTCCTGGGCCAGGCGCACCAGCTCGCGGCGGCGCTGCACGTCCAGGTAGGCGCGCGTCGCCTCCAGCGCCACCTCCTCGCTCGCCCCCAGCAGCTCGTAGTAGCGCACCAGCTCGGCCCGGTCGAGGCGCTCGACCTCGCTGGCCGTGGCCAGCCCGTCCCAGAGCATCTGGGTGATGGTCAGCTCGGCATAGCTGGTGTCGTAGCTGCCCCGCTCATCGAGCTGGCGATCCTCCAGGCCGACGCCCGCCGCCAGGTCGACGCTGGGCAGGTAGTTGCCCCGCGCGACGCCGATGTCATTGCCGGCGGCCTGGAAGCCGTTGAACGCCGCCATGACTTCGGGGTTGGTCGAGAGCGCCTGCTGGACGACCTGGCGCAGGTCGCTGCTACCCGGCGACGCCAGGCCCTGGGGGAGCGACTGGGCGACGGCCGCGGCGATCGGGGCAAGCGCCAGGGACGCCCCCACGAGAACGGAGCCGACGAGTCGGCGGGCGTGATTGAGTTGCACGGGGGCGGCGGCGAGTTTCATGGTCATTCCCTTTGGAAGCGGCGGCCTGTCCATGAAGCGGAGCGGCCGGCCTGGCGATGATGAGATGCAGTTCCTGTCGTCGCGGCGCCTGCCGGCCACTCGTCGGATCAACTGAAGCCTCTCGTCAGTCGTGGATCGCACCCACCCTCCCGCCATTGAGGAAATCGACCATCGCGTCATGCGACCGTGAGTCAGGAGAATGGGGCAGAAACGACATCAAACGCTTCATGCCTTTGCATCATGTGTTCCTTTGTAATCAATAGTAACCGAGCCGCGAGATTTGTCCATCTTTCGACTGAGCGTGGCGGCCTCATACCATGGTCGGGCGGCAGGGTGGCGGGCGCCCGCGCGGGCGCTCACGCGTCACGCGCGAGGACAAACGTGGTATCGTCTGCCCGTCCCCGAAACGGCGTGGTTACATCAAGGAGAACGTCATGGCCTCATCGGAAATCCAGAAGACCCGCGTGATCAACGAGCTGCGGGGCTTCATCAAGAAACTGCTGCAGGATCCGAAGATTCTCGAGCAGTCACTGGAGATCACCCGGCGCCAGCTCACCGAGCCGGGCGACGGCGACGTGATGGCACGGATCGCCAACGAGATCTCCGAGACTACCAGCGTGCACATCCCCGAGGATCCGACCGAGCACTCGGAAGCCGACCGCCTCTTCCTCGAACTCCTCAAGGAAGTCGCCCGGGAGGAGCAGGCACTCTACTGATGCCCGTCGCCTGACGCTGCCTTCGCGTCCGGCCCCGCGCCGGGCGCGAGCGCTAGGCCCCCTCCCCCATCTCGAGACGGCGCCGTGCGGGCGCGCCGCGTCATTGGTAGAATGCCGGCCACATCGTCACAGCTACCCCCTTCGAATGACCTATCTGCTCAAGCTCCACCCCGAAATCACCATCAAGTCCCGCTCCGTTCGCCAGCACATGACCCGCTGCCTGGCCAGCAACGTGCGCAATACCCTGCGCCAGCTGGAGGCCGGCGTGCGCGTCAAGGCAGGCTGGGACGCCCTGCGCGTCGGCTTCCCGGAAACGCTGCCCCCCGAACGGGAGCGCGAGGTGGAAGAGAGCCTGACTCGCATCCCCGGCATCCACGAGGTGCTGGCGACCCAGGAGGTCGCCTGCGCCTCCCTCGAGGAGGCCGCCGAGTGGATCGTGCCCCACTGGACGCCGGCGATCGCCGGGCGACGCTTTCGCGTCCGCGCCAAGCGCCGCGGCGAGCACGCCTTCACCTCCATGGACCTGGAGCGCCACCTCGGCGGCGCCCTGCTGGCGGCCGAGCCCTCGGCGCGGGTCGACCTGAAGCATCCCGAGGTGGTGGTGTCGGTGGAGCTGACCGGAAAGCGGCTGCAGCTGATTCGCTCGCGTCGTCCCGGCCTCGGCGGCTATCCCCTCGGCGTGCAGGGCGAGGCCCTGGCGCTGGTCTCGGGAGGCTTCGACTCGCCCGTGGCCGCCTGGCGCATGCTGCGTCGCGGCATCAAGACGCACTACCTCTTCTTCAACCTCGGCGGGCCGGCCCATGAGGCGGGCGTCAAGGAGGTGACCCATCACCTCTGGCGACGCTACAGCGCCTCGCACAACGTCGACTTCACCTCGGTGCCCTTCGAGGGCGTGGTTGCCGAGATCCTGCGCAGCATCCCGGACGGCCTGATGGGAGTGATCCTCAAGCGCATGATGGTGCGCGTGGCCAGCCGCATCGCGGCCCGGGCGAACATCCCGATGCTGGTCACCGGCGACGCCATCGCACAGGTCTCGAGCCAGACGCTCAACAACCTGGCGCTGATCGATGCCGCCAGCGAGCGGCCGATCCTGCGACCGCTGGTCACCGAGGACAAGCAGGAGATCATCGACACGGCGCGGCGCATCGATACCGCCCGCTTCGCCGAGCAGATGCCGGAGTACTGCGGGGTGATCTCGCGGCGCCCCCACACCCGCGCGCCCACCGACCAGGTGCTGGCCGCCGAGGCCGCCTTCGACTTCTCGGTGCTGGAGGCCGCCGTCGAGGCCGCCACCGTGACCCGGGCCAGCCGCCTGGGGGAGAAGCCCCGGGAGCCCGGCGAGGTGACGGTCGTCGACGGGCCGGAGGATCTCGCCGAGCGGCCGGCGGTCAGCGTGATCGACATCCGGCGCCCCGACGAGTGCGAGGAAGCCCCGCTTTCGCTTCCCGACGTGCCCTGCCTGGAGATCCCCTTCTACGAGCTCCAGGACCAGGCGCAGCACCTGCCCGCCGACCGCGAGTACCTGCTCTACTGCGACCAGGGCGTGATGAGCCGCATGCAGGCGCTGCACCTGGCCGATCGCGGCCTGGATCACTTCGGGGTCTATCGCCAGGCGGCGACGGGCTGAGCCGCCACACTCCGATTCTCTAGGCACAGGCCATATCGCCCGCGCATGACGCGCGGCCTCTGCAAGGCGACTAGCGGGGATGGCGAAGATGGTCGACGAAGTCTCGCCAGCGCGCCGGCAGCGGGATCCAGCCGGCGTCGACCATCTTCGGCAGCGCGATCAGCAGGCAGAGCAGGACGCCCCCCACCGCCATCGCCCAGCCGCTGTCGATGGCGATGCCCTTGCCGGCCAGCACGTAGAGCAGCGTCATCGGCGCCATGCCGAGCGCCGTCGCGACCAGGAAACGCCCCGTTGTGAGCGCCGTGAGTCCCGCGGCGTAGCTGATCAGCGCGAAGGAGACCACGGGGATCAGCCGTGCCACGAGCACCATGCCGAAGAGCATGCGCTGCGGGCACTCGGGAAACAGGGCGACATGCCCGTACAGGAACCGCTCGATGACCGGCCGGCCCACCAGCCGGGCGATCCAGAAGCTCAGGCCGGCGCCGATCAGGGCCCCGGCCATGCTGACCAGGAATGCCAACGGGGGCGCGTAGATCATCCCCGCCGCCACGCTGACCACCATGGTCGGGATGGGGCCGACCACCACGGTGAGCGCCATCACGCCGGCCAGCATCGGCGGGCCCCAGGGACCAAGTTCCAGGCCGAGTCGCTCCAGGCGCACGGGGTCGATCCAGCCCGCCTGGTGGATCCAGAGCCCCAGCGCCACCAGCCCCGCGAGCAGCACCAGCGCCAGCAGCGCCTGCTTCCCATGCCGCGGCTCGATTCGCATATCGCCTTCCCTTGCCCGTGGGGCGGACGCCGTGTGACGGCCGCCACCGGTAATCGACCGTGTCGTCGCCTCCGTCGCGGGGAGCGTCCCGGCCGAGCCGGCACCGCACGATGGCACGGGCCCTCTCCCCATTCTAGTCCTGTCTATCCGTCGGCCCGGCGCACAGGGCCGCGCAAGGCGACCATGCTGCCAGGAGGCCGGCACGGCAAGATGGGTCCCATCGGTCGGGCGTTGCACACGAAAAGGCCCGGTGCACGCATGCACCGGGCCCAAGCCGACATGACACGATGAGCAGACCTGGCTCAGTTGCAGGGCACCACCGTGCGCTGGGTGCTCAGGGCCCAGAGCGTCTGGCCATCTGGCGTCTCTCCCTGTTCACTCCAGGTCTCGGTGACCTTGACGCAGTAGGAGCCGAGGCTCTCGGTGGTCACCTGGGGATCGGCGGGACGCTCGTTGCCGATGCGCATGATGTCGGGATTCTCACTGGTATAGTTTGGGGCGATGGCCCCGCTGGCACAGCCGGTAAGCAGCGCGACAATGCCCATGACGGGCAGGATACGGCGAAATGCCATGGGAGATACCTCCGTGAAGAACATTGGGGTCCCGCGAAGGTGACGTCAGGCTGATGAGTCAGTCGGCAGGCCACGCCATCCAATGGGGCCCCGCCGACGGAGAGGGACTACCCGAGTCGCCGGGGCTTGCCAAACGTCGTCCGCCGGCGACGAGGAGCCCCAAGCTCCGTTGCCAGCACGCGACGCGGCGGACGTCAGCGTTCCCCGCTGGCCGAGCGCGGAGCGGGTGCAGCGGAGGATGAAGATGCTACAATCCCAGCCCTGATTTCACGGATATTTCGCATGGCGGCCTCGACTTCGCCCCGGCGTCGAGTCGGCCGCCATGCATCACGCTTACGGGAACCTCTGAGCCATCATGTCGAATACCGCTCCGCGCAAGATCCTGGTCACCAGCGCCCTGCCCTACGCCAACGGCGACATCCACCTGGGCCACCTGCTGGAGTACATCCAGACCGACATCTGGGTGCGCTTCCAGAAGAGCCGCGGCCATGAGTGCCACTACGTCTGCGCCGACGACGCCCACGGCACCGCGATCATGCTGCGCGCAGAGCAGGAGGGCATCACCTCGGAGGCGCTGATCGAGCGCGTCTCCCTCGACCACCAGGCCGACTTCTCGCGTTTCGGGGTGGCCTTCGACAACTACCACTCGACCCACTCGGCGGAGAACCGCCATTTCAGCGAGCTGATCTACACCCGGCTGCGCGACAAGGGGCACATCGCCACCCGCGACATCGAGCAGATGTACGACCCGGCGAAGGGGCTGTTTTTGGCCGACCGCTTCATCAAGGGCACCTGCCCGAAGTGCAACGCCGAGGATCAGTACGGCGACAACTGCGAGGCGTGCGGGGCCACCTACACCCCGGCCGAGCTGATCGATCCGGTCTCGGCGATCTCCGGCGCCACCCCCGAGGTGCGCACCTCCACCCACTACTTCTTCAAGCTGCCGGACTTCGCCGACTTCCTGAAGGCGTGGATCGATGACGAGCACGTCCAGCCGCAGATCCGCAACAAGCTGATGGAGTGGTTCGAATCTGGCTTCAATGAGTGGGACATCTCACGCGACGCCCCCTACTTCGGCTTCGAGATCCCCGATGCGCCGGGCAAGTACTTCTACGTCTGGCTCGACGCGCCGATCGGCTACCTGGCGAGCTTCCAGAACCTCTGCGAGCGAGAGGGGCTCGATTTCGACGCCTACTGGCGCCAGGACTCCGACGCCGAGGTCTACCACTTCATCGGCAAGGACATCGTCTACTTCCACGCGCTGTTCTGGCCGGCCATGCTGCACGGCGCCGACTTCCGCACCCCCACGGCCGTCAACTGCCACGGCTTCGTGACGGTGAACGGCGCCAAGATGTCCAAGTCCCGGGGCACCTTCATCAAGGCGGCCACCTACGCCGACCACCTGAACCCCGAGTACCTGCGCTACTACTTCGCCGCCAAGCTCACCTCGCGGGTCGACGACCTGGACCTCAACCTCGAGGACTTCGCCGCGCGGGTCAACAGCGACCTGGTCGGCAAGGTGGTCAACATCGCCAGCCGCTGCGCCGGCTTCGTCAAGAAGCTCGGCGGCGGGCAGCTTTCCGCCCACTGCAGCGAGCCCGACATGGTCGCCCGCTTCATCGCCGCCGGTGACGAGATCGCCGCGGAGTTCGAGGCGCGCGAGTTCGGCCGCGCCATGCGCCGCATCATGGAGCTGGCCGACGAGGCCAATACCTACATCGCCGAGGCCGAGCCCTGGGTGCTGGCCAAGCAGGAGGGCCGCGAGCAGGAGGTGCTCGACATCTGCTCGGTGGGCATCAACCTGTTCCGCCAGCTGATGGTCTACCTCGCCCCGGTGGTGCCGGCCATGGCCGACCAGGCCCGCGACTTCCTGAAGCTCGAGAGCCTCGACTGGCACAGCCGCCACACCCTGCTGGTGGATCACGAGATCGCCAAGTTCAAGCCGCTGATGACCCGCGTCGAGCGGGAGAAGATCGATGCCATGATGGCCGCATCGAAGGAGGATCTGGTGGAAGAGCAGAAGCTGAAGGAGACCGCCAAGGGCCCGCTGGCCGAGACGCCCATCGCCGACGAGATCGCCTTCGACGACTTCGCCAAGGTCGACCTGCGCATCGCCCGCATCGCCAAGGCCGAGTACGTCGAGAAAGCCGACAAGCTGCTCAAGCTGACCCTGGACCTGGGTGGCGAGAGCCGCACCGTGTTCGCCGGCATCCGCGCCGCCTATGCGCCCGAGGCCCTGGAGGGTCGCCTGACCGTGATGGTGGCCAACCTGGCGCCGCGCAAGATGCGCTTCGGCGTCTCCGAGGGCATGGTGCTCGCCGCCGGCAACGACGAAGGCATCACCCTGCTGAGCCCCGACTCCGGCGCCGAGCCGGGCCAGCGGGTCAGCTGAGCGACCGTGGTGACGACAACCACTGACGCCTCCCGCGCCGAGCTGATCGAGGCGGTCGACGCCCTGCTGCCCCAGACCCAGTGCGGCAAGTGCGGCCAGCCGGGCTGTCGCCCCTACGCCGAGGCGATCGTCGACGGCGAGGCGATCAACCGCTGCCCGCCCGGGGGCGAGGCGACGGTGGCCCGGCTGGCCGAGCTGACCGGCCGTCCGCCGCTGCCGCTGGCCGAGCCGGCCCAGTCGCCGCTGGTGGCCTGGATCCGCGAGGACGAGTGCATCGGCTGCACCAAGTGCATCCAGGCCTGTCCGGTGGACGCCATCCTCGGCGCCGCGAAGCGCATGCACACGGTCATCGCCGACGAGTGCACCGGCTGCGAGCTCTGCGTGGCGCCCTGCCCGGTGGACTGCATCGACCTGCTGCCCCACCCCGCCTGGGAGGCCGCCGAGAGCGACGCGGAACGCGAGGCCTACCTGGCGCGCCGTGCCGAACTGGGCCGGCGGCGTCACCGTGCCCGCGAGCGGCGCCTGGCGCGGGAGGCTCGCGAGAAGCGCCTGGAGCGCCAGAAGCGATTGATCCAGCAGCGCCAGCGCGCGGGAGACACGCCCGGGGCCGGTATGCCCGCGGCCGGCCCCTCGCCCCAGCGTCAGCGGCAGATGGCCGTCAAGGCGGCGGAGCAGGCGCTGCGCCGGGCCCGCCAGCAGCAGACCCATGCAGAGCGCCATGGCGACGCCGCCGCCCGTGAGGCGGCGCAGCAGCAGCTCGATGCCGCCCAGCGGCTCCTCGACGAGGCCCGAGCCGCCCTGAATTCCGCCGCTTCCTGACGAGCCGATCATGAACGCCCAGAAACGCTTTGACATCTTCGCGCGGCTGCGTGACCACAATCCCGAGCCGACCACCGAGCTTCACTGGTCCACCCCCTTCGAGCTGCTCGCCGCGGTACTGCTCTCGGCCCAGGCCACCGACGTGGGGGTCAACAAGGCCACGGCCCGGCTCTTCCCGGTGGCCAACACCCCCCAGGCGATCCTCGAGCTGGGCCTCGACGGCCTCAAGGAGCACATCAAGACCATCGGCCTCTACAACACCAAGGCCGAGAACCTGATGAAGACCTGTCGGATCCTGGTCGATCGGCACGCGGGGGAGGTGCCGCGCACCCGCAAGGCCCTGGAGGCACTGCCGGGCGTGGGGCGCAAGACCGCCAACGTGGTCCTGAACACCGCCTTCGGCGAACCCACCATCGCCGTGGACACCCATATCTTCCGCGTCTCCAACCGCACGGGGATCGCCAAGGGCAAGAACGTGGACGAGGTCGAGCAGAAGCTGCTGCGCCACGTGCCCCGGGAGTTCCGCCAGGATGCCCACCACTGGCTGATCCTGCATGGCCGCTACACCTGCCTGGCCCGCAAGCCGCGCTGCGGCAGCTGCGTCATCGAGGACCTCTGTGAGTTCAAGGAAAAGATCGATCTCTAGGGCGCCCCGCGCGAGCCCCTTACCGCGACACCACCACAACAACAAGAAGCCCCTCACCATGGCGATACTCGAGACCCTGCTGTTCCCTCCGCTGATCAACGTGCTGCTGACCCTGCTGGGGCTCGCCCTGTGGTCGCACTGGCGGCTGCTCGGAGGCGGGCTGGTGGTGCTGGGCCTGGGCGGGCTGCTGGTGCTGGCCACCCCGGTCGCCAGCCACGCCCTGCGCCAGGGCCTCGAGCCGCCGGCGCTGGCCGGCCCTGGCGCGCTGCGCGAGGCCCAGGCCATCGTCATTCTCGGCGGCGGTCGCGACTATGACGCGCCGGAATTCGGCTGGGGCGACGCCCCGGCCAATGCCAGCTGGCGGCGGCTCGCCTACGGCGCCCACCTGCACCGCCAGACCGGGCTGCCGATCCTGGTCAGCGGCGGCCGGAGACATGACGAGCACAGCGCCGAGGCGAGCCTGATGGCCGCGGCGCTGCGGGAGGTGTTCGAGGTGCCGGTGCGCTGGATGGAGGGGGGTAGCCGCGACACCGCCCAGAATGCCCGCCTCAGCGCCGAGATGCTGGGCGCCAGCGGCATCCAGCGCATCGCGTTGGTCTCCCAGGCCTGGCACCTGCCCCGCGCCCAGGCCGCCTTCGAGCGCTCGGGCCTGGCCGTGACGCCGGCTCCGACCGAGTTCGCGAGCCCTCCGCCCGCCGGCCTCGCCGCCTGGATGCCCCGGGTCTACCACCTCCACCAGAGCACCCGCGCCCTGCACGAGTGGCTGGGGCGCGCGGAGCTCGCCCTGCGCGAGCGGCTGCTGCGCCGCGGCGAGTGAGCGACGCCCTCCCTGACCTCGGCCCACGCGCCGCCGCTCATTGCCTCGGCTCACTTCCCTCAACAAGAGACGCGACATGCTGGACCTGCTGATTCCCCTGAGCCTCTCCGCCGCCTTCGGCGCCCTGGTCGGCACGACCTTCCGCCTGTTCCGCCTCCCGGGGCGTGAGCGGCCCCTGCGCTTCCCGCTGGTGGGCCTCACCGCCGGCATCACGGCCTTCTTCCTGCATCTGCTGCTCAACGCGGTGACCGGCGCGCCGGCCTGGCTGCTGCCGGTACTGGTGATCCTGCAGGTCTGGCTGTGGCTGGGGCCGCTGGGGCCGAAGGTCGACCGGCCTCGGGACTGAGCGCCACTCGCGCGACACCCCTCAAGACGAACCCCGCCGCGGCCAGGCCGCGGCGGGGTTCGTCGGGCGCCTCCGTCGATGATGACGGCGGCGCGTCGGGGCCCTACTCGGACAGCGCCAGGGGGAGCTCCTCGCCCCGGGTCCACTCGGCCATCGAGCCGTCGTAGAGGCGGACCTGGTCGAAGCCCGCCACCTCGCTGAGCACGAACCAGTCGATGGCCGCCCAGTGCCCGGTGTTGCAGAAGGCCACGGTGGGCAGCCCGCGATCCAGTTCGGCGGCGTTGATACGCGCGCCGAGCACCTCGTCGTCCAGGTACCAGGCCTGCTGACGCTGGGTGAGCAGGCGGTGGAAGGGCAGGTTGCGGGCGCCGGGAATGGTCCCGGGCGCCGTGGCCGCGGGCGACTGGGTCTCGCCACGGAAGTAGTCCGCCGGCCGAGCATCCACCAGCTGCGCCTGGCTCTCGCGGGCGGCCTGCACCTCCTCGGTGGTGGCGATCAGCGTGGTGTCCAGCCGGCCCTGGAAGTCGGCGGCGTCCGGGGGCGGGGTCGCGCCGCTGGCGATCTCGTGCTCCTGGGCTTGCCAGCCGGCGAAGCCGCCGTCGAGGATCGCCACCTCGTCGTGGCCGAGCACCTTGAAGGTCCAGTAGACCCGGGCGGCGCTGCCGAAATCGGTGGGGCCGGTGCCGGCAGGCACGATGACCACGGTGTCGTCGTTGTCGATGCCGAGCCCACCGATCAGCGACTCGAGGCTCTCCACCGACGGCAGCAGGCCGGACACCTCGTTGCGGGTCTCCCGCCAGCCGGCCTCGGTGTAGCTGCTGTAGACGCTGCCGGGGATGTGCGCCGCCTCGAAGCTGTCGCGATCGCCACCGTCGTCGATGCCCGAGCGCACGTCGAGCACCACGAGGTCCTCGCTACCCAGCCGCTCGGCGAGCCAGTCGGCCTCGACCAGCGGCGCGACATCGGCGGCGACCGCGCGGGACGCCGCCAGCACCAGGCCCAGCCCCATGAACACGGACTTGATCATATTCCCGACCTCTTTACTCGGAGATTAATGCGATCATTATCCGGGCATGCCCTGGGGCCGCAATATCAACGAATAGAATGAATGGTCAGAAGCTCCTAGGAAACGCTCATAACAGCGCTCACGGCAGGGCGAACTCTCCCACCACCTCGACCGTGCGCCGATAGGCGGGGCGCTCGCGACAGGCGGCCAGGAAGGCGCGCAGCCGCGGGTGCTCGTCCAGGCCACCGCCGGCCTCCAGCGCCAGCAGCGGGAAGCTCATCTGGATGTCCGCCGCGCTGAAGGCCTCCCCGGCGAACCAGGGCCCCCGCGCGAGCTCGGCCTCCCAGTAGTCGCTCAGGCGGCGAATCTCCGGGGCGAGGAACTGCTGCTCCACACCACGGGCGAAGAGCCGGCCGATGGGCCTGGCCAGCGCCGGCACCGGCGGCCGGCCGAGGCTCGAGAAGACCAGGCGCATCACCAGCGGCGGCATCGCCGAGCCCTCCGCGTGGTGGAGCCAGAAGCGGTAGCGCTCGCGCGCCTCACTGCCCGCCGGCGGCACCAGGGCGGGCTCGGCCTCGAAGCGCTCGACCAGGTACTCGAGGATCGCCCCCGACTCCGCCACCACCCGACCGTCCCGCGCCTCGTCGGTGATCACCGGCGACTTGCCCAGCGGATGCACCTCGCGCAGCGCGGCGGGCGCCAGCTTGGTGCGCGCGTCGCGCGCGTAGGTGACGATCTCGTAGTCGGCGGACAGCTCCTCGAGCAGCCACACGACGCGCTGCGAGCGGGAGTTCTCCAGATGGTGCACCTTGATCATGCCTCTCTCCTTGGTCGCTGCCCCGGGGTCCGGGTGATCCCCGCCACCCTAGCACGCCGCGGCGCCCCATCTCCTGCCAAGGTCGTCTTTGCCCACCCTCGGGCGGCCACTAAACTGATCGGTAACGCTGCATGAACGCAGGCATGCCGGACCGCACGCGCCAGGCGGCGGCATCTTCATACATACAAGGAGGGCCCCCCATGGCCAAGGTGCTGGTGGTGGACGACGAGCCCAACATCGTCCTGTCCCTGGAGTTCCTGATGCAGCAGGCCGGCTTCGAGGTGGACACCGCCGAGGATGGCGAGAGCGCCCTGTCGCGCATCGCCGAGTCGGCGCCCGACCTGCTGCTGCTCGACATCAGCCTGCCGGGCATCAGCGGCTTCGACGTCCTCGAGCGCCTGCGCGCCGACCCCGCCCATGCCCGGCTGCCGATCGTCATGCTCACCGCCCACGGCCGCGAGGTGGAGCGCGAGAAGGGCCTCGCCCTGGGCGCCGACGACTACGTCACCAAGCCCTTCTCGACCCAGGCGCTGGTCGAGAAGGTCAAGACGCTGCTCGCCGAGGCCTCCTGATGGGTCGGCGCAGCAAGAGCCTGCCCCGCCGCCAGCGGCTGATCGGCCTGTGGCTGCTGCTCAGCGGCGTCAGCATCTTCGGCGGCATCCTCTTCGCCCTGTGGCTCGACGGCCTTGCCGGGCTCACCGGCATGGCGCGGGTCTGGCTGTGGCTCGGCTGCCTCTCCGGCGGCGGCACCATCTTCCTGGTCGGCCTGCTGCTCGAGCGCCAGCTGTTCACGCCGCTGCGCCACCTTCAGGTACAACTGGCCCGCCTGGTGGCCAAGCCCGACGCCCGCCAGGACTATCCCCCCGAGGGTTGGCTCAAGGGCCTCGGCCCCGACCTGATGCGCGTGCGCGAGGCCTGGCGCGCCGACCGCGAGCGCCTGGCCACCGCCCACGCCGAGGGGGCGCTCAGCGCGACCCGCGTGCGCCAGGAGCTCGAGACCCTGCTCCAGGTCCTCGACACGCCGCTGCTGCTCTGCGATCACCACCGCCGGCTGCTGCTCTTCAATCAGGCCGCCGAGGCGCTCTTCGAGGACCACCCGGGCCTCGGGCTCGGCAAGCGGCTCGACGCCCTGCTGCCGATCGCGAGCCTCGAGGATGCCCTGGGCGAGCTGCCCGACGACGGCGCCCCCCGGGAGCTCCTGGTGCCCTGCGGCGAGCGCTGGCTGCACGCGGTGCTGCGCCGCGTGCCCCACAGCCACCGGGAGACCCTGCTGACCCTCACCGACACCACCGCGGCCTGGTCCAGCGAGATGGGGGCCCGCGCCGAGCTCGCCGAGATGCTGCCGCCCCTGCGCCGCCACAGCGCGAGCCTGTGCAGCGCCGCCGACGCCCTGATCGGCGTGCGCACGGCCACACCGACCGGCGTGCTGGGCCAGCGGCTGGAGGCGGTGATCGACGAGGAGGGCCGGGCGCTGGCGCACCAGCTCGAGCAGATGGGCCGGGTAATGGAGGAGATGCACCGCCAGGGCGAGCGGCTGGTCGACCTGTGGTCCAACGACCTCTGGGCGTCGCTCGCGGCCCGCCACGGCAGAAACGGCGTCACGATCACGCCCATCGGCATGCCCGCCTGGCTCAAGGCCGATGCCCCGGCGCTGCTGGCGCTGCTCGATTCGCTGCTGCCGCGGCTGGCCAGCCACGCGGGCCGCGAGGCGCTCGAGGGCGAGGTGTGCCTGGGCAACCGGCGGGTCTACCTGGACCTGGTCTGGCGCGGCGGGGTGCTCGGCGAGTCCCAGCTCGAGGCGTGGCACGGCGAGCACCTGGACGCCCTGCCCTTCTCGCCCCGCGTCGCCGACGTGCTGCGCCAGCACGGCAGCGACGCCTGGAGCCTGGCCGACGATGACGGCCTGCATGCCCGGCTGCGCCTGCCACTGCCGGCGGCCGACCGGGTCGCCCCGCCGCGCCCGCGCACCCCGCCGCGCCCGGAGTTCCACGACTTCGGCATCGCCGAGATGCCCCCGCCGGACGCCGAGCTGGCGGCACGCCCCCTGCGCACCCTCGACGTGGTCGCCTTCGACACCGAGACCACCGGCCTGGAGCTGCGCCGCGGCGACACCGTGGTGAGCATCGGGGCCTGTCGCATCGTCAACGCCCGGCTGCTGGCCGACGACGTCTTCGACCTGCGCGTCGATCCCGAGCGCCCCATCCCCCCGGCCAGCACCGCCATCCACGGCATCACCGACGACGACGTTGCCGGCGCCCCGCCGCTCTCCGTGGCCCTGCCGCGCTTTCGCGACTACATCGGCGAGGCGGTGATCCTCGCCCACAACGCCGCCTTCGACCTGCTGGCCATCCAGCCGCCCGGGGGCGGCGTCAGCTTCGACATGCCGGTGCTCGACACCCTGCTGCTGTCCCGCGCGCTGGACGAGAGCCTCGACGGTCACGACCTGGACAGCCTGGCCGACCGCTACGACCTGAGCTTCCCGCCCGGCACCCGACACACCGCCCTGGGCGATGCGCGGGTCACGGCGGAGCTGTGGCTCGCGCTGCTGCCGCGCCTGGAGGCCAGGGGCATCGAGACCCTGGAGCAGGTGCTGGCCCTCCAGGCCAGTGCCCTCGACAGGGAGGACGCCTACGCCTCGTGAACACGCCTCGCCGCAAGGAGCGCCTGATCGCCCTGATCGTGCTGGCGGCGCTGCTCTTCTCGCCGCCGCTGGTGCTGATCGCCGCCTCCTCGGCGGGCGGCGTGAGCCGGCTGGTGCCCTACGTCTTTCTCGCCTGGGGTGCGGTGATCGGCCTGATGGCCTGGCTGATGGAACGTCGCGATGAGGAGGGACGGGATGCGGAGTGACGGGCGATGACCGGCGGCCCCATGGTGGTGGTGCTCGCCTTCGGCTACCTGGCGCTGCTCTTCGTCATCGCCGCCTGGGGCGATCGCCGCGCCGCCCAGGGCCGCTCGCTGATCGGCTCCCCCACCGTCTACGCGCTCTCCATCGCCGTCTACTGCACCGCCTGGACCTTCTACGGCAGCGTCGGGCGTGCCGCGGAGTTCGGCCCGAGCTTCCTGCTGATCTACCTGGGTCCGACCCTGGCGATGCTGATGGCCCCCTTCGTGATCGGCAAGATGGTGCGCATTGCCCGCGCCCAGCGCCTCACCTCCATCGCCGACTTCATCAGCGCCCGCTACGGCAAGAGTTCGAGCCTCGGGGCGCTGGTCGCGCTGATCGCCCTGATCGGCATCACCCCCTACATCGCCCTGCAGCTCAAGGCGATCACCGTCAGCCATGCCGTGCTGGTCAACTACCCCCAGGCCGCCGATCTGCCGCTGGCCGACGAGCGCTTCTGGAGCGACCGGTCGTTCTGGGTCGCCCTGGTACTGGCGGTCTTCATCATCCTCTTCGGCACCCGCCACCTGGACGCCAGCGAGCGCCACGAGGGCATGGTCGCCGCCATCGCCTTCGAGTCGCTGGTCAAGCTCGCGGCCTTCCTCGCGGTGGGGATCTTCACCGTCTTCGTGCTCTTCAACGGGCCCGCCGACCTCTTCGCCCAGGCGGGCGAACGCCCCGAGCTCACTCGGCTGCTGGGCCTGGAATCGGTGCCGGGCGGGGCGCTCGGCTGGGTGGGCATGCTGGTACTGGCCTTTCTCGCCTTCCTCACCCTGCCGCGCCAGTTCCAGGTGCTGGTGGTCGAGAACGTCGACGAGCGCCATATCAAGCGCGCCAGCTGGCTCTTCCCCCTCTATCTGCTGGTGATCAACCTGCTGGTGATCCCCATCGCCCTGGCCGGGCTGCTGCTGGGCGGCGGTGACCCCGACAGCTTCGTGCTGACCCTGCCGCTCTCCGCCGGGCTCGAGGCACTGCCGCTGCTGGTCTTCATCGGCGGTCTCTCGGCCGCCACCGGCATGATGATCGTCGAGACCATCGCCCTGTCGACCATGGTCAGCAACCAGCTGGTGATGCCGCTGCTGCTGCGCTCCAGGCGCCTGCATCTGAGCACCCGGGGGGAGCTGGCCGGCTGGCTGCTGGGCATCCGCCGGGTCAGCATCCTGGGCATCCTGCTGCTCGGCTACCTCTATCATGCGCTGATCGGCGAGACCTACAGCCTGGTGACCATCGGCCTGGTCTCCTTCGCCGCGGCGAGCCAGTTCGCCCCGGCGCTGCTGATCGGCCTCTACTGGCGCGGCGCTCGGCGGCGCGGCGCGGCGCTGGGCATGGGCGCAGGCTTTGTGGTCTGGGCCTGGACCCTGCTGATCCCGGGCTTCGCCCAGTCCGGCTGGCTGGACCCGGGCTTTCTCGCCACCGGCCCCTGGGGCATCGCCTGGCTACGCCCCTATGCGCTGTTCGGCCTCGAGGGCTGGGACATCTACACCCACTCGCTGCTCTGGAGCCTCGCCGCGAACGTCGGCCTGCTGGTGGGCGTATCGCTCTTCACCCGCCCCTCGGCCCTGGAGCAGACCCAGGCGGCGCTGTTCACCGAGACCATGCCCCAGGGCCTGGTGCCGGCCTCGCTGTGGCAGGGGCAGACCACCCGCGGCGAGCTACGCGCCCTGCTCGACCGCTACCTGGGCGAGGCCGCCAGCCGGCGGGTCTTCGCCGCTCATCCCGGCGAGGCCGACGAGGTCGATGACGACCAGCCCGCCCCCGCGGCGCTGACGCTGCGGGCCGAGCAGGCCCTGGCCGGGTCGCTGGGCAGCGCCTCGGCCCGGGTGCTGATCGACTCGGTGGCGCGCGGCGAGGCGCCGGATCTGGAAGCGATCCTGCGCATCCTCGACACCACCTCCGAGACCCTCGAGATGAACCGCCGCCTCGAGCAGCAGTCCCGCGAGCTGGCCCGCGCCAGCGAGGACCTGCGCGCGGCCAACGCGCGGCTGCGCGAGCTCGACCGCCTCAAGGACGAGTTCGTGGCCATGGTCAGTCACGAGCTGCGCACGCCGCTCACCTCGATCCGCGCCTTCGCCGAGATCCTGCGCGACAACCGGGCGCTGCCCGACGAGAAGCGCGAGCACTTCCTCGACGTGGTGGTGCGCGAGAGCCAGCGCCTGTCGCGGCTGATCGAGGAGATCCTCGACCTGGCACGGCTCGAGAGCGGCCGCCTAACCCTGTCGCCGACCCGCCTCGACCTGGTGGCGCTGACCCGCCAGAGCGTCGAGGCGGTGCAGCGGCTCCAGGAGGAGCGCGGGGTCACCCTCGAGGTGGCGATCGAGCCCGAGGCCGCCTGGGTAATCGGCGATGCCGACCGCCTCGAGCAGGTGATCATCAACCTGCTCGACAACGCCGGCAAGTTCGCCGCCGATGACGATCCCCGCGTGCTGCTGCGCCTGGCACGCCACAAGACCCACTACCGCCTCGCCGTCGAGGACAACGGCCCCGGCATCGCCCCCGACGAGCGCGAGCGGGTCTTCGAGAAGTTCCACCAGATCCAGCACCGGGAGAGCGGAGAGTCCCGGGGGCGGCCGCGTGGCAGCGGGCTGGGCCTGCCGATCAGTCGCGGCATCGTCGCCCACCTCGGCGGGCGGCTGTGGATCGAGGCGGCCACGCGCCTGGACGGCGCCTGCCTGGTGATGGAGCTACCCGAAGCGCCGGCCGAGGCGCCGGCCTCAACCGATGTCCCCGACGGCGCCCCGTCACAGGACCGGGACTCGGGCGACACGCCGGCGACGCCCTGAACCGACGACACGCGCCGGCGATGGCGGCGCGTCAGCCTCCCCGACGGACGCGGCGCACCAGCGCGCGGATCTCCCGCAGATCGTGACGCAGCAGCAGGCGCTGATCCTCGCCCAGCCGACCGGCGTCCACCCAGCCATCCGGCACGCGCCCCTCGGCCAGCGCCTGCCGCTGGCTCGCCAGGAGCAGCCCCTGCAGCCGCTCCAGTGCTGCGCTCAGCGCCTCGGCCTGCGCCGCGGTGATCGCCTCGCGCATCACCAGCGCGGCCAGCCGCGAGCGGGTATCCGGCGGGCGCACGGCGTGGCGAAGCGCGAGCAGGCGCACCGCGCTGACCATCGGCAGCAGCCCCTGGCGCTTGAGGTCGAGGGCGCGCGCGTGAGGGGCGTCTTCCACGCTGCCGCGCAGCCGGCCGAGGCGGTCCAGGGCCACGGGCAGCTCATCGAGCAGGCTTGCCATCTCGTCGAGGAAGAGGTGTGCGCCGGGCAGATGCTCGGCCACCTGCCCGGCCAGCCCCTCGGCCAGCGCCGGCTCGCCGTAGAGCGGACGAAAGTCGAGCAGGATGTTGGCCTGCTGCACGCGCTTGACGCGCCGCTCCGCCGTCCAGATCGCGAGCTGCGACCGCCACTCCGAGAGCCGCTTGCGCCACATCGGGAAGCGCGCCATGACGTGACCCTGGCAGAGCGGGATGCCGGCCGCATCGAGGCGCGCGGTGAAGCGCTCGCCCAGCGACTGGAAGTAGCCGTCGATCTCGGTGTGCCGCGCGTCCGGGTAGTCGGCGATGATCATGGCGTTGTCCTGATCCGGCGCCAGCAGGCTCTCATCGCGGGCCCCCGAGCCCAGCACCAGCACGCAGAAGGCCACCGGCGGCGCCCCCCAGCCCTGGGCCCGCATCTCGGCGAGCGAGAGCTCGATGGCACGCCGGTAGAGCCAGTCGTTGTGGTCGCTGAGCAGCTGGCCGATCCGCCCGGCGGGCAGATCGAGGCGCTCGAGCGCGGTCGCGAACTCGGCCTGCCAGGCGTGGGCCACGGCGAGGTCGGGATGCGGGCCGAGGCGCTCGAGGGCGGCGCGCAGCGGCTCCAGCACGGCGGGCCAGGTGGCGGGGTTGGGCACGGTATCGTCGGCGAAGAGGGCTCGCCAGGACGAGGAACGGTGCAGCAGGCGCATGAACGCTCCGTGTCATGTCACGCATCGTCAGTGGTACGAGTCTAACGGCCGCACCCGTCCGGCACACTTGGGCGAAAGACCAAGGCGCCGGGAGACGACGAGCGCGAGATGACGTGTGGCAGGCGCCGATCGGCGACGCCGCGGGGCGGCAGAGGGCGTTGGGAGGCGAGCTGACAGGGCGGGGACCGGAACGAGCGACGCCCCCGGGCGGGGCGTCGTCGGCACGGGAACGGCGGGCGCCTGTCAGCGCGGCGAGAACATCTCGTCGCCGACCTCGTCGATGAAGCGCTCGGCCTTGCGGACCATCAGGGCGTCACAGGCCTCGCGCCCGGGCACCATGTCGGAGCGCTCGAAGCGGTGCTCGAGCATCTCGCCGGCCTGCTCCTCGCTCGCGGGCACCGGCTTGCGGATCCAGCCGCTGACGCGATACTGCCCGCCCTGGTCGGCGGGCTCGGAGACGATCAGGTAGCCCTTGTATTCGACCGGCTCGGCGGCGGGCGCGCCCTTCGGCTCGCCCTCTTGGCCTCCGAACAGGCCGGACAGCAGCTTCTTCAGCATGGAACCTCCTGACAGGAAGACGCCGGCTCGCGGCCGGCGTCGGGATGGCTCAATCCTGGCGGCGACCCTTGCCGGCGGCGATGCGCAGGCGCAGGGCGTTGAGCTTGATGAAGCCCTCGGCATCCTTCTGGTCGTAGGCGCCGGCATCGTCCTCGAAGGTGGCGATGGACTCGTCGAAGAGCGAAGCGTCGGACTTGCGGCCGGCGACGATGGCGCTGCCCTTGTAGAGCTTCATGCGCACGACGCCCGAGACGTTCTTCTGGGTCTCGTCGATGGCGGCCTGCAGCATGCGGCGCTCCGGGCTCCACCAGTAGCCGTTGTAGATCACCTCGGCGTACTTGGGCATCAGCTCGTCCTTGAGGTGCGCCTCCTCGCGGTCGAGGGTCAGCGACTCGATGGCGCGGTGGGCGCGCAGCATGATGGTGCCCCCCGGGGTCTCGTAGCAGCCGCGGGACTTCATGCCGACGTAGCGGTTCTCGACGATGTCGAGACGGCCGATGCCGTTGTCGCCGCCCATCTTGTTGAGCTTCTCGAGCACCTCATGGGGCTTCATCGGCACGCCGTCGATGGCCACGATGTCGCCGTGCTCGAAGGTCAGCTCGACGTAGGTGGGCTGGTCCGGGGCGGCCTCCGGCGAGACGCTCCAGCGCCACATGTCCTCCTCGGCCTCGGCCCAGGGATCCTCGAGGATGCCGCCCTCGTAGGAGATGTGCAGCAGGTTGGCGTCCATGGAGTACGGCGACTTCTTCTTCTTGGAGGAGAAGTCCACCGGGATGTCGTGCTGATCGCAGTAGGCCATCAGCTTCTCGCGGGAGTTGAGGTCCCACTCGCGCCACGGGGCGATCACCTTGACGCCCGGCTTCAGCGCGTAGGCGCCGAGCTCGAAGCGCACCTGGTCGTTGCCCTTGCCGGTGGCGCCGTGGGAGATGGCGTCGGCGCCGGTCTGGTTGGCGATCTCGATCAGGCGACGGGCGATCAGCGGACGCGCGATGGAGGTGCCGAGCAGGTACTCGCCCTCGTAGATGGTGTTGGCGCGGAACATCGGGTAGACGTAGTCGCGCACGAACTCCTCGCGCAGATCCTCGATGTAGATCTCCTTGACGCCCAGGGCCTGGGCCTTGGCGCGCGCGGGCTCGACTTCCTCGCCCTGGCCGATGTCCGCGGTGAAGGTCACGACCTCACAGTCATAGGTTTCCTGCAACCACTTGACGATGACGGACGTGTCCAGGCCGCCGGAATAGGCGAGCACGACCTTCTTGACATCGGACATGCTGAGGCTCCTTTAGGCAAACGATCATGAAAGACCGGGATTATAGCGCGACGAGCCGCCAGCGAACACCAGCGACGGGACGCGCTGCGGCCAAGCTGGTAGACTGCCGCGGTCTAGAGATACGATGCCCCAGACAAGGAGAGGTGCATGAGCGAGGCGATGGCCCGCGAACTCATGGCGCAGCGGTTCCGCAGCTTCCTGCCCGTGGTGGTGGACCTGGAAACCGGCGGCTTCAACGCGCAAGGCGATGCGATCCTCGAGATCGCCGCGGTAACCCTGACCATGGACCCGGACGGCAACCTGCTGCCCGACGCCACCTATGCCTACCATGTCACGCCCTTCGCCGGGGCCAACGTGGAACAGTCGGCGCTGGACTTCACCGGCATCCGCCTCGACGACCCGCTGCGCCAGCAGGTCGCGGTCAGCGAGGCCGAGGCGCTGGGCGAGATCTTCCGCCCGGTGCGCAAGGCCATCAAGTCCCACGGCTGCACCCGCGCCGTGCTGGTCGGCCACAACGCGGCCTTCGACCACGGCTTCCTGAACGCCGCCGTGGCGCGCTGCGGCATCAAGCGCAACCCCTTCCACCCCTTCTCGAGCTTCGATACCGCCTCGCTCGCCGGCCTGGTCTACGGCCAGACCGTGCTGGCCCGGGCCTGCCGCGCCGCCGGCATCGAGTTCGACAACAGCGCCGCCCACTCGGCCCGCTACGACACCGAGCGCACCGCCGAGCTGTTCTGCGCCATGGTCAACCGCTACAAGGACCTGGGGGGCTGGGACCTGGCCCAGCGCGAGCAGGGCCTGGAAGAGGCCTGACGTCCGCCGCTTTCGAAGGCTTGCCCACGAAAAACCCCGCCGGCGCACCGGCGGGGTTTTTTCATGGCCTCGAGGCGTCGCCGACCCTCAGGCCTGGGCGTCGCCCTCGCCGGACTCGGCCCGCGCGGCGGCGGCCTTGATCAGCGTCTCCAGCTCGCCGGACTGGTGCATCTCGGCGACGATGTCGCAGCCGCCGACCAGCTCGCCCTCGACCCACAGCTGCGGGAAGGTCGGCCAGTTGGCGATCTTGGGCAGCTCGGCGCGGATGTCCGGGTTGTCCAGCACGTTGACGAAGGCGAAACGCTCGCCGCAGGCCATCAGGGCCTGGACGGTCTGGGCGGAGAACCCACACTGAGGCAGCTGGGGGGTGCCCTTCATGTAGATAAGGATGGGGTTCTCGCCGATCTGGCGCTGGATGTTCTCGACGGTGGTGCTCATGACGTCTCCCTTACTCGTTGACGGGACTCGGCGGCCGGGGGTATTCGGGCAATACCCGACCGCGCGGGTCGGCCTTGTGGATACAAGCCATTCTACTGATGCCGGGCGCGTTGCGCATCCCCCGTGGGCTGGCTAGGATGGTCGTTTTTTCCCGTGGAGCGACCTCATGGCCACCCGCCATTTCCTCACCCTGCTCGATCTCAGTCCCGAGGAGCTGCGCTACCTGATTCAGCGCGCCATCTCGATCAAGAACGGCCTGAAGACCCACGGGCCCACCTACACCCCGTTCGCCAACCGCACCCTGGCGATGATCTTCGAGAAGTCCTCGACGCGCACCCGGGTCTCCTTCGAGACCGCCATGGCGCAGTTCGGCGGCCATGCGCTCTTCCTGTCGTCTCGTGACACCCAGCTCGGCCGCGGCGAACCGATCGGCGACACCGCCCGGGTGCTCTCGGAGATGGTCGACGCGGTGATGATCCGCACCTTCGCCCACCAGGGCCTGGAGGAGTTCGCCGCGGCCAGCGCCGTGCCGGTGATCAACGCCCTGACCGACGACTACCACCCCTGCCAGCTGCTCGCCGACGTGATGACCTGGACCGAGCTGCGCGGCAGCGTCAAGGATCGCACCGCGGTGTGGATCGGCGACGGCAACAACATGTGCCACTCCTGGATCAACGCCGCCCGCCAGTTCGACTTCCGGCTGCGCATCTGCTGCCCCGAGGGCTACGAGCCGCGCCAGGACATCCTCGAGGCCGCCGGCGAGCGGGTCAGCATCGTGCGCGACCCCAGGGAGGCCGTCGCCCAGGCCGACCTGGTCACCACCGACGTCTGGGCCTCCATGGGCCAGGAGGAGGAGCAGGCCAAGCGCGAGGCGGACTTCGCCGGCCTGCAGGTCACCGAGGCGCTGCTCGATGGCGCCCGGGAGGACGCGCTCTTCCTGCACTGCCTGCCCGCCCATCGCGGCGAGGAAATCAGCGAGACCCTGCTCGACGACCCCCGCGCCGTGGTCTGGCAGGAGGCGGGCAACCGCCTGCACGCCCAGAAGGCGCTGCTCGAGTTCCTGCTGCTGGGTCACGTGGAGGGCTGACGGGGACGCGACGGGAGTCGCCTTATACCTTGGTATGACATCGACCTTCGTCGCATGTATAATGCGCCGCAGCAATCCCGCCCAGGAGATGCGGCAGCATGAACCATTCAACTCCCAGCCACAGCGGCATGCAGCGCAGCCTGCGCCAGTGCCTCTCCCACATGGCGACCATGCTCTATCGTCACGGCCATGTGCTCGAGACGGTGACCGTCAGCCATCGCGGGCTCGATCGCCAGGCCCTCAAGGCCCTGGGATCGGCCACCAGCGACTGGGCCCCCTGCCAGAAGATCCTCGAGAACAGCCAGGCCGCCACCTGGAACGACCAGCAGCGCCTGGTGCTCACCGGCCTCGGCCGCGAGCTCCTGTTCGACATGTTCGGCGAAGGGGCCGCCGACTGCGCCTGAGCCCGGCGCCGGCCCCGCTCGAGGGCCCGAGGCGCAGAGCCTGAACGAAGACGATGCCCGGACGCGCCCTCGATTGCGCGCCCGGGCATTTTTGGTTACGTTGTGACGACTTGTCGGGGAGCCCCGGTACGCTCATGGAGACGTGCACGGGGGCTGAGATCGGTACGGCCGAACCCGTTGAACCTGATCAGGTTGATGCCTGCGGAGGGAACAAGCTGTCGTCTCGCCTAGCAGCCCCCTGTCGTCATCCAGCCTGTTCCTCCACGTCTTCTGCTGGATGAACAACGCCATGACACACCCCACCGAACGCACCATCGCCGTGGCCGGCGCCGGCCTGCTGGGTCGCCTGGTCGCCTGGCAGCTCCTGCGCGACGGCCATGCCGTCACCCTATATGACGCCGGCGACCTGGAGCACCCCGAGGCCGCCGCCTGGACGGCGGCCGGCATGGTCGCCCCGCTGTGCGAGACCGCGGTCTCCGAGCGCAGCGTCTTCGAGATGGGCCGCTTCGCCCTGGCCCAGTGGCCGCGCTGGCTCGACGCCCTCGATGCCAGCGGCCTGTGGCATCATCAGGGCAGCCTGATGGTGGCCCACGCCCAGGACATGGGCGAGCTCACCCAGTTCCGCCGCGACCTCGCCCACGTCCTCGACGACGAGCCGCCCTGCCAGACGCTCGACGACGCCGAGATCCATCGCCTGGAGCCCGACCTGGCGGCGAGCTTTCGCCAGGGCCTCTACCTGCCGGACGAGGCGCACCTGGACAACCGCGAGCTGCTCGCGCGCCTGCTGGCCGAGATCCGCCGCCTGGGCGGGAGCTGTCACGCCCACTGCCCGGTGGACACCTTCCCCGGCGAGATCGAGACCCGCGACGGCCGACGCGCCTTCGATCTGGTCGTCGACTGCCGCGGCACCGGCGCCCGCCAGCACCACCCCAGCCTGCGCGGCGTGCGCGGCGAGACCCTGCACGTGCAAACCGCGGAGATCCACCTCTCGCGCCCGGTGCGCCTGATGCATCCCCGCTACCAGCTCTACGTGGTGCCCAAGCCCGACCAGCGCTTCGTCATCGGGGCCACCCAGATCGAGAGCGAGGACCGCTCCCCCGTCTCGCTGCAGTCCTCGCTGGAACTCGGCAGCGCCCTCTACACCCTGTCGCCGGCCTTCGCCGAGGCGCGCATCCTGGAGCAGGGGGTCAACCTGCGCCCCGCCTTCCGGGACAACCTGCCCCATGTCACCGAGCGCGACGGCCTGATCACCGCCAACGGCCTGTTCCGCCACGGCTACCTGCTGGCCCCGGCGGTGGCCTGCCACCTGCTGGCCGGCATCCGCGGCCGGGGCGAGCAGCCCTTCGCCGAGACCCTCACCGGACATCCGCCCCAGGAGAGTGCTGCATGACCGAGATCACCCTGAGCCTCAACGACCAGACCGCCCGCCTGCCGGCCGACACGGCGCTGGCGGATGCCCTCGAGGCCTGGCACTACGCCGAGCGACGCGTCGCCGTGGCGATCAACGGCGAGTTCGTGCCCCGCTCCGCCTACGCCGAGCGGGTCCTCGAGGACCGCGACCGCATCGACATCGTGGCCCCGGTGGGAGGCGGCTGATGAGCGCACTGCACGACGATACCCTGACCCTCTACGGCGAGAGCTTCTCCAGCCGCTTCCTGCTGGGCACGGCCCTCTACTCGTCGCCGGCGGTGATGGAGGCCTCCATCAAGGCCGCCGGCTGCGACATGGTGACCCTGGGACTGCGCCGCCAGAACCCCGCCGAGGGCGACGGCGATGCCTTCTGGCAGATCCTGCGCGACAGCGGCTGCCGGCTGCTGCCCAACACCGCCGGCTGCCGCTCGGCCCGAGAGGCCATCACCCTGGCCCAGATGTCCCGGGAGATGTTCGACACGCCCTGGATCAAGGTCGAGGTGATCGGCGACGACTACAACCTCCAGCCGGACCCCTTCGGCCTCCTGGAGGCCTGCCGGACGCTGATCGACGACGGCTTCAAGGTGCTGCCCTACTGCACCGACGACCTGGTGCTCTGCCAGCGCCTGCGCGAGGCGGGCTGCCAGGCGCTGATGCCCTGGGGCGCGCCCATCGGCACTGGCCGCGGCCTGATGAACCGCTATGCCCTCGAGACCCTGCGCCAGCGCCTCGACGTACCGCTGATCATCGACGCCGGCCTCGGCGCCCCCTCCCAGGCCGCCGAGGCCATGGAGATGGGCTTCGACGGTGTGCTGCTCAACACCGCCGTGGCCAAGGCCCATCGGCCGCCGCTGATGGCCGAGGCCTTCGCCGAGGCGATCGTCGCCGGGCGCAAGGCGTACCGTGCCGGGCTGATGCAGCAGCGCCAGACCGCGAGCCCCAGCACGCCTACCCTCGGCCAGCCGTTCTGGCACAGCGGCGTGTGACCCCTCGCGATTCCCGACCCGCACGGCACCGAAAGGGATGACGCCGGGTCGGGGAAGTCTGCTATCGTCGGGGCGACTCGACACCGACGAGAGGAGACTCCCCGTGAGCCGCGAACGCGTTCCCGAGACCATGGCAGCCATGCTGCTGACCGGGCATGGTGATGTCGACATGCTGGTCTACCGCGACGATGTGCCGACCCCGCAGCCGGGACCCGGCGAGGTGCTGGTCAAGGTCACGGCGACGGCCAAGAACAACACCGACCGCAAGGCACGCGAGGGCCTCTACCCCACCAAGGAGAAGGGCGAGGTGACCTCCTTCGCCATGGGCGGCTCGCCCACCCTGACCTTCCCGCGCATCCAGGGCGCCGACGTCGCCGGGCGCGTGGTCGCCGCGGGCGAGGGCGTCCCGGCCTCGCGCCTCGGCGAGCGAGGCCTGCTCGACTTCAACCTCTACCCCGACGCGCGCCGCGACCTCAACCTAGTGCCGGACTACTACGGCCACGGCGCCGACGGCGGCTTCGCCGAGTACATCGCCGTGCCGGCGGACCAGTTCCACCACCTCCCCAATCCCGAACTCGCCGATGCCGAGCTGGCGTCCATGGGGATGTGCTCCTACCAGACCGCCTACCACATGATGACCTCGGCCCGGGTCGCCGCCGGCGAGCGGGTGCTGGTCACCGGCGCCAGCGGCGGCGTGGGCACGGCGCTGATCCAGCTGTGTCGGATCGTCGGCGCCATCCCCTACGCGGTGAGCCGCCTCGACAAGGCCGACGCCCTGCGCTCGCTCGGTGCCGAGGCGGTGATCGACCGCGGCGACCTGCCAAGCTTCGTCGATCGCGTGCTCGAGGCCACCGACGGCGCCCCCATCGATGCGGTGATGGACCTGGTGGGCGGCGAGATGACCGACCGCTTCATCGACACCATGATCGTCGACATGGCCAGGCGCTCGACCTACCCGCGCCTGGCCATCGCCGGCGCCAGCGGCGGCAACTTAAGCGAGCTGATGTGGACGCGCATCTACCTCTATCAGGTGCAGATCTTCGGCGTCTCCCACGGCACCCGCGAGGAGGCCGAGCAGCTGATGGCCTGGATCCGCGACGGCCGGCTCAAGCCGGTGCTGCACGCGGCCTTCAAGCTTTCTGAGCTGCACGAGGCGGAGCGCTACTTCGTCAACCGTGGCAGCAACTACCTGGGCAAGATCGTGATCGTCCCCGATGGCGAATGGGACGAGCACGGCGCGCCCTTCGCGCTCGAGGGAACGTCATGAGCAAGGCAGCATTGAAGATCCGGCTGATGGACACTCATGCCGGCGGCGACGTGAGCCGCATCGTGCTCGGCGGCATCGACCCGTTGCCGGGCGCCACCGTGCGCGACCAGATGCACTATCTGCGCGACGACGCCGACGGCCTGCGACGGCTGCTGCTGGAAGAGCCCTACGGCATCCCGGAGATGTCGGTGGACCTCATCGTCCCCCCGAGCGACCCCAGGGCCGTGGCGGGCTACATCATCATGGAGGTGATGGGCTATCCGATCTATTCCGGCTCCAATACCATCTGCACCGCCACGGCGGTGCTGGAGGCTGGCCTCGTGCCCAAGCGGGAGGGGCGTCAGCAGTTCGCCCTCGAGTCGCCGGCGGGTCTGGTGCAGATCGAGGCGCTGGTCGAGAACGGGGTGGTGGAGGCGATCACCTGCGCGGGGCTGCCGAGCTACATCGACACCCATCGCGCCAGCCTCCACGTGCCCGGGCTCGGCGAGGTGACCTACAGCGTGGCCTACAGTGGCGGCTTCTATGCCCTGGTGGACGCCGCCGAGCTCGGCTTCTCGCTTACGCGCGAGGAGGAGCGGGCGCTGGCCGACTGCGCCCACCGGATCGTCGAGGCGCTCCAGGCCGAACGCGGCTTCTCCCACTACACCCTGGGCGACGTGGGCCCCCTGCCCTTCCTGCACTTCATGGGGCCGGTCGAGCAGGTCGCCGACGGCTACTACCGCTCCCGCTCGACCACCTACGTGCACCCCGGCGTGATCTGTCGCAGCACCACCGGCACCGGCACCTCGGCGCGCCTGGCGCTGATGCATCACGAGGGGCGCCTCAAGCCGGGCGATCGCCTGGAGACCATCTCGCTGCGCGAGACCGGCTTCATCGGCGAATTCACCGGCACCCGCCAGGAGGGCCCGCTGACGGTGGTGGAGAACGCCATCACCGGCAAGAGCTATGTCCTCGCGCACTCCGATATCGTGGTGAACTGCACGGACCCGCTGGTGGAGTGCGCAGGCCTGCACCATATGCTGACCGCGGGCCGAAACGCGGCCGACTGAGCGCCGCGTGCCCCGCCGCCTGCCGGTCCGGCAGGCGGCGCCCTCAAAAGGTCCGCCGATAGCGCATGGCGGCCAGCACCCGCTCCCTGGCCAGCGCCTCGGCGGCCTCGCGGGGCCGCACCCCATCCTGCTCGGCACGCCCCAGCACCGCCGCGACGTTGGCCCGGAGCTTCTCGTCGATGGCCGCCAGGGCCTCGCCCTCGCGTCCGCCCCGGTACTCGACCGCCGCGCAGATCACCCCGCCGGCATTGACGATGAAGTCCGGCAGCACCAGCACGCCGCGTTCGGCCAGCCGCCGCTCGGCGCCCTCGGTCAGCGGGATGTTGGCCCCCTCCACCACGACGCGGGCCCGCAGGCGCTCGACGTTGCCCTCGTGGATGACGTCGGGCCGCGCCGCGGGAATCCAGATGTCGCAGTCGACCTCGATGATGGCGTCACGCGGCCTCGCCTCCCCGCCCGGAAAGTCCGCCACCGAGCGTCCCTGGCGCTTCCAGTCGATCAGCGCCGTCACATCCAGGCCCTCGGGACGAAGCAGGCAGCCGGCGGAGTCCGAGACCGCCACGATCCGCCCTCCCCGCTCGGCCAGGTGACGCGCGCCGTGCATGCCCACCGCCCCGAAGCCCTGCAGGGCGACCCGGGCGCCGGCGATCGGGAGTGCCCCGAAGGGCTCGGCGGCCTCCAGGGCGACGGCCAGCCCGAAGCCGGTGGCCCCGATCTCGTCCAGGGGTATGCCGCCGATCTCCCGGGGCAGCCCCACGGCACGGCCGATCCGGTCGTGCACCCAGGCCATGGCGGTCTCGTCGGTGCCCATGTCCGGCCCCGGGATGTAGTCCCGCACGTCCTTCAGGGCGTGGGCGTAGGCCCGCACCAGCCGCTCCTTGTCGCCGAGCGCCATGCCCGGGTCGGCGACGATCACCGCCTTGGCCCCGCCGTGCGGCAGCGCGGCCGCAGCATTCTTGAGCGTCATGGCACGCGCCAGCCGTGCGCACTCCGCGAGGCTCACGTCGGGCGCCATGCGCGTGCCGCCGATGGCCGGCCCGGCCGCCAGGTTGTCGATCACCAGGATCGCCCGGAGCCCGACGCTCGGGTCCCGCAGGTAAAGCACCTTCTCGGGCCCCAGCGCGTCGCCAAGCTCGAAGGCGTCGTCCATCACCGTCTCCCCCTGTCGTGACGTCCCTGACGTCAAGCTAGCAGGGATCGTCCGGGGCGAAAGGCCCGGGCGTCTCCGCGAGGGCGACCTAGCGCCAGCGCCAGTCGGGTGCGAAGGGGGTGATGCTTGAGAGCTCGCCGCCGCGCGTCATCTCGCGGCGCAGGGCAAAGCCCGCCAGGATCTCGCCCGGATCGAGGCCTGCCAGCTCCTCGAAGGCGAGCGCCTGCCACTGCGCGCGGGTCACCTTGACGCTGAACAGGTAGCACCGCTCGGCGCCCTCGGTGGCCGGGTCGGCAAGGCACCGATAGCCGGAGACGATCGCCAGCTCGAGGCGCGGCAGGCGCGTGAAGGCGGCCCCGAGCACCCGCACGGCCACGCCATGCAGGTAGTCCCGGTAGAGCCGGCGCTGCCCCGTGACCGTGAGTCGGTGCGGCGAGAGCTTGATGCGCTTGGCCGGCATGCGCCAGCGGCGATCGGGCATCTCCTCCGGGCCCGGCAGGTCGATGTCCACGGCGAGGGTGCGGCAATCATCGACCAGCTCGAAGTCGAGCAGCGTCTCGCGCGGCCAGTCGAGCTCCTCGAGACGCTCGACCAGCGTCTGCTGCATGGCCTCGGGGTCGTCCCAGCTCGCCTCCTCCTCGCGCTGCTGGCGCTGGAACTCCCGGGCGTCAAACTCGGCCTTGCGCCACTCCCAGGCGCGATAGGCCTGGGCGTGCTGGGCCTGGCGCCGGGCGCTCTCGCGTTCGTGCCGACGCCGGGCCGGCGCCCAGAGGCTCTGCCACCAGGCGAGACTCGGCTCGGCTTCCGGCGCCGGGGGCGGTTCGGGGTAGCTGCGTGGCTGATAGCCGGTGGCGCTCGGGGCCGGGGTCTGCTCGTGCAGGCGACCGAGTCGGTCAAGCTGCGCATTGAGTTCCTCGCAGTGCGCGCCGAGGGCCTCGCGCAGCGCCGTCTCGGCGCGGCGCCGTACCTCCCGGGCCTCGGCCGCGGTCATGCGCGTGCCGTCGGCATGCCGGTAGCGAATCTCGCCGCTGGCGGTGATCTCCAGGTCCACGGGCAGCGGCGCGTCCGCGTCCCCCCGCTCGACCAGCAGGCTGATACCGGGCGGCCCCAGGGAGAGCCCGGGACGCAGGCGCGTGGTGGGCAGGCGCACCCCGGGGGCCAGACGAATGCGACGCTGAAAGCGAAACTCCACGGCGATCTCTCCACGGCCGGTCCATAGCGCCCCTACTGTAGCGCCTATCGGCGAGGAAGGCAGGCACGATGACGGCCGAGGCGACCCGGGAGGTCGGACGCGGGAGGGGGCCGCCGCCGGGCGCGATGCGGCTCGGCGAGGCGACAGCGGCGGTGTCGCGCCGGGCGGTCGGCGTTTCACCCGCGCACGAAAAAGCCGCCTAGCGGTGTACGCTAAGCGGCTGATTCGGGATGTCTTGTTGGTGGAGCCTAGCGGGATCGAACCGCTGACCTCAACACTGCCAGTGTTGCGCTCTCCCAGCTGAGCTAAGGCCCCACGTCGTTCCCGCCTTGCGAGAACGAGGCGAATATTACGGTGTTCCTTCTGCCCCGTCAAGCCTTGATCGTGATTTCGACCCTTCGCCCTTGTGCCAATTTCACTTAGACACATAATGTGACATTCTTGGCGCCGTCCGGCCGGTATGCGAACGCACTGCTCGCGCACTCGCCTCGCGCCGACTCTCATCCACCACGTTTCAGGAGCGTCCGCGTGATCAGGGTTCTCGTCGCCGATGACCACCACCTGGTACGGACCAGCATCGTCCACCTGTTGAATGCCGAGCGCGGAATCCGCGTGGTCGGCGAAGCGGCCAATGGCGAGGAGGCGATCACCCAGGCGCGCACGCTCGAGCCGGACGTCGTGCTGATGGACATCCGCATGCCCGGCATCGGCGGCCTGGAGGCGACCCGCAAGATCCAGCGCTTCGCCAGCGATATCCGCATCCTGGTGCTGACGGCCTTCATCGAGGAGGCCTTCGCCCAGCGACTGCTGGAGGCCGGCGCCCACGGCTTCATCAGCAAGGGCTGCCAGCAGGACGAGATGGTCGAGGCCATCCACTGCGTGTTCGACGGCAAGCGCTATGTCAGCCCGGAGATCGCCCAGCGGCTGGTGCTGTCGCGCATCGACGCGCCGGACAACCCCTTCGACCAGCTCTCCCAGCGCGAACTCCAGGTGGCCATGATGGTGGTCAACTGCCAGCGCGTGACCGATATCGCCGAGCGCATGTTCCTCAGCCCCAAGACCATCAACACCTATCGCTACCGGATCTTCGAGAAGCTCGGCGTCGCCTCCGACGTCGAGCTGACCCACCTCGGCCTGCGCCATGGCCTGGTCGACGGCTTCAGCGACGCCGACTGAGTCCTGGATACGCGGTCGACTCTGGTAGAATCAGGTCTGATTTTCCTCTACCGGCACGCCGCGATCATGAGCTTCGATTCCCGCGACTTCCTCGCCAACGTCAGCCAGTCCCCCGGGGTCTATCGCATGCTCGACGAGCAGGGCGAGACCCTCTACGTGGGCAAGGCCCGGCGGCTGCGGGCGCGCCTGGCGAGCTACTTCCGCGGCGCGCACAACGCCAAGACCCAGGCGCTGGTGGGCCGCATCGCCGACATCCAGGTCACGGTGACCAACAGCGAGACCGAGGCGCTGATCCTCGAGCAGACGCTGATCAAGGAGCTGCGCCCGCCCTACAACATCCTGCTGCGCGACGACAAGTCCTACCCCTTCGTCTTCGTTACCGACCGCCACCCCTTCCCCGCGCTGGAGTACAAGCGCGCCCGGGTGCGACGGGACGACGGCCGCTACCTCGGCCCCTACCCCAGCAGCGGCGCCGTGCGCGAGAGCCTGTCGCTGATGCAGAAGATCTTTCGCATCCGCAACTGCGAGGACAGCGTCTTCGCCCATCGCACCCGCCCCTGCCTGCAGTACCAGATCCAGCGCTGCAGCGCGCCCTGCGTCGACTTCATCAGCGAGGCGGACTACCGCCGCGACCTGGAGCATGCGGTGATGTGCCTGGAGGGCAAGAGCGAGGCGGTGACCCGGGAGCTGACCGAGGCCATGGAGGCCGCCAGCGCCCGGCTGGACTTCGAGGAGGCCGCCCGGCTGCGCGACCAGGTCCAGGATCTGCGCCAGCTGCAGCAGCGCCAGTTCGTCGACACCGGCCAGGGCGACGCCGACGTCTTCGCGCTGGCGAGCCGCCCCGGTGCGCTGTGCATCTCGGTGCTCACGGTGCGCCAGGGCCGCCTGCTGGGGGCGCGCCACCACGCCCCGGCCAACGGGCTCGACCTGGGACCCGAGGCGCTGCTCAGCGACTTCCTCAGCCAGTTCTACCTGGGCCAGGCGCGGGAGATCCCCGCCGAGGTGATCACCAGCCACCCGGTCCCGGAGGCCGAGCTGATCGCCCGCGCGCTCGGCGAGCGCGCCGGCAAGCGCATCCGGGTGACCGACCAGGTGCGCGGCCATCGCGCCCAGTGGCGGGAGCTGGCCCGCACCAACGCCGAGCAGCAGCTCGCCAGCCAGCTGGCCAGCCAGAACCAGCTGGCGAAGCGCTTCGAGGCCCTGCGCGAGGCCCTGCAACTCGAGCATGTCCCGCGGCGGCTGGAATGCTTCGACATCAGCCACAGCCACGGGGAGGCCACCGTGGCCTCCTGCGTGGTGTTCGACGAGGGCGGGCCGCGCAAGTCCGACTACCGGCGCTTCAACATCGAGGGCGTGGCCGCCGGCGACGACTACGCCGCCATGCGCCAGGCGCTGACGCGGCGCTTCCGGCGCCTGGCCGACGGCCAGGGCGAGCGGCCGGACATCCTGATCGTCGATGGCGGCAAGGGCCAGCTCAACATGGCCCGCGAGGTCTTCGCTGAGCTCGGCGTCACCGGCGTCACCCTGCTCGGCGTGGCCAAGGGCACCACCCGCAAGGCGGGCCTGGAGACGCTGTTCGTCGAGACCGTCGATCGCAGCCTGGACCTCGATGGCGCCTCGCCCGCCCTGCACCTGATCCAGCACATCCGCGACGAGTCCCACCGCTTCGCCATCGCCGGCCACCGGGCGCGGCGCGACAAGACCCGGCGCACCTCGACCCTGCAGGACATCCCCGGGGTCGGCCCGCGCCGGCGCCGCGAGCTGCTGCGCTTCTTCGGCGGCCTGCACGGCGTCAAGCAGGCCAATCGCGAGGAGCTGGCCCGGGTTCCCGGCATCAGCGCGACCCTGGCCGAGACGATTCATCGCGCCCTGCATGGATGACCCGGGCGCGGGCGGATAGAATGAGGGACTTTCCCGGCACCCCAAGGCAAGGACCGCATCTCCCGATGAACATACCCAACCTGCTCACCCTGGCCAGAATCGTCTTCATCCCGCTGCTGGTGGTGCTGTTCTACCTGCCCTTCTCCTGGAGCATGCCGCTGGCCGCCGCGCTGTTCGCCCTGGCCGCCGTGACCGACTGGCTCGACGGCTACCTGGCCCGGCGCTGGGACCAGTCCACGCCCTTCGGCGCCTTCCTCGACCCGGTGGCCGACAAGCTGATGGTCGCGGTGGCCCTGGCGCTGCTGATCGAGCGCTACGACGCCATCTGGCTGACCCTGCCGGCGCTGGTGATCATCGGCCGCGAGATCGTCATCTCCGCGCTGCGCGAGTGGATGGCCGAGATGGGCAAGCGCGGCCAGGTGGCCGTCTCCTGGATCGGCAAGGTCAAGACCACCCTGCAGATGACCGCCCTGCTGGTGCTGCTGGCGTTCGCTCCCGGCACGCCCATCGCCATGCTCGGCGTGGTCACCCTGCACGTGGCCGCCCTGCTCACCCTGTGGTCGATGATCCTCTACCTGCGCGCGGCCTGGCCGCACCTCAGCAGCTCCATGCGCTGAGGCGATAGAGCAGGAACGATTGAAAAGCGTTTGACAGTCACCGACTTATCCGTATAATACGCACTCGAGTCAGGCGGGAATAGCTCAGTGGTAGAGCATCGCCTTGCCAAGGCGAGGGTCGCGAGTTCGAATCTCGTTTCCCGCTCCATTCCCCACGAATGGCACGACTCATGAGGCTGGATGGCAGAGTGGTTATGCAGCGGACTGCAACTCCGTGTACGCCGGTTCGATTCCGACTCCAGCCTCCACTATTCCCTGGTTGCCCGCTCGTGACCGAGCCGCCCGGATGGCGAAATTGGTAGACGCAAGGGACTTAAAATCCCTCGGTGGAAACACCGTGCCGGTTCGAGCCCGGCTCCGGGCACCAGCTCACTAGCACCCTCCGGCAAGCGTCGGGCGTGACCCGTCAACGGGACGCCATCTCATGATCCTGCCGCGCCTGCGCGACCCCTACTTCAACTATCAGCATCGACGCAAACTCTATGTCTTGCGCATCGTGCTGGCCCTCTGCGTCACCTTCACCCTCATCGAAGCGTTCGCCATCCAGCACAGCGGCTGGGCCCTGGTCAGCACCATCATGGTGATGGGCAACCTCCCGCATATCGGCGGCGTGCTCGACAAGGGGCGACAGCGGCTGCTCGGCACCGTGCTCGGTGCCAGTGTCGGCCTGCTGCTGATCATGCTCCCGCTGCCCTGGCCCTACCTGGTGCCCCTCGGCGCCCTCGCCGGCATCGCCGTCGCCACCTGGCTGACCTTTGGCAATCGGCACGGCTACAGCGGCCTGATGTTCGCCATCAGCCTGCTGCTGGTGATCGGCGGCGGCCAGGCGGAGCTCGACATCGCGCTGTGGCGCGCCTTCGACGTCCTGCTCGGCACCCTCGTGGGCATCGCCGTCACCGTACTGGTGCTGCCCCAGAAGGCCACCGACATGCTGCGCTTCATGCTCGCCGACAACCTCGACCGCATGGCCCGCCTCTACCATGCCCACACCACCGCCACGGCCGCCCACGACCTCGACGCCCGCGAGCTGCTCAAGGCCACCAGCAGCCTGCTGGTCAAGCAGCGCGGCCTGGTGGATGCCATCCACCGCGAGCGCCGCCTGACCCGCCGCGAGCTCGACGACATCATCTCGCTGCAGCGGCGCATGCTCTCCACCATCGAGCTGCTGCTGGAGACCCACTGGAACAGCCGCGACGGTCACGAACAGATCGAGGCCATGGTGGGGCTGCGCGAACAGCAGCACACCCTGGCCCGCGGCATCGGCACCCTGGCCTTCCAGGTGCGTACCGGCCGGCCGGTCGATGTCACCATCACCCCCTTCGCCCTCGAGCGGCATGCCGAGCTGGCCGCCAACGCCCGGGCCAGCGACGGCAGGCGGCTCTTCAGTCCCGGCGGCTACCTGTGGCTCAATCGAGAGCTGGCACGGCTCACCGACGACCTGACCCGGCACCTGGGCGACCTGGATCGCCTGCCCAGCCGGCGCCTGCGTCGCCGCGCTCCCCATCACGGCCTCACCGACGCCCGCTCGGCCGCCGTGGACCACCACGCGAGAAGGAAAGGCAGATGACGGACGGCAAGCATGACGTACTGGTCATCGGCGGCGGCGTCGCCGGACTGGTGCTGGCCCTCGAGGCGGCGGACCATCGCCGGGTCACGCTGCTGCGACCGGCCAGCGACGACCAGGGCGCCAGCCACTGGGCCCAGGGAGGCATCGCCGCCGTGCTCTCGCCCCAGGACGACATCGAGGCCCACGTCGCCGACACCCTGGTGGCCGGCGATGGCCTGTGCGACGAGGCCGCGGTCCGCTTCACCGTCGAGCAGGGCCCGGCCGCCATCGAGTGGCTGCTGTCGCTGGGCGTGCCCTTCACGCCGGACGCCAGCCCCGACGCCGGCTACCCCTACCACCTGACCCGCGAGGGGGGCCACGGCGCCCGGCGCATCATCCATGCCGATGACGCCACCGGCCGCGCCGTGGTCGAGACCCTGCGCCGGCACGTGGATGCCCACCCCCGCATCACGCTGCGCGGCGATCTCACCGCGATCGGCCTGATCGGTGACGCCGAGGGCCACTGCCGGGGCGCCCGCTGCCTCGACGCCGACGGCCGGGTGCACGACTTGCTCGCCGCCGATACCGTGCTCGCCACCGGCGGCGCCAGCGGCCTCTACCGCCACACCACCAGCCCCCAGCCGGCCAGCGGCGAGGGGATGATGATGGCCGCCGAGCTCGGCGCCGAGCTGATGAACCTGGAGTTCCAGCAGTTCCACCCGACCTGCCTCTTCGACCCCGACGGCCCGGCCTTCCTGATCAGCGAGGCGGTGCGCGGCGAGGGCGGCCAGCTGCTCAATGCCGACGGCGAGCGCTTCATGCCGGGGATCGACCCCCGCGCCGAGCTGGCGCCCCGGGACGTGGTCGCCCGCGCCATCGATGCCGAGATGCAGCGCACGAACACCGATCACGTCTTCCTGGATATCCGCCACCTCGGCGAGGCAGCCATCCGCCAGCACTTCCCGACCATCCACGCCCACTGCGCGGGGCGCGGGCTGGACATCGCCCGCCAGCCGATCCCGGTGGTCCCGGCCGCCCACTACAGCTGCGGCGGCGTGATCACCGACCTCGAGGGCGCCACCACGGTGCCGCGCCTCTACGCCATCGGCGAGGTCGCCTGCACCGGCCTGCACGGCGCCAACCGCATGGCCAGCAATTCGCTGCTCGAGTGCCTGGTGTATGCGCGCAGCTGTGCCCGGCGCCTGCGTGAAGCCGAGGCCGGCTCGACCGCCGACCTGCTGCCGGCGCGCTTCGGCGAACGCATCGAGGCCCCGGGGACCCTCGCCGTGATCCGCGAGGCGATGCGCCAGCTGATGAGCGCCCGGGTGGCGATCGTGCGCACCGACCAGGGCCTCGACGAGGCCGCCCGGGAGCTTTCCCAGCTGCACCGTGACCTGGCCCTGCGCGTACAGGAGGCCGCCCCGTCGGTGGCGCTGTCGAACCTCTGGCATGCCCTGCGCCTGGCGCGCCTCACCGTGGCCTCGGCGCGGGCGCGGCGCGAGTCCCGCGGCCTGCACTTCAACCCCGGCTGTGCGGTCCACGCCGACGCCGACCCGCACCCCTCGCGCATCCGCCTGGCGGACCTCGACCCGCACTGAGCTCACCCGCCGCGGGCAGTTAAGAGGAAAGAACTAAAGAGGAAAGCCGCCTCGCGCCCCGCTCAGGGCAGCGGCAAGAGCGCTCGGCGCAGCCGGCGAAGGGCGTCGCCGTCGCTGCTGTCCGGCCACAGCCACAGGCGGCGCCCGTCGATCCGCAGCCCGATCAGCCAGGGCCCGAGGTAGTCGCAGCGCAGGCCGACCGGCCGCCACGCCTCGCCGCCGTGATCGCGCCAGGCGAAGGCGGTCTCCCCGCTCGCCGTCGGCGTGAGCCGCAGCTGACCCGTCCGGCGGCCCCGCACCGTAAAGGCTATCGCCCCGGCCAGCAGGAGCACCGCCAGGGCGCCTGCCCAGGGGGCGGCCACGGCGATGACCAGCCCCGCGACCGAGACGGCCAGCGCCCCCTGGGCCGCCAGCGCGATCCTAGAGGTTGCGATAGTGATCGTTGTCGGTGCTCTCGGCATGCTCGACGATCAGCTTGACGATGCGGCGTCGCGTCGGATCCTCCGGCCATTCGCGGCGCATCAGCCAGAGGAACAGGTCCTGATCCTCCTCGTCGATCAGGGCCCTGAACGCCGCCTGGTCCGCCTCGTCCAGATCGCCGTAGCGCTGCTCGAGGAAGGGAATCAGCAGCAGGTCCAGCTCCCACATGCCGCGACGCGAGTGCCAGTAGAGACGTTTGCGCAGGGCGGCTTCCGGAGACGAATCGTCGTTCAAGGTCGGCCTCGTTCTGTCGGTTGGATGTGGGGGCAGTATACCCGAGCCCCCAGCCCGGCGGCAGCCCGCCTCCGACCACGGCGTCCCAGGGTTCGACAAAAGGTCGTAGTGCGTTGTTTTCTCGAGATTTGCCCAGTATGCTTTGGAAAAACAACAACGCCGGGATCACGCCGACCCAGGCAGGACCGCACGGAGACGAGTCGATGACCAAGTCCGAACTGATCGAGCAGATCGCCATGCGACAGCCGGAGCTGTCGGTGAAGGAGGTCGAGGCAGCGGTACGCCTGATCCTCGATGACATAACCGACACCCTGGCCGAGGGAGGACGGGTGGAGATCCGCGGCTTCGGCAGCTTCTCGCTGCACTACCGCGAGCCCCGGGTGGGCCGAAACCCCAAGACGGGGGAACCGGTCGCACTCGACGGCAAGTTCGTGCCACACTTCAAGCCCGGCAAGGAGCTGCGCGAACAGGTGGATGCCAGCCGCGCACTCGGCTACTGAACGGCGTCCGACGATCGCCGTCCCTCCTTCAACCGACACGGGAACATTGCACATGCGTTGGCTCAAAGGCCTGATCCTGGCCATCATCCTGCTGGCGGTGCTGCTGATCGGCATCCTCTTCGCCGTCAACAACCAGCAGACCCTGCCCCTGAACCTGATCTGGATCGAGCTGCCCGCCGTCTCGCTCTCCGTCTGGCTGCTGGCCTCGCTGACCGTGGGCGTGCTGCTCGGCATGCTCGCCATGAGCGGCGTCTACCTGCGCCTGCGCACCCTGCTGACTCGCGCCCAGCGCCACAACCAGCAGCAGCGCAAGGAGCTCGACCGCCTGCGCGTCCAGGAGATGAAGGAACTCCCCTAGATGCCCGATGTTCTCCTGCTGGCCCTGCTGGTGGTGGCGATCGCCACCGGCTGGTGGCTGGGCCGACGGGAGCGTCGGCATCGCGGCACCAGCCCCGCGCCGCCGGCCCTGGCGCGCGACTACTTCGTCGGCCTCAACTACCTGCTCAACGATCAGCAGGACCAGGCCATCGAGACCTTCATCGGGGCGCTGGAGGTCAACAGTGACACCGTCGAGACCCACCTCGCCCTGGGCAACCTCTTTCGCAATCGCAGCGAGGCCGACCGGGCGCTGAAGATCCATCAGAACCTGCTGGCCCGGCCGACGCTGACCGCCGACCAGAGCGAGCGGGTGCAGCTCGAACTCTCCCGCGACTTCCTGGCCCTCGGCCTGCTCGATCGCGCCGAGCGCCTGCTGGAGGGACTGGTCCGCGACGCCCACGACGACGAGCTGCGCGGCTCGGCCCGGCGGCTGCTGATCGACCTGCTCGAGCGCGAGCGGGAGTGGCAGGCAGCACTGGACGTGGCACTGCCCAAGATGGTGCGCCAGCACGACGACATCCGCCGCGCCGCGGCCCACTGGCTCTGCGAGCTGGCCGAGGAGGAGCGCCACTCGGCAAGTCCCGTGCTGGCTCGGCGCCACCTGCGCCAGGCCCTGGCCACCGACGCGCGCTGCGTGCGCGCCAACCTGCTGCTGGCCGCCATGGCCCACGACACGGGCCACTACAAGCAGGCCATCAAGCTACTGAAGCGGATACCCGAGCAGGACGCGACCTACACGCCACTCATGCTCGAGCCCCTCGCCCACGCCTATCGGCTGCTGGACGACGAGGAGGGACTGATCCGCTGCCTGCGCGAGCTCCTAGAGCAGGCGCCCTCCACGGCCGTGATCAGCCTGCTGGCCGAGACGCTCCACCATCAGGGGCGGGAGCAGGACGCCCTCGACCTGATCCGCGAGCAGCTCGAGCGGCGGCCGAGCCTGGAGGCGATTCACCAGCTGCTGTCGCTCTCCCGGCGCCACGGCCGGGAGGCGGACGAACGTATCGACCTGCTCGAGCGCCACACCCTGACACTGGTGCGCGCCCGCCCTCGACATCGCTGCCGGCGCTGCGGTTTCGCCACCGAGACCCTGCACTGGCAGTGCCCCCGCTGTCGCAACTGGGGCACCATGCAGCCGATCGACGCGCCCGACGAGGGCTAGGTCGGTCTCAGCCGGCGGCCAGCTCCGCCTCGATCGCCGCCAGCGCGGCCATGGGATCCTCCGCCTGGGTCACGGGCCGGCCCACCACCAGATGGGTACTGCCGGCGGCCATGGCCTCGGCCGGGGCCATGACGCGACGCTGGTCGCCCGCCACGGCGAAGCTCGGCCGGATGCCGGGCGTCACCTTGAGGAAGTCATCTCCGCACAGCGTGGTCAGGCGGCTCGCCTCCCGGGCCGAACAGACCACGCCATCCATGCCGCTGTCGCGGGCCAGCACGGCCAGGCGCTCGACCTGGTCGGCGGGCGAGACCGAGACCCCCACCTCGGCCAGGTCCTCGGCCTCCATGCTGGTCAGCACCGTCACCGCGATCAGGTGGGTCGCGAGGCCATGGCGATCCAGCCGCTCCCGAGCGGCCTCCATCATCCGCCGCCCCCCGCCGGCATGCACGTTGACCATCCAGACGCCCTGCTCGGCCGCCGCCTGGACCGCCCCGGCCACGGTGTTGGGAATGTCGTGGAACTTGAGATCCAGGAACACCTCGAACCCGCGCCCGTGCAGCGCCTCGAGGATGTCCGGGCCGCTACGGGTGAACAGCTCCTTGCCCACCTTGACCCGGCAGCGGGAGGGATCGAGGCGGTCGGCCATGCACAGCGCGGCGTCCAGGGAGGCATAGTCGAGGGCGATGATCAGGGGAGAAGCGGTGGACACGGTCGGGCTCCTGGCTGGGTGTGGGAATCGCCCCAGTATATCAGTGATGGCCTACGCCGCAGGGGCAAAGACGCCGGCCGCGCCTCCATGATGGCTGACGCCACGCCGCCGCAATCGCTGACGAGGTTCCAGCGACGGGCGCGCTAGCTTGAAGGAGGCGGGTCGGTGCACCAGGGCGCCGGCTCGCCCCCTCGGACTCAAGGAGAGCCACCATGACCCACGCCTTCAAGACCCGCCTGTCGTGCCTGCTGCTGACGATGCTGCTGGGCCTCGCCCCGCTCGTTGCCAGCCAGGCCCTGGCCCAGGAGATGTCACCGATCGATATCAATACCGCCAATGCGGAGCTGCTGGCCGAACTCCCCGGCATCGGCCCGAGCAAGGCCGCCGCCATCGTCGAGGACCGCGAGGCCAACGGCCCCTACGAAAGCGCCGAGGATCTGACCCGGGTCAGCGGCATCGGCGAGGTCACGGTGGAGGGACTGGCCGACCAGGTCACGTTCTGATCGACGCCATCGGGAAGAGGGCCGGAACCGCCCTCCCCCGCGACGCCGGCCGGCAAGCGGTCGGCGTCGCGTCGTCGTCAAGGCCCCGCCACGCAGGAGGCAGGAGGGATGCGCCCTAGAGCCGCAGCCCGCCGTCGCACTCGATCACCCGCCCGGTGAAGTAGGCGTTGGTCATGATGAAGGCCACGCTCTCGGCGATGTCCTCGGGCTGGCCGAGCCGCCGCAGCGGCACCCCCGAGGTCAGCTTCTCGAGCATGTCCTCGCGCATCGAGGCGGTCATGTCGGTCTCGATGAAGCCCGGCGCCACGGCGCCCACGCGAATGCCGTAACGGGCGAGCTCCCCCGCCCAGGTGGTGGTCAACGCCACCACGCCGGCCTTGGCCGCGGCGTAGTTGCTCTGCCCCATGTTACCGGCCCGGGAGATGCTCGAGATATTGACGATCACGCCCTGGTGTCCCGCCTCGATCATCTGGGTGGCCGCCTCACGGCCGCACAGGAAGACGCCGGTGAGGTTGACGTCGATCACCTGCTGCCACTGCTCGAGGGGCAGCGTCTTCTCCACCTTGCCGTCCTTCGCCTTGACCAGCAGCCCGTCCCTGACGATGCCGGCATTGTTCACGAGGCCGTGGATCGGCCCCAGCGACGCGCGGATATCGCCGAAGGCCTGCTGCACCGAGGCCTCGTCGGCGACATCGACGATGAAGCCCCGCGATTCGATCCCCTCGGCGTGCAGGCAGGAGACCGCCTCGTCCAAGGCGTCGGGGTCGCGATCCATCAGGGCCAGGCGTGCCCCCTGGCGGCCCAGTCGGCGTGCCATGGCCAGGCCCAGGCCGCGAGCGCCACCGGTGATGGCGATAACGGAAGTGTCGAGTGTCATGTGCGCTTCTCCAGGAGACGGGGGACTCGCGAGGTCGCAGGCACGGGCCGGTCCTGACGGTGCGCCGAGCCGACACGTATAACCTTATGACCTTGCGATCTGCGCCACTCTAGCGAAACCTGGAACGATATTCCACGCCGCTCTCCTCCTTCCCGGCCGTCTTGAAATATGGCCTGCTGCCCCCATCACCAGCGCAACTGCCATTCGCGGAGCCATCATGCCCTTTCTTCTCGTCTTTACCCTCTTCGCCCTGCTCGACTTCGTCATCCTCTTCTCGGTGGGCAGCCAGATCGGCCTTCTCACCACCCTGGGGCTCGTCCTGGCGACCGGCTTCATCGGCCTGCACCTGATCCGCCGCGAGGGCGTGGCCACCTTCGCCCGCGCCCAGGAGCGCATGCACCAGGGGGAGATCCCCTCGGGGGAGCTTCTGACCGGGGCGGCGCTGATCTTCGGCGGCGCCCTGCTGATGGCGCCGGGCTTCCTCTCCGACGCCCTGGGCTTCATGTGCCTGATCCCCAATGCCCGGCGCCTGCTGGCCCGGTCGCTCACCTGGCTGGGCGTGCGCATGCAGGGGCTGCACGTTCGCGCCGAGACCTACCGGCCGCGCCAGGGCCGCGATGCCGACTGGCAGCAGGCGAGCCCGCACGGGGACGGCCCGACCGAGCACCATGGCGATTCAGGCGAGGCCGGCGGCGACCGTCCGCTGGAGGGGGAGTTCATCTCCCGGGACGAGCGGCGCTGATCGGGGCAAAAAATTTTCACGGCAGCCCTTGAAAGCGCCCGGCAGAGCCCCACCTATCCGACAGCATCGGGATTCGGTCCGCGGATCTTCCTCGGGCCATCGACAAGGAAGGCGATAACCGCCTCCACCCCGCAGCCCGGCTGCGGGTTGATGATGAAAACCGCCGGACAATGATTGCCGGCACAGCAAACCATCAGGAGAACGTGAGCAATGAACATCCGTCCCTTGCACGATCGCGTCGTCATCCGTCGCGTTGAAGAAGAGCAGAAGACTGCAGGCGGCATCGTGCTCCCGGGCAGCGCCCAGGAAAAGCCGACTCGTGGCGAGGTCCTCGCCGTCGGTAACGGCCGGATTCTGGACAGCGGCGACGTGCGCCCGCTCGACGTCAAGGTCGGCGACACCGTGATCTTCAAGGATGGCTTCGGCGTCGAGAAGCAGAAGATCGACGGCGAAGAAGTGCTGATCATGAGCGAGTCCGACATCCTGGCCGTCGTCGAAGGCTGAGCCGCGACCCGCTAGCAATCGCTCGATACTGACGTTCAAGAACTCACAGGAAGCATACGAAAATGGCAGCGAAACAAGTCAAGTTCTCCAGTGATGCCCGCACTCGCATGGCGAAAGGCGTCGACACCCTGGCCAATGCGGTCAAGGTCACCCTGGGGCCGAAGGGCCGCAACGTGGTGATCGAGAAGTCCTTCGGCGCGCCGACCGTGACCAAGGACGGCGTCTCCGTGGCCAAGGAGATCGAGCTCAAGGACAAGTTCGAGAACATGGGCGCGCAGATGGTCAAGGAAGTCGCGTCCAAGACCTCCGACGTCGCCGGTGACGGCACCACCACCGCCACCGTGCTGGCTCAGTCCATCGTGACCGAGGGCCTGAAGGGCGTGATCGCCGGCATGAACCCGATGGACCTCAAGCGCGGCATCGACCAGGCCGTCATCGCTGCGGTCAAGGAAGTTGAGGCCCTGTCCGTGCCCTGCACCGACTCCAACGCCATCGCCCAGGTCGGCACCATCTCCGCCAACGGCGACAAGCGTATCGGTGAGATCATCGCCGAGGCGATGGAGAAGGTCGGCAAGGAAGGCGTCATCACCGTCGACGAAGGTCGTGGCTTCGAGGACGAGCTGGACGTCGTGGAAGGCATGCAGTTCGACCGCGGCTACCTGTCGCCGTACTTCGTGACCAACCAGGACACCATGGCGGTCGAGCTGGAAGATCCGTACATCCTGCTGGTGGACAAGAAGATCTCCAACATCCGCGAGCTGCTGCCGACCCTCGAGGCCGTGGCCAAGGCCGGCAAGCCGCTGGTGATCATCGCCGAGGACATCGAAGGCGAGGCGCTGGCCACCCTGGTGGTCAACACCATGCGCGGTATCGTCAAGGTCGCGGCCGCCAAGGCGCCGGGCTTCGGTGACCGTCGCAAGGCCATGCTGCAGGACATCGCCATCCTCACCGGTGGCACCGTGATCTCCGAGGAAGTGGGTCTGGACCTCGAGCAGGCCACCCTGGACCACCTGGGCACCGCCAAGCGCGTGACCATGTCCAAGGAGAACACCACCCTTATCGATGGCGCCGGCAACGATAACGACATCGAGGCCCGCGTCAGCCAGATCCGCGCCCAGATCGAGGAGACCTCCTCCGACTACGATCGCGAGAAGCTCCAGGAGCGCGTCGCCAAGCTGGCCGGCGGTGTCGCCGTCATCCGCGTCGGTGCGGCCACCGAAGTCGAGATGAAGGAGAAGAAGGCCCGCGTCGAGGACGCCCTGCACTCCACCCGCGCCGCCGTCGAGGAAGGCGTGGTGCCCGGGGGCGGTACCGCCCTGGTACGCGTGCTGACCAAGGTCGCCGGCCTCAAGGGCGATAACGAGGACCAGACCCACGGCATCGCCATCGCCGTGCGCGCCATGGAAGCCCCGCTGCGCCAGATCGTCACCAACGCCGGCCAGGAGGCCTCCGTCATCCTGAACCGCGTCAAGGACGGTGAGGGCAACTTCGGCTACAATGCCCAGACCGGCGAGTTCGGCGACCTGTTCGAGATGGGCGTGCTGGACCCGGCCAAGGTCACCCGCTCCGCGCTGCAGTCCGCTGGCTCCGTCGCCGGCCTCATGATCACCACCGAGTGCATGATCGCCGACGATCCGGACGAGAAGGACGCCGGTGGCGCCGACATGGGCGGCATGGGCGGCATGGGTGGCATGGGCGGCATGATGTAATCGCCCCACCCCAGGCCTCGCCTGATCGAGCCCCCCGCCGGGAGACCGGCGGGGGGCTTTCATTTGTGGAGGCCTGACTCTGCCGAAGACCTTACTCGCACCCGCCCAGCTGGGTACACTCCCCCGTTTCGCCCCTCCTTCCGACTTCATCCAGACCGGCTCGCCATGCTGCCCAATATCCGTATCGTCCTCGTCCAGACCTACCATCCCGGCAATATCGGGGCCGCGGCCCGCGCCATGAAGACCATGGGTCTCAGCGACCTGGTGCTGGTCAATCCGCGCCGCTTCCCCGACCCGGAGGCCTCGCAGCTGGCCGCCGGGGCCGAGGACCTCATCGACCAGGCCCGCGTGGTGGACTCGCTCACCGAGGCGGTGAGCGACTGCGTGCAGGTGGTGGGCGCCAGCGCCCGGCTGCGCAGCCTGCCGCTGCCGCATTTCGACGAGCCGGCCGAGATGGCCCGCGACGTCGTCGCGCAGGCCGCCGACGACCCGGTGGCGCTGGTCTTCGGCCGCGAGCGCTTCGGGCTGACCAACGACGAGATCCGCTGCTGCAGCCACCAGGTGAGCATCCCGGCCAACCCGGACTACGGCATCCTCAACCTCGCCCAGGCCGTGCAGGTGCTCGCCCACGAGGTGTTCACCGCCTGGCGACGGCAGCCTCAGAGCGACTTTCGCCTGGCGCGGCCGGCCAAGGAGCGCCGGCCGTCCCGGGAGCAGCTGGGCCACTTCCACGACCACCTGACACGGGTCATGCAGCGCAGCGGCTTCATCACCCAGCCCCACGCGCGCACCGAGGCGCAGCTCCAGGCGCTGTTTGCCCGCGCCGAGCCGTCCCGCAAGGAGCTCTCGCTACTGCGCGGCCTGCTCGCCTCTCTGGAGCAGCATCTCCCCGATGAACGACTCCCCGACCGGGAACCCGGCGACGACTGACGCGCCAACGAGTGATCGGCAGACACGACGACGGCGGCCCGCGGGCCGCCGTCGTCATAAGCACCATCCAGGCTCAGGGTGCGATCACAGGGTCATCGCCGCCAGCCAGCCGAAGGCGATCAGCGGAATGTTGTAGTGCAGGAAGGTCGGCACCACGCTATCCCAGATATGGTCGTGCTGGCGGTCGACGTTGAGCCCCGAGGTCGGCCCGAGGGTCGAGTCCGAGGCCGGCGAGCCGGCATCGCCCAGCGCCGCAGCGGTGCCCACCAGCGCCACGGTGGCCAGCGGCGAGAAGCCGAACTGGACCGCCAGCGGCACGAAGATCGCGGCGATGATCGGGATGGTCGAGAAGGAGGAGCCGATCCCCAGGGTGATGAACAGGCCCACCAGCAGCATCAGCAGCGCGGCCAGGCCGCGGTTGTCGCCGATCATCTCGGCGCTGGCGGTCACCAGGGTCTCGACCTCACCGGTGGCGGTCATCACCGCGGCGAAGCCGGAGGCCGAGATCATGATGAAGCCGATCAGCGCCATCATGCGCATGCCGCTGGTGAAGAGGTCATCGGCCTCCCGCCACTTGAAGATGCCGCCCAGCGAGAGCAGCGCGAAGCCGACGAGGCCGCCCAGCACCATCGAGCCGGTGTAGAGCTGGATGCCCAGCGCCGCGACGATGGCGACGATCGACATCGCCACGCCCAGCGCATGGGGCTCCTGGGCCTCGGGGTGGTGGTGCGGCACGTTGGTGGTGGCGACCTCCGCCGCCTCGTAGTCGCGCGGCTTGCGGTAGCTCACGAACAGCGCCACGAGCAGACCCAGCGCCATGCCGCCCACCGGCACGCCCATGGCCACGGGCACCATGCCGCGGGTGATCTCGAGGCCCAGCGCCTCGCCGGCCTGGTTGATGTTGGCCAGCAGGATGTCGTTGAGAAAGATCGCCCCGAAGCCCACCGGCAGCAGCATGTAGGGCGCGGTCAGGCCGAAGGTCAGCGCACAGGCCACCGCGCGACGATCCAGGCGCAGCTGGTTCATCACCTTGAGCAGCGGCGGGATCAGGATCGGGATGAAGGCGATGTGCACCGGGATCAGGTTCTGCGAGGAGATCGCCACCAGCAGCACCGAGCCGACCAGCAGGTACTTCACCGTGGCCTGGCGGCTGGCCGAGGCCTCCTGGCCGAGCAGCGCGATCAGCCGGCGGGCCAGCAGGTCCGGCAGCCCCGAGCGCGAGATCGCCACCGCGAAGGCGCCCAGGGTCGCATAGGCCAGGGCCACCTTGGCGCCGCCGCCGACCCCGTCGTTGAACGCCGCCAGCGTCTCCGTGACGGAGAGCCCCCCGACCAGCCCGCCGGCCAGCGCCCCGACCACCAGGGCGAAGACCACCGAGACCCGCGCCAGTGATAGCCCCACCATCACAAGCACCGCAACTATTACCGCATTCATGAGAGATTCCCGAAAATGGAGTTGGATTCAGACGAGACGGCGCGGGATTTTACCAGATGGCGACCGGCCCTGCCGGCTGCCCACCTCGGGAATGTCATCGTCTGGTCATCGAATCCTCACAGCGCTGTCACGGCCATCGGCGATAACGGAGGGGCCCGGCAAGGGAGACTGCCGACTTCGGTGACAGGGACGCCAGGGGCAGGAGGCCCCAAAGGGAGAGCGGCATCGGGACGATGCCCAGGAGGGAGCGATACCGCCACGACGCCCGCGTCGTGGCGTTTTTTTTCAGGGATCGGGCGGCGCCTCCAGGGTGAGGGTGACGACGTCCCCCCGCCGCAGCACCTCCCCCGGCGCCGGGTCCTGTGCGGCCACTATCCCCGACGGGGCACCGGAGGGCGCAACGGTCGCCTCGAGGCGGAACTCGGCGAGCAGCTCCTGGGCCGCCGCACTGGCCATCCCGATCAGCTGCGGCACCGCCACGATCGGCAGCTCCTCGACGCCCGCGGGCGGCGGCACCGGGACAATGCGAAAGCGCAGCGATGCCCCGACCGTCGCCTGGTAGCCGAAGCGATTCTGGTATCCCGCATCCACGGGGGCCGCGTAGAGGGCGAGGCGCGGCGTGAGCGACCGCCCAGAAGGGACGCCGGTCGGCCGAGCCGCCTTGCCTGAACCGCCCTGTGCCCCGGAGAGCGAGAGCGCCACCTTCACCTCCCCCTCGGTCTCGGGCAGGGTATAGAAGGTCGGCTGCCAGCCGCTGCGACGCAGCAGCGCCATGGCCTCGTCGTTGTCGCGATAGAGCGCCTCCAGCTGGGCCAGTGCCTGCTCGTCCAGGGCGCGCTGGGCCTGTGCCACCCCCTCGCCCACCGAGGCGATGATCTGGCCGAGGGGCGCGGCCGCCGTGTCGTGGATCAAGCGCTTGATGTCACTCATGGCCGGTCTCCTCGGTCTCGGGTCCCACGGCGACCACGACCCCGAGTCGCCCGTTGGCCTCTGCAAGCGCCGCCCCGGGGGCCGGGCGCTGCTCGACGATGGCGCCGGAGGGGTGACGCCGGCTGTGTCGCTCGATCACGTCCAGCCGCATCCCGGCGGCCAGGGCCTGGCGCCGGGCCGACTCGAGGGTCTGGCCGATCAGGTCGGGCACCTCGGCAGCGGCCGACGCAGCGGCCGTGCGTGGCGGATGGAGCCGCAGCACCAGCTCGGAGACGTTGTCCGCCAGCACCTCCCTGGCCTCGGCGCTGTCGAGGGGATGGAACCGCTTGCCGCCCTCCACCACCAGGCCGCGGATGCGCAGCTCGGCGGAGGCGAGCTCCATGCCCTGCTCGGCCCGGGCCAGGTCCAGGGCGCCGGAGATGGTCGAGGTCAGCCGCTCCATGGGCGGCGAGGTCGCCACCGTCTTGCGCAGCTGCTCGAGCTGATGCCCCAGCCGTTCACTCTGCGCTTCGCTCTGCTGCAGCGCCTGGTCGAGTTCCTGGATGCGCGCCTGGCGCAGGTCGACCTGGACCTGCAGCTGCTCCCGCTTGGCGGTCTCGGCGCTGAGCATCTCCATGACCACCGCGGTCTTGCGGGACTCCAGGCCGGCCGGGGTCACGCCGCCGCTCTCCGGCCTGACCGCGTCGATCGTCGCGCCGCTCCCCGGCCGTAGGCTCTCGGGCGACAGGGTGTGAATCGGCCTCTCCAGCACCAGGTCCGCCATGTTGACGTTCATTCCGGAGAGCCGTTCGGGACGGCGGCGCGAGACGGTGGGCGCCGAGACGCCGGCGCCCGGCAGCATCACCACCTCGCCGAACGAGACGTTCAGCACCGTGCGCGCCATGTGGTAGCTGCCCTGCTGGGCGAGGACCTCGGCCGGGTCGGTATTCGCCTTGACCAGCCGCAGCACCGGCGCCAGCTGGCCCTCTCCCTGTAGCCCGCTGGCGATGGCCAGCCGGCCCTCGTCGTTGGTCGTGGACCGGTTGAGCCCCTGCCATCCCCGGCCGAGCCGATAGACCTGGAGCTCCACCACCTGGTGGGCGGCGGGCTTGCGGGCGGCATCCAGCAGGCTGGCGGTCACGCGAAGCTTGAGGGTCATGAGCGATCTCCCGGCAGCAGCACCCGGCCGATCGCCCCGCGCGACTCCACCTGCACGACGACCTGCTTGCCACGCAGCGAGGCGAGCTCGACGACCAGCTGGGCGCTGCCGTCCTCACGGGTGGTCAGCCGCTGCGACGGCAACAGCGACAGGCGCTGCTCGGCCGAGGGCCGATAGCCGAGCAGACGCTCGGTCATCTCGACATCCACCTGCAGGGAGACGGGCACGCCGCCCAGGCGCTCGCCGGCCATGCTCGAGACCTGGATGTCGAGCCGCTCTCGCCTGGGGCGTCCCTCCTCGGCGGACACCGCCAGATCCAGCAGCGTCTCGGGCCGCCCGCCGTGGGCCGGCACCGTGGCCAGCCGACCGGAGATCGACGAGGTGATGCGCGTCTCCCGCTCGGTCTCCCGGTGGTCGCGGCGCGCCTTGGGGAGCAGCCTGAGCCGGATCGGCTGGTTCGCCTCGGTCTCCTCGCTGAACTCCACCTCGAAGGCGAAATCGAGATAGGGGATCTCGTAGCCCTGCCCGGCCTCGCCGGTGCGCGCCGCCTCCGTCAGCGTCTCCTGGGCGTCCTGAAGGGCGTCCGCGAGCCCCACCAGCATGTCGCGCACCGCATCGGCCGCGATCTCTCCTCCCTGGCTCATGACTCCTCCTCCTGGGCTTGTCGTTGCCGCCTCGCCCGGGCGAGGCGCTGATCGTCGGCCTGCTGCTCGCGCCGCTGCTCTCGCCGGCGTTCGAGCGCGCGTTCCCGGGCCTGCTCGGCCCGCCCGTCCAGATCGCCAGAGCCTCCGTCCACCACCGAGAGCAGCCGTTCACGCCGCGCCTCGTAGGCTCGGGTGGGCGTGGACGGGTTCACCGGCGGCGCCTCCAGCGCCTCGCGACCGCGACGCTCCCACGCCTCGAGCCCCGCCGTGACGCGACGCGCCCCGGCGTCGAGCGCCTCGAGGTCGGACCACGACCGCCAGAGCTCGCGCATGCCGCTGCGTGGCGGGGGATCGCCCAGCAGACGCTGGCCGGTGCGCAGAGGCAGCGTGGGATCATCGGCGGCGCGCTCGGGCACGCCTGGCTCGGCCGGCGTGAGCTCGCGCGCCGGGGGGCGAGCACTCAGGGCGTCGCGCCGCGACGCCCAGGCCGCGTCGGCCCGGCGGCGCTGCGAGAGGGGGGTGACGGGATAGCGGGCATCGCCCTCCCCGGCCGGCTCGGCACCGCCGGAGGCGAGCCGGCGCATCTTCGCCTCGAGCTCGGCGCGCTCGCGCTGCAGCGCCAGCAGCGACTCGGGCAGAGGGGCAGACGCGGGCCGTGACGCCTCGCCGGCAAAGGGTGAGTCCGACGCCGTCTCGTCCTGCAGGGACGCCCAGCTGTTTCGCGGCATGAGGCTACTCCGGTTGCGGCTCGGTGGACAGCATGGCGCGGATGCGCTCCTCGAGGATCGCCGGTGCCGGCACGGTCACCAGCTTGGTGCGCATCAGCGAGCTCCCCTCGGCGGAGTACTGGTACTTGCTCGAGAAGCTGGCCGAGACGGTGGAGACCTTCATCTTGGCGCTCGCCGACAGGAAGCCCACCTTCCCGCTCACCGAGGCGTTGACCGTGGTGCTGCTGCGCTTGCGCTCGCTCTCGGTAGCCATGGAGATCGACATCTTGACCTCGATGAGCGTGTCCACGAACTGGTAGAAGGTCGGCGTGAACCCGAGCTCCAGCAGCGAGTAGCCGTCCGGACTGTCGTCTCCGATTCGCACCAGGTTGGGACGCGCGCTGGAGGCCGTGCCCTCCTCCTCCTCTTCCGGCGCATAGCCGGCCATCAGCCGCGCGATCTTCAGCGACGTGAGGTCGAGCTCGTACTGCGCCTCGGCGATCCCCACCCCCATCGACTTGACCATCTCCGGGAAGGGGACGTTGAGCAGATCCTGTCCAACGGCCATCACGGACCTCCTTCGCCGTCATCGGCGTCCGGATAGAGGGCCTCCATGCGCCGCCGCCGGGCCTCCTCCTCGACCTCCATGTAGCCGCGGATGCGCTCGGTCAGCACGGCGGGCGGGGGCACGGGCACCATCTTGGTCCGCAAGAGGCTCGCCCCCTCGGCGCTGTAGCTGTACTTCTGGGAGTAGGTGGCGTCCACCTGGGTGGTCTGCACGGAGGTATTGCTGCGATAGCTCTTCGACTTCCGCACCCCCGGCGGCCAGGTCAACCCGACCCGGGTGCTGCGGCCGGCGCTGCGCTGGCGGTCGCTGGTGGCGTTGGAAGTGGTGCGTTCGTAGGCCCGCTCGCGGGTCATGCGGATGGCGATCTTCACCTCGATGATGGTGTCGACGAACTGGTAGAAGGTCGGCGTGAAGCCCAGCTCCATCATCGACATCCGGGTGGGCACCCGAATCACCTTTTCGGCCAGCGTTTCCCCACCGACCTCGGTGTTGAGTGCCGAGGTGACATCGTTACGCGAAGAGCTCCCGGTGATCGCCCTCAGGGGCTGAATGGCGGAAGTGGCGCTGCTCTCGCTGCCGGTCTCCGTCTGCACCATCTCACGAATGATCTCCAGTACCACCTCTTTCAGTCGTATGGAGTCCTCGTCCAGCGCCCCGGTGAGGGAGTCGTCGAAGATGGCGTAGTAGAGCGCCTGCTCGACGGTCATGTACTCGTAGCCGAAGAACACCCGGCTGTCGTCGAAGGTCTGGTTGCCCCGGCTGTCGATCACCGACTGCAGGCCACCCATCATCTCGGCGGTACGCATCGAGCTCTGGTCGAGCTGGTACTGGCTGTCCGCGATGGCGAAGGCCATGTCGCGGATCATGTCCCCCATGGGGACATCGAGAAGGTCCTGTCCAATGCTCATGGTCGTTCTCCTCCGGTTGGCCGGCCTGGCCGGCTCACTCGCTGTCGGCGTTGCGCTGCTGGCGCAGGAGCGCCATGAACTGCTCGGGCGGGGGCAGCGACACCAGCCGAGCCGCGATGGATGACATGCCGGACGCCTCCATGGCGTACTTCCTGGCGTAGCTGACCGACACGGTGGCGGCCGCCATGTAGACCCCGGTGTTGACGCCGCCGGTGACGGAGGCGCCGACGGAGGTGTCGGTGGACTCGCTCACCGTGAAGCTGAGCCGCGCCTCCACGGTCGCCTCGGTGTAGGCGTAGAAGCTCGGCGTGAAGCCCAGCGCCAGCAGGCTGTAGGTCTCGCCGCCGACCTCGACCTCGGTCTCGCCCATCACCTTGGCCATCTCCACGGCGTTGCGGTCGAGGGCGAACTGCCCCTCGGCGATCGCCATGCCGAGCCGCTCGACGATCTGCGGCAGCGGCGCCGTGACCAGGGCGCGGGTCGTCTGGGTGCCGGCACTCATGAGCGACGCTCCCGCTGCAGGGCCTGAATCGCCTCGACGAAGAGCTCGGGCGGCGGCACGGAGGCCAGCCGGGCGGAGATCTGGCTATTGCCGGTCACCGCCATGTTGAACTGCCGCGACTCCCGCTTGTCCACGCTGACGCCGACGGCCACGGCGGTGCTCGTGCCCTCGCGGCTCTCGACCTCGCGCGACCGCGAGCGGGAGAACTGCCGGGTCACAGTGAGCCCCTCGCTGCCGGTCAGCTCGATCTGCTCGCTGGTGGCGCTGAACAGCTCGACCTCATAGGTATCGCTGGCACGCATCACCTCGACGACGTGGCCGAGCTGGTTGGCGCGCAGGGTGGCGGTGGCGTTGAGGGCGGCCGCCAGGTGATGGGCGTAGGCCTCGGCGGCATTCGCCGCATGCCCCGCCACCGCCGTGCCGTCGAGGGGAAACGCCTCGCCCTCGACGGTGACCGAGAAGGCCGACAGGTCGGGCGAGGCCGGCTGCCAGAGGAAGACGAAGCCGTTGCCGGTGCCGCCGCCCTGCAGGTCGGGCGCGATACCATCCAGCAGCGCACTGCCTTCGCTACGCAGCGACAGCCAGTAATAGTCGCGCTCGGGCGTGGCGATGGAGGTGGCCCGCCACTGCTGGTTCGGCGTGCCGTCGTCGTCGTTGGCGCGCGCCGCCCGCTGCTCGCCCTGGCTCTCCACCAGCTCGATCTGCCCCTCGGGCACGCCGTTGGCGATCAGGAAGTCGCGCACGAAGCGTCCCCTCGCCTCACCCAGCGCCAGGTTCTTCTGCGCCGAGCCCTGGCGGTCGGTCATCCCCTCCAGTCGGACCCGCGTGCCCGTCGCGGCGAAGGCGCGGGCCAGCTCGGTCAGGGAGCGTCGGTCGTCCTCGTTGCGAAACTCCGCCTCGCCGGTGTCGAAATAGACCCCGAACCTCGGCTCGTCCGGCCGATGCGGGGGATGCAGGGAGGTGGTGAAGCCGCCGGCCGCGTCGACCCGGCTCTTGACGTGCTCGGCGTAGGCGGCCAGGTCGCCCTGGGCGCTGGTCGAGACCGTCGTGCCGCTATTGAGGACATAGTCGGTGGCGACGTTATCGCGGATGGCGATCAGGCCATTGGCCGCGGCGGTGAAGGTGAAGGCCACCGAGCGGGACGTCGTCACGACCTGGTGGCCGGGGGCATCGCTGGAGATACTGAGCACCGTGTCCGGCGGTGAATAGACCAGCGCCTCGACCCCCTGCCCGCCGACCAGCTGGTCGCGCAGGCTGCCGAGTCGGACCCGTGGCGCCTGGCCGGCGGGCACCACCTGTGTCCCGTTCACCGACAGCGTGCCGGTGGCATCGGCGCGGTACTCGAGCCGGGCCTGGCGGGTCTCGACGCTCGTGCCGCTCTCGCTCTGCGACTCGGACGACGACGAGGAGGAACTCCGCTGGCGGGTGTCCCCCAGGCGGGCGCTGGCCGAGAAGCCGAACTCGTCGCGCTTGCCCACCTCGAGGCGCAGCTGCAGGGAGACCGAGACGTCGGCGTGCTGATAGTGGTAGAAGGCGGGCATCAGGCCCAGCTCCAGCAGCGAGCGCTCGCCGAGCCCGTCCTGGATCTCGGTGAAGGCCTGCATCTGGCGCACCGAGTTGTCGTCCAGCTCCTTCTGCGCCTTGGCGATGCCCAGCCCGAGTTCCTTGATGAATTCGGCCACACTGGCGTCCGCCAGCACCTGGCCGGGCGTCAAGCCGTCGTAGTTGGCCATGTCATGTCACCTCCTGTCGGGAGAGGTCGGGCGGCAGGGCGGCCCTGCGCGCCAGATCGGGCCGCACCCTGGCGCGGCGAACGGTGTAGTAGCCGTGGCGGGAGAGCGCCTCGGCCAGTGTCTGGGCGGTGATGGTCAGCGCCCGCCGCCGCCAGGCCTGGAGCTCGGCGGCCAGGGCCAGCCGGTCGGGATGGGCGATGGCCACCGCCCGCTCCAGCTGCCGGTCGGCCTCGGCCTCCCGGCCGAGGAAGAGCAGCAGGATCGCGCGGCGCAGCGTCAGGGTCGCGTGGTCGCGCCGCTGCAGCGGCGACACCGCCTCGCGCCGCTCCAGCTCCTCGCAGGCGGCCACGGTGAGCGCCAGGGCATCGGCATGCCGGCCCTCGCGCTCGAGGCTCTCGAGGATGCAGTCGGTATAGTGGCGCGCGAAGGGCGTCGGGGCCGCCATCTCACCGGCCAGGCGCAGCGCCGTTCGATAGAGCTCGAGGGCGCGGCCGTGATCGCCGGCCAGGGCGGCCAGCTTGCCTTTCTCCGCGATGGCCAGGTGGCGCATGTGCACCGAGCCGTGATCGAGATTCGTTGCCGTCATGTGTGGTCTCCGGAGGTGGGCGCCGCCTCGACGAAGCGGGTCCGGGCGCCGACCGCGGCGAGCTCGTGGGCCAGTACCCGGGCCTCGAGGTCCGACAGGTCATCGACGATGCGCGAGGGGAGCCGGACCGGCTCGCTCAGGTCGAAGCGGGCCAGCACTGCCCTCAGCCTTGCCGTGTCCGTTACGGCCATCAGCTCGATGCCGGCCCGCCCGAAGCCGCTCGGCTCGCGCTCCACCGAAAGCCCCAGGGCGCGGGCCTCCTCGAGGCATCGCCGGGCCTCGGCCGCGTCACAGGCCTCGGCCAGGGCCAGGGGGGGATGGGCGAGGACACGGGGCGCCACCTCGGGCGGAATGGTGAAGCGCGCCTCCAGCCAGGCCAGCGCCTCGCGGGTCGGGGGCGCCTCGGCGGTCAGCACCAGGTCCCAGCGCATCAGGGCACGATTCACCAGCCGGATGCCGCCCTCCCGGCCTAGGGCGGACCAGAGCGAGCGGGCCTCGGCATAGGAGAGGTCCAGCGGACACCAGCCCGGCTGGACCGTCAGCCGCTTATCGCGGAGCCGCGACTGCAGCCAGGCCGGCACGCTGGCGCCCGGGGCGAGATGCAGATCGAAGGGCCCGGCGTCGCTCTGGGCCCGGGTGACCCGGGCGCCCTCGCCGAGCCGCCGGGCGAGGCTCTCCACCGCCGCCGCCCCGACGCCGCCGAGCACCACGCCGGGGGGTGTGGCCAGCAGCCCGAAGGCGCGCTGGGTCGAGACGCCGAGGAAGGCGGCGAGCGACTCGGTCACCGTAGCGATATGGGTGACGTCCAGGACCTGGACGGCCACGTCGAGGGAGGCGTCATCCGCCAGGGCCTCGCCGTGGGGGGAGACGCGGGACTCCAGGCCGAGCGAGGCCAGCAGCCGGTCGAGGGCCGTGGCGGTATCGGCATCGAGGTCGTCGACGAGGACGGTCGGGGCGCGGAAGATGGCGTCCGCCACCTCGGCGACGGGGCGCGCGAGTCCCTCGGCGACGGCGCGAAGGGCGGCGGGCGTCACGTCACCGGGCGAGGTGACGATCACCTGATGGCGCGGCGGGGAGCTGGCGGTGCGACTGGTCACCCCGGTCCTCCTTCCACGAGGGCATCGTGGACCTGGAGATTGGGCGCCTCCTGGGGTGCACATGGCCGCTGACGGTCATCGGCGAGGCGGGGCGCCGAATCAGCTAATCACGCCCTGAAGCTAAGTTCAGGTCATCAGATCCGTCAAACTCCACCAAGCGGTTTTGTCATGCTTCAACGTTCAGATTACTCACACCATCCCGGCACGCCCCGGCGGATCCGCCGCGAGAAATCGGCGGCGTCATGGGCCTGCCGGGCACGCTCGGTGATGTCGCCCAAGCGGCGCAGCTCACTGAGGCGGTAGCCCTCGACCAGCCCGCCCTGCTCATGGACGTACCCCGGCAGCAGGCCGCTGAGCAGCAGGCGATGATCCACCGGCAACCCCTCGATGATCCGGCGCATCATGGCGAACACTAGGGTCGTGCAGTTGGCGGTGACGGTGTGGTAGAAGCGCGGCTCGCGGGCGAGGTCGTTGGCCGCGGCCACCAGTGCCAGCAACAGCCGGCGCCGCGTCCCGGCCGAGAGGGTGCTGTGGTAGAGGGTCACCCGCTCACCGCGCACGTTGCTGCGCAGCCGCACCGCGTCGCGTTCGTCGGCGGCGATGATCGCCAGCTCGTACTGCTTGAAGAAGCCGCCGATCTCCGAGAAGCGCTCGTCGCGCGCCCGGCGCACCTCCACCGAGAAGGCGACGAAGTCATCGACCTGGCCGTCATCCCCGGCAAAGCCGAAGGAGACCAGCACGTGGGCGATGCCCGGCCGCCCCCAGCTGGAGACGATCAGGTCCACGCTGCTCAGGTGTTGGAGGTCATAGACGCGCCGCTCCCAGCCGCCCCGGCCGGTGTCCCGCGTCTGCCAGTCGAAGTGGCGCACATGGTCGAGGGTCAGCCGCTCCCCCACGACCCGGCCGGTGGCGAGGTGGGCCACGTCCTCGGCCCAGTCGCGTTCCGTCTGCGGCACGAGCCGCCGCCACCAGGCCAGCAGCGCGGCCATCTGCACGCCCATGCCGACGAGCGCCGCGAGCGACGCCCCCCACCAGGCGAGCCACAGCCAGCCCGCCCCCGCCGCCAGCCATAGCCCCACCCCGCCCCATCGCCAGGGGCGCGGCAGCGGCAGGCGATGGCCCAGGGCCAGCGCTCCCCACAGCGTGGCGAGCACGATCCCCAGCCCCAGCAGGCCCTCCAGCAGTGCCATGATCATCGTCGTCCTCGCCGGCATGATGGCGCGAGGCTACCACGACCGCGCTGCCAGGGGACAAGGCGCTCAGACGGCGGTCAGCCAGCCGGCGAAGCCCTGGAGGTCCTCGCCGAGCTCGCCCCGGGTGACCCGATGGTAGAGCCGCTGCAGCCGGGCGGTCAGCGAGTCCTCGGGGATGGGCCGGTCCGGCGGCGGCGCCCCGGCCCGGGCGCCGATGTGGCGCCCGTCGAGTTCGCGCAGGGGCAGCAGCTCGGCGGCGGTCCCGGTGACGAAGGCCTCGTCGGCGATATAGAGCTCGTCGCGGGTGATGCGCCGCTCGCGCACCTCGATCCCCAGCACCTCGCGGGCCAGACGGATCACGCTGTCCCGGGTGATGCCCTGCAGGCAGGAGGTGACCTCGGGGGTGTGCAGCACGCCGTCGCGCAGCAGGAAGACGTTGGCCGCCGAGGCCTCGGCCACGTAGCCCTCCGGGTCGAGCATGATCGTCTCGTCGAAGCCCGCCTTGATGGCGGTGTTCAGCGCCAGCATGGCGTTGACGTAGTGGCCGTTGGTCTTGGCGCGGCACAGGCTGATGTTGACGTGGTGGCGCGCCCAGGAGGAGGTCAGGGCGCGCAGGCCGATCGCCGCGGCCTCGGGCGAGACGTAGTCGCCGAGGTCCCAGGCGGGGATCATCACGTGGGTCGAGAGCCCCCTGGCGCGCAGCCCCAGCCCCTCGGCGCCGAAGAAGACCGTCGGCTTGAGGTAGGCGTTGGTCAGGCCGTTGCGCGTCAGGCACTGGCGCTGGGCCTCGATCAGCTCGGCCTCGCCCACGGGCAGCGGCATGTCCAGGGCGTGGGCGCTGTCGGCCAGGCGGCGGGTATGTTCCGCCACCCGGAAGAGGTGCGTGCCGCCGGGGCCGTGATAGGCGCGCACGCCCTCGAAGCAGCCCATGCCGTAGTGCAGGCTGTGGGTCAGCAGGTGGGTGCGGGCGTCGCGCCACGGCAGCCATTCGCCGTCGTGCCAGAGCCAGCCGTCGCGATCGCAAAGCGGTGTCATGGGAGCCTTCCTTGTCGTCAACGGGGTATCGAGAACGGCCGTCAGAGCCGGCCGGCGGCGCGCCAGGCCGCTTGCCAGCCGTCGATCAGCTCGCGCTGGTGGGGCTGCAGCGCCTGATAGGCCCAGGCGGCGATCTCCGCGTTCTGGGGATCGGGCACGACGGTCTCGCTCTCGGCCAGCGCCTCGAGCACCGCGTGGCCGCAGAGCGGCACGTAGCCCTCCGAGTAGCCGCCCTCGTGGACCATCACCAGCCGGCCGTCGCAGACCCGCTCGGCGAGCGCCATCAGCTGGCGGGTCATGTCGCCGAAGGCCGCGCTGTTGAGCAGCATCTTGCCCAGCGGGTCCTTGGCGCAGGCATCATAGCCGCAGGCCACCACGATCAGCTCGGGCCGGAAGGCCTCGAGGGCCGGCAACACCAGCTCGCGCATGGCGTGGGCGTAGGCGCCGAGGCCGCAACCGGGCGGCAGCGGCAGGTTGAGGCAGGCGCCCTCGCCGGCTCCCTCCCCTTGCTCCTCGAAGGTGCCGGTGTCCAGCGGGTAGTTGCCCGCCTGGTGGATCGAGACCGTGAACACCTCGGGGTCATCGTAGAAGGCGGCCTGCTGGCCGTTGCCGTGGTGCACGTCCCAGTCGAGGATCGCCACCCGCCCCACCTGCCCCAGGGCGCGGGCGCGCATCACCGCGACCGGAATGTTGCCCAGCAGGCAGAAGCCGCGGCCCTGATCGGCCTCGGCGTGGTGACCGGGGGGCCGGCAGAGCGCGTAGGCGCGCGCGAGCTCCCCGGTGGCCACGGCCTCGACCGCGGCGATGGCGAGCCCCGCCGACTGGCGCGCGGCGGCGAGGCTGCCCGGCGTATAGGGCGCGCAGTCGCCGCCGTTGCCGCCGAGGCCGCGGTCGCCGGCCTCGAGGGCCTCGAGGTAGCGCGGCGTATGGAAGCGCGCGAGGTCCTCGCGGCCCGCCGGTGCCGGCTTGCGCACGCTAAGCTCATCGATCAGCCCCGAGACCTCCAGCAGGTTCTTCAGGCGCCGCTTGCTCTCCGCGCTCTCCGAGGCGGGCTGGGGCTGCAGGAACTCGCCCGGCGCCGAGAAGACGCCGATGGCGCCCGGGTCGTGCCAGAAGCAGCGCTCGTGCCAGAAGAAACCGACGCCAGGCGTTCCTGCGGCAGAGGTTCCTGCGGCAGAGGTTCCTGCGGCAGAGGTTCCTGCGGCCGGCGTTCTGCTCGTCGCGTCACCCGCGGTCATGCCTCGCCCTCCAGCCGTTCCCACACCTCGATGGCCGCGGCCAGGTCCTCGAGCGAGGCGCCCACCGACTTGAACAGGGTGATGGCCTCCGGCGAGGTGCGCCCCGGGCGCTCGCCGCGCAGCAGCTCGACGAGCTCGCCGCGGATCTCCTCGAAGGCGAAGCGCCCCTCGTCGATCGCCTGCAGGATGTCGCCCGCCTCGCCCCGGGCGCCGGGGTAGGTGTCGACGAACACCTCGCTGCGCGCCAGGCACTCGGCATCGGTCTCACGCATGCTCGGCCGGAAGGCGCCGATCAGGTCGAGGTGCGTGCCGGGCGAGAGCCAGTCGCCGCGGATCAGCGGTTCGGTGGAGAGGGTCACGCAGCTGACGATGTCCGCCTCCCGGGTCGCCGCCTCGAGGTCGGTGACGGCGGCCGTGTCGAAGCGGTCCGCATACTCGGCCGCCAGCCGCTCGGCCTTGTCGGGATGGCGCCCCCAGATCCGCACCCTCGCGATGGGACGCACCGCGGCGTGGGCCTCGATCACCATCGGCGCCAGCCGGCCGGTGCCCACCACCAGCAGGGTCGCGGCATCGTCTCGGGCCAGTTCCCGGGCGGCCAGCGCCGAGGCGGCGGCGGTCCGTCGTCGGGTCAGCTCGCCGCCGTCGAGACAGGCCAGGGGACGCCCGTGATCGCCCTCGCTGAGCAGGTAGACGCCGGAGATGGCCGGCAGGCCGTGCTCGGCATTCTGCGGAAAGACGTTGACCATCTTCATGCCGATGTAGCCGGCCCGCTCCCAGGCCGGCATCAGCAGCATGGTGGCCTCGCCGTCCGGCCGGTGCATGGCATGGTGGTGGCGCGGCGGCGACTCCACGCCCTCGCGGAAGGTCGTGGCCAGCCGCTCGACCAGCGCCGTCCAGTCGAGCGACGCCGCCACTTCCCTGTCGGTGATGATGCGCATCTCAGCCCTCCGGAAGCGCCGCGGTGACCATGATCTCGACCTTCCACTCAGGCTTGGCGAGCTTGGCCTCGACGGCGGCCCGCACCGGCGGGCGACCCGGCACCACCCAGCTGTCCCAGGCAGCGTTCATCTGGTCGAACTCGGCCATGCTGGTCACCCAGATCTGGGCGGCGATCAGCTGCTCCTTGGAGGTCCCCGCGCGGGCCAGCAGGTCGTCGATGCGCGCCAGCACCTGTTCGGTCTGGCCGCGCATGTCGGCGCTCGGGTCGCTCGGCACCTGGCCGGCCAGGTAGACGGTGCCGTTGTGCACGGTGATCTGGCTCATGCGGGCGTTGCTGTCGTGATGGGTGACGGTCATGGCGTGGCCTCTCGTCGTGATGGCAGTCAGGCTGCGGTGAAGCCGCCAAGGAAGGCGGCCAGGTTGTCGCCCAGGTGCTCGGTGGGGTAGCCCCCCTCCTGCACCAGCACGGTGGGCAGGCCGAGGGCGGCGATGCGCCGCCCCACGGCGAAGAAGTCCTCGGTCTCGAGCACCAGGCCGGCCAGCGGGTCGTCCTTGTGGGCATCGAGCCCCAGCGCGACCACCACGGACTCGGGCCGGAAGGCGTCGAGCCGCGCGATCAGGCGATCCAGGGCGGCCAGGAAGGCCGCGCCGTCGCTGCCCAGGGGCAGCGGCAGGTTGACGTTGGCACCCTCCCCTTCACCCTCGCCGGTCTCGTCGGCGCCGCCCCAGAAGAAGGGGTAGAAGTCGGCGGGGTCGGCGTGCAGCGAGCCGGTCCAGACGTCGCCGCGAGCGTAGAAGATGTCCTGGGTGCCGTTGCCGTGGTGCAGGTCGACGTCGAGGATCGCCACCCGCTCGTGCCGCTCGCGCAGCACCGTGGCGGCCAGCGCCGCGTTGTTGAGGAAGCAGAAGCCGCCGGCACGCTCCGGGCCGGCATGATGGCCGGGCGGACGACACAGCGCATAGGCCGCGTCCTCCCCGGCGATCACCGCATCGGCGGCAGCCTCGGCGCTGGCGGCGCTGGCCAGGATGCCGGCGAAGCTGTCGGCGGTCATCGGGCAGGCCATGTCGTGCATGTGCCAGCCCACCAGCCCCACCGGGTGGCGGGGATAGTGGTGCCCGCCGCCGCAGGGGTGGACATTGGGCGCCACGATCTCGGCGGCGTCGGGCAGCGCCTGCCAGCGGGCATGGATGGTCTCGAGGAAGTCGAGATAGCGCGGGGCATGGATGGCCGCCAGGCGCTCGCGCAGCCGCGGGCCGTCGACCAGGGTGGGCGGTGTCATCGCCAGCCCCATGGACGCCAGGCCCCGGGTCAGGAGCTCGGCGCGCACCGGCCCCTCCGGCGAGTCCACCGCCCGGCCGCGCAGCAGGAAGGTCGGCGGCGCGTGGCGTTGCTGGTCGGGGTGGTAGAAGAGCTTCATCGATGGCAGTCCTCAGTCCAGGAGCGACGGGATCCAGGTGGAAAGCGCCGGGAAGGCCGCGAGCATCACCACCACGGCAATGAAGGCGCAGTAGAACGGCAGCGAGGCGACGATCGCCCGTTCATAGGGCACCTGGGCGATCCGGGCCGCGGTCATCAGGGTCATCCCCACCGGGGGCGTCACGTTGGCGATGTTCAGGGTGACGATCATCACGATCGCGAAGTGCAGGGGATCGAAGCCCAGCGACACCATCGCCGGCACCACCACCGGACCGATCACCACCAGCGCCGGCAGCACGTCCATCACGGTGCCGATCACGATCAGCAGCAGGCACACCAGCATGATCTGGACGAAGGGCACGTCGCTGAGGGTCGTGATCAGCTCCGCCGCCTCCCGGGCGATGCCCGAGCGGGTCACGAACCAGCCCAGCACCGCCGAGGTGGCCAGCAGGAAGAACACCACGCCGGAAAACTTCACGGTGGTGACCAGGGCCTGCCAGATCTTGTGCAGGGTGAGATTGCGGTAGAACACCATGCCGATGAAGATAGCGTAGACGGCGGCGAAGCCCGAGGCCTCGGTGATGGTGGTCATCCCCGAGAGGATGCCGCCGAGGATGATCAACGGCACCAGCATCGCCGGCAGGGCCGACAGGAAGGCGAGGATCGCCACGCGGATCGGCGTGGCGCCCTGCTTGGGGTAGCCGCGCAGCCAGGCCAGCACGATGCTGGTCACAAGCAGCGCCAGGGTCATCAGCACGCCGGGCAGGATGCCGCCGGCGAACAGGTCGATCACCGAGATGTCCCGCAGCAGGGTGGCATAGACCACCATCACCACGCTGGGGGGGATGATCGGCCCGATGATCGAGGAGCAGGCGGTGATGGCCGCCGCATACTCGGCATCGTAGCCCTGCTTCTTCATCTCCGGGATCATGATCTTGCCGATGGCCACGGTATCGGTGATCGCCGCCCCGGTGAGGCCGGCGAAGAACAGGGAGACCGTGACGTTGACGTGGGAGAGCGCCCCGCGGACGCGGCCGAACAGGGCATTGTTGAAGGCGATCAGCTTCTGGGTCAGGCCGCCCTGGTTCATGAGCTCGGCGGTGAAGATGAAATATGGCACCGCGATCAGCATGTAGCCCGACACGCCGGAGAACATGCGATCGGCGATGATGCCCACCAGCCGCTCCCCGCCCAGGGAGTAGACGCCGGCCACGCCGGAGATGGCCATGACCACGGCCACCGGGGCGCCGATCAGCAGCACGACGATGAAGGCAAGGATGGCAGGCGTCATGAGCGGCGCTCCTCTTCGTGGCCCCCGATCACCTCCTCGATGACCGTCGATTCGTCGATGAAGTGCTCCAGCAGGCCGAAGCCCTGCACCAGGTGCAGCAGGAAGATGGCCCCGGAGAGCGGCACGGCCGCGGCCGTCCATTGGCGCGAGATCTGGATGTTGTCGGAGACCATGTAGACCTGGGTGGCATTCTGGAAGAAGCCCCAGCCGTACCAGATCATCAGCAGGGCGAAGATCGCCATCACCGAAAGGGTCAGCACGGCGGCCACCTTGACGAGGGCGTCGGGCAGCAGCTTCACCAGCAGCGTCATGGCCACGTGCTCACCGGCGTGCAGCGCGATGGTGGACGAGAGCAGGCCGATCCAGGGCAGGAAGAGTCGCGCCAGGGAGTAGGTCCAGCTCAGGGCATCGCCGGTGAAGAGCGTGTAGAGAAAGCCCGTGAACGAGATCGCCAGCATGCCGAGGATGCAACTCACGCAGAACACGATCACGAGTTGATTCACGACATCGCTGAGTCGACGGGCCTGGTGGAGTAGGCTCATGGGCAATATCCGGCTCGGGAAACGGAGCCCCGTCGGGGGCGACGCCAGTCACACGGCCAGGGCAGCCCGACCAGGGCTGCCCCGACCTCGGAGGGCGGAAGGATCACTGACCGTAGCGCTGGTAGGCCTCTTCCGGCAGCGACTCGCGCAGCGACGCCACCTCGTCGAGCATGGCCTCGACCAGCTCCGGGTCGGCACCGAAGTCATCGACGATCCAGCTCTTCCAGGCCGGCCGGGCGATGTCCGCCATGCGCTGGCGCTCGTCGGTCGGCATGAGGTAGCACTCCTCGAACAGCTCGCAGGACTTCTGCCAGCTGGCCGTCGCCAGCATCGCCGACGCCCCGTGGCTCAGCGTCACCGCCTCCCGCGCGGCGTTGGTGATGACCCGCTGGTACTCCTCCGGCAGCTCCTGAAACCAGGTCTCGCTGACCACCCAGGAGGCGCTGTTGTACACGTGCCCGGTCAGGGTGGTGTAGTCGGTCACCTCGTCGAGCCCGTAGGTGGTGTTGATCACCGGGGCGTTGAACTGGCCGTCGGCGAGCCCCGTCTCCAGCGCGGTGATCAGCTCGCCCCAGGGCAGCGGCGTGGCCGAGGCGCCCAGCGCCTTCATCGTCGCCACGTGGGCCGGATTCTCCTCGGTGCGGATGTTCAGCCCCTCGAGGTCCTCGACGGTCTTGATCAGCCGCTCGTTGTTGGTGAAGGCCACGAAGCCCCCGCCGTCGTCGAAGGTGCCAAGGTAGCGCATGTCGGCGGCCTCGACGGTGCCGGACATGAAGTCGGCGAACCACTCGCCGTCGAAGAAGGCCCAGGCCTGGCGCCAGTCGTCGAACAGGAAGGGGGCGGTAACGACCTGGTAGTCAGGGTAGAACGAGGACATGGCGCCGGAGGTCAGGATGCTCGACTGCAGGGCACGTCCACCCGCCTGGACCTGGGAGCCGGTCTCCACCTCGGAACCCATCTGGCCGCCGCCGAAGATCGTCACCGCGACGTCGCCGTCGGTGCGCGACTCGACCAGTTCCTTGAAGTGGACCAGGCCGGGATAGATGCTGTTGTTGGTGAGGTTCTCGGGAATCAGGGTGGCGATCGCCATCTCGTAGGACTGCGCCTGCGCCTGGGTGCTGGCGATGGCCAGCGGCAGTGAGGCCAGCGCGGCCACTCGGGGGAGTGCCTTACGCATCATGGGTCATCCTCGCATCGTGTTGTCATTGTCGTTGTCGCGGTCGGCCCCTTGTCACGGCGCCGGGGACACCTCGGCGGTGCAAGCCCGGCCAGGGCTCTGGCCCCAGACTAGGAGGCCATCGGCGGGGATGCTTGCCCGGGACTGCGCTCTGCTTGCCCGGGACTCGGGAATGCTCAGCGGCCGCGGCGCCCCTCGGAGGGCGAGACGGCGAAGCGACGGCGGTAGGCGCGGGAGAAACTCCCCTGGTCGCGAAAGCCCACCAGGGAGGCGATATGGCCGAGACTCAGGTCGCTGTGCATGACCAGGGTGCGGGCATGGTCGAGCCGTCGCCGCTGCACGTAGGCGAGAGGCGTCATGCCGGTCAGCTCCCGGAAGCAGGCATGGAAATGCCCGGCGCTCAGGGCGCAGAGCGCGGCCAGCCGCTCGACGCGGATCTCGTCGGCGAGGTGACGGTCGATCCAGGCGTCCAGCCGCGCCAGGTCGAGACGCTCGCTGATCCCCGGCGCGGCGAGGCCCTCGAGGTGGGCCGACAGGGGTTCGGCCTCGAGATGCAGGTAGAGGGCGCGCAGCAGCAGCGCGGCGATCTCGCTGTGCAGGGCCGGGCAGAGCTCGAGCTGACGCATCAGGCTCGCGGCCAGGCGATTGAGACGCGGCGGCACGCCGAAGAAACGGGGGTGATCGAAGAGCCGCTCGATCGCGTCGCCATCGCGCAGCGCGGAGAGGCTGTCCGCGGGGATATCGAGCACGAAGGTGCGGTTGCGGCCGTCTCCCCGGTAGTCGTGATGGCGGCCGCTGGGGATCAAACAGCCTCGGCTGCCGGTGATGCGCCCCCCCTGCCCCTCGATGGAGAGCTCCGTGGCGCCCTGGGTGGCCAGGATCAGCTGGTGATGGCCATGGTCGTGCGCCACGTGCTCCTGGCCCAAGGTGGCGGTACGCAGATCGAGAAAGGTCATGGGAATCGTCGGCTCGCGGTCACCATCGACGACTTCAACATGCCGAGGCGGAGCGTGGAACGCAAGCTACGCCCGATCCCCGCCGGGGCGGGAGTCGCCCGGCACGATACAGATGCTATGGTGTCGCCAGATCCATCGCCGCCGCCGAGGACTTGCTCCTGTGCCTGCCGAGTCCCTCTCCCCTCGGCACCGGCAAGGTCCGGCGGCTCCCCTCCACCACCACCGACTGGGAGTTCCCGATGCCCCGTTTCCCCGACCACCTGACCGGCGACGGCCCGACCAACCCCTTCCCCGGCATCCGCGTGCTGGAGCGGCGCCTCGGCCGGGAGATCCCCCACCGCCTGGGCTCCAACGAGGGGCTGGACATGCCCCACCGGGCCCTGCGCGCCCACTTTGGCGACGCCATGGTCGAGCACGTCTACTGCTACGGCGACTCGGAGGCGCTGGGCGTGCGCCAGCGCCTCGCCGCGCAGCAGGAGCTGCCGGTGGAGGCGCTGCTGGTCGATGCCGGCGCCGACAGCCTGATCGCCCTCGCCCTGCGCACCGTGGCCGAACCCGGCACCACGGTCATCGCCACCGCCGGCACCTACCCCACCTTCGGCTACTTCGCGAGGGGCCAGGGCTGCCGACTGGTCGAGGTCGCCTACGACGAATCGCCCGGGCGCCTGGCTCCGGACCTCGAGGCCCTGGTAAGCGCCGCCCGGGAGCACCGGGCGCGGCTGGTCTATCTGGCCAACCCCGACAACCCCAGCGGCCATCTCCACGACGACGCGGCCGTGCGCCGACTGCGCGAGGCGCTGCCCGACGACTGCTGGCTGCTGCTCGACGAGGCCTATCACGACTTCCGCGAGGACGCCGACAGCCCCTTTTCCCGCGAGGTGCTGCCCGGCGTGATCCGGCTGCGCACCCTCTCCAAGGCGCACGGCCTGGCGGGGCTGCGCATCGGCTATGCCATCGCCGAGCCCGAGACCCTGGCGATGATGATGAAGGTGCGCATCCACTACGCGGTCTCGACCCTGACCCTGGCCGCCGCCGAGGTGGTGCTCGACCACCCCGAGGAGACCCGCGCGCACATCGCCGCCGTCCGCGAGCGTCGGGCCCGCCTCGCCGAGCGGCTCAGCGATCTCGGGGCCCAGATCCTGCCCAGCGCCACCAACTTCATCGGCGTGCAGATGCCCAGCGCCGAGCTCGCCGAGCGGGTCAACCGGGAGCTGCTCGAGGCGGGACGGCTGATCGCCCGCCCCGCCCATCCGGGCCTCGGTCACGTGCTGCGCATCACCGCCGTGGAGGATGCCCTGGTGCCGGGCCGGCTGTCGATACTCGAGGAGGCGCTGCGCCAGGCCTAGGCCCGGCGCGAAAGCGAGCGGGCCGTGGCGATCCCGTCACGGCCGGCCGCCCTCAACGCGCAATGCGCAGACAGCGTCGGGCCATCCCGCCTGCTCACTGCGCGTTGTCGTTCTCGCCCTGATCGTCCTGGGCGCGGTGGCCCCGAGCGTCGCCACCATGAGCGCCGTCGATCACGATCAACGGCTCGGTGCGGAGTTGCGCCGGCGTATAGCTGCAGCCCGTCACGGCGAGGAACAAGGCCAGCAGTACCATATACAACGCCATCCCAGGAGCCTTCATGACGCCCCCGTCTGGCACGAGCGGGTCGACCGGATCAGCAGCGTCGAGAACAGGATCATGCGAAAAGTCATAGGGGCTCCCGATAGAGGTGGATCCGCCGACATTCTAACCAACCGATGCCCATCCCCCCCAAGTGTCACGGCGGCGACAACGATGTCGACTACAACAGACGCCATTCGGCTGTTTACGTGACACTCTGCAACACCTGTCACATGACACCTGTCACGTGACAACTGCAGCGACATCGAGCCAGACGGCCTTCCCCGGCACACATGTCAATTCCTCCTTCAAAAACAGATCGTTGAACACACTTTCTGCGACCGATGGCGGCTGGCACGGGGCTTGCTATCTCCAGGGTGGTGATCCGGATCATCGCCAACACCACCAACAAAGGAGACTCACCATGGCACCACTCGCCAAGCGGACCCTCGCAGCTCTGCTGCTGACGGCCACCACCCAGGCAGCCGTCGCCGAACTGCCCGGCATGCAAGGTCCCCAACACTTCGGCTTCACTGTCCCTGACCGCCAGGCCGCCGTGGACTTTTTCGTCGAGGTGATCGGCTGCGAGGCCTTTTTCACCATTGGGCCATTCGGCCCCTTCGAAGACGACTGGATGGAGGTAAACCTGAACGTTCACCCCGAGGCCACCATCCCCGCCGCCCACCTGGTGCGCTGCGGCGATGGAACAAACCTCGAGATCTTCGAGTACACTGCGCCGGACCAGCGCACCGAGCAGCCTCGCAACAGTGACATTGGCGGACACCATATCGCCTTCTATGTCGACGATATGGATCAGGCCGTGGGCTATTTGAAGGAGCAGGGCGTCAAGGTGCTCGGTGAACCCCACACCTTTGCCGAAGGCCCGATGGAAGGCCTGACCTGGGTCTATTTCATGGCCCCTTGGGGCATGCAGCTTGAGCTGGTCAGCGTGCCCTTTGGCAGCATGAGTTACGAAGAAGAGAATCCCGGTCGACTCTGGGATCCGCGACACTGACGGACACCACTGCTCACCTGGCGGCACCAGTCGGTGCCGCTTCCACTTCTGGTCGGCGAGTCACGCTGCTCGGGACGTTTCGACATCCAGCCGATGCCTTCGCCGGGAGTGATCTCTCGGCAGATAGCATCTCCATGGACGGCTGGAGATTCAGCCTCACCACCCTGGCATGGGGCCTCACATAGCCGCCTCATTCCTGACGATCGCTGTGGTCTACAAAGTCGCCTGTAGCCGCATGAGGTCACACGTCGAGGCGCGGGTATGTCGCACGTTCTTCCTGATATCTGGCGGTGACGGGGACTGAAGTCGTTGCCGCGGCCTGCATCGGCAGCTGGCTATAAGGAACGCATGCGATGGCCTCGCCGAAGCGGACCATTCAACCGCATCCATGAGCAGCCTTGGGCAAGGCGTGCCCCGCCACCAGGCCTTCCAAGAGCCGCGGCATGGCGGCCTCGAGCGCCAGATCAGGGAGGACGTCGCGCAGGGCGACATGGCTCGCTGCTCGGAAGCGCTGGGGGTCGTCGATGGCCGCCTGGAAGGCGTTGACCACCGCTACCAAGGCCTCGGGAGTGTCGTCGACCTGCATGGCACCATGGACCAGCAGCGCCATGTCGCCACAGCCCCGCACTCGCCGCCAGCGCTGGGCGGTGCCGACAAGCTTGCGTCCGCCGATGCGCACGTTGTAGCGCCCATCGCAGTAGGCACCGGGCGCCGGGCCGAGATCAGCGTCTGCCACGCCCAGAACACCGAGCCAATCGCACCAGGGATCGCCCAGGCGATGATAGCCCCACTCGAGGTGCGCCGCCGAGCTGCCTACCCGGCAACGTATCACCAGCGCCAGGTTGACCACCGCAGGACTCTGGGGCACCGGAGTGCCACCGGTGTTCCGGAACAGCACCGGCCAACCCATCGAGGCCAGCTGTGCCCGAGCCTCGGGGAAGCGCGCCAGGCGCTCGTGACGTCGTGGCATCACTAGGCCCCGGTCTCGGGGCGACCAGGCCAACCAGCCAAGTGATATCTCCCCATGGCAGACCATATCGAGGAGGGCCTCCTCTGCGATGAGGCCCTCCTCCACCGTGGGGCGTTGCAGCGTCATGCTGGAGAGCTCTAGCGGAACGGCCATGTTTCCCCCGGGTCAGCAGCACAGTTCATGATCAAAGGCATCGGGCGCGAGGCTCTCGATGCGCTCGATCAGACTATCGAGAAAGGCAGCCGCCGGGGCGCCATTGACCGCGCGATGATCGAAGGTCAGTGACAGGCCGATCACTTCGGCCGACCGAACGCCGCCCTCGGCGTCGGGCACCACCCGCGCCTCGATGCCACCGATGCCAAGAATCGCCACCTGGGGCAGGTTGAGGATCGGCGTGAAATGGTGCACCCGGGAGCGCCCCAAGTTGGAGATCGTGAAGGTGGCCCCGGTCAGCTCACGGACCGATAGTTTCCCGGCGCGGGCCTGCTCCACCAGGTCGCGTCGTGCACCGGGCAGTGCCCCCAGTTCGACCGATTGGGCATCGAACAACGCCGGGGCCACCAGCAGGTCGTCAGGCAGCGGCACGGCGATTCCCAGGTGCACCCCGGGGTGCTCGGTGATGCGGTTGTCCTCAAGGGTCGCGTTCAGCGCCGGGAACTCGGCAAGCGTCTGCACCACCAGGCGCAGCAGCAGGTCCTGTACTGAGGGCGGCGGCAGTCCGGCGCCCCGGCAATGGCGACGCAGGGCCTGAAGGGCACCAAGTTCGGCGCTGGCATGGTGGGTCAGCTGGGCCGACGCCTGCAGGCTCTCGCGCATCTTGGTGGCGATCATGCCGCGCATGCCGCGCAGCGGAATCTCGCGGGGGGCACGACTGCCGCCCGCGGGCAAGTGAACCGCCCCCTCGGGGGCGGCGGTCTTGTGGGTGTCGAGTGGCATGGTGAATCTCCTCAGGCTTCCAGGCTGGCGATAGAGGTGCCCTTGGCGATCACCTCGTCTTCCTGCTTGGCGATGGTCAGCACTCCAGAGGCCGGGGCCTCGATCTCGTACTGGGCCTTCTCGACCATGACCTCGGCCACCAGGTCACCCTGGGCGACCTCGCTGCCATCGTCGACCAGCCAGGCGGTGATCACGCCTTCACCGTCGCCTTCCCAGAGGTCCTCGGGTACGGTAATCGCAGTGTTCATGGGTCTCTCCTCGATCAGTGGTTTCGCAGCATTTGATGGAAGGCGGCGACGATCTTGTCGGCATTGGGCAGGGCCCACTGCTCCATCGTCGGCGCGAAGGGGATCGGGATATCCGGGTAGGCAACCCGGGCCGGGGCGGCCTTGAGGCGATGGTCGTGTTCGACCACGCTGGCGATGATCTCGCCGCTGACGCCGAAGCTGTGGTAGTCCTCATCGACCACGATGAGACGCCCGGTCTTGGCCACCGAGGCGCGCACCGTCTCGCGGTCCAGCGGCACAAGGCTTCTCAGGTCGACGACCTCGGCGTCGAAGCCCTCCGTCTCGAGAGCCCTGGCGGCGCGCAGGCAATGGTGGACGCCGGCGCCGAGGCTGACCAGGGTCAGGTCGCTGCCTTGCCTGACCACAGAGGCCTTGCCGATCTCGACGGTGTAGGGCTCCTCAGGCGTCGCCACGGTGGCGCCCTTCTCGGTGCCCAGCCAGCCCATGCCCTGCAGCGACTTGTGGTACATGAAGACCACCGGGTTGTCGTCACGGATCGCCGCGGTCATCAGACCCTTGGCGTCATAGGCGTTGCTCGGCACCACCACCTTCATGCCCGGCAAGTGGGCGAAGGTGCCGTAGAGGCACTGGGAGTGCTGGCCACCATCGGAATAGCCACCGCCGGTGGAGGTCATCAGCACCATCGGCACCTTGACCTTGCCGCCGGAGAAGTAGGTGTTCTTGGCCATCATGTTGTAGATGGCGTCCATGCACACGCCGAAGAAGTCGACGAACATCAGCTCGACGATGGGGCGCATGCCATCGGAGGCGGCGCCCACGGCAGCGCCGATGAAGGCGGTCTCGGAGATCGGGGTATCGCGCACACGCTCGGATCCAAACTCCTCATGCAGGCCCCGAGTGTTACCGAAAACACCGCCGAGTGGGCCCACGTCCTCGCCCATTACGAAGACCGATGGGTCCTGGCGCATTTCCTGGGCCGTGGCCTCGGCCATGGCCCGGGCGATGGTCAGCTTGCGAGAGCCGGTGGCAGTATTCATGACATGACTCCTTCGCCCGGCCGCTGGCCGGGACGTACGATGATCTTGATGTGCGACTTGTCATTGAGCAGGGCCTCGAACCCCTGCTCGACCACCTCGTCCAGCACAATACGTGCGGTGATCAGGTCATCGGCGCGAAAATAGCCCTGCTGCATCAGGGCCATCACGGCGGGATAGATATGCCGGTAGGCGATGATGCCCTTCAGGGTGCGCTCCTTGATCACCAGGTCGTTGGGTTGGAAGGCCGCCTCGGTTTCCCAGATGCTGACGATCACTGTCTCGCCGCCGGCATGGGTGGCGTTGATTGCCTGGTCCAGCACGGCGGAAATGCCGGTCACCTCGAAGGCGAAGTCGGCGCCACCCTGCGTCAAGGCATGCACCCGCTCTACCGCGTCCTGCTCTCGGGGGTCCACTACCTGGGCACCCAGCTCGCTCGCCTTACGCCGGCGCGAGTCCGAGGGCTCCACGGCCACGATCCTGGCAGCCCCGGCGGCCTTGAGCGCCTCGATGATCATCAAACCGATTGGGCCCGCACCGAATACCACGGCACTGTCACCGGCTTTCAGCGCGCTCTGACGCACTGCATGCAGGCCGACGGCAGCCGGCTCGATCAGTGCCCCCTGTTCATAGGAGAGGTCATCCGGCAGGGGGTGAACCATGTGCTCGCCGACGACCGTATATTCTGAGAATCCGCCGCCGCCGCCCGAGAGCCCATGGAAACCCAGCAACGGCGTCAGGTTGTAGCGCTCCATGAGATATTGGCCATCTCGATTGGGCGAAAGGATGGGCTCGATGGCGACTCGGTCTCCCGGCTTGACTCGGGTGACACACTTGCCCACTTCCACGACCTCACCGGCGAACTCGTGGCCCATGATGATGGGGGCCTGCTGCTGGCTAAGAGGATGCGGGGCATCGACCGGGATAAAGATGGGGCCGGCGCTGTACTCGTGAAGGTCGCTGCCGCAAATGCCGCAGGCCGCGATCTTCACCTTGACCTGGTGCGGCTCCTGGAGGGTCGGAACCTCGACCATTTCGACGCGGAGGTCCTTGGCGCGGTACCAGACTGCCGCTTGCATCATATTCATGACTTTTCTCCTGATTGTCGTTTTCGATTCATCGTGGCAATCAGACAAAGACGGTCTCGAGGGCCGCCTCGGCGGGAAGAAAATCGCTCTCCCGAGCGAAGCGGATGGCCGCCTCGACACGTTCGTGCGCTTCGTCGACCAGGCGGCTGTCGGCGGCCTCGTCAAGCACACCGTCTTCCAGAAGCATCCTGCGGTACCGTGGGATGGGATCATGACTCTGAAGCCCGGCCTTCTCCCCTTTGGGCCGATAGTCCTCACTGTCCCCCATGAAGTGACCGGCCAGCCGTGAGGTCTCGATCTCGATCAGGGTCGGTCCTTGGCCGTCACGGGCCCGGGCAATGGCCTCGCCGGCAGCGGCGAACACGCCTTCGACGTCGTTATCGGCGACATGCATCCCGGGCATGTTGTAGCCGCTGGCGCGCAGGTCGTTGCGCGGCACCGCGGTGGAGGCCTGCTTGGCCACCGAGATGCCCCAGGCGTTGTCCTCGATCACAAACACCACGGGCAGCTGCCAGACCGCCGCCAGGTTCAGGGCCTCGTGGAAAGCGCCCTGGTTGGCTGCCCCCTCGCCCAGAAAGGCCACCGCCACGCCGGGCTTGCCCTGCAGCTTCCGGGACAGGGCGGCGCCGGCCGCCGGCCCCAGGCTCTCGCCGATGATTCCCGAGCAGGAAAAGTTCACGTCGGCATCGAAGATGTGCATGTGGCCACCACGGCCACCGGAGAGACCGCCGGCCTTGCCGAAGATTTCGGCGACCATGGCATTGAGGTCGACGCCCTTGGCCACGGCGATATGGTGCGGCCGGTGGGTGGCGATGACGACGTCCTCGGCGTCGAGGTGGGCGCAGACCCCCACCGCACAGGGTTCCTGGCCGTTGGAGAGGTGCATCTCGCCAGGAATCGGCCCCTTGGCCATGTTGAAGACCGGCGTCTTGCCTTCCATGTAGATCGTCTCGATGCATTCCTCGAGATAACGGCTGGTCACCATCTGACGGTACATCCAGAGCCGCTGGTCGTTGGTCGGTTGCATGGGAAATCCTCCGCTCAGAGTTCTTGGCGCTGCATGCGCTCGGCGATGTGATCGGCCTGACGCAGCGCCAAGGCGACGATGGTCAGGGTCGGGTTCTCGGCCCCACTCGAGGTGAACTGGCTGCCGTCGGAGATGAAGAGGTTGTCGATGTCGTGGGTCTGGCCCCACTGGTTGACGACCCCGTCCTCGGGCCGGGCACTCATGCGGTTGGTACCGACGTTATGGCTGGTGGGGAAGTCCGGCACCTTGAAGATGCGCTCGGCGCCGGCGGCCTCGTAGCAGCGTCGCGCCTGCTGCTCGCCATGGCTGCGCAGCTTCGCGTCGTTGGGATGATCGCCCTTGTAGACGACGGGGACCGGCAGGCCGTACTGATCCTTCTTGGTGTCGTGCAGGGTGATCCCGTTGCCCTCCATCGGCAGATCCTCACCGCAGATCCATACCCCGGAGAGATGGTCGTACTTGTCCAGTGCGGAGGTGATATCCCGTCCCCAGCCGGCATTGGTGGGGTCCATGAACTTGGCGAAGAAGGGCACGCCCAGCGACATCACCTCCAGGGTGTAGCCGCCGACGAAGCCCCGGGACTGATCGAGGCGAGCCTCGTCGGAGATGATGCCGGCGAAGGTGGTGCCACGATGCATGTGCACGGGCTTGGGCATCACGCCGAAGATGCAGCTGGTGGCGTGGGTCATGTAGTTGCGCCCCACCTGGCCGGAGGAGTTGGCCAGACCATCCGGGAACATCGAGGAGTGGGAGTTAAGCAATAGTCGCGGCGACTCGATGGAGTTGCCGGCGACGCACACCGCCCTGGCCCGCTGGCGATGCTGGTTGCCGTTGCCATCGGCATAGACCACCGCCGAGGCTCTGCCTTGGTTGTCGTGCTCGATCTTCAGGGCCATGGAGCGCGGCCGCACCTCGCAGTGCCCGCTGGCCTCAGCGCGGGGAATGTCGGTGTACATGGTCGACCACTTGGCACCGAAGCGGCAGCCTTGCATGCAGAAACCGGCTTGCATGCAGCGGCCGCGTTCGTCGTATTCCTCGGTGTTGATGGCCATGGGGCCTGCGCGCAGCTGGGTATAGCCGATACGCTCGGCGCCGGCGGCCAGCACCTTGAAGTTGTTGTTCCACTGGTGATAGGGCATGCCGGTGGAGTCCCCAGTGACCCCCATGTGGCGCTCGGCCTTCACGTAGTAGGGCTCGAGGTCCTCGTAGGAGATCGGCCAGTCCAGCAGGTTGGCACCCTCGAGATCGCCGATCTCGCTGTGCAGCTTGAATTCATGGGGCTGGAAGCGCAGCGAGACGCCGGCCCAGTGGATGGTGCTGCCGCCCACCCCCTTGACGATCCAGGCCGGCAGGCCGGGGAAGGTCTCGGTGAGCTGGCGGGGGCCGGCGGTGATGCGCTCGTCGAGCCAGGAGATCTTCTTGAACATCTCCCATTCGTCATTCTCGATGTCGTTCATCTGGTAGCGCTTGCCGGCCTCCAGCACCACGCTGTCGATGCCCTTCTTGGCCAGGGCATGGGCCAAGGTGCCGCCGCCGGCCCCTGAGCCGATGATCACCACCACGCTGTCATCGTCATAGTCGAAACGTGTTGCCATGGCGTGTTTCCTCTCGAATCGGTTGTTGTTATCGGGTCACACCGGGATATCGGGCGTCACAGCCAGTCGATCTTCAGGTCATCGAAGCCGCGATGGAGGTATCCCCCCTGCTGCCACGACGACCCCTCGTAACCGAAGTGCGTCTCCCAGAGCGCGGGGTTGTCGTAGAGCCCCACCACCAGGGTGCCCCGCACCGTCTGAAAGAAGTCGCTGTCCTCGATCTCGCGCAGCAGCGTCGCCCGGTCGGCTTCCTCGCCGATGTCGCCGTAGTCCTTCCCATGGGCGTCACGCGCCCGCCGGTTGAGCTCGGCCAGGCCGTCGGCGATCAATGCCCGGTGATTCTCCAGCAGCGGCTCGAGGGGGGTGAGGTAGTAGGTGTCGGGAATGGCATCGTGGGGATAGATGTCACGGCCCATGCGCAGCAGGCCGGCGGCGAGGTCGGGTTCGGCCAGGGCCCAGCGTGGCCAGAGGCCGCCGGCGCCGAGCGCCGCGCCGGCAAGCAACGCGCCTTGGCCGGTGAGGCTGAGGAAGCGACGCCGGCTCAGCGGCATCGCCTTGGGAGAAGAGGTCATGGCGTGGCTCCTGTTTATTGTGCGGCGCGATCGTCGCGCCGGTGGTCAGCCAGAGCGGCCATTGGGCCGCACACCTCTCCCCTCGCAGATTCCATGCCAAAACGAGCCGGAAAATATCAAGTTATTGTTTATAAAAGAGAAAACTAGCAGAAAAGCACGGAGACAAACGTCTCCCAGGCCGTGGTGAACGGCGACTATTACACTCGGCGTGACAATCCCGTTTACAGGAGGTGTTACAGGTGTAATGGGGGAGACCAAGGTCGAATCACCGTTGGCTTCTCCGGGGCGTACCTTGAATGACAGGACAACGACAATACCCTGACACGCCGGCTTGCCGGCCACAGGCCATGACCATGAGCACCGCCCAGGCACAACGACAACACGTGCAGACCATCCTGCAGGCACGCGAGCATCCAGGCGCCGACGAGAACGCAGTCATCGAGCGTTCCTGGCGTCGCTGCATCGACCGCTACGGCCTCGATCCGGCAGCACCCAGCCCTCCGCGCTATGTCCCCGACCGCACCCTGCGCGAGCACCAGGACCAGGCCGACGCCCTGATCCAGGTGGCCCGGGCCGGGGTGGAGCAACTCTATCGCCAGGTGATGCCGCTGGATTATGTGGTGCTGCTCACCGATGCCAGAGGCATCGCCGTGCAGTTCCTTGGCGCGAGAAGCGCCCAGTTCGAGCACCAGCGCACCGGTCTCTATCTGGGTGCCGATTGGAGCGAGGAGCACGCCGGCACCTGCGCGGTAGGCACCTGCATCCAGGAGAAGGTGCCGCTGACCTGTCACCACAGCGATCACTTCAGTGCCCACCATATCCGCCTGACCTGCACGGCAGCACCAATCTTCGACCCCGACGGCCAGCTGTTGGCGGTGCTGGACATCTCCGCCTATCGTTCTCCGGAATCCAAGACCTCCCAGACCTTCGCCCTGCAAGTGGTCAAGCACTATGCGCGGATGATCGAGGACGCCTACTTCCTGCAGCGCTACAGCGGCTACCACATCGTCTGCCTGGACCGCTCTCGGGAGTTCGTCCAGATCAACCGGCGCTACCTGATCGCCATCGAGGAGGACGGCACCCTGCTGGCCGCCAACACCGCCGGCCGCAAGCTTCTGCGCCATCACGAGTTGCCACTGGCCGGCGCGGGTGAGGCGAGGCCGTTCAAGGCCTGGCACATTCAGGACCTTATCGACGCCGAGATCGACGACGTGCTCGACCTTCACCGCTATGGCGACGACCGCGTGCGGGCCTTCCGCACCCACCGCCATCACGAGCTGCACTTCGCCACCCTGCTTGAACCTCAGCGCCGCCGCGCCCCCAGCGGCCAACCGCGCCCAGGCGACAGCAGCCTGGCCCCTCTGGAGGCCCTGGCCGACGATGACCCGGCGATGCGCGACACACTGACCCGCGCCGCCAGGCTGCGCAACGAGCCGATCAACCTGCTGGTGATCGGCGAGACCGGTACCGGCAAGGAACGCATGGCCAGGGCGCTGCACGACTCCAGCCGGCGCCGCAACCAGCCTTTCGTGGCGATCAACTGCGCCGCCATGCCCGAGTCGCTGATCGAGAGCGAGCTGTTCGGCTACGAGCCCGGCAGTTTCACCGGCGCCAACAGCAAGGGCATGAAGGGGCTGATTGCCCAGGCCAGCGGCGGCACCCTGTTCCTCGACGAGATCGGCGACATGCCGTTACAGCTGCAGACCCGGCTGCTGCGCGTGCTGGCCGAGCAGGAGGTGCTGCCCATCGGCGCCAGCCAGCCGATCAAGGTCGATCTGCGCGTCGTGGCGGCTACCCACCGCGATCTGCGCACCCTGATCGACGCCGGCCGCTTCCGAGAGGACCTCTTCTATCGGCTGAACGGCGCCAGCCTGCGTCTGCCACCGCTACGTGACCGAGCAGACCAGGGCTACCTGATCCGACGGCTCTTCGAGGACCTGAAGACCGAGCGCGGCGACTCACGAATAAGGTTGCGCGGTGATGCCATGAGCGCCCTGCTCGCCTACCCTTGGCCGGGCAACATTCGCGAGCTGCACAACGCCCTGCGTTATGCCCTGGCCACCTGCGAGGGAAATGAGGTCGTGGTCGGCGATCTGCCGGAGGAATGCATCAGCGGACACTTAGCGCATCCGGCGGCACGCCCCACCGAGACGCCCGATGGGCGCATCTCCGATCGATCAGCGGTGTCACGCGCCATGGATCCACTCCACGAGGCCCTGCGACGCAAGCAGTGGAACATCAGCGCCGTGGCCCGCGAGCTCGGCCTGTCACGACCGACCATCTACCGGCGCATGAAACGCCTCGGGATCACGCCCCCTCACCAGCAGGACAGCCTGTAATACCGGGGCCTTCCCATCGACCGCGGCCAGCGCTGTTTCTCACCGCCGTGGAAGACGCCCTGGTGCCGGGCCGGCTTTCGATACTCGAGGAGGCCCTGCGCCAGGCCTGGCTGCTAGCTCTCTAAGCGTAACGACCCCGTGAGAGGCGTGACACCATGGAACCTCGCCTGCTCTATTCCCTGGCGGCGGACGCCATCCTGGTGGTTCACGCGGCCTTCGTGCTGTTCGTGGTGCTGGGACTGGCGCTGACGCTGGTCGGCAAGGGGCGCGCCTGGCACTGGGTGCGTCATCCCGGGTTCCGCCTTGCGCATCTGGTGGCGATCGGCATCGTGGTGCTGCAGGCCTGGCTGGGCGCGCTCTGCCCTCTTACCGCTTGGGAGATGGCGCTGCGGGAGAAGGCAGGAGATATCGTGTATACCGGCTCCTTCATCGCCTACTGGCTGCACGAGCTGCTGTACTATCAGGCCCCCGCCTGGGTCTTCACCGTCGCCTATACGTTATTTGCCAGCCTCGTTATCCTCAGCTGGATCTGGGTTCGCCCTCGCCCCTTCCGCCGCAGAGGGCGCCGTGACACCCGCTGAAGCGGGATGTCGACCACTCGGCGATATCACGCCTCGCAGCCCCACCCCTAGAGGCCCTGTGAGATCTGATGAAATGAGGGGGAGAACTGGGTAGGAACGGATAGCGCCCGCTCAGCAGCGCCCCTGCATCGCCAGGCCGGGCGGGCAGAAACGCGAGCGTCGATGGTGGTCACGGTAGCGCCGGCCATCGTGGTAGCGGTCGCGATCATGGTGGTCGTCGTGCCAGGCGTCGTGCCGCGAATAGTGCCGATAGTCATCGCGGTGAGCGTGGCGCTCATGACGATGGGGGTGGCCGCGATGATCGCCATCGATCTCGATCAGCGGCTCGGAGAGAATGCGGGGTGGCGTATAGCTGCACCCCGCCAGGAGCAGGGCGCCGGCCAGCAGCACCACACACCCCGCCGTTCTGGAACGGTTCATGACGCTCACTCCCGTCTGGTCACGAACGGGCCTGCCGGATCAGCAGCGCCCTTTCTTCGCCTGGCCGGGCGGGCAGAAGCCGCCGCCGTGACGATAGCGATCGTGGTCGTGGCCGTCGTGGTGGTCGCCGAACTCGATCAACGGCTCGGAGGTGATCCGCGCCGGCGTGTAGCTACAGCCCGCCATCGCGGTCATGGCGATCAGCAGGAGGGACAGCAGGAGGACTCGACGGGTCATAGGCTCTCTCGATGGATGGAGAATGAAGAATCGCCATTCTAACGGACGAGAACCATCTCCCCCATGTGGCGCAGTCGCGACGCCGATGTCGCCAGAAAGAGACATGCATTGTGGTGATGCGGCCCTCCTGCCTCGCGAGGCGCCAAGCGTTGACGCCCGACACGGGCAGTGACAGGCCCGCCCGCTATAGTGAAGAGGCCGGTCGCGACAGCGCCGGACCCGCGCGCTTCAGGGAGCCTGCACCATGACAGGGACGATCGCCGAACCTCGAGCCGCCCTCCTCAATAAGCCCGCGCCAGGCCGCGGAGAGACGCAGCCTCACGCCCCCGAGCACGCCGCCGGCCGATAGCCGGACACGCCCGCATGATACTGGCCCTGATCCTCCTGCTGCCGCTGCTCGGCGCCCTGCTGCCGGCGCTTTGCCGTCGCGCCTCCTGCCGACGGCTCGCCGGCCTGGCCGCCCTGCCCGCCCTCTCGAGCCTTGCGCTGCTGCTGAGCCTGCTGCCGCGGGTCACGGGCGGCGAGACGCTCATTGCCGAGCTGGCCTGGCTGCCCTCGCTGGGGCTGAACCTGGCGCTGCGCCTCGATGCCCTGGGCCTGCTGTTCGCCCTGCTGATCACCGGCATCGGCGCCGCGATCCTGCTCTTCGCGCGCTACTACTTCGAGGGCAGCGCCTCGGCCGCCCGCTTCTTCACCCTGGTGCTTGCGTTCATGGCGGTGATGCTCGGCATCGTGCTGGCCGAGAACCTGCTGTTCATGCTGGTGTTCTGGGAGCTGACCAGCCTGGTGTCCTTCCTGCTGATCGGCTTTCACAGCGACCGCCAGGCGGCACGGCTGGGCGCGCGGATGTCGCTGGTGATCACCGGCGGCGGCGGCCTGGCGCTGCTCGCCGGCATCGTGCTGCTGGGCCAGGCCGCCGGCAGCTACGAGCTCTCGGTGGTGCTAGAGGCCGGCGAGCGGATCCGCGGCCACGAGCACTATGGGCTGATGCTCAACCTGATCCTGCTCGGCGCCTTCACCAAGTCGGCGCAGTTCCCCTTCCACCTCTGGCTGCCCCACGCCATGACGGCGCCGACTCCGGTCTCCGCCTACCTGCACAGCGCGACCATGGTCAAGGCGGGGCTGTTCCTGCTCGCCCGGCTGCACCCGGCCCTGGCCGACACCGAGCTGTGGTTCCACCTGGTCACCCTGACCGGCATGGTGACGCTGATGGTGGGCGCCTTCGTGGCCATGTTCATGCACGACATGAAGGGGCTCTTGGCCTACTCCACGGTCTCCCACCTGGGGCTGATCATGCTGCTGCTGGGCCTGGGCACCCCCATGGCCTTGGCGGCGGCGCTCTTCCACCTGGTCTGCCATGCGCTGTTCAAGGCGCCGCTGTTCATGATGGCGGGCTACGTGGATCGCGCCACCGGCACCCGCGACATGCGCCGCATCAACGGCATGTGGCGCTTCATGCCGTCGCTGATGGTGCTCTCGGCGATTCCCGCCGCCGCCATGGCCGGCCTGCCGCTGATGAGCGGCTACGTGAGCAAGAAGATGCTGTTCGGCGAGAGCCTGAGGGTGGTCACGCCGGAGTGGGCAGCGCTGGTGATCCCCGTCTGGGTCACCCTGGCCGGGCTCTTCTCGGTGGCCTACTCGATTCGCATCTTCCATAACGTCTACTTCAACGGGAAGCCCATCGACCTGCCGGTCTGGCCGCCCCGCGAGCCCCGCCGGGCGGCCCTCGTACCCATCGCGCTGCCGGTCCTGGCCACGCTGGTGGTCGGCCTCGCGCCCCAGGGGCTCTACGCGACGCTCGTCCACCCGGCCTTCGAGGCCGCGCGCCAGGCCGAGCTTGCCGCCTTCGACTTCGGGGCGCTCGGCGGCTCCCGGACGGGGCTGATGAGCCTCGTCGCCCTGGCCGGGGGCGCCCTCTTCTACGCGATCCGCGGTCCGCTGTTTTGCCTCCACGCCCGCCTGCCCGAGGTGGATGCCAAGGAGATCTTCGACTGGGTCATGCGCCGCGCCACCGAACGCTCCCAGCGCCGCGTCTTCCAGCTCGAGAACGGCTCGCTGCAGCGCTACCTGACCTTCATCATGGTCACCGTGGTGGTGCTGGTCGGCGTGGAGCTGCTCGCCGTGGCGCGCTGGAGCGGCGGGGTGCCGCTGGGGCCGCTCGACCCGCTGACCGTGCTCGCCGCCGCCCTGCTCTGCCTGGCGGCCATCGGCGTGGTGGTCTTCCACCACTACCGGCTGCCGGCCCTGCTGCTGCTCGGGGTGACCGGGCTCTTCGTGACCGTCGCCTTCGCGCGCTTCTCGGCGCCGGACCTGGCCCTGACCCAGCTGATGGTGGAGGTGATGGCGGTGGTGATCATGATGCTGGCGCTCTCCTTCCTGCCCCAGCAGTCGCCCCGGGAGTCGACGCGCGCAAGGATGGGCCGGGACCTCGCCATCGCCGGCCTGGTGGGCGGCGGGGTGGCGGCCTTCAGCTTCGCCATCCTGACCCGCCCGCAGCACACCATCTCCGACTTCTTCCTCGCCAACAGCGTGCCCGGCGGGGGCGGCACCAACGTGGTCAACGTGATCCTGGTGGACTTCCGCGGCTTCGATACCCTGGGCGAGATCACCGTGCTCGGCATCGCGGCGGTGGCGGTCTTCGCCTTCACCCGCGACCTGCACCTCAAGGAACGGGTCGTGGACACCCAGCCCGGGCACTGGGTGGCCGAGCCGCACCCGATCATGCTTAGCACCGTGGCCCGGCTGGTGCTGCCGATCGCCCTGCTGGTCTCGGCCTACATCTTCCTGCGCGGCCACAACCTGCCCGGCGGCGGCTTCATCGCCGGGCTGATCACCGCCGTGGCCTTCACGCTGCAGTACATGGCGGGTGGGCTGGTCTGGGCCCAGGCGCGCATGCTGACCGCCTTCCGGCCGCTGATCGGGGCCGGCCTGCTGATCGCCGTGGCCACGGGGCTCGGCAGCTGGCTGTTCGACCATCCATTCCTCACCTCGGCCCACGGGCACTTTCACCTGCCGCTGGTCGGCGAGTTCGAGCTGGCCACCGCCATGCTCTTCGACCTCGGCGTCTATGCCACCGTGGTCGGGGCGACGCTGCTGGTGCTGGCCAACCTCGGCAAGCTGATGACGGTGGCCGGCCCCGGCAAGGAGATCGGCTGATGGAACTGCTCTACGCGATGACGCTGGGCGTGCTGACCACCTGCGGGGTCTACCTGCTGCTGCGGGCGCGGACCTTCACGGTGATCCTGGGCCTGACCCTGCTCTCCCACGCCGTGAACCTCTACCTGTTCGCCTCGGGGCGGCTGGTTGCCGGGGCGCCGGCCATCGTCGGCCTCACCGACCGTTCGGCGGACCCGCTGCCCCAAGCCCTGGTGCTGACCGCCATCGTCATCGGCTTCGCCATGACCGCCTTCGTGGTGGTGCTGGCCCTCAAGGCCGCGGTGGAGCTGCGCAACGACCACGTCGACGGCGAGAACCCCGACGAGGATCGCCTATGAACCACGCGCTGATCCTGCCGATCCTGCTGCCGCTGATCACCGGGGCGAGCCTGCTGCTGCTCTATCGGCTGCCGTTCGGCGTGCAGCGCCTGGTCGGCCTCGCCAGCACCCTGGGCCTGGTGGGGCTGGGCGCCTGGGCCCTGGTCGCGGCGGGCGGCGGGGAGTATCGGCTCTACCATGCCGGCGACTGGCCGGCGCCCTTCGGCATCGTTCTGATCCTCGACCGCCTCAGCGCCCTGATGCTGGCGCTGACCGCCCTGCTGGGGCTCGCCTGCCTGCTCTACGCCAGCCGCGGCATCGACCGCCGAGGGGCGCACTTCCACGCCCTCTTCCAGTTCCAGCTGGCCGGCCTCAACGGCGCCTTCCTCACCGGCGACCTGTTCAACCTCTTCGTGTTCTTCGAGATCCTGCTGATCGCCTCCTACGCGCTGCTGCTCCACGGCGGCGGGCGGGCCCGAAGCCGCGCCGGGCTGCACTACGTGATCATCAACCTGGTGGGCTCGGCGCTGTTCCTGATCGCCCTGGGCACCCTCTACGGGCTCACCGGCACCCTCAACATGGCCGACCTGGCGCTCGAGGTGGCCGCCGCCCCGCCGGGCGACGCGCCGCTGCTGGCGGCGGCCAGCATGGTGCTGCTGGTGGTGTTCGGCATCAAGGCCGCCATCCTGCCGCTGCTCTTCTGGCTGCCCCGCGCCTACTCGGCCTCGAGCGCCCCGGTCGCCGCGCTCTTCGCCATCATGACCAAGGTCGGCATCTACGCCATCCTGCGGGTCTTCCTGCTGGTCTTCGGGCTCGGCGAGGCGCCGGTCAACGCCGCCGCCTGGCAGTGGCTCTGGCCGCTGGCCCTGCTGACCCTGGCGCTGGGCGGCGTCGGGGTGCTCGGTTCGGACAGCCTGCGCACCCTGACCGCCTACCTGGTGATCATCTCGGTGGGCACCCTGCTCGCCACCCTGAGCCTCGTCACCCCGGCGACGCTGGGCGCCGCGCTCTTCTACCTGATCCACAGCACCGGCATGGCAGCCGCCTTCTTCCTGCTCGCCGACCTGCTGGGCCAGCAGCGCGAGGAGGGCTACGACCGCTTCTCGGTGGAGGCGCCCATGGGCCATCGCGCCCTGCTCGGCGGCCTGTTCTTCCTCGCCGCCATCGCCGCGGTAGGCCTGCCGCCGTTCGGTGGCTTCGTCAGCAAGGTGTGGATCCTCCAGGCGAGCGCCGACGAGCCGCGCGGGCTCTGGCTGTGGGCCCTGCTGCTGGCCGCGGCGCTGTTGACCCTGATCGCCGTCAGCCGCACCGGCAGCCGCTGGTTCTGGCGCCCCGGGCCCGCCACGGCGCCGCGCCCGCTGGATCGCGGCTGCCTGGCCGTCGTCTGTGCCCTGGTCGCCCTCAACGGCGTGCTCGCGGCGCTGGGCGAGCCGGTGATGGGGTATCTGGCGCTGACCGCCGAGCAGCTGCTGACGCCCGAGGCCTACATCGCCGCCATGCTGCCGGAGACGCTGGCCCTCGCCCCGGAGGTCTCGCCATGACGCCGAACGTCCGCTCCCGGCAGTTCTGGCTGCCGCACCCGCTCTTCTCGCTGTTCCTGGCCCTGCTCTGGCTGCTGATGGTCAACGACCTAAGCGTCGCCCATGCCCTGCTGGGGCTGGCCCTGGGGGTGGCGATCCCCATCGTGACCCACGCCTTCTGGCCCGAGGAGGCGAAGATCCGCCGCCCGCTGCCGCTGCTGCGCTACCTGGGGGTGCTGCTGGTCGACATCCTGCGCTCCAACCTGGTGGTGGCGCTGCGCATCCTGCGTCCCACCCGGCAGCTGCGGCCGGGCTTTTTCACCTACCCACTGGCGCTGGACGACGACTTCGCCATCACCCTGCTGGCGAGCACCATCTCGCTGACCCCGGGCACCGTCTCGCTCCACCACGACGCCGAGGCCAACACCCTGCTGATCCACGCCCTGCATCTCGAGGACGAGGCCGAGGCCATCGCCACCATTCGCACGCGCTACGAGCAGCCCCTGGAGGAGATCTTCCGATGATCGCCATCGTCATCCCCATCGCCATGACGCTCTTCGCCGTCGCCGCCCTTTTGAACCTCTACCGGCTGGCCATCGGCCCGGACATCGTCGACCGGATCCTGGCGCTGGACACCCTGATGATCAACAGCATCGCGCTGATCGTGCTGGCCGACCTGCGCATGGGACTCGGCGTGCTCTTCGAGCTGGCGCTGCTGATCGCGCTGATGGGCTTCATCGGCACCGTGGCCATGAGCAAGTACCTGGTGCGGGGGGACGTGATCGAATGAGCGCCCTCGACATGCCGGTGATGCTGCAGCTCGTCATCGCTGCCTTCCTGCTGATCGGGGCCCTGGTGGCGCTGATCGGCTCCTGGGGACTGGCCAAGCTGCCGGACTTCTACACCCGGCTGCACGGCCCCACCAAGGCCAGCACCCTGGGCGTTGGCTGCACCCTGATCGGCTCGCTGCTCTACTTCAGCCACCAGCAGGACGGCGTCTCGGTGCAGGAGGCGCTGGTGACGATCTTCCTGTTCGCCACCGCCCCGGTCAGCGCCCACATGATGGGCAAGGCCGCCCTGCGCCGCCGCCTCGGGGGCATGCCGGGCACCCGCAACCCGCCCAACCGCTAGCTCGCCTCCTGTAGGCCGCCTCTGGTTGACTTCTCCGCCCCAATGGCCAGAATGATATTCACTCTCATTTGAGCCTCATGGTGCGCTATGACCGCGGAACGCTCCCAGCTCTACTACGCCTGCGTCTTCCTGCAGGTCTCCTTCCAGGCGATCCAGCACTCGGTGACCTGCTCCACCCGGCAGGACGACACGCCCTGCTGGCTGGACGCGCAGACCATGAGCCTGCTGCTTGGCGAGCTCCAGCGCTGCCGTCGGCAGGCCGGCCCCATGAAGGACGTCTCCCCCTGCCTGGACACCGCCTTCTACCACTGCGGCCTGCTGATGGCCCAGTGTCCCGGCGCCCTCAACCGTCCGCTCTGCCAGCACCATCTGGAGGCCATCATCGCGCCGCTGAAGGAGGCCGCGGCGCGGCTCTCGGGGAAGGCGAGCCCGGCCTCCGAGCACCGCGCGCCGACGACGGGGCAGCGGCTGCGCCGCTGGCTGGGATGGTGAGGGCGGCGCCTGCCCGCCTGCTCAGGCGTTGTGCACCACCCGCCCGAGTGCCGTGATGTCGTAGCCGCCGAGGGCGGCGGCCCGCTCGGCGAAGCGGGGTTCCCGGGCGAAGGCGAGCAGGCGCTGGATCGGCGCCTCGAAGTAGCTGCGCCGGCGCAGGGCCAGGTCGAACGCCTCCTCGTGGAGCGGAACGAAGGCGAGGCCCTGGCGGCGGGCCGCGGCCTCCACCCCCAGCCCCGCATCCGCCTCGCCCTGGCGGATTGCCAGCGCCAGGTCGTCCTCGGAGAGCGACGGATGGTCGGCGAAGCACAGCGCGCCCGGCTCGATGCCCGCCCGCCCCAGCAGCCAGGTCAGCAGCCGATGGGCGCCGGCATCCGGCTGGCGATGGGCGACCCGCACCCGCTGGTCCGCCAGGTCGCCGAGGCCCGCGATGCCCAGCGGGTTGTCCGGCGCCAGCAAGAGCCCCTGGCGACGCGTCGCCCAGCGCACCGTCACCAGGTCGCGCATGCCGGCGAGCCCCAGCGCCTCGGGTCGGTTGTAGTCGCCGCGGTGCTCGTCCAGCAGGTGCAGCCCCGCCACCATCGCCTCGCCCGAGAGCAGACGGCGCACGCCATCGCCGCTGCCGTGGCAGAGCAGCGCCAGGCCCGCGCCGCTCTCGCGCACCGCCCACTCCAGCAGCGGGTCCTGGCTGCCGGCGAGCACCAGGGGCACGGGGCGGCTGCTCGCCCGATCACCCTCCAGGTGGCTCATCAGCCACAGGTCGATGGCCTGGCGCGGGAAGAGCAGCTTGCCGGTCACCCGCATGCAGGGGATACCGCCCTGGCGCACCAGGTCGTAGACCTTGCGCTCCTTGAGGCGCAGGTAGTCGGCCACCTCGGCAGTGGTCAGATAGGCGTGGTGCGGGCCGAGTGTCATGGGTTCCCCTTGTCCAGGTACAGGCTGGGCTAGTCGTTTTCCTGCATCTTACTGCATGAATTCCCGTACCGGGTGCATTGGCGGCGTTTAACGCACAAGATGCCAGGAGAGTGCAGGAGAGCCCGATGCCCGACGACGCCAACGCCTTCCAGACCGCCCTCGCCCTGATCCTGGGGCTCGATCCCGACCTGATCGGGATCGTCACGCTGTCGCTCAAGGTCTCGTTCACCGCCGTGCTGATCGCCGCGCTGATCGCCCTGCCGCTGGGCGCGGCGATCGCGCTGTGGCGCTTCCCCGGCCGCGGGGTGCTGATCGTGGCGCTCAACGCCCTGATGGGGCTGCCGCCGGTGGTCGCGGGGCTCGCGGTCTACCTGCTGCTCTCCCGCGCCGGCCCGCTGGGCGAGCTCGGCCTGCTGTTCACCCCCGGCGCCATGGTGATCGCCCAGGTGATCCTGGTGCTGCCGATCATCGCCGCCCTGACCCGCCAGCAGGTCGAGGAGCTCCACGGCGACTACCGTGAGCAGCTCACCTCGATGGGCGTCTCCCGGGCCCGGCGCATCCCCACCCTGCTGTGGGACGCCCGCTTCGGCCTGGCCACCGTGCTGCTCGCCGGCTTCGGCCGCGCCAGCGCCGAGGTCGGCGCGGTGATGATCGTCGGCGGCAACATCGACGGCGTAACCCGGGTGATGACCACCGCCATCGTGCTGGAGACCAGCAAGGGCGACCTGCCCCTGGCGCTGGGGCTCGGCATCGTGCTGCTCGCCCTGGTGGCGCTGGTCAACGCCGCCGCCCACCTGGTCGGCGAGACGGCGCGGAGGCGGGTGGGATGAACGAGTGGACCCGCCTGGACGTCACGGCCATTCCCGCGCTTTCCCTCGAGGGCGTCGGCTTTCGCCACCGCGGCCAGCCGCTGCTGCATCCCGTCGACCTGCGCCTCACCGGCTGCCGGCGCACCCTGGTGATGGGCCCCAACGGCGCCGGCAAGAGCCTGCTGATGCGCCTCGCCCACGGCCTGCTCGCCCCCACCGAGGGCCGGGTACGCTGGGAGGGGCGCCCGCCGCGCCAGGCCATGGTCTTCCAGCGCCCGGTGCTGCTGCGCCGCTCGGCCCTGGCCAACCTCACCTATGCCCTGGCGGTCGCCGGCACGCCCCGCCGCCGGCGCAAGCTGCTGGCCCGCGAGGCGCTGTCGCGCTTCGGCCTGGCCGCCCTGGAGGCGCGTCCGGCCCGGGTGCTCTCCGGCGGCGAGCAGCAGCGCCTGGCCCTGGCCCGGGCCTGGCTGGTGGCGCCCGAGGTGCTGTTTCTCGACGAGCCCACCTCGGCGCTGGACCCCGCCGCCATCAAGGCGGTGGAGGACGCGGTCAACGACTTCCACCGTCGAGGCACCCGGATCGTCATGACCAGCCACGACCTGAACCAGGCCCGCCGCCTGGCCGACGACATTGTCTTGATGGTGGACGGGCGGCTCGTCGAGCACGGCCCGGCCGAGACCTTCTTCGCAGCACCCGCCTCCGCCGAAGCGCGGGCCTTCATCCGGGGCGAGCTGATCTGGTGACGGCTCGCCCCGCGCAACACGCAGCAACCCACACCGCCACAAGAAGGAACCTCAGCATGGAACGCAAACTCCGCCTCACTCGCCCCGGCCTCACCCTCGTCGCCCTCGGCCTGATGGGCGCCTCGCTTGACGCCAGCGCCCAGGACGAGGCGCGGTTCATCACCCTCGCCTCGACCACCTCCACCCAGAACTCCGGGCTCTTCGACGCCATCCTTCCCCGGTTCCGCGAGGCGAGCGACATCGAGGTCCGCGTGGTCGCCGTGGGCACCGGCCAGGCCTTCGAGATCGCCCGCCGCGGCGATGCCGACAGCCTGCTGGTCCATGACACCGAAGGCGAAGAGCGTTTCGTCGCCGAGGGCTACGCCACCGAGCGCGCCGACGTCATGTACAACGACTTCGTGATCGTCGGCCCGAGCGACGACCCGGCCGGCATCAGTGACGCCCAGAGCATCGAAGAGGCGCTGTCCGACATCGCCGAGGCCGAGGCGCCCTTCGCCTCCCGCGGCGACGACAGCGGCACGAACCGCGCCGAGCTGCGCCTGTGGGAGGCCGCCGGCGTCGAGCCCGGCGGCGAGTGGTACCGCGAGCTCGGCAGCGGCATGGGCCCGACGCTGAACACCGCCGCCGGCATGGACGCCTACGCGATGAGCGACCGCGCCACCTGGGTCGCCTTCGACAACCGCCAGAACCTCGCGCTGCTGTTTGCCGGCGACGAGGCGCTGTTCAACCAGTACGGCAGCCTGCTGATCGACCCGGAGCGCCACCCGCACCTGAAGCATGACCTCGCCGAGCAGTGGCACGACTGGCTGCTCTCCGAGCAAGGCCAGGCCGCCATCGCCGACTTCGAGGTGAAGGGCCAGCAGCTCTTCTTCCCCAACGCCGCGAAGTGATCCCCCGAATCGGCCCCGGACGCCCGGGGCCGATCTCCGCCTCGCCTTGAGACGTCAGCTCCTCCGCCACCCGAGGGCAGGCATCCCCCCCGGCACGTGACGAGCGCCGTCACCCGTCGATTCCTACTTGGTAGTCTCCCTGGACGCCCACGCGGCGAGCGCCGCGCGGGGCTATCCTCTCTCCAGGGGCGCCGCCCTTCCCCCGACATCCCGCCCCGCCTTTCGACATTCGTCGTAGCGTTCATCAGCTGCACTTTACGTTAACGTCAACCTCACCTAGTCTTGTGCCATCCGCCACTTCGTTGGCACCCGTTTGACCGTCGCGCCCGCGCTGAGCGCCAGGCGCGCCACCCGACACGACCGGAGCCCTGCCATGCACACGCCCTACCAACCCCTCGACTTCGGCCTCGACGACGAGCTGAACATGCTGCGCGATCACGTCAACGCCTTCGCCCGCGACGAGATCGCCCCGCGCGCCGCCGAGATCGACGAAAAGAACGAGTTCCCCAACGACCTCTGGCAGAAGTTCGGCGACATGGGCCTGCTCGGCATCACCGTGCCGGACGAGGACGGCGGCAGCGGCATGGGCTACCTCGCCCACTGCATCGCCATGGAGGAGATCTCCCGGGCCAGCGCCTCGGTGGGCCTCTCCTACGGCGCCCACTCCAACCTCTGCGTGAACCAGCTCAAGATCAACGCCAGCGCGGAGCAGAAGGCCAAGTACCTGCCCAAGCTGATCAGCGGCGAGCACGTCGGGGCGCTGGCCATGTCCGAGCCGGGCGCCGGCTCCGACGTGGTCTCCATGAAGCTGCGCGCCCGCAAGGAGGGTGACAAGTACATCCTCAACGGCAACAAGATGTGGATCACCAACGGTCCCGATGCCGACGTGCTGGTGGTCTACGCCAAGACCGACCCCGAGGCCGGTTCCAAGGGCATCACCGCCTTCATCATCGAGAAGGGCATGACCGGCTTCTCCACCGCCCAGAAGCTCGACAAGCTCGGCATGCGCGGCTCCAACACCTGCGAGCTGGTGTTCGAGGACTGCGAGGTGCCGGAAGCCAACGTGCTCGGCGAGGTGGGCAAGGGCGTGAAGGTGCTGATGAGCGGCCTGGACTATGAGCGCACCGTGCTCGCCGCCGGCCCCATCGGCATCATGCAGGCGGCCATGGACATCGTGGTGCCCTACGTCCACGAGCGGAAGCAGTTCAACCAGTCGATCGGCGAGTTCCAGCTGGTGCAGGGCAAGATCGCCGACATGTACACCACCCTGAACGCCTGCCGCGCCTACCTCTACGCCGTGGCGGCGGGCTGTGACCGCGGCCGCACCTCGCGCAAGGACGCCGCCGGCGTGATCCTCTACTGCGCCGAGAAGGCCACCCAGGTGGCGCTGGACGCCATCCAGCTGCTCGGCGGCAACGGCTACATCAACGAGTACCCCACCGGACGCCTTCTGCGTGACGCCAAGCTCTACGAGATCGGCGCCGGCACCAGCGAGATCCGGCGCATGCTGATCGGCCGCGAGCTGTTCAACGAATCCAAGTAAGGGCGGCGTTCCATGAGCATCCTCCAGACCCAGATCAATCCGCGCAGCGACGTCTTCCAGGCCAACGACGTCGCCATGCGCCGCGAGGTCGGCCAGTTGCGCGAGCTGACCGCCGCCATCCACCGCGGCGGCGGCGAGAAGGCCCGCGCCCGCCACGAGTCCCGCGGCAAGCTGTTCGTGCGCGACCGCATCGACCACCTGATCGACGAGGGCTCGCCCTTCCTCGAGTTCTCGGCGCTGGCCGCCCATGAGGTCTACGACAGCCCGGTGCCCGCCGCCGGCGTGGTCACCGGCATCGGCCGCGTCTCCGGAGTGGAGTGCGTGATCGTCGCCAACGACGCCACGGTCAAGGGCGGCACCTACTTCCCGCTCACCGTGAAGAAGCACCTGCGCGCCCAGGAGATCGCCCGCAAGCATCGCCTGCCGTGCATCTACCTAGTCGACTCCGGCGGCGCCTTCCTGCCCCGCCAGGACGAGGTCTTCCCGGATCGCGACCACTTCGGGCGCATCTTCTACAACCAGGCCACCCTCTCCGCCGAGGGCATCCCGCAGATCGCCGTGGTGATGGGCTCCTGCACCGCCGGTGGCGCCTACGTGCCGGCCATGGCCGACGAGTCGATCATCGTCCGCGAGCAGGGCACCATCTTCCTCGGCGGCCCGCCCCTGGTGAAGGCCGCCACCGGCGAGAGCATCAGCGCCGAGGACCTGGGCGGCGCCGACGTGCACGCCAAGGTGAGCGGCGTGGCCGACCACTACGCCGAGAACGACGCCCACGCCCTGCAGCTGGCCCGCGCCTGCGTGTCGCGGCTCAACTGGCAGAAGCGCGGCGAGTTGAAGATGCAGCCCTCCAAGCCGCCGCGCCTCGATCCCACCGAGCTCTACGGCATCGTCGGCACCGACCTCAAGAAGCCATACGACGTGCGCGAGGTGATCGGGCGCATCGTCGACGACTCCGACTTCGACGAGTTCAAGCGCACCTACGGCGACACCTTGGTCACCGGCTTCGCCCACATCCACGGCCACCCGGTGGGCATCGTCGCCAACAACGGCGTGCTCTTCTCCGAGAGCGCCGTGAAGGGCGCGCACTTCATCGAGCTGTGCGCCCAGCGCAAGATCCCGCTGGTGTTCCTGCAGAACATCACCGGCTTCATGGTCGGCTCCAAGTACGAGCACGAGGGCATCGCCAAGCACGGCGCCAAGCTCGTCACCGCCGTGGCCTGCGCCCGGGTGCCCAAGTTCACCGTGCTGATCGGCGGCAGCTTCGGCGCCGGCAACTACGGCATGTGCGGCCGCGCCTTCGAGCCCAACCTGCTGTTCATGTGGCCCAACGCCCGCATCTCGGTGATGGGCGGCGAGCAGGCCGCCGGCGTGCTCTCCCAGGTCAAGCGCGAGCAGATCGAGCGCGAGGGCCGCGAGTGGACCCAGGAGGAGGAAGAGGCCTTCAAGGCGCCCACCCGAGAGCAGTACGAGCGCCAGGGCCACCCCAACTACGCCAGCGCGCGGCTGTGGGACGACGGCGTGATCGACCCGCTGCAGACCCGCGAGGTCCTCGGCCTGTCGCTCGCCGCCGCCATGAATGCCGAAGTGGAAGAGACGCGCTTCGGCGTGTTCCGGATGTGAGGTCGAGATGACGCCGACATACTCCCGACTGACGATCGACGACCGCGGCGTGGCCCGGCTGACGCTGGACCGCCCGGACGTCCACAACGCCTTCGACGACCACCTCATCGCCGAGCTCAATGCTCACCTCGAGCGCCTGCATGACGCCGCCCGCCACGGCGAGGTGCGCGTGGTGGTGCTGGGCTCCGAGGGCAAGAGCTTCTCCGCCGGGGCGGACCTGGGCTGGATGAAGCGCATGGTCGAGTACGACTTCGACGGCAACCTCGCCGACTCGCGCAAGCTCGCCACCCTGATGCACCGCCTGGACACCCTGCCCTGCCCCACCCTGTGCCGGGTGCAGGGCGCGGCCTTCGGCGGTGCGGTGGGCCTCGCCGCCTGCTGCGACGTGGTGGTCGCCTCCGAGAAGGCCAAGTTCTGCCTCTCCGAGGTCAAGATCGGCCTCTCGCCGGCGGTGATCAGCCCCTACGTGCAGCGTGCGCTGGGCGAGCGCCAGGCGCGCCGCTACGCATTGACCGCCGAGGTGATGGACGCCGCCACCGCCCAGGGCCTCGATCTGGTGCACCGGGTGGTCGCCCCCGAGGACCTCGACGCTGCCGTCGACGCCATGCTCGAGACGCTGCTCGCGGGCTCGCCACAGGCCCAGCGCGCCACCAAGGCGCTGCTCGCCGAGGTCGCCCGCGAGCCCGACAGCAAGGCCACCCGCGAGCACACCTGCCGCGTGATCAGTGAGCTTCGCGTCAGCGCCGAGGGCCAGGAGGGGCTCGCCAGCTTCTTCGAGAAACGCCGCCCCGCCTGGACCGCCGACGCCTCCCAGAATTCCGACACGACCGCCACGGAGCGCCGCTCATGAGCCGTTCGACCCCCTTCGACACCCTGCTGGTCGCCAACCGCGGCGAGATCGCCTGCCGGGTGATGCGCACGGCGCGTGCCATGGGCCTGCGCACCGTCGCCGTCTACTCCGATGCCGACGCCAATGCCCGCCACGTGCGCGAGGCCGACGAGGCGATCCGCCTCGGCCCCGCCGCGGCCCGCGAGAGCTACCTCAAGGTCGAGGCCGTGGTCGAGGCCGCCAAGCGCAGCGGCGCCGGGGCCATCCACCCCGGCTACGGCTTCCTCTCCGAGAACGGCGCCTTCGTCGAGGCGCTGGATGCGGCCGGCATCGTCTTCGTCGGCCCGCCCGCCTCGGCCATCGCCGCCATGGGCGACAAGTCCGCCGCCAAGGCGCGCATGGCCAACGCCGGCGTGCCGCTGGTGCCGGGCTACCACGGCGACGACCAGGACGACGCCCTGCTCCGGGCCGAGGCCGACAAGATCGGCTACCCGGTGCTGCTCAAGGCGAGCGCCGGCGGCGGCGGCAAGGGCATGCGCGTGGTGGAGTCCGGCGAGGGCTTCCAGGCCGCACTCGACGGCTGTCGCCGCGAGTCCCAGGCCGCCTTCGGCGATCAGCGCATGCTGATCGAGAAGTACCTGACCCAGCCCCGCCACGTCGAGGTGCAGGTGTTCTGCGACAGCCACGGCGCGGGCGTCTATCTCTTCGAGCGCGACTGCTCCGTGCAGCGCCGCCACCAGAAGGTGCTCGAGGAGGCCCCGGCCCCGGGCATGAGCGAGGGCCTGCGCCGCGAGATGGGCGAGGCCGCGGTGCGCGCCGCCAAGGAGATCGGCTACGTGGGCGCCGGCACCGTCGAGTTCCTGCTCGATGCCGACGGCTCGTTCTACTTCATGGAGATGAACACCCGCCTGCAGGTGGAGCACCCGGTCACCGAGATGATCACCGGCCAGGACCTGGTCGAGTGGCAGCTGCGCGTAGCCATGGGCGAGGCACTCCCTCTCGCGCAGAATGAATTGACCATCACCGGCCACAGCTTCGAGGCGCGCCTCTACGCCGAGGACCCGGAACAGGACTTCCTGCCCGCCACCGGCACCCTCACCCGCTTCGCCATGGACCTCGAGGGCGCCGAGCTCGACCCGGCTCGCGTGCGCCTGGACAGCGGCGTGGCGACCGGCGATGCCGTCTCCATGCACTACGACCCGATGCTCGCCAAGCTGATCGTGCATGGCAACGACCGCGCCCAGGCGCTCGCCACCCTCAACCGCGCACTCGCGGCGCTGGACGTGCAGGGCGTGGTCACCAACCGCGCCTTCCTGCAGCGCCTGGCCACCCACCCCGCCTTCCAGGCCTGCGAGCTCGATACCCGCTTCATCGAGAAGCACGAGGAGACCCTCTTCGCGCCGCGCCGCTACACCACCGAGGAGTACGCCGGGGCCGCCCTGGTGGGCCTGCACCAGCTGGCCCGCGAGTGCGAGAGCGACTCGCCCTGGGACCGCCACGACGGCTTCCGCCTCAATGCGCCGCACACCATCCGCATCGCCCTCTGCGACCCCGCCCATGCCCAGGATGACGACGACTCCGAGGCCGTGGTGGTGGTCGAGGGCACCCGCGAGCGCGAGGACGCCGCCTGGCACCTGACCATCGGCAGCGAGACCCTCACCGCGCGCCTCGACCCGCTCGAGGGCGACGCCGTGGCCATCACCCTGGACGGCCACCGCCGCCGCCTGCAGGCGCGCCGCGACGGCAACGTGGTGGTGATCGTCGACCCGCGCGGCGAGACCCGGCTCTTCTGGCGGCGCATCGACGCCATCGACCACGGCCGCCAGGAGGCCGAATCGACCCTCACCGCGCCCATGCACGGCACCGTGGTGGCGCTGCTGGTCGAGCCCGGCGCCCGCGTCGAGCAGGGCATGCCGCTGATGGTGATGGAGGCGATGAAGATGGAGCACACCATGGCCGCCCCCGCCGACGGCCACGTGGCGAGCTTCCACTTCGCCGCCGGCGACACCGTGGGCCAGGGCGACGTGCTGCTCGACTTCGCCGCCGACGAGTAAGACAACGCGCTCAGGCAGGCGACGCCGGGGACAGGTCGAAGCGGAGGTCCTCTGCCAGGGATGGCAGAGGTAGCGCCCAAGGATGGGTCCACAGCGCCTCCGCGATGGTCCGACACTTCGGGGCCTGTCGCCGGAAAAGTCGCCAACACGACAGGAGTGAAGAAATGGCATTTCCCCAAACCGTGCGCCTGGTCGAGGTCGGCCCCCGGGACGGCCTGCAGAACGAGCCCGAGCCGATCGGCACCGAGACCAAGCTCGCGCTGATCGACCGGCTCGGCGCCGCGGGCCTCACCCACATCGAGGCGGCGAGCTTCGTCTCGCCCAAGTGGGTGCCACAGATGGCCGACCACCGCGAGGTGATGCAGGGCCTAACGCGCCGCCAAGGCATCTCCTACTCGGCCCTCACCCCCAACCTCAAGGGGCTCGAGGCCGCGCTAGAGTGCGGCGTGGATGAGGTCGCGGTGTTCGGTGCCGCCTCCGAGGCCTTCTCGCAGAAGAACATCAACTGCTCGGTGGCGGAATCGCTCGAACGCTTCGCCCCGGTGCTGGAGCGCGCCCGCGAGGCCAAGGTGCGCGTGCGCGGCTATGTCTCCTGCGTGCTGGGCTGCCCCTACGAGGGCGAGATCGCCCCGGCCAAGGTGGCCGAGGTCTCCAAGGCGCTCTATGAGATGGGCTGCTACGAGGTCTCGCTCGGCGACACCATCGGCGTGGGCACCCCGCTCAAGGCCAAGCGCATGCTCGAGGCGGTGGCGCGAGACGTGCCCATGGACAAGCTCGCCGCCCACTTCCACGACACCTACGGCCAGGCGCTCGCCAACCTCTACGCCGTGCTCGAGGAAGGCGTGGCGGTGATCGACAGCTCCGTGGCCGGCCTTGGCGGCTGCCCCTACGCCAAGGGCGCCTCCGGCAACGTGGCAAGCGAAGACGTGGTCTACCTGCTCGACGGCCTCGGCATCGAGAGCGGCATCGACCTCGACGACCTGGCCGCCACCGGCAGCTGGATCACCCAGGCCATCGGCCGACCCAACCGTTCCAAGGCAAGCGTGGCGCTGTCCGCGAAGTAACGGTAGAGCAGAAACGAAAAGCCCCGAGTCAGGAAACTGACTCGGGGCTTTGTTTTTTAGCAGTTTAACGCCGCAATAACCGGAAGCTGAAAGGGAGCGAAGAGCAGTGCAAGCTGTCCGGCGCCGCAGGCGCGCAGCTGATTGATTTGTTGAGTTTAATTGGCAGAAACAAAGCTTTTTATATGATCATCATCTTCTAGCGAGAAGAGCAAATCCTGAGAGGCATTTTGGAAAACTTCTTGGACTATTCCATGAATCCCATACCATTCTTCTGACTTCACACGATCAGAATGAATCGTGTCATCAGAAAAATCTACACCGCCGGCGGCTGCCTTCTGAGCAAGAAAAAAGGCTTCATCAAATGAAATTGGTGTATCTAATTTGTGTGCCAACCGGTTTCTTATTCCATTTACCTCATGGAGAAAACACGCCATTCCGTTATGGATTAGGCCTCTCGATTCAGCAGCATTAATTTTTCTGTAAAAGCTCCAATCAAAATACCCACCTTTATCGGAATCATTAGGGGTCGTTTCGAGCATTAACACCAACACTGACTCAAGAACCAGATGACCGGCCAAGAACGCTCCCAGCACTTCATTTTCAAACAAAGAGATTATGTGCTCTATGCTTGGTTTAGTCCTGTATTCCCACGGATCTTTCATAGTTTTGAAACCTAATGTTCAGCTCACCGGAAAAATGGGAGCGTAGCGTGTATTTTTCCGGTGAAGCTGCTTGCTATGCATTTATATCGCAACATCAGGATTTGGTACCATACTTGGAAACTCGTAGATAAACCTGAGAAGCATTTCTGTGAAAGCAAGCAATTCCAATGCATCGTTTTTCTGCATTACCGCGATTTCGTGTGTTGCCTCATTGCCTTTTTTACGAATGTGATCAACCCAGTGCTTACCGTTTGGCGGAGTATAGCCTTTATCTGAAAGATAATTGACATATTCGATAAATCGCAAACCTTCGCTTGCGCCCTGCTCTACAGCTATATTCATGAGCATTTTCCTACAAAGCAGTACAGCACCAGTGAAACAGCTTTGGCTAGTGCATTTTCTAGCTTCTTCATACAGCGAATCCAGTCCATCAGGAACATTACGAACCGAATTGCCAAGAGATGGAGTAGGAAAGCGGCCACTACGCTCGGAAACGAAAGTAGGTCCTTGGCAATTTGGACATATATAAATGCCGCCGACTTGGCTACCGCTTGCGTCTGGATGGACACCTAGTTTATATCCCCGATCAGAAGAAACTCGGTGATCACAGTAACCACAAACATAAGTCTGATTCTCGATAGCCTGGAGCTGCTTCCAGCCACGTTCTTTTGGATCAAAAAATGGTCTCATGATCATCCTCTACATTGCATAACGCCTCAATAACCGACAGCTGAAAGGGAGCGAAGGGTAATCGGGGTCAGCCCCCAATTATTGCTGCCGGCATCCGGAGTCCACTCGGATAACAGCGACACTCGGCTAGAGGTACGCTACCGCCCCTACCTAGGCATGTTCACGACCTGCAGCCATCCATGCGGTAGTCCTTGGGTGACGCTTTATGCCTTCCTGGCTCCCTGCGAGATACATTAGCAGAGCCTATGTGAGCCTGTGCGGGGTTGCAAAGTCGAGTTTGGTCGCAAGGGGCGCTTCCACCGCCCGCGCGTGGCCGGAGTGCTCCGCGAATACGGCATGCATGACCGCGAGCGGGCGCCGGCCGACAGCCGCGAACGACACGACCCGGCGTCGCGCTGACTCGCCTCGGACAACCAGTAGCCATCGGTCGCGACAGTCCCCTCCCCCCAATGAAGCCACCAAACTGGCGAGGCCACAGTGCGGCGCAGAGGCCGCTTCGCTCCGGCAGCGCCTGGTGGATTGGATGGCTCGGGCTTGGCGGAATAAGCCGCATACAGCACATGGCAGCAGCTATTCCCGGTGGCGGGGGTACGCCAATGACCTCAGAAACGCCAGCACGGCCGCGTTGACCCTCTCCGGCTGCTCGAGAGGTGTCATGTGCCCGGAGTCTGGAATCGTGGTGAGGCGGGCATCCGGCAATCCCTCCTGAATCCGACGGGAGAGCGACGGCGGCAGCATGCGGTCCTCCTCGCCCACCACCACCAGTGCCGGCACGCCGATCTCGTGAAGGCGCTCCACCACCGAATCCCGTCGCATCAGCGCCGCCAGGCACTTGAGCGCCGAGGGCACGTCGCTTCGGGCGATCATCGCCCGGGTTTCGGTGACCAGCGCGGGGTTGTCGCGCCGCGTGGTGGCGCCGAACATCAGGCGGGTCACGTATGGAAGCAGCGGGCGGAACCCGAAGACGCTCACCGCGATTCCCATGGCGCGATACTTCACCCGGTGCCAGGCGATTTCCGCGCCGGCATCCGTATCCATCAGGATCAGGCCGGCGATCCTCTGCGGATGCCGGATCGCCGCGCGCAGCGCCACCATGCCGCCCATGGAAAGACCGCACCACACCGCCCGCTCGATGCCCAGGGCATCCAGAACGGCGATGACGTCGTCGACGGCATCGTAGAGCGTGAATGGCTCGGTGAGATGACCGGAGCGGCCGTGGCCGCGCAGATCGACGTTGATGACGCGATGCTGTTTGGCCAGCACCGGCACCTGGGCGCGCCATATCTCGCCCGAGCCAAGAAAACTGTGGACGAGCACGATGGGCAGCCCCGCGCCGGCCTCCTCGTAGGCGATCGCGACACCCTGATGGTCAATAACAGGCATGACGTCTCCAAAAAATAGGATCGATACCGGGCAGCTGGACGAGCGGGCGCTCGTTGCAAGGCGGCGGGATGAACCTCGCGCCGACGCCGCCCTGGTCTGACTTCGCCCCCTCAGTCGTGCCCCTCGCGCCCGGAGGCCGGTTCGGCCTGCACCGGCTTGGCCTCATCATCGATATCCTCGCCGATAAAGCCGCCGGACTGGCGCCGCCACAGGGCAGCGTAGAGGCCGTCCTTGGCCAGCAGTTCCCCGTGGGTGCCGCTCTCGACGATCTGTCCCTCATCGATCACCACCAGGCGGTCGAGCATGGCAATGGTCGAGAGCCGGTGGGCGATGGCGATCACCGTCTTGCCCTCCATCAGCGTATAGAGCTGCTCCTGAATCGCCGCCTCCACCTCGGAGTCCAGCGCCGAGGTGGCTTCATCCAGCACCAGGATGGGCGCATTCTTGAGCAGCACCCGGGCGATGGCGATGCGCTGACGCTGGCCGCCGGAGAGCTTGACCCCGCGCTCCCCCACCTGGGCATCCAGGCCGCGGCGGCCCTGGAGATCCACCAGGTCATCGATGAAGGTATCGGCATGGGCGCGACGCACCGCCTCCTGGATCTGCGCTTCGCTGGCCTCGGGGCTGCCGTAGCGGATGTTGTCGCGCACCGAGCGGTGCAGCAACGAGGTGTCCTGAGTGACCATGCCGATATGCCGGCGCAGCGATTCCTGGGTCACCCCGGCGATGTCCTGGCCATCGATCAGGATGCGTCCGCCCTCCAGGTCGAAGAAGCGCAGCAGCAGGTTGGCCAGGGTCGACTTGCCGGCCCCGGAGCGACCGATCAGCCCCACCTTCTCACCGGGGGCAATGGTCAGGTCGAGGCCGTCGAAGACCCGCCGGCCCTGGCCGTCGGGCCGCTCGTAGCCGAAGTGCAGCGCCTCGAAGCGTATCTCGCCACGCGGTACCGTCAGCGTGCTGGCATCGGGCGCGTCCTGCACCGCCGGCTCCTGGGCGATGGTATTGAGGCCATCCTGCACGGTACCGATGTTCTCGAACAGCCCGGCCACCTCCCAGAGAATCCAGTCGGACATGAAGCGAATGCGCATCACCAGGGCGATCGCCACGGCGATGATCCCCAGCGACACCGCTTCCAGGTACCAGGCGCCGATGGCCATGGCGGCCACCCCGGCCAGCAACAAGGAGTTGAGCACCGTCAGGCTCACGGTCAGGCCGGTGGCCAGGCGCATCTGCCGATAGACGGTCCCCATGAACCCCTCCATGGCATCGCGGGCGTATTCCTGCTCGCGACGGGTATCGGCGAACAGCTTGATGGTCTGGATATTGCTGTAGCTATCGACGATGCGCCCGGTCATCACCGCTCGGGCATCGGCCTGCGCCATGGAGACCGCCCGCAGGCGCGGCACGAAGATCCACATGATGGCGATATAGCCGGCGAGCCAGAGCACCAGCGGCAGCATCAGCCAGGGCTGGGCGCGGCCCATCAGCAGCATGGCGCCGGTGAAGTAGACGAGCACATAGACCATCAGGTCCATCAGCTTCATCACCGTCTCGCGGATCGCCAGGGCCGTCTGCATCACCTTCTGGGAAACCCGCCCGGCGAACTCGTCCTGATAGAAGGCCAGGCTCTGGCCGAGCATATGGCGATGCGCCAGCCAGCGACCGATCATCGGGTAGTTGCCGAAGATGCCTTGCTGGGTCACCAGCGCCTGCAGCAGGGTCAGCAGCGGCAGGCCAATCACCACCAGCGCCGCCATACCGGCCAGGCGCCAGCCATGCTCGGCGAAGAAGCCCTCACGCTCGGCGCCGGACAGCCAGTCCACCAGTTCGCCCATGGTGTGGAAGAAGAACACCGCCGCCGCCGAGACCAGCGCCGTCAGCAGCGACATCACGACCAGCAGCGGCAGCACCGGCCGCGAGAAGTGCAGGATAAAGGCGAATAACCCCCTGGGTGGCGTGCCCCGATTGTCCTCCGGGTAGGGGTTCACCAGGGTCTCGAAATAGCGAAAGAGGGCGCGATACATGGCAGCAATCCGGTTGCAGGGAGTGAGCTCGACGTTCTCGAGCCTCGTGGAGGATAACCAAGCGAGGACCCGACCTGCACCCTGGGATGCCAAACGACCCTTCGCGGAACTGCCGGGCGATGGAGCGTTCCAGGCCGGCGCCGCCTACTGGAGCTGGAACTCCGCCGGCCACAGCGGCTCGGGCGCCGGGCACCAGCCCGAACGGCAGCCGGTAGCTGTAGAGGTAGGCGGTGCGATGCGCCAACAGCGTGAAGGCGAGCGGCGTCTGGGCGATGCACCCCAGGGCGGGTGTGGCCCTCTCCGCGGCATAACGGCAGCGCAGTAACGCAAGGTCCCCGAGCCGGGTTTCGGCTCAGAGGCCTGTCATTTCACAATCACATACTTGTGTCGGTGTTTCATGTCGAAGCCAAACGGCACGCGTCAGCTCGACTGGCTCATTGAACGTTCAGTTAGTGGACTTTCCAACCCGTCCCCCATGGTCATTCAACGGGTTGTGGTTGCGGAAAGGTCCAGAGCCCTTCGACGATCTTGCTCTGCGGCTGATACATTCGGACAATATAGTTCCAGCCAGGGGTAATGGGGAGATAGTTCGATGCCTCCGGGTCACCGCCGAAATGCACCGTAACTGACCCGTCGTCGTTCTTTTCAGCCGTCACATTGTTCACCGAATAAGCGTCGAGGTCGTTCTCTTGCATGAAGCCATCTTCTCCATAGACGGTCACGGAGACAAAACCATCAACGGGGACCTTCTCTGTGACGGTCAGCGTATACGGGGTTTCCCCGTCGTTGAGCTCTGGAACGACATTGACGTAGATCGCGGCATAGTCCGGGTTCCCCCCCCATCCATAGGCCGTGCCAAGCAGGTGTGAGATGGGATTGAGTTTTGACGCATCGCCAAACATCCCCTTTGCACTGGGGCGGGTAGCGGCAAGAACATTGACGGCATCCCTGATTCTGCTCAGTGATTCCTCATCCCACTCTGGAACATCGAAACTGCCGCTGTCTGCCTGCTGAACGGTGATCTGGTCCTGAAGGGCATTGGCTTCTTGAATGTCTTCATTGCTGCTCGCATCGACAAAGGTTCTGAATAACACGAGCACATATCGGGTACCGATATTTGATTCCGTGAGCGTGTAGTCGCCAGGATGATAGTTGACTGCCAAGGTCGAGTGGTCCTGATTAATAATCTGCATAGACTGAAACCTGTCGTCGCTATCAGGCTTAGTGATAGTGACAGGCGTGTTCAAGTCAAAGACGCCTGCTGAATAGATAGTATCTCTATTCATTCGAATAACGTCTTGCTTATCGATCGGAGTGGGCTGCCTGATGTGAAGAAACTTACCTAATGCACCTTGATTTACATATCTACCGAGCGTTGCGTCGGTCTCTGCACGAATATAGTTATCTACGGTCACCTGCTTTGCGGCAAAAGCTTGCGAGGATATAACTAACGCCATGGCTAATGCGATACACATTCGATGAAGGTGCTTCATTACGGACCTCCGGCGAGGGCATTTTTTATTTATGGGTGCAACGGAAGTTCATGGCCAAACTGACTAGATCGCGTGTTCGCTTATTGACTGGAAGGCGCCATCATGATCAACAGTAGTATCTTGCGGGCTATTTCACCAAGGCCACCGACGGCAACAGAAACCCAAGAAAAGCTCGGTTTCTTCTACAGAATTTTCGCCCACCAGAGCACTCGAGCTGATAGCCCACCTCAAGGCCACTACACAAATGCCCCCGAGCCGGTGTCCCGGCTCGGGGGCGTGTCGTTGGGGCGCAGCAGCCGCGGGTAGCGCCGCCTACTGCAGCTCGAACTCCGCCGGCCGCAGCGGCTCGGGTGCCGGGTCGCCCAGCGCCTCGGCCACGCTGATCTCGTGCACCCGGCAGATGGCGTCCAGCGGCAGGTCGTTGGTCTCGCGACCGAAGGGGAATTCCAGCTGCTCCGAGAGGCGGTCGAGCCCGAAGAAGGTGTAGGCGACGATGGCGGTGAACACCGGGGTGAACCAGCCGGCGCCCGGCGCCAGTCCGAACGGCAGCAGGTAGCAGTAGACGTAGGCGGTGCGATGCGCGAGCAGCGTGTAGGCGAACGGCAGCGGCGTCTGGGCGATGCGCTCCGAGGCGGCCTGGATGCCGGCCATGCCGTGCAGGTGCCGGTCGAGCGCCGCCGCCCCCACCGAGTCGATCTCCCCGGCCCGGCGGGCCTCGGCCACAACCTCGCCGGTCTGCTGGAGCATGAAGGCCGCCGGGTTGCGGGTGGCCAGCGCCTGATCGACCAGGGCCGCGGAGAGCCCGCCCGGCAGGTCCGCGCGCACGTCCTCCTCGCGAAGCTGCCCACGCAGCAGGTGGGCATGGGCCAGTGCGCGCATCATCAGCGCCCGGCGTCGCTCCGGGCTCAGGTAGATGCCGCCGGTCCGCGCCAGGCTGCGCATCTCATAGACCATGTGCCCCCACTGCTGGCGCGCCTCCCACCAGCGGTTGTAGGTCGCCGTGTTGCGCACGCTCAACAGGATCGACAGCGCGATCCCCATGAGGGTGAACGGCAGTAGCGTGTATTCGACGATGCCATCCAGGTAGTGATGGCGAGAGACCCAGGTGACGGCCGTGGCGAAGAGCCCGGCCAGCAGGATGTGAGGGAAGATATGGGGCAACACCGAGCCCTTCCAGGCCAGAATAAGCCTGAGCGCACCGGGGCGTTCACGGACGATCACGAGACAACGACTCCGAACGGCGAAAGCGGCGATGGTGTCACAGCGCCCCGGAGGAGGAAAGCCGGGCCCACGCGCCCCCGTTCCGGTGACGCCGGCGCTAGTGGCGATACTCAAAGAAGGTGTTGCGTGCCCCATAGCGCTCCACCGTCCCCGTCGCACTGAAGCCCAGCCGGTTCAGCAATCGGTGGGAGCGCGAGTTGTCCGGCAGTGTCACCGCCAGCACCGCCTCGAGCGCGTGCGCTGCCATGCCCTGATCGAGCACGGCGGCCGCGGCCTCGAAGGCGTAGCCGCGACCGCAGAACGCGGGCAGGAACGCATAGCCGAGATCGGGGCCCGCCAGCTCGTCCCGCTTCACCAGGCCGCACATGCCGATCGGCGTGCCCTCCCCTTTCAGCTGCACCAGGTTCAGGCCGAAGCCATGGGCCCGATAGCTCGCCATCGGGCCGTGTTCGAGATAGCGAACGGCCTCCTCGCGGGTGCGAACCCCCTTGTCGGCGATGTGGCGAATGAACGAAGGGTCGTTCAAGAGCCGGACGATAAAGTCGGCGTCCCGGTGCTCGAAATGCCGAATCGTCAGTCGTTCGGTGTCGATGACTTTCACCCTGCCACTCCCTGGTTGAACGCTTGATGGGGGATGACGCAGCGGCGCGTCGAGGGGCAGCACGCCCCTCAGCCCCACAGAAAAAAGCCCCCGGCCGAAGGATCGGCGCGGGGGCGACTCATTGTGCTCGCGTGATGGGGTGAGCGCTAGGGCGCGACCCAGCGACCCTCCCGGCGCGCGAGGATCTCGCCGGTCTCGTCGTCCAGGGCAAAGAGGTGCAGCCAGCCGTTGCCCACCAGGGACTGCAGCACCTCGTGGCGGGCGATGATCGCGTCGATCGCCGCCGTGGGCGCCGCCAGGTAGGCGCTCAGGCGCAGGGGCTCGTGGCGCCAGCGCTCGCCGTCGTGAAGCGACTGCATCGGCAGGCCTATGCGCAGGTCGCCGCCGTTGCCCTCGAAGACCCCGATATGCCCGCCGACCACGTTGTGCAGCACCTTGTTGCCGCTGCCGAACTTGCGGTTGTCGGTGACGGAGGCGTTGTACTGCATGTTGATCCAGTGGGCGACGACCATCGGCGCGGTCATGATCAGCTCGAGGCGCGAGGCGTCGGGATCAGTGCGCCAGTCGTAGTCGTGCAGGAAGCTGCGCCCGGCGAGATCGAGGGGCGCGGTGAGCCGACGCGGCGCGGCGATGAAGCTGGCGTTGTTGGCCAGCCCCCACTCCGGGCGGGTCTGGGACCAGTCGGCGCCGCGGCGCTCGAGCACCTTCTCGAGCTCGGGCTCGTTGGCCGCGAGGCCGAGCCGCGGGGCGCGCTCGCGCCGGGCCTGGTCGCCGGCCCCGGCGAGCCAGGCGCGCTCCTCCTCGCTCAAGGCGAAGGCATCCTCCGCGCCCTCCGGCAGCTCGATGCGGTCGGTGATGGTGTGGTGCAGCGCCGGCACGAAGCGGGTCTGCTCGGGAATGACGAGGCCCTGCTCGGCCAGCGCCTCGCGCAGCGCGGGGTCGTTGAGCAGCCGCGCCAGGGCGCGCACCGAGACCTCGCCGGACTGGCCGCCGCAGGCGCCGCACTCGAGCCCCGCGGCGTGGGGGTTGTTGCTGCTGTGGCTGCCGTGGCCCACCAGCAGCACCCGGGGCGCGAGGCGCTCGGTGAGCCCCATGGCGCCGAGCACGGTGCGGGCGAGCGCGACCTTGTCGGCGAGGCTCAGCGCCTCGCCGCTGTCGCGCCAGTGCCAGCTCAACTCGTCCATGGCAAGGGGCACGCGCCCGGCCTTCGGCGCCAGCGAGCGGCGCAGCAGCTTGCCGGCATAGAGCAGACCGCCCGCCTCCACGGCGGTGAAGCTCGCGCTCGCCGTACGGCTCCACTCCTGCAGGCGGGCCTGCCAGTTGAGCCGCTTCGCCGAGCGGGCCTCGCCCTCGCCCGTGCCGCTCTTGAGCGTCACCCGGGGCGCCAGCAGGCCCGGCAGGTGCGGCTGGGAAAGCGCGGCGCCGTCCTGCCGGTGCTCCAGGGGCAGGCCGAAGAAGCCGGCGAAGCCCAGGGTCTGGATCGCCGGGCTCTGGCGCTCCAGCGCTCGACGCAGCGGCTCGGAGCGCACGTCGATGCAGAACACCGCCTGCAGCCGCACCGCCTCGCTCGCCGGGGCCGGCGCGCGCGCCGCCTCGCCCAGGGCCCGCTGCAGCGGATCCTGATAGGCGAGCTCGCTGGCGAGCTGCCACACCCAGAGGGGCTGCTGGGCGTGCAGGTGGCGCTCGACCCGCTCCGGCAGCTCCACGAGCTCGGCGTGCCACAGCCGGGTCAGGCGCTCGGCCTGGTCGGGCTGCTCGGCGCGGACGTAGCGCCACAGCACCAGCTCCCAGGCCAGGCGGATCGCCAGCAGGCTGCGCATGTCTGACGCTGGCGCCTCGCGCTCGCCTTCGACCTCGCCTTCGGGGGTGCCCAGCGCCCGCTGCCACTCCAGGTAGGCGACCCACGCGGCCCAGCCGTTGATGTCGAGCAGCAGCGCCTGGGCGTAGTGCTCGAGCCGGTCGGCCTCGACTTCCAGTTCGGCGATGGCCGCCTCGAAGAGGCCGGCCTCGGTCTCCGGCAGGGTCGCGAAGTAGCGCCGCAGCCGCCGCTCGCCCATCAGGATGGCGATGCCGCGATCCTTGAGGGTGATCTCCCGCCAGTGCTGGTAGAGCCGCTTGCCGCTCGGGGCGTTCAGGCGCTGGGCGTTGAGCGGCCCGTCCTCCTGGTAGTAGGCGGCGCAGAACTGGCTGATCTGCTGGGTGATCTCGTCGCGCCAGGCCATCTTGTGCTGGCGGTCGCGGCGGGCGTCGATCAGGTCGCTGACGTTGTGCCAGTGGGGCAGCCGGGCGAGCTCGTCGACGACCACCAGCAGGTTCTTGTAGCCGCCCGGGTAGTCGAGCCGCTCCGCCGCCGCGGCGAGGTGGCGTTCGGTGATCTCGCCGCGCTGCCAAGCGCCCAGGTAGTGGCTCGGCGGCATCAGGCAGTGGACGTTGCCGAGCGCCGAGAGCCGCGCCGCCACCGTGGCGGCGTCCTCCCCGCGCTGGGTCCAGTACGGGCTCACCGCGATCAGGCGATCCAGCGGCCAGCTCGGAGCGATGCGCGCGCAGGCCCGGTCCAGCGCCGTTTGCTGGGCCTCGGTCAGCGGCGTGTGCGCCTGCTCGGGGGCGTTGGCCGTCCAGGCGGCCTGGGTGTTGTCGAGATGCGTCATAGGGAACTCCCGCGGAAGGCGGTGTGGAGCTGCTTGGCCTTGATGCGCCCGGGCAGCTCGTGGGGCCAGAGCTTCAGGGTGTTACGGGTGACCCACTCGTCGAGGTAGAAGCCGGCGTAGCAGTAGCGGTTGAGCGTCTGCGACGCGGGGTAGTGCAGGCCGTGGCGCTTGAGCCAGTAGCCCGCGAAGAGCAGCAGGAAGAGCGCGCTCACCCACAGGTCCGCCCAGGGCGAGACCGTGTGCCCGGTCGCGGGCAGCAGCGCGGCGAACAGCGACTTGAGGCCGACATAGGCGAGCACCACCAGCGCGGCCAGGCCGAGAAAGCCGACGAGGCCGCCCCTCGTGCGCTCACCCCCGCGCTCGGCCAGCAGCACGGTGAGGGCCAGCGTCAGCAGCACCCAGGGGCTGATCGCCGCGAGGGCCGGGGCCTCGGTGACGCCGCGCGTAAGCATGACGAGCCCCACCACCAGCGCGGTACTGAGCAGGCCCGCCGAGAGCCACTGACCCCACGAGGGGCTGCGGCCGGGGGCGCGGCGGCGCAGCAGGTCCTGCTCGACCGCCTCGCCGGAGCCGAGGAAGGCGTAGGCCTTGTAGCAGGAGTGGGCGAGCAGGTGCAGCAGCGCCAGCTCCACCAGCCCCAGGGCGATCTCGACCAGCATCAGCCCCATCTGCGCGCTGGTCGACCAGGCCAGGCGCACCTTGATGCTGATGCGGGTCATCATGACCAGCGCCGACAGCACGCTGCCGAGACCGGCCACGACGAGCACCAGCGCCTGGGCGGGCGCCGACTGCAGCAGCAGCGGCGAGAAGAGCAGCAGCAGATACCCGCCAAGGTTGATCACCCCGCCGTGCAGCGTCGCCGAGACCGGCGTGGGCGCCTCGACCACCTGGATCAGCCAGCCGTGCAGCGGCAGCTGGGCACACTTGATCAGCGCCGCCAGGGCGAGCAGGCAGGCCGCCGCCTGTTCGGTGAAGGACAGGGCGACGTCATCCGAGGCCTGAATGTCACTATAGGCGCCGACGATGACGCTGATCCGCGCGCTGTCGTGGTGCAGGTAGAGCAGCACGAAGGCGGTCAGGGCGCAGAGCTCGGCGGCGCGGGCGAAGAGGAACTTCTTGTGGGCCGCCAGGGCGGCGCGGGGCCGGTCGGGATAGAACATCAGCAGCTGGTGCATGGCCAGGCTGATGGCGAACCAGGCGAGCAGGAAGAGCGCCAGGTGATCGCTCAGCACCGCCACGCTGACCGCCGCGAACACCGCCTGGACGAGCGCGACGAAGCGCGTCTGGCGAGGCTCGCCCTGCAGGTAGGTGGCGCTGTAGCGCACCACCACGAAGGCGATGAAGTTGGCGAGCAGCAGCATGATCAGCTGCAGCGGCGCGGTCTGCCAGCCGCCCTCGCCCGCCGGCAGCCACCCTGCCGCACCGAGCGCCAGCAGCAGCGCCGAGACGCCGAGGCCGCCGAGCGTGGTGACCTGGGCCGTGCGCCAGGCGCGCTCGCGGGGCTGGCGGGCGCTCCCCGCGGCCCCCAGCGCCAGCAGGATGGGCACCAGGGCCAGCAGCCAGGGGGACAGCGTCTCGATCCACTTCATGACATGACTCCGCTTGTTCAGGTGCGGGCAGTATCGGGCGGGCCATGCTTTAATTAAAATATATATAAATTGAATTTCCGTTCTATAAAAGAGAACGACATGAGCCGACTGAACTATCACCACCTCTACTACTTCTGGCGCGTGGCGGCCGAGGGCAAGCTGACGCGGGTGGCCGAGTCGCTGCACCTCTCCCAGAGCGCGCTCTCGGCGCAGATCCGCAAGCTGGAGGAGCGGATGGGCAAGCCGCTGTTCGAGCGGCGCAACCGCACCCTGGTGCTGACCGAGGCGGGCCGGCAGGTCTTCAACTATGCCGAGGTGATCTTCACCAAGGGGGAGGAGCTGGAGTCGCTGATCAACCACGGCATCGAGCCCGAGTACCAGCACATCCGCATCGGCACCCTCTCCAGCATGTCGCGCAACTTCATCGAGGGCTTCATCGCCCCGCTGCTGCAGGGCGAGGGGCCCAAGGTGCGCTTCAGCCTCTATGCCCGGGGCATGGCCGACCTGCTCGACGGCCTGGCCCGCCACGAGTTCGACCTGGTGCTGGCCAACACCCAGCTGCCGCCCTCGGGCTCGCCCCAGGCCGCCTGGCAGAGCCAGCTGCTGGCCCGCCAGCCGCTCTCCATCATCGGCCCGCCCGACGCCAACCCCTGCACGCCCTTCCCCGAGGGCTACGAGGGGCTGCGCTGGGTGCTGCCCGGCGAGCACCACGAGCTGCGCCGCGCCTTCGACGGCCACTGCAGCCTGCACCAGTACCGGCCGGAGATCCTCGCCGAGGCCGACGACATGGCCATGCTGCGACTGCTGGCCCGGGACAGCGGGGCGCTGAGCGTGCTGCCGGAGGTGGTGGTGAAGGACGAGCTGCGCCAGGGCCGGCTCACTTCCTTCGAGCGGCTGCCCAACGTCTTCGAGAACTTCTACGCCATCACCCTGCCCCGGGAGTTCATGCCGGCCGTGGTCTCGGAACTGTTGGCCCGCCCGCTGCGGGAGCTGACATAAGGGCAAAAAAGAGGGAGGAAACGACAGGGGCCAAAGACAGGGGCGAGCCCGCAGGGCAATTTCCTTCAATACGCCGGGCGGCCGGCGGCGCAGACTCGGCGCTCATCACCCCTGGAGGATGCCCATGAGCCTGTCCCTGCTGTGGCCGATGTCGGCCTTCGCCCTCGCCGCCTCGATCTCGCCCGGCCCGGTGAACCTGGTGTGCCTGAGCAGCGGCACCCGCTACCCCCTGGCCCGGGGGCTGGTCTTCGTGACCGGCGCGAGCCTCGGGTTCATCGCGCTGTTCATCGCCGTGGGCCTCGGCCTCACCTCGCTGCTGACGGCGCTGCCAGGGCTTGAGACCGCGCTGCGCTGGGCCGGGGTGGCCTTCCTGCTTTACTTGAGCGTGCGGCTGTTTCGCGACGATGGGCGCCTACCCGATCACGAGGCCAGGCCGGCGCCAGGCTTTCGCACCGGGGTGCTGATGCAGTGGCTCAACCCCAAGGCGTGGCTCGCCTCGGCCTCGGGGATCGGCGCCTATACCGCGGGGGATGTCGGGCTGCTCACCCTCTTCGCCGCGCTCTACCTGCCCATCTGCTGGCTGTCGCTCTCCGGCTGGGTCGTCGCGGGCGCCTTCCTGCGCCGCCACGTGCAGCGCCCCGGCGTGCTGGTGGCGGTCAATCGCAGCCTGGCGCTGCTGCTCGCGGCCAGCTGTCTCTACCTGCTATTTGGCTAGCGGGCGGCGGTACTGGTTCGGGGTGGCGGCCACCAGCCGCTTGAAGGTGCGCTGGAAGTGCGGCTGGTCGCTGAAGCCGGCGTGCAGCGCCGCCTCGGCGATGGGCGCACCCTGTTTCAGCGCCTGCTGACCGAGCTGTACCCGCCGGTTGATCAGATAGGCGCGGGGGGTGAGGCCGAAGTGGCGCTTGAAGGCGCGGATGAGGTGGCCGGCGCTGTAGCCGGAACGCGCGCAGAGCTCTGCCAGGGAGACCTCCTGGGCGGCGTGCGCGTCGAGGAAGGCGGCGAGCTCGACCAGCGTGGCCGAGGGGATCGCGGGGGCCGCCGCCGGCTGGCCCGCCAGGTGGTGCATCAGCGCCGCGAGGTACGCCTCCGCGCCCGCCTGCTTCTCCGAGACAGGCACGTGCGGGTCGAGCAGCCGGTCGGTCATCCGGCAATAGCCGGCGTACCACTCGGGCGCAGCGATCACCGCGGTGGGGATGTCCTGCCAGCGGGGCGTGTCGATCAGCCCTGCCGCCTGTCGAATCCGGGTCAGCCACGCGGTCTCCACGTAGAGCATGCGGTAGGCCCAGGGCCTGTCATCGATGGGGTTGCAGGCGTGCACCCAGCCGGGGTTCATCAGCACGAGCTGCCCCTCGCGCACGTGATGGCGCGCCTCGCGGTAGTGGAAGGTGCTCTCGCCGGCGGTGATCGCCCCCAGCGACCACTGCTCGTGGCTGTGCGGCGCGTAGCAGACGCGGTGACCATCCTCGATCTGGCGAAGCTCCAGGTGGGGCAGGCGCGCATCGCGCCAGAAGCGGGGAGCAGCCGAGTCCGTCATGGGTCTTTTCACCTCGCGCGGGGCCCCGACAGGGCGGGATCGTTCGACCAGCATGATCGGGAGGCGAGCCGCAGGGCCTCCGCCTCATGCCACCGGCAAGGGTAGCCGAGGTTCAGGGCGTCGCGCACCACGCCGTGACGGCGGCATCGCCGGCGAGCCCGGTGCCGATCAGCCCTGCAAGGGCCAGACGCAGGCTTGAGCGAAGGCCCCGGCGGGCGCCCTCGCCCGCCGGCGTCACGCCACACCGTGCCTGCGTGCCCGGGCGGCGTGCAGCTTCTTGTAGCTCTCGATCAGCCGCTGGTGCTTCTCGAGGCCCTCCAGCGCCATGCTGGTCGGCGTCAGGCCGTGGAAGCGCACGCTGCCGTCCACCGAGCCGACCACGGCGTCCATGGTCGCCTCGCCGAACATGCGGCGGAAATTGTAGAGGTAGTCGTCGAGCTCGAGCTCGTCGTCGAGGGTGATCTCCAGCACCGCGTGCATGGCCTGGTAGAAGAGCCCGCGCTCGACGGTGTTGTCGTTGAACTGCTGGAACATCTCGACCCGTTCCAGTGCCTCCTCGTGCTGGCCGAGCGCCAGGTTGATCAGCAGCTTGAGCTCGAGGATGGTCAGCTGGCCCCAGACGGTGTTCTCGTCGAACTCGATGCCGATCAGGGTGATGATGTCCTCGTGGTCATCGATCTGGCTCTCCTCCAGGCGCTCCAGCAGCGCGGCCAGCTGCTCGTCGTCGAGGGCGTGGAGGTTGAGGATGTCCTCGCGGAACAGCAGCGCCTTGTTGGTGTTGTCCCAGACCAGGTCCTCGACCGGGTAGACCTCGGAGTAGCCCGGCACCAGGATGCGGCACACCGGCGCCCCCAGGTCCTCGTGCACGGCCTGGTAGGCCTCCAGCCCCAGCTCCTCGAGGATGCCGAACAGGCCGGCGGCCTCCTCGACGTTGCTGCCCGAGAAGTCCCACTCGACGAACTCGACGTCGGCCTTCGCACTGAAGAAGCGCCAGGAGACCACGCCGGAGGAGTCGATGAAGTGCTCGACGAAGTTGTTGGGCTCCGCCACCGCCAGTGAGTTGAAGGTCGGCGGCAGGAAGTCGTTCAGGCCCTCGAAGCTGCGCCCCTGCAGGAGCTCGGTGAGGCTGCGCTCCAGCGCCACGTGGAAGCTCGGGTGGGCGCCGAAGGAGGCGAAGACGCCGCCGGTCTTGGGGTTCATCAGCGCCACGCACATCACCGGGAACTGGCCGCCGAGCGAGGCGTCCTTGACCAGCACCGGGAAGCCCTGGGCCTCCAGTGCCTCGACGCCCTCGAGGATGTCGGGGTAGCGCTGCAGTACCGCCATGGGCACGTCCGGCAGGGTGATCTCCTCCTCGATGATCTGCTTCTTCACCGCGCGCTCGAAGATCTCCGAGAGGCACTGCACCTGGGCCTCGACGAGCGTGTTGCCGGCGCTCATGCCGTTGCTCAGGTAGAGGTTCTCGATCAGGTTCGAGGGGAAGTAGACCGTCTCGCCGTCGGACTGGCGCACGAAGGGCAGCGAGACGATGCCGCGATCGGTCCGGCCGGAGTTGGTGTCGATCAGGTTCGAGCCGCGAAGCTCGCCCTCCGGGTCGTAGATGTCCCGGGTGTACTCGTCGAGGATGCCGGCCGGCAAGGCGTCGTCGGGTCCCGGCTGGAACCACTCCTCGTTGGGATAGTGGACGAAGCGGCTGGCCGCGATCTCCTCGCCGAAGAACTGGTCGTTGTAGAAGAAGTTGCAGCTCAGCCGCTCGATGAACTCCCCTAACGCAGAGCAGAGCGCACTCTCCTTGGTGGCGCCCTTGCCGTTGGTGAAGCACATCGGCGAGGCGGCGTCGCGGATGTGTAGCGACCAGACGTGGGGCACGATGTTGCGCCAGGAGGCGATCTCGATCTTCATGCCGAGATCGGCGAGCAGGCCCGAGAGGTTGGCGATGGTCTGCTCCAGAGGCAGGTCCTTGCCCTCGATCCAGGTGCCCTCGCCGTTCGCCTCGCCGGTGGCCTTGCCCATCAGCAGCGCCTGGGCGTCCTCGTCGATGTTCTCCACCACCTCGATCTGGAACTCGGGGCCGGTCTGCACCACCTTCTTGACCGTGCAGCGGTCGATAGAGCGCAGGATGCCCTGGCGATCCTTCTCGGAGATGTCCTCGGGCAGCTCCACCTGGATCTTGAAGATCTGCTGGTAGCGGTTCTCCGGGTCGACGATGTTGTTCTGCGACAGCCGGATGTTCTCGGTGGGGATGTCCCGGGCGTTGCAGTAGACCTTGACGAAGTAGGCCGCGCACATCGCCGAGGAGGCCAGGAAGTAGTCGAAGGGCCCCGGTGCCGAGCCGTCGCCCTTGTAGCGGATGGGCTGGTCGGAGATGACCGTGAAGTCGTCGAACTTGGCCTCCAGGCGGAGGTTGTCGAGATAGTTGACCTTGATTTCCATGGACGAAACACCGGGGTTAGAGTCAGGGGCGTAAGCGCAACCCGCCATTATCCAGCTTTAGCCGCCCCTCGTCTCGACCCCGGGCGAAAATCCGTCGCTCGGGTGAGGCCCCGCCCGGCGTCACTCCCCCTTGGCGAGGGCACGGCGCAGGGTGGCGACGGGATCGGCCTTCGGGGCTAGCCCGGCCACGGCCCCCCGCTCCACCAGTCGCTCCCCGACCAGCGCGAAGGCCCGTGCCGACAGGTAGCCGCCCGTGCCCACGGAGCGCGCGACGACGATGATCTCGGGCCGCTGATCGCCATCGAGATCGGCCAGGCGCGGCGCCTCGAGCACGCCGTCGCGGGGGCGAATCAGCCCTGAGAGGAAGAAGGTCGTGGCCTCCTCGGGCGGGGCGGCCGCGTAGACGCGCACGCTGACGCTGCCCAGCGAGCGTGCCTCGCGAGCACCCTCGGCGACGACGACGGTCTGGCCCGCCGGCAGGGACAGCGTCATGATCGTGGGCTCCGCCCCCTGCGCGGGGACGGAGAGGGCCAGCAGCAGGCCCAGGGCCACGGCGGGGGTCTTCATGCTCTTTGCTCCTTGGTGCAGGGTCGATGCGGCCCGCTGGCGACCGCCTCGCCACGGGCGGCTCGTCTCGGTTCCGCTCGAGACGCCCCCTTTCCGGGAGTGGGGCGGCCACCCCGCTATTCGAATCGATAGCGAAACTCGATCATGTGGAAGTCCGCCCCGGTCGTGTCAGACCCATTCACGGCGGCATCGGAGTAGTGAAGAAACCGATAGCCGACCCCCAGCTGCTGGTAGAGCGGAATGCCGAGCCCTGCGGTCAGGGCGAACTGGAACGGCCCGCCATAATCCTGCGAGCCGAAGCGATGCCGACTGAACAGGGCAGCTCCCGCGCCCAGATCCAGGAGAAAGCGCCCGTCATCGCTTCCCAGCGTGACTTCGGGGATGAGCGACACGACGAGCGCCTCTTCTCCGGCTCCCCGCAGGAGGCCGGCACTCGCCATCAGGCGGGTGCCCATCCCCCATCCCGACGCGGAATAGTGCTCCCAGGGCAGGGCGAGGTTGGCCGAGAGGTCATACTCCTCGAAATTCTCCGGCGCGTCGTCGCCAAGCAGGGTCTTTTCGGACACTCGCGCGCGCAGGCTGAGGCTCTGGAGCGTCGGGTCGTCGGAGAGGCTTTGGCCGGGAACGAGCAGGCAGCCGACGAACATCGGCAGGAGGCCGAGATACGCTAACTGGCGAGAACGATCCGTGACGGGCAGCATCGGTACCTCGGACCCCCAGCCGACAATGAGAGACACGCCCTGCCACGGCGGCGATATCGGAGCCAAGCGGGCGACTTCCCTGATATGACCATAGCCCAGTCCGGAACGAAGGAGGCCCCGAGCCGCCGGTTCGGCTCGGGGCCTGCGAGACCTCCCGAGGGAAGGCCGTCAGCGCCTCAACGTATTCAGTCCCGGGAGGGGTAGATCCCCTGCAGGGCGATGCAGTAGTGCAGGTTGCCATCCAGGTTCTTGGTCTTCAGGTCGGGCAACGCGAAGGTCGTCCTGCCGTCGCCTCCATAGGTAGCGCCGATCAGGGAGAACAGCGCCGTATTCTGCTCGATCTGCAGCTCCTGGCCCTCGCAGAAGGCCCAGCCTCTCGGGGCGAAGGTGTAGGGAAACAGCTGAATCTGGCCGATAAAGGGTTCCATGGTGCCATCCTCGTTGCAGTGCCGGCGCCCGGTGGCGACCGGCTTTCAGGCGTCGACTCGAGGGCCGTGTGAGGGGCCGTCTCAGTCGAAGCGCTTAATCAGCCTAAGTAACGATTCTCATATCAGCAAAGCCAGGAGGTATGCCCAGACTCGTACCGCATGACGCCCGCGTCCCCCGTGGTGCCCACCGGCAGGCAGGCGTCACCGCCCGGGTCAGGCCGAGGCCCCGAGGTCGCGCTGCATGATGGTCACCGCCTCGCCGCCGTAGTCGCGGGCCTCGCGCTCCCGCCACCCAAGCCGCCGATAGAGCGCCTGCTGGTCAGGGGTGTAGAGGAAGCAGCGCGCGATACCGTGGGCCCGGGCCTCCTCCTCCACCCGGCGCACCAGCGTGGAGGCGAGTCCCCTGCCCCGCCTCTCGGGCAGCACGTAGACCGAGGCCAGCCAGGGCGTGAGCTCGGGACGGTCGCTCATGTCGTCGACCACCAGACTCGCCATGCCGACCGGACGCTCGCCGGCCAGGGCGGCGAACACCGAGGGCACGCCGGCCGGTCCGCACTCGTCGCGGAAGGCCTCGACGGCGGCCGCCAGGCCGCGGCCGGGATGCAGGTGTCCCCACTCGGCGTGGGCCCAGCCAGCCAGGGTGGCGACATGGGGCGAGGAAGGTGCGATGCGGGCGAGGCGAAGGCCGGGGTCCATGGCGGGCTGTCCTTGTCGGGGCGTGGGCTCGGGTGTCGAGCCGAGCGACGGGTGAATGAGGCGCCAGTATTGCCGTTGACGGCGCCCGTGGCCAGGGGCGGTCCCGCCGGCTCCCCAGGACGGCGGGGCTCGGCTAGACTCGGGGTTTTGCCCATCAAGGACGATGCCATGCCCGCCGCCCTCGAACAGCGCGCCCTCACGCTCTCCATCGCGATGACCCTGATCGTCGCGAGCCTCGGGGTGGCCCTGGGGCTGCTCGCCGGCTCGCGCTCGATCCTCTTCGACGGCGTCTTCTCGACCATCGACGCGGCCATGTCGGCACTGGCGCTCGCCGTGACGCGACTGATCGCCCGGGAGGTCAGCCAGCGCTTCCAGCACGGCTACTGGCACCTGGAGCCGCTGGTCGCGGCGCTCAACGGCGCCATCCTGCTGCTGCTCTGCTTCTACGCCTTCCTGAACGCCGTGCAGGGGCTGATGGCCGGCGGCCACGACCTGGCCTTCGGCACGGCCATCGTCTACGCCGCGGTGGTCACCGTGATCTGCACGGCGATGACGCTGCACCAGCGGCGGCTCAACCGCCGGGTGGGCTCGGAGTTCGTGCGCATCGACATGCACGGCTGGCTGATGGCGGCGTTGATCACCGGCGCCCTGCTGGTGGCCTTCGTGATCGCGCTGCTCCTCGAGCGCACCGCCTATGCCCACCTCACGCCCTACGTCGATTCGCTGCTGCTGGCGCTGCTCACCCTGGGCTTCCTGCCGGTGCCGCTCGGCATCGTGCGCCGGGCGATGAAGGAGGTGTTCCTGATCGCGCCGCGCGACATCGACCGCGAGGTGCACGCCGCCATGGCGCCGGTGATGCGACGCGAGGGGCTCCTGGACTACAACAGCCACGTCGCCAAGGTGGGGCGCGGCCACTTCATCGAGATCCATGTGGTCACCCGGCCGGACTTCGCCGCCGGGCGCGGCATGGTCGAGCTCGACGAGATCCGCGCGGCGATCGCCGCGGGGCTCAGCATCCCGCCCGAGCGGCGCTGGTTCACCGTCTCGTTCACCGCTGACCCGCGCTGGAGCTGACGCCCCCCGGGCGGGGGCCGAGCAGGCCCTACGCCCGGCTGGCCTCTTCCTGCTCCTTGCTCTCGTACATCAGCGCGTCGCCCGCCTGCAGCAGGTCCTCGATGCCGCGGTGGCGCTCGGGGTGGAACTCCACGATGCCCGACGAGAACTGGATCTCGTAGCCTCGATCGGCGGCGCGATTGTGCTCCGCCAGCGCCTCGTCGAGCCGGGCGATGTAGCCCTCGGCCGCGCGCTGGTTGGCGTTGGGCAGGAAGGCGACGAACTCGTCGCCGCCCAGTCGGGCGACGATGTCGGCGCTGCGACAGGTGTCGATCAGGGTGTCCGCGAAGGCGACCAGGGCGCGATCGCCCTCCATGTGCCCATGCGAGTCGTTGATCTCCTTGAAGCGGTAGAGATCGATGAAGACCAGCGCGGCCGGCATGTCGTGGCGGCTGCAGAGGTCGAGGCTGTTCTGGGCCAGCGTCATGAAGCCGCGGCGGTTGGCCAGGTTGGTCAGCTCGTCCAGGGTGGCCAGCTTGACCATGGCGAGCTCGCGCTCGGCGATGGCCGCCAGGTCCTTGAGGGCCTCGATATCGCCTTTCGAGAACTCGCGGGGCCGGCGGTCGATGATGCAGAAGGTCCCCATCTTCCGCTGTTCCATGTCGGTGATGGGACAGCCGGCGTAGAAGCCGATATGGGGCGGGCCCACGACCAGCGGGTTGTCCGCGAAGCGCTCGTCATGGCGCGCGTCGGAGACGATGAAGACGTCGTCGCCGTGGATCGCATGGGCGCAGAAGGCGAGATCGCGATCGGTCTCCCTGACGTCGAGCCCCGCCGCGGACTTGAACCACTGGCGATCCTGGTCGACCAGGCTGACCAGGGCGATCGGCACGTCGAACAGCCGCCTGGCCAGGCGGGTCAGACGGTCGAACCGCTCCTCGGCCGGCGTATCAAGAATGTCGAGAGAGCGAAGCGCCTCGAGGCGCATCTCGTCATCCACCGGTTTCCCTGGCCTTTTCACACCGTTCTCCTGTGAGGGCTCTCCCGCGAGCCCGATCGTGTCGCCGCGAAGACTGGCATGCCCGCACGCGGGTGACAAGCGCGCGAGCCCCCGTGCTAGAGATGCTGCAGGGCCTCGTCCACCACCGTCGCCACGCGATTCGGCATCGCCTTGCGACGATGCGCGGCCAGATAGAGGGTCTCGCTGACCGGGTGCGCCAGCGGATGGACCCTGACCCGGGCGGGCCGATCGAAGGCCTCGACCGCGTGGGCCGGCAGCACGGTGAAGCCGAGGCCGAGGCTCACCGGCTCGAGAATCAGGCCGATCTGATTGGAGAACCCCGCCTTGGCGAGCTGCTGGACGTGCTCGAACTCGGGATAGTTGGCGCCCAGCAGCAGGCCGGCGTGGTGGGCGCCATCGGGATGGTCGATGAAGCCCAGCTCGCACAGCGTCGCCCAGTCGGGCTCGGTCACCGCGGCGGGCGTGACCAGCCGCAGGGGCTCCTCGGCCACCGGCCGGACGCTGACGTCGTCGAGGGTCGAGCGCGCCGTCATGAGGCCGACATCGACGTCGCCGGCGGCCATGGCGCGCTCCACATCGCCATTGGGGGCGAAGCGGTAGTCGATCACCAGGGCGGGGTGACGGCGCTGCAGGGCCAGCAGGCGGCGATAGAGCTTGAGGCCTACACTGCCGGGGGACATCACCCGCACGAGCCCCTCCCAGGCGGGATCCGCCGCCACCCGCTGCTCGAGGTTGCCGAGCGCCAGCACGAGCTGGCGCCCCTCCCGATAGAGGCGCTCCCCGGCGTCGGTGAGCGTGAACCGCTTGCCCTGGCGCACCAGCAGCGCGCAGCCCAGCTGCTCCTCGAGCTTGCGCACCTGCTGGCTGACCCCGGACTGGGTCATGTGCAGCCGCTCGGCGCTGCGGGTGAAGTGCCCCACCTCCACCAGGGTGCAGAAGGTCTGCAGCCAGTTCAGGTTGATCATTACACACCGGACTCATAAAGATGATGAATGATAATTTTAAGTGATCACCCAGACTTCGTACACTGCCGCCATCCACCACATGAACGGAGCGGACATCATGAGCAACGCCTACCCGAGAAACTTCTCCCACATCGGCATCTCGGTGCCGGACCTGGACCGGGCCGTGGCCTTCTACACCGAGGTGATGGGCTGGTACCTGATCATGGCGCCGTCCGAGGTCGTCGAGGATGACAGCGCCATCGGCGAGATGTGCACCGACGTGTTCGGCAGCGGCTGGGACCGCTTTCGCATCGCGCACCTCTCGACCGGCGACCGGATCGGCGTCGAGCTGTTCGAGTTCAAGAACGCCGAAGACCCGGAGAACAACTTCGAGTACTGGAAGACCGGCGTCTTCCATTTCTGCGTGCAGGACCCCGACGTCGAGGGGCTGGCCAAACGCATCGTCGCCGCGGGCGGCAAGAAGCGCATGGCGAAGCCGCGCTACTACTACCCCGGCGAGAAACCCTACCGCATGATCTACATGGAGGACCCGTTCGGGAACATCCTCGAGATCTACAGCCACAGCTACGAGCTGACCTACAGCGAAGGCGCCTACTAACCTGCTGTCGAGCCAAGCCCGGCATCATGAACGAGGCCCGAGCCGGTGATCCGGTTCGGGCCTCATGCCGCTGGCGCCCCGATCAGCCGGCGCCGCGCATCGCCTCAAGGAGCCGCTCGAAGCGCAGCGGCTCGACGAAGCCCGGCGCGCTGAAGGGGTTGGAGAAGGCAACGATGAAGTAGAGCACCAGCCCCGTGTAGACGCCGAACAGCAGCAGCAGGGTCAGGTTCACCGGGGTCGGCGGGAAGGGGAAGTAGCCGATCGACATCACCACGATGCCGGTGATCGCCGCGAAGAAGAAGAGCTCGTTGGTGCCGATCAGGGCCGCGGTCTCGCGGTTGATGCGCAGCTCCGACAGCTCCCGCGCCTGCGCCACCATGATGTCGCGCAGGGCCTCCTGACGCAGGCTCTCCGGCACCAGGTCGAGGATGGCCTCGTAGACGTGGCCCCACTCGGCCCAGGCCTCTTCGTCTAGCCGTCCCTCCCGGGCCAGGCCTTGCCACTCGCGCTCCAGCACGATGCCCGTGTAGCCGACGAGATGGGCCCGGATCGACGCGGTGGCCTCTCCATCGTAGCGCTCGAGATCGTAGTAGATGTCGCCCACCAGGGTGGCCTCGCGAGTCATCGCGTGGCGCGCCTCACTGAAGTTGAGCAGCTCCTGGGCAAAGATCAGCGCCAGGATGAGGCTATGCAGGGCGCCGATGCGAAACAGCACGGAGCCGGCCAGGTCCTTGGAGTGCTGATCGGCGCGGGCCAGCATCACCCGGCGCGCCAGGAGATACGGCACCAGGGCCAGGGCGCTGGCGACCAGCACGATCACCACGACCAGCAGGCCATTGGGCAGGTGGGCGAGCAGGCTCACGGCGCCGCGGCTCCATTCCCGGATGTGCCGACAGGCGTAATCGCGGCCTCCCGACACCTCATCGCTGGCGCCTCATGGCCCCAGATGATCCGAGCGCCCCACGGCGCTGTCTCGAACGCCTCGTTGCGCCCGCGGTAGTCGCCCTCCGATAGGCGATACATCAGCGAGACGCTGTCCCCGCGTTCGGCGATCAGGGTCGACGGTTCGGTCTCGAAGAAGGTGACGACGACCTCGTTGGCGGGGTTGCCGTCGCAGTGATAGGCCACCGGCCCAAGCGAGGCCACCAGGCGATAGTGGGCCTGAAGCGCCGCGATGCGGCGCACGTAGGCCTCGTGAACGCACGCTCGTCGATCGACACGCTTCCAGCACTCGTCGCGCCCCTTCAGCCAGCCGCGCTGCTCGGCGACCAGCCGCGGCGGGTGCTCGTTCGCCGCCACACGACGGGCAGCCGCATGGGCGTCGGCCAGCCGTCGATCCAGCCTCGACAGCGCCGGGTCCTGGCAGATCAGCGCCTCGATGCTGCCCGCCGCGACTCGCTCGCAGGCGTACGAAGGCCCTGTCTCGCTGGCCTGCACAGGCGCCGCCGCGAGCACCAGCATCGCCATCCATCGGATCATGACGCGGCTCTCGGTTGTTGGTCTCGTGGCGGACCTGCCGCCGACGCTCAGATTCTAGTCGAGAGCGGGGCGGATCGCCGCGAGGCCCCTCCCATCCCACGAGCGGTGCCGGGCATCCCGAGGCCATCCTTTAGCCCGCAGGTGGGTCTGTGGTAGGATACCGGCGCTCTAGTCGGCGTTGCGTCTTGGAAACGCCGAAAATCCTTCCAAACTAGAGCATCTCCCCCATGCCCCAGAATGATCAAACCGCCGCTACGGCTCGGACGGGACTCATGTCGCGGCTCGGCGATCCTCTCGTGCTGTTGCTGACCATCGGCTTCATCATCGCCTTCGTCGGCCTCTCGCTGTACGACATCCAGGGCGTGGCCGACGGCATCGCCAGCGGTTTTGCCTGGACGGCCGCCACGATGGGCACCTATTTCCAGCTGCTGCTGCTGTTGACCTTCCTGGTCGGCATCGGCGTGGCCATCTCCCCCGCCGGCCAGGCCCGGGTGGGCAACCTCGACTCGCCACAGATCAGCACCTTCAAGTGGCTGTCGATGATCATGTGCACCCTGCTGGCCGGCGGCGGCGTCTTCTTCGCCGCGGGTGAGCCGATCTACCACTTCGTGGTCACCCCGCCCGCCTTCGACACAGAGGCCGGCACCCCGGAAGCGATCGCCGGCGCCCTCGCCCAGTCGTTCATGCACTGGGGATTCCTGGCCTGGGCCGTGCTCGGCACCCTCACCGCCGTCGTCCTGGCCCACGCCCACTACGTCAAGGGCCAGCCGCTGCAGCCGCGCACCCTGCTCTCCCCGGTGCTCGGCGAGCGGATCATGAAGGGCTGGTTCGGCAGCGTGGTCGACGCCTGCTGCGTGATCGCCGTGGTCGCAGGCACCGTGGGCCCCATCGGCTTCCTGGCCACCCAGGTGAGCTTCGGCCTGCATGAGCTGTTCGGCGCCTCCGAAGGCTTCGGCACCCAGCTGATGATCCTCCTCGCCCTGGCCGTGGTCTACGTCACCTCGGCGATGACCGGCATCCACAAGGGCATCCAGATCCTCAGCCGCTTCAACGTCTTCCTGGCGCTGGCCATCGCCGCGGTGATCTTCGTCTTCGGTCCGACGCTGTTCCTGACCAACGCCTTCACCCAGGGCTTCGGCGAGTACCTCACCTCGTTCTTCGCCATGGCGACCATGACCTCCGAGACCGCGCCCGCCTGGTGGATGCAGTGGTGGACGGTGTTCTTCTTCGCCTGGTTCATCGGCTACGGGCCGCTGATGGCGATCTTCGTGGCACGCATCTCGCGGGGCCGCTCGATCCGCCAGATGATCCTGGCCGTGGCCGTGATGGCGCCGATCGCCACCGCCATGTGGTTCACCCTGCTCGGCGGCTCGGGCATCCACTACCAGCTGACCGGCGTGATCGACCTCACCGAGGCGCTCAACAACTTCCAGTTCGACGTGGCGACCCTGACGGTGGCCCAGGCGCTGCCCGGCGGCGGCCTGATGGCGATGGCGATCCTGGTGCTGACCAGCATCTTCGTCGCCACCACCGGCGACTCCATGAGCTACGCCATCGCCGTGGTCTGCACCGGCCATGACGACCCGAACCGCCTGGTGCGCGCCTTCTGGGGCATCGCCATGGCGATCATGGCGGGCATCCTGCTCTACATGGGGTCCGGCCAGATCAGCGCCCTGCAGCAGTTCATCGTGATCACCGCGATCCCGGTCTCGCTGGTGCTGCTGCCCTCGCTGTGGACCGGCCCGCGGGCCGCCTACGCCATGGCCCGCGAGCAGGGCCTGGTGGCCGAGCGCACCGCCAGGGTGTCCGCCGCCAAGCACTGAGGCACCACCTCGCCCCCGGCGACCGAGCCGGCCGCCCTCCCCGGGCGAGTCGCGATGACAAGGCCCCGAGTCGACGATGACTCGGGGCCTTTTTCGTCTGCGGACACACGGTCGTCTCTCCTCGCCCAGCGCGAGGGGCAGGCAAGACCCACCTGTGGGCGGCTACCCTCAACCATGAACGTCATGGTTTGCACCGCACGAGGCGAAGGCGGCAGGTGCCACCCTCGACGCCCGATGCGGTGAAGGAGGTGCCAGATGGCAGACGACGTGGAGAAAGGCGATATCTACTTCTTCTATCGGCCCCGGATCGATGTCGATCGGGTCCAGGGCCTCGATGACGTCCAGCGCTTTTACCTGATCCTGGTGCCGGACGCTGCCGAGAGCGCTCGGCTGCTGCTGGTGGGCAAGAAGCGCATGCCGGAGATCCTCGAGGGCACGCAGGCGTCTACCGCGCGGAAGTGGGCGATGGTCGACATGACGGGCCCGCCCGAGGCTGTCGGCGAGGCGCTGGCGCCGCTGGAGTACGAGACGAAGACCCGCGGCGAGCGCGAGCAGGGGGAGGCCATCCCCGTCGGCGAGGGGCGCTATGCCATCGTTGCCGACGACGGCGACTCGCGCCTGGCCTATCGCCTGGACAGCCCGTCGCAGCCGGGCCGGGCGCAGGCGGAGCTCGGCATCCTGGCCGAGGCGAGCTACGTGATCTCGGTGCGCAACCCGGACCTCGAAGTCCCCGGCTTCCCCGAGGACCGGCCGGACTATCCCGAGACGCTGCGCGAGAAGTTCGCCGACGAGCGCTGGATCGCCGTCGACGATGCCCGCCTGCTCGACTACACCAATGCTCAGCTGCTGCTCATCGGCGCCCACGACGACCTGAGCGAGGAAGCGGTCTCGATCACCGGCAAGGCGGCGCTGTTCGAGACCCTGGGACTGAAGCGGCGGGAGTGGCCCACCGAGGCGCTGCAGGCCGGCCGGCTCACGGAACCCTCCCTGCGACCCGACGCTCGCGAGCCGGAAGGCGACCCGAGCAAGGGCGGCCGGCGCGGTGGCCGGGCGGCTCGCCAGACGGCCTCGGCCTCCGGCATCGCCCATGCGCTCAAGGGCGTCGACCTGCCGTGCCGTCGGGCCGAGCTGGTCCGGCAGGCCGAGGCCAACGGGGCCGCCGAGGAGATCATCGAGGCGCTGACCGCCCTGCCCGACCAGCGATACGAGACGATGGCCGACATCCAACGGGCCTTCGGGGAGGTGCACTGATGGCACGCTTCATTTGTGACATCTGCGGTGACGAATTCGAGCAGCGGTCTCGCTACGAAAAGCACCGGCAGACCTCCCATCCCCGCCAGGCGGTGTCTTCCGCGGATATCGAGAAGGCGCTCAAGGGGGTGACCTTTCCCCAGCGGCGCGACGCGCTGTGCGAGGCCATCGACGACGAAGACCCCGAGGTGCGCCGCATCGTCGCGCGGCTACCGGCCAGGAAGTATCGCGATGCCGCCGAGGTGGCGCGCGCCTTCGGCGAGCTGCGCTCCCATGAGACGCTCCCCGACGACCAGCCCAGCAAGACCGGCGGCGAGCGTGCCCTGCAGGCCCCCTCGGCCGCCCGCTTCGCCAGCCTCTTTGCCGGCCTGCGGTTCCCGGCCAGCCGCGACGAGCTCAAGGCCCACGCCCGCGGGCGGGCCAGCGAGGAGGAGCTGCGAACGCTGGAGGCGTTCGGCGAGCACACTTACGAGAGCATGGCGGACGTGGCCAGGGAGCTGGGGCGCGTCACCTGAACGGACGACACCCTGCTCGAGGCGCGGGGTGGTCGAGCGTGGCCGAGGGCGCCCGGGATGCAGGTCGCCAGGGTCTCCCCTATGCTGGGCGCCTGAACCAAGACGGGAGACATCGAGACCATGTGGGACCAGCGCGAGATCACCCTGTCGCCTCGGGCGCGGGGCTTTCACCGGGTCACCGAGGAGATCGTCAGCGGCCTGCCGCGGCTGGCCGAGGTGCGGGTAGGCCTCCTGCACCTGCAGCTCTTGCACACCTCGGCCTCGCTGACCCTCAACGAGAGCGCCGACCCGGACGTGCGCCACGACATGGACGCCTTCCTGCGCGACCTGGTGCCCGGCGACCTGCCCTACTTCCGTCACACCCTCGAGGGCGATGACGACATGCCCGCCCACGTGGCGGCCAGCCTGTTCGGCACCCAGCTGACCGTGGCCGTGCGCGAGGGCAGCCTGGCGCTGGGCACCTGGCAGGGCATCTGGCTCGGCGAGCATCGCGACCGGGGCGGCGCCCGCCGGCTGATCGCCACGCTTCAGGGCAGCCTGGACGGCGTCGGCGGCTGACGCCCGGCAGCTCAGGCGTTTAAGGGCCGGCGCGCCCAGCGGCCGATCACTCCCCGGAGAGCCGCTCGACACGCTCCAGCGTCAAGCGCCGCCCCTCCGCCCGCGAGAAGCGAAAGCGTCCCTCCACCCGCACGGCCTCGCCGAGGTAGGGGGCGATGCGCTCGTGGGGGAAGATCTCGACCCGGTGCAGGTCCTCGTCCTCGATCCAGTAGTGCAGCGGGTCCTCGAAGCGGCGCACCACGCCCTGTGTCGCCACGCGGGTGTCGTCGTGGGCCGCGGGCCGGGTCGCCAGCACCGGCAGCGGCACCTCGGCGACGCTGTCCTGCTTGCCGCAGCCGGCCAGCAGCACGGCGACCAGGCCGGCGACGAGCAGGCCCGCGGGCCTCGTGCAGGGTGTCATGGCATTCCTCCCTCTGTATGTGCCGAGCTATCGAGACGACGAATCGGCGTCATTCGCCTTGCCCGGGTCGAGGGCTTCCACCCTGGCCGGCCGCCGGAGGTGCCGCTTGGCCGGGGTGTCGCCCAGGGCGATGTCGTGGTCGCTGAGCACCACCACCGACCGGGGCCACCACTCGGGGTGATGGTCGCGGATGAAGGCCAGCAGCTTCTCGCGCACCTTCGCCTCGGCCGCCCAGGCGCCCATGGGCTCGGCGCCCATCAGGTAGAAGGAGACCTCCTGGGTGGCCGCGTGCTGGCCCGTCACGTGGCAGGCCAGCGCATGGTGGTCGATGACCGACTCCTCGGCCATCGCGAACTCCTTGAACTTCTCGCGCAGGGTCGCGACGTCGGCGCTGAGATGCAGGGTCAGCGCGATGGTGCGATAGAGCTTCGCGTTCTTCGAGGAGAGGTTCTGGTAGGGCTGCGAGACGAAGTACTTCACCGGCACGACCAGTCGCCGCTCGTCCCAGGTCCGCAGGCGGATGAAGGTGTAATAGATCCCCTCCACATGACACCACTGCTCCTCGAAGATCAGCAGGTCGCCGATGCGAATCGGCTTGGTCAGCGAGAGCTGGAAGGAGGCCAGGATGTTGCCCAGCACGGCTTGGCCGGCGATGCCCACCAGCACCGTGACCACGCTGGCCGAGGCCAGCAGCGTCACGCCGAGGGTCTCGAACAGGCTGACCTGGGCGATCACGTAGATCGCCACGGCAAGCACGGTGGTCAGGATCACCGCGCGACGCAGCGCATGGAGGGTGGTCAGCAGCTGCCGGTCGTCGCGGCTCTTGGAGTCGTCGATCTCGCCCACCAGCCGACGCGTCATGCGGATCAGCAGGGTATCCACGAGCCGCACCGCGATCAGGCCCACGCCCCAGGCCAGGATGATGACCAGCAGCCCCCGGAAGACGGCGGTGACCGCCCCCGAGAAGGACACCACATAGTCCAGCAGCCACTGCGCCAGCAGCGACATGCTGATGAAGGCCATGGGCAGCCGGATCATCTGCGCGAAGACGCTGGAAAGCCCCGCCGGCAGGCGGCTGGCTAGCAGCCCCATCAAGGCATGGGTGACCCCGCCCACCGCGCCGATGAGGCATAGGAAGATCGGGATGGCGAACCACTCCCAGAGCTTCAGGGCGCCGAACGATACCTGGAGGCGCTCGGGGATGTGATCCTCCAGCCAGGAGGGGCCATATTTCTCATACAGCCGGGGAATCGCGGAGATCGTCTCCGGGGCGATCAGCCAGACGGGGTCCTGCTCCCCCACCCGATAGCGGGCGATCCGCACCTCGTAGCTCCGCCCATCGAGCTCGAGACTGGCAAGCTCGAGGTTGCGCCGCGGCTGACCGGCGCGGGCGCTCTTCCCCGAGGTGTCCACGACCATGGCATCCTGGCGCGAGGAGAGACTCGAGACGTTGATCCACTCTCCCCGCTGCAGCACGGCGGCGAGCTGCCTGGCCAGCACGGCGCCACGCTCGGCCTGCTCGTCGGGGGGCAGATCGAGCAGGTTGAGGAGGTGGGCCGCGGCCGCATAGTCCTCCTCCTGGGTCAGTTCCAGAAAGCTGCGTACCGCGTCCCGCGGCGTCCGGCGTTCGACCTCGTCGGGCGGCTCCCCGAGGCCGGCATTCAGCGACTCGATGCTGAGCCAGCGCGGATTCTCCGCCTCCTCCTGGGCCAGGCCCAGACAGGAGACGGCCAGCAACAGCATCGCCAGGAGCCCGGCAAGCAGCGTCTTCATAGGCCTCCTTTCCCGGTGGTCGTGCCTCAACCGTATAGGTTTTCGTCCTCTTTCCCGCCACCGGACCACGGGGTAGGGTGAGACCAGCCCGCAGCGCTGCCGGGCGTGATCCGCCACGATAATCCGAGACCCCCGATGTCGCCAATCCGACTCCTGCGCCACCGCCGCCTCGCTCGCCTCGTCCGGCCGGCCGGGCTCGCCGTCGCCCTGGCCGTGCCCTGTGCCGCCGCCCTCGCCGCCCCACCCGAGGCGTCCCGTGACGTCCAGGCATGCCCCGCGCCCGGCCAGTGGGTGACCGACGACGGCGCGCGGCGCTCCACCGCGGCGCTGATGCCCGAGCTCGCCGAGCGCCGGGTGCTGCTGCTCGGCGAGCAGCATGACCGGCTTGATCACCACCGCTGGCAGCTCCATACCCTGGCCGCCCTGCATGCCCATCGCCCATCGATGGTGATCGGCCTGGAGATGCTGCCCCGGGAGGCCCAGCCGGCGCTGGACGCCTGGATCGCCGGCGAGCTCGACGAGGCGGCCTTTCTCGCAGAGAGCGACTGGCAGCAGGCCTGGGGCTTCGATCCCTTGCTCTACCTGCCGATCCTGCACTTCGCGCGGATGCAGCGGATCCCGCTGGTGGCCCTCAACGTCGCCCCCGCCCTGCGCGGACGCCTGGCCGCGGAGGGCTGGGAGGCCGTGCCGGCGGAGGCGCGCTTCGGCATCACCCCGCCGGCGCCGGCCGCGCCGGCCTATCGCGAGCGCCTCACGGCGATCTTCGAGCAGCACGTCGAGCGCAACGACGATCCCGCCGCTCTCGAGCGCTTCATCGCCGCCCAGCTGGTCTGGGACCGTGCCATGGCCGCCGCACTGGCGAAGGCCTCGCGTCCCGACACCCTGGTGGTGGGCTTGATGGGCCAGGGGCACCTCGCCGGCGGCGATGGGGTACCCGCCCAGCTCGACGACCTGGGCCTCACCGATCACCGAAGCCTGCTGCCCTGGACGCCGGGCGACGACTGCGCCACGCCGACGGAGCACGCCGACGCGCGCTACGTGCTGGGCGACGAGTCCGCCTTCCAGCCCGCCGCCCCGCTGCGCCTCGGCGTGCTGCTCGAGCCCCACCCGGAGGGCGTGCGCGTGGTGAGCGTCGGCGAGGCGAGCGTGGCCGAGCAGGCGGGCCTCGCGGCGGGCGACGTGATCGTCTCCGCCGCCGGGGTCGCCGTTGCGCAACCCACCGACCTCAGCGCCATCCTGCGCCGCCAGGCACCGGGCACCCTGCTGCCGCTGGGGGTAAAGCGCGACGGCGTCGTCCAAGAGCGGCTGGCGCGCTTTACCCCCGCGACCTGAGCGGGCCCGCGGGTCGAAGCGGCGGTGTCGACAACGGACTATGCTGAAGGGATGGAACGCACCATCCACCCACAGGGAGGCCACCACTGTCGACCCCGGCCCGAGCGGCCGAAGGAGGAAGTGTCATGAGCATGCCCATGACGATCCGAGAGTATCTCCGCGCCTGTGACATCGATTTCGAGGAAGTCCCCCACCCCCGCGAAGTGAGCAGTAGCCGCATCGCCGAACGCGCCCACGTCGCCGGCGACCAGATGGCCAAGGCGGTCATGCTGAAGGGCGACGACGGCTACCGCCTGGCCGTGCTGCCGAGCACCTGCGACGCCGATCTCGACCGCCTCACGGCGCTCTTCCACGAGCGGGTCGAGCTGGCCTCGGAGCCGCAGATCGCCGAGACCTTCACCGACTGCGACCCCGGCGCCACCACCCCGGTGGGCCAGGCCTACGGCCTGAAGGTCTACATCGACGACATGCTGCGCCACCAGCCCGATATCTACTTCGAGGCCGGCGACCACCGGACCCTGGTGCACATGAGCGGCCGCGAGTTCGATCGCCTGATGACCGACAGCCCGCACGGCCACTTCAGCCGGCACCACTGAGCCGCCGTCACCGCGCCCCTTCCGGCCGCGCCCCTGCCCCAGGGGCGCGGCCGGCCTGTTCCTCGCCTTGCCTGGGGCGAGCCCCCCGCCTACACCTTGGTGATGAGATCGCTTTTCGCCGCCACCCACGCCGGCCGCGCGCCGCTGGCCGTCGTCCGCTTCCTGGGGCTGGTGCTGCTCGGCGCCGTCATCGGCGCCATCGCCGCGCTCGTCGCGGAGGGCTTCGTCGCCGCCGTGCTCTGGCTCAACGACCTGCTGCTGATCTCGCCGCGCAGCCGCATGATGTTCGAGCACCCGGGTCCGCTGGTCGTCCTCACCATCGCCGTGCCGACCCTCGGCGGGCTGGCGGTCGGCCTCGTGCACCTCGCCATTCCCGAGCGGCGCCCGCATACCCCGGCCGACGCGATCGCCGCCGTGCAGACCCGTCGCGGCCGCCTGCCGGCGCGGGCCGGCGGCCTCTCGGCGCTCGGCGCCCTGCTCTCGCTCGGCTGCGGGGCCTCGGTCGGCCAGTACGGCCCCCTGGTGCACCTCGGCGCCACCCTGGGCTCCCTCGGCGCCCGGCTACTGCGCCTGGGGCGCTCCGAGGACAACGTCACCATCGCCTGCGGGGTGGCCGCCGCCATCGCCACGGCCTTCAACGCGCCGCTGGCCGGCATCGTCTTCGCCCACGAGGTGGTGCTGCGCCACTACGCCCTGCGCGCCTTCGCCCCGGTGGCCGCGGCGGCCCTGGTCGGCCACGTGATCGCCGCCACCCTGCTCCAGCGCGGCGCGTTCTTCCACGTCGCCGACACCGCCGTGCCGCGCCCCTGGGAGTTCATCGCCTTCCTCGCCATCGGCGGCCTCGGCGCTCTGGTCGCCGGTGCCTACATGGGCACCCTGCTCGGCATCGGCCGCCTGGCGCGGCGCCTGCCGCTGGCCGCGCCGCTACGCCCGGCCCTCGCCGGCGCCCTGCTCGGCCTCGCCGCCCTCTGGGTCCCCGATATCCTTGGCATGGGCCAGGAGACGCTGCGCTTCGCCACCATCGCCGGCGCCTTCGGCGGCGGCGAGCTGCTGCTGGTCCTGGTGCTCAAGATCGCCGCCACCGGGCTCTGCCTGGGCATGGGCTTCGGCGGCGGGGTGTTCAGCCCGGCGCTGGTCATCGGCACCCTATTCGGGGCGCTGTGCGCCGGCCTCGTCGGCGCACTCGGCGGGGCGACCCAGGAGACCTTCGTCTTCTATGCCGTCTGCGGCATGGTGGCGGTCACCGCGCCGGTGATCGGCGCCCCCCTGACCAGCCTGCTCATCGTCTTCGAGCTCACCGGCAGCTACGCGCTGACCACCGCGGCACTGGCGAGCGTGACCCTCGCGAGCCCCATCGCCGCCCAGCTCTTTGGCCGCTCGCTGTTCGATATCCAGCTCGCCGAGCGCGGCCTGGATCTCTCCGCCGGCCGCGGCCGCGCCATGCTGCGCGCGACCCCGGTGGTAGAGCACCTGTCCCAAGAGGGCGTGATCCTGCACCCCCGGACGCCGGTGGCCGAGGCGGTCACCGCGCTGTGTCGGGCCCGCCACGGCGAGGGCTACCTGGTCGACGAGGCGGGGCGCTACCGGGGCTGCGTGAGCCTGGCCGACCTGGAGGCGGCGCGGGAGGCGATGCCGGATGGCCCCGAGCCATCGCCGCGGGTGGAGCGGGTCGTCCCGCTGGCACGCCCCGTGCTGGCCCCCGACGCCACGCTGTGGGACGCCATGGCCGCGCTCGAGGACGTCACCGGCGAGGCCCTGCCGGTGGTCGACGCCGAGGGCGCCTTCCTGGGGGTGGTCTTCGAATCGAGCATCGCCCGCGCCTACCTGGCCCGCGGCGACGAGCTGAGACGGGAGGAGCATGGCACCGGATAGGCACTCGTCAGAGAAAACGCCGACGCAAGGGCGAGCCCGCCGGGCGGCGCGCCGGCTGGGGCTGGCCCTCGTTCTGGTCACCGCGCCGGTCACGGCCGAGGACCACGCCCTGGTCGTGCTGAGCTGGGGCGGGGCCTACGAGCGCGCCCAGCAGGCGGCGCTGTTCGCGCCCTACACCGCCGCCACCGGCCGTCAGGTGAGCGTGCGGCAGTACGACGGCGGGATCGCGGGGCTCAGGCGCGCCGTGGCCGCGGGCGAGGTGCCCTGGGACCTGATCGACATGACCCGCAGCGAGGCGATGGCCGCCTGCGACGAGGGGCTCCTCGAGCCGCTCTCCCCCGCGCTGCTGGCACCGGCACCGGACGGCACCCCGGCCCAGGCGGACTTCCTGCCGGGAGCCCTCGGGCGCTGCGCCGTCACCCACAGCATCTTCGCCACCGTCATCGCCTACCGCACCGACGCCTTCCCCGGCCGTCGACCCACCCGGATCGGCGATCTCTTCGACCAACAACGCTTCCCCGGCCCGCGCGCCCTGCAGGACACCCCGGCGGTCAACCTGGAGTGGGCGCTGCTCTCCTATCGGGTGCCCCGGGAGGAGCTCTATCGGCTGCTCAGCACGCGCCGCGGCCTGGCGCTGGCCTGGGCGCGCCTGGACAGCCTCGACGAGATCCGCTGGTGGCAGGCCGGCGATACCCCGCCGCGCCTGCTGGCCGAGGGCGAGGTGGTGATGGCCTCGGGCTACAACGGCCGCTTCTTCGAGGCCATGGTCCATCGCGGTGCACCCATCGAGATCCTCTGGGACGGCCAGGTCCAGGAGCACGAGTCCTGGGCGATCCCGCGCGGCGCGCCCCACCCCGAGGCGGCGCGCGACTTCCTGCGCTTCGCCACCGCCACCGAGCGCCTCGCCGAGCTGGCCCGTCGCATCCCCTACGGCCCGGCCCGGCGCTCCGCGGCCGTGCGGGTCACCACTCACCCCGAGAGCGGCGTGGACATGCGCCTGCACATCCCGACCCACCCGCTGAACGCTGAGCGGGCGGTGACCAAGGACGAGACCTGGTACGCCCGCACCCGCTCGCGGATCCAGGCGCTCTTCGCGGCCTGGCGCGCCGAACGCGACGCGAGGCCGGCGCAAGACTAGCGCCGCGCGGCGCGCAGCAGCAGGTTGCGCGGGGTCAGCTCGCGGGCGCAGAAGGTACCAAGCTCCACCGCGAAGCCCGCCTCCTCCAGGCGCAGGGCACGATCCAGCACCAGCCACACCTCCAGCGGACGACGGAACAGGTGGCGCACCAGCTCGCGGCGCACCACCTCGCCCCGGCGCCGCTCGCCGGCGGCCTCGAAGGCCGCCCAGTCGATGTCCGCCGGCATGGCCAGGCCCTTCTGTTCGGCCGCCCAGCGGCAGAAGCCCGCGAAGTCCGCCGGCAGCCGGCCGTAGGCCAGGCTCGGCACCGGCAGGTAGGCGTCGACGCCGCGCACCTCGCGCTGCAGCAGGTCGAAGCCAAGCCGCCAGGCGCCGGCCTGCTCGCGCCGACGGCGCACGTGCCGCGGCGCGGTCACCGTCTCCTGCACCGCCATGGCGAGCTCCTCGCGACTGAGCGTGAGCCCCAGCGCCGCCGCCCGCTCCCGCCCCTGCTGCGACAGGGGCCGATAGTGCGCCGCGGCGGTGCGCTGATAGCAGCAGGGCGCCAGGGTCACGGCGCTGCCCTGGGCGGCACAGAGCTCGATCAGCCGCGCGTGCAGGTCGCCGCAGGCGTGCAGCGCCGCCACGTGCGTCTCGGACGAAAGCCAGCGCCCCGCCTCGGGCGCCAGCACGTCCTGCTCGGCCATGCGTACCGCCGCGCCCTGGCGGTCGGCCAGTCGCTGCCCGTCCTGGCAGAGCGCCGCCTGCCACTCCAGCGCCGTCACCTCGGTCTCGCCGCGGCGCGAGAGCGCCCGGGCCAGGTGCCCCTTGCCGGCGCACCACTCCACCAGCCGCTCGTCGGGCGCGGCCGCTACCCGAGGCAGGAAGGCCTCGATCTGCGACCACTTGCGTCCGCCGACGTGGGCCGCCCAGGCCGCCGGCAGCGCGTCGCCGTCGCCGTCGAGTTCAGGCAGCGCCGAAAGCGCCTCGAGCTTTGCCACCGGCAACCACTCGGCGAGGGGCGAGTCGGTGAAGGGCGCGTCCTGAAGGCGCGCCGCCTCGTCGTCGGTGAGCGCCAGCAGCGCCGCGTCCAGTGCCGAGGATGCCTCGCCCCAGGGCGAGGCCCGGTGCTGGAACGGCAGCGGACGCCACAGCGGCTGCGACTCGGCGAGCAGCACGGTCAGCCGCGCGAAGCGCTCGGCATGGGACAGGGAGGGGGCAACAGACGGGGACATGGACGCTCGACCTCGGAAGTGGCCCGCATTGTAGGGGCTTCGAGCGCGGCTTGCATGGTCGGGCGCCAGGCGACAGAGTGCGGGGTTGCCTTACCCTCTTCCCCGACCGCCAGGAGCCCGATCGATGTCCGCCTCCCCCGATACTCCCACCCGAAGCGTGCTGGTCACCGGGGCCTCCAGCGGCATCGGCCGAGCCGCCGCCCTGGCCCTGGCCGAGCGCGGCTGGCGGGTGTTCGCCACCGCGCGTCGCGACGCGGACCTGGCGCGGCTGCGCGAGGCGGGCCTGACGGCGGTCTACCTCGATCTCAATGAGAGCGAATCGATCGCCGCCTGCGTCGAGACGGTGCTGGCGGCGACCGGCGGGCGGCTCGAGGCGCTCTTCAACAACGCCGCCTACGGCCAGCCCGGCGCGGTGGAGGATCTCTCCCGGGCGGTGCTGCGCGCCCAGCTGGAGACCAACCTGCTCGGCACCCACGAGCTCACCTGCCGGGTGCTGCCGGCGATGCGCCGCCAGGGCGGCGGGCGCATCGTGCAGAACAGCTCGGTGCTGGGGCTGGCCGCCCTGCCCTACCGCGGCGCCTACGTCTGCTCCAAGTTCGCCCTCGAAGGGCTGACCGACACCCTGCGCCTGGAGCTTCACGGCAGCGGCATCCACGTCAGCCTGATCGAGCCGGGGCCGATCACCAGCCGCTTTCGCGAGAGCGCCTACCGCGCCTTCAAGGCGCATATCGACACCGCGGCAAGCGCCCACGCCGAGACCTACCGCGCCGTGGAGGCGCGACTGGCCGGCGACGACGGCGGCGGGCGCTTCACCCTGGGGCCCGAGGCGGTGGTCGAGAAGCTGGTGCATGCCCTGGAGAGCCGGCGCCCCAGGGCGCGCTACTACGTGACCCTGCCGACCCACCTGTTCGGCACCCTGAGGCGGCTGCTCGGCACCCGGCTGCTTGATCGGCTGCTGCTGCGCTCCACCCGTGACGAGCGCCGGCTCTAGCGGCGCGCGAGGTGCGTCAGATGGTGTTGCGCAGGCCCAGCTCAAAGGGGTGCGGGTCGAGGTAGGTCTGGGCGCGGATGTAGTCCGAGCCGTAGCGCTTCACGTAGTGGGTGAGCAGGCGGATCGGCACCACCAGGTGCACGTGGCCCTGGCGGTAGTCCTCGATGGCCGTCAGCAGGTCCTGGCGGGCCTCGCCGTCGACGGCCTGCTTGAGGTAGCCCAGCACGTGCAGCAGGGCGTTAGTGTGGCCCTTGCGGGTCGCCGGCCGGCCGAGCGCCGCCATGAAGCGCTGCAGGTAGTGGGCCATGGCCTCGTCGAGCGGCCGCTTGCTGGCGTCGGCCAGGTAGCGGCCCAGCTCGCGATAGGTCTCCACGTGGTGGGCCATCAGCAGGTACTTCTGCCGGCTGTGAAACTGCAGCAGGGCGTGATAGCTGGGCGCGGCCTCCACCTGGCGCTTCCAGTCGTCGAAGGCGTAGACCCGGGTGATGAAGTTCTCGCGCAGCACGGCATCGTTGAGCCGCGCCTCCTCCTCCAGTGGCAGCTCCGGGAAGTGGCGACGCAGGGCGCGCACGAAGGCGCCCGAGTCCGAGTGGCTGGGCATGCCGTTGGGGTGGTAGACCTTGACCCGCTCGAGCCCGCAGCTCGGTGAGCCCTTCATCAGGATGAAGCCGCGCAGGTGGCGGTGGCCGTCGACGAACGCCTGGCTGACCTCCTCCAGGCGCTCGGTGACGTCGAGGCTCGGGTCCTGGGTGCCCAGCACCCGGGGCGTCTCGTCGTGCAGGCCGACCAGGCGGATGGGCTCGCGCGGCACGCCGAGCCCGGCGGCGAGCTCGGGGCAGAAAGGCTCGAAGGCGAAGCGCTCCTGGAGCACCTCCAGGCAGTAGCGGGAGCGCTTGTGCCCGCCGTTGTAGCGCACCTGCTCGCCCGTCAGGCAGGCGCTGATGCCGACAGGAATCCGTTCCCTGCTTGCCGACTGCTCCGTCATTGCCGCTCTCCTCATCTTGCCTCTGGCTCGCCTGAGCCGACCCTGCGCCAGCGCCCCGGAATTCCCCCGGGGCCGCCTCATTGTCGCATAGCCGCGCCGAGCTGCCAGCCCGCGGCGCAGACGCTCGACCCGCCGACCCAGCGTCCCGCAGCTGGTGGCGCTTCGCGCTTGTTGGTATCGTCGCCGCGCCATCCCCCCATCAGGAGTCACCATGTCACAGAAGATCTACTGCACCGCGAGCTTCAAGCCCAAGCCCGGCCGGGAAGACGCCGTCTTCCGCGCCCTCCAGGCCCTGGAGCCGAACGCCCACCGCGAGGACGCCTGCCTGCACTACACCGTCACCCGTCGCATCGACAACCCCTTCGCCCAGGGCGAGAGCTACCCCATCGTCTTCCACGAGATCTGGGCCAACCGCGAGGCCTTCGAGGCGCACTGCCAGCGCCGCGAGATCCGCGCGTTCTTCGCCACCCACCTCGAGGACCCGGACGGCGACATCGAGGACGCCAACGTCTGCGTCTACACCGACGAGCCCACCGACTTCGACGCGCCCGAGCTCTGATCCGCCCGCCGGCTCAGCGCTCGGCCAGCGGCCCGAGCAGCGCCGGTGGCCGCCACGCTCCCCCGAGCCGCCTTAGGCCGGCCCAGAGGGTCACCTGGTTGGCGGTCAGCACCTCGCGGCCGGCCTCCCGGACCAGTGCCTCGCGCACCGCCAGGGTGTCGATGGCGGTATCGGGGATCAGCAGCGGCCGCGCGGTGTCGGGATGGCGGGCGGCGAAGCGGCGCACCTCCTCGCAAATGTCGGCGCGGTGCGAGTCCGCGGCATAGGGGCAGTCCAGCGCCTTGTCGTGGATCACGCCGACCCCGCCCTCGCGCAGGAAACTCACCAGCCTCAGGGTGACGTCGTCCGGATAGGGGCTCAGCAGGTCGACCCGCTCGTGCCCGAGGGCATCGAGGGCATCGAGAAATGCCAGCGCCGTGCTGGTCACCGGTACCCCAAGCCGCGCCTCGAGGGCGGCGCGCTGCTCCCGGGCCCAGCCGAGCCCGCCGATGAAACTGGCGCTGGTGCAGGCCCACACCACGGCACGTGCCCCGGCCTCCTCGACCAGCCACTCGCCCGGCGGGGCCAACCGCTCCACGGCGCCCAGGGCGAGCAGCGCCGCCGGGGCGTGGTGGCCATCGCTTGGCACCCGGCCCAGGGCGAGCCGCGGCAGCTCGTGGCCTCGCTTCCCCAGGGTGAGCCACTCGTAGTCATCCGGCCCGTCGTCGGGCAGCAGGATGCCCAGGCAGTCGGCGTGCATCATGTCAGACACTCCGTAAACGGCCATGCGTGCAGGTTCCATCTCCATGAGCCGGGGATTCGTCCGGCGCTCCGACCGGCGGCCCATCTCGCTCGCGGTTCCACGGCCTCGAAACGCACCGCCCCTTCGCTCAGGACGAAGGGGCGAGCCGGATTGCAGCAAAGGGGCCGGGGCAGGATGCCCCGTGCCGCGCGACGACCTCAGTCGTCGCCGTCGACCTCGTGGCCAATGATGCCGCCGATGGCCGCACCGCCGAGGGTACCGGTCGTGCTGCCGCCGGTGAGGATGGAGCCCCCCACGGCACCCGCGCCGGCCCCGAGGACGGTATTCCGGTCCTGGGTCGACATGCCGGAACAGGCGGTGAGGCCAAGCGCCAGCAACGCCGCAACCGCGACGCGGGGCCATCGATGTGTCGTGTTATGCAGGGTCTTCATATGGAATACCTCTCCTTGGCTATCAAGCCGCCTGTCGCGGCGTTCACGAATCCATCGAGCGGCACGGCAAACACCCCCGGCCACTCGGCGACGTCCCAGCCCGTAATGACTTCTGGCTGACAACAAGGTTCCCTCCCACGACAGGGCGACCTCGTGGCACGGACGAATCTGCGTGGCGTCCGAGAAACCCCGGGAGCGGCTTGGTCTAAAGCTCGGCAACGTCGGCATCGACCCAAGGTCGGAGGGGAACGCCTCACAACGGTTCTCGGCGGACATTCATCACCCGGCCATCGACCGTACGCTGACACTTCTCCTCGATCTCGCTGCACAGCGCCTCCACGGCCCGCGCCGTGCGCCCCACCACCACGAAGGTCCACTCGCTGGCATCGTGACGATCGTGATCACCGCTCTCGCAGACGGCGACCGCCGGCTGGCGTCCGAAGCGTTCGTGAAGCCCCCCCATGCGCTGCCGCTTCTCCTTGAGGGAGCGACAGCCCGGCAGGGCGAACGTCAGGGTGAGGATCGTGATGTGCATGGGCTCCTCCTTTGGCGCGGCCCGGCGGCGCGCGGTAAGCTCATGGCCGGCGCTCGCGCCCTCATGCCCGCATCGAGATCCAACGTACAAGGAGGCAACGGCCATGCACACCCCGACCCTGGCCGTGACCCGCACACCGCTGGTCGCCGTCTACGGCACCCTGAAGCGCGGCCTGCGCAACCATCACTGGCTCGACGGCGCCGCCTTCCTGGGTGAAGACCGCCTCAGCGACGCCACGCTCTACGACCTGGGGCCCTACCCCGCCGCCAAGCTCGAGCCCTCCCGGGGCATCGCGGTGGAGGTGTTTCGGGTCGATGCCCGGCTGCTGGCCGGCCTCGACCGGCTGGAGGACTACCGGGTGCGCACCCCGCGCGAGGGCGACTACGACCGCCTCGTCCAGGCGACCGCGTTCGGCCCCGCCTGGCTCTATCTCTACAACCGCCCGGTCGCCGGTTATCCAGTGATCCGCGAAGGCCCCTGGCTGCCCCGCTAGCGCCGCGCCTATGCTATAAACGCGCTCTCGAAGGCGGCGCCTTCGCGATATCCCCCTGTGCGACACCACCAAGGAGACGGTCATGGTTCGCTTCGTTATCACCCTCGCCGCGCTGGCCGGCCTGGCCTACGGCGGCATCTACTTCTACTACGACGTCAGCCTGAAGCGCGCCGTCGGCGATCACCTCGACCGCCTCGGCCTCACCGCGGTGGAGGTGAAAGGGATCGACTTCGCCCCCATGGCGCCGCTGGTCACCGACACCCATATCACCGCCGAGGTCGCCTACCGCAGCGCCGAGGCGAGCCTCGACATCCGCGTGATCGGCCATCCGGTGTTCTCCGAGGAGTATCGTCTCGAACTCGACAGCCTGCAGGCCTTCCGCCTCAGCATCGGGGCGGGCGAGTGAACCCGGGCCGTGAGACGGCCCCGGCTCGGCCCCGCTGTGACAGCCATCGACCGCCGTCGTCCGCGTGATGCGGTCCCGACATGCCGGAGAGTCGTGCAGGGATGCCGTATTCTGATCACCTCCACCGTCGGGCTTGTGCCTGTCGCATGCCGGTGGCCCATACCGAGCGGCATGTCGGAGAACACCTCGTCGACGGGGGGCGCCAGAAAGTCGCCGTTGAGCGCAGAGCCTGCGCCATGCGCATGGCGACACTGACGGGGCGCCCCCTTGAACGCCAGCGACGCTGACACCCGAATGCACGCCGCAAGCACGGCGGCCCTGCTGATCGCCTCAGCGCAGGCACCGCTGGGGTCGACGCTGATCGCCGTGGCGCTCCCTTCCATCGGCATCGGAATCGGGGCGGATCTCGTCCTGATCACGGGTCTGCTAGTCACCGGCTATCTGGTCGTCAACGTGGTCTGCCAGGGGCCGGCGGGAAAGATCAGCGATCTCATCGGGCATTCGCGCATCCTGTGGACGGGGATCGGGCTTTACGTCATCGGCGCGGGGGTCGGGCTCCTGGCACAGGGTGTCGGCCTCCTGTTCGTGTCACGCTGCACGATGGCGGCTGCCGGTGCGCTGGTGGTCCCCGCAACCCTCGCCCTGATGCGCCTGCATGTACCCACAGCAAGGCGTGGCCGTATCTTTGGCCTGTTTGGCGCGACCATGGGCATTGCCGCGGCAGGGGGACCCGCCCTGGGGGGTGAGATCGTGAGCCTGTTCGGCTGGCGCGCCGTGTTCATCGCCAATTTGCCATTCCTGGCGCTTTCGGCCCTTCTGTTGCACCGGTATCCCTTGCCTGCAAGCCACATCCCGGCACGGCGTTCCCTGAGGGCACTGACCCAGTCGCTGGATGGTGTCGGCATCGGCCTGCTGGCGCTGTCCCTGGCGCTTTTGATCGTGGCGAGCAGACTCGATGGCCCGGGTTTTATCGCCACGATTCTGGCGGGGACGCTCGTCGGCATCGCCTTTGTCAGCTGGGAGATGAAGGCCGCAGCCCCCGTCTTCGATCCGCACCTGTTTTCTCTGCCTGCCTTTGCCGCGGGAACGCTGATGATCGCCTTGCAGAACTTCGCGATGTACGGATTGCTATACCAGTTGCCGCAGTTCTTTTCCGTGTTCCGCGAGGCAGCGCCGCGCGACATCGGCTACCTGCTGTTCGTGATGATGATCGGCATGGTGGTGGCCGCACCGGTGGGTGGACACCTGACCGACCGGATCAGCGCACGGTGTGCGGCGCTCCTGGGGTGTGCGCTGCTGCTGTCGGGCATGGTGCAGCTCTGGCACCTGGCGTCGTTCGAGTCTCCGCAGGACGCCATGCTGGCCCTGCTGATCTTCGGGCTGGGCCTTGGCCTGTGCAACGCGTCCGCCCAGGCCTCCTTGATGAGCGCCGTAGAGTCGGGGCAGGCGGGAATGGCCGCCGGGGTCAGTTCCACGATGCGCTATCTCGGAGGAATCCTGAGCATCCTGGTTCTCGGCGCGGTCCTGGGAGGCGACACGATCGTCAGCGTGACGCGCCATGAGGTCATGATCTGGCTGTTTACCGTGGCCATCGTGCTGTCCGCCCTCATGAGCCAGCGCCTGCTGGGCGCGGGGAATACGGCGGCAGGATCCCCCTGACGTCGCTTCCTCGGCTGCCTTTCGCCGATGCCTCCGGCCGTGCCCGTCGTGCCTGCCCGCCCCTTCCTGAGGGGGAGATAAAGCCCCCCTGTCAGGGATGTGAAGTCTGCTAGCATCAATCTAGTGCCCGACCTTCCCCCCGAGCTGCACTCACGGCAGGACATGACACCATGAACCGTCCCACTCCGTCCGCCCCGACCGCCTTTGAAGCCCCCGGACCGGGAACCTGGTCCGTTGACGCGGCGCATTTCCCGCGCCCGGTCTCGCATTTTCAGGCCGAGATCCATCCACCAGGCATCACCAGCGGGTTTCTGGAGTGCGCACGCCGCTATGGGTTGCTGATCGACACCCTGGACTTCCGGTTCGTGAACGGTTTCGCCTACTCGAGCCCCGTCCCCGCGGCCGAGGCGGACATTCCGGCGCGTTTCACGGCCGCCGAGGAGGTGTTCCGGACCAAGATCTGGAGAGAGGATCTCGAACGCTGGGACCGCGACGTGAAACCCGCCTCCATCAAGACGCATCAGGCGCTGCTGGCCGTAGACCCCGCCACACTGTCCGACGACGAACTGATGACCTATGTCGATCGTTGCCGCGACAACCTGCAACGCATGATTCATCAACATCACAGTTTCAATCTGGCGGCGATTCTTCCGGTGGGGGATTTCATGGCCCATGTCGGCGCCTGGACCAGCCTGCCGATGGGCGAGTTTCTCGCGCTGACGCGTGGATCGGCACCGGAATCCGCCGGCTCCTTTCCGGAGATGGATCGCCTGGCCGAGGAGATACGCCACCGCCCGGATGCCCGCGAGCTCCTGGAGTCCGGGCAGGCGAGTGCGGAGATCCTCGAGCAGCTCCGCCACGAGTCGGGTTCACTGGGCGAAGCGACGAGAGCCTATCTTGACGTGGTGGGCGACCGACTGCTCAACAGCCTGGATACCGCCGAGCCCAGGGCCATCGAAGTGCCCGACGCCCTCGTCGCCCGGATCAGGCTGGCCGTCGCGCAGCCTGCGCATCGGGACGGGGCCGTCACCGAAGGGGAAGTGGCCAGGCTGCGAGACAAGATTCCCTTGGAACACCGCGTCCAGTTCGATGAGCTTCTCGACGAGGTGCGTCTCATGTCGCGGCTGCGTGACGAGCGTGGCTTCTACAGCGACGTCTGGGCGGGGGGCGTCATGCGCCGCGCCCTGCTTGCCGCCGGCGAGAGGCTTGCCGCGGAGGGCAGGATCGACGCAGCGGCACATCTCATCGAGGCAAGCTACGAGGAGATCCAGGCCCTTCTGCGCCGCGCGGGTGGCCCTGGCGCCGCGGAACTGGCGGAACGCGCCAGGTATCGCGAGGAGCAACGGGCCGAGAATGCGCCCGCGGAACTCGGCGATCCCGCCTCTCCGCCGCCCCCGATGGACGGCCTGCCGCCAGAGGTGATACGCGTGATGACCGCCCTGGTGACGGCCATTCAATCCCTCGGGGCGGGGCCTCGAGACCAGCGCGACAGTCCCGTCATCAAGGGCATCGGGGCGAGCCCCGGCACCTACAGCGGACGCGCCCGGGTCATCGACACGATCGCAGACCTCGGTCGCCTCGAGCAGGGTGATGTACTGATCACGGCGGCGACCACGGATTCCTTCAATATCGTCCTTCCCCTGCTGGGCGCCATCGTCACGAATGCCGGCGGCCTGCTCTCCCATGCCGCCATCGTGGGGCGCGAATATGGCATCCCCTCGGTCGTGGGGACCCGCAACGCCACCGAGCGGATCGCAGACGGTACACGGGTGACGGTGGACGGCACCACCGGCGACGTCCGGATCGACGCCCCATGACGCCGAGGCCATTGTCATCGGCCCGCGATGCGCGGCACTTCGGCGGAAAGGCAACCCAACTCGGTGCGGCGATCCGCGCAGGACTGCCGGTGCCCGACGGTTGCGCCCTCGATACCGCGTTCGTCGATGCGATCGCCTCGGGTGCCCCCGGCGCGCTGGTCGAGCTTGCGGGTATCTGCGCGCAGTTTCCCGGTCCGGTGGCGGTCAGATCCTCGGCCATCGGCGAGGACTCGGATGATGCGAGCTTCGCCGGACAGCATGCCACCGTCCTCAACGTCATGGGGGTCGAGGCCGTGACGGACGCCGTTCGGGCGGTCCGGGAATCGGCGTGGACGGCGTCTGCCCGGGCGTATCGCGACCGCGTGGGAGTGGATACGGACATCCGCATGGGCGTGATCATTCAGCGTCTTGTCGACGCGGAGGTGGCCGGCGTGCTGTTCACCTGCCACCCGGTGACCGGACAGGACGAGCGTGTCATCGAGGCCGTGTGGGGGCTGGGTGAAGCGGTTGTCCAGGGGCTTGTCATCCCCGACTGCTATCGCATGGATCGTGCCGGACGCCTGATCGAATGCCGCGCAGGCGTCAAGGACATCCGTATCCAGCGGATGTCCGGGGGCCTGACCCGCAAGGAGGCCGTCGCCGAGCACCTAGTCGAGCATCCCTGCCTGGATGCAGAGAAACTGGCGGCGCTGCATGGTCTGGTTTCCCGGTGCGAGGACGCGTTCGGGAGTGGACCCCATGACATCGAATGGGCGTTCGAGCACGAGCTTGCGTACCTGCTGCAATTACGCCCGGTGACGAAACGCTCGACGGCCTGACACGCCAGCCGGCATGGAGGCGGCGAAACGACTGGAGGGGCAAGCGCCCATCGCCCTTTCCCGCTCGTTCAGGACGAAGGCAGACAGCCCACGAGACCGCTGCCCGAATGTCACCCACGGTAAACGGGAACCAGTTCTCGGGGGCACCCATTAGGGGTGGCGTGATATGCTCGCCGCATCATCAACCGGCATCCCAGCCGATCGTCGAGGAGAGCAACATGGCTCAGGCAAGCGCACGTCATATCCTGGTGGACAGCGAAGCGAAGTGTAACGAACTCAAGGCCGAGATCGAGGGCGGTCGCGACTTCGCCGAGGTCGCTCGCGAGCACTCCAACTGCCCCTCCGGCCGCCAGGGCGGCGAGCTCGGCACCTTCGGCCCGGGCCAGATGGTGCCGGAGTTCGACAAGGTGGTATTCGAGGGCGAGGTGGGCAAGGTCCACGGCCCGGTGAAGACCCAGTTCGGCTACCACCTGCTGGAGATCACCAGCCGCAGCTGAGCCCCCGGGTCCGCTGTCAGGAGCCGCGCATGGAGCCCATGCGCGGCTTTTTCTTGTACAGTACCTGTATGACGTAGAGGATAATGGCAGGTCACCGACGCCAGAGGAGCCCTTCGATGAACGACGACACCTTCCACCACAGCATCAGAAAGCTGCTCAAGAACGTGGGCGTGAACAGCCAGCAGGAGATCGAGCGGGCCGTGCGCCAGGCGCTGGCCGACGGGCGCCTGAGGGGTGACGAGACCCTGCCGGCGACCGTGAAGGTCGAGGTGGCGGGCCTCGAGCTGGATCTCGAGTTCACGGGAGACATCACCCTTGAGTGACACGCCGATGATCCGCGTCGAGGGGCTGTCAAAGACCTTCGCCGACGGCTTCCAGGCGCTGGTCGATGTCGACCTGACGATCCAGCGCGGCGAGATCTTCGCCCTGCTCGGCCCCAACGGCGCCGGCAAGACGACGCTGATCAGCGTGATCTGCGGGCTGGTCAACGCAAGCCAGGGCCGAGTGCTGGTGGATGGCCACGACAACGTCGCCGACTACCGCGCCGCCCGCTCGCTGATCGGCCTGGTGCCCCAGGAACTGACCAACGAGGCCTTCACCACGGTGTGGGACACGGTCAGCTTCAGCCGCGGGCTCTTCGGCAAGCCCAAGGACCCGGCGCACATCGAGAAGGTACTGCGTTCGCTGACCCTGTGGGAGAAGCGCCACAGCCGGCTGCTGGAGCTCTCCGGCGGCATGAAGCGCCGCGTGCTGATCGCCAAGGCGCTCTCCCACGCGCCCCAGGTGCTGTTCCTCGACGAGCCCACCGCCGGGGTCGACGTGGAGCTGCGCCGCGAGATGTGGGAGGTGGTGCGCGGCCTTCGCGATCAGGGGGTGACGATCATCCTCACCACCCACTACATCGAGGAGGCCGAGGAGATGGCCGACCGCATCGGGGTGATCCGCCGCGGGGAGATCGTGTTGGTGGAGAACACCCATGCGCTGATGCACAAGCTCGGCAGCAAGGAGCTGACCCTGCACCTTCAGGAGCCGCTCACGGCGGTGCCGGAGTCGCTGGCCGGCCACGGCCTGGTGCTCGGCGACGAGGGGCACGCGCTGGTCTACAGCTACGACGCGGCCCGTCCGGAGGACGGCTCGACCATCTCCGGGCTGCTCGCCGACCTCGAGGCGGTGGGCGTGCGGGTGCGCGACCTGCACACTCGCCAGAGCTCGCTGGAGGACATCTTCGTCAGCCTGGTCCAGGAGCGCCAGTGATCATGAATCGCATCAACCTTCAGTCCGTCAAGACCCTCTACTGCGCCGAGATGGCGCGCAGCCTGCGCACCATGCTGCAGAGCATCGTCTCGCCGGTGATCTCCACCTCGCTCTACTTCGTGGTGTTCGGCGCGGCCATCGGCACCCGGATCAGCGAGGTGGACGGGGTGAGCTACGGCGCCTTCATCGTGCCGGGCCTGATCATGCTGATGCTGCTGACCCAGAGCGTCTCCAACGCCTCCTTCGGGATCTTCTTCCCGCGCTTCTCGGGTTCGATCTACGAGATCCTCTCGGCGCCGATGTCCTACGTCGAGGTGGTGGTGGGCTACGTCGGGGCGGCGGCCACCAAGTCGCTGCTCCTCGGGCTGATCGTGCTGGTCACGGCGCGGCTCTTCGTGCCCTACTCCATCGATCACCCGCTGATGATGGCGGTCTTCCTGGTGCTCACCGCGGTGACCTTCAGCCTGCTCGGCTTCATAATCGGCATCTGGGCCGACGGCTTCGAGAAGCTGCAGCTGGTGCCGCTGCTGGTGATCACCCCGCTGACCTTCCTCGGCGGCACCTTCTACTCCATCGACATGCTGCCGCCCTTCTGGCAGGCGGTGACCCTGGCCAACCCGGTGGTCTACCTGGTCAGCGGCTTTCGCTGGAGCTTCTACGGCATCAGCGACGTGAGCCCGCTGGTCAGCCTCGGGATGATCCTGCTGTTCCTCTCGGTGGCGCTCGCCATGGTGGGCTGGATCTTCAGGAGCGGCTACCGCCTCAAGCCCTGATCATGCCCGGATCAGGGTGCCGGCCTGGCCCTCGAGGATCCGTCCGGCATCCTCCAGCGCGCCGATGCCGGCGACCCCGCCCCGGGCGGTGACGAACTCGCAGGCGGCCGCCACCTTGGGGCCCATGGAGCCCGGCTCGAAGGCGAGCTCGGCAAGCGCCTCGGGCGTCACGCGATGCAGCGGGCTCGGCGCGGGCCCGCCCCAGCCCTGGTACACCGCCGCCACGTCGGTCAGCAGCAGCAGGGCATCGGCATCCAGCCGGGTCGCCAGCAGGCCGGAGGCGTGGTCCTTGTCGATCACCGCCTCGATCCCTTCCAGCCGCCCGCCGGCGCCGCGCACGGTGGGAATGCCGCCGCCCCCGACGCAGATCACCACCACCCCGGCGTCCACCAGCCGGCCGATGACGTCGATGGGCAGGATGCGCCGCGGCAGCGGCGAGGCGACGACCCGCCGCCAGCGTCCGGGGGAGGAGACGACGAAGGCCCAGCCCCGCTCGGCCTTCCAGCGATGCATGTCGGCGAGGCCATACTCCGGGCCGATGGGCTTGCTCGGCAGCAGGAAGGCAGGATCGTCGGCATCTACCTCGACCCGGGTCAGCAGGGTCGCGCAGCGCGCGCCGGGTGGCATCTCGTTCATCAGCTCCGTCTCGATCAGGTAGCCGATCATGCCCTCGGTCTGGGCGTCCAGCACGTCCAGCGGATAGGCCTCCCGCGGCTGGTAGGCCTGGGCCTGGAGGCTGAGCAGCCCCACCTGGGGGCCGTTGCCGTGGGTCACCACCAGCTGGTGCCGGCCGGCCAGTTCGGCCAGGCCCCGCGCGGCGCGGCGCACGTTGTGGCGCTGGTTGTCGATGGTCATGGGCTCGCCCGGCCGCAACAGGGCACTGCCGCCAAGGGCCACCACGATACGCATGCGGATCCGCCTCCGGGGTCGCTGTCGGGGCTCGCCTCGAGCCACCGGAATCCGGCGCGAGGCGGCGTCGCCCCGGGCCCTCGGCCTTTCCCTCAGCATAGTCCGCGCGGGTCGTGGCCGGCGGTGACGAGTCGCCGAGCGGCTATCGAGCGACGCCGCCGGCGGGTATCATCCCCACCCTCGCCCTTCACCGCGGAGCTCCCATGCCGATCCTGCACAGCATCATCCATCGCATCGACACGGCCTCCGGCGAGACGCCGACGCTGACGCCCGCCGCCGAGGAGCTCGCCCCCTCGGCGGCGCTGGACGACCTGCTGGCCGGCGTCAACGACGCCTTCAACGCCAAGCCCAAGGCCTGGGGCCACTTCCTCGACGCCACGCCCGAGGGCGAGGTGAGCTCGCCGTTCGCCACCGAGCTCGCCGACTTCCTCGACGGCGGCCGCGACTTCGCCACCTTCAGCCGCGACGTGGCGAAGCGCCTCGCCGAGCTGATCGGCGACCACCTGACGCTCTCCGGCGATCTCTTGATGGTCGATCAGCGCGTCGGCGACGCCCGCTACCTCTTCCTGGCGCTGCTGCACCACCGCAGCGGGTTCGGCGTCGACGACGATCTCGCCGTGGTCCCGGTGCGCCAGCTCAATCTGACGCAGATGAGCCTCGCCGCGCGCCTCGACATCCGCCAGTGGCAGGGCGAGGCGCCCTCGAAGCAGTACCTCGCCTGGACCAAGGACCGCGGCGGCAAGAAGCTCGCCGAGGGCTTCGCCGCCCTGCTCGGCGCCACGGAGGGGGTGGACGCCACGGGCGAGACCCGCACCCTGCTCAAGGCCTTCAGCGACTACGTGGAGCAGGAGGACCTGCCCGAGGAGGCCAGCCGAGAGAAGACCGATGCACTGATCGACTACGCCAGCGACCAGGCGAGCCGCGGCGAGCCGATCACCCTGGAGGAGCTCTCCGAGGTGCTCGACGAGCAGCAGCCGAAGGCCTTCTATGAGCATATCCGCAACGCCGACTACGGCCTCTCCCCGGAGATCCCGCCCGACAAGCGCACCCTCAACCAGTTCCGGCGCTTCGCCGGGCGTTCGGGGGGCGTGTCGGTCAGCTTCGACTCCCACCTGCTGGGCTCCAGCGTCGAGTACGACGAGGAGCAGGATCGGCTGATCATCAAGCAGGTGCCCAAGCAGCTGCGCGAGCAGCTCAAGCGCCAGGACTGACGGCGCGCCCTTCCCGAGGCGTCGCCTCTCCCGAGGCACCAGCGTCGGCGAAGGGCGCGAAGCGGGCTATGCTGAGCCGCGTCGACCCGCCACCGGAGAGAGCCTCGCCATGCGCCGCATCCTGATCCTTCAGGGCCACCCCGACACCGCCGCCCCGCACCTGCTGCACGCCCTGGCCGACCACTACCGCCGGGGCGCCGAGCAGTCCGGCCACGCGGTGCGCACCCTGACCATCGCCGAGCACGACTTTCCCCTGCTGCAGAGCCAGCGGGCCTGGACCGAGGAGCCGATGCCCGCCGCCCTCGAGCCGGCGCGGGACGCCATCGCCTGGTGCGAGCACCTGGTGCTCTGCTTTCCGCTGTGGCTCGGTGACATGCCGGCGCTGGTGAAGGGCTTTCTCGAGCAGGTGCTGCGCCCCCACTTCGCCTTCGAGTACGTGGAGGGCAACCCGCTGGGGCGCAAGGGGCTGACGGGCCGCTCGGCGCGGGTGGTGGTGACCATGGGCATGCCGGCGGCGATCTATCGCCACGTCTACCGCGCCCACAGCGTCAAGTCGCTGGAGCGCAACATCCTCGGCTTCGTCGGCTTCGCGCCGGTGCGCGAGACGCTGATCGGCTCGGTGGAGAACCTCGACGAGGCCGACTGCCGGAAGTGGTTCACGCGCCTGGAGAGGCTGGGCCGCGAGGCGCGGTAAGCGCCGGCAGGACCCGGGCGCGCTAAGCCGCCAGGTAGGGCCGCAGCCACTGGCGCAGCTGCGGCCCCTGCAGCAGCCCCGGCTGGCGGGCGACCTCAGCGCCGCCCTGGAAGACGATCAGCGTGGGGATGCTGCGGATGCCGAAGCGCGCCGCCAGCGCCTGCTGCTCCTCGGTGTTCAGCTTGGCGAAGCGCAGCCGCGGCTCGAGCTCACGGGCGGCCTCGGCGAAGATCGGCGCCATCGCCTTGCAGGGCCCGCACCAGCTGGCCCAGAAGTCCACCACCACCGGCAGCTCGCTGCGCTCGACCAGGGCGGAGAAGTTGGCGTCGCTCAGCGCCACCGGCTCGCCGGTGAACAGCGCCCCGCGGCACTTGCCGCAGGTCGGGCCGTCGGTGAGGCGCGATCGCGCGACGCGATTGACGGCGTGGCAGTGGGGGCAGCCGAGCTTCAGGGATTCGGTCATGGCGCACTCCGGATCGAGGGGATTTTCCCCGCACTATACCCATGAACGGCAGTGGCCCGCGATGCCTATCAGGCGCCGTGATGCCCGCCGCGTGGCCGGAGCGTCATGCAGTGCGCCGCGCGGGCTGTTATCGTCGCGGCAATGCCTGAAGGCGTCCCCGCGAGACTCCCATGACCGACCGTCCCGATCCCCGCGTGCTGCTGCGCCTGCTGTCGCTGCTCGCCCCCTACCGCGGGCGCGTGGCGCTGGCCGCCCTGGCGCTGCTCGCCGCGGCGGGCAGCGTGCTGCTGCTCGGCCAGGGGCTGCGGCTGGTGATCGACCAGGGCTTCCTGGCCCGGGATCCCGGCGAGCTCAACCGGGTTCTTGCCGGCATGCTGGCCGTGGTGGCGGTGCTCGCGATCGCCTCGGCGCTGCGCTACTACCTGGTCACCTGGATCGGCGAGCGGCTGGCCGCCGACCTGCGCCGGCGCGTCTTCGATCACCTGCTCGACCTGGAGCCCGGCTTCTTCGAGAGCAGCCGCGGGGACGGCGGCGGCGCCGGGGAGATCGCCTCGCGGCTGACGGCGGACACCAGCGTGCTGCAGAGCCTGTTCGGCTCCTCGATCTCGCTGGCGCTGCGCAACCTGCTGATGCTCGCCGGCGCCGTGGCGCTGATGGTGGTGACCCAGCCGTGGCTCTCGGCCATCGTGCTGCTGGGCATTCCGGCCACGCTGCTGCCGATCCTGTGGTTCGGCCGACGGGTACGGCGCCTCTCGCGCACCAGCCAGGACCGGGTGGCCGAACTCGGGCGCTACGCCGGCGAGGCCCTGGCGGGCATCCGCACCGTCCAGGCCTTCACCCACGAGCCGAGCGATCGCCGGGCCTACGGCGCGCGGGTCGAGGAGGCCTTCGCCACCGCCGTGGCGCGCACCCGCCAGCGCGCCTGGCTGACCGGCGGCGCGCTGCTGGCGGTCTTCGCCGCGGTGGGCGTGATGCTCTGGCAGGGGGGCCAGGCGGTGCTGGCCGGCAACATGACCGCCGGCGAGCTCTCGGCCTTCGTCTTCTACGCGGTCCTGGCGGCCGGCGCGGTGGCGACCCTGGCCGAGGTGGCCGGCGACGTGCAGCGCGCCGCGGGCGCCGCCGAGCGGCTGCTGGAACTGCTGGCGACACACCCCGCGATCCATTCTCCGGCGCGCCCCACGCCCCTGCCCGCCCCTCTGCGCGGCGAGATCCGCCTCGAGGGGGTGAGCTTCACCTACCCCGGCCGGCAGACGCCGGCGCTTGCGGCGTTCGACCTGACCATCGCGCCCGGCGAGCGGGTCGCGCTGGTGGGCCCCTCCGGGGCCGGCAAGAGCACCCTGCTCGCGCTGCTGCTGCGCTTCCACGATCCCGACCGGGGCACCCTGCGGCTCGACGGCATCGACCTGCGTAAGCTCGATCCCCGCGAACTGCGTTCATGCCTCGGCCTGGTGGCCCAGGAGCCGGTGCTGTTCAGCGGCAGCGTGGCCGACAACCTGCGCGTCGGCCGGGGCGATGCCGACCGCGAGGCGCTGCGCCGGGCAGCGCGGGACGCCAACGCCCTGGCCTTCATCGAGGCGCTGCCCCAGGGCCTCGACACGCCCCTCGGCCCCGGCGGCGTGCAGCTCTCCGGCGGGCAGCGCCAGCGCCTGGCGATCGCCCGGGCGCTGCTCAAGGATCCCCGGGTGCTGCTGCTCGACGAGGCCACCAGCGCCCTGGACGCCGAGAGCGAACGGCTGGTGCAGCAGGCCCTGGACCGGCTGATGGCCGAGCGCACGAGCCTCGTCATCGCCCACCGGCTGGCCACGGTGGTCGCCGCCGACCGGCTGCTGGTGATGGACGAGGGGCGCCTGGTGGCGGCCGGCCGTCACGCCGAGCTGCTCGAGCGAAGCCCGCTCTATCGTCACCTCGCCGAGCTGCAGTTCGGCCGCCACGCCTTGCCCCCGGCCACTGAGGAGCGCTGAGTTCCCTGCCCACCGATGCTCGCCGCCGCGTGCCGCTCGGCGGCTCAGAACAGCCCCAGCTGGCGGTCGATCAGCGCCGAGAAGTCGTCGCCCACGAAGGGCAGGATGGCATCGGCCACCGGCTGGAGCTGGCGGGTCAGGTAGTGGTCGGCGTCGATCGCCGCCTGCCGCCGCTCCAGGGGCTCCGGCCCGGCCATCGTCATCACGTAGCGGATCCAGCCCCCCTGCTGATACTGGCGCGGCCGGCCCAGCCGGTCGTTGTGCTCGTCGGCGAGCCGGGCGGCGCGCACGTGGGGCGGCACGTTGCGCCGGTAGTCATCGAGGCGCCGGCGCAGCCGCTTGCGGTAGATCAGCCGCGCGTCCTCCTCGCCGGCGCGGATGCGCGTCAGGAAGTCGCCGACGAAGTCCCGCACGTACTCCCGCCACGGCTCGCCGGCGAAGACGCGCCGGTAGAGTTCCTGCTGGAACTCCTTGGCGAGCTCCGTCCAGTCGCTGCGCACCGTCTCCAGGCCCTTGAAGACCAGCCGCTCCTCCCCCGCCGCGTCGCGCACGAGCCCGGCGTAGCGTTTCTTGCTGCCCGCCTCGGCGCCGCGGATGGTGGGCATCAGGAAGCGCCGGTAGTGGGTCTCGAACTGCAGCTCCAGGGCGCTCTCCAGGCCATATTCCTCGGCAAGGTGCTCGCGCCACCAGGCGTTGACGCGCGCCACCAGGCGCCGGCCGATCGCCGCCGCCTCGGCCTCCGGATGCGCGCGGCCGAGCCAGACGAAGGTGGAGTCGGTGTCGCCGTAGATAACGGTATACCCCTCGGCCTCGATCAGCTCGCGGGTGCGATGCATGATGGCGTGGCCGCGCATGGTGATCGACGAGGCCAGGCGCGCATCGAAGAAGCGACAGCCCTTCGAGCCCAGCACGCCGTAGAAGCTGTTCATGATGATCTTGAGCGCCTGGGCGAGCGGCGCGTTGCCGGCCCGCTTGGCGGCCTCGCGCCCCTCCCCGACCCGCGACACGATGCCCGGCAGGGCGTGGCGCGTGCGCGAGAAGCGCGCGCCCAGGTAGCCCGGCACCGAGGCGGCGTCGGTGGGCTCGGCGAGCCCCTCCACGAGCCCCGCCGGGTCGATCAAAAAACTCTGGATGATCGAGGGATAGAGGCTCTTGAAGTCGAGCACCAGCACCGAGTCGTAGAGGCCTGGGCGGGAGTCCATGACGAAGCCGCCGGGACTCTCGGCGGGCTCGCCCTCGCCGAGGTTGGGCGCCACCAGGCCCAGCCGGTGCAGCCGCGGCAGGTAGAGGTGGGTGAAGGCCGCCACCGAGCCGCCGCTGCGATCGGCGGCCAGCCCCGTGACGCTGGCCCGCTCCAGCAGGAAGGCGAAGAGCTCGGTGTGCGCGAAGATCCGCGTCACCAGCTCGCAGTCCTTGAGGTTGTAGCGCGCCAGCGCCGGCTTGTCCTCGGCGAACCGGCGCAGGATCTCGTCGAGGCGCTGATAGGGCGTCTCGATCGCCTTGCCCTCGCCGAGCAGCGTCTGCGCCACATGCTCCAGGCTGAAGGAGGGAAAGTGCCAGGTGGCCGAGCGCAGCGCCTCGATGCCGTCGATGATCAGCCGACCCGCCGCCGAGGCGAAGTAGTGGTTGGCCTCTCGACCGTGGGCCCGCCACTCCATCTCGGCCCCGCCGCGGCCCAGCCGCAGCGGTACGCCGAGCCGGCGGGCGTGCTCGTGGAGCAGGCGCAGGTCGAACTGCACCAGGTTCCAGCCGATGATGGCGTCCGGGTCATGGGTCGCGATCCAGGCGTTCAGCGCCTCGATCAGCGCCGCGCGGCTCTCGCAGTAGTCGAGGCGGAAGTCGAGCCCGCCGGCCTCGCCGTTGGGCGGGCCCAGCATGAACACCTGGCGCTGCCCGCAGCCCTCCAGCGCGATCGAGTAGAGCTCGCCCCGGGCGCTGGTCTCGATGTCCAGCGACACCGGGCGCAGCCGGGGGCGGTAGTCCGGCGCGGGCTTAAGCCGCGCCGCGACCAGGCGGCCCGCCCCGTCGGGCGTGCCGGTGACCGCCACCGGCGCGGTGATGAAGCGCTCCATCAGGTAGCGCTCCGGCGGGCGGATATCGGCCTCGTAGAGCGTCACGCCGGCCTCCCGGAGGCGGCGCTCGAGCTGCCCCAGCCGGCGCTGCTCCCGGCAGTAGAGGCCCAGCACCGGGCGGCGCTGGAAGTCGCGCAGCGCAAGCTCGCGCAGGGTGACGCCCGGCTCGCCGGCAAGCACCGCCGCGACACGCTCGCGCTGCTCGGCCGGCAGGAAGGCCACCGAGGGCCGGGGCGCCAGGCGCACCTCGAGCGGCCCCTCGTCGGTGGCCAGCCAGAACGCGACCTCCACGCCCCCGGGCGTCTCCCGCCAGTGCCGGGTGAGGATGAACCCCTGCCGTGAAACCACCGCTGCTCCTGATTCTTCGCGAGATGCCGTGATCTTACCGGGGCGGGCGCCGCCACACACCTCACACAGGCGCTCGGGGGTGAAACGCGCCGGCGATGACGGGAGCAGGCGTGGCGCCGCTGTCGCCGCATGGCGCTCGCCTCATTGGTGAAACGGGACACCCACCGCCGACGGCGCCGACGAAAGCAAAAAAAGCCCGCGCTGCCAGGCAGTCGCGGACCAAGGGAGGATCGTCAAACAGCCAAGGAGCGCTCGCCGCTAGACGGTGGCCTTCGTACGCGCGAAATCGAAGTCCCTGAACTCGACGAGCATCGAGAGCGTGGCCCCCAGCACCAGCGCCCAGAAGGAGGAACCGATCCCCAGGACCTGCAGGCCCGACACGGCGATCAGGAAGGAGAACATCGCCCCGACCTCATGCTTGCCGGAGAAGGTGATGTGCATCGCCGAGCCGATCACCCGCAGCAGCGCGAGGCCGGCGACGATGGAGATGAAGTAGCTCGGCATCGCCTCGATGAGGCTGAACACGAAGCCGTAGAACGGGGCCGCGACGATGAAGATGATGCCGACGATGACCGCGGCCACCCAGCGCTTGTCGTGGCTGCCGGCTTCCGGTCCGGAACAGATACCGGTCATCGGCGCCGCGATGCAGGTGCTGTGCAGATTGAAGAAGGCCGACACCATGGTGCCGATCCCGCCGACGGCGGTGATGGCATTGGCCGGGGCACTCTTGAAGCCCATGCCCTTGACCAGGCCCACGCCGGCCGGCGTCTCCATGCCCACCAGGATCAGCGCCAGGGGCAGCCCGTAGGCGAGGAAGGCCTCCAGGGTGAACGCCGGCAGGATGAACTCCGGGAACCTGACCGAGAACGCCACGCTCGAGAAATCGGCGCCGGAGATCGCCATGTAGGCAATGCCCACCACCAGGGTGACGACCAGCGGCGGCACCGGTCGCAGGAAGCGGGCCGCGAAGAAGAACGACAGGATCATCACCGCGGCGGGCAGCATGGCGCTCTCCAGCGGCGCCACCATGTTGATGCCGAACTTGAGCAGGATCCCCGCGACCATGCCCATGACGATCGGCATCGGGATCAGCCGCATGACCAGGCTCATCCAGCCGGACAGGCCGACGACCAGGGCGATCGCCCCGGCCATCAGCGTCGCGCCGAGTGCCTCGTTGAGCCCCACGATGGGAATGATCGCGGCGAACAGCAGGGCGCCGGGGATGGAGTTGGCCATCGGCAGGGGCAGCCGATAGTAGGCCGGCACGAACAGGCCGAACAGGCCGTTGATCATCAGGTAGCTGATCACCCACAGCAGGGTGAACTCCTTGGGAAGGCCCGCGGCCGTGCCGGCACTGATATGGATGATGCCGGCGCTGAGGCCGAAGATCCCCGCCACCAGGCCGGCGCTGAGATTATCGGCATTGAGGTCGCGGGCAAACGCGCGGGGCGCCGACAAGAGCCCGACGCCCTTCTCGAGATGTTTCATGGAGTGCTCCAGGGAAGTTGTTGTGATTGGTACCGGGAGGAAGGTGAGCAACGACAGGCGGCCCTGATCGGGCCGCCGGGTGAGCGCGGGCTAGCCCTGATCGCCGCCGGCCACGGGGAGGACGCTGCCGGTGATATAGCCGGCCTCCTCGGACGCCATGAACAGGATCGGCGCGGCCATCTCGTCCAGGGTGCCGTAGCGACCGAAGTAGCCGCTCCGCTTGGTCTGGTCGATATGGGCCTGGAACCAGGCCTGCTCCGTCTGGTTGCGCGGCGCCGGCGTGCCGCGCGAGATCCGCCGCGGGGGCGCCTCGGTGCCGCCGGGCGCGGTGGCCACCACGCGGATGCCGTGCTCGGCCACCTCGAAGGCCAGCGAGGCGGTCAGGGCATTGATGCCGCCCTTGGCCGCCGAGTAGGGAATCCGGTGGATCCCGCGGGTCGCCGCCGAGGAGACGTTGACGATCACCCCGCTGGCTTGCGCCTTCAGGGTCGGCAGCGCCGCCCGACAGCACCACAGGGTGGGCATCAGCGAGCGGGTGATCTCGGCGGAGATCTCCTCGGGGGTGAACTCGGTGAACGGCTTGAAGTTGATCGCCCCGCCCACGTTGTTGATCAGGATATCGATGCGCCCGAAGTGCTCGACGCTGCGGGCCATGACGCTCTCGGCGCCCTCCCAGGTCTCCAGGTCGGCCTGCACGGCGATGGCGTCGACGCCCTGCTCGACCAGCCCCGCCACCACCTCATGGACGAGATCGGCCCGATCCACCAGCGCCAGGCGGGCGCCCTCGGCGGCGGCGCGTTCGGCGACCCGCTGCCCGATGCCCTGGGCCGCGCCGGTGATCACCATGACCCGATCCTGAAAGCGTGAGCCGGGGAAGCGTGCCGTGCTCATGACGCCTCCTTGGGGGCCTGGTTCGGCGTGAACTTCTCATAGTGGAAGCTCTGCGGCGTGATGCCCTCGCTATCGAAGTGTCTGAGCACGGCATCGACCATCGGCGGCGGCCCGCACAGGTAGACGTCGATGTCGCCGTCGTGGAGCACCTCGGCGTCCATGTGATGGGTCACGTAGCCCTTGCGCGGGTGCTCGCTGGCCTCGTCCACCACCACGGTGGCGTAGCTGAAGGTCGGCAGCTCCTTGGCGAAGTGCTCCAGGGCATCGACCTTGACCAGGTGGTCGTCCTTGTTGACGCCGTAGATCAGGTGGATCGGCTGATCGCTGGCCGCCCCTTCCGCCCGCTTCTGCACCAGCAGCTCGAGCATGGAGAGGAAGGGCGCGAGGCCCGTGCCGCCGGCCAGCATCAGCACCGGACGCGTGATCTCGCGCAGGTAGAAGCTGCCCATCGGCCCGGTCAGGGCCAGCCGATCGCCGACCCGGGCCCGCTCGGTCAGGTAGCCGCTCATCACCCCGCCCGGGATGTTGCGGATCAGGAAGGTCGCCCGCCGCTCCCCCGGCTTCGAGCTGAAGGAGTAGGAGCGATGCTGATCGCTGCCCGGCACGTCGATATGGAGGTACTGGCCGGGCAGGAAGGCCAGCGAGGCCTCGTCGTCCAGGTCGACCGCAAGCTCGATGCTATCCTCGGAGAGTGACTCGACCACGGCCAGGGTGCCCTCGATCTTGCCGACCTGGGTCTTGCACAGGCTGGAGGCCACCGGCACCTGGACGACGCAGTCCGAGGACGGCACCATCTGGCAGGTCAGCACCTGACCCTCGGCGGCCTCCTCCTCGGTGAGCGCCTCCTCCAGATACTCGTCCCCCATGTCGAACTCGCCCTGCTCGCAGTGGCCCTTGCAGGTGCCGCAGACGCCATCGGAGCAGTCCATCGGCAGGTTGACCTTCTGGCGATAGGCGGCGTCGAGGACCGTTTCTCCCTCCTTGCAGCCGATGAAGCGGGTGACGCCATCCTCGAAGTTGAGGGCAATGGTGTAGCTCATGGTCGAATCTCCTCCCGCACCGGGTCAGATGTGATAGATATCGATGACCTGGTGGATGTAGTCGTTGTTGAGTTGAACGACTTTTCTGGTGATCAGCGGCGCCTCCCCCGACACGTCCAGGGTGTAGAAGGCGCTGCCGAAATAGCTGTCGGTCTTCTTGTAGCGGTGGCTCAGGGTGTGCCAGTTGAAGCGCACCTCCACCGAGCCGCCCTCCTCCCTCAGCACCTCGAGGTTGCTGATCTGGTGGGTGGTGCGCGGCTCCGGGGTGCTCGCCCCGCTGCGCTCGGTCTTGATCCGGTAGACCCGATCCTCGAGGCCCTCGCGGTTCGGGTAGTAGATCAGCGAGATCTCGCTGTGCGGGTCACCGGTCAACTGGTCGTCGTCGTCCCAGGCCGGCATCCAGAACTCGGCGTCCTGGCGGTAGCACTGAAGCCACTCGTCCCACTGGCGGTCGTCGAGCAGGCGCGCCTCGCGGTAGAGGAAGGCCTGGATGTCGTGGTAGCTGATGCTCATGGTCTCTCTCCTCAGGCTGACGCGGTGGCGATGAACTGGCTGCGTTCCTTGTCGATGGCGCGCAGCATCTCCTCGACCCAGTGCTGGTGATGCAGCACGTAGAGCCCTTCGTCTTCCGGGGAGGCACCGCTGAGCAGCGGCTTCATGTCGATCGCCTGGGCGTTCTCGTCGGCCCCCTCGATCCACTGCTTGGCGCCGCGGGAGAGGTCGTTCCACTCGGCCAGCTGGCCGTGGTAGCCGTCCTGACAGGCGCGGAACTCCTCGAGGTCGTCCGGCGTGCCCATGCCCGAGACGTTGAAGAAGTCCTCGTACTGGCGGATGCGCACGCGACGGTTCTCTGCCGACTCGCCCTTGGGCGCGAAGCAGTAGATGGTGACCTCGGTCTTGTCGACGGAGAGCGGACGCAGCACGCGGATCTGCGTGGAGAACTGGTCCATCAGGTAGACGTTGGGATAGAGGCAGAGGTTACGCGTCTGGTTGACGATGGAGTCGGCCCGCGCCGCGCCCAGCGCCTCCTCGAGCTCGTCCTTCTGCTGGTAGACCGGGCGCACCTCGGGGTTGAGCAGCCGGGTCCACAGCATCATGTGGCCGTTCTCGTAGGAGTAGAAGCCGCCCTGGCTCTTCGACCAGCCGTCGGCGTCCACCGCCTTGGTGCCGCCGGCGTCGTAGTTGCGACGCTCCATGGTCGAGGCGTAGTTCCAGTGCACCGAGCTCACGTGGTAGCCGTCGGCGCCGTTCTCGGCCTGCAGCTTCCAGTTGCCGTTGTAGGTGTACGACGAGGTGCCGCGCAGGATCTCCAGGCCTTCCGGCGCCTGGTCGACGATGTTGTCGATGATCTTGGTGGTCTCGCCCAGGTACTCCTCGAGCGGCTGGACGTCATCGCTCAGGCTGCCGAACAGGAAGCCCTTGTAGTTCTCGAAGCGCGGCAGGCGCTTGAGGTCGTGGGAGCCCTCCTGCTTGAAGCCCTCCGGGTAGGCGCCGTTCTTCTCGTTCTTGGCCTTGAGCAGCTTGCCGTCGTTCTTGAAGGTCCAGCCGTGGAAGGGGCAGGTGAAGGTGCCCTTGTTGCCCTGCTTGCGGCGACACAGGGTCGCGCCGCGGTGGGCACAGGCGTTGATCAGGCCGTGCAGCTCGCCTTGCTTGTCGCGGGTGATGACCACCGGCTGACGGCCCATGGTCACCGTGAAGTAGTCGCCCGGCTCGCTGATCTGGCTCTCGTGGGCCAGGAACAGCCAGTTGCCCTCGAAGATGTGCTTCATCTCGAGATCGAAGAAGGCCGGGTCGGTGAACATGCTGCGGTGGCAGCGGAAGATGCCCTTCTCGGCGTCGTCGACGACGGCGCCGCGAACGCGCTGTTCGAGTTGGTCAAGCTGGATGGTCATGATCCATCTCCTCGATTGTTATCGGGGGAGTCGCCGCCGTGAGGCGACGCCTCCTTTCTCAGGGGGTAAGGCGCGATGATCGACTTAGACCTTGGCAGTGCCGGCCAGCTGGCTAGCCTGGTCCTGCTCGTCTTCCTTGGCCCGCGGGCGCGCATGACGGGTCTGCAGCTCGGCCACGTCGGTCTTCGTCAGCACGACATCGAACACCACCTCGGAGAAGGGACCGTCCAGCTCGCGCCGGGCGATCTCGTCCGCCGCCTCGATGCGGTGGGCCGGCACCACCAGCTCCTCGCGCGTCGCGAAGGCGAAGTCGTCATAGGTGTAGGGATCGCCGGCCAGGTTGATCTGGGTGGTCAGGTGCTGGTGCCCCGGGGCGGAGACGAAGTAGTGGATGTGCGCCGGACGCTCGCCATGGCGGCCCAGGGACTTGAGCACCACGTCGGTGGGGGCCCCCTCCGGCACCCCGTAGCCGGACGGGATGATGCTGCGCGCGGTGTAGCGGCCCTCGCCGTCGGTGTAGATGGTGCGGCGCAGGTTGTACTCGCTCTGGGTCTTGTCGAAGAAGGAGTAGCCGCCCTTGGAGTTGGCGTGCCACACCTCGACCTTGGCGCCGGCGACGGGATTGCCGTCGATGTCGCGCACCTGGCCAGTCAGCCACATCGTCTCGCCGTCCTGGTCCCGGCCATCGTCCATGCGCGCGAAGCCCTCGGCCTCCGGGGCGCCGGCCACGTAGAGCGGACCCTCGATGGTGCGCGGGGTGCCGCCGGTGCGCTCTGCCTCGGCATCCTTGGCGTCCTGGCGCATGTCCAGGAAGTGGTCGAAGCCCAGGCCCGGCGAGAGCAGGCCGAACTGGGTCTGGCTGCCCAGGGCGTTGAGCAGGTTGACGGCGGACCAGTACTCCTCCTCGCTGACGTCGAAGTCATCGATCAGCTTGAACTGGTCGGAGAGCAGGCGGTGCATGATCTGCTTGGCCCGCTCGCTGCCGCCCTCCTGGTCGAAACCGGCGATGGTGTTGAGGAAGTCCTGGACTTCGGGGGTGTCGAAAATCTTCACGGTCATGGTCGGTTATCCTCGATTGTTATCTGGAGCACTCCCGCAGGCGGGAGTTGGCGTGCTCATCCGTGACTCAGGTGTCGTCCTCGCGGATGGAGGACGGATGGCGACACAGCGGCTTGACGCTGATCTCCATGTAGGGGAACAGGGGCAGGTTGCTTACCAATTCCTGCAGCTCGGCGTTATCCTCGACGTCGAAGATGCTGACGTTCGAATAGCTGCCGGCCACGCGCCACAGGTGGCGCCACTTGCCGGCGCGCTGCAGCTCCTGGGCGTAGGCCTTCTCGGTCGCCTTGATCTCGGCGGCCTGCTCGGCCGGCATGGACGGCGGCAGCTTGACGGTCATTTCCACCTGAAACAGCATGACGTTCTCCTTCCTCAATGCTTGCGCGCGTAGTGCGCGAGCTTGTCTTCATCCAGGGTGATGCCGAGGCCCGGCCCCCCCGGCAGCTCGACGCCGAAGTCGCGGTAGGTGAGCGGCTCGGCGACGATGTCGTCGGTGAGCAGCAGCGGGCCGAACATCTCGGTGCCCCAGGCCATCTCGGGCAGCGTCGCCCAGGCGTGCAGGGCGGCGGCCGTTCCGATGGTGCCCTCGAGCAGGGTGCCGCCGTAGAGGCCGATGCCCGCGGCCTTGGCCACATGGGCCAGCTCCAGCACCCCGTGCAGCCCGCCGGACTTGGCGATCTTCAGGGCGAAGGCGCCGCTGAAGCCGCCGGCGGCCAGCGCCAGGCCGTCGTGGGCATCCTGCACCGCCTCGTCGGCCAGCATCGGGACATTGAAGCGGTTGGCCAGGCGGGTCAGGCCGGCATGTTCGCGGGCGGGAATGGCCTGCTCGATCAGCTCGATGCCGGCGTCCTGCAGCGCCTGGATGCCGCGGACCGCGGTGGGTTCGTCCCAGGCCTGGTTGACGTCGACACGCACGCTGGCCCGGTCGCCCAGGGCCTCCTTGATGGCGGCCACGTGACGCACGTCCTGATCCACCGGATTGGCGCCGATCTTCAGCTTGAAGTCGCCGTGGCGACGCTGCTCGAGTCGCAGCAGGGCCTCGTCGATGTCCTTCCGGGTATCGCCGCTGGCCAGGGTCCAGAGCACCGGCAGGTGGGTCTGGCGGGCGCCGCCCAGCAGCTCGGCCACCGAGAGGCCGAGCCGCTTGCCCTGGGCGTCGAGGAGCGCGGTCTCCAGCGCCGACTTGGCGATGGTGTTGCCGCGGGCCTGGCGGTTGAGCCGGGCACGCAGCCCATGGACGTTGCCCGACGGCTGGCCGATCAGCAGCGGCGCCAGGTAGGTATCGATGTTGGTCTTGATGCTCTCGGGACTCTCGGGGCCATAGGCCAGGCCGCCGATGGTGGTCGCCTCGCCGAGCCCCTCGATGCCATCGCTGTGGAGCATGCGCACGATGACCATGGTCTGGCAGGCCATGGTGGTCATGGAGAGCTTGTGCGGGCGGATGGTCGGCAGGTCGACCAGCAGCGTCTCGATACGTTCGATCACGGATGACATGGGGGCTCCGAGGTCCGGGAATCGGGTGATGGGATGGCAGTCTGATTGCAGCGAGAAGACCGAACCAATATTGTTTGGGTGCCCTGCCATACCCAGGAGGTATCATGGAACTGCGCCATCTCAGGTACTTCTGCGTGGTCGCCGAGGAGCTGAACCTGACCTGTGCCGCCGAGCGGCTGCACATGTCACAGCCCCCTTTATCAAGGCAGATCAAGCAGTTGGAGAAGGAAGTCGGGGCCGAGCTGTTCGAGAGGGGATCCCGTGGTCTGCGCCTGACCACCACCGGCCAGTTCTTCCGACAGCACGCCATCCAGATCCTGGAGAAGGTCGACGCCACCCTGGAGGCCACCCGGCGCATGGCCCGCAGCAAGCGCGTCATGTTCGGCATCGGCTTCGTGCCGTCGGTGTTCTACGGCCAGTTGCCGCTGCTGGTGCGCGACTTACGACAAAAGGATAATGTCGAGCTGAGCCTGGCAGAGCTGACCACGGTGCAGCAGATCCAGGCCCTGAAGGCGGGGCGCATCGACCTGGGCTTCGGCCGACTGAAGATCGACGACCCCGACGTGGAGCAGGAGGTGCTGTTCGACGAGCCGGTGCTGGCCGCCCTGCCGGCGGGCCACCCGCTGGAAGGCACGACCCCGACCCTCGAGCAGCTCGCCCGCTATCCGCTGGTCCTGTTTCCGGCCAAGCCACGCCCCAGCATGGCCGACACGATGCTCGGACTGTTCCGCCGCCAGGGGCTGAAGGTCGACGTGGTGCAGGAGGCCAACGAGCTGCAGACGGCGCTGGGGCTGGTGGCCTCGGATATCGGCATCAGCCTGGTCCCGGAGCAGGTCATGCGCGTGCAGCGCGACGGCATCAGCTATGTCTATCTCGCCGACCGCAGCATCACCACCCCCGTCATCTGCAGCCGACGCCGGGGGGAAGCCCCCTCCCCGGTGATGCAGGAGGCCACTGCCATCCTCGAGGTGCTGGTGGAGAATCGCCGCAGCGGGCGCTATCCCTGAGGGCGCCGCCGAGGCTCATCGGTCGCGTCGAGCGGCCGGCCGTCAGGGCCCCGTGACGTCGGCGGCCGTCGGGTCATCCCCTCCCCCGAAGACCCCCTCGACCTGTTCCAGCAGGTTGTGGAGGGCCGGCGAGTCGTTGCCCGACCGCCAGGCCAGCCACAGCGGCATGTCGCAGGTCGCGAGTTCCGGCAGGTGGACGAAGCGGATGCCGGGCATGGGATGCGCGCTGGAGGCCGAGGGCACGATGGCCACCCCCAGCCCCGCCGCCACCATGCTCAGGATGGTGATGTTGTCGGCCCCGTACTGGACCACCCGGGGCGAGAACCCCAGGCGCTGGAAGTGGGCCAGCATGCGGTCGTAGTAGAGCGGCGAGGCACTGCGGAACCCCCAGACGAAGTCGGCTTCCTGCAGGTCGTCGAGCGTTGCCGGTGGCGCCGCCGACCAGGACGAGGCTTCCGGCACGGCGAGCACCAGGTGGTCGTGCTGCAGCAGGCGGGTCTCGAGGCCGGGCTGCTCGGCGCCGTCCAGGTAGAGGATGCCGGCATCCAGGCTGCCCTCCCGCAGTCGCTCCAGCTGGGGCCCGGAGAGCAGCGGGAAGACCTCGAAGGCCACCCGGGGGTAGCGATCACGATAGCTCCCCAGCAGCCGCGCCACCTCCGGCACCCAGAGGTGGGTCACCGTCACCCCCAGGCAGACCCTGCCGGTCACTCCCTGCCCCAGCGAGACGAGGCGTGCCCGGAGCCGGGCGCGTCGGTCGAGCAACGCCTGAGCCTCCTCGTACAGTGCCTGACCCGCCACAGTGAGACGCACGCCCCGGGCATGACGGTCGAACAGCCGCGTCTCGAGATCCTCCTCCAGCAGCCGAATCTGGCGCGTCAGCGCCGGCTGGGCAACATGCACCTGACGGCTGGCCGCGGAGATGGAGCCGGTCTCGACGACGGCGATGAAGTAGCTGAGCTGGCGGAACTCCATGGTTCTCCTCGCAAGGGGACAGGGGAACATCGGCCTCTACCCATACCATAAAAGCATCTCACCGATACCAAACCTATATTTTTTCTATCGCTGAATGCCTCCCATAGTGTCGGTACAACCCATAACAAGACTCGCCTCGGCGAGCTGGACCCTCCCATGAACAAGAGCTATCACCTGCTGACGGGGCTGCACTTCGCGCTGTGCACCCTGGCCATGATCTGGCCCGGCGCCCTGATCGCCAACCGCATCGCGCCCACCGTGCTGGGCCTGCCCTTCCTGTTCTTCTGGTACGTGCTGTGGATGCTGGTGCTCTTCGCCGGCATGTGGGTCGCCTTCGTCGTCCGTCACGGAGGGGGCCGCCATGAGTGATTCCGTCATCATCATCGGCATCACGCTCGTCTACCTGGCGATGGTGCTGGCGGTGGGACTGCGCGCCCGCGGCCAGTCGAGCTCGAGCCTGGAGGGTTACGTGGCCGGTGGCCGCCACGTGGGCGTGGTGATCCTGTTCTTCATCCTCGGCGCCGAGATCTTCTCGGCCTTCGCCTTCCTCGGCACCCCCGGCTGGGCCTATCAGCATGGCGCGCCGGCCTTCTATATCCTGGCGTATCTCTCGCTGGTGCCGATCACCATCTGGGCGCTGGGTCCGCGGGTGGCGAAGCTCGGCCGCGAGCGGGGCTACCTGACCCAGGGCGACATGATCGCCGATCACTACCGCAGCCGGCCGCTCGGCATGCTGGCCGGCCTCATCGGCGTGGTGGCCCTGGTGCCCTACCTGACCATCCAGATCGCCGGCGCCGGCCTGCTGTTCCAGGCCGCGACCGACGGCATGGTGCCCTTCTGGCTGGGCGGCCTGCTGGCCTTCGTGGTGGTGGCGGCCTACGTGTTCTGCAGTGGCCTGAGCGGCATCGGCTGGACCAACCTGGTGCAGGGCGTGATGATGATCGCCATCGCCTGGTTCCTGGGGCTCGCCATCTCCGAGCGCCTCTATGGCGGCGTGGGCGAGATGTTCACCCAACTCCAGCAGCAGGCGCCGGAATACCTGACCATGCCCGGGGCCACCGGCATGGGCTGGGGCTACTTCAGCACCGCGGTGCTGGTCAGCGCCTTCGGTGGCGCCATGTGGCCGCACCTGTTCATGAAGTTCTACTCGGCCGACAGCGGCAAGACCCTGCGCAAGGTCAGCGTCTTCTACCCGCTCTATGCCTACCTGCTGGTTCCCCTGCTCTTCATCGGCTTCGCCGGCATCCTGGCCTTTGCCGACGCGCCGCTGGAGCGTGCCGACACCGTGCTGCTCAAGATGGTGATGGAGGTGGCCGACTTCTCGCCCTGGGTGATCGGCCTGATGCTCTCCGGCGCCCTGGCGGCGGCCATGTCCACCGGCGCCAACCTGGCCCATACCGCGGCCATCGTGCTGGTGCGCGACGTGCTGGGACCCACCGTGATGAAGCACGCCAGCGAGCAGACCACGGTCGGCGTGACGCGCTGGAGCGTACTGGGGCTGTCGCTGGCGGCGTATCTGATCGCGCTGCTCAATCCCGGCTCCCTGGTGATGATCCTGCTCACCGCCTACGGGGTGATCATCCAGCTGTTCCCGATGGTGATCGGGGCGCTGTTCATGCCGCAACTGCGTCGGGCCAGCGTGATGGCGGGGGCGCTCGCCGGCAGCCTGGCCTTCCTGCTGATGGAGTTCGTCTGGAGCTCGCCGCTGGGCTGGCACGCCGGCGTCTGGGCGATGCTGCTCAACGTGGCGGTGGTCGCCGCCTGGCAGCGTCTCGATCACGCCTCGCGCAACGGCCACCCCGTGGCCACCCCCTCCAGCCACTGACCTGCCAGGGAGACCCCGATGACGACACAAACCGATATGCCGGCGCTCAAGGGCGCCATCGACGCCCAGGTGGAGGCGACCCTCGAGAGGGTTCAGGCGCTGTACCGCCAGATCCACCAGCACCCCGAGCTGCCCTTCGAGGAGCACGAGACCAGCGAGCGACTCGCCGAGGCGCTGGAGACACTGGGCTATGAGGTGACCCGCGGCGTGGGTGGCACCGGCGTGGTGGCCCTGTTCCACAACGGCGAGGGTCCCACGGTGATGCTGCGCGGCGACATGGACGCCCTGCCGATCCAGGAGGCCACCGGCCTGGCGTTCGCCAGCACGCGCACGGCCGAGACCGAGAGCGGCACGGTGCCGCTGATGCACGCCTGCGGCCACGACCTGCACAGCAGCTGCGTGGTGGGCGCCGCCGCGGTGATGGCCGGGCTCAAGGCACACTGGTCCGGCACCCTGATGCTGATCTGCCAGCCCGCCGAGGAGATCTTCGGCGGGGCCAGGGCGATGCTCGATGACGGCCTCTACACGCGCTTCGCCCGGCCGGATGTCATCCTCGGCCAGCACAACATGCCGGCCCTGGCCGGCACCATCGGCCACCGTGCCGGCAGCACCATGGCCGCCTGCACCAACCTGGCGGTGACGATCCACGGCACCGGCGGTCACGGCTCCATGCCCGCCCAGACGGTGGACCCGGTGGTGATCGCCGCCCATGTGGTCACCCGCCTGCAGACCATCGTCTCCCGCGAGGTGCCCCCGGAGGAGACCGTGGTGGTCACCGTCGGCAAGCTTGCCGCCGGCACCCAGGCCAACATCATCCCCCACTCCGCCGAGCTGGAGATCAATGTCCGCAGCTTCGACAACGCCCTGCACCGCCAGGTCGTGGACGCGATCGAGCGCATCATCCGCGCCGAGTGCGAGGCGGGGCGCTCGCCGACGCCGCCGGAATTCCGCGTGCTCAACGAGACCCTCGCCCTGCACAACGATCCCACGGCCGTCGAGCGGGTGCGCCAGGCCCACGCCGTGCACTTCGGTGAAACGCATCTCTATGCCATGCCGCGTCTCAACGGCAGCGAGGACTTTCCCTTCTTCGGCAACGCCACGGAGGGCGGCTTCGGCGGCGAGGATATCCCCTACGTCTACTGGTTCATCGGTGCCACCCCCGCCGAGCGCTGGGCCGAGACGCCGGGCGAGAGCGTGGCGGAGAAGATGCGCCACCTGGAGATGCCCCACTCGCCCTACTACTTCCCGGGCAACGAGGTCACGCTGCGCACCGGCATCGAGGCCATGGCCGCCGGAGCCCTCGCCTACCTGGGCTAGTCACCGCAGGAGACCTTGGCCCTGGAGAAACGAAGGAGGGGCGGCATCCCTGGATGCCGCCCCTCCTCTTGTCGTCACCTCACACCGAGATCACGCCTAGGCATACACGGGATGGGCCCGGCAGAGCGCTGCGGCCTTGTCGCGCACGGTCTGCTCGATGGCGGTCGTGTCATCGCCGGCGGCCAGGACATCCAGCACGTCGCAGATCCAGCCCGCCAGGCTCTCGCACTCCTCGACGCCGAAGCCGCGGGTGGTCACCGCCGGGGTGCCGAGGCGCAGGCCGGAGGTGACGAACGGGCTCTGCGGGTCGTTGGGCACGGCGTTCTTGTTGACGGTGATATGCGCCCGGCCCAGCGCCGCATCGGCGTCCTTGCCGGTCACGCCCTGCCTGATCAGCGAGACCAGGAAGAGGTGGTCGTCGGTGCCGCCGGAGACCACGTCGTAGCCGCGCGCCATGAACACCCCGGCCATGGCCCGGGCGTTGTCGATCACCCGCTGCTGGTACTGGACGAACTCCTGGCTCATCGCCTCCTTGAAGGCCACCGCCTTGGCGGCGATCACGTGCATCAGCGGGCCGCCCTGCTGGCCCGGGAAGACCGCACTGTTGAGCTTCTTGTGGAGCGCTTCATCCGCGTGCGAAGAGAGGATCAGGCCGCCGCGGGGGCCGCGCAGGGTCTTGTGCGTCGTGGTGGTCACCACGTGGGCGTGGGGCAGCGGGCTCGGATAGTGCCCGGCCGCCACCAGGCCCGCCACATGGGCCATGTCGACCAGCAGCCAGGCCCCCACCTCGTCGGCGATGGCGCGGAAGCGCCGCCAGTCGACCACCCGGGCATAGGCGGAGAAGCCGGCGATGATCAGCTTGGGCCGGTGCTCACGAGCGAGGCGCTCGACCTCGTCGTAGTCGATCTCGCCGGTCTCGACGTTCAGGCCGTACTGGAGGGCATGATAGTGCTTGCCGGAGAAGTTGGGGGCCGCGCCGTGGGTCAGGTGGCCGCCGTGGTCGAGACTCATCCCCAGGATGGTGTCGCCCGGCTTGACCAGCGCCATGAAGGCCGCGGCATTGGCCTGGGCCCCGGAGTGGGGCTGGACGTTGGCGTAGTCCGCGCCGAACAGGTCGCAGGCCCGCTGGATGGCCAGCGCCTCCACCTTGTCCACGAACTCGCAGCCGCCGTAGTAGCGCTTGCCGGGATAGCCCTCGGCGTACTTGTTGGTCAGCTGGCTGCCCTGGGCCTCCATGACCGCGCGGCTGGCGTAGTTCTCGGAGGCGATCAGCTCGATGTGCGCCTCCTGGCGCCCCTCCTCTTCGCGAATCGCCCGCAGCAGATCGCGATCGGCATCCTGCAGATGGGTGAACGACATGACGACATCCTCTTGATTGTTAGGGGTGGTGCCTCTGCATGCCCGCCGAGCTGGCCTCGGGGCCTCCCGGCGGGCGGATCGTGGCCCGCGGCCTCACTTGCCGCGGTAGTAGCCCGGGGTGACGAAGGGGGTCTTGGTCACCACCATGGGCAGGCGCTTGCCCCGCACCTCGGCATAGACGGTAGTGCCGGGCTCGGCCAGGGCGACGGGCACGTAGCCCATGGCCACCGGCTTGCCCACCGTGGGGCCGAAGCCGCCGGAGGTGACCCGGCCCAGGGCGTTACCCTCGCCGTCGAAGAGCTCGGTGCCCTCACGCACCGGCGCGCGGCCCTCGCCGAGCAGACCGACCCGCTTGCGGGCGTGGTCCTTGGCCTCGACCTGGTGGAGGATCCGGTCGGCGCCGGGGAAGCCGCCCGGGCGCTCCCCGCCGTTCCGGCGCGGCTTGCCGATGGCCCAGATCAGCCCGCCCTCGACCGGCGTGGTGCCGGTGTCGATATCGTGGCCGTAGAGGCAGAGCCCGGCCTCCAGGCGCAGGGAGTCGCGGGCCCCCAGGCCGATGGCCTCGACCTCCGGTTCCGCCAGCAGGCGGCGGGCCAGGGCCTCGCTCTGGTCGGCCGGCACCGAGATCTCGAAGCCGTCCTCGCCGGTGTAGCCGCTGCGGCTGATCCACACCGGGATGCCGTCGATCTCGAAGTGGCCGTGCTGCATGAAGACCATCTCGCAGGCCTCGGGGCAGAGGCGGGCCATCACCTCGGCGGTCTTCGGGCCCTGCAGAGCCAGCAGGCCGCGATCGAGCTCCTCCACCGAATAGCCCTCGGGCAGGTGCTGGCGCAGGTGGGCGATGTCCTCCGCCTTGCAGGCGGCATTGACCACCAGGTAGAGGTGATCCCCGTTGTTGACCACCATCAGGTCGTCGAGGATGCCGCCCTCCTCGGAGGTGAACAGCGCATAGCGCTGCATGCCGGCCGGCAGGCCGAGAAGGTCGGCGGGCACCAGGGTCTCCAGCGCCTCGGCGGGATGGGGACCGCGCAGCAGCACCTGCCCCATGTGGGAGACATCGAACAGGCCGCTGGCGCCGCGCGTGTGCTCATGCTCCTTCTTGACGCCCAGCGAGTACTGGACGGGCATCTCGTAGCCGGCAAAGGGCACCATCTTGGCCCCCAGCTCGACATGCAGGGCATACAGGGGGGTGTGCTTCATCTCGCTCATGGACCGCCTCGGGTTGACGATTAAAAGAGAGGTTTCGATACGGCCGCCATCGACGGGCGACCGCCCTCGCGTGCCCCAAGACTAGACGAAGTTTCTTAAAGGAAACAAGCATCGCATGCGGGAAACACGCCTCGTTCCTCGCTCCCTGACCGCGAACCCGGCGCACCGCACGGCCATCGCCATTTCTCTAGCCCCATGAATTATCGAGATAAAAATTTCATCGGCCGCATCGTCCCTCGTCAGTTATTCGATTATCGACTAACCTTGTTCCCAAAACTCCTTGCCAAAAAGGTTGGCGGCCCGCCGTGGTTGTCCTAGGATTCCCTGGTCAAAAACAAATTTCTTATAGGAAACACAGATGAGCTCTATCCCCGCCAACCTGCGCTATGCCGAAAGCCACGAATGGGTCCTGGACAACGGCGATGGCAGCGTGACCATCGGCATCACCGACCATGCCCAGGAGGCGCTGGGCGACGTGGTCTTC
>NZ_PYVX01000005.1 GCF_003056305.1 Halomonas denitrificans
TGTTCGACGGCGTCACCGAGCAGATGGCCATCGGCCGCGAGGAGATCTTCGGCCCGGTGCTGGCGGTGTTCGGCTTCGACAGCGAGGCCGAGGCGGTGCGGCTCGCCAACGACAGCGACTACGGCCTCGCGGCCGGGCTGTGGAGCCAGGACATCGATCGCATCATGCGCGTGACCCGACGGCTGCGCTCGGGCCAGGTGTTCGTCAACAACTGGGCGGGGGGCGATCAGACCATGCCCTTCGGCGGGGTCAAGCAGTCGGGCAACGGCCGTGACAAGTCCCACCACTCGCTGGAGGAGTACTCCGACCTCAAGAGCGTGTGGATGACCCTCGCAACCTGAGGTCGGGCCCTTGCGGCCCCGTCCGACTCGCCGACCGGCGCCCCGCAAGGGCGCCGGTCGTCGTTGGGGCCGGTCAAGGCCGGGTCAGGCGGCGACCTCGGCGGCCCCGGGCGGGATGTTGAGGTTCACCCGGAACAGGTTGTCCGGATCCACGCGGCGCTTCACCGCCTGCAGGCGCGCGAAGTTGACGCCGTAGGCGCTGGCCACGCGATCGCCCTCGTCCTCGGTCAGGAAGTTGACGTAGCCGCCGCCGGTGGCGAAGGGCGCCAGCTTCTGGAAGACCTCGCGCGCCCAGTCGCGGCAGCGATCATCCTCGGCGGCCTCCTGCCAGCGGGCATGCACGTTCATCACGTAGTGGGCATCGCGTCCGGCATAGGCGGTGGCGGTGGGGTCGACCCGCGACATGGCGCCCCCCAGGTGGGCCAGGAAGATCTCGCACTCCGGGCCCGGCAGCGCCTCGGCCGCCGCGATGGCCTGCGCCAGTGCCTCGTCGCCGAGGTCGCGAAAGTCGTGGGACTTCCAGTAGTTGCGTGCCCCCGGGGCGAGCAGGGGGTCGAAGGCCGCCTGGAAGTCGGCGTACGGCTGGAAGCCGAGCATCTGGCCGGCCGGCTCGCCGAACGCCAGCACCGCGGCCGCGTCTCGCTCGGCGCTAGTCGGGTCGCCGACATGCATCAGGGCGAACACGACGACCCGCTCTCCGTGGATGGCCTCGGGCAGGAAGGGCAGGGGCGGCGCCTCGCGCAGGATCGCCCAGACGCTGAGCGCCTCCGGCGCCTCATGGGTGAAGTCGCGCCACGCCTCGAGCACCCGGCGGGCCTGGTCGAAGGGGTAGACCACCAGGCCGGCATAGATCTCCGGGCCCACCGGGTGCAGGCGGAACTCGAAGGAGGAGACCACGCCGAAGTTGCCGCCGCCGCCGCGCAGCGCCCAGAAGAGCTCGGCATCCTCCTCGGCCGAGACGTGGTGGCGCTGGCCATCGGCAGTGACCAGCTCCGCCGAGAGCAGGTTGTCGGCGGTCAGGCCGTGCTGGCGGGTCAGCCAGCCGAAGCCGCCGCCCAGCGCCAGGCCGGCCACGCCGGTGGTGGAGTTGATGCCCAGCGGTGTGGCCAGGCCGAAGGCCTGGGTCTCGCGGTCGACGTCGCCGAGCAGCGCGCCCGGCGCCACCCGGGCGGTGCCCTGGCGAGGATCGACATGCACGCTGCGCATGGCCGAGAGGTCGATCACCAGGCCCCCCTCGGCGATGGCGTTGCCGGCGATATGGTGGCCGCCGCCGCGGATGCTCACGCACATGCGGTGCGTGCGGGCGAAGTCGACGGCCTGGACGATGTCCTGGGTGCCCTGGCAGCCGGCGATCAGCACCGGGTGGCGGTCGACCATGCCGTTCCAGACGCCTCGTCGAGACGCGTAGTCGTCGTCGGTCGGCGTGGTCAGCTGTCCGTGGAGACTCGCCGCCAGGGCGTCGACGGCCTCGGCCGACAAGGCGGTCTGGTCGCCATCCAGGGTGCGATAGGTCAGCGTGGTCATGAAGCGTTCCTCCTCTGTGAGGCGGTCGCCGGAACGCGCAGCCCCGGGCGAGGCCGTCGGAACCTTGGGATGGGTCCTGTGCTAAGTCTGGATGGTGCCTGCCGGTGCAGCGGCTCATATTGCTAGGTCGAAAGTGGCGATATTGGCGGTGCCGACACGACGAGGCCGGCCCCGAAGGACCGGCCTCGAGCCACAGGGCGCGTTCGGGAATCAGCCGCGGCCGCCACCGTTTCCGCCGCCGCCACCGTTTCCACCGCCGCCGCCGTTTCCACCGCCGCCGCCGTTTCCACCGCCGCCGCCGTTACCGCCGCCGCCGTTACCGCCGCCGCTAGTGCCGGCGCTGCCGCGACCGCCGGCAGCGTCTCGGCTCGCGCGGTCGTTCTCGGCATCGCGGCGATCCCGGGCTCGCTCGCTGACGGTCTGGCCGTCCACGCCGCCCTCGTTGACCGCGGTGTGAGCCGTCTCGAGGCCGAAGCCGGCAGCCGCGGGACGGCTCTCTCGCGCCGCCTCGTTCAGGTTGTCCAGGGACTGCCGGACGTCCGGCTCGCTCTCCTCGACCACCACGCCCTCGATCTCTACGTCGTCGGCCTCCTGGGCCAGGGCGCCCAGGGGCAGCAGCCCCAGCAGCAGTGCCACGGCCATGTGCGTACGTGTCGTCATCTCATTGTCTCCTGGGGGAATGCGTCCACTGTCCGGGCGGGCGATCTTCGTCCCGGCGACTCGGGTCTCGTGCCGGTACGGGCCGCGGGGATCCGTGTCCTGCCTCAGGATGAGAGACGCGAGGCGGGCGGGCAAGTCCTGGGGCGCAGGAGTCTGCCAGCAAGGTGATACATAAATGTAGTTCTGTATAGCATGTGTACATGCTATGGCGTAGGCTGAGAGGCGAATCTTGTGAACAGGAGGCAGGCAGATGTTCGGACTCTTCAAGACCGACCCGCAGAAGAAGCTACAGAAGGCCTATGAGCAGAAGCTCGAACAGGCGATGCTGGCCGCGCGCAATGGCGACATGCGCGCCAACGCCTCGCTGACCGAGGAGGCGGAGGCGCTGCGTGAGGAGATCGAGAAGCTGAAGGAGGCCTGAGCGGTTGGCTCAGAAGGTGCGCGCCGGGGTGGCGCAGCTCACCAGGCGGCAGGGCGCGCTGCCGGGATTGCGGAAGCGGTGGGGCACGTTGGTGTCGAAGTAGTAGGCCTCGCCCGGCCCCAGCAGGCGCGTCTCGGCGCCGATGGTGATCTCGATCTCCCCCTCGAGCACCACGCCGGCCTCCTCACCCTGGTGGGCGATCATCTCGCGGCCGGTGTCGGCATCGGGCGGGTAGGTCTCGATCATGAAGGCCAGGGCGCGGCTGGCACGGTTGGCTCCCACCAGCTTGTAGATGACGTCGCCGGTGCCCACGTCGGCCAGCTCGTCGGCCGAATAGAACACCTGATTGCGGCTCTCCAGGTCCATGGTGAAGAAGTCTCCGACGCTCATCGGGATGGCGTCGAGGATCTTCTTCAGCGAGCTCACCGAGGGCGAGACCTTGCCCTGCTCGATCAGCGACAGGCTGGAGTGGGTGACGCCGCAGCGCTTGGCGAGCTCGCGCTGGGAAATGCCTCTCAGGTTGCGCAGGGCGCGCAGTCGCGCGCCGACATCGTCTGCCATGGATCGTCCTTACGAATCGAGGGGGCGGGCGCGCGGCCCGCCCCGATGCTCAGCACAGGGCGTCGAGCTTTTCCTTGAGCAGGGCGTTGACCTGCTGGGGGTTGGCGGTGCCCCGCGAGGCCTTCATCACCTGGCCGACGAAGTAACCGATCATCTTGCCGCGCTTGTCGGGCTCGGCGTCGCGATACTGGGCCACCTGGGCCGGGCTGTCCGCGATCACCTGGTCGATCATCGCCTCGATGGCGCCGGTGTCGGTGACCTGCTTGAGGCCCTTGGCCTCGATCACCGCGTCGGCGCTCTCGCCCTCGCCGTTCCACAGCGCCTGGAAGACCTGCTTGGCGGCCTTGCCATTGATGGTCTCGTCCTTCACCCGGGCGACCAGCTCGCCGAGCTGCTGCGCCGAGACGGGGCTGTCCTGGATCGGCAGGCCCTCGCGGTTGAGCGCGCCGGAGAGCTCGCCCTGGACCCAGTTGGCGGCCAGCTTGGCGTCGCCGCAGACGTCCTTGACCGCCTCGAAGAACTCGGCCATATCGCGGCTCGCCGAGAGCACGCCGGCGTCGTAGGCCGAGAGGCCCAGGGCCTCCTGGAAGCGGGCGCGCTTGTCGGCGGGCAGCTCCGGGAGGTTGTCGCGCAGGTGGTCGACGTAGGCCCGGTCGAGCACCACCGGCAGCAGGTCGGGGCAGGGGAAGTAGCGGTAGTCGTTGGCCTGCTCCTTGGTGCGCATGCTGCGGGTCTCGTCGCGCTCGGGGTCGAAGAGGCGGGTCTCCTGGACCACCTCGCCGCCGTCCTCGAGCAGTTCGATCTGGCGCTCCACCTCGAAGGCGATGGCGCGCTCGACGAAGCGGAAGGAGTTGACGTTCTTGATCTCGGCACGGGTACCGAAGGCCTCCTGGCCCTTGGGGCGCACCGACACGTTGACGTCGCAGCGCATCGAGCCCTCGGCCATGTTGCCGTCGCTGATGCCGAGATAGGTGACGATGGAGTGGATCGCCTTGAGGTAGGCCGCGGCCTCCTTGGCCGAGCGCATGTCCGGCTCGGAGACGATCTCCAGCAGTGGCGTGCCGGCGCGGTTGAGGTCGATGCCGGTCATGCCGTGGAAGTCCTCGTGGAGCGACTTGCCGGCGTCCTCCTCGAGGTGGGCATGATGCACCCGAATGGCCTTGGTGCTGCCGTCGTCCAGGGTGATCTCCACCTCGCCGGGGCCGACGATGGGGTGATACATCTGGCTGGTCTGGTAGCCCTTGGGCAGGTCCGGGTAGAAGTAGTTCTTGCGGTCGAACACCGAGACCTCGGGGATCTCGGCGTGGATGCCCAGGCCGAACTGCACGGCCATGGCCACGGCGGCCTCGTTGAGCACCGGCAGCACGCCGGGCATGCCCAGGTCGACGGCGCAGGCCTGGCTGTTGGGCTCGGCGCCGAAGGCGGTCGAGGCGCCGGAGAAGATCTTGGAACGGGTGGCGAGCTGGACGTGGACCTCCAGCCCGATCACGGTTTCCCATTGCATCACAGGGACTCCTCGGCGAGAGCGGGACGACGCAGGTGCCAGCCGGTGGCCTGCTGGAACTGGTGGGCGACGTTGAGCAGCCGCGCCTCGGCGAAGTGGGTGCCGAGGATCTGCAGGCCCACCGGTCGACCGCCGGCGAAGCCGGCCGGCACGCTGATGCCGGGAATGCCCGCCAGGTTGATGGCGATGGTGTAGATGTCCTGCAGGTACATCGAGACCGGGTCCTTCTTCGCCCCCAGGTCGAAGGCCGGGGTCGGCGAGGCCGGGCCCATCAGCACGTCGACCTCGTCGAAGGCGTCGAGGAAGTCCTGGCGGATCAGCCGGCGCACCTGCTGGGCCTTCTTGTAGTAGGCGTCGAAGAAGCCCTCGGAGAGGGTGTGGGTGCCCATCAGGATGCGCCGCTTGACCTCCTCGCCGAAGCCCTCGGCGCGGCTGCGCAGGTAGAGGTCGGTCAGGTCGGTCGGGGCCTCGCAGCGGTGGCCGAAGCGCACGCCGTCGTAGCGCGCCAGGTTGGAGGAGGCCTCCGCCGGGGCGATGACGTAGTAGGCCGGGATGGCGAAGTGGGTGTGCGGCAGGCTCACCTCGCGCACCGTGGCGCCCAGCGACTCGTAGACGCGGATCGCCTCGCGCACGGCGCTCTCGACCTCGGGGTCGAGGCCCTCGCCGAAGTACTCCTTCGGCAGGCCGATCTTGAGCCCCGCGAGGGGCGCGTCGAGCTCGGCGGTGTAGTCCGGCACGCCGCGCGCCACGCTGGTGGAGTCGCGCAGGTCATGGCCGGCGATGGCGCCGAGCAGGTGGGCGCAGTCCTCGGCCGTGCGCGCCATGGGGCCCGCCTGGTCGAGGCTCGAGGCGTAGGCGATGATGCCGTAGCGCGAGACGCGGCCGTAGGTGGGCTTCAGGCCGGTGATGCCGCAGAAGGCGGCCGGCTGGCGGATCGAGCCGCCGGTGTCGGTGCCCATGGTGGCGGGCACCAGGCCCGCGGCCACGGCGGCGGCGCTGCCGCCGGAGGAGCCGCCGGGCACGGCGGCTCCGTCCCAGGGGTTCTTCACCGGCCCAAAGAAGCTGTTCTCGTTGGACGAGCCCATGGCGAACTCGTCCATGTTGGTCTTGCCCAGGCTCACGGTGCCGGCGGCATTGAGCTTCTCGACCACGGTGGCGTCGTAGGGGGCCACGAAGTTGTCGAGCATCCTCGAGCCGGCGCTGGTCTTCACGCCGGTGGTGCAGAAGATGTCCTTGAGCGCCAGCGGCAGGCCGGTGAGCGGGCCGGCCTCGCCCCGGGCGCGGGCGGCGTCGGCGGCATCGGCGGCGGCCAGCGCCTGCTCCGGGGTCACGGTGATGAAGCTGTTGATCTCGCCGTCGAGGCGCTCGATGCGCGCGAGCAGGCTCTCGGTGAGCTCGCGGCTGGAGAACTCGCCGGCCGCGAGGCTGGCGGCGAGTTCCGTCAGTGTCTTGTCATGCATGGGCCCTGGGCTCCGTGATGGCTTGCCGGTAACGGATGGGGGAGACGCGGATCATTCGACGACCCGGGGAACCAGGTAGAGCCCCTGCTCCACGGCGGGGGCGCAGCGCTGGAAGGTCTCGCGCTGGTCGGGCTCGGTGACCTCGTCGGCGCGCAGCCGCTGGGTGGTCTCCAGGGGGTGGGCCAGGGGGGCGACGCCCTCGGTGTCCAGGGTCTGGAGCTGGTCGACCATCGCCAGGATGCGACCCAGGTCGTCCAGGTAGTGGGCGGCCTCGTCGTCGTTCAGGCCGAGCCGTGCCAGATGGGCGGCCCTGAGAACGTCTGCGTGTTCAAGCGCCATGATCGGATGTCCTCGAGAGGGGGTGGGTCATGGAAATGACCGCAGAAGGTACCACATCCGCCGCCTGGCTGGCAGGCCCAACAAAGCCCGGGAACCGGGGGTGTTCCGCTTGCTGCTGGGGGGGCTCGGTGATACCGTTTGCGTCCGCACAGGGTTCCCGGACTGCACTAGGTAACGACTCCATGTTCAAACGCTTGAGGGGGCTGTTTTCCAGCGATCTATCGATCGACCTGGGGACGGCCAATACGCTGATTTACGTCCGCGGCCGCGGCATCGTGCTCGATGAACCGTCGGTCGTGGCGATTCGCCAGTCCGGCAACATGCGCAGCGTGGCGGCGGTGGGTGCCGATGCCAAGCGCATGCTCGGTCGGACCCCCGGCAACATCACCGCCATTCGCCCGATGAAGGACGGCGTCATCGCCGACTTCACCGTCACCGAGCAGATGCTCCAGTACTTCATCCGCAAGGTCCATCAGAGCACCTTCCTGACGCCGAGCCCGCGCGTACTGGTCTGCGTGCCCTGCATGTCGACCCAGGTCGAGCGGCGCGCCATCAAGGAGTCCGCCGAGGGCGCCGGGGCCCGCGAGGTGTTCCTGATCGAGGAGCCCATGGCCGCGGCCATCGGCGCCGGCCTGCCGGTGGAGGAGGCCCAGGGCTCGATGGTCGTCGACATTGGCGGCGGCACCAGCGAGATCGCCATCATCTCGCTCAACGGCGTGGTCTACTCCGAGTCGATCCGCGTCGGCGGCGACCGCTTCGACGAGGCGATCATCGCCTACGTGCGTCGCCACTATGGCAGCCTGATCGGCGAGGCCACCGCCGAGCGCATCAAGGAGGAGATCGGCTGCGCCTACCCCGGCGGCGAGCTGCGCGAGATCGACGTGCGCGGCCGCAACCTGGCCGAGGGCATCCCGCGCAGCTTCACGCTCAACTCCCACGAGATCCTCGACGCCCTCCAGGAGACCCTGGGCTCCATCGTCGCCGCGGTGAAGAGCGCCCTGGAGCAGTCGCCCCCCGAGCTGGCCTCCGACATCGCCGAGCGCGGCCTGGTGCTGACCGGCGGCGGCGCGCTGCTGCGCGACCTCGACAAGCTGATCGCCGAGGAGACCGGCCTGCCGGTGATCGTCGCCGAGGACCCGCTGACCTGCGTGGCCCGCGGCGGCGGCAAGGCCCTGGAGATGATCGACCAGCACACCTTCGAGCTGCTCTCCAGCGACTGACGGAGGCGCTGGCCTGATGCAGGGGGTCGCTCATTAAACCGCTGTTCTCGCACGGACCGCTGCCGGGCTATCGCATGCTGCTGTGTGCGATGCTGGCCGCGGCGCTGATGTACGCCGACGCGCGCTTCACGCGCATGGAGCCCGTGCGGGCCCAGCTGTCGACCCTGGTGGCGCCGATCCAGTGGGTGGTCAGCCTGCCCAGCGACGTCCTCAACTGGGGGGCGCTGGCGCTCTCCGAGCAGCGCGCCCTGGTGGACGAGAACCGCCGGCTGCGCGAGCAGATCCTGACGCTCTCGCACCGGGTGCAGCGCATGGCCAGCCTGACGGCCGAGAACGTGCGGCTGCGCGAGCTGCTTGCGGCGACCCGCGAGCGCGACATCCCCTACATTACCGCCGAGCTGCTGTCGCTGGACCCCGATCCCTTCACCCATCAGATGGTGATCGATCGCGGCCGTCGCGACGGGGCCTACGTGGGCCAGCCGGTGCTCGACGCCTCGGGGCTGGTCGGCCAGGTCACCGCGACCTCGGCCTACTCCAGCCGGGTGCTGCTGCTGGCCGACGCCAGCCATGCCCTGCCGGTGCAGATCAATCGCAACGGCCTGCGCTTCGTCGTCCAGGGGGTGGGCAGCTACGACGCCCTCAACGTCCAGCATGCGCCGGACACGGCCGACATCCGCGAGGGCGACCTGCTGACCACCTCCGGGCTCGGCGGCCGCTTCCCGGCGGGCTATCCGGTGGCGCGGGTCTCGTCGGTGGTCCACGACCCGGGCGAGCCCTTCGCCCGGGTCACCGCCGCGCCGGTCGCCCAGCTGCAGCGCTCGCGCCACTTCCTGTTGCTCTTTCCCCCGGCTCCGCCCGTGGCCCCGCCCGAGGGCGAGCTCACCGCCCCGGCCCTCGAGGCGGCGCGGGCCGTGAGCGGGGCCCTGGCCAACGAGGAGACGCGCTGATGGCCACGTCCTCGCCCGCCAACCTGCTGTGGGTCTGGTTCACCCTGCTGCTGGCGCTCTGCCTGCAGGTGATGCCGCTGGCCGACGGCTGGCAGGTGTGGCGCCCGGACTGGCTCGGCCTGATGCTGATCTACTGGTGCATGCGCGAGCCGCTGCGGGTCGGCGTCCTGCACGGCTTCGTGCTGGGCCTGCTGGTGGACCTGATCGAGGGGGCACCGCTGGGGCAGAACGCGCTGCTGCTGTCGCTGCTGGCCTTCCTCTGCGCGCTGGTCTATTCGCGCTTCCGGGCCTATTCGCTGGTCCAGCAGGCGGTGCTGATCTTCGTGCTGCTGGGCATGGTCCAGCTGGCCGAGCAGTGGCTGCGCACCCTGTTCGGTCCCTTCCTGATGCACCTCTCCTTCCTGCTGCCGGCGCTGATCGGGGCGCTGCTCTGGCCCTGGCTCACCACCCTGTTTGAGGCGCTGGGCCGCCGACGCGTCCGCGACTGATCCCACGTCATTCACCCTCTGCCACTCGCTCTGGAGCCGCCATGACCGACGATCCCGTGCTCTGCCTGGCCTCGGCCTCCCCGCGCCGTCGCGACCTGCTCGCCTCGATCGGTGTGACGGTGGAGGTGCGCCCGGTGGACCTCGACGAGACGCCGCGGCCCGCGGAGTCGGCGGCCGACTACGTGGTGCGCCTGGCGCGGGAGAAGGCCCTGGCCGGCGCGCGGCTGAGTGACCTGCCGACCCTGGGCTCGGACACCGCCGTGGTGCGCGATGGCGATATCCTCGGCAAGCCGGCGGACCGCGAGCAGGCCCTGGCGATGCTGCGCTCGCTCTCGGGACGCGGCCACGAGGTGCTCACCGGGGTCGCGGTCACCGGCCCCGCCGGCCTGCTGAGCGCCTGCGTGACCACCCGGGTCTTCATGCGCGTGCTGGAGGAGGACGAGCTTGCCGCCTACTGGGCCACCGGCGAGCCCGCCGACAAGGCCGGCGGCTACGCCATCCAGGGGCTGGCCGCCGTGTTCGTCGAGCACATCGAGGGCAGCCACTCGGCGGTGGTGGGCCTGCCGCTCTTCGAGACCGCCAATCTGCTCGCCCGCCAGGGCGTGCCGCTGTGGCACAGGGCCTAGCCCCGGGACGTTGACCGCGGCACAGGACGGCGTGGCGCGCTATGTCATAATGGCGCCAGATCTTTCCGGACAAGGATATCCGCATGAGCGGTGAAGTACTCATCAACCTGACACCGATGGAGACCCGGGTCGCCGTCGTCGAGAATGGCGTGCTGCAGGAGGCCTTCATCGAGCGCGCCCGGCGACGCGGTATCGTCGGCAACATCTACAAGGGCAAGGTGGTGCGGGTGCTGCCGGGGATGCAGGCGGCCTTCATCGACATCGGCCTGGATCGGGCCGCCTTCATCCACGCCCACGAGGTGATGCCGCCGGGCACGCCGGCCGACGAGCAGGTCTCCATCGCCCAGCTGCTCCACGAGGGACAGGCGCTGGTGGTGCAGGTCACCAAGGACCCCATCGGCTCCAAGGGCGCGCGGCTGACCACCCACCTCTCGGTGCCGTCGCGCTACCTGGTCTATATGCCCGACTCGCCCCATCACGGGGTCTCCCAGCGCATCGAGGACGAGACCGAGCGCGAGCGGCTGCGCGGCCTGGTCGAGGCGGCGGCGGCCGAGCAGCAGCTGGAGGTCACCGGCGGCTTCATCGTGCGCACCGCCGCCGAGGGCGTCACCCTCGAGGAGCTCTCCGCCGACATGCACTTCCTGCTGCGCCTGTGGCGCCGGGTCGGCGAGCGCAAGGTGACGGCGGCGGCGCCCAGCGTGGTCTACGACGACCTGCCGCTGTTCATGCGCACCCTGCGCGACGTGATGCGCGACGATATCGAGAAGGTGCGCATCGACTCCCGGGAGAACTACGTCAAGCTGATCGAGTTCGCCCAGGAGTTCATGCCGACGGCGGTGGAGCGCATCGAGCACTACGCCGGCGAGCGGCCGATCTTCGATCTGTTCAGCGTCGAGGACGAGATCCAGAAGGCGCTCGGCCGCAAGGTGCAGCTCAAGTCGGGCGGCTACCTGGTCATCGATCCCACCGAGGCGATGACCACCATCGACGTCAACACCGGCGGCTACGTGGGGCACCGCAACCTCGAGGAGACGATCTTCAAGACCAACCTCGAGGCCGCCACCGCCATCGCCCGCCAGCTCCGGCTCAGAAACCTCGGCGGCATCATCATCATCGACTTCATCGACATGGACGAGCCCGAGCACCAGCGCCAGGTGCTGCGCATGCTCGAGAAGTCGCTGGAGCGCGACCACGCCAAGACCAAGTGCACCGGGGTCACCGAGCTGGGGCTCGTCCAGCTGACCCGCAAGCGCACCCGGGAGAGCCTCGAGCAGACGCTCTGCGAGGCCTGCCCGACCTGCGCGGGGCGCGGCACCCTGAAGACGCCGGAGTCGGTCTGCTACGAGATCTTCCGCGAGATCCTGCGCGAGGAGCGGGCCTACAACGCCGAGACCTATGCAGTGCTGGCCTCCCAGTCCGTGGTCGATCGCCTGCTCGACGAGGAGTCCGCCGCGGTGGCCGACCTCGAGGAGTTCATCGGCAAGACCATCCGCTTCCAGGTCGAGACCCACTACTCCCAGGAGCAGTACGACATCGTGCTGATGTGAGCCCATGTCCGCGGCGCGCCTGATCCTTCGCTGGCTGTTGACCCTGGTGGCGGTGCCGCTGGCGCTGCTGGCGGTGCTGGTCGTCGCGCTGCGGGGGCTGCCGCTGCTGCTGGACGAGCAGACCGGCTCCCTGGAGCGCCTGCTCTCGGCGCGCTTCAACGCCGAGGTGGTGCTGGATGACGTCACCGCGGGCCTCGCCCGGCTGGACCCACACCTCGAGGTCGAGGGCCTCTACATCCGCTCCCGCAAGGGGCTCGGCGACGTGCCGCTGCTCGAGGTGGACCGGGCGCAGCTGCGCCTGGACAGCCTTGGCAGCCTGACCGCCGGCATGCCGCGGGTGGCCGAGGCCCGGGTGGAGGGCGTGACCGTGCACCTCTACCAGGATCCGTCCGGTCGCTGGCAGTGGCCCAAGCCCGCCGAGCTGCCCCCCGAATTGATTCCCGAGAGCACCTTCGACCTCGAGCGACTCGACTTCTGGGTCGGCACGCTGCTGCGCCAGAGCGCCTGGGTCGAGGACGTCCGCCTGGTGCTGCACGGCCGGAAGCAGCGCGCCGTGCTGACGGCGCCGCGCCTGGTGATGACCGGCGACGAGCGTCGCACCCACCTCGAGGGCGAGGTGTTCGTCGAGGGGCAGCAGGAGCATGCCATCCAGGCGGTCATGGAACTTCAGCCCGGGCCCTCGGGGCTCGGCGACTTCAGCGCGGCGCTGCAGGCCGACATGCGCCTCAAGAGCCTGAAGGGGCTCTCGGAGGTGCTGGGCTACGGCGGCGCCCTGCGCCTGGAGGCCGTCAGCGGCGACGCACGGCTCTGGGGGCGCTGGCATCGGGGGGCCCTGGCCGACCTGCGCGCGGATCTGCAGGCGCCCCTGCTGGCGCTGCGCCGACCGACCTCGACCGTCGAGGAGGTGCCCCAGGCCATCGTGCTCAAGCAGGCCTCGGCGAGCGCCCAGTGGCTGCGCGACGACAGCGGCTGGCAGGCGTGGATCGAGACCGATGCGCAGAGCGCCGACTGGGCCCGCCCCGAGGGGCAGCGTGAGGAGGCGGGACCGGCGGTGCCCCGTTACTGGGAGGTGCGCAGCCAGGATGACGGCTGGTGGCTCACCACCAGCGAGTTTGACCTGGGGGCCCTGGCCGCCTGGCGCGACCGGCTGCCGCTGCCGGAGGCCCTGGCGCGGGTGATCGACAGCCTGGATCCCCGGGGACGGGTCACGGCGCTGGGGCTGGGGCGCGAGGAGGGCCACTGGCGGGCCCGGGCGGCGGCCACCGAGGTGGCCGTGTCGCCCTGGGAGCAGGCGCCCGGCGGCGGGCCGCTGGACGTCTGGGTGGAGTCCGAGGACCTCTCGGGCCACGTCGAGTTCAGCGGTCGCGAGTCGCAACTGCATTTCCCGCAGGTGTTCGCCGCGCCGATGACGCTCGACGGCGCCCGCGGCGTGATCGACTGGGCCTACGACGGCCCGCGCAGCTTCGTCAGCGGCCGCGACCTCGAGGTGGCGTGGAACGGGGCGCGGATCGAGGGCGGTTTCGGGCTCTCGATCGGCGGCGAGCGGCGCGGCGGCTTCGGGCTGCAGCTCGACTTCGCCGACGTGGACGCCGTGGAGACCCCGCTCACCGACTGGCTGCCGGTGGGCGTGCTCCCCCCGGCGCTGACCGACTGGCTCGCCGACGGGGCCGCCGGGCGCGTGCCCGAGGGGGCGCTGCGTCTCCATGTGCCGGTGGCCCCCGATCAGGAAACGATCGCCCCCGCCCTGCAGCTCGATCTCGAGATCGTCGACGGGCGCCTGCCGATCGCCCCCGGCTGGCCGCGCCTCGAGGGCATCAGCGGCCACCTGTCGGTGGTCGACGAGACGCTGACGGCCCGCGTCGACGCCGCCGAGAGCCTGGGCGTCGAGGCCTCGGCAGGGGAGGTGGCCCTCGAGGAGAAGCAGCTCTCGGTCCGTGGCGACCTCGCGGCCGAGGGCGACGCGCTGCGCCGCTTCCTGCTGGCGCTGCCCGTCGAGGGCATGGAGGCGCTGGAGGCGTGGCGGGCCGAGGGGCGGGCGACCGGCACCCTGGATCTGGCCCTGCACCTCGAGGCCCCCGAGGCCCTGACGCTGGACATCGAGACCGAGGCGGCATTCCCCCGCCTGGTCCATGCCCCCCTCGGGCTCGCCTTCACGCAGCTGGAGGGCCCGCTCGCCTGGCGCCAGCGCGGCGATCAGGGCGGCCTGGAGGGGCGAGTGAGCGCTCGCCTGCTCGGCGGCCCCGTGGTCGCCGACGTCGATACGCGGGCCGGCGGGCTCGATCTCTCCGGCACGGCCGAGGCCGCGGCCCTGGCCGCCTGGAGCGGCGTGGCCGGCCTCGACACCCTGATCGACGGTCGACTGCCCTGGCAGGGGCGCCTGGCGATCGGGGAGGCGGGCGCCGCAGTGCGCGTGGAGAGCCGGCTGGAGGGACTGGCCATCGACCTGCCGGCGCCGCTGGGCAAGTCCCGGGAGGCCGCGCGATCCCTGCGGCTCGACGTCGACCTGACCGAGGGGCGGCTCGAGGGTCGCCTGGGCGACCGGCTCGGGCTGCGCTGGCGAGCGCCCGCCGGCAGCGGCCCGGGTCGGGGGCAGGCGTGGATCGGGCACTTGACGCCGCCCGACTGGGCCGGCCGGCCCGGCTGGGCGGTGGATGCCTACCTGCCGCGCCTGGCAATCGAGCCCTGGGGGCGCGCCCTGTCGCCGCTGCTGGCGGCCGTTAACCCCGCCACGGCCGGCGCCTCCTCGGGCGCGCTCTCCGCGCTCGCCCTCGAGACCGACTGCCTGCAGCTCGACGAGCGCTGCCTCGGCTCGCTGGTCGTGGAGGGCGGCAGCGCCGCCGACGGCTGGCGGCTCGCCCTGGACGGCAGCCTGGCCGGCGGGCGCCTCACCTATCGGCCCGCCCTGGCGGCGCCGCTCGACATTAGCCTCGATCGCCTCTCGCTGGATGCGCTGGTCTCCCCGGCGGCCGACGGCGGCCAGCTGCTCGACGAGCTCGCGCTGCCCGTCGAGGCGGCCCCGCTGCCGGAAGGACTGGCGGCGCTGCCGGACGGTCGGCTGCGCATCGCCGACCTCGCCTGGCGCGGGGCGCGGCTCGGCCCCTTCGATGGACAGTGGCAGGCGACGCGCGACCGCCTGGTGATCGACCCCTTGTCGCTTGCGCTCGGCGAGATCGAGGCCCGCGGCCAGCTGATCTGGGAGGCGAGCGGCGCCGGCGACAGCCTGACCCGCGCCCGGCTCGACCTCTCCGGCGGCGACCTGGGCAGCGCCCTGGCGGCGCTCGACCAGCCGGTCGCCGTGGAGAGCGCCGAGACCCGCGTGGAGAGCCAGCTCGCCTGGCCGGGCGCGCCCTGGCAGTTCGCCCTGCCGCGCTCCCAGGGCAGCCTCGAGGTAATGCTGCGCGACGGGCGTTTCGTCAACCTGGAGTCGCCCTCGGCCCGGGTCGTCGGGCTGCTCAACGTCGATAACCTGCTGCGTCGCCTGCGCCTCGATTTCTCCGACGTCACCGGCCGGGGCACCGCCTTCGATCGTGTCAGCGGTGCCGCCACCCTGTATGGTGGGGTACTGGAAACCCGCGGTCCGGTGGAGATCGAGGGGCCGGCGACCCACTTCACCCTGAACGGCAGCGTCGACCTGGCGCGCCGGGAACTCGATCAGCGCCTGTCGGTCACCGTACCGGTGAGCAACAACCTGCCGCTGGCGGCGGTGCTGGCCGGTGCCCCGATGGTGGGCGGTGCCCTGTTCATCGCCGACAAGCTGTTCGGGGATGCCATCGACCGCGTGACCCGAATCCACTATCGCGTGCAGGGCCCCTGGACCTCGCCGCGGATCGCTCTGGAAAGTGCCGAATGACATCACAGACTCACGACATGCTCGACGACGCTTCTGACCTGCTGCTGGCGCCGGGCGGGCTGGACCTCGCGGCCCTGGAGACCGGACTCGGCCATGCCATGGGGCCGGGCATCGACTATGCCGATCTCTACTTCCAGCGCAGCTGGCACGAGGGCTGGGTGCTGGAGGACGGCGAGGTCAAGGAGGCCAGCTACAACATCGACGGCGGCGTCGGCGTGCGCGCCCTGGCCGGCGAGAAGACCGGCTTCGCCTACTCCAACCAGATCACCGCGGACGCCCTGGCCGAGACCGGGCGCACCGCCGCCGGCATCGTGCGCGCGGGCGCGCGCCAGCGCGTGGCGCCGGGCGTGGCCGTGGCCCCCGCGGCTCGCTACGCCGGCATCGACCCGCTCTCCGGGCTCAGCGCCGAGGAGAAGATCGCCATGCTCAAGCTGGCCGATCGCGTGGCGCGGGCGGCGGACCCCTCGGTGGCCCAGGTGAGCGCCTCGCTCACCGGCGTCCACGAGGTGGTGCTGGTGCGGGCCAGCGACGGCACCCTGGCGGCGGACATTCGCCCGCTGGTGCGCTTCAACGTCAGCGTGATCGCGGTCAGGAACGGCCGGCGCGAGCGCGGCAGCGCCGGCGGCGGCGGCCGCTTCGCCATGGCGCGGCTGCGCGACGACAACGTCGCCGAGCGCTACGCCAAGGAGGCCGTGCGCCAGGCGCTGGTCAACCTGGAGGCGGTCGACGCGCCGGCCGGGCAGATGCCGGTGGTGCTGGGACCGGGCTGGCCGGGCATCCTGCTCCACGAGGCGGTGGGGCACGGCCTGGAGGGCGACTTCAACCGCAAGGGCAGCTCGGCCTTCGCCGGGCGCATGGGCGAGCGGGTCGCCGCCAAGGGCGTCACCGTGGTCGACGACGCCACCCTGGCCGACCGCCGCGGCTCGATGTCGGTCGACGACGAGGGCACCCCGGGCCAGTGCACGCCGCTGATCGAGGACGGCATCCTGACCGGCTACATGCAGGACAAGCTGAACGCGCGGCTGATGGGCATGGCGCCCACCGGCAACGCCCGCCGCGAATCCTTCGCCCACCTGCCGATGCCGCGCATGACCAACACCTACATGCGGGCGGGCAGCGACGACCCGGCGGACATCCTGAAGAGCGTGCGCCGCGGGATCTACGCGATGAGCTTCGGCGGCGGCCAGGTGGACATCACCTCGGGCAAGTTCGTCTTCTCGGCCAGCGAAGCCTACCTGATCGAGGACGGCCGGATCACCGCGCCGGTCAAGGGCGCGACCCTGATCGGCAACGGCCCCGAGGCCATGGGGCGCGTCTCGATGATCGGCCACGACATGGAACTCGACACCGGCATCGGCGTCTGCGGCAAGGAGGGGCAAGGCGTGCCGGTGGGCGTCGGCCAGCCGACGCTGAAGCTCGATGAGCTGACCGTGGGCGGCACCCAGTCGTAACAGGGAAGCCGCTGCGCTCGACGAGGCGGCGTTGGCGACGAACTCGCCATGCTCATTTAGGCGTCGCTAAACTCCGCTGGCTCGTTCGCCGCCGCCTGGCCTCGTCGTCGCTCGCTGGCTTCTCAGGTGAGGAGATGATGCGAGGGGAGCGTCAGAGTCCGGCGGTATCGCGGATCAGCTTGAAGAGCCGGCGGGCGTTGGTTGGCGGCTTGCCCTGCTCGCGCTCGCGGCGGGCGTTGCGGATCAACTGGCGCAGGGCCTGGCGCTCGACGTCGGGGAACTCGACCACGAAGGCCTCGACGGCGTCGTCGCCTTCGTCGATGAGGCGGTCGCGCCACGTCTCGAGGCGGTGAAAGGCGTGATCGCGGCGCAGCTTCTCGTTCTCGATCTCGTCGAACACCGCCTGGATGCCCTCGAGGTCCTCGCCGCGCATCAGCTTGCCGACGTACTGCATGTGGCGGCGGCGGGCCTCACGGGCCTTGATGCGCCCGGTCTCCTCGACGGCGGCCAGCAGGTCGTCGGAGAGGGGAAAGCGCGCGCGCTGGGCATCGCTCATGGCGATGATCTGCTCGCCGAGCTGCTGCAGGGATTGCATCTCGCGCTTGAGCTGGGACTTGCTGGGCCGCTCGTCGGCCGGGGAGAGGTCATCCTGGGTCATGCCGGTTCCACTTCGTCGGGGATCGAATCGCGCCAGTATATCAGCCCGCGGTACGGGGCTGGACAATGCACCATCTTGAGGGCCGGCGACCGGCCGGCCGAGTAAGGAGAGACGTTCATGACACAGGCTTTCGATGCCGCCGCCCAGCAGGCCCTGCTGGAGAGTCGCGCCCGGATGGCCCTGGACCTGGCCCGCCAGCTCGGGGCCGAGGCCTGCGAGGTGGGGGCCAGCGTCGACCAGGGCGTCGGCGTCAGCGTCCGCGAGGGCGAGGTGGAAACGGTCGAGCTGTCCCGGGACCAGGGGATCGCCGTCACCGTCTACGTGGGGCAGCGCAAGGGCAGCGCCTCCTCCAGCGATGCCGGCGAGGCCTCGGTGCGCGCCGCGGTCGAGAAGGCGCTGGCCATCGCCCGCCATACCGGCGAGGACCCGGCCTCGGGCCTGGCGGACGCGGCGCTGATGGCGACCGAGCTGCCCGACCTCGAGGTCCACCACCCCTGGACGCTCTCCATCGACGAGGCCACCGAGCTCGCCCTGCGCTGCGAGGCGGCCGGGCGCGGCGTGGCGGGGATCAAGAGCTCCGACGGGGCGAGCCTCTCCAGCGGCGAGGGGGTGCGAGTCTACGCCAACAGCCACGGCTTCCTGGGCAGCCAGCGCGGCAGCCGCCACTCGCTCTCCTGCCTGCTGATCGCCGAGGACGAGAGCGGCATGCAGCGCGACTACGACTACACCAGCGCCCGGGACCCCCGAGACCTTCTCGCCGCCGAGGCGGTGGGGGAGAGCGCCGCGCGGCGCACCCTGAGCCGCCTCGGCGGCCGGCGCCCGGCCACCGGGCGGATGCCGGTGCTCTTCGACCCGACGCTGGCCAGCGGCCTGATCGGTCACCTGATGAGCGCCATCGCCGGCGGGGCGCTCTACCGCGAGGCCTCCTTCCTCTGCGACCGCCTGGGCGAGCCGCTCTTCCCCGAGTGGTTCACCCTCGGCGAGCGCCCCATGGAGGTCGGCGCCATGGCGAGCTCGCCCTTCGACAACGACGGCGTGCAGACCCGCGACAACGTCTTCGTTCGCGACGGCCGCCTGGCGAGCTACATGCTCTCCGCCTACAGCGCCCGCAGGCTGGGGCTCGAGACCACCGGCAACGCCGGCGGCGCGCGCAACCTGCGCATCACCGCGCCGCTCGAGAGCCGCGAGGCGCTGCTCGAGCGCATGGGCCGCGGCGTGCTGGTCACCGAGCTGATGGGGCAGGGCGTCAACGGCGTGACCGGCGACTACTCCCGCGGGGCGGCCGGCTTCTGGGTCGAGGACGGCAGGATCCAGCATCCGGTGGAGGAGTTCACCATCGCCGGCAACCTCGAGACGATGTTCCGGGGGCTCGCCGGGGTGGGGAGCGATACCGACACCCGCGGCAGCATCCATACCGGCACCTGGCTGATCGACGAGATGATGGTGGCCGGCGGCTGAGTCGCGTCGTGTGTGCGGGGAGGGTGGCCTCCCCGCGCCGCGATCAGGCGTCCTCGTCGAAGCGGGCCTCGAAGAGCGCGGAGATCGCCTCGAGGGCCGCGTCGGCCTCCTTGCCCTGGGTGTGCACCTCGAGCTCGGTGCCGCAGGGGGCGGCGAGGATCAGCAGCGACATGATGTTGCCGGCATCGGCCTGCTGGCCGTCCCGGTGCACGGTGACCCGCGCATCGAAGGGCTGGCAGCACTGCACCAACTTGGTGGCGGCGCGGGCATGCAGGCCGCGGCGATTGGTCAGGGTCAGCTTGCGGCTCGGCACGCCTCAGGCTCCTTCCTGCGGCGCGTCGGCATCTTGCGGTGCCGGTGCAGCGGGGAGGGTGACCTGCACGCCCAGCTCGCGATGGCGCAGCCGCACGCCGGCGTGCCGCGATGCCAGCTGGGCGGCCAGCCGCTCGGCGAGGTAGACCGAGCGGTGCTGGCCACCGGTGCAGCCGACGGCCACGGTCAGGTAGCTGCGCTGGCTGGTGCGGTAGTGCGGCAGCCAGCGCTCCACCCAGGCGAGGATGTCGTCGTGCATCTCGGCGACCATCGGGTAGCCGTCGAGGAAGGCGATGATGCTGGCGTCGCGCCCCGTGGCGTCGCGCAGCGCCGGGTCCCAGTAGGGGTTGGGCAGGCAGCGGGCGTCGAAGACGATGTCGGCATCCAGCGGCACGCCGCGCTTGAAGCCGAAGGACTCCACGGTCAGGGTCATCTGCTCGGCGCGATGGCCCGCCACCTGATCGGTGATGCGCCCGCGCAGCTCGTGCACCGAGAGCCGGGTGGTGTCGATCACCAGGTCGGCCAGGTCGCGGATCTCCGATAGGGCCTGCTCCTCGGTATCGATCGCCTCGGCCAGGCTCATGTCGCTGTCGCGGGTGAGCGGATGGCGGCGGCGAGTATGGGAGTAGCGCTCCAGCAGGATGCGCGCATCGGTGGTCAGGTAGACCACCTGGCAGGCGAGGTCTCGGGCGCGCAGGTCGCCGAGCAGCTCCGGAAAGCGCGCCAGGGCGTCCGGCAGGTTGCGCGCATCGATGCTGACGGCGATCGAGGAGCGCACGCTCTTGCCCTGCTGGAGCTCGTCGACCAGCGGCCCGAGCAGCATCGCCGGCAGGTTGTCGATGGCGTAGTAGCCCAGGTCTTCCAGCGCCTGCAGCGCGATCGACTTGCCGGAACCCGACCGGCCACTGATGATCACGAGCTGCATGCGGGGTCTCCTGGTCGTGAAGGGGCGGGCGGTGCCCCGGGAGGGGTCAGCCGCCCTGGCGGTCGTTCGGGGCCTGTTGGCGTATCGCCTCCATGAGGTGCTCATGGAGCTCGCGCTGGCTCGTGCTGTGGCGCAGGCGTCCCCGGGTGTCGGCATCGTTCATGACGCCGGCGACCTGCCCGAGCAGGGCGAGGTGCGCCTCGTCGGCCTCCTCGGGGACCAGCAGCACGAAGACCAGGTCCACCGGTTCCCCGTCGATGGCGTCGAAGTCCACCGGCTCGGCCAGCTTGAGAAAGCCGGCGATGGGCGCCTTGCAGTGCGGGTTGCGGGCATGTGGGATGGCCACCCCGTGGCCGATCCCGGTGCTGCCCAGCCGCTCTCGGCCGATCAGGCGGCTGAAGACCTCCTGGCTGTCGAGGCTGGGCGTGTTCTGGGCGATGAAGGTGCTGAAGAACTCCAGCACCCGCTTCTTGCTTCCCCCGGGCACATCATAGAGGGTGCGCTCGGGGGGCAGGATGGCGTCCAGTGTCATGACGGAGTCAGCGCGCGCCGGCGCCCTGGGCGCGGGCCTGGGCCTTTTCCTTGTGCTTGACCAGCTGACGGTCGAGCTTGTCGGCCAGGGCATCGATGGCGGCGTACATGTCGTTCTCCATGGCTTCGGCATGGAGGTCGGCACCGGCGGCATGCAGGGTACAGGCGGCCTGCTGGCGTTCCTTCTCCACGGAGAGGGTGACCTGCACGTTGGTGATGTTGTCGTAGTGACGCTCGACGCGGGTCAGTTTTTCCTGCACATAGTCACGCAGTGCGTCGGTCAGTTCCACATGATGGCCGGTGATGTTGACTTGCATGACACGCTCCTTGCTCTTACGGGGTGTGAGTCGATTGTAACCCTTTTTAGCGTTCTGCATACCCCCTCGGCCGGAGGCGGTGAGACGCGGGTCGAACGGCGTCAATTCAACCGCTTGCGCCTGCCCCGGGCGCCGTCATTCGGGCGCTTCGCGGCGCCGTTCACGGCACTCAGCGCAGGCGCTTGCGCTCGCTTGAGGAGGGGATGCCCATCCCCTCGCGATATTTCGCCACCGTGCGCCGCGCGACGCTGATGCCGGCCTCGTCGAGCAGGGCGACCAGCCGGCTGTCCGAGAGCGGCTTGCGCGGCGGCTCGTCCTGGATCAGCTTGCGGATCCTGGCGCGGATGGCGGTGCTGGAGTGGGCGTCGCCCTCGCCGCTGCCGCCGCCCACCTGGCTCGAGAAGAAGTACTTGAGCTCGAACATGCCGCGTGGGGTGTGGATGAACTTCTGGGTGGTGACCCGCGAGATGGTCGATTCGTGCATCTCCACGACCTGGGCGATGTCGGCCAGGATCAGCGGCTTCATGGCCTCCTCGCCGTGCTCCAGGAAGTCGAGCTGGCGCGCCATGATCTCGCGGCCGACCCGCAGCAGGGTGTCGTTGCGGCTGGCGAGGCTCTTCATCAGCCAGCGCGCCTCCTGCAGGTGATCCTTGAGGAACTGGTTGTCGGCGCTCTTGTCGGCGCGCCGGATCAGGGCGGCATAGTCCGGCTGGATGCGCAGGCGCGGCATCGCCTCGGGGTTGAGCTCCACCTGCCACCCCTCGCGGGTATGGCGGGCGACAAGGTCGGGAATCACGTAGTCGCTGTCGCCCTCGCCGAAGGCGCTGCCGGGGCGCGGATCCAGCGAGCGCACCAGGCCGATCGCCGTGTCGAGGGCCGCGTCGTCGAGGCCGAGGCGGCGCTTGAGCAGGCGGCGGTCGTCGCCGGCCAGCGCCTCGAGGAACTGGCGCACCAGGCGACGGGCCTGGGGCAGCAGCGGGGTGTCGTCGGGCAGGGTGGCGAGCTGCAGCAGCAGGCACTCGCGCAGGTCGCGGGCGAGCACCCCGGTGGGCTCGAACTGCTGGAGGCGCAAGAGCACCTGCTCGACCTCCCGGCTGCGCAGCCCCGCGAGGCCCTGGGCCTTGAGGCCGTCACGGATCTCGTCCAGCGGCTGGGTGAGGTAGCCGTCGGCGTTGACGGCGTCGATCAGGCTCTCGGCGATACGCATCTGGCGCGGGTCCAGGTCGGTCATCGCCAGCTGCCAGGCCAGGTGGCCCTGGAGGCTCTGGCCCGCGGCCTGGCGTTCGAAGTCGGGCGCCTCGCCGCCGACGGGCGCGCCGCCCAGGTCCTGGTAGGTGTCGGACCAGTCGCTGTCGGTGGTGAGTTCGGCGGGGATCTCGCTGGCCCAGTCATCGTCGGGCGTCTCGCTCACCACCTGTTCGCCGAACTCCTCCTCGACGTCCAGCAGGGGGTTGGATTCCAGCGCCTGCTGGATCTCCTGGCGCAGGTCCAGGGTCGAGAGCTGCAGCAAGGCGATGGCCTGCTGCAGCTGGGGGGTCATGGTCAGCTGGGTGCCGACGCGAAGCTGCAGGGAAGCCTTCATGGCCATGAGAGGAGTTCCCTCGACGTGCCGAAAAATTCCACCCTAGCGGCTGGGCGCGGGGGGTGCAACCGCAGAATTTGCAACAATCGTGCCATGCGCAATCGGCATGCCGTCGGCAAAGAACGACATGTATATCAGGGTTTTGCGATCGAGCCGGCGCTCAGAGGCGGAAGTCCTGGCCCAGGTAGACGTCGCGCACGCGCTGGTTGGCGAGGATCGCCTCGGCATCCCCCTCGGCGATGATCCGGCCGTCGCCGACGATGTAGGCGGTGTCGCAGATGTCGAGGGTCTCGCGCACGTTGTGGTCGGTGATCAGCACCCCGATGTCGCGCGCCTTGAGCTGGCGGATGATGCCCTTGATCTCGCCCACCGAGATCGGGTCGACCCCGGCGAAGGGTTCGTCGAGCAGGATGAAGGCGGGCTCGGTGGCCAGCGCCCGGGCGATCTCCACGCGCCGCCGTTCGCCGCCGGAGAGGCTCATGCCGAGGTTGTCGCGGATGTGGGTGACGTGGAAGTCCTCGAGCAGCTCCTCGAGCCGGCGCTCCCGGCCGGCGCGGTCGAGGTCGCGGCGGGTCTCGAGGATCGCCATGATGTTGTCGGCCACCGAGAGCTTGCGAAAGATCGAGGCCTCCTGGGGCAGGTAGCCGATGCCGGCCCGGGCGCGCTCGTGCATGGCCGCGGTCGACAGGTCCCGATCGTCGATATGCACCGCGCCGGCATCGGCGCGCACCAGGCCGACGATCATGTAGAAGGAGGTGGTCTTGCCGGCGCCGTTGGGGCCGAGCAGGCCGACGATGCGTCCCTGCTCGATGGAGAGGCTGATGTCCTGCACCACCCGACGGCGCTTGTAGCTCTTGGCCAGGTGTTCGGCCCTCAGGGTCTTCATCACGGGCCATCCTGCTGTTCGGGTTCGAGGGTCATGCGCACGCGCTGGCGCTCCTCGACGCCCTGCGCCTCGGCACGCGCTTGGACGACGCGCCGGTCGAGGAAGTATTCCAGGTAGCCGCCGTCGAAGGTATCGCCGCCCTGGTGGAGCTCGGCGCGGTCGATCAGCTCGATGCGCCGCTCGGCGACGTGGTAGACCACGGTGCGTCCCCAGCCTCGCACCAGGGGCTCGTCCGGGGCAGGCTTCTGCTCGATGTAGGCGCGCTCGCCGGTGGCGGTGGCGAGGGTCAGCTGGCCCTGGTCGTTGCGGCGGATCTCCACCCGCGCGCCGGTCAGCTGCATGCTGCCCTGCTGGATCTCCACGTCGCCGGTGTAGACGGCGGTGCCCGCGCGGTCGTCGAGGTCGAGGCGGTCGGCCTCGACCTGGATCGGGGCGCTGGCATCGCCCTCGAGGGCCAGGGCCGGGGCGCTGCCAAGCAGCAGGCCGATGACGCCGAGGGTCAGCAGGGGGGCGCAGGAAGCTCGCATCATGACTCGGGGTCCTCGCGGGTGTCGGGCGGATGGTGGCCGCGCACATTGTCGGTCAGTCGGGCGCGGTTGTCATGGATCCAGGCATCGAAGCGCTCGCCGCGCATCCGCTGGGGCGGCTGGCGCAGCAGCGCCGGGGTCTCGCTCCAGGCATGGCCGCTGTCGGCGTCGAAGTGCAGGATCTCGGTGTCGAGCTGCCAGCGCTCCGCCGGGGCCAGCAGGCGCGCGTCGCCGGTCAGGGTCAGCGGGTTGCCCCCCGCCCCCAGGGTGCCGTGGTCGCCGCTGGCCAGCCAGACCCGGCCCGAGTCGTCGTAGAGCCGCCCGTCGGGCCGCTCGAGGCGGGTGACGTCGTCGTGGGGCGTGTGTGTCAGGCGCGGGGTGTCGAGGCGCTGATGGGGCTGGCCCGTGGCATCGAAGCGCGTCAGTCGGGCGTCCTCGAGGTAGTAGTCGGGCTCGCCCGAGGCGCCGCCCGGGACCGGGCCGGGCGACGGCGCGTCCTGCAGGTCGAGCAGGGCCAGCCCGCCGCCCAGGGCGAGCAGCAGCAGCACCAGTCCGGTGCGAAAGCCGGGACGCGGCAGGCCCATGGCTCAGCTCGCGCCGTGGAGGTAGGTGTCGAGCACGGCGTCCCAGTGCCCCTGGGCCTGCAGCAGGGTGTCGCAGATCTCGCGCACCGCGCCGTGACCGCCCATCGCCTCGGTGACCCAGTCGGCCTGGTCGCGGATGTAGGCCGGCGCGCCGGGCACGCTGATGCCGACCCCGGCCCGGCGGATGGCGGCCACGTCGGGCATGTCGTCGCCGCAGTAGGCGACCTGCTCGAGCCCGATGTCCAGCCGGGCGCACAGCTCGCGCAGCACGACGAGCTTCTTCTCGGCGCCCTGGAAGACATGCTTGATGCCCAGCGCGGCGGCGCGCTGGCTGACCATCGGCGAGTCGCGCCCGGTGATCAGCGCCACCACGATGCCGGCACGCTGCACGAGCTTGATGCCGTGGCCGTCGAGGGTGTGGAAGGCCTTGATCTCGACGCCGTCGGCCTGGAAGTAGAGGCGCCCGTCGGTGAGCACGCCGTCGACGTCCATGGCCAGCAGGCGGACATGGCGCAGGCGGTCGACCAGCTGGCCGTCGTTCAGGGGGCGGTGGGGCTGGGGTGGGGCGAGGCTCATGGCGTCTCCGGTCGAGGGTCGGGCGGTTGCGGGTGGTCGAGGGCGGTCAGATGACGCCGCTCGAGAGCAGGTCGTGCATGTGCAGGGCGCCGATCGGGCGGCCGTCGGCGTCGACCACGGCCAGCGCCGAGATGCGCCCGTCCTCCATCAGGCGGACCGCCTCGGCGGCCAGGGTGTCGGGGGCGATGCGCTTGCCGGGGCGGGTCATGACGTCGTCGACGGTTAGCCCCGAGAGGTCGCTGTGCTGGTCGAGGGTGCGGCGCAGGTCGCCGTCGGTGTAGACCCCGGCGAGGCGGCCGTCCTCGCCCACCACGCAGGTGAAGCCCAGCCCCTGGCGGGTGATCTCCAGCAGCGCATCGCGCAGCGGGCTGCCCAGCGGCACCGCGGGCAGCCGGTGGCCCTGGTGCATCAGGTCGGCGACTCGCAGCAGCAGGCGCTTGCCGAGGCTGCCGCCGGGGTGGGAGAGGGCGAAATCCTCGGCGGTGAAGCCGCGGGACTCGAGCAGCGCCACGGCCAGGGCGTCGCCGAGGGCCAGGGCGGCGGTGGTGGAGGAGGTCGGCGCCAGGTCCAGCGGGCAGGCCTCGCGCTCGACGCCGGCATCCAGGTGGGCGTCGGCATGGCGAGCGAGGGTCGAGCCGGGGCGGCCGGTCATGCTGATCAGCGGCGTGCCCATGCGCTTGAGCAGTGGCAGCAGGGCGGTGACCTCGGCGGTCTCGCCGGAGTTGGAGAGCGCCAGCACCACGTCGCCGCGGGTGATCATGCCCAGGTCGCCGTGGCTGGCCTCGCCGGGATGCACGAAGAAGGCAGGGGTGCCGGTGCTGGCCAGCGTCGCGGCGATCTTGCCGGCGATGTGGCCCGACTTGCCCATGCCGGTGACCACCACGCGGCCGCGGCAGGCGAGGATCAGCCGGCAGGCATGGTCGAAGGCGTCGTCGAGGCGCTCCGCCAGGGCCGCCACGGCCTGCTGTTCCAGTTCCAGGGTGCGGCGGGCACTGTCGCGCAGGAGGGAGGTGCCGGCCGCGGAGGGGATGTCGTTGGTCATGGCAGTGATTGTTGCCCGTCGTAAGGTTTCACTCAAGGGGTCAGGCCGCGGGGGAGAGGCCGGCGTTGCCCAGCCAGGCCAGGTAGCCGAGGTAGCCGAGCAGCAGCAGGCCGCCGGGCAGTCGCCCGAGCCGGCCGCGCCGGTTCCACAGCAGCAGCGCCCCCAGTGCCAGGGTCAGCAGCAGCATCACCGGGTAGTCGCGGCCGGCCGCGGCGGGGTCGGTGGCGCCCGGTGCCAGCAGGGCGGGCACCGGCAGCACGGTCAGCATGTTGAAGAGGTTGGAGCCGATGACGTTGCCGATCGCCAGGTCGTGGTGGCGCTTCAGCGCGCTGGCGACACAGGCGGCGAGTTCCGGCAGGCTGGTGCCGATGGCCACCACGGTCAGGCCGATGATCAGCTCGCTGACGCCGAGCCCGCGGGCCAGTTCGCTGGCGCCCCAGACCAGGGCCCGGGAGCTCACGATCATGATCACCAGGGTGCCGACCAGCCAGGCCAGGGCCTGGCCCAGCGGCATGCCGGGGATCTCGCCGCCGCTCTCGTCGTCCGGGGCGTCGGCGCGAAACAGCCACCACAGGCTGAACACCAGCAGTACCAGCAGCAGCGCGCCGTCGAGGCGATCGAGATGGCCGTTGGCCAGCGCATAGCCGGCGAGGCCGGTGGCGCCGAGCAGCAGCGGCAGTTCGCGGCGCACGATGGAGAAGCGCACCGGGATCGGCACCACCAGGGCGGTCACGCCCAGCACCAGGCCGATGTTGGCGATGTTGGAGCCCAGCGCGTTGCCGACGGCGAGGTCCGGCACCCCGTCCAGGGAGGCCATCACCGAGACCACGATCTCCGGCGCCGAGGTGCCCAGCGAGACGACGGTCATGCCGACCAGCAGGGTGCTCATGCCGGCCCGCCAGGCGGTGGCGGCGGCGGCGCCGACGAAGCGGTCTGCGCTCCACAGCAGGCCGATGAAACCGAGCGACACGATCAGCAGGGGAACCAGCATGGCGAGATCCGAGCGGGGAATGAAGGGCGCACATTGAACATGGCGGGCCCCGGCGGTGCAAGGGCGCCGTCGGGGCGCTGGCGCGCCGGGGCAGGGTTAGGATACGATGTTCGACAATTTTGCGAAGGACGCTGATTTTGCGAAGGAAGCTGACGAAATGACGGACTCCCCCTTCGTGGAGGTGGAGCGCCTGCACTTCTCCCGCGGCGAGAAGGAGATCTTCCGTGGCGTCGACCTGGCCATTCCGCGAGGGCGGATCACCGCCATCATGGGGCCCAGCGGCACCGGCAAGACCACGCTGCTCAAGATGATAGGCGGCCAGCTCACTCCCGACGCCGGGCACGTGCGCATCGACGGCCAGGACGTCCATGCGCTGTCGCGCCGGGACCTGTTCGGCCTGCGCCGGCGGATGGGCATGCTCTTCCAGAGCGGGGCGCTGTTCTCGGACCTGGATGTCTACGAGAACGTGGCCTTCCCGCTGCGGGTGCATACCGACCTGCCCGAGGCGATGGTCCGCGACGTGGTGCTGATGAAGCTCCAGGCAGTGGGGTTGCGCGGTGCTCGCGGGCTGATGCCTTCGGAGCTCTCCGGCGGCATGGCGCGGCGCGTGGCCCTGGCCCGGGCGATCGCCCTGGACCCGGAGCTGATCCTCTACGACGAGCCCTTCGCGGGGCAGGACCCGATCTCCATGGGCGTGCTGGTGCAGCTGATCAAGCGCCTCAACGATGCGCTGGGGCTGACGGCGGTGGTGGTCTCCCACGACATCAAGGAGACCCTGAGCATCGCCGACTATGTCTACGTGATCTCCGACGGCCAGGTGATGGCCCACGGCACTCCGGCGAGCCTCGACGCGGATCGCGACCCGCGGGTCAGTCAGTTCATGCACGGCGAGCCGGACGGGCCGGTGCCGTTCCACTACCCGGCGATGGACTTCCACGCCGATATCCTGGGCAGCGGGGGGCCGCAATGATCGAGCGAATTCGCCGCCTGGGGCATCGTGGCTGCGAGGTGATGGAATCCCTGGGACGCGCCGGGATCTTCCTCGGCCAGTCGGCGGTGGGGGTGCCGAGCCGCGAGGGGCTGCGCCTGTGGGTCAGCCAGATGCACTTCGTCGGCGTGATGTCGCTGGCCATCGTGCTGGTCTCGGGGCTGTTCATCGGCATGGTGCTGGCCCTGCAGGGCTACACCATCCTGGTCGACTTCGGGGCCGAGCAGGCGCTGGGCCAGATGGTGGCGCTGTCGCTGTTGCGCGAGCTGGGCCCGGTGGTGGCGGCGCTGCTCTTCGCCGGGCGCGCCGGCTCCGCCCTGACCGCCGAGATCGGCCTGATGAAGGCCACCGAGCAGCTGACCAGCATGGAGATGATCGGTGTCGATCCGCTGCGTCGCATTATCGCCCCGCGCCTGTGGGCCGGCTTCGTGGCCCTGCCGCTGCTGACCATCGGCTTCAGCGTGGTGGGGGTGTGGGGCGGCCAGCTGGTCGGCGTCGAGTGGCTGGGGGTGTTCGAGGGCTCCTACTGGGGGAACATGCAGGCCAGCGTCGAGTTCGTCGACGACGTCGTCAACGGCCTGATCAAGAGCCTGGTGTTCGCCCTGGTGGTGACCTGGATCGCGGTCTTCCAGGGCTACGACCTGATTCCCACCTCGGAAGGCATCTCGCGTGCCACCACCCGCACGGTGGTCTATTCCTCTCTGGCGGTCCTGGGCCTGGATTTCGTGCTCACCGCCCTGATGTTCGGAGAGCTTTCCTGATGTTCGGAGCAAACGGATGAAGCGCAGCAAGACGATGGAGCTCGGGGTCGGCCTGTTCATGCTGGCCGGTATCCTGGGCCTGGTGTTCCTGGGGCTGCGCGTCAGCGGACTCAGCCTGAGCGTGCCCAGCGAGACCTTCCGGCTCGAGGCCAACTTCGCCAATATCGGCGGTCTGAAGCCGCGTGCCCGGGTCACCATGGCCGGGGTCACCGTGGGGCGGGTCGAGAGCATCGAGCTCGATACCGACTGGTACGATGCGCGGGTGGTGATGGAGCTCGACGGCGAGCTCGAGGGGCAGCTGCCCGAGGACAGTACCGCCGCCATCCTCACCGCGGGCCTGCTGGGCGAGCAGTACGTCGGCCTCTCGGTGGGCGGCGCCCCCGAGACCCTCGGCGACGGCGACACCCTGCGCGACACCCAATCGGCCCTGGTGCTGGAGGAACTCATCCAGCAGTTCGTGACCAGCATGGTCAAGGAGTAACGACATGAAGACGATTTCCCTGCGCGCCCTGTTCGTCGGGCTCTGCCTGCTGCTGGCGGCCCTGCCGCTGATGGCCGCCCAGACCGACCAGCGCCCCGAGCAGATGATCCGCGACAGCATCGACGACCTGATGACCCGCATCGAGGGGCGCGAGGCGTACTTCGCCGATCACCTCGATGAGCTCGAGGCCATCGTCGACGACAGCCTCGAGGACGTGGCCGACTTCCGCTACATCGGCGCCAGCGTGATGGGCCGCTACTTCGGCAACGCCACCCCGCAGCAGCGCTCGCGCTTCGTCGAGACCTTCCGCAAGACGCTGATCGACACCTACTCCAAGGGGCTGGTGACCTTCGACTACCGCGAGATCCGCGTGCTCGACAACCAGCAGGCCTCGCGGTACGAGGACCAGGCCAGCGTGGCCATGGAGGTGGTGGCCAACGACGGCACCGTCTACCCGGTGAGCTACTCGCTGCGCCTCGACGACGGCCAGTGGAAGGTGGTCAACGTGATCGTCAACGGCATCAACCTCGGGCTGACCTTCCGCAACCAGTTCGACCAGGCCATGCGCGACCACGGCCGCGACTATGACGCGGTGATCGACGGCTGGTCGCCCGACCTCGCCGTCGAGGAGCTGGAAGAGGGCGGCAGCGCGTGAGCCTGCTGCTGGAGCGGCACGGCTCCCGCCTGGAGGCCGATGAACGGCGTCTGGCGGTGACCGGGGAGGTCGGCTTCGGGGTGGCCTCGGCGCTGGCCCAGGCCGGCCGCGACTGGCTGGCGGCCCGGCCGGCGGGCAGCGAGGTGACCTTCGACCTGAGCGGGGTCGGCCGCGTCAGCAGCGCGGCGCTCAGCGTGCTGCTGGAGTGGACGCGCCGGGCCCGCCGGGCGGGGGTGCACGTCGCCTGCGTGCGCCTCTCGCCGCCGCTGGAGCGGCTGACCCGGGTCGCCGGGCTCGACACCCTGCTGCCCCTGGTAAGCGTCGAGCCCGCCTGACGGCGGCCCGCGTCCTCCCCATCGCCAAGCGCGGTGCTTTTCTTTACCATGTTCTGCCATGACGGGACGCCCCCGCCGGCCCTTGCGGGCCCGGCGGGCGTGTCCGCGACGAATCGATGAACCACAGGAGTGCCGGTTCCATGCAACCCAGTGACGTCAAGGCGCTGCTCGAGAACCGACTCGACGGCTGCGAGTTTCACATCCAGGGCGAAGGCTGCAATTTTCAGGTGATCGCCGTCGGCGAGGTCTTCGAGGGCCTCTCGCCGGTCAAGCGCCAGCAGATGATCTACGGCGCGCTGACCGAGGAGATCGCCTCCGGGGCCCTGCACGCGGTGAGCATCAAGACCTACACCCCGCAGCAGTGGCAGGCCGCCACCGACCAGCAGGGGGCCTGAGGGCGACCGTCCATGGACAAGCTGATCATTACCGGCAACGGCCCCGTCGACGGCGAGGTCTGGGCCAGTGGCGCCAAGAACGCCGCCCTGCCGATCCTCTGCGCGACCCTGCTGGCCGACGAGCCGGTGACCATCGGCAACCTGCCGCACCTGCAGGACATCACCACCACCCTGGAGCTGCTCGGCCACATGGGCGTGCAGCCGGTGATGGGCGACAAGATGTGCATCCAGCTCGACGGCTCCCAGGTGACCGACTGTCACGCGCCCTATGAGCTGGTCAAGAAGATGCGCGCCTCGATCCTGGTGCTCGGGCCGCTGCTGGCCCACTTCGGCCATGCCGACGTCTCGCTGCCGGGCGGCTGTGCCATCGGCTCGCGCCCGGTGGACCTGCACATCCACGGCCTGCAGGCCATGGGTGCCGAGATCAGCGTCGAGGGCGGCTACATCCGGGCCCGGGTCGACGGCCGGCTGCACGGCGCCACCATCTTCTTCGATACGGTCACCGTGACCGGCACCGAGAACCTGCTGATGGCGGCCACCCTGGCCGAGGGCACCACGGTGCTCGAGAACGCGGCCAAGGAGCCCGAGGTCGTGGATCTCGCCGAGTGCCTGATCAAGATGGGCGCGAACATCCGCGGCCACGGCACCGACACCATCGTCATCGAGGGCGTCGAGCGCCTGCACGGCGCCTACCACGACGTGATGCCGGATCGCATCGAGACCGGCACCTTCCTGGTCGCCGCGGCGCTCTCCCGTGGCCGGGTCAGGGTGCGCCGGACCCGCGCCGACATCCTCGACGCGGTGCTGGCCAAGCTCGAGGAGGCCGGTGCGACCATCACCCACGGTGATGACTGGATCGAGCTCGACATGCAGGGGCGCCGGCCCAAGGCGGTCAACCTGCGCACGGCCCCCTATCCGGCCTTTCCCACCGACATGCAGGCCCAGTTCGTGGCCATGAACGCCGTCGCCGAGGGCACCGCCCGGGTGGTCGAGACCATCTTCGAGAACCGCTTCATGCACGTCCAGGAGCTCAACCGCATGGGCGCCGACATCGCCCTGGAGGGCAACACGGCGGTGATCACCGGCGTGGAGGCGCTCTCCGGCGCGCCGGTGATGGCCACCGACCTGCGCGCCTCGGCCTCGCTGGTGATCGCGGCGATGATGGCCGAGGGCGAGACCCTGGTCGACCGCATCTACCACATCGACCGGGGTTACGAGTGCATCGAGGAAAAACTGCAGCTGCTGGGCGCCCGCATCCGACGCGTGCCCGGCTGAGCCGACAACAGGCGAGACCCATGAGCAAGCAACTGATCCTGGCCCTCTCCAAGGGCCGTATTCTCGACGAGACCCTGCCCCTGCTGGCCGATGCCGGCATCACCCCGGCCGAGGACCTGGGCAAGAGCCGCAAGCTGCTCTTCGACACCAACCTGCCGGACGTCAAGCTGGTGGTGATCCGGGCCACCGACGTGCCGACCTACGTGCAGCTCGGCGCGGCGGATCTGGGCGTGGCGGGCAAGGACGTGCTGCTCGAGCATGGCGTCGAGGGGCTCTACGAGCCTCTCGACCTGGAGATCGCCCGCTGCAAGCTGATGACCGCCGGCATCACCGGGGCCGAGCCGGCCCGGGCGCGGCGCCGGGTGGCCACCAAGTTCGTCAACGTGGCGCGCCGCTACTACGCCGAGCAGGGCATCCAGGCCGAGGTGATCAAGCTCTACGGCGCCATGGAGCTCGCCCCTCTGATGAACCTGGCCGACGAGATCGTCGACATCGTCGATACCGGCAACACCCTGCGCGCCAACGGCATGGAGCCCCGCGAGCTGATCGCCCCGATCAGCACCCGGCTGGTGGTCAACAAGGCCGCGATGACCATGAAGCACGCCCGGCTCAAGCCGCTGCTCGCCCGTCTCAATGAGGCCGTGGCGGCGCGTCGCGACGACGCGACCCTGACGGCGTCGTAGCGCCCGGCCCGCGGCACCGCCGCGGGCACCCGTTGTGATTGCCCCGATGCGACGAACCCTGATCCGAGAGGAAGCCTTGCCATGAGCGAATCCCCCACCGCCGGCGTCGACATCGCCCGGCTGTCGACCGAGCAGGACGACTTCGATGCCCGCCTGGATCACCTGCTCGCCTGGGAGGGGGTCTCCGACGCCACGATCCAGCAGCGCGTCGACGAGATCCTCGCCGAGGTGCGGGCCCGGGGCGATGCGGCGCTGGTCGAGTATTCCAATCGCTTCGACCGCCTGAGCGTGACCTCCATGGCCGAGCTGACGCTGGGCGAGCCGCGCCTGCGCGAGGCCTACGAGGGGCTGCCGGCCCAGCAGCGCGAGGCGCTCGCGGCGGCCGCCGAGCGCATCCGGGTCTACCACGAGCACCAGAAGCCCGCCTCCTGGCAGTACACCGAGGCGGACGGCACCGTGCTCGGCCAGCAGGTCACGCCGCTGGATCGCGCCGGCATCTACGTGCCGGGGGGCAAGGCGGCCTATCCCTCCTCGGTGCTGATGAACGCCATTCCCGCCCACGTGGCCGGGGTGCGCGAGATCGTGATGGTGGTGCCGACCCCCGACGGCGTGCTCAACGAGCTGGTGCTGGCGGCCGCCTACCTGGCCGGCGTCGATCACGTCTTTACCCTGGGCGGCGCCCAGGCGGTGGCGGCGCTGGCCTACGGCACCGAGACGGTGCCGCGGGTCGACAAGATCGTCGGGCCGGGCAACATCTACGTGGCCACCGCCAAGCGCGCGGTGTTCGGCCAGGTGGGCATCGACATGATCGCCGGCCCCTCGGAGATCCTGGTGGTCTCCGATGGCGGCACCGACCCCGACTGGCTGGCCATGGACCTCTTCTCTCAGGCGGAGCACGACGAGGATGCCCAGGCGATCCTGGTGAGCTGGGACGAGGCGCACCTGGCGGCGGTGGAGGCCGCCATCGTCCGGCTGCTGCCGACCCTGGAGCGCGCGGAGATCGTGCGTGAGTCGCTGTCGCGTCGCGGCATGCTGATCCGCTGCCGGGACCGCGCCGAGGCGGCGACGCTGATCAACCGCATCGCCCCGGAGCACCTGGAGCTCTCGGTGGCCAATCCCGAGGGCTGGCTGGGTGACGTGCGCCACGCCGGGGCCATCTTCATGGGGCGCTACACCGCCGAGGCGCTGGGCGACTACTGCGCCGGCCCCAACCACGTGCTGCCGACCTCGGGGACGGCGCGCTTCTCCTCGCCGCTCGGGGTCTACGACTTCCAGAAGCGCTCCTCGATCATCCACTGCTCCGCCGAGGGGGCCGGCGAGCTTGGCAAGATCGCCTCGACCCTGGCGCGGGGCGAGTCGCTGACCGCCCATGCGCGCTCCGCCGAGTATCGCCTCAAGCCCTGAGCGGGCAGGCGCCGCCTAGGCGCGAGAGACGCGGGCACGTAAAGAGGGCCCCGCCATCCGGCGGGGCCCTCTGCGTTTTGGGCGGGTGGATCGCGTCGAGCGGCCGGGGCGCGCTCAGCGCTGGTCGGGGCGACGCACCGTCGGCGTCGGCCGCTCGCCCAGCTCGATGGTCACCTCGCGGCGCTCGCCGCCGCGCACCACGGTTAGCGGCAGGCGGGTGCCGGGCTCCACCGCGGCGATGTCGCTCATGGTCTGGCGGGGGTCCAGCACCGGCTCGCCGTCCACCTCCAGCAGCACGTCGCCGGGCTGCAGGCCGGCGCGGTCGCCGGGCCCGCCCGGCACCACCCCGGCGATCACCACGCCGATGGGGTTCTTCAGGCCGAAGGAGGCGGCGAGCTCCTGATTGAGCTCCTGGGCCTCGATGCCCATCCAGCCGCGGATGACCCGCCCCTTGACGACCAGCTCCTCGAGGATGCTGCGGGCCAGGTTGGCGGGGATCGCGAAGCCGATCCCCTGGGAGCCGCCGGAGCGCGAGAAGATTGCGGTGTTGATGCCGATCAGCGCCCCCTCGGCGTTGACCAGGGCGCCGCCCGAGTTGCCGGGGTTGATGGCGGCATCGGTCTGGATGAAGTCCTCGTAGGCGTTCAGGCCGAGGTGGCTGCGCCCGGTGGCGCTGATGATGCCCATGGTGACCGTCTGGCCGACCCCGAAGGGGTTGCCGATGGCCAGCGAGACGTCGCCGATGGCGATCTGGGTGGTGTCGGTCAGCTCGATCACCGGCAGCGAGGCGAGCTCGATGCGCAGCACGGCGAGATCGCTCTCCGGATCGGTGCCGATCACCTCGGCGAGGGTCTCGCGACCGTCGCGCAGCGCGACCTGGATCTGGTCGGCGCCGCGGATCACGTGATGGTTGGTCAGCACGTAGCCGTCCTCGCTGACGATCACCCCGGAGCCGAGGCTCGACAGCATGCGCTGCCGGCGGGGCGTCTCGTCGCCGAAGAACTGGCGAAAGAAGGGGTCGGACATCAGCGGGTGCTCCTCCCGCTCGACCACCCGGGAGGAGTAGATGTTGACCACGGCCGGGGCGGCGCGCGCCACCGCCTGGGCGTAGCTCACCGGTCCCTGCTGTCGCGTCAGCGGCTCGGCCTGGCGCACCTCGGGGGCGTCGCGGGGCTCGCCCTCGCCCTCGGCGACGCCCGGGGCGGCCTCATAGGGGACAGTGGCATAGGGCGCAGGGGCCGGAGCGGGGCGCCCGATCAGCTGCGGGAAGGCGTTGAGCAGCACGATGGCCCCCAGCACGCCGATGAGCACGGGCCAGAGGTAGGGGAGCAGGGTGCGTCGCATGCGGCGGGAGTCCTTGTCGACGATGCTGGGTCGCGGGGCATCCGCCCGCTGGTTACACTGTGCGGATTGTAACATCGCCAACCCGACCGCGCCTGGAGGCTGCATGACGAACCGAGACGACCTGGTCGCCGCCTGCGATCGCCTGCTCGAGCCCGAGCGTTTCAAGGACTACACCCTGAACGGCCTGCAGGTGGCCGGCCGCGAGCGGGTGACCCGGGTGATGAGCGGCGTGACGGCCTGCCAGGCGCTGCTCGACGAGGCAGTGGCCTGGCAGGCGGATCTACTGCTGGTCCACCACGGATACTTCTGGAAGAACGAGCCGGTCGCCATCACCGGCATGAAGCGCCGGCGCCTGGCGACGCTGTTGGCCCACGACATCAACCTGCTGGCCTACCACCTGCCGCTGGATGCCCACCGCGAGCTTGGCAACAACGCCGAGCTCGGCCGGCGGCTGGGCTTCACCGTCACCGGCTGCGCCGACGGGGCGCTCGGCGACGGGCTGGTGTGGCTCGGCGAGCCGTCGCGTGGCCTCGATGCCGCGGGGCTGGCCCGCCATGTCGGCGCATGCCTGGAGCGCGAGCCGCTGCTGATCGAGGCGCCGGGCGGCGGGGAGATCCGGCGCGTCGCCTGGTGCACCGGCGGTGCCCAGGACATGATCGCCACCGCCGTCGAGGCCGGCGCCGACGCCTTCATCTCCGGGGAGATCTCCGAGCGCACCACCCACCTGGCCCGGGAGATGGGCATTCACTACCTGGCGGCGGGCCACCACGCCACCGAGCGCTACGGGGTGCAGGCGCTGGGCGCGCGGCTGGCCGCGGAGTACGGGGTCGAGCACCGCTTCGTCGACATCGACAATCCGGCCTGATCCGACGCTCATAACGATGACGCCCCGACCAGAAGCCGGGGCGCGCGATGGGGCAGGGCGGGGCGCTCAGTAGCGGGGCGGCTGGGGCGCGCCTTCCTCGCCCTGCTTGAGGCCGAAGTCCTCGGAGAGGGTGCCGCGGTTGCCGTCGGCGTAGTCGCGAGGCATCGACGGCTCGGCCTCGCCCTCGGCGGGGGTGGCGGCGTCCACCATGGCCTGGCGGCGCAGTGACGGGGCGCCCAGGGTGGTGCTGGCCGTCGCGGCCTCCTCTTCGAGGCTCTGGCTCTCCCGGCGCAGGCTCTCGGCGAGCTGGCCGATGCGCTCCAGGCTGTCGCCCAGGCCGTCCTTGAGTTCGGCCAGGGTGCGTTCGCGCTCGGCGAGGCGCTGGCGCAGGCGTTGGGTGTTACCGGCGCTGGCGTTGAGCAGGTGGTAGCCCAGCGCCCCGATTCCGATGCCGGCCAGCAGGCAGGCGGCGGCCAGCGCCCAGCTGATGTTGGTCTCATCCACGTTGTACGTCTCCCTGGAGCAGTGGCCCTTGGCGTGCCGGCCGCCGGTGCCGTCGTGAGACCGCTGATGGCCGGGCTTCCATTATAGAGGCGAGGCCACGTGCCGGGTCAATGCGGGCGGGCGTGCATGCCAATGAGTGGCGGGACGCGTATAATCCTCACGCCAAAGCCCGAGGACAGGCGATCAGGAATCCCCATGAGCGAGACGCACTCCCCCGCGGCCGCCCGCGAGTCGCGCCGGCCCGAGACGCCGATGACCCGCTACCGAGCCGATCTCGAGCGCCCCGACTTCCAGCATGACCCGGCCCAGGAGCAGGCCGTGGCGCACCTGCAGCGCCTTTATGACGACCTGGTGGCCACCCCGCCCTCGCGGGTGGCGCCGCCGAGGCGCGGCGGCGGGCTCGCCTCGCGGGTGGCGGGGCTGTTCGGCCGGGGCGGGCGCGAGGCGTCCGACGAGCCGGCGCTGCCGGCCGTCAGCGGGCTCTACTTCTGGGGCGGCGTGGGGCGCGGCAAGACCTACCTGATGGACACCTTCTTCGAGACGCTGCCCTTTCCCGAGAAGATGCGCACCCACTTCCATCGCTTCATGCAGCGGGTGCACAACGAGCTCGAGCACTACAAGGGCGAGAAGAATCCGCTCTCGCTGATCGCCGCCAAGTTCGCCGCCGAGGCCCGGGTGATCTGCTTCGATGAATTCTTCGTCAAGGACATCACCGACGCGATGATCCTGGCCAACCTGCTCGAGTCGCTTTTCGAGCACGGCGTGGTGCTGGTGGCGACCTCCAACATCGTCCCCGGGGAGCTCTACAAGGACGGCCTGCAGCGGGCGCGCTTCCTGCCGGCCATCGACCTGCTCGAGCGCCACTGCGAGGTGGTCAACGTCGACTCGGGCGTCGACTACCGGCTGCGCGTGCTGGAGCGCGCCGAGATCTTCCACTCCCCCCTCGACGCCGAGGCCGAGGTCGAACTCGCCCGCAGCTTCCGCGAGATCGCCGGCCACGAGGGCGAGGAGGGCGCGCCGCTGGAGATCAACCACCGGGTGCTGCACACCCGGCGGCTGCACGACGACGTGGTGTGGTTCGAGTTCAGCGAGCTCTGCGACGGGCCGCGCAGCCAGAACGACTACATCGAGCTGGCGCGCGAATTCCACAGCGTGCTGGTCTCCAACGTCACCCGCATGAGCGGGGCCACCGACGACCGCACGCGGCGCTTCATCAACATGGTCGACGAGTTCTACGACCGCGGCGTCAAGCTGCTGATGTCCGCCGAGGTGCCGGCCGAGGAGCTCTATCGCGACGGGCGCCTGGAGTTCGAGTTCCAGCGCACCCTCTCGCGGCTGCAGGAGATGCAGTCCCACGACTACCTGGCGCTGCCGCACAAGCCCTGATGCCCCTTCCCCTTCGGGGCGCGGGTCGTGTAGAATGCGCGCTCGCTCGACCGTTGCGTCGTCCCTCGGGACGGGCAACCAAGAAGAATAGGGACGGTTCCATGCCGGACATCCGGCGGCAGAACCCAATACATCCTAATGGTGATTCACCCATGAAGACGTTCACTGCCAAGCCGCAGTCCGTCCAGCGCGACTGGTTCGTCGTCGACGCTGCGGACAAGACACTCGGTCGTCTGGCCACCGAGATCGCTCGCCGCCTGCGTGGCAAGCACAAGCCGGAGTTCACCCCGCATGTCGATACCGGCGACTACATCGTCGTGATCAATGCCGAGAAGGTGAAGGTCACCGGCAACAAGGTCAACGCCAAGACCTACTACCGCCACACCGGTTATCCGGGCGGCCTGCGCTCCATGAATTTCGAGAAGATGATCGCCCACGCACCGGAGCGTGTCATCGAGTCCGCCGTCAAGGGCATGCTGCCGAAGGGTCCCCTGGGCCGTGCCATGTACTCGAAGCTCAAGGTCTACGCCGGCACCGAGCATCCGCACGCTGCCCAGCAGCCGCAAGAACTGAACATCTGAGGGAGTCTTCGCCATGACACAGCAGTATTACGGTACCGGGCGCCGCAAGACCTCTACCGCGCGCGTCTTCCTGAAGCCGGGCACCGGCAAGATCACCGTCAACAGCCGCGACTTGGACCAGTACTTCGGTCGCGTCACCGGCCGCATGGTGGTCCGTCAGCCCCTCGAGCTGACCGAGACCCTCGGCCAGTTTGACGTCTACGTCACCGTCAAGGGCGGCGGCGGCAGCGCCCAGGCCGGCGCCATCCGCCACGGCATCACCCGTGCCCTGATGGAGTACAACGAGGACTTCCGCGGCCAGCTGCGCGAGGCCGGGTACGTCACCCGTGACGCCCGTAAGGTCGAGCGTAAGAAGATCGGCCTGCGCAAGGCGCGTCGTCGCCCGCAGTTCTCCAAGCGCTGATACGCACGTATTGCCGCTCGAAAACGCCCAGGTCCTGCGACCTGGGCGTTTCTTGTTTCGGATCAAGAATTTGTCGTCGGATTGCGCCGCACGCGGGGAACCTTTCCTTGTGCGGGGCGACGCGATTTTTTAACATAGTGCGCATTTGATATCCGTGGTCGCGGGGGATTCACTGCTCGTGATGGAACAGCGGGTAAGTCGATGGGAGAAATCTGAAAATGGCAGATAACGGCGTAAACAAGGGTCGGCGCCGCTTCCTCGTAGGTGCCACCACCGTCGTGGGTGCGGTGGGTGCCGTCGGGGTAGCGGTCCCCTTTGTAGCTTCCTGGCAGCCGAGCGCCAGGGCGAGAGCAGCGGGCGCGCCCGTCCAGGCGGACGTGTCGAAGCTCGAGCCCGGGCAGCGCTTGACCGTCGAATGGCGGGGCAAGCCGGTGTGGATCCTCAACCGTTCGCCGGAGATGATCGAGCGCACCAAGGCCATCGAGCCCTCGGAACTGGCGGATCCGGACTCCAGCGTGCCGCAGCAGCCGACCTACGTGGAGGGGCCGATGCGCTCCATCAAGCCCGAGATCGGCGTGCTGATCGGCATCTGCACGCACCTGGGCTGCTCGCCGCTGTTCCGGCCGGAGCCGGGCAGCGTGGACGTCGGGGACTGGCCGGGCGGCTTCTTCTGCCCCTGCCACGGCTCCCGCTTCGACCTGGCGGGCCGGGTGTTCGCCAACGTGCCGGCGCCGACCAACCTCGAAGTGCCACCTTACCGCTTCGACAGCGACGTGCTGATCACTGTCGGCGAAGATGAGGAGTCTGCCTGATGGGTAATCCTAACAAGGCCAAGGCGGAGCGCGGCCTGATGCGCTGGGTCGACGACCGCTTCCCCGCCACCCAGATGTGGCAGGACCACCTGTCCAAGTACTACGCGCCGAAGAACTTCAACTTCTGGTACTTCTTCGGCTCGCTGGCCCTGCTGGTGCTGGTCAACCAGATCCTGACCGGCGTCTGGCTGACCATGAGCTACAACCCCTCCGCCGAGGGCGCCTTCGCCTCGGTCGAGTACATCATGCGCGACGTGGAGTGGGGCTGGCTGATCCGCTACATGCACTCCACGGGGGCCTCTGCCTTCTTCGTCGTGGTCTACCTGCACATGTTCCGCGGCCTGCTCTACGGCTCCTACAAGGCGCCCCGCGAGCTGGTGTGGATCTTCGGCATGACCATCTACCTGGCGCTGATGGCCGAGGCCTTCATGGGCTACCTGCTGCCCTGGGGCCAGATGTCCTACTGGGGCGCCCAGGTCATCATCTCGCTGTTCTCCGCCATTCCGGCCATCGGCCCGGACCTGGCACAGTGGGTGCGCGGTGACTTCCTGATCTCCGGCATCACCCTGAACCGCTTCTTCGCCCTGCACGTGGTGGCCCTGCCCATCGTGATCCTGGCGCTGGTGGTGCTGCACATCATCGCCCTGCACGAGGTCGGCTCCAACAACCCCGACGGCATCGACATCAAGAAGAAGAAGGACGAGACCGGCAAGCCGCTGGACGGCATCCCCTTCCATCCGTACTACACGGTGAAGGACATCGTCGGTGTGGCCGTGTTCCTGTTCGTCTTCGCGGTGGTGATCTTCTACTTCCCGGAAGGCGGCGGCTACTTCATCGAGAAGCCGAACTTCGAGCCGGCCAACCCGCTGAAGACGCCGGATCACATCGCGCCGGTGTGGTACTTCACGCCCTTCTACGCGATGCTGCGCGCGATCACCTTCTCGCTGTTCGGCCTGGACGCCAAGTTCCTCGGCGTCATCGTGATGGGGGCGGCGATCGCCATCCTGTTCGTGCTGCCCTGGCTGGACAAGAGCCCGGTGCGCTCCATGCGCTACAAGGGGTGGATCTCCAAGGTGATGCTGCTGCTGTTCGCCATCAGCTTCGTGATCCTCGGCGTGCTCGGCGTGCTGCCGACCACCGAGACGCGGACCCTGGTCGCCCAGCTGTGCACCGCGCTCTACTTCGCCTTCTTCCTGCTGATGCCGATCTACACCCGGCTGGAGAAGACCAAACCCGTTCCGGAAAGGGTGACTGGCTAATGAAAAAGCAACTGTTCGCACTGCTCTTCGCGCTGGTGCCGATGGTCGGGTTCGCCGCCGGCGGGAGCGTCCATCTCGAGGAGATGAATCCGGACCTCGACGACAAGGCGTCGCTGCAGAACGGCATGAAGCTCTTCGTGAACTACTGCATGGGCTGCCACTCCATGGAGCACCAGCGCTTCTCTCGCGCGGCCCAGGATCTGGACATGCCCCAGGGACTGGTCGAGGACAACCTGATCTTCTCGGACGCCCTTAAGTTCAATGACCAGATGCACATCGCCATGGACAGCGGCGATGCCGAGAACTGGTTCGGCGCGCCGCCGCCGGACCTGACCCTCGAGGCGCGCCTGCGCGGCACCGACTGGATCTACACCTACCTGCTGAGCTTCTACCGCGACCCGGAGCGTCCCACCGGCGTCAACAACGCGGTCTTCCCGCTGGTGGCCATGCCCAACGTGCTGGAGCCGCTGCAGGGGGTGCAGGAGAAGGTCTGCGCCGCCACGGACAAGCCGGTCCCGGGGGCCGAGCTGGATCCGCTGACCGGCAAGTACCAGTCCTGCGAGACGCTGCAGGTGACAAAGCCCGGCGAGATGGAGCCCGAGGAGTTCGAGGAGGCGGTCTACGACCTCACCAACTTCCTGGCCTACGCCGGCGAGCCGTCCAAGCTGCAGGCCCAGTCGCTGGGACCCAAGGTGCTGATCTTCATCTTCATCTTCGGTGTCATCGGCTACCTGCTCAAGCGTGAGTACTGGCGCGACATTCACTGATCCGCCAGCGACGGTGCATTGCGGGGCGCATGGCCACTGGCCGTGCGCCCCGATGCTTTTTGCCCGATACCGGGCCGCACGATCGCCCTCAAGACGGGGGTGGTCGTGTTATCATCTCGGCACGAACTGATGCGAGGATTGTTTCATGGGTGTAGTGGCCAAGCGGTCGTCGATGATCTTCTACTCCGGGGGAGATGACCATTTCAGTCATCGTGTGCGCATCGTGCTCGCCGAGAAGGGCGTGGCCGTGGACATCGTCGAGGTGAGCGACGAGCAGCGCCCGGAGGAGCTTGCCGACCTCAATCCCTACAACAGCGTGCCCACGCTGCTCGATCGCGACCTGGTGCTCTACGAGTCCAAGGTGATGATGGAGTATCTGGACGAGCGCTTCCCGCATCCGCCGCTGTTGCCGGTGTATCCCGTGGCCCGTGCCAAGAGCCGGCTGTGGATGCACCGCATCGAGCGCGAGTGGTGCCCGCTGGTCGAGCAGATCCAGAGCGGCGCCAAGAAGGACGTGGAGAAGGCCCGCAAGGAGCTGCGCGAGAGCCTTGTCGGCATCTCGCCGATCTTCGAGGACATGCCGTACTTCATGAGCGACGAGTTCACGCTGGTCGACTGCTGCCTGGCGCCGATCCTCTGGCGCCTTCCGGTGCTCGGCATCGAGCTGCCCGAGAAGCAGGTCAAGCCGCTGCTGAACTACATGGAGCGGCTGTTCGATCGCGACGGCTTCAAGGCGGCGCTGAGCGAGAACGAGCGCGAGATGCGCGCCTGATCCACCCGGCATTTCTCCCCCGGTTCGACCGGGGGTAACCCCCAGGAGGGCCAACTATGCACTCGAGCCGTCCCTATATGGCCAGGGCCCTGTACCAGTGGCTGCTGGACAACGAGCTGACGCCCTACATCGTCGTCGATGCCGAGCAGGAGGGCGTCGAGGTGCCACGACAGTGCGTCCAGAACGGCCAGATCGTGCTGAACCTGGCGCCGAGCGCCATCCGCGACTTCGCCATGGAGAACGCGGCGGTCAGCTTCTCTGCCCGCTTCGGCGGACAACCCATGCAGATCATGGTGCCCATGGAGGCGCTGATCGCCATCTACGCCCGCGAGAACGGCGTGGGCATGGTGTTCGGCCACGAGCCGGTGATGCCGGTCGAGGCCGACGAGACGGACGACGCCTCGCCCTTGAGCGAGGTGGAGAGCACGGTCGACGCCGGCGACGAGGCCGATGAAGGCCAGGCCGACGGTGACGACGCCAGGCCGCGCAAGGGGCGTCCGTCCCTGCGCGTCGTCAAGTGAGTGGACGTCGACCGCAGGCGGCGTAGCGCGCCTCGGGACGTCGGTCGCGCCATCATCGACACCGCAACGCAAGACGGCAGGCCATGGGCCTGCCGTCTTGCGTTGCATGCCGCATCACGCGGCGACGCTCAGTCGAGGTAGTCGAAGACCTTGACGATGCGCTGCATGCCGCCGAGGCCCGCGACGGAGCGCACGATGCGCTCGGCCTCGCTGCGGGTGACGATGCCCATCAGGTAGACGCTGTCGTTCTCGGTGATCACCTGGACGCGACCCGAGTCGATCTCCTGGTTGGCCACCAGGTGGGAGTTGATGCGGGTGCGCAGCCAGGTGTCGGCGAGGCGCTGGCTGGCAGGCAGGTTGGCGGCGATGGCGAGCTCGTTGTGCACCTCGCGCACGTTGCGCACCTCGCCGGCGACCCGTTCGGCCGTGCTCTTGAGCTCCTCGCTGGGCACCTGGCCGGTGAGCAGCACCACGCCGTTGAAGCTGTCGACGTTGATGCGGGCATCACTCAGGCGGGCATCGGTGCGGCCCAGGTTGTGGGCGATCTTGGTCTCGATGCTCTGGTCCTCGACCTGGGCGCCGAAGGTGCGTTCCCCGTAGTTCTCGTCGATGGTGCCGGGGTTGGTGACGCCGGTCACGGTGGTGCAGCCACCGAGTGCCAGGGCCAGGCCGAGCAGCAGGGGGGGGAGCAGGGAGGTCTTGGTCATGGAATTACTCGCTTGTGCCGAAGAGTTGCTCGTCGATCAGGTCGCAGAGGCAGTGGATGGCCAGCAGGTGGACCTCCTGGATGCGCGCCGTGGAGGTCGCCGGGACGCGGATCTCGCAGTCGTCCTGGCCCAGCAGCGAGGCCATGTCGCCGCCGTCGCGGCCGGTCAGGGCGATCACCGTCATGTCGCGATCATGGGCGGCCTGGATGGCCTGGATGACGTTGGCGGAATTGCCGCTGGTGGAGATCGCCAGCAGGATGTCGCCGGGCTGGCCCAGGGCGCGAATCTGCTTGGAGAAGACCTCGTTGTAGCTGTAATCGTTGGCGATGGAGGTCAGCGTCGAGGTATCGGTGGTCAGGGCCAGGGCCGGCAGGCTGGGGCGCTCGCGCTCGAAGCGGTTGAGCAGCTCCGAGGAGAAGTGCTGGCTGTCGCCGGCGCTGCCGCCGTTGCCGCAGGCCAGGATCTTGCCCTCGTTGACCAGGCACTGGACCATCATCTGGCTGGCCACCTCGATGAAGGGGGGGAGCACTTCGCTGGCGTAGGTCTTGGTGTCGATGCTGGCGTTGAAGTGGCCGAGTATGCGCTGCTGGAAATCCATGCGGGTTCCGGGTCCTTTGGCAGAGTGGCTTGACCGGTCAGGGCGCTTCGAAGGCGTTCGCGACCCAGTCGATCTCGAGGTCGGGCGGCGTGCCGGTCACGGCCAGCACGTCGAAGCGGCAGGCACATGATAGCCGGTTGCGCTGGAGATAAAAACGCGCCGCCCGGATCAGGCGGCGCTGCTTGGTGGGGGTGATGGTCTCGAGGGGATGGCCGTGGCGGCTGTCGGCGCGGTGGCGCACCTCGACGAAGACGAGGGTCGCGCCGTCGCGCATCACCAGGTCGATCTCGCCGCCCTTGGCGTGCTGGTTGCTGGCCTCGAGGGTCAGCCCGCGCTCGACGAGCCAGCGGGCGGCGAGCCGCTCGATGGCGCCGCCGCGGGCGCGGGCGTCACGGGGTCCGGTCATCGCCGAACACGTTGGGCGCGAGCACCGGCTGGGGCACGCCGTCGACGAAGCGGGCCCAGGGCAGGCGGCGCTGGATGCGGCCGTCGTCCTCGGCGCTCAGGGTGCCGGTGGCGCCGAACAGCTCGGTGCCGCCGATCGCCTGCAGCTGCGGCATGCGCAGGGCCAGCTCATAGGCGTCGACTCCCATGGCCATCAGCCGGAACATCGTCGAGTTGGACTCGTCGCGCAGCTCGCGATAGCTGGCGAGGAAGGGCAGCGCCTCCACGCCGCCCACCGCCGCGTCGGGAATCTGCCAGGGGATGTCGACGAACATCACGTCGTTCAGGTCGGCGTCCAGGCGCGGCTGCAGGCGCCCCTCGTAGAGGTGCGAGGTGGCGTAGATCGGCAGGTCGCCGCTGTAGGCGTAGTCCAGGTTGGGCGGCACCTGGCGGGCGTAGTCGGGCAGGGCCAGCAGGAACAGCATGTCCGGCTTGGGGTTCGTGGCCGCCCGCTTGGCGCTCTCGGTGGCCGGTGCGCCGGGGTTGTAGCGGACCGCGTTGGCGACCTCGCCGCCGAGCTCGCGCCAGGCGTTCCAGAAGGCCTCGCCCACGCGGCGACCCCAGTCGTTGTCCGGCACCAGCAGGGAGGCCAGGCGATGGCCGTCGCCGTAGGCACGCTGCGCGGCCTGGCGCGCCTCGTCCTCGGCGGAGAGGCCGTACTGGAAGAGCCCCTTGGCGCGGTTGCGCTCGCCGCGGCCGTAGTTGAGGGCGAGGGTCGGCATCGGCACCCGGTCGCGCTGCTCGAGCCGGCTGACGATGTCCTTGTCCAGCGGGCCGATCACCACCTGGGCGCCGAGGGCCTCGGCCTCGCGATAGAGGGCCGGCATGTCGCCGCTGCTGCTGTCGATGAAGCTCAGCTGGGCGCCGCTGTCAACGCCCGACAGGTGGTGGGTGCGGATGCCCTGGCGGGTCGCCTCGGCGATGCTCGTCAGGGGGCCGGACTCCGGTAGCAGCACGGCGATATGATCCACCCGCTGGCCGCGCAGCTCGCCCAGGGCGGTGATCTCGGCGGGCAGGCGCCTGGCGGCGGGGTGGCCGCGGTAGCGCTCGCGCCAGTCGTCGAGGTGCGCGAAGAGCCGCTGGATGTCGCTGCCGGTGGAGCGCACCAGCTCGGTCAGGGCGACCCAGCCCGCGGTCAGGTCGTCGCCGCCGCGCAGTGTGTCGAGCTCGCGGCGGTCGAGCCTCGAGAGCTGCGCCCAGATCGGGTCGTTGAGGTCCTCGCGCTCGGTCGCGGCCTGGACCTCGATCAGCGCCCGGGCGGCGGCGAGGGGTTCGTCGACCTCGCCCAGCGCCCGACCCAGGCGTTCGCGCAGGGTCAACGAGGCCTCGCGGGGCAGCTGGATCTCGTCGAGCAGCTGTCCGGCCTGGATGACCGCCCAGGGATCGCCCTCGGCCTCGCCCAGCTCGGAGAGCAGCAGGGCCCAGCGCACCCGGGCCTCGCGTTCGAGGCGGCTGTCGTCGACCTGCTTGGCGACCTCCAGCGCCTGGGTGCGATCGCCCCGGCGTGCTAGGATGTCGGCCGCTTCCAGGCGGGAGAGGGCCGCCTGCTCCGGCGTCTGCTGCTCGGCCTGCTCGAGCAGCCGCTCGGGGTCGGCATCGGGCTGTCGCTCGATGATGCCCGGCTGGAAACTGCAGCCCGCGAGGAGCAGCGCCGTGAGCGCGACGGCCAGCGGGCCGCGTAACGAGATCTTCATGATTCCTTCCCTTGTTTCCATGATCCAGACCGTCCCATCAGAGCATCCAGGAGCCGAGATGTCCGATACGCCTGCGGGTTCATTGTACGTGGTCGCCACGCCGATTGGGAATCTGGACGACCTGAGCCCGAGGGCCGCCAGGGTGCTCGGCGAGGTGGCGCTGATCGCCGCCGAGGACACCCGCCACAGCGGCCGACTGCTGCGCCACCTGGGCCTGTCGCGCCCGATGCTCTCGTTGCACGAGCACAACGAGGCGGCGCGGGTCGACACCCTGGACGCCCGGCTCGCCGCCGGCGAGGACGTCGCCCTAGTCTCGGACGCCGGCACCCCACTGATCAGCGATCCGGGCTTCGTGCTGGTGCGCGAGCTCCGGGCCCGGGGGCGCCGCATCGTGCCCCTCCCGGGGCCCTGCGCCCTGGTCGCGGCGCTCAGCGCGGCGGGGCTTCCCACCGACCGCTTCCTCTTCCAGGGCTTCCTTCCCGCCAAGGGCGGGACCCGCCGCGCCCGGCTGGAATCGCTCGCCGCCCGGGAGGAGACCCTGGTGTTCTACGAGTCGCCCCACCGGGTCCGCGACACCCTGGCCGACCTCGACGCCGTGCTCGGCGAACGCCGGGTGGTGCTGGCCCGGGAGCTGACCAAGACCTTCGAGACCTTCCTCGACGGCACGCCCGGGGCGCTGCTGGCCCGCATGGAGGCGGACCCGGACCAGGCCCGCGGCGAGTTCGTGGTGATGGTGGCCGGTGCCGCCCGGCGTGACGAGGCCGAGCAGTCGGCGGTGGAGGCCGATGCCCTGCTCGCGGCCCTGCTTGCCGAGGGGGTGGGCGTCAAGCAGGTCGCCGCGGTGGCCGCGCGGGTGCTGGGCGGGGTCAAGAAGGAGTGGTACGCCCGGGCCCAGGCGCTCAAGGACGGTCATTGAGGCGGCGCCCGGGCGCTGGTATCCTTGCCGCGGGAGTTGGCCAGACAGTCGCCGCCGCCGCCGATCACGCATCGACGGCGGGGGAGGAAAGTCCGGGCTCCACAGGGCAGAGTGCCAGGTAACGCCTGGGCGGCGCGAGCCGACGGAAAGTGCAGCAGAGAGCAGACCGCCTACGTCTCCCTCGGGAGGCCGGTAAGGGTGAAAGGGTGCGGTAAGAGCGCACCGCGCGCCTGGCAACAGTGCGTGGCACGGTAAACCCCACTCGGAGCAAGACCAAATAGGAACCCCATGGCGTGGCCCGCGCTGGGTTCGGGTAGGTTGCTGGAGGGCCGCGGTGACGCGGCTCCTAGAGGAATGACTGTCCACGACAGAACCCGGCTTATCGGCCGACTCCCACTTCTAACATCGCCGTCGCGAACGGCCTTCCATGTCCCCTGTCATCGAGAAGCGCATGCCGCCATCCGCCCCTGAACAGCCCGCCCGCGGCTTTCGTCATGCCAGCGTGCTGCTCGATGGCGCCGTGGAGGCGCTGATCCACGATGCCGACGGGGTCTATCTCGACGGCACCTTCGGTCGCGGCGGCCACTCCCGCGCCATCCTCGAACGGCTCGGTCCCGCGGGGCGGCTGCTGGCCATCGATCGCGATCCCCAGGCGATCGCCGAGGCCGGCACCATCGCCGACCCCCGTTTCGCCATCGAGCGCGGCGAGTTCGCCCGCCTCGACGAGATCAGCGAGCGCCGCGGCCTGCAGGGCCGGCTCTCCGGGGTGCTGCTCGACGTCGGCGTCTCCTCGCCCCAGCTCGACGACCCCGAGCGCGGCTTCAGCTTCCTGCGCGACGGGCCGCTCGACATGCGCATGGATCCCGAGCACGGCGAGAGCGCCGCCGCCTTCCTGGCCCGCGCCGACGAGGGCGAGATCGTGCGCGTCTTCAAGAGCTACGGCGAGGAGCGCTTCGCCCGCCGTCTGGCCCGGGCCATCGTGGCGCGCCGCGTCGAGCGCCCCTTCGAGCGCACCGCGGACCTCGCCGAGGTGGTCAAGGCCGCCCACCCCGCCTGGGAGAAGGGCAAGCACCCCGCCACCCGCGTCTTCCAGGCGCTGCGCATCCAGGTCAACGGCGAGCTGGAGCAGCTCGATGCCGCCCTCGACGCGGCCCTCGAGGCCCTCGCCCCGGGCGGGCACCTGGTGGTGATCAGCTTCCACTCGCTGGAGGATCGCCGGGTCAAGCGCTTCATCCGCGACCACGTGCGCGGCGACACCGACCTGCCGCGGGGCGTCCCGGTCCGCGACGACCAGCTGAAGCGGCGTCTCGAGTCGCTGGGCAAGGCGCGTCGGCCCTCCGCCGAGGAGGTGCAGGAGAATCCCCGGGCGCGCAGTGCGGTGATGCGTGTAGCGCGCAAGCGATACTGAGGCACGCCATGGCACAGGGACGCTCTGCGGTAACCTCTTCCTTCGGGTGGCCCCTGCGCCTCGGGGCGTCGCGGGCGCTGCTGCTGGTCACGCTGCTGCTGGCGGCCTGCCTGGCCTCGGCCATCGGGGTGATCACCACCAGCCACCTGACCCGCGACCAGTACGCCCGCCTGCAGGAGCTCGAGCGCGAGCAGCAGCAGCTGCAGACCGAGTGGGGCCAGCTGCTGCTCGAGGAGAGCGCCTGGTCCTCGCCGGCACGCATCGAGCGCCTGGCCCAGCAGCGCCTGGAGATGCGCCTGCCCGATATCGACGAGGTCGAGGTCATCCAGCCATGAGCGGCGAGGCGCGCAGCGGCGTGACGCCGCGTCGTCCCCCGCCCACGGCCCCCATGGGCAAGGCCCGCTACCGGCTGATGATGGGCCTGGTGGTGCTGGGCCTGGCGCTGCTGGCCGGGCGCATCGTCGACCTGCACGTCTTCGACCGCCCCTTCCTGCAGGGGCAGGGCGACGCCCGCACCCTGCGCACCGACACCATCCCCGCCCACCGCGGCATGATCACCGATCGCCACGGCGAGCCGCTGGCCATCTCCACGCCGGTGGTGACGCTCTGGGCCAACCCCCAGGACCTGCCGGACGATGACATCCAGCGCCTGATGCTGGCCAACGCCCTCGGTCAGGAGCTCGAGACCCTCAACGAGCGCATCGCGCGCTATGCGACCCGCGAGTTCATGTACCTGCGCCGCCGCATGACCCCCGAGGCGGCGCAGCGGGTGCTCGCCCTGCGCGTGCCGGGCGTGCACGCCCGGGAGGAGTACAAGCGCTACTACCCGGCCGGCGAGGTGAGCGCCCAGCTGCTGGGGGTGACCAACATCGACGATCAGGGTCAGGAGGGGCTCGAGCTCGCCTATCAGCCCTACCTCGCCGGCGTGCCCGGCAAGCGGCGGGTGCTCAAGGACCGTCGCGGTCGCCTGGTGCGCGACCTCGAGCTTCTGCAGGAGGCGCAGCCCGGCGGCGACCTCACCCTGGCGCTGGACCAGCGCCTGCAGTACATGGCCTATCGCGAGCTCAAGGCGGCGGTCACCGAGCACGACGCCGACGGCGGCAGCGTGGTGATGCTCGACGCCCGCACCGGCGAGGTGCTGGCCATGGCCAACCAGCCCTCCTACAACCCCAACGACCGCACCGGCCTCGACCCCCAGGGGCTGCGTAACCGGGCCATTGTCGACACCTACGAGCCGGGCTCGGTGGTGAAGCCCCTGGCGATGGCGGCGATGATCGAGCACGGCGATGTGGCGCCGGATACGGTGGTCGACACCTCGCCCGGCTGGATGGTCATCGATCGCTTCACTATCAAGGACATCCGCAACTACGGCGAGCTGGACCTGGCCGGCATCCTCGAGAAGTCCTCGAACGTCGGCATGTCCCGGCTGGCCCTGCGCCTGGAGGAGCCGGTGATCCCGGCCACCTACCGCGCCCTGGGGCTGGGGCAGAGCCCCGGCACCGGCTTCCCCGGCGAGGCCACCGGCAGCATCCCGGCCCCGGTGCGCTGGTCGAGCAGCCAGTGGGCGGCGCTCTCCTACGGCTATGGCCTGTCGACCTCGGCGCTGCAGCTGGCCAGCGCCTTCACCGCCATCGCCAACGAGGGGCGGCGCCTGCCGCCCTCGCTGCTCAAGCTCGCCGAGCCGCCGGCCGGCGAGCCGGTGATCGACCCCGACGTGGCCCGCCGGGTGCTCGGGATGATGGATCAGGTCGTCGAGCCGGGCACCGGCGCCCGCCGGGCCCTGGTGCCGGGCTATCGGGTCGCCGGCAAGACCGGCACCGTGCGCAAGACCGCCGCCGGCGGCTACCAGGAGCAGGCCTATCGGGGCCTGTTCGTCGGGATCGCCCCGGTCTCGGACCCGCGGATCGTCACCGTGGTGATGATCGACCACCCGCGGGGCGACAGCTACTACGGCGGGGCGGTCGCCGCCCCGGTCTTCTCGCGGGTGGTGGGCAACGCCCTGCGCCTGCTCGACGTGCCCCCGGATGCCCGGGCGCAGGATCCATGATGGCAATGCCAGGAGAGACGAGATGCAGCTGAGTGCCGAGCGACTCGAAGCGGGCCTGGTCGGCCTCTGGCCCGACAGCCGCCATGCCCTGGCCGGCATCGGCCTGCCCGATGCCGTGCGCCTGGTCCTCGACAGCCGCCGGGTCGGCGCGGGCGACGTCTTCGTCGCGGTGCCCGGCGTGACGGTCGACGGCCGCGACTACATCGACCAGGCGCTGGCCGCCGGGGCGGCGCTGGTGCTGGCCCACGACGACGGCCGGGCCGGGCCGGAGAGCCCACGGGTGCTGTGGCTCGCCGGGCTGCGCGAGGCCCAGGGGGAACTGGGCCGGGTGCTGTTCGACGTGCCGGCGGCGCTGGAGCTGATCGGCGTGACCGGCACCAACGGCAAGAGCTCGGTGACCCACTACCTGGCCGAGCTGAGCCAGGCTCTCGGCGTGGAAGCGGGCCTGATCGGCACCCTCGGCCATGGCCGCCCCGGCGCCCTGGCGGCGGGCCGGCTGACCACGCCGGGGCCGCTGGCGCTGCAGGCGGCGCTCGGTGAGCTGGCCGCCGAGGGGGTGACGCGGGTCGCCATGGAGGCCTCCTCCCACGCCCTGGAGCAGGGGCGTCTCGACGGGGCCAGCGTGCGGGCGGCGGTGTTCACCAACCTGAGCCGCGATCACCTCGACTACCACGGCAGCATGGCGGCCTACGCCGCCGCCAAGGCGCGACTGTTCCGTCGCCACGAGCTCGAACTCGCCGTGGTCAACGGCGACGATCCCCTGGCGCGCCTGATGCTCGCCGGCGTGCATCGTGGCGTGCGGGTGCTGGCGGTGGGCCAGGACGAGGCGGTGACCCTGCGTGTCGTCGACTGGCTCGCCCATGCCGGCGGCCAGCGCGCGCTGATCGCCACCCCCGACGGCGAACGCGAGCTCGAGCTTGCGCTGATGGGGCGCTTCAGCCTGGACAACGTGCTGCTGGCCATCGCCACCCTGCACGGCCTGGGGCACTCCCTCGAGGCGCTCTTCGCGGCGGCGGCGACGCTATCTCCGGTGCCGGGACGCATGGCGCCGCTGTCGCGCCCGGGCGCGCCCACGGTGGTCATCGACTACGCCCACACGCCGGATGCCCTGGACAATGCCCTGGCGGCGCTGCGCGCCCACCTGCCGGGCGAGGGGCGGCTGTGGTGCCTGTTCGGCTGCGGCGGCGACCGCGACAGCGGCAAGCGGCCGCTGATGGCCCAGGCCGCGGCGCGTCATGCCGACGTGCTGGTGGTCACCGACGACAACCCCCGCGGCGAGGCGCCCGAGGCGATTCGCGCCCAGGTCCTCGCGGGCCTGGAGGAGAGCACCGGCGGCGAGGTGCGCGAGATCGACGGCCGTGGCGCGGCCATCGCCCGGGTGCTGGCCGAGGCCGCCCCCGATGACGTGGTGCTGATCGCCGGCAAGGGCCACGAGGACTACCAGGAGGTGGCGGGCGTGCGCCACGCCTTCTCCGATCTCGCCGAGGCCGAGCGCGGCCTGGCGCGCCGGGTCGGGGAGGGCGCACGATGAGCGGCGTCGGCCTGGGGACCCTGGCCGAGGTCGCGGCCGCCCTGGGTCTGCCCCGGCCCGATGAAGATCACGCCGTCGATGCCATCGTCACCGATACCCGGCGCCTCGCCCCCGGCGCGCTCTTCGTGGCGCTGGTGGGCGAGCGCTTCGACGCCCACGACTTCCTGGCCCAGGCCCGGGATGCCGGCGCCGTGGCGGCGCTGGTCGAGCGCCCGGTGGACGACCCGCTGCTCCAGCTGGTGGTGCCCGACACCCGGCTCGCCCTGGGGCTGCTCGCCCGGGCGCGGCGCCGGGCCTGGGCGGGCGACCTGGTCGCCGTCACCGGCAACAGCGGCAAGACCACGGTCAAGCAGATGCTGGCGACCCTGCTCGGCCGGCGCGGCGCGACGCTCGCCACCCAGGGCAACCTCAACAACGACATCGGCGCGCCCCTGACGCTGCTGGCCCTCGAGTCCGGCCACCGCCAGGCGGTGGTGGAGCTCGGCGCCAACCACCTGGGCGAGATCGCCTGGACCACGGCCCTGGCCGCGCCCCGGGTGGCAATCATCACCAACGTCACCGGCGCCCACGTCGGCGAGTTCGGCGGCACGGGGCGCATCGCCCAGGCCAAGGCCGAGATCCTTGCCGGCCTGCCCGACGACGGTGTGGCGGTGCTCAATCGCGACGACGCCTTCTTCGCCACCTGGGCAAGCCTCGCCGCCCCCCGGGAGGTGCTCGACTTCGGGCTCGATCCCCGGGCGCGGGTGCACGCCGCGGCGCTGGCCTGCGACGCCCTCGGGCGCTATGCTTTCACGCTTGTCCGGGACGGCCGCGAGCTCGGCCGGGTCCAGCTGGCCCTGATGGGGCGCCACAACGTGGCCAACGCCCTGGCCGCCGCGGCCGCGGCCCTGGCCATGGGGCTCGAGGCGGCCGAGGTGCTGGCCGGGCTCGCCGCGGTGGCACCGATGCCGGGCCGACTGAGCGCCGTGGAGGGCCTCAAGGCCACGCGCCTCTTGGACGATACATACAATGCCAACCCCGGCGCGGTGAAGGCGGCGCTCGATGTCCTCGTGACGCTGCCCGGTCCGCACTGGTGCCTGCTCGGCGCCATGGGAGAACTGGGGGGCGAGTCCGACCGGCTGCATGCCGAGCTCGGACACTATGCGCGGGAACGGGGCATCGACTTCCTGGGTACCCTGGGCGAGCCGGCACGGCCGGCCAGCCAGGCCTTCGGTGAAGGCGGGGCCCACTTCGACGATCGGGAGGCGCTGACGCGCCACGTCCTCCACCATCTACCGCCCGGGGCCAGCGTGCTGGTCAAGGGCTCGCGCAGCGCCGGCATGGAACACGTCGTGGCCGCCCTGCGCGCGGATGCATCAAGGTGAACGCACTACATGCTGCTCTTTCTGGCTGACTTCCTGGCGCAATTCCAGAGCGCCTTCAACGTTTTCGACTATCTGACCCTGCGCATGATCCTGGGGACCCTGACCGCCCTGGTGCTCTGCCTGTGGCTCGGGCCGCTGATGATCCGCCGCCTGGTGGAGCGCCAGATCGGCCAGGCGGTGCGCGACGACGGTCCCCAGTCCCACCTCTCCAAGGCCGGCACGCCGACCATGGGCGGGGCGATGATCCTGATGGCCATCGCGGTCAGCACCCTGCTGTGGGGCGATCTGACCAACCACTACGTCTGGCTGGTGCTGGCGGTGACCCTGGGCTTCGGCGCCATCGGCTGGGTCGACGACTTCCGCAAGGTGGTGGAGAAGAACCCGCGGGGCCTGCCGGCGCGCTGGAAGTACTTCTGGCAGTCGCTGATCGGCCTCTCGGCGGCGCTGGTGCTCTACGTCACGGCGGCCTCGCCGGTGGAGACCAGCCTGATCGTGCCGGTGTTCAAGGAGTTCGTGCTGCCGCTGGGCGTCTTCTACGTGGTGCTGACCTACCTGGTCATCGTCGGCAGCTCCAACGCGGTCAACCTCACCGACGGCCTCGACGGCCTGGCGATCATGCCCACGGTGCTGGTGGCCATGGGGCTCGCGGTGTTCGCCTATGCCAGCGGCAACACCGTCTTCTCCGACTACCTGCAGATCCCCTTCATTCCCGGCGCCGGCGAGCTGGCGGTGTTCTGTGCGACCATCGCCGGGGCCGGCCTTGGCTTCTTGTGGTTCAACACCTACCCGGCCCAGGTTTTCATGGGCGACGTGGGCGCGCTGGCGCTGGGCGCGGCGCTGGGCGTGGTCGCGGTGATCGTGCGCCAGGAGGTGGTGCTGTTCATCATGGGCGGGATCTTCGTCATGGAGACCGTCTCGGTGATCCTGCAGGTGGGCTCCTACAAGCTCACCGGGCGCCGCATCTTCCGCATGGCGCCGCTGCACCACCACTACGAGCTCAAGGGGTGGCCGGAGCCGCGGGTCATCGTGCGCTTCTGGATCATCACCGTGGTGCTGGTGCTGATCGGCCTGGCCACCCTCAAGGTCCGCTGATCGCCGCGGGCCGATCGCCATCCGCAAGGAGCGCAAGATGCACAAGGTGCCGAAGGGAGTGACGCTGGTGGTCGGGCTCGGGCTCTCCGGGCGGGCCATCTGTCGCCACCTCAGCCGGCTCGGCGTGCCCTTCATGGTCGCCGACACCCGCGCCGCGCCGCCCGGGCTCGAGGCCTTCCGGACCGCCCACCCGGACGTCGCCTTCCTGGGCGGACCGCTCAGCGACCTCGATCTTAGCGGGGTCGAGGAGGTGGTGCTGAGCCCCGGGGTCGATCCGGCCACGCCGGGCCTCGCCGCGCTCGCCGGGCGCACCCGCGGGGCCACGGGCGAGCCGCTGGTGGTCGGCGAGATCGCGCTCTTCGTGCGCGCGGCCCGGGCGCCCATCGCCGCCATCACCGGCTCGAACGCCAAGTCCACGGTCACCACCCTGGTCGGCGAGATGGCCCGCGAGGCCGGCGTGCGTGTCGCCGTGGGCGGCAACCTCGGTACTCCGGCCCTGGACCTGCTGGTCGAGGTGCCCGATGCCGAGCTCTTCGTGCTGGAGCTCTCCAGCTTCCAGCTCGAGACCACGCCCTCACTCGGCGCCGAGACGGCGGCCTTCCTCAACCTCTCCGAGGACCACCTCGACCGCCACGGCGACATGGCAGGCTACCGCGCCGCCAAGCTAGGCGTCTTCCGCGGCGCCCGGCATGGCGTGGTCAACGCCGAGGACCCCCTGACCTGGCCGGCGACGCCGCTGCCCGCCGAGGAGCGCTTCACCACCGCCGCCCCCGGGGCGGGGGAGTGGGGGATCGGGCGCTACCAGGGCGCCGACTGGCTGATGCATGGTGACACGCCGCTGATGTCGGCCGCCGAGATGCGCCTGCCCGGTCGCCACAACCAGGCCAACGCCCTGGCCGCCCTGGCGATGGGCACCCGGCTGGGGCTGCCCCTCGCCGCGATGCTCGCGGTGCTCAGGCGCTTCGCCGGACTGCCCCACCGCGGCGAGCTGGTCGCCGAGATCGACGGCGTGCGCTGGATCAACGACTCCAAGGGCACCAACGTCGGGGCGACCCTGGCCGCCATTGCGGGCCTGGGGCCGACCCTCGACGGGCGCCTGATCCTGCTCGCCGGCGGGGTCGGCAAGGGCGCCGATTTCCGCCCCCTGGCGGCGCCGCTGGCGCGCCACGGCCGCGAGGCGATCCTCTTCGGGCGCGACGCCGAGCGCCTCGCGCAGGCCCTGGCGGGCCGGCTGCCGCTGACCCGGGTCGACGACCTGGACGCGGCGATGGCCCGGGCCGCCGAGATCGCCGCGCCGGGCGACTGCGTGCTGCTCTCGCCGGCCTGCGCGAGTCTCGATCAGTTCCGCGACTACCAGGCCCGCGGCGAGGCCTTCCGCCAGACGGTGCTGCGGCTGGCCGAGGAGGGCGCATGAGCCGGTTCGCACGTCTTCGCCAGCGCCTGAGCACTGCCGATCAGCCCTTCGACGGCTGGCTGGTGCTCGCCGCGCTCTCGCTGCTGCTGATTGGCTGGGTGATGGTGACCTCGGCCTCCAGCGAGGTCGCCTCGAGCCTGACCGGCAACGCCTGGTACTTCAGCCTGCGCCACGGCACCTTCCTGCTGGCGGCGCTGGCCGCCGGGGCGCTGGCGCTGCGCGTGCCGCTGGCCTGGTGGAAGGCCAACGGCCCGCTGCTGCTGCTGGTGGGCCTCGCGCTGCTGGCGCTGGTGCTGCTGGTGGGCCGCGAGGTCAACGGCAGCCGTCGCTGGCTGTCGCTGCCCGGCGTGCCCTTCAACCTGCAGGCCTCCGAGGTCGCCAAGTTCTGCCTGATCATCTACATGGCCGGCTATCTGGAGCGTTTCCTGCCCCAGGTGCGCCGCGAGTGGGGCGCCTTCCTGCGCCCCCTGGTGGTCATGGCCGTGGTGGCGGGCCTGCTGATCCTCGAGCCTGACTACGGCGCCGTGGTGGTGATGACCGGCGCGGTGATGGGCATGCTGCTGATGGCCGGGGCCCCCTGGGGGCGTTTTCTGGTGCTGCTGCTGCTGGTCGGGGCGCTCGGCGCCCTGGCCGCCGTCGCCGAGCCCTATCGCATGGCGCGCCTGACCAGCTTCGCCGATCCCTGGGCCGACCAGTTCGCCAGCGGCTATCAGCTTACCCAGGCGCTGATCGCCTTCGGGCGGGGCCACTGGCTCGGCATGGGGCTTGGTAACAGCGTGCAGAAGCTCTTCTACCTGCCCGAGGCCCACACCGACTTCGTCTTCGCGGTGCTCGCCGAGGAGCTCGGCCTGGTCGGCGCGATCGCCGTGGTGGGGCTCTTCGCCCTGCTGATCTGGCGCGCCATGGCGGTGGGGCGGCGGGCCGAACTCGCCGGCCTGGCCTTCGCCGCCTCCGTGAGCTACGGCTTCGCCCTGGTCCTCGGCGCCCAGGCCTTCATCAACATCGCCGTGAGCACCGGCATGCTGCCCACCAAGGGCTTGACCCTGCCGCTGTTGAGCTACGGCGGCTCGAGCCTGGTGGTGAGCAGCGTGATGGTCGCCCTGCTGCTGCGCGCCGACATCGAGACCCGCGAGGTCCGCCGGCGCGCGCGCCCCACGGCCCGCCGGGCCGGGTCAGGCCAGTCACCCGGTGCCGGCAAGCGACAAGGAAGCACGTCATGAATCGACAGCCAGGACGCCGCGTCCTGATCATGGCCGGCGGCACCGGCGGCCACGTCATCCCCGCGCTGTCGCTGGCCCGGGGGCTGGCCGAGGAGGGCGTCGAGGTCGCCTGGCTCGGCAGCCCGCGGGGCATCGAGAACCGCCTGGTGCCCGAGGCCGGCATTCCCCTGTCGCGCATCGCGGTGAGCGGCCTGCGCGGCAATGGCCTGGCCGGCTGGCTGATGGCGCCGCTGAATCTCGCGCGCGCGGTCTGGCAGGCGCGGCGGGTGATCAGTGAGTTCGACCCCCAGCTGGTGGTGGGCCTCGGCGGCTTCGCCAGCGGCCCCGGGGGGCTCGCGGCCTGGCTGATGCGCCGGCCGCTGGTGATCCACGAGCAGAACGCCGTGGCCGGGCTGACCAATCGCGCCCTCTCGCGCCTGGCGCGCCGCGTCTACGCCGCCTTTCCCCAGGCCTTTCCCGGCCGGGCCGAGGTGATCGGCAATCCGGTGCGCGCCGAGATCGCCGCGCTCGGCCGCTCGCCCCGTCGCGCCGCCGAGATGGCGGGACGGCCCCTGCGCCTGCTGGTGGTAGGTGGCTCGCTGGGCGCCAAGGCTCTCAACGAGCGCCTGCCCGAGGCGCTCGCCGAGCTGCCCGGCGAGCGTCGCCCCGAGGTGCGCCACCAGGCCGGGCGCGACAAGGAGCGGGCGACCCGCGAGGCCTATACGGCCCAGGGGGTCGATGCCGAGGTCACGGCCTTCATCGACGACATGGCCGGCGCCTACGACTGGGCCGACCTGGTGGTCTGCCGGGCCGGCGCCCTTACCGTGGCCGAACTCGCCGCCGCGGCCAAGCCGGCGCTCTTCGTGCCCTTCCCCCACGCGGTGGACGATCACCAGACGGCCAATGCCCGGGCGCTGGTCGAGCAGCAGGCGGCCCGGCTGATGCCCCAGCAGGAAATGAGCGCAGCGGCGCTGGCCGAGTGCCTGGCGACGCTGCTGGACCCCGACACTCTCGCCACCATGGCGGCACGGGCCCGTGCCGGTGCCCATCTCGACGCCGTCGAGCGCCTGGTGGCCGGTTGCATGGAGACAGGTTTTGAGTGACGAGACCCTCGGGCCGGTTCCCGGTCAGGCAACACCCCCGCATCCCGGCCGCGGGCTGGGCATGCGCCGGATTCGACGCATCCACTTCGTCGGCATCGGCGGGGCCGGCATGTGCGGCATCGCCGAGGTGCTGGCGAATCAGGGCTACGCGGTCAGCGGCAGCGACCTGAAGGCCTCGCCAGTGGTGGCCCGCCTGCAAGAGTGCGGCATCCGCGTGGCCCTGGGGCACGCCGCCGAGCATGCCGCGGGCGCCGACGTGGTGGTGGTCTCCACCGCGGTGGACGAGACCAACCCCGAGATCCGCTGGGCCCACGAGCACCGCGTGCCGGTGGTGCGCCGCGCCGAGATGCTCGCCGAGCTGATGCGCTTTCGCCACGGCATCGCCGTGGCCGGCACCCACGGCAAGACCACCACCACCAGCCTCACGGCGACCCTGCTCGGCGAGGGCGGCCTCGATCCCACCTTCGTGATCGGCGGCAAGCTGACCAGCGCCGGCACCAATGCGCGGCTGGGCGAGGGCGACTACCTGGTGGCGGAGGCCGACGAGTCGGATGCCTCCTTCCTGCACCTGCAGCCCATGGTCTCCATCGTCACCAACATCGATGCCGACCACATGGCCACCTACGGCGGCGACTTCGAGCGGCTCAAGGGCACCTTCATCGAGTTCCTGCACAACCTGCCGTTCTACGGCCTGGCGATCCTGTGCATCGACGATCCCCACGTGCGCGGCCTGCTCGACCAGGTCAGCCGCCGCTTCGTGACCTACGGCTTCAGCGAGGACGCCGACTACCGCATCGAGGACTTCGACCAGCGGGCCGGCGAGGTGCGCTTCACCGCCGTGCGCCCCGAGGGGCTGGCTCCCCTCGAGGTGCGCCTGGCCATGCCGGGCCGCCACAACGCGCTCAACGCCCTGGCGGCGATCGTGGTGGCGAGCGACGCCGGCGTCTCCGACGACGCCATCCTGCGCGGGCTCAGGCACTTCGAGGGCGTGGGACGTCGCTTCCAGGTGCACGGCCACTATCTCGCCCCCGAGGGCGAGGGCCAGGTGATGCTGGTCGACGACTACGGCCACCACCCCCGCGAGGTGGAGATGGTGATCGACGCGGTCCGGGCGGGCTGGCCCGACCGGCGCCTGGTGATGGTCTACCAGCCGCACCGCTACTCGCGCACCCGCGACCTCTATGAAGACTTCGTGCGCGTGCTGGCCGGGGTCGACACCCTGCTGCTGCTCGACGTCTACAGCGCCGGGGAGGCACCGCTGGCCGGCGCCGACGGCCGCACCCTGGCCGGCTCGATCCGCCAGCGCGGCGCGGTCGATCCGATCTTCGTGCAGGACAAGAGCGAGCTGCCGGGGCTGCTGGCCCGCGTGCTGCGCCCCGACGATATCCTGATCACCCAGGGGGCCGGCGACGTGGGCGGCATCGCCCAGCGGCTGAGCGATGCCGCCCTTAATCTCGACGAGGTGACGCTATGAGCGATGACATGGGCCGCGTGGCGGTGCTGTTCGGCGGGGCCTCCGCCGAGCGCGAGGTGTCCTTGAAGAGCGGGGCCGCCGTGCTGGCCGCCCTCGAGCGCCAGGGCGTGGACGCCATCGGCTTCGATCCCGCCGACGGCGGGCTGGTGGGCCTCGAGGCGCTGGCGCCGGATCGCGTCTTCATCGCCCTGCACGGCCGCGGCGGCGAGGACGGCACCCTGCAGGGGGCGCTAGAGCTGCTCGACATCCCCTATACCGGCAGCGGCGTGCTGGCCTCGGCGCTGGGCATGGACAAGCAGCGCACCAAGCTGGTCTGGCAGGCCCTGGGGCTGCCGACCCCCGAGAGCGTGATGCTCGGCCCCGACGCCGACTGGCAGGCGGTGATCGAGCGGCTCGGGCTGCCGCTGATCGTCAAGCCGGTGCACGAGGGCTCGACCCTCGGTATCAGCATCGTCGACAGCCGCGACGCCCTGGAGGCGGCCTACCGCGATGCCGCCCGCTTCGATGCCCGGGTGATGGCCGAGCGCTTCATCCAGGGAGAGGAATACACCGTGTCGCTGCTCGGCGACGAGGTCCTGCCGGCCATCCGCGTCGAGGTGCCCGGCGGCTTCTACGACTACGAGGCCAAGTACGTCTCCGACGACACGCTCTACCACCTGCCCTGCGGGCTCTCCGCCGACGAGGAGGCCGAGCTCGCCGCGCTCTGTCGCGAGGCCTTCGCCGCCATCGGCGCCGAGGGCTGGGGACGCATCGACGTGATGCGCGACGGGGCAGGGCGCTTCTGGCTGATCGAGGTCAACACCGTGCCGGGGATGACCGACCACAGCCTGGTCCCCCAGTCAGCGGCCCACGCCGGCATCGATTTCGATGCCCTGGTGCTGCGCATCCTCGCCACGGCCGAGGCGCGGCGCTAGCCCATGGCGGCGCGTGGAAGCCTCGTCGGGGTGCTGCTGCTGGCGCTGTTGCTGGGCGCCGGGGGGCGGGCCCTGTGGGTGTGGCTGGATCGTCCCATCGAGCGGGTCTCGGTGCGCGGCGAGCTCACCCATGTCAGTGCCGACTACCTGCGCAGCCGGCTGGCGCCGCTGATCCAGGGCCAGAGCTGGCTCTCCGTCGACCTCGCGGCGCTGCGTCGCGAGGCCCGGGAGATCGGCTGGCTGAAGGAGGTGCGCGTCAGCCGCGAGTGGCCCGATGCGCTGACCTTCGAGCTGGTCGAGCAGGTGCCGGTGGCGCGCTGGAGCGATGGACGCCTGCTCAACCCCGAGGGCGAGCCCTTCGCCGCCGGTCCGGTGTCGCCGCCCGACGACCTGCCGGACCTGGCCGGCCCGCCCGGCAGCGGCGCCGAGGTCCTGGACTACCGGGCCCGGCTCGCCGCGCAGTTCGCGTCCCTGGGCCTCGAGGTGCGTCAGCTGCGCCTGGAGCCGCGCGGCGCCTGGCGCTTCCAGCTCGACAGCGGCGTCTGGGTGATGCTGGGGCGCAACGACCGCGCCTCGCGGCTGGGTCGCCTGGTCGCCGCCTGGGAGCGCGAGCTGGGTCCTCTGGCGTCGCATATCCGCTACATCGACCTGCGCTATCCCAACGGCGTGGCCGTGGCCTGGCATGGCGAAACCCAACCGCTCGAGGGCGAGTCCGCAACGGAAGGGTGATCAATCGATGGAATAACTCGCCCATGAGGGGGGTATTTCGGGTGTTTCTTTCGCGGCAAAATCGCCGTATCGTGTCCGGTGTTTCAACAATCGGGCTGGTGGAACATGGGATGTTGTTCCTATAATTGCCCCAGGCTAACTTTTCAGGATTAATCTTCCCCTTCGGGGTCAGGTTCTAGGAGACTTCCCGACTCATGGCAGGTCCATCCAATGCGTCCAATATGGTAGTCGGGCTGGATATCGGAACATCCAAGGTCGTGGCGATCGTGGGTCAGCCCACCGACGATGGCGGGATCGAAATCGCCGGTATCGGCTCACATCCGTCACGCGGCATGAAGAAAGGCGTGGTGATCAATATCGAATCCACGGTGCAGTCGATCCAGCGCGCCGTGGAAGAGGCCGAGCTGATGGCCGGCTGCGATATCCACTCGGTCTATGTCGGCATCGCCGGCAGTCATATCAGTTCGATGAATTCCGATGGCGTGGTGGCGATCAAGGAGCGCGAGGTCGCCTCCACCGATATCGATCGTGTCATCGACTCCGCCCGGGCCCGCGCCATCTCGGAAGGGCAGCGGGTGCTGCACGTCCTGCCCCAGGAATTCGCCATCGATACCCAGGGCGGCATCCGCGAGCCGCTCGGCATGTCCGGGGTTCGCCTCGAGGCGCGGGTGCATCTGGTCACCGCGGCCCTGAATGCCGTCCAGAACATCGAGAAGTGCGTGCGGCGCTGCGGGCTCGAGGTGGATTCGATCATCCTCGAGCAGCTGGCCTCCAGTCATGCGGTGCTGACCGAGGACGAGCGTGAGCTCGGCGTCTGCATGGTCGACATCGGCGGCGGCACCACCGACATCGCGGTCTTCACCGAGGGCGCCATTCGCCATACGGCGGTGATTCCCATCGCCGGCGATCAGGTCACCAACGATATCGCCATGGCCCTGCGTACGCCCACGCAGCACGCCGAGGAGATCAAGGTCAAGTACGCCTGCGCGCTGACGCAGCTGGCCGCCAGCGACGAGATGATCAAGGTGCCGAGCGTCGGCGACCGGCCGGCCCGGGACCTCTCCCGCCAGTCGCTGGCCGAGGTGGTGGAGCCCCGCTACGAGGAACTCTTCACCCTGGTGCGCGACGAGCTGCGGCGCAGTGGCTTCGAGGACCTCGTCGCCGCCGGCGTGGTCCTGACCGGCGGCACTGCCCGCATGGAGGGCGTGGTGGAGCTCGCCGAGGAGATCTTCCACATGCCGGTACGCATCGCCTGCCCGCAGAACGTGCGTGGGCTGGCCGACGTGGTGCGCAATCCGATTTATTCGACGGGTGTCGGCCTGCTGCATTACGCTCTACTGGAAACCCGTCAAGGGCATGGCCGCCAGGGGGCCGGGGGTAGCATGTCGGCGCAGCCGAGACGTGACGACAATACCCGGCGTGACGCAGGGGAAGGGACTCCGGCGTTGGCAAGGATCAAGGGCTGGTTCAAAGGAAATTTCTGACAGGGCCGCGATCGCGGTTCAGGAGACGGGACTTATGTTCGAACTGGTAGATAGCGCACCCTCCAGCAGTGCAGTCATCAAGGTCATCGGTGTCGGGGGCGGTGGCGGCAACGCCGTCAACCACATGGTCGAGAGCAACATCGAGGGCGTCGAGTTCATCTGCGCCAATACCGATGCCCAGGCGCTCAAGCGGGTCGCCGCCAAGACCGTGCTCCAGCTCGGCAGCGAGATCACCAAGGGCCTCGGTGCCGGCGCCAACCCCGATGTCGGCCGTCAGGCCGCCATGGAGGATCGCGAGCGCATCGCCGAGCTGCTCGGTGGGGCCGACATGGTCTTCATCACCGCCGGCATGGGGGGCGGCACCGGCACCGGCGGCGCGCCCGTGGTCGCGCAGGTGGCCAAGGAGCTCGGCATCCTCACCGTCGCCGTGGTGACCCGGCCCTTCCCGTTCGAGGGTCCCAAGCGCATGCGTGCCGCCGAGGAGGGGATGAAGGAGCTCTCCGAGCACGTCGACTCGCTGATCACCATTCCCAACGAGAAGCTGCTCTCGGTGCTCGGCAAGAGCGCGACCCTGCTGACCGCCTTCAGCGCGGCCAACGACGTGCTGCTCGGTGCCGTGCAGGGTATCGCCGAGCTGATCACCAGCCCCGGCATCATCAACGTCGACTTCGCCGACGTGCGCACCGTGATGTCCGAGATGGGCATGGCGATGATGGGCACCGGCGGCGCCACCGGCGAGAACCGCGCCCGCGAGGCTGCCGAGAAGGCGATCCGCAGCCCGCTGCTCGAGGACATCGATCTCCACGGCGCCCGCGGCATCCTGGTCAACATCACCGCCGGCCCGGATCTCTCCATCGGCGAGTTCAACGACGTGGGCGCCACCGTCCAGGAGTTCGCCTCCCAGGACGCGACCATCGTGGTCGGTACCTCCATCGACATGGACATGACCGACGAGCTGCGCGTGACCGTGGTCGCGGCCGGCCTCGACGGGCGCCAGGCCCAGAAGCCGGCCGCCCGCGAGGCTTCCTCGCGCCGCACCGAGGCCAGCAGCTACCGCCAGCGTCCGCCGGCGGCCGCCAGCCGTGGCCAGGCCGCGACGGCATCCAAGCCGGAGCCTCAGGAGGCCCCGCGGCCCCAGGCGCAGCCGGAGAAGCGTCCGTCCCAGGAGCTCGATGACTATCTCGATATTCCCGCCTTTCTGCGCCGCCAGGCCGATTGAGGCGGCCTATCGCGGGGATAGGGGGCGCCGGGTGATCTTTCTTTGTTGAAACGGCCGTTCGGTGTTATAGTGAACGGTGTTTGATAACCAATGACTGCCTGGCGACTGCCCATGATCAGACAACGAACCCTGAAGAACGTCATCCGCGCCACCGGCGTCGGCCTGCACTCCGGCAAGAAGGTCTACCTGACGCTTCGCCCGGCGCCGGTCGACACCGGGATCGTGTTCGTACGCACCGACCTCGAGCCCGAGGTGCAGATCCCGGCGCGCGCCGAGCATGTCACCGACACCACCCTGTGTACCGCGCTCTCCGCGGGCGGGGCCAAGGTCGCGACCGTCGAGCACCTGATGTCGGCCTTCGCCGGCCTCGGCATCGACAACGCCTACGTCGACGTCAGCGCCCCCGAGGTGCCGATCATGGACGGCAGCGCAGGACCCTTCGTGTTCCTGATTCAGTCGGCGGGCATCGCCGAGCAGAACGCCGCCAAGAAGTTCATCCGCATCAAGCGCGAGATCGCGGTGCGCGAGGACGACAAGGAGGCGATCTTCCTGCCCCATCAGGGCTTCAAGGTCTCCTTCGCCATCGACTTCGACCACCCGGTGTTCGAGGGGCAGTCGCAGACCGCGATGGTGGACTTCTCCACCACTTCCTTCGTCAAGGAGGTGTCCCGGGCGCGGACCTTCGGCTTCATGCGTGACCTCGAGTACTTGCGTGCCAACAACCTGGCGCTCGGGGGCAGCCTCGACAACGCCATCGTGGTCGACGACTACCGCATCGTGAACGAGGGCGGCCTGCGCTACGACGACGAGTTCGTTAAGCACAAGGTGCTCGACGCCATCGGCGATCTCTACCAGCTCGGCCACAGCCTGATCGGCGAGTTCCGCGGCGTGAAGTCGGGCCATGCCCTGAACAACCAGCTGTGCCGTGCGCTGATGGCCCAGCCGGAAGCCTGGGAGCTGGTCACCTTCGAGGGCGAGGCCGAGAAGGCGCCGATCTCCTACGCGGCGCCCGCCATGGCCTGAGGCCGCGCCCCTCACCGGCAGTCACCAGAACGCCGCCATCCGACAGGATGGCGGCGTTTTCGTCTGCGTCGAGGCGGGCGCGTCGCGGCTCAGGATTTCTCGGCGTGGGCGGCCAGTCGCTCCAGGGCGCGCTTGAGGCCGGGGTCGTCGACATCGGCGGCGCAGCTCGTGATCTCGTCGGCGGCCTTCGTCGGCAGGTGGCGGGGCTGGCGCAGCGGCGGCCGGGTCGGGCGCACGGGGCGCACCTTGAGGCTGAAGCCGGTGACTGCCTCGAAGCCCGGCAGCTGATGCAGCAGGCCGAGCAGCCTCGGCTGCTCGTAGCGCAGCCGGGTCAGCCACACCGCGCGGTCGGTGATCAGCGCCAGCTTCCCCTGGTGAAAGCCGCCGACGAAGAGGTGCTCGCGCATCTCCTCGGGCAGGTGGTCGCGCAGGTGGGACTGGGCGCGTTCGACCAGGGTGGCCATGCGCATCAGGGCGCCCAGCTCGCCGCGACCCTCCAGCAGGCGGGACATGGGCTGTGCGCGGAACCGCTTAACCTTTATACTCATCGGCTTGATTCTCGGGGTCGAAGCCCTGACGTTATCCGTCGGCCGCCATGATCCAGGCGGCCCCTGATCAGCCAGAGCCTAGCACGCACCGGAGGCCCTCGACAGCATGCCCGCCATCACCGACAACGGCGCCGCGCCTCAGGGCTCGCGGCGCATGCGCCGCGCGACGCGCTGGTGGCTGGCCGGTCTGCTGGTGGGGTGCCTGTTGCCGGCGGGCCTCGCCCAGCTGGACTCCCTGCGTCCCGTGGAGCGGGCCGCCCAGGTCAGCCTGCTGGTGCCCGTGCTGCTGCGGGTGCGCTCCCGCCTCCAGGCGCGCCGTCGTGCCCTGGGGCGCTGGGTCCGCCGTCGCCTTGGCTGGCCGCCGGCCGCGCGCCGTCGTCGCTGGCGTCCCGCGCCTCCCTCGCTTCCGGTGGCCGCCCACGACGTCCTGTCGCGTCGTGGCCCTCCCACGCGCTGTTGAGCCACCGTCCCGGAGAGGTCGCGGGCCCCTGCCCGCGATGCGACATCATACGCAGCCACTGGATCCTTCATGATCAATAACCTGTTACGCAAGGTCGTCGGCTCGAAGAACGACCGCGACGTCAAGCGCATGAACCGCCAGGTCGCGGACGTGACCGCCCTGGAAGCCGACCACCAGGCGCTCGACGAGGCCGCCCTCAAGGGCCGCACCGAGCAGTTCCGCGAACGCCTAGAGGGCGGCGAGTCCCTCGATGCGCTGCTGCCGGAGGCCTTCGCCACGGTCCGCGAGGCCAGCCGCCGCGTCATGGGCATGCGCCATTTCGACGTGCAGATGGTCGGCGGCCTGACCCTGCACAGCGGGCGCATCGCCGAGATGAAGACCGGCGAGGGCAAGACCCTGGTGGCGACCCTGGCCGTCTACCTCAATGCGCTGCCCGGCAAGGGCGTGCACGTGGTCACGGTCAACGACTACCTGGCCCGCCGCGACGCCGAGTGGATGCGTCCTCTCTACGAATACCTGGGGCTCTCGGTGGGCGTCATCTACGCCGGCCAGACCCCTGAGGAGAAGCGCCACGCCTACGCCTGCGACATCACCTACGGCACCAACAACGAGTTCGGCTTCGACTACCTGCGCGACAACATGGCCTTCTCGCTGGAAGAGAAGGTGCAGCGCGACCTGCACTTCGCGATCATCGACGAGGTTGACTCGATCCTCATCGACGAGGCGCGGACCCCGCTGATCATCTCCGGCGCGGTGGACGAGAACACCGAGCTCTACCAGGTGGTCGACCGGCTGGCCCACCACCTCGAGCAGTGCAGCGACGAGGAGGACCCCGAGAGCGGCGACTTCACCCTCGACGAGAAGCAGAAGCAGGTGGAGCTCACCGAGGGCGGTCACCACAAGGTCGAGGCGCTGATGCGCGAGCAGGGGCTGCTCGGCGAGGCCGACTCCCTCTACGCGGCCCAGAACCTCAACCTGCTGCAGCACATGCATTCGGCGCTGCGCGCCCGCCACCTCTACCACCGCGACGTCGACTACATCGTCAAGGATGGCCAGGTGGTGATCGTCGACGAGCACACCGGCCGCAGCATGCCGGGGCGGCGCTGGTCCGAGGGCCTGCACCAGGCGGTGGAGGCCAAGGAGGGGGTGACGGTCCAGCGCGAGAGCCAGACGCTCGCCTCGACCACCTTCCAGAACTACTTCCGCCTCTACGAGAAGCTCTCGGGCATGACCGGCACCGCCGACACCGAGGCCTTCGAGTTCCGCCAGATCTACGGCCTGGACGTGGTGGTGATTCCCACCAACCGGCCGCTGGTCCGCAAGGATCTCAACGACCTGGTCTACCTGACCGCCGAGGAGAAGTTCGAGGCGATCATCGAGGACGTCCAGACCCAGACCGAGGCCGGTCGACCGGTGCTGGTCGGCACCGCCTCCATCGAGACCAGCGAGTACCTGGCCGAGCTGATGAAGCGCGCCGACATGGCCTTCAACGTCCTCAACGCCAAGCAGCACCAGAGCGAGGCGCAGATCATCGCCCAGGCCGGTCGTCCCGGCGCCGTGACCATCGCCACCAACATGGCCGGCCGCGGCACCGACATCGTGCTCGGCGGCAACTGGGAGGCCGAGGCGGCCACGCTGGACAATCCCGGCGAGGCGGAGCTCGAGCGGCTCAAGGCGGAGTGGCAGGCACGCCACGACGCGGTGCTCGAGGCCGGCGGCCTGCACGTGGTCGGCTCCGAGCGCCACGAATCCCGGCGCATCGACAACCAGCTGCGCGGGCGTGCCGGCCGCCAGGGCGACCCGGGCTCGACGCGCTTCTTCCTGTCGCTGGAAGACAACCTGATGCGGCTGTTCGGCTCCGACCGGGTCCAGCGGCTGATGCAGGCGCTGGGGCTGGAGCGCGGCGAGGCGATCGAGCACAAGATGGTCTCCAACGCCGTCGAGCGGGCCCAGAAGAAGGTCGAGGGGCGTAACTTCGATATCCGCAAGCAGCTGCTCGAGTACGACGACGTGGCCAACGACCAGCGGCGCGTGATCTACGAGCAGCGTAACGAGATCCTCGCCGCCGAGGACGTCTCCGAGAACGTCGCCGGCATTCGCGAGGAGGTGCTGGACCTCGCCATCAGCGAGTTCGTGCCGCCCCAGAGCCTGCCCGAGCAGTGGGACCTGGCCGGTCTCCAGGATCACCTCAAGAGCGAGTTCAACCTGGACGCCCCGGTCGTCGAGTGGGCCGAGCAGGACGAGCGCTTCCACGAGGAGCAGCTGCGCGAGCGGCTGCAGACCATGCACCGCGAGGCCTATGCGGCCAAGGTCGCCGAGGCCGGCGAGACGCTGATGCGTCGCTTCGAGAAGCAGGCGATGCTACAGGTGCTCGATACCCGCTGGAAGGAGCACCTGCAGTCCATGGATCACCTGCGCCGCGGGATCCACCTGCGGGGCTACGCCCAGAAGAACCCCAAGCAGGAGTACAAGCGCGAGTCCTTCGAGCTGTTCCAGCACCTGCTGACCAACATCAAGGCCGACGTGACGCGCATCCTGAGCCACGTCCAGGTGCGCCGTCCCGAGGAGGTCGAGGCGCTCGAGCGCCAGCGTCGCGAGGCGCTGGAGCGGGAGAAGGCGTCGGCGGCGAGCCGTCATGAGGAGCCTGCCCTGGCCGGTGCCGGGGGCGGCGAGGCGCCGGGTGCCCCGGCACCGGGCGCCGATGGCCGCCCGCTGCGCCGCGAGGGCCCCAAGGTGGGCCGCAACGACCCCTGCCCCTGCGGGTCGGGCAAGAAGTTCAAGCAGTGCTGCGGCAAGCTGAGCTGAGGGACTGAGGCGAAGGCCGGGCGGGTCCCGGCCGACAGAGGAGACGAAGCGATGGCAGTGGGCGAGACACGTTTTCCGGAGATGCCGGTGATCGAGGGGCTGCGGCTGGGCACCGCCATGGCCGGCATCAAGAAGCCCGGTCGACGCGACCTGGTGGTGATCGAGGTCCCCGACGGGGCCCGGGTAGCGGGGACCTTCACTCGCAACGCCTTCTGCGCGGCGCCGGTGACGGTGGCCCGCGAGCATCTCGCCGCCTGTGCGGCGCGCGGCGAGGGCGCGCGCTACCTGGTGATCAACACCGGCAATGCCAATGCCGGCACCGGTGCGACGGGGCTCAGTGATGCCCGGGCCACCTGCGCGGAGCTCGCGCGGCTGGCCGGGGTGGAGGAAGCGAGCGTGCTGCCGTTCTCCACCGGGGTGATCGGCGAGCCGCTGCCCATGGAGCGCCTGCTCGCCGGCCTGCCCGGCGCGGTGCAGACCCTCGACGACGGGCCCGATGCCTGGCGCGAGGCGGGCGAGGGCATCCTCACCACCGACACCCGGACCAAGGGCGCCAGCGTCACCCTCGCGCTGGGCGAGGCGACGGTGACCATCAACGGCATCGCCAAGGGCTCGGGCATGATCCGCCCCGACATGGCCACCATGCTCGCCTTCGTGGCCACCGATGCCGCCATCGAGCAGTCGCTGCTCGACCGGCTGCTGCGCGAGGCGGTGGAGCGCTCCTTCAACTGCATCACCGTGGACAGCGACACCTCGACCAACGACGCCTGCCTGCTGATCGCCACCGGGCGCGGCGCGGCGGTGGTCGACGGCGAGGCCCTCGCGCGCTTCCGCGAGGGGCTCCTTCTGGTGATGACCGAGCTCGCCCAGGCGGTGATCCGCGACGGCGAGGGGGCGACCAAGTTCGTCACCCTGCGCGTCGAGCAGGCGCGCAGCCGCCAGGAGGCGCTGGACGTGGCCTTCACCGTGGCGCACTCGCCGCTGGTCAAGACGGCCCTCTACGCCTCCGATGCCAACTGGGGGCGCATCCTCGCCGCGGTGGGGCGCGCGCCCGTCGAGGACTTCGACGTCGACCGCGTCACCATCGACCTGGGCGAGGTCCGCCTGGTCGAGCACGGCGGTCGCGCCCCCGGTTATTCCGAGGAGGCCGGCAGCGCGGTGATGGCCCTCGAGGAGATCGAGATCCGCATCGCCCTCGGTCGCGGGGAGCAGGAAGCGACGGTCTGGACCTCGGACCTCTCCCACGACTACGTGAGCATCAACGCCGACTATCGTAGCTGACCGAACCCTTCGGTCGGCAGTCAGACAGAAACCCCACGCGGCGCCTAGGCCGCGTGGAACAGCGGGTAGGAGTCAATGAACGCAATGGTGAAGAGAAGGGTGCACGTGGCGGCGGCCGCCATCATCAGTGCCGACGGCCGCGAGGTGCTGCTCGCCCGTCGTCCCTCCAACGTCGATCATGGCGGCCTCTGGGAGTTTCCCGGCGGCAAGCTGGCACCCTACGAGACCGGCCTGGAAGCGCTCAAGCGCGAGCTCCACGAGGAGCTGGGCGTGGAGATCCGGCGCGCCCAGCCGCTGATCCGCATCCACCATGAGTATTCCGACAAGCACATCCTGCTGGATGTCTGGCAGGTGCACGACTTCGCCGGCGAGCCGTTCGGCCGCGAGGGGCAGGCCGTGCGCTGGGTACCCATGAGCGAGCTGGTGAACTACCCCTTCCCGGCGGCGAACCTGCCGATCCTGCGGGCGGTGATGCTGCCGACGGAGTACCTGATCACCGGCGAGGAGGCCGACGAATCGCGCTTCCAGGAGTGTCTCACGCGCGCCCTCGACGAGGATGGCGTGCGCCTGGTGCAGCTGCGGGCCAAGTCGCTGGGCGAGGCGGACTACCTGAGCCGCGCCGAGCAGGCCCTCGAGCTCTGCCGGGCCCGGGGCGCACGGCTGGTGCTCAACGGCGAGCCGTCGCTGCTCGAGGCGGTGGACGCCGACGGCATCCACCTGACCAGCGATCGCCTGATGAGCCTGGAGCGCCGCCCGGTGGCCGAGGCCAAGTGGCTCTCCGCCTCGACCCATGATCGCCGGCAGCTGGATCATGCGCGCCGCATCGGCTGCGATTTCGTGACCCTCTCGCCGCTGCGCACTACGCCCTCGCATCCCGAGGTGCCCCCCATCGGCTGGCATGACTTCCAGCAGCTGGTGGAGCACGCCGGCATGCCGGTCTTCGCGCTGGGTGGCATGACCCGCCATGATGCCCACCACGCGCGCGCCGTGGGCGCCCAAGGCATCGCCTCGATCCGCGATTTCTGGAAATAGGCCCCGCCCGAGCAGCATGGGCAAGTGAAACGCCCCCGACGGCCTGGCCGTCGGGGGCGTTTGGCGTCGGCGCTTCTGGCGGGCCTCAGTCGCGGTAGCGGCGGACCAGGTCTCCGTAGGCGTCGATGCGACGATCCCGCAGGTAGGGCCAGATGCGCCGCACCTCCTCGCTGCGCGCCATGTCCAGCGTCACCAGCATGCGCTCGGCCTCCTCACCGGCGTGGGCCAGCAGCTCGCCCTGGGGGCCGCAGATGAAGCTGCCGCCCCAGAAGTCGATGCCCGGCGTGGCCCCGGAGGGATCCGCCTCGTGGCCGACCCGGTTGGCGACGATCACCGGCAGGCCGTTGGCCACGCCGTGGCTGCGCTGGATCAGGGTCCAGGCCTCCTTCTGGCGCCGCTTCTCCGGGGTGTCGTCCGGCGGATGCCAGCCGATGGCGGTGGGGTAGAGCAGCAGCTCCGCGCCGGCCAGGGCCATCAGCCGGGCGGCCTCCGGGTACCACTGGTCCCAGCATACCAGCACGCCGAGGCGGCCCACCGAGGTGTCGATGGGCGTGAAGCCCTGCTCGCGGTCCGCGTCCTGGTCGCCGGGGGTGAAGTAGAACTTCTCGTAGAAGCCCGGATCGTCGGGGATGTGCATCTTGCGGTAGTAGCCCACGCGGCCGCGGTCGCGGTCATAGACCACGGCGGTATTGTGGTAGAGGCCCGGCGCGCGGCGTTCGAACAGCGAGCCCACCAGCACGATGTCGAGCTCCTCGGCCAGCGCCGCCAGCCGCGTGCCGGTCGGTCCGTCGAGGGGCTCGGCCAGGTCGAAGACGTCGGTGTCCTCGATCTGGCAGAAGTAGTGGGTGGCGTGAAGCTCCTGGAGCATCACCAGCTGGGCGCCGGCGCCGGCCAGCTCGCGGATGCCGGCCTCGCTCTCGGCGAGGCTTCGGGCCTTGTCGGGCCAGGCCGGTTGCTGGACCAGGCCGGCCTTGAGGGTGCGGGTCATGGGGCTCTCCTCGTGGATGATGGCTCGGGGGCGTCGGCCAGGCTGCCCCGGGGCAGCTGCATGGTCAGGCAGTGCAGGCTGCCATGCTGGCGAATCACGCTCAGGCAGTCGATGGGAATGATGTCGCGACCCGGGAAGGCGCCGGCCAGGGCGCCGAGCGCCCGGCTGTCGGCGGCGTCGCCGTAGGTCGGGACCAGCACCGCGCCGTTGATGATCAGGAAGTTGGCGTAGGTGGCGGGCAGGCGGTGCCCGTCCACCGGGTCGTGGCAGGCGCGCGGCCAGGGCAGGGGCACCAGCCGGTAGGGCTCGCCATCGGCGCGGCGCAGGGCCTTGAGCTCCGCCTCCATGGCCGCGAGCGCAGGATAGTGGGGGTCGGCCGGGTCGTCGCAGCGCACGTAGGCCAGCGTCGCCGGGTCGCAGAAGCGCACCAAGGTATCGACATGGCTGTCGGTGTCGTCGCCTTCCAGGTGGCCGTGGGCCAGCCACAGCACCCGCGAGATGCCGAGCTCCTGCTTGAGACGCGCCTCCATGGCCGCCCGGTCGAGCCCGGGATTGCGGTTGGGGTTGAGCAGGCAGGCCTCGGTGGTCAGCAGGGTGCCATCGCCGTCGGTCTCGATGGCGCCGCCCTCCAGCACCAGGTCGTGTGAGGCGACCGGGCAGGCGAAGGCGCCGGCCTCGGCCAGGCGCCGGGTCAGGGTGTTGTCCCGGGCGGCCTCGTACTTGCCGCCCCAGCCGGTGAAGACGTAGTCGAGCAGCCGCGGCGCATCCCCCTCGGCCACGGCGATCGGGCCGTGGTCCCGCGCCCAGGTGTCGTCGGCCGGGGCGACCATCAGCCGCAGGCGGGCGGGGTCGACGCCGAGGCAGGCGAAGCGATGGGTCAGGTGGCTGCGGGTGGCCGCGTCCGGGACGGCGATCAGCACCGCCTGATAGCGAGCGATGGCCACCACCATGGCCTCCAGGGTCGCCTCGATGCGTTCGAGCAGGGGCGCCCAGTCGCTGTCGGGGCCGGGCCAGGTGAGTTGCACGGCATCCTGGGGATGCCATTCGGGGAGCAGGCGATGGGCCATTAGGCGAGTCTCGTGCGGGTCGTGACGGCGCAATGTAGGCCGCCGTCGTCAATGATGCAATCATCGCGCAAGCACCCACCGGCGGCGATGCAGGCGCGGGCAAAAAACCGTACCATGGGCGCCCGCCGACAAGGAACGTTCTCATGCTCGACCGTCTCCCCTTCCTGATCGGGTTGCGCTACGTGCGGGCCAAGCGTCGCAACCACTTCATCTCCTTCATCTCGCTGACCTCCATGCTGGGCCTCATGCTCGGGGTCGCGGTGCTCATCCTGGTGCTCTCCGTGATGAACGGCTTCGACCATGAGCTGCGCACCCGGGTGCTCGGCATGGTGCCGCACACCAAGATCGAGTCGCCGGGCGGGCTCACCGACTGGCAGCCCCTGGCCGAGCGCCTCGTCGAGCGCGAGCGGGTGGTCGGCGCCGCCCCCTACGTGGAGCAGCAGGGTATGTTCTCGGTAGGCGGCCGCAACGAGGGCGCCATGGTCAACGGCATCGATCCCGCCTGGGAGAGCCGCGTGTCGATCGTCGACGAGCACATGCGCCAGGGCCGCCTCGACGACCTGGAGGCCGGCGAGTGGAACGTGGTGCTGGGCTCGATCCTGGCCCGTCGCCTGGGCGTCGGGGTGGGCGATCGTGTCACCCTGCTGGTGCCCGAGGCCTCGATCACCCCGGCCGGGGTCTTCCCCCGGCTCAAGCGTTTCACGGTGAGCGGCATCTTCAGCGTCGGTGCCGACCTCGACGCCGCCCTGGCCTATGCCCACATCGAGGACATGCAGACCCTGGCGCGCCTGGGCGACGCCGTGGGCGGCCTGCGGCTGGAGCTCGACGACCTCTTCGCCGCCGGCAGCGAGACCCGCGCCATCATCAACGAGCTCGGGCCCGGCTACCGGGGGCTCGACTGGACCTACTCCCACGGCAACCTCTTCCAGGCGATCCAGATGGAGAAGCGCATGATCGCGCTGCTGCTGACGGTGATCATCGCCGTGGCGGCCTTCAACATCGTCTCCACCTTGGTGATGGTGGTCACCGACAAGCGGGCCGACATCGCCATCCTGCGCACCATCGGCGCCACCCCGCGCTCGATCATGGGCATCTTCATCGTCCAGGGGCTGGCGATCGGCGTGATCGGCATCCTGGTCGGCGTCACCCTGGGCGTGCTGCTGGCGCTCACCGTGTCGGACCTGATCGGCTGGGTGGAGAGCACCTTCGGCATCCACTTCCTCGATGCCGGCGTCTACTTCATCAGCGAGCTGCCGTCGCGGCTGATCTGGTCCGACGTGCGCAACATCGTCGCCGCGGCCTTCATCCTGACCTTCCTCTCGACCCTCTATCCGGCCTGGCGGGCCGCGCGGGTCCAGCCTGCCGAGGTACTGCGCTATGAGTGACACGGCCATGACGCCACGAACCGATGCCGCCAACCGAGCGGGGCAGGTGATGCTCGAGTGCACGGACCTGACCCGCGTCTATCGCGAGGGGCCGCGGGATCTGACCGTGCTGGACGGCCTGGAGATGCGGGTGCAGGCCGGCGAGCGGGTCGCCGTGGTCGGCAGCTCCGGCTCCGGCAAGACCACGCTCCTGAACCTGCTGGGCGGGCTGGATCAGCCGAGCCGCGGCGAGGTGTGCATCGCCGGCGAATCGCTGCGGGCGCTCAACGACGCCGATCTGGGGCGCTTTCGCAACCGTCACATCGGCTTCGTCTACCAGTTCCACCACCTGCTGGCGGAGTTCACGGCGCTGGAGAACGCGGCGCTGCCGCTGATCGTGCGCGGCCAGCGCAAGCGCCACGCCGAGGCGCGCGCCCGGGAGCTGCTCGAGCGCGTCGGCATGGCCGAGCGGGCCGATCACAAGCCGGGCGAGCTCTCCGGGGGTGAGCGCCAGCGGGTGGCCATCGCCCGGGGGCTGGTCACCGACCCCAGCCTGATGCTGATGGACGAGCCCACCGGCAACCTCGACCAGACCACCGCGGCGAGCATCCTCGCGCTGATGGACGAGCTGGCGGCCAGCGCCGCCTGCGCCTTCGTGATCGTCACCCATGATCCGGGCCTCGCCGCCCACCAGGATCGGGTGCTCAAGCTCGACGGCGGGCGCCTGGTCGAGGAGCCACCCCGCGCCTGAACCCATCCGGTGGGGCGATGCAGCAGCGGCCGGCGCCATGGCGCCGGCCGCTGGCGTTTGGCATCACGGTTCCTGGGCGGCCTCGCGCGAACGGCGGCGACGGCGGGTGCGCTCGCGCCAGCTGCGCGACACCTGCCAGCGCCAGATCAGGCGAATCGTCAGGTTGGCAAGCGCAGCGGTGACCACCGCCGCCACCAGCGACCCCAGCGCCAGCGCCGGCAGGATCTCCACCAGCTGCTCGGCGATCCACTGGGTGGAGATGCGCTCCGGCGCCGGGCGGACCGGGGTGTCCAGCAGCCAGGCGCCCAGGCGATAGTTGCCGAAGAAGATCAGCGGCATGGTCAGGGGGTTGGTGATCCACACCAGGCCGATCGACAGCGGCAGGTTGCAGCGCGCGAGCCAGGCGCCCAGCGCGGCCACCAGCATCTGGAAGGGGATCGGCAGCAGGGCGCTGAACAGCCCCACGGAGAAGGCGTTGGCCACGCTGCGACGCGTCAGCACCCACAGCGAGGGGTTGCCGATCAGGTGGCCGACCATGCGCAGGGAGCGCCGGCGCCGGAGGGCATCGGGATGGGGCAGGTAGCGCTGCAGGAGTCTGCGCGGCATGAAGACGAGCTCGCGGCGTCGAAACCCGAGCTATTATCCATAGAAGTCGCCCGCCTCGCCATGATGCGTCTCGCCGACGCGACGGAGGGCGAGGCGCCCGCCCGCCGTTCAGGGACGACATCATGCCGCTGGGTCTGGCCCTGCCCCTGGCGCTCGCCGTGCTCCTCGGCGTGCTGGGAGGCCATCTTGCCGCGCCGGGCAGCGCCGAGCTGTTCGCCCTGGCCTGCCTGGCGGCCCTGGCCGGGCGCCGTCCGCGTCTCGCGCTGGGGCTGCTGGTGGCGGCGCTGGTCGCCGGGCAGCTGCTCACGCTGCGCGGTGGCGAACTCGCCCCCGGCCTGACCCGCCAGGACCTGCGCCTCGAGGGGCGACTGGTCGAGGTGCGTCGCGACGCGCGACTCTCCCGCCTGATCATGGCGGTGGACGCGTGTCGCGCCGCGACGAACGAGCTGCCGGCCTGTGATGACCTGACGCGGGTGCGTCTTTCCTTCTTCGAGGCCCCCGACCTGGTGGCCGGCGAGCGCTGGGCGCTGTCGGTGCGCCTGCGCCCTCCGTCCGGCTTCGCCAATCCGGGCGGTTTCGACTTCGGCGCCTGGCTGCGGCGGGAGGGCATCCAGGCCAGCGGCTACGTGCGTCGCGACCCGCCGCCGGTCAGGCTCGCCGAGGCCGGACTCTCGCTTGGCCGACTGGCCCTCGAACACCTCGACGCCCAGGCGCTGGCGCCGCGCCAGGCGCGCTGGCTGGCGGCGCTGACCCTGGGGGCGAGCGAGCGCCTTGAACGTGCCGACTGGGACCTGCTCAACGCCAGCGGCACCACCCACCTGGTGGTGATCTCCGGCCTCCACGTCGGGCTGGTGGCGACCTTCGCCCTGTGGCTTGCGCGCGGCGCGGCCCGGCTGGTCGCGCCCGGGGCCTGGCGGCTGGCGGTCTGGCCCTGGTGGGTCGCCGCCGCCTCGGCGGTGGGCTATGCCGGCCTCGCCGGGCTGGAGCCGCCGGCGCTACGCGCCATGATCATGACCCTGGTGGGGCTCTGGGTGGCCAGCGGGCGCCACGCGCCCGGTCCCTGGCAGGGCTGGTGGCTGGCGCTGGGGCTGGTGCTCGTGGTCGACCCGCTCTCGGCCTGGCGGCCCGGCCTCTGGCTGTCGTTTTCCGCCGTGGCGCTGCTGATCCTGATCTGGCAGGGGAGGGCCCGCCCGCGTGGCCTGGGCGGCTGGCTATGGGCGCTGGTGCGCACCCAGCTGCTGCTGGCGCCGCTGATGGGCGCCGCCGTGCTGCTGGCCTTCGACCGGCTGGCCCCCACGGCGCCGCTGATCAACCTGGTCGCCGTGCCCCTGGTCAGCACGCTGCTGGTGCCTCTCGGGCTGCTCGGCTGGCTCACCGCCTGGCTGCCCCCGCTCTCGGCGCTCTGCTGGCGCCTGTTCGGCTGGCTGGTGGAGGCCCTGGCCACGCTGCTCGAGCTGGCGGTCGCCTGGCGGCCGCTGTGGGAGCCGGAGCCGGCGTGGGTGGTGCCGCTCGGCCTGGCGCTGGGGCTGGGCGGCCTCGTGTGGGCGCTGCCGGGGCTCGCGATGCGCCTGCGCCTGGCGGCCACGGCGGCTCTGCTGCTGGTGCCGCTGGGCCTGCCGGCCCCGTCGCCGGTGCTCGCCGAGGGGCAGCTGCGGGTGCGGGTGCACGACGTGGGGCAGGGCCAGCTGATCGAGCTGCGCACCGCCGGCTATCGCGCCCTCTATGACACCGGGCCGCGCTTCGCCTCGGGCTTCATGCCGCTGGCCGGGCTGTGGCCGCCGGGCCAGCGCTTCGACGAGGTCATCGTCAGCCACGCCGACCAGGACCATGCCGGCGGCCTGCCGGCACTGCGCGATGCGCACCAGGTGGGGCGACTCCTGACGCCTCCCGGCGAGGCCCTGGGGCTGCCGGCCAGGCCCTGCACGGCGGGCCACCGCTGGCGGCGCGACGGGGTCAGCTTTCGCATCCTCTGGCCGCCTTCGGACACCGCCGAGCTCTCCGCCAACGATCGCTCCTGCGTCCTTCTGGTGCGCGCCGGCGACCAGCGGCTGCTGATCACCGGGGACGTCGGACGCGGCGCCGAGCGGCGCTTCCTCGATGAGGTAGCGGCGGGGATCACGCTGCTGGTGGCGGGTCACCACGGCAGCGCCACCAGCTCCGGGCCTGCCCTGGTGAGGCGCCTGGCCCCGCGCCACGTGATCTTCAGCGCGGCGCGCCACAACGCCTTCGGCCATCCGACGGATCGCGTCGTTCGCCGCTTCCGGGCGGTGGGCAGCTGCCTCTGGAGTACCGCCCAGGACGGCGCCGTGACCCTCTGGCTCGGCGACGACGCGCCGCCGGGGATCCTCGCCGAGCGGCCTTCCGCCTGGCGGCTCGGCGGTGTCGGTGGCGGCTGCCTTGCGTTAGAATCGCCCCACTGATGCCGGCCCGCGGGCCGGCCACACCCGGGGAGAACGCCATGGACATGATGGATGCCCTGATCGCCGGCGGCTGGCTGATGGTGCCGCTGCTGGGCTGCTCGCTGCTGGCCTCGGTGATCATCATCGAGCGCCTGTGGACCCTGCGCGCGCGCCGCATCGCCCCCCGGGGGCTCGGCCAGGAGGTCTGCCAGCTGGTGGCGCGCGGCCAGGTCAACCTCTACTGGCTGGAGGCGCACTCGCCGCTGGGCGGCGTGCTCGCCGCCGGGCTGCGCAATGCGCGGCTCGGCCATGAGCAGGTGCGCGCCCGGCTGCAGGAGGCGGCGACCGCGGTTATCCATGACATGGAGCGCTTCCTGAGCCCGCTGGGCACCATCGCCGCGATCACCCCGCTGATCGGCCTGCTGGGCACCGTGGTGGGCATGATCGAGGTTTTCGCGGTGATCGTCAGCGGCGACGGGGCGAGCCGCACGGCGGATCTCGCCGGCGGCATCTCCCGCGCCCTTGTGACCACCGCGGCTGGCCTGACCGTGGCGATTCCCGCGCTGATGTTCCACCGCTACTTCCAGCGCCGGGTCGAGGACATCACCGTGCGCATGGAGGAGCAGGCCAGCCAGGTGGTCGAGTACCTCGCCCACTATCCGGGGGAGCTGGTGCTGGCCGAGCGCCGCGCCGACGAGGCCCATCCGGGCCCGCGCGGTGACGAGCGTCGCGAGGCGGACGGGCGCACCGCGCCGCGGGTGACGCCGTCGTGAGATTCCCCCGGCGACGACGCGATCCGGTGGAGGTCAACCTCACGCCGCTGATCGACGTGGTCTTCCTGCTGCTGATCTTCTTCATGGTCTCGACCACCTTCGAGACCCGCCAGGCGCTGGAGCTCGAGCTGCCCGAGAGCGCCAGCGGTCAGCCGATGGAGGCCGCGCCGGTGACGCTGGTGGTCACGGCGGCGGGCGAGTATCGCCTGGGCGAGCGGGTCCATACGGCCGCGAGCCTGGGCGAGGCCCTGGCGGCACAGGCCGAACAGGCCCGCGAACACGGCCTCGTGGTCGAGGCCGACGGGCGGGCCGCCCATGCCGACGTGGTACGCGCGCTGGACCGGGCCGCCGGTCTCGAGATCCGGCACGTGCGCATCGCCACCGAGGCCGTTGCAACCCCTCAAGCGGAGACACCGTGATCGAACATTCCGGCTGGACCCTCTACAAGCGCCTGCTGGCCTACGTGAAGCCCCACTGGCGCGCCTTCGCCCTGGCGATCCTCGGCTACGTGATCTATGCCGCCTCGAGCACGGCGCTGGCCGAGATGATGAAGCGACTGATCGACGGCATCCAGAACCCGGACGCCAACTTCCGACTGTTCTTGCCGCTGTTCGTGGTGGGCATGTTCGCGGCGCGCGGCCTCGGCACCTTCCTCGGCACCTACTTCATGAGCAGCGTGGCCAGGAACCTGGTCCATGCGCTGCGCTGCGACGTCTTCAACCACATGCTGCACCTGCCGGGACGCTTCTTCGACGCCCACTCCTCGGGCCACCTGATCTCCCGGGTCACCTACCACGTCGAGCAGGTCACCGGGGCCGCCACCAAGGCGGTCACCATCCTGCTGCGCGAGGGGCTCTTCGTGGTCGGCTTAATCGCCTACCTGCTGTGGACCAACTGGATGCTGACCCTGCTGTTCCTGGCGGTGACCCCGCTGATCGGCGGGGTGGTCAGCTATGCCAGCAAGCGCTTCCGGCGCATCTCCCGGCGCATCCAGCGCTCCATGGGTGAGGTCACCCACGTGGCCGCCGAGGCGCTGTCCGGCTACCGGGTGGTGCGCACCCACGGCGCCGAGACCTTCGAGAAGGCCCGCTTCGCCGAGGCCAGCGAGGTCAACCGTCGCCAGAGCATGAAGGAAGCGCTGACCAAGGCCACCAGCACGCCGGTGATCCAGCTGATGGTGGCGGTGTCGCTGGCGGTGCTGGTGTGGCTGGCCATGTCGCCGGCGCTGATGGCGGACATGACCCCCGGCGAGTTCGTCGCCTTCATCACCGCGGCCTCGCTGATGGCCAAGCCGGTCCGCCAGCTCACCGAGATCAACGCCACCATCCAGAAGGGCATCGCCGCCGCCGGCGAGCTCTTCGGGCTGCTCGAGGAGCCCCCCGAGCGCGACACCGGGACCCTGGACCCCGGTCGCCTGGAGGGGCGGGTCCGCTTCGAGGGGGTGCGCTTCGCCTACGGCGACGACCAGCCCGAGGTGCTCAAGGGCATCGACCTGGAGGTCGCGCCCGGCGAGATGGTCGCCATCGTGGGCCGCTCCGGCAGCGGCAAGTCGACCCTGGTCGGCCTGCTGCCGCGTTTCTACCGTCCAACGGCAGGGCGGCTCTTGATCGACGGGGTGGAGCAGGGCGAGTACCGCCTGGCCCCGTTGCGCCGCCAGATCGCCCTGGTCTCCCAGCAGGTCACGCTGTTCAACGCGACCATCGCCGACAACATCGCCTACGGCGTGACGGACGCCGACCCCGCGGACATCGAGGCCGCCGCCCGCGCCGCCCATGCCCACGAGTTCATCGAGCGCATGCCCCACGGCTACGACAGCGTGGTGGGGGAGAACGGCGTGATGCTCTCCGGCGGCCAGCGCCAGCGCCTGGCCATCGCCCGGGCGATCTTCAAGGATGCGCCGCTGCTGGTGCTCGACGAGGCGACCTCGGCGCTGGATACCGAATCCGAGCGCCACATCCAGGCGGCCCTCGAGGAGGTGTGTCGCGGCCGGACGACCTTCGTCATCGCCCACCGCCTCTCGACCATCGAGCGGGCCGATCGCATCCTGGTGATGGAGCAGGGCGAGATCGTCGAGCAGGGCTCCCATGAGGAACTGCTGGCCCGCGACGGCGCCTACGCGGCGCTGCACCGCCTGCAGTTCCAGGAGTCCGGGCCGGCATGAGCGGCCTGGGCGAGCGCTGGCTGACGGCGGCCTACCGCGGCGACGCCTGGCTGGGCGTCCTGCGGCCGCTGGAGGCCCTCTATCGCCTGGTCGTGCGTCGCCGCGCCGCGGCCTATGCCTCGGGGCGCAAGCCGGTGTGGCGTGCCCCGGTGCCGGTGATCGTGGTCGGCAACGTCACCCTGGGCGGCACCGGCAAGTCACCGCTGGTCGCCTGGCTGGGCCGTCACCTGGCCGAGCGGGGCTGGTCGCCGGGCATCCTCTCCCGGGGTTATGGCGGTCATAGCGAGCGCTATCCGCTGCGCCTGGACGCGCACACGCCGGTCGCCGCCTGTGGCGACGAGCCGCGCATGCTGGCCGACCAGACCGGGCTGCCGGTGGTGGTCGACCCCGACCGGCCGCGCGGCGCGAGGCACCTGCTCGAGGCGGGCTGCGATATCCTGATCAGCGACGACGGCCTGCAGCACCTGGCGCTGGGGCGCGACCTGGAGCTGGTGGTGGTGGACGGGCGGAGCGGCCTTGGCAACGGGCGCTGCCTGCCGGCGGGCCCGCTGCGCGAGCCGCCCTCAAGGCTCGAGCGCGTGGATGCGGTGGTGATCAACGGCCAGTCCACCGTCGCGCCGCCCCCCGGGGCCCATAGCATGGCCCTGGAACCCGCCGCCTGGCGCCGCCTGGGCGATGGCCGGCGCTTCCCGCTCTCGCCCCTGCCTTTCGCGGGGCCGGTGCACGCCATTGCCGGCATCGGTCATCCGCCGCGCTTCTTCGCGACCCTGGCGGACCTGGGCGTCGAGGCGATGCCCCACGCCTTCGCGGATCATCACCGCTACACGGCGGACGAGCTCGCCTTCGGCGATGACCGGCCGCTGGTGATGACCGCCAAGGACGCGGTGAAGTGCCGGGGCCTGGCGCCCGACGAGAGCTGGGTCCTCGAGGTGGAAGCGCGCCCCGATGCCGGCTTCGTCGACTGGCTGGCGCAGCGCCTGGACAGCCTGTCATCATCGTATCCGCCGCCGGGCGAGGCCCTGGCGGCGAACTGAACCACCACGAGGGGGAGTCATGGACAAGGAACTGCTGGCAATGCTGGTCTGCCCGCTATGCAAGGGCAAGCTCAAGTACCACCGCGAGGCCCTCGAGCTCGAGTGCCGCTTCGACGGCCTCGCTTACCCGATCCGCGACGGCATCCCGGTGATGCTGCCCGAGGAGGCGCGGGCCATGAGCGTCGACGAGACGCTGCACGACTCGCCGGGACGCACGGGGGAGGAGTGATGAGCGGTGACGACGCCTTCATCGCGGTGATTCCCGCGCGTCACGCCTCCTCGCGCCTGCCCGGCAAGCCGCTGGCCGAAATCGCCGGCGAGCCCATGGTGGCGCACGTCTGGCGGCGTGCCGGCGAGAGCCGCGCGGCGCGGGTCGTGGTGGCCACCGACGACGCGCGCATCCGCGACGCCCTGGAGCCGCTGGGCGCCGAGGTGGTGATGACGCGCGACGACCACCCCTCCGGGACCGATCGCCTGGCGGAGGTGGCCGAGCGGCTGGGGCTTGCCGACGACGCCGTGCTGGTCAACGTGCAGGGCGACGAGCCGCTGATTCCGCCGGCGCTGATCGACCAGGTCGCCGCCCGGCTGTTCGACGACCCCGAGGCCTCCATCGCCACCCTGGCCGAGCCGATCGGCGACGTCGAGACGCTCTTCAACCCCAACGCGGTGAAGGTGGTGCGCGCCCTCTCCGGGCGGGCGCTCTACTTCTCCCGGGCCCCCATCCCCTGGGATCGCGACGCCTTCGCCCGGCGTCCCGAGCTGCTCGAGACCGACGCCTGGCTGCGCCACATCGGCCTCTACGCCTATCGGGCGGGCTTTCTCGCCGACTATCGCGACTGGCCGCCGTCGCCGCTGGAGCAACTCGAACAGCTCGAGCAGCTACGCGCCCTCCACCACGGCCACGCCATCCAGGTCGCCCTGGCCCGGGTGCCGCATCCGGCCGGCGTCGACACCGAGGCCGACCTCGCGCGGGTCCGCGCGCTGCTCGAGGGCCAGGCTCCGCGGGGAGGTGCCTGATGCGCGTACTCTTCGTCTGCCTCGGCAACATCTGCCGCTCGCCCACCGCGGAGGGGGTCTTCCGTGCTCACCTCGAGCAGGCTGGCCTCGCCTCGCGGGTCGAGGTCGACTCCTGCGGCATCGGTCCCTGGCACGTGGGCAAGGCGCCGGATGCCCGCGCCCGGGAGGCCGCCCTGCGACGTGGGATCGACCTCTCCGCTCTGCGGGCGCGGCAGCTCGCCGACGAGGACTTCGCGCGCTTCGACTACGTGCTCGCCATGGATCACGACAACCTCGCCGCCATCGAGGCCCGGCGGCCCGCCTCGAGCGAGGCGGTCGTCGACCTGTTTCTCGCCTTCGCCGGCGGGCCCGAGCGCGCCGTACCGGACCCCTACTACGGCGGTGACGACGGCTTCGAGGAGGTGCTGGACCTGGTCGAGGCCGCCTCCCGGGGGCTCGTGGCCGAGATCGCCTCGCGCCTGGAGACCATGCCTTGAGCCTGACGCTCCACGCCGATCACCCGCTGACCGAGGCCAACACGCTCGGGCTGCCCTGTGTCGCCCAGCGCCATGCGGCGCCGGCGACCCTGGATGAACTGCGCGAGGCGCTGGCCCTGGCGCGGCAGCACGACTGGCCGCTGACGGTGCTCGGTGGCGGCAGCAACCTGATCCTCCCGGCGCGGCTGCCGGGCCTGGTGATCCAGCCGGCCATGGCGCAGTGGTGGCTCGAGGAGCGGGACGACGGCGTGCGCGTGCACGCCGAGGCGGCGGTGCAGTGGCACGCGCTGGTGATGGCCCTGGCGCAGCGTGGGCTCTGGGGCGCCGAGAACCTGGCGCTGATCCCCGGCCACTGCGGGGCGGCGCCGATCCAGAACATCGGCGCCTACGGGGTCGAGCTGAGCGACCTGCTCGAGGCGGTGCACCTGGTGCACCTCGACGACGGGCGCGAGGCCGTGCTGTCGGCGGCCGACTGTGCCTTCGGCTACCGGGACAGCATTTTCAAGGGCGCGCTGGCGGGCCGTGTGGTGATCACCCGGCTGGTGCTTTGCGTGTCTCCCGTGCCGCGCCCGCGGCTGGGCTACGGTGATCTGGCCAGCCGGCTCGAGGCCGCGCCGACGGCGCTCGAGGTGGCCGAGGCGGTCTGTGCGATCCGCCGCGAGAAGCTTCCCGACCCGGCGACGCTCTGCAACGCCGGCAGCTTCTTCAAGAACCCGCTGGTCGATGGCGAGCGCGCCCGCCGCCTGCTGGCCGAGCATCCCGCCATGCCGCACTTTCCCCAGCCCGACGGGCGCGTCAAGCTGGCGGCCGGCTGGCTGATCGATCGCTGCGGTCTGAAGGGCTGGCGCCAGGGCCACTTCGGCGTGCATGACCGTCAGGCCCTGGTGCTGGTGCACTTCGGCGGGGGCAGTGCCGAGGAGCTGCTCGGCTTCGCCGGCGAGGTGGCCGCCCGGGTGCGGGAGCGCTTCGGCGTCACCCTCGAGCGCGAGCCGCGGCGGGCCGGCGCTCGATAAGGCCAGGCGACATCGGGCGCGCCGGCTCCCGCCTCGAGCCGATCGGCTCTCCCTAAACGACAACGCCCGCAGCCATGGCTGCGGGCGTTGTCGTTGGGGCAGGGCGGGGATCAGCCCTGCTTGCCCTCCTGGGCCTTGGCTTCCTGCTCGCGACGGCGGATCTCGCGCGGATCGTTATGCGCGCGGCGTCCCCGGCGGCGAGAGGCCTTGGCGGCGGGCTGAGGCTCCGATTCGGCCTTTTTCTCGACCTTGGCCTCGGCGGCCGTCGGCTCAGCCTTGGCCTCGGCCGGCTTCGGCTCGGCCTTGTCCTCGTCCTTGGCTTCGGCGGTCTTCGGCTCGGCCTTTTCCTCGGGCTTGGCCTCGGCAGCCTTCGGCTCGGACTTGGCCTGGGCCGGTTTCTGCTCGGCCTTGTCCTCGCCCTTGGGCTCGGCGGCCTTCGGCGCGGCCGGCTGTGGCTCAGCCTTGGCGTCGGCCGGCTTCTGCGCGGCCTTGTCCTCGCCCTTGGCCTCGGCGGCCTTCGGCTCGGGCTTGGCCTGGGTCGGCTTCTGCTCGGCCTTCGCTTCGGGCTTGCTCTCGGCAGCCTTCGGCTCAGCCTGCTCCTCGGCCTTCGCGTCAGCGGCCTTGGGCTCGACTGGCTTCTGCTCGGTCTTGTCCTCGACCTTTGCCTCGGGCTTGGCCTGGGCAGGCTTCTGCTCGGCCTTGTCCTCGCCCTTGGCCTCGGCGGCCTTCGGCTCGGACTTGGCTTGGGCGGGCTTCTGCTCTGCCTTTTCCTCAGCCTTCGGCTCGCCCTTGGCCTCGGCGGCCTTCGGCTCGGATTTGGCCTGGGCGGGCTTCTGCTCTGCCTTTTCCTCAGCCTTCGGCTCGGACTTGGCCTCGGCCGGCTTCTGCTCGGTCTTATCCTCGGCCTTCGCCTCGGGCTTGGCCTGGGCGGGCTGCTGCTCGGCCTTGTCTTCGCCCTTGTCCTCGGCGGCCTTCGGCGCGGCCGGCTGCGGTTCAGCCTTGGCGTCGGCCGGCTTCTGCTTGGCCTTGTCCTCGGTCTTCGCTTCGGGCTTGCTCTGGGCAGCCTTCGGCTCAGTCTGCTCCTCGGCCTTGGCGTCAGCGGCCTTGGGCTCGACCGATTGCTGCTCGGCCTTTTCCTCGGCCTTCGGCTCGGGTTTGGCCTGCGCAGGTTGCTGCTCGGCTTTTTCCTCGGCCTTGGGCTCGGCCGCTACCGGCGCGTCCTTGGGCGCCTCGGCGGCCTCGGCCTGCAGGCGCTGCTGCTCGGCTTCGGCCTTGGGGTTGATGGCGTGCTTGCGCGTGCGGTTGCGCGGATTGTTGCGGGTCCGCTTCGGCTTGCCGTCATCCACCGGCTCGCTGGCCGCCGGCTTGTCGCTCGGCTTCTCGGCGGCCTTCTCGGCCGGCTTGTCGCTCGGCTTCTGGCGGCGCACCTCCTCGCGGGACTTGTCGTCACGCGGCTTGTCGTCGCGGGGCTTGTCGTCGCGAGCCTTGGGCGCTTCCTGCTGGCGCGGGGCCTGGCGGTTGTCGTCCTGGCGGCCGCGTCCCCGGCCGCCCCGGTTGCCGCGTCCCTCGTTGCCGGTGGGCTTGCCCTCGTCGCGCCCGCCTTCCTGGCGAGCACTGCCGCGACGCTCGTCGTTGCGCTGACGGCGCTGGCGGCCGCCGCGGCTGCCGCGATCGTCGTCACGGGCGGCGGGCTGGCGGGTTGCCTGGTTGCCGGCGTCTGTGGACTCGCTGCGGCGAGCGGCGGGTGCCTTCTCCTGGCCGGCGGGGGTCTCCTCGCCGCCGAGCAGCTTGGCCAGCCCCTTGACCAGGCGGCCGAGGACGCCGCCCTCGGGCTCGGCGGTCGGTGCCTTGGCGGCCGGTGCCTTGGGGGCGGGCGCCTTCGCCGCGTTGGGCTTGCTGGGTGCCGGGGCCTTGGCGGCCGGCGCCTGGGCCTCCTCCTTCTGCAGGGAGGCGGGGGCGGGCTCGTGGTGGATCACCGTCTTGACGGCGGCCTCGGCGCGCTGGACCGGCTTGCCGAAGGCGGCCTCCGGCTCCTTGCCCACCTCGGTGTCGGTGGAGAGTTCGAAGCTGGAGAGGTTGGCGGTGCCTTCCTCGTCAACGTGGTCGTCGCGCAGGCGCTGGACGTCGTAGTGGGGCGTGTCCATGTCGGGGTTGGGCAGCATCACCACCCGCACGTCCTGGCGGCGCTCGATCTCGGCCAGCACGCTGCGCTTCTCGTTGAGCAGGTAGGTGGCCACCGGCACCGGCAGGATGGCGCGGATCTGGGCGCTGCGCTCCTTCATGGCCTCTTCCTCGATCAGGCGCATGATGGAGAGCGAGATGGAGCGCACGTCGCGGATGGTGCCCTGGCCGTCGCAGCGCGGGCAGACCACGCCGCTGGTCTCGCCCAGCGACGGGCGCAGGCGCTGGCGGGACATCTCCATCAGGCCGAAGCGCGAGATTCGCCCGATCTGGACCCGGGCGCGATCGAGCTTCAGGGCGTCGCGGGTGCGGTTCTCGACCTCACGCTGGTTGCGCGCCGGGCTCATGTCGATGAAGTCGATGACCACCAGGCCGCCGATGTCGCGCAGGCGCAGCTGGCGGGCGATCTCGTCGGCCGCCTCCAGGTTGGTCTGCAGGGCGGTCTCCTCGATGTCGCTGCCGCGGGTGGCGCGCGCCGAGTTGATGTCGATGGAGACCAGCGCTTCGGTGTGGTCGATGACGATGGAGCCGCCGGAGGGCAGCTTGACCTCACGCTCGTAGGCGGTCTCGATCTGCGACTCGATCTGGAAGCGCGAGAAGAGCGGAACCTCGTCGACGTAGAGCTTGATCTTCTGCTGGTAGGAGGGCATCACCTGGCGGATGAAGGCCAGCGCCTCCTGGTGGATCGCCTCGCTGTCGATCAGCACCTCGCCGATGTCCTGGCGCAGGTAGTCGCGCATGGCGCGGATGATGACATTGGACTCGCGGTAGATCAGGAAGGGGGCGGCGCGCTTGCCGGCCTCCTCGGTGATCGACTCCCACACCTGGACCAGGTAGTCGAGGTCCCACTGCAGCTCCTCGGGGGAGCGGCCGATGCCGGCGGTGCGCACGATCAGGCCCATCTTGTCGGGCACGGTCAGCTGGCTCATGGCCTCCTTGAGCTGGCTGCGCTCCTCGCCCTCGATGCGCCGCGAGATGCCGCCGGCGCGCGGGTTGTTGGGCATCAGCACCAGGAAGCGGCCGGCCAGGCTGATGAAGGTGGTCAGCGCCGCGCCCTTGTTGCCGCGCTCCTCCTTGTCCACCTGGACGATCACTTCCTGGCCCTCCTTGAGGACCTCCTTGATGCTCGGGCGCCCGGAGGGCTCCTTCAGGAAGTAGTCGCGGGAGACCTCCTTGAGAGGCAGGAAGCCGTGGCGGTCGGCACCGAAGTCGACGAAGGCGGCTTCGAGGGAGGGTTCGACGCGGGTGATCTTGCCGCGGTAGATATTGGCTTTCTTCTGTTCCCGGGCACCGGACTCGATGTCCAGGTCGTAGAGGCGTTGTCCATCGACCAGCGCGACGCGCAGCTCTTCTGGCTGGGTCGCATTGATGAGCATCCGTTTCATGTCGTCTCACAAATATGGACGTGCCGGATGACGGTCAACGACGGAGGCGAACCGCTGGCTGCAGCGTGCCTGTGCTCAGCGCATGTCGCGGATGCGGTATAGCGCCCGGCCGCCCCGGAGCATCCTTGCACGATGGATCCGACACGGCATGATCATGTTGAGTACGGGGCGGTGGCAGGACATGTCACGGTGGGTCATCGCCCATCCGGTTCTGCGGTCACCGCCAACACCTGGCATTCATCGATTCGCCAACGCCGGCCTCCGGCACGTTGTTGTACGTATCCCGTGGTCTCCGCTCGTGCCGCAGTGGACGCGATCGGAGCCGGGCGTGGCGTAGTATCGTTTGCTTGTCGGCGGCGGGACCTCGGATTGGCGAGGATCTTCGCGGCCCGATCTTTTCGCCCCGGCCTGCGTGTCTGTCGTGCAGGCGCGCTATCGGGTCGTCACGACCCATTGAGGCGAGCTGGCAATATACCAGTAACGGGGGTGGCCAGCAATTGGCGCAGGATGCTGCACACTGCGTTAGAATGCGCCTTTCGAGCGGGTTTTCAGTGGAGTGGCGGCATGGCCGAAGGGCGCGACGTGCAGTGGGTGGAAGTGACCGAGGGTCAGGTCGGCCAGCGGGTCGACAACTTCCTGTTGACGCGCATGAAGGGGGCGCCGCGAGCGCTGATCTACCGCATCGTGCGCAAGGGCGAGGTGCGGGTGAACAAGAAGCGAGTCAAGGCGGACACGCGCCTGGCGCTGGGCGACCTGGTGCGCATCCCGCCGCTGCGCCTCACGCCCCGCGAGGCGGTGCGCGAGGTCAGCGACAACCTGCGCAACCTGCTGGCCGGCAGCGTGCTGGTCGAGGGGCGCGACTGGCTGGTGATCAACAAGCCCTCGGGGCTCGCCGTGCACGGCGGAAGCGGCGTCAAGATCGGCCTGATCGAGGCGCTGCGCCAGGTGCGCGAGGACCTCGACTTCCTCGAGCTGGTGCATCGCCTGGACCGTGATACCTCCGGCTGCCTGCTGCTGGCCAAGTCGCGCCCGGCGCTGCTGGCCCTCAACGAGTCACTCAAGCAGCACCAGATGGACAAGCAGTACCTGGCCCTGGTGGCCGGGCGCTGGCCGGCGCGCCGCGACTTCGTCAGTGCGCGGCTCGACCGCTATGAGCTGGGCAACGGCGAGCGGCGGGTGCGGGTCGATGCGGCCGGCAAGGTGGCCCGCACCCGCTTCGCGGTGCGCGAGACCTTCGACAAGGTGACCCTGATCGAGGCCGAGCCGGTCACCGGGCGGACCCACCAGATCCGCGTACATGCCGCCCACGCCGGGCATCCGCTGCTCGGCGATGACAAGTACGGCAGTCGCGAGAGCCAGCGCCTGGCGGCGGGGCTCGGCGTGTCGCGGCTCTTCCTGCACGCCGCCTCGCTGACCTTTCCCGAACCCACCAGCGGTCGCCCCGTGCAGATCAAGGCGCCGCTCCCCGACGAACTCGAGGCGGCGCTCGCCAAGGCGCGCCACGCTCGCTGACAGGAGCCCCCATGCGTTATCGACTGGCCATCTTCGACTGGGATGGCACCCTGATGGACTCCATCGCCCGCATCGTCGCCTGCATGCAGGCGGCCTCCCGGGATGCCGGCTGGGGCGAGGTCGAGGCGGGCGCGGTGCGCAACATCATCGGCCTCGGCCTGCCCGAGGCCATCGCCACGCTCTGCCCTGGCATCGATCCCGACCGGGCCGAGCTGCTCCGGGCCCGCTACGCCTACTACTTCGTCGAGGGCGACGCCACGCCGATGCTCTTCTATCCGGGCGTCGAGGCGGGGCTGGCCCGGCTGCGCGGCCGGGAGGGGCAGCAGCTGGCGGTGGCCACCGGCAAGAGCCGCCGCGGGCTCGATCGCATCTTCCGCGAGAGCGCCAGCGGCCACTGGTTCCACGCCAGCCGCACCGCCGACGAGACCCTCTCCAAGCCCCACCCGCGCATGCTCGAGGAGCTCCTCGCCGAGCTCGGCGTCGACGTAGGCGAGGCGGTGATGATCGGCGACACGGAGTACGACCTGGAGATGGCCCGGGCGCTGGGCATGGACCGCATCGCGGTGACCTGGGGCGTGCACGCCCCGGAGCGGCTGGCCGTCAGCCGCCCGGTGCTCACCGCCGAGAGCGTGCCCGAACTCTTCGACTGGCTGCACGGCTAGAGCTCTCACGGCTAGAGCTCTCACGGCTAGAGCTCTCACGGCCAGCGCCGCTGCGGCCGGCTCGCTTGCGACCCGCCCGCCACCGACCAGGCCATCAAGGAAAGGAATGCCATGAGTGACGACGACAAGCGAGACGATCGCTGGACGACGGGCCCGGAGCTGACGCCCGAGCAGGCGCGCCAGGCGCGTGAGCGGGCGGCTGCGGCCTCGCCGGACGGGGCCACGCCGGGCGGCGACGAGGATGCCGAGACGCTGCGCGAACGCCAGCGCCTGGCGCAGCTGGCGATGATGGATCGCTGGATCGATGGCGTGCTCGTCGAGCAACGCCGTGCCCGGCGCTGGAAGCTGTTCTTCCGCTTCTTCTTCGCGCTGCTGATCCTCGCCTCGCTCTCGACCACCTTCTACGGGCTCTTCGTGGCCTCGGGGCCGTCGGCCCCCGTCGAGCGCCACCTCGGCGTCGTCGAGGTCAAGGGCGTGATCGACAGCGAGTCGCCGGCCAGCGCCCAGCGCGTGATCGAGGGGCTCGAGCGGGCCTGGAAGGCCGATCAGGCCGCCGCGGTGGTGCTGCATCTCAACAGCCCCGGCGGCAGTCCGGTGCAGTCCCAGCGCATCTTCGATGCGGTGATGCGGCTGCGCGAGCAGGGCGACAAGCCGATCATCGCGGTGGTCGAGGACATCGGCGCGAGCGGCGCCTACTACGTGGCGGCGGCGGCCGACGAGATCGTCGCCGCCCCGGCGAGCCTGGTGGGCTCGATCGGGGTGATCCACGCCGGCTTCGGCTTCGAGGAGGCGATCGAGCGCCTCGGGGTGGAGCGGCGCGTCTTCACCGCCGGGGAGAACAAGGCCTTCCTCGATCCCTTCTCCGACATCTCCCGCACCCAACGCCAGTTCTGGCAGGAGGTGCTGGCCACCACTCACCAGCAGTTCATCGACGACGTCCGCGCGGGGCGTGGCGAGCGCCTGGCCGACGACGAACGGCTCTTCAGCGGGCTGATCTGGACGGGCGAGCAGGCCCGGGAGCTCGGCCTGGTAGACGAGCTCGGCAGCCTGGACACCCTGGCGCGTCGCTTCGACGGGGCGCGGCTGCAGGACTACACGCCGCGCCTCGATCCCCTGGAGCGGATCTCCCGTCAGTTCGGGCGGGTCGCCGCCGAGTGGCTGGGATTGCCCCAGGCCGCGGCGCCGGTGCGCTACCAGCTGCCGTAAGCGCCGGCCTCGGCCGCGCCCCGGCGAGGGTCAGGCCAGCGGGTCGAGCCCGGCCTCGCGCAGCATCGCGCAGAGGCGGATCAGCGGCAGGCCGATCAGGGTGTTGGGGTCGTCGCCCTCGAGGCGCTCGAACAGCGTGATGCCCAGCCCCTCCATGCGAAAGCTGCCGGCGCAGTCCAGCGGCTGCTCCCGGGCCACGTAGGTGGCGATCTCCCGCGCCTCGAGGCGGCGAAAGACCACGTCAAAGGTTTCATGGCAGACGCGGTGTTGGCCGCGCCCGGTATCGATCAGCGCCAGGCCGGTGAGAAAGCGCACCCGGCGGCCGGAGAAGCGGGCCAGCTGGGCGCGGGCTGCGGCCTCGCTGCCTGGCTTGCCGAGGATCTCGCCCTCGAACAGCGCCACCTGGTCGGCGCCGATGATCAGGTGGTCGGGGTGGGTCGCCGCCAGCCGCTCGGCCTTGGTCAGCGCCAGGCGGTGCACCAGTGTTTCGGGCGCCTCGCCCGGGCGTGGCGTCTCGTCGATCTCGGGGCTCTCCCAGGCATATGGGAGGGCGAGGCGGTCGAGCAGCTGGCGGCGCCAGCGAGAGCCCGAGGCAAGTACCAGGCGGGGCATGAAGGCTTCCTCTGCGGTGGGGCGAATGAGTGAAACGCGTGATGACGCCGAACGCGCCGTCAGGCCATTGTAACCCGGGGCAAGGGTGGCTTTGACAGGGGCAGGGGGAGTGCCTATCATTGCGCGCCTATGTTGACCTCAAGACTCCCCGGCAGGGTCGAGCCCTACAAGCTCGCGGCCCGTGCCGAACACCTGGAAGGCCTGGTGGCGCTCGCCGAGCTGGCCCGACTCGCAGACGAAGTCGGCGCCCAGACCGGCGACGGCCAGGTATGGCTGGACTTCGCCATCGATCCCCAGGGGCGCCGGGAGATTCGCGGCCACCTGGAAGCCGAGCTGCAGATCCCGTGCCGGCGCTGTCTCCAGCCCATGGCACAGCGGATCGAGAGCGACTTCCGGCTGGGGATGGTCACCAGCGACGCCCTGGCCGCCGAGCTGCCGAGCACCCATGAACCGGTGCTGGTGGAAAACGAACAGCTGAACCTGATGGCGGTGGTCGAGGATGAGATCATCCTCAGTCTGCCCCAGGTGGTTTACCACGACGAGGCCGAGTGTCCGGTCTCGCGCGACCAGCTGACAAGCGGGGAGGCGACCGACGCGTCGGCCGACGCCCCGGCGAACCCTTTCGATGTGCTGCGGCAGATCAAGGGCAAACTCTGATACACCCTCGTTTCACTCTGGAGTGACAACCCATGGCAGTTCAACAGAACCGCAAGACTCGTTCCAAGCGCGGCATGCGCCGTAGCCACGACGCCCTGACCTCGGCGGCCCTGTCCCAGGACAAGGAAACCGGTACCACCCACCTGCGTCACCACGTGGCGCCGGACGGCTTCTACCGCGGCCGCAAGGTCGTCGACGTCTAAGACGACGGCGACGCGAGTGGTAGTGGCTGGCCGCTGACGTGCGGATCGCCATCGACGCGATGGGCGGGGACCTCGGTCCCCGCCCGGTCGTGATGGGGGCCGCTCAGGCGGTCAGCGCCGACCCGGATCTGGAGCTCCAGCTGTTCGGCCCCGCCGAGCGGCTGCGCGACGAGATCTCTCGCCTGCCGCGGCCGCTGGCCGCGGCGGCGTCGCGTCTGCGGGTCGGTGATGCGCCCGAGGTGATCCGCCAGGCGCAGCGCCCCAGCGAGGCGCTGCGCCATGGCGCGGGCACCAGCATGGCCGGAATGCTCGACAGCATCGCCCGCGGCGAGGCTGTGGCCGGGGTCAGCGCCGGCAATACCGGCGCGCTGATGGCTCTGGCGCGACGCGCCCTGGGCACGGTGGCGGGGATCCCGCGGCCGGCGATCAGCACCGCCATCCCCACCCGCGACCGGGGGCGCTGCTACCTGCTCGACCTGGGGGCCAACGTCGAGGCGAGCGCCGCGCGCCTGGTCGACTTCGCCCTGATGGGCGAGGTCATGGCGCGCCACGTGGACGGCCTGGCCGCCCCTCGGGTGGCGCTGCTCAACGTCGGCGTCGAGGGCACCAAGGGCACCGCCAGCGTGCGCGAGGCCGATGCCTGGCTGCGATGCCATCCGGGCATCACCTACCTCGGCTACGTCGAGGGCGACGGGGTCTTCAGCGGTGCCGCCGACGTGGTGGTCTGCGACGGCTTCGTCGGCAACGCGGTGCTCAAGGCCAGCGAAGGCCTGGCGCGGCTGCTGGTGGAGCGGGTGCAGGCGACCTTCGAGGCCCACTGGAGCAGTCGGCTGGTGGGGCTGCTGGCGCGGCCGGCGCTTAAGCGCCTGAGAGGCGAGCTCGACCCCGTCCGCTACAATGGGGCCAGCCTGCTGGGGCTCGCCGGGATCGTGATCAAGAGCCATGGCGGTGCCGATGCCACGGGCTTTCGCTTCGCGGTCCAGCGGGCGGCCAGCGAAGTGAGTCACGACCTGCCGAGCCGGCTGGCCAGTGAACTGGATCATCGACGGTCCGCTGTCGATTCGGCCGCCGTCGGTCGAGTCGAGAGCGGATCCGGACCCCAGGGTCCGATCCTGCCGGGTGCGACCGGCATCGACGACAGTCAACAAGCGCAAAGGTGATCGACATGACACAATCCCTTGCCCTCATCTTTCCCGGGCAGGGCTCGCAGCAGATCGGCATGCTGCGCGAGCTGGCGGAGCGCTACAGCGTGGTGCGCACCACCTTCGAGGAGGCCTCCGACGCCCTGGGGTACGACCTCTGGCAGGTGGTTCAGGAGGGGCCGGTCGAGGCACTCAACGCCACGGCCTGCACCCAGCCGGCGCTGCTCACCGCCAGCGTCTCGATCTGGCGCGTCTGGCAGGAGCTGGAGGGACCGAGGCCCGTGGCCATGGCCGGTCACAGCCTGGGCGAGTACAGCGCCCTGGTGTGTGCCGGGGCCCTGACCTTCGCCGAGGGCGTGCGGCTGGTGAAGCTGCGCGGCGAGGCGATGCAGGCGGCCGTGCCGGTGGGCGAGGGCGCCATGGCGGCGATCCTCGGCCTGGACGACGCCGACGTCGAGCAGGCCTGTGCCCGCGCCGCGGACGGCGACGTGGTCGCCGCGGTCAACTACAATGCCCCCGGTCAGGTGGTGATCGCCGGCAGCAAGGCCGCGGTCGAGCGGGCCATCGTGGCCTGCCAGGAGGCCGGGGCGAAGCGTGCCATGCCGCTGCCCGTGTCGGTGCCCTCCCACTGTGACCTGATGCGCCCGGCTGCCGAGCGGCTGGCCGCGGCCATGGAGGAGATCGAGCTGCGCGCCCCGCGCTACACGGTCTATCAGAACGTGGATGCCCAGGCGCACGCCGACGTCGAGACCCTGCGCACGCGGCTGATCGAGCAGCTCTACCAGCCGGTGCGCTGGACCTCCTGCATCGAGGCCATGACCGGCCGGGGCGCCGAGGTGTTCATCGAGTGCGGGCCCGGCAAGGTGCTCACCGGCCTCAACAAGCGAATCGCACGGGGCAGCAAGGGGCTGGCGGTCAACGACCCGGACAGCCTCGCCGCGGCCCTCGAACTGGCCAGGGAAGCCGCCGGCCAGTCGCCGACGGCCAACGGCTGATCCATCTTCAGGACGTAGACGGAAGAGACCATGACAACCGAGCGTAGAGTCGCCCTGATCACCGGGGCCAGTCGCGGCATCGGCCGCGCCACCGCCCACGAGCTGGGGCGCCAGGGTCGCATCGTGATCGGCACCGCCACCAGCGATGCCGGAGCCGAGCGGATCAATGCCGATCTCGCCGCGGCGGGCATCGAGGGCGCCGGCCGCAAGCTGGACGTCACCGACCAGGCCAGCGTCGACGCGCTGATCAAGGCGATCACCGAGGAGTTCGGCGCGCCGACCATCCTGGTCAACAACGCCGGCATCACCCGCGACAACCTGCTGATGCGCATGAAGGAGGACGAGTGGGATTCGGTGATCGACACCAATCTCAAGTCCGTCTACCGCGTCAGCAAGGCCTGCCTGCGTGGCATGACTCGGGCGCGCTTCGGGCGCATCGTCTCGATCAGCTCGGTGGTGGCCACTATGGGCAACCTGGGGCAGACCAACTATGCCGCCGCCAAGGCGGGCATGGAGGGCTTCACCCGGGCGCTGGCCCGCGAGGTCGCCTCGCGCGCCATCACCGTGAATGCGGTGGCGCCGGGCTTCATCGCCACCGACATGACCGAGGCGCTGCCCGAGGAGCAGCACAAGATGCTGCTCGGCCAGATTCCCCTGTCGCGGCTCGGGGATCCCGAGGAGATCGCCGCGGCGGTGGGCTTCCTGACCGGCGAATCGGCGGGCTACATCACCGGCGAAACCCTGCATGTCAACGGCGGCATGAACATGCGTTGACGCCGTCGGGGGGAGGCGGTTGCGCCGACCCCGGGGCGTCTATAAACTACCCCGCAGCTTCCGGCTAGCGGATCTGGATCTTTAACGGCTGGTTTCCGAACGGCCAATCTGAACGACTGGAGTAGTCATAATGAGCACCATCGAAGAGCGCGTTAAGAAGGTTGTGGCTGAGCGTCTGAACGTCAAGGAAGAAGACATCCAGAACTCCTCTTCCTTCACCGAAGACCTCGGCGCGGATTCCCTGGACACCGTCGAGCTGGTGATGGCGCTCGAAGAAGAATTCGACACCGAGATTCCCGACGAGGAAGCCGAGAAGATCACCACCGTTCAGGAAGCCATCGACTACGTCAACGCCCACCAGTAAGGTGGCGGTCGATACCGCTTTCTGAAGCGTCCGGGGCCGTGCCCCGAGGAGAGCCGTCCTGCCGTGGCAGGACGGCTCTCGTGCTATGCGCGCCGGGAACTTGTCGAGCCCGCACAGGTCGGGGAGACTCGGGTATAATGCGCGCAATGACGATCCCGCGAGGGGGTCGTGTCACCAAGGTTGTCTGGAGGAAAGCTGATGGCTCGTAGAAGGGTTGTAGTGACCGGGCTCGGTCTGGTCACGCCGGTGGGGAATACCGTCAAGGAGAGCTGGGCCAATATCCTGGCCGGCAAGAGCGGTGTCACTCCCATCGAACACTTCGATGTCAGCGCCTTCAATACGCGCTTCGGCGGGTCGGTGAAGGACTTCGACATCAGTCCCTATCTCAACCCCAAGGACGCCCGCAAGATGGACCTGTTCATCCAGTATGGGATGGCGGCGGGCGGCCAGGCGATCGCCGATGCGGGGATCGAGTGCACCGAGGAGAATGCCGATCGCATCGGGGTGGCGATCGGCTCGGGTATCGGCGGCCTGCCGATGATCGAGCACAACCACAACGCCCTCAACAAGGGCGGGGCGCGCCGGATCTCGCCGTTCTTCGTGCCGGGCTCGATCATCAACATGATCTCCGGCAACCTGGCGATCCAGCACGGCTTCCGCGGCCCCAACATCGCGATCACCACCGCCTGCACCACCGGCACCCACAACATCGGCTACAGCGCGCGCACCATCGCCTACGGCGATGCCGACGTGATGGTCTGCGGTGGCGCCGAGATGGCGACCACTCCGCTGGGCCTCGGTGGCTTCTCGGCGGCCCGGGCGCTGTCCACGCGCAACGACGATCCCGAGGCGGCGAGCCGCCCCTGGGACCGTGACCGCGACGGCTTCGTGCTCTCCGATGGTGCCGGGGTGATCGTGCTCGAGGAGTACGAGCAGGCGAAGGCCCGCGGGGCGACCATCTACGCCGAGCTTACCGGCTTCGGCATGAGCGACGACGCCTACCACATGACGGCGCCGCCGGAGGACGGCCGCGGCGCGGCCCGCTCGATGAGCAACGCCATCAAGGATGCTGGCATCGATCCCTCCGCCGTCGACTACATCAACGCCCACGGCACCTCGACCGCGGCCGGCGACCTGGCCGAGAGCCGGGCCGTCGAGAAGGTGATGGGCGACGCCGCCAAGTCGGTGGCGGTCAGCTCCACCAAGTCGATGATCGGCCACCTGCTGGGCGCGGCCGGCGCCGTGGAGGCGGTGTTCAGCATCCTGGCGATCCGCGATCAGGTCGCGCCGCCGACGATCAACCTGGACAACCCCCAGGAGGGCTGCCGGCTCGACTACGTGCCGCACACCGCGCGCGAGATGAAGATCGACGTCAGCCTGTCGAACTCCTTCGGCTTCGGCGGCACCAACGGCACGCTGATCTTCAGCAAGGTGTGAGCCCGGGAGGCGCGGCGTGACGACGGAGGCGGCGATCAGCGACTGGCCGCTGGAGGATCGCGGCGTCGCCTACGGCGACGGTCTCTTCGAGACCGTGCTGGTACGGGACGGCGCCCCCCTGCTGTGGGAGCAGCACCTGGCGCGCCTCGCCCGAGGCTGCCGGGTGCTGGGCATGCCCGTGCCCGCCCGGGAGGCGCTGGAAGCCCCGCTGGGCGAGGCCGGCGAGGGGCTCTCGGTGCTCAAGCTGATCCTGACCCGCGGCAGCGGCGGGCGCGGCTATGCACCCCCGACGACGCCCGACCCCCGGCTGCGCTGGCGCCTCGCGCCGTTCGCGCCCGATGCCGAGCGCTGGCGAGAGGGCGTGCGGGTGCGTCACTGCCGGCTGCGGTTCGGCATCCAGCCCCTGCTCGCCGGCCTCAAGCACCTCAATCGCCTCGAGAACGTCCTGGCCCGCGCCGAGTGGTCGGACGCCGATACGGCCGAAGGCCTGCTCTGCGACAGCGAGGGGCAGCTGGTGGAGGCCACCTGCATGAACCTCTTCTGGCAGCGTGACGGTGTCCTCGAGACCCCTCGGCTCGATCGCTGCGGCGTGGCCGGCACCCTGCGTGCGGCGCTGCTCGAGCGGGCGCCGATCCGGGAGGTCGAGGCCACTCCCGAGACGCTGGAGCACGTCGAGGCGCTGTGGCTCGGCAACTCGCTGCAGGGGCTCTGGCCGGTGGCGCGGCTCGACGATGCCGAGGGCAGCCCGCTGCGTCGCTGGAGCGTCGGGCCGCTCCATCGCCCCCTGCAGGCCCTGGCCCATGAGGCGCTGGGCTACTCCCTACCGTGATGACTGAACGAGGACACGCATGCTGCGTCTGCTGAAGATCCTGCTGGTGCTGGTCGTGCTGGCGGGCCTGGCGCTGTTCGCCGGCCACCGCTACTGGCAGTCGCGCCTCGAGGCGCCCATCGCCCTCGAGGCGCCGACGCTCTACGAGGTGCCGACCGGCGCCGGCTACCATCGCGTGGTCGGCGAGCTGGCCGAGCGCGGCATCCTCGAGGAGGTCTGGGCCTTTCGCCTGCTGGCGCGCCTGGAGCCCGAGCACCTGCCCGACCTGCGCCCCGGCGAGTATCGCCTCGAGCCCGGGATGAGCGGCCGCGAGCTGCTGGCGCTGCTGGGCAGCCACGAGGTGGTCACCTATTCGCTGACCATCCCCGAGGGGTGGACCTTCGCCCAGATGCGCGAGGCCCTCGACGAGGCGCCCAAGCTCGAGCATCGCACCCAGGGGCTCGGCGACGCCGAGGTGATGGCGCTGCTGGACCGGGAGGAGCGCCACCCCGAGGGCTGGTTCTTCCCGGATACCTACCGCTATCACAAGGGGCTCAGCGACCTGGAGATCCTGCGCCAGGCCCTCGAGCGCATGGAGAGCACCCTGGCGGACGTCTGGGAAGCGCGCGATGACGACCTGCCGCTGGAGAGTGCCTACCAGGCGCTGATCATGGCCTCGCTGATCGAGCGCGAGACCGGCGCGCCCGAGGAGCGGCCCGAGATCGCCGGCGTGTTCAAGCGCCGCCTGGAGCGCGGCATGCGCCTGCAGACCGACCCCACCGTGATCTACGGCATGGGCGAGCGCTACGAGGGCAACATCACCCGGGCCGACCTGCGCGAGCCGACGCCCTACAATACCTATGTGATCGACGGGCTGCCGCCGACGCCGATCGCCCTGCCGGGGCGCGCGGCCCTGGAGGCCGCGGTGCAGCCGGCCGAGGGCGAGACGCTCTACTTCGTCGCCCGCGGCGACGGCACCCACCACTTCTCGCGCACCCTGCGCGAGCACAACAACGCGGTGAACCGGTATATCCGCAATCGCTGACCATGGAGCGGCATCCCACATGACCGAGCGCGGACGATTCATCACCCTGGAAGGCGGCGAGGGGGTGGGCAAGTCCACCAACCTCGCCCTGGTGGTCGATCACCTGCGGGCCCACGGGCACGAGGTGGTGGCGACCCGCGAGCCCGGCGGCACCCCCCGGGCGGAAGACATTCGCCGGCTGTTGCTGGACCCTGTCGAGGAGGAGCCCCTCGACCCGGACGCCGAGCTGCTGCTGGTATTCGCCGCCCGTGCCCAGCACCTGGCGCGGGTGATAAAGCCGGCCCTCGCGCGTGGCGCCTGGGTGGTCTGCGACCGCTTCACCGACGCCACCTACGCCTACCAGGGCGGCGGACGAGGCATCGACGCCGCGCGCATCGCCGAGCTCGAGGCCTTCGTCCAGCAGGGCCTCCAGCCCGATTTCACCCTGTTGCTGGACATGTCCATGGAAGCCGCCCAGCGGCGCCTGGAGGGTCGCCTCGAGGGGCAGGGCGAGCAGCGCGACCGCTTCGAGCGCGAGCGTGGCGACTTCTTCGAGGCGGTGCGTCGCGCCTACCTCGCCCGCGCCGAGGCCGCGCCCGAGCGGGTGGCGGTGATCGATGCCGGGGCCGGCCTCGACGAGGTCAAGGCCGAGCTGCTGGCCCGCCTGGACGCGCGGATGGCGGCATGGCGATGAGCCTCGTCGAGGTGCCGCGGCCGCTGCCCTGGCTGATGCCACGCTGGCGCGAGCTCATCCGGCTGGCCGATGACGGGCGGCTGCCCCACGCCCTGCTGATCTCGGGCGGTCACGGCATCGGCAAGCAGTCGCTTGCCGAGGCGCTGGTGGCCCGCACCCTCTGCGCCTCGCCCGGCGAGACCGCCTGTGGCCGCTGCCACGCCTGCCACATGCTGGCCTCGGGCTATCATCCCGACCTGCTGCGGGTGGCGCCGGAGGAGGGCAAGCGGCTGATCCGCATCGGCCCGGTGCGCGAGGTCAACGCCTTCGTCGCCCAGACCGCCCAGCAGGGCGGCTACCGGGTGATCACCATCGCCCCGGCCGAGGCGATGAACGTGGCGGCCTCCAACGCGCTGCTCAAGAGCCTCGAGGAGCCGGGCGGGCGCACCCTCTTCGTGCTGCTCTCCGACATCCCCTCGCGGCTGCTGCCGACCATCCGCTCGCGCTGCCAGCACTGGAGCCTGCCCGTGCCGGCCGAGGCCGACTGTCGGCCCTGGCTGATCGAGCAGCTGGGAGGCGAGGAGGAGGCCCACTTCTGGTACCGGGCCGCGGGCGGACTGCCGCTGCGCGCCCTGGAGCTCGCCGAACCGAGCGCCCGGGCGCTGCGCCAGCAGCTGGTCGAGACCTTCGAGGCGCTGATGCGCGGCGGCGAACCGGTGGCCGAGGCGGCCCGGCTGGATCGCCAGTCCATCGACGCCATCCTGTGGTACGGTATCATCTGGCTCGAGGACCTGATCCGCCTGGGGCTCTCGGGCGACACCGCCGAGCTTCGCAACCCCGACCTGCTGGTGCTCTACCGCCAGGCGGTCAAGAATGCCCGGGTCCGCGACTGGTTCCGCCTGCTTGACTACGCCCGCGAGCAGCGACGCCTGCTGGCCGAGGGCGGCAACCCCAACCCCCAGCTGACCCTCGAGGCCTGGCTGGTACGCTGGTCCACGCTGCTGCGTTCCTGAGACGCCGCGCGCCGCCGACGTTTCGCAAAGGGAGAGACCATGGCCGCACAGAAGGCGCTTTCGCTGACCATCCAGGATGTCCCGACCCTGCTCTCGGCCTACATGCCGGTGCTCGAGCGCGGCGGCATCTTCGTCCCCACCCGCGAGCGCTACGCGCTGGGCCAGGAGGTCTTCCTGCTGCTCATGCTGCCCGGCGACGAGGAGCGCGTGCCGGTCACCGGCCAGGTGGTGTGGGTCTCGCCCGAGGGCGTGGCCGGTCGCCGGGTCCCCGGCATCGGCATCCACTTCAGCCCCGACGACCAGGCCGTGCGTGACCGCATCGAGACCCTGCTGGCCGGCCAGCTGGACAAGGGCGCCCCGACCTACACGCTCTGACGGACCGCGCCGGTCCGCACCCTGAACCCACCCGTCATTTCGGAAGTCCCCTGCATGTTCGTCGACTCCCACTGCCACCTCGATCGCCTCGATCCCGCCAGCCACGATGGCGACCTCGCCGCCGCCCTCGAGGCCGCCCGCGCACGCGACGTGCGCCAGTTCCTGGCCATCGCCGTGACCCTGGACGACGTCCCCGCCCTGGCCGAGATAAGCCGTGCCCACCACGACGTGGTGATCTCGGCCGGCATCCACCCCCTGCAGACCCTCGAGGCGGAGCCCGACGTGGCGGCGATCACCGAGGCGGCCGAACGCTTCGGGGCCGTGGCCATCGGCGAGTGCGGCCTGGACTACCACTACCTCGACAAGTCCCCCGACTCGGTGCCTGCCCGGGAGGTGCAGCTCGAGCGCTTCCGCCGCCAGCTGATCGCCGCCCGGGAGCTCGAGCTGCCGGTGATCATCCATACCCGCGAGGCCCGCGAGGACACCCTGGCGCTGATCCGCGAGCACGTCGACCCGGCGGTGGGCGGGGTGCTGCACTGCTTCACCGAGGACCTCGACATGGCCCGGGAGGCGGTGCGCCACGGCTTTTACATCTCGCTCTCCGGCATCGTCACCTTCCGCAACGCCGAGTCGCTGCGCGAGGTGGCGCGGCGGGTGCCGCTGGACCGGCTCTTGATCGAGACCGACAGCCCCTACCTGGCCCCGGTGCCGCACCGCGGCAAGCCCAACGAGCCGGCCTGGGTGGTCGAGGTCGCCGAGTGCATCGCCAAGGCGCGGGGCATCAGCGTCGAGGAGGTCGGTGCCCAGACCACCGCCAACTTCTATCAGCTGTTCCGCGCGGCGGCCCCCGAGGCGCCGGCGAGCGTGCGCGACGCCCTCTCCCGCGCCGGGCTGGTATAGCCCGGGACGCCACCGACAAAGGCCGCTGCCATGACCCTCGACCCCCTGCTGGCGCAGATCGAGCCCCACGGCGAGATCCCCCCCGTGGATCGCTGGCACCCCGCGCAGCGCGGCGAGATGGACCTGACCATCGCCGCCGACGGGCGCTGGCTCCACGAGGGCACGGCCATCGCGCGGCCGCGGCTGGTGCGGCTGCTGTCGACCATCCTGCGCCGCGAGGCGGACGGCGACTACTGGCTGGTCACGCCGGCCGAGATGCAGCGCATCCGCGTCGAGGATCGTCCCTTCCTGGTCGTTGACGCCGAGCCCGACGCCGATGGCGACTGGTGGCTAGCCACCAACGTCGGCGATCGGGTGCGCCTCGACGATGGCTGCCGGCTGACCCTCAGCGAGACGCCGGCCGGGGAGACGGTCCCCGAGGTGCCGATCCGCTTCGGCCTCGCCGCCCGGCTGGGGCGCAACGTCTACTACCGCCTCGTCGAGGGAGCCGAGACTCGCAAGGGGGAGAAGGGCGCCCTGGAGCTGGGCCTGACCAGCGGCGGCGTCTGGCAACCCCTCGGCCGGCTCGAGGCGGACGAGCGCCGGGACGGCGAGGGTCCATGAGCGAGGGTGCTACCGCGAGCCCGTCGCTGACCGCCGAGCAGCGGGCGGTGGTCGCCCACGCGCAGGGCCACGCCCGGGTCGCGGCCGTGGCCGGGGCCGGCAAGACCACCACCATGGTCGCCCGGGTGCTGCACCTGCTGGCGCGTGGCGTGCCCCCGGGGCGGATACTGGTGCTGATGTTCAACCGCTCGGCCCGGGAGGACTTCCAGGCCCGGCTCGCGGCCATGGCACCGGCCGGCCAGGCGCTGCCCGACGTGCGTACCTTCCACTCGCTGGGCCACCGGCTCTCCGCCAGCCTGACCCGCTGGGGCGCGCTGGCGCCTCGCCAGCTGCTCACCGCCGACTGGCAGCTCGAGCGGCTGCTGCGCCAGGCGACCCTGGCGGCGCTCGCCGAGGAGCCCGAGGCCCGGGAGACGGCGCTGGACGCCGAGCGCCTCGAGGCGCTGGCCCACTTCTGCGGGCTGGTGAAGGCCGAGATGGCCTCGCCCGCCGAGCTGCACGCGCGCCTCGACTTCGGCGAGGAGACCGGCCACTTCGTGGCCGCCTTCGAGCACGCCGAGCGGCTGCTGGCCGAGCAGGGACTGATGACCTTCGCCGACCTGCTCTACCGGCCGCTGCGGGCGCTGGAGGAGGACGCCGCGCTCCGGCGCCGGGTGCAGGGCTTCCTCGATCACGTGGTGATCGACGAGTACCAGGACATCAATACCGCCCAGCAGCGCCTGCTGGCGCTGCTCGCCGGCCGAGAGGCCGAGGTGATGGCGGTGGGCGATGCCAACCAGTGCATCTACGAGTGGCGCGGCGCCCACCCCGACACCATGCTGGAGAACTTCACCGCCACCTTCGGGGCGGCGCACGACTACCCGCTCTCCACCACCTTCCGCCACGGCCACGCCCTGGCGCTGACCGCCAACCACGCCATCGCCGCCAACCGCCGGCGCCCGGACCAGCTCTGCCTGGCCGCCCCCGGCAATCCTTGTACCGGGCTCGCGGTGGGGCAGGGCGGCTCGGCGCTGCTCGACGAGCTCGCCGCCTGGCAGCGCCAGGGGCGGGGCCTCGACGAGGCCTGCCTGCTGGTGCGCAGCTGGGCGCTCTCGGTGCCGCTGCAGCTGGCGCTGCTGCGCGAGGGCATCCCCTTCCGGCTGGCCCGGGAGGACCGCTTCGTCTTCCGCCTGCCGCTGGTGGAGGCCCTGGCGGGCTACCTGCGCCTGGCCCTGGAGCCCCGGCTGCTCCAGGACCCGGGGCACCTCGCCCTGCTGCTCGCCCAGCCGACCTCCTTCGTGGCCCGGGAGCGGATCGCCGCCCTGGCCACCCGGCTGGCCGAGACCCAGCGCTGGCCGGAGCGTCACGATCCCCTGCTGGAAGGGCTCAAGCCCCACCAGCGGCGTACCCTGAAGCGGCGCTGGGCGCTGCTCTGCGAGTTGCCGCGGCGCTCGGCCTGGCCGCCGGCCCGCCTGCTCGAGCACGTGCTCGAGGCGGTGGAGGCCGAGAAGGTCCTCAAGCGGGCCGCCGCGCGGCGTGACAAGGGCGAGGAGGACGTGCGGCTGCTCGACGTGCTGGTCGAGCAGGCCCGGGAGCTCGGCCACGACACCGCCGCCTTCATCGAGCTCTTGTGCCGTCCGGTCGAGAACCGCCAGGACGGCGTGCTGATCACCACCGTGCACGGGGCCAAGGGGCTCGAGTGGCCGCTGGTGCTGCTGGCCGGCACCAACGAGGAGGACTTTCCCCACTACACCCGCGACAACCCGCTGACCCCGGCGCGGCTGGAGGAGGAGCGGCGCCTCTTCTACGTGGCCATCACCCGCGCCCAGGAGCGCCTGGTGCTGCTCCACGACGGCGGCGAGCACCGCCCCAGCCGCTTCATCGGCGAATCCGCCTGGCAGGACGGCGAGCGGGTCGCCCGGCGGCTGGCCGAGGCCGAGGGGGCCGGGGAAGGGGCGGGCGCCCCGCTGGAGGTTGCCGACCCCGCGCTGGTCGGCCGCTACCTGACGGCGCTGGGCCGGTCGCTGCCGCTGGCGAAGGCTCGCCCCGCCTCACCCGCGCCGGGGCACATCGCCCCGGGCCAGTTCCGGGTCGGCCAGGCCCTGCGCCATGCGGTCTTCGGCGAGGGGCAGATCGACGTGGTCGAGGGCGACCCCGACAACCCGGTGATCGAGGTACGCTTCCGCACGGCCGGCCGGCGCCGACTGATCGCCTGTCGCGCCCCCATCGAACTGCTGGACGGAGTCGACGCATGAACGAGCCGCTGATCTCGGCCGCCACCCTGGTTGATGCCCTCGAGGGCCCCCGACCGCCCCGCCTGCTGGACTGTCGCGCCCGCCTGGGCGAGCCCGATGCCGGTCGCCGGCTGTGGATCGAGACGCACCTGCCGGGCAGCTACCACCTCGACCTCGATCGCGACCTGGCCGCCGCGCCGGGGGCGGATGGCCGGCATCCGCTGCCCGCCCCCGAGGCCTTCACCGCGGTGCTGCAGCGGCTGGGCATCACGCCGGATCAGCCGGTGGTGGTCTACGACGACATGGGCGGGCAGCTCGCCGCGGCGCGGGCCTGGTGGATGCTCGCCCGCTGGGCGGGGCATCCCGACGTGCGCCTGCTCGACGGCGGGGTGAAGGCCTGGCTGGCCGCGGGGGGCGAGCTTCGCGAGGATGGCGACCCGGACGCCGTGCCGGCGCCGTCGCGCTGGCAGCCGGCCTATCGCGACACGGCCCTCGTCGGGGTGGACGAGGTCGCCACCGCCGATGCCCTGAAGGTCGACGCCCGCAGCCGCGAGCGCTTTCGCGGCGAGGCCGAACCCGTGGACCCGGTGGCCGGCCACATCCCCGGCGCGGTATGCCGCCCCAGCGCCGACAACCTCGACGCCGGCGGCCACTTCAAGCGCGCCGCGATGCTCGCCCGCGAGCTGCCCGAGGCCGACGCGCTGATCGCCTACTGCGGCTCGGGGGTCACCGCCTGCCACAACGTGCTGGCCTACGCCGTGGCGGGCCGGGCGCTGCCGAAGCTCTTCGTCGGCTCCTGGAGCGAGTGGATCACGGACCCCGCGCGCCCCATCGCCACCGGCGACTGACGCGACGCGGACGCTCGATCGACACCAGCCACGGAACGTGAAGCGGCCCCGCCAATGGCGGGGCCGCTTCGTTGGGGCCGTTTAGGCGGGGCATGCGTTACATGTTCGGGTAGTTCGGCCCGCCGCCGCCCTCCGGCGCCACCCAGGTGATGTTCTGGGCGGGATCCTTGATGTCGCAGGTCTTGCAGTGCACGCAGTTCTGGAAGTTGATCTGGAACTTGGGCGTGCCATCGTCGGCCTCGACCACCTCGTAGACCCCGGCCGGGCAGTAGCGGCTTGCCGGCTCGGCATAGGTGGGCAGGTTGTCGCGGATCGGCAGCTCCGGGTCGGCCAGCTTCAAGTGGCAGGGCTGGTCCTCCTCGTGGTTGGTGTTCGACAGGAACACCGAGGAGGGCTTGTCGAAGGAGAGCTTGCCGTCGGGCTTCGGGTAGTCGATCTTCTCGCACTCGGCCGCCGGCTTCAGGGTGGCGTGGTCCGGCGTGGTGTCGTGGACGTTGGGCAGCTTGCCGCCGAGCAGCTGGTCGAGGAAGTTGTAGGCGCCGCCGCCGACGGTGCCGTACTTGTGGATCGCCGGGCCGAAGCTGCGGCTCTCGTCGAGTTCCTGGTAGGCCCAGCTCGCCTCCCACTTCTCGGTGAAGGAAGTGAGCTCGCGTCCGCCCTCGTCGCCCTCTTTAAGGGCCTCGAAGACCGCCTCGGCGGCCACCAGGCCGGACTTCATGGCGGTGTGCAGGCCCTTGATCTTGGCGAAGTTCAGGGTGCCGGCGTCACAGCCGATCAGCAGGCCCCCGGGGAAGGTCATCTTCGGCAGGCAGTTGAGGCCGCCCTTGGCGATGGCCCGGGCGCCGTAGGCCACCCGCTTGCCTCCCTCGAGGTGCGTCTTGAGCACCGGATGGTGCTTCATGCGCTGGAACTCGTCGAAGGGCGAGAGCCAGGGGTTCTGGTAGGATAGGTCCATGATCAGGCCGACCACCACCTGCTGGTTCTCGGCGTGATAGAGGAACCAGCCGCCGTGGGTCTGCTTGTCCAGCGGCCAGCCGGAGCCATGCAGCACCAGGCCCGGCTCGTGCTGCTCAGCGGGGACGTCCCACAGCTCCTTCAGGCCGATGCCGTAGTGCTGGGGGTCCTTGCCCGCGTCGAGCTCGAAGTCGCGGATCAGCCGCTTGCCCAGGTGGCCGCGGGCCCCCTCGGCGAACAGGGTGTACTTGGCGCGCAGCTCCATGCCCGGCATGTGGCCGTCCTTGGGCTGGCCGTCGGCGCCCACGCCCATGTCGCCGACGAGGATCCCCTTGACCACCCCTTCCTCGACGATCACCTCCTGTGCGGCGAAGCCGGGGAAGATCTCCACGCCCAGCGCCTCGGCCTGCTCGGCGAGCCAGCGGCACAGGTTGCCGGCGCTGATCACGTAGCGGGTGATGTCCCCGCCGGTGTTGTGCATGGTCTTCGGTACCAGGGCGTTGGGCAGCTTCTGGGCCTTCTCGGCGTCCTTGAGGAGATAGAGCTCGTCGCGGGTCGCGGGGGTGGTCAGCGGCGCGCCGCGCTCCTCCCAGTCGGGGAACAGCTCGTTGAGGGCGCGGGGCTCGAAGACGGCCCCGGAGAGGATGTGGGCGCCCACCTCGGAGCCCTTCTCCACCACGCACACCGTCAGCTCCTGGCCGGCCTCGTTGGCCTGCTGCATCAGGCGCGACGCCGCCGAGAGGCCCGAGGGGCCGGCACCGACGATGACCACATCGAAGTCCATGGAATCGCGTTCGACTTGTTCTTCCACCTGCTCTTCTCCTTCTGTCCCCGAGGACGCGGCCGGCGGATGCGACCAACGTCGATAGGATTTAAAACGGTCGTTTGCTTCTAGCCATGTCTCATGATAGGCATAATAGCGGTAAAGGGTCACCCCCTGCGATGGTGCAGGGGGCGGTGCAGGCAGGAATGGGCCCCGTCAGGCCGGGGATTGTTGATCCGGGCCGGTCATGGCACATTGGGAACGTTTTTCGCTGCAGCGCCTATCAAACGCTTGCATGAAACGCATAAGAGTATGCCGGCCGGTTCCAAGGAGGCGTGTTTCCCGCCCGCTCGCTTGGGTGGTCGAGGCCGCTTCTCTCATCATCAGGTTCCCAGAGTGAACCAAGCGAGGACACTATGAAGGTACTCGTCGCGGTCAAACGCGTCATCGACTACAACGTCAAGATCCGGGTCAAGCCGGACCACTCCGACGTCGACCTCACCAACGTCAAGATGGCCATGAACCCCTTCTGCGAGATCGCCGTGGAAGAGGCGGTGCGCCTGAAGGAGAAGGGCGTGGCCACCGAGGTGGTCGTCGCTACCGTCGGGCCCAAGGCCGCCCAGGAGCAGCTGCGCACCGCGCTGGCGCTGGGCGCCGATCGCGCCGTGCACGTCGAGACCGACGAGCGGGTCGAGTCGCTGGGTGCCGCCAAGGCGCTGGCCAAGATCGTCGAGGAGGAGCAGCCGGGCCTCACGATTCTCGGCAAGCAGGCCATCGACACCGACAACAACCAGACCGGCCAGATGCTGGCGGCGCTGACCGGGCTGCCCCAGGGCACCTTTGCCTCCGAGGTGGTCGTCGAGGGCGACAAGGCCAAGGTGACCCGCGAGATCGACGGCGGCCTGCAGACCGTCGAACTGACCCTGCCGGCGATCGTCACCACCGACCTACGCCTCAACGAGCCGCGCTACGCCAAGCTGCCCGACATCATGAAGGCCAAGAAGAAGCCGATGGACGTCAAGACCCCGGCGGAGCTTGGCATCGAGGTGGCCTCCAAGGTCAAGCTGGTCAAGGTCGAGCCGCCGGCCGAGCGCCAGGGCGGCGTCAAGGTGGGCTCCGTCGATGAGCTCGTGGACAAACTCAAGAACGAAGCCAAGGTGATCTCATGAGCATTCTCGTCCTGGCCGAACACCATGACGGCGCCCTGGCCGGCGCCACCGCCCACGTGGTCGCCGCGGCGAAAGAGATCGGTGGCGACATCGACGTGCTGGTGGCCGGCGAGAACGTCTCCGCCATCGCCGAGGCGGCCGCCAAGCTCGACGGCGTGAGCCGCGTTCGCGTCGCCGACCACGCCGTCTATGCCCACCAGCTCGCCGAGCCCATGGGCGCGCTGCTGGCCGAACTGGCCGACGACTACAGCCACCTGCTGGCGGTGGCCTCCACCACCGGCAAGAACGTGCTGCCGCGGGTCGCGGCGCTGAAGGACGTGGCGCAGCTCTCCGAGATCATCGCGGTCGAGAGTGCCGACACCTTCAAGCGGCCGATCTACGCCGGCAACGCCATCGCCACCGTGCAGAGCGACGACGCCCTGAAGGTGATCACCGTGCGCGCCACCGCCTTCGACGCGGTCGCCGAGGGCGGCAGCGCCGCCATCGAGGCCGTGGACGTCGTGGTCGACAACGCCCAGTCCAGCTTCGTCGGCGAGGAGCTGGCGCAGAGCGACCGTCCCGAGCTGGGTGCGGCCAAGGTCGTCATCTCCGGCGGACGCGGCATGGGCAACGGCGAGAACTTCAAGCTGCTCGACGGTATCGCCGACAAGCTGGGTGCCGCCATCGGCGCCTCGCGCGCCGCGGTCGACGCCGGCTTCGTGCCCAACGACATGCAGGTCGGCCAGACCGGCAAGATCGTCGCCCCGGAGCTCTACATCGCCGTGGGCATCTCGGGCGCCATTCAGCACCTGGCGGGCATGAAGGACTCCAAGGTGATCGTCGCCATCAACAAGGACGAGGAGGCGCCGATCTTCCAGGTGGCCGATTACGGCCTGGTCGGCGACCTGTTCGACGTCCTGCCGGAGTTGGAACAGAAGCTGTAACGGAAGATCGGGATCTTCCAGGTCGCGCTCTTGATCGTTACCGGCCTCGTCGGCGACCCGTTCGACGACCTGCCGGAGCTCGAGCAGAAGCTGTAACCCGCTCTTGCGCGTCTCCTCAAGGCCGGCCCCTCCTCGGGGGCCGGCCTTGTCGTAGGTCGGCCGTATAGGGAGCATATCCTTGATTAACGGGAGCTATAAAAGAGATAACGAGAACTATTAGCAACAAGTGCGCTTCTCTGCCATCCTTGGTGGTGAATCGGGGCGACGGCCCCACGGATACCCGCAAGGAGGAAGCATCATGCCGCATACCCTTCCTGATCTTCCCTATGCCTACGACGCCCTGGAACCGCACGTCGATGCGCTGACCATGGAGATTCACCACTCCCGTCACCATCAGACCTACGTCAACAACCTCAACGCCGCCCTCGAGGGCACCGGACTGGAGGAGGTGCACGTCGAGGAGCTGATCGCGAACCTCGACCATGTCCCGGAGAGTCACCGCCAGGCCGTGATCAACAACGGCGGCGGTCACGCCAACCACTCCATGTTCTGGCAGATGATGTCGCCCGACGGCGGCGGTCAGCCCCACGGCAAGGTGGCCGAGGCCATCGACAGCGAACTGGGCGGCTTCGACGCCTTCAAGGAGGCCTTCACCAAGGCCGCACTGGGCCGTTTCGGCAGTGGCTGGGCCTGGCTGAGTGTCACGCCGGAGGGCACCCTGAAGGTGGAGAACACCCTCAACCAGGACAGCCCGATCATGGAGGGCCGCTGGCCCGTGCTGGGCCTGGATGTCTGGGAGCACGCCTACTACCTGAAGTACCAGAACAAGCGTCCGGACTACGTGGCGGCCTTCTTCAACGTCATCAACTGGGAAGACGTCGAGCGTCGCTACCAGAACGCCATCGGCTGAGATCGTCAGGCGGGATAGTGGTCCCGCCGCTCCGGACCCGCATTGGCGCCGCGCCTTTTAGAGGCGCGGCGTTTTTTCATGGCGACTTGGTAGCGGCACGCGGGTGCGGCCTGCAGCCCGCAGGAAGCGGGCGCCGTCGAGCCCGTTGGCCGGGGCCATCGGCAGGAAACGAGCTAGCCGCCGCCGAACGGCGAGGCGGAGGGCGACGGGCCCGGAGACGGTGCGTTAAGGAGCAGGACATCCCCAGGGGCGCGAATGCCGGTCATGAAGAGGGAGAGGCCCAGGAGCAGGATGAGCAGGCCCCCCGCGAAGCCGACCCAACGAAAGCCTCGCTCGAGCCCTTGCCAGCGGAGGGAGTGCTGCAGGCGACGCTCGGCCCACCCCCTGGCCACGACGCTGGCCAGGGCCAGCGCCGAGACCGTCAGGGCCGTGCCTCCCGCCATGGCCAGCACCGCCAGCACCCCGGCCCAGTAGTGGCCGAGCAAGGAGGCGGCCCCGACCAGCAGGACGCTGCCGCTGCAGGGCCGCATGCCGATCGACGCCACCACCGCCAGGGCGCCCCGCCAGTCCTCGGCCTGGCGGGGTGTCAGGTGGTGGGCGCAGTCGCACGCCTGGTGATCGTGCGCATGATCATGGACCGCCGCCTGACGAGGCAGACGCAGTGCGCGCCAGCACAGCCAGAGCCCCAGCATCGCGACCAGCAGGTAGCTGGCCTGCTCCAGCCAGACCACCGATCCCATGGCCTGGCGCGTCAGCCAGCCGAGGCCATGAACCAGCAGGGTGACCAGGGCAATGGCCACCACGGCCTGGAGCAGCGAGGCCAGGCAGGAGAGCAGCAGCGCCCGGCGCAGGGCGCCGCCCTGGCTAAGCAGGTAGGTGGAGAGCACCGCCTTGCCATGGCCGGGACCGGCGGCATGGAAGATGCCATAGCCGAAGCTGAGGCCGAGCAGGCTCAACCAGGCAGTCGCGCTCGGGACGGCGTCGAGGGTGGCGACCGCCTCGGTGAGGGCGCGGTGCAGGTCGCGCTGCCAGGCCACCAATTGCAGGCCGAATCCCTGGCCGGAGGCGATCCAGGCCAGGCCGAGCACCGCCAGCACCAGTCCCCCGAGCCCGATCAGCCAGGGCCATGGGAGGCGCGGGGCGCCTTCGGCGGGAGTCAGGGAGGATCGCATTGCACCTCTCCGGTCTCGGCAAAGAAGCGTCCCAGCCCCTCCGGCGCCTGGGCATCACGGTCCAGGCGTGCCGCCTCGGCGACCCGGGCCGGGTCGGGATCGGCGGCGATGATACGCGTCTCGCAGTCGGCCCCCGTCACCACCAGCGCGTCGGGCCGGGGGGTGTCGCCCTCCGCCTCGTGCAGTACCTCGAGATAGTAGGTCGGGTCATAGATCCGGTAGTGCATCGGCCCCTGGCCGAGCGGCAGGGGCTCGGCCAGGGGCAGCCGGAACATGAGTTCGACGCGGCCGTCCCGCGCCAGGGTGGTGAGGTGCTCCACCTCACCGAGCGCGACCGTTTCGCCGCCCTGGGTGACGTGGGTGAAGTAGTGTTGCGGGGCGAGGTTGTGGCGGATCTCCACGCCGAGCTGGTCGAGGCGCGCCTCCATCGGGGCCTCGCCCTCGGCGGCTTGCAGCTCCTCCAGCAGCAGCAGGCTGTAGAGGGGGTCCAGGCGCCAGCGTTGCTGCAGGGCCTCGACCCGACCGCGCTCATCCACCTGGACGCGCACCGAGACGTCCACCCAGCCGTGAGGATGGGCCGGACTCAGCAGGGGCCAGAGGGAGAGGGCACAGGCAAGGGCCAGGGCGAGACGGCGTCGTCCGGCCCGGCCGCGTAAGGAGCGTGTCGGCAGCATGGGCGATATCCTAGGGCAGCGTCGGGCAGGCGGCAACGCGGAATGACAGGCGTTTGCCCTGGCCTCCTTCACAGGCGTCGCAGCCCCCACATGAAGTAGGCGCCGCCGAGCAGCGAGGCCACCAGGCCCGCCGGGATCTCCTCGGGGAACAGCAGCTGGCGGCCCAGGCCATCGGCCAGCACCATCAGCAGGGCGCCGGTGAGCGCGGCGCCGGCGAGATGCGCCCGGGCCCGGGTGAAACCCAGCAGGCGGGCCATGTGCGGGGCCAGCAGGCCGACGAAGGAGAGCGGCCCCACCACCAGGGTGGCCCCGGCGGTGAGCAGCGCCACCATCAGCAGCAGCGCCAGTCGCGCGCGGGCCAGGGGCAGCCCCAGGGCCGAGGCGGTGGCGCCGCCCAGCGGCAGGATGTCGAGCCAGCGCTCCAGCGGCGCGGCGACCAGGGCCAGCAGCAGGGCCGCGGCGGCCACCGCCAGCGCGGCGGTCGGGTCGACGTAGTAGGTGGAGCCGGAGAGCCAGGCGATCACCTGCTGGCCGCGTGGGTCGCCACCGGCCAGCACCACGCCCTTGATCGCCTCGAACAGCGCGGTGATCGCCACGCCGGTCAACAGCAGCCGCTCCGGCTGGAAGCCGCTTCCGCGATTGAGGCCCACCAGCACGGCCAGGCTGGCCAGTGCCCCCAGGGTGCCGGCGGTCACCAGGGTCAGGTTGCCGGGGGCGGGCAGCAGGAAGATGGCGCCCATCAGGGCGATGGCGCTGCCGCCGCTGATGCCCAGCACCTCGGGGCTGGCCATGGGGTTGGCGGTGAGGCGCTGGATCAGGGTGCCGGCGAGGGCGAGCATCACCCCGCAGGCGGCGGCAGCCAGCGCCCGGGGCGCGCGCCACTGCAGCACGCCCCAGTCGCCGGGAGACGCCCACTGCCAGCCGTTGGCCCCCTGGCCGGCGAGCACCGCGACCGCGCCCACGCCGAGCAGGGCGATGGCGAGCCCGGCGGCCAGCCGCCGCGGGACCGGATGGCGATGGCCGAGGGTCCGGGCCTCGCGGGGGGGCGTCTCGCCGCCGAGGCGCAGCCGCGGGATCAGCCACAGCAGCAGCGGGGCGCCCAGGGCCGCGGTGGTGGCGCCGGTGGGGATCAGGGTGGGCAGGTGGCTCGAGACGCGCTGCAGCGCCAGGTCGGTGGCGGCCAGCAGCAGGGCGCCGAGCAGCGTCGACCAGGCGAGGCGCGCGCCCAGGCGCCGCGCGCCGGCCAGGCGCACGATATTGGGCGCCGCCAGGCCGATGAAGCCGACGATCCCCACCACGCTCACCACGCAGCCGGTGAGAAAGACGGCGAGCCCCAGGCCGGCGAGGCGCAGGTGCTTGAGCGAGACGCCGAGGCTCTTGGCGCCCGCCTCGTCGAGGGCGAGGACCGCCAGGGGGCGCAGCAGCAGCCAGGCGAGCAGGCCGCCGATCGCCAGGCGCGGCGCCAGGAAGGCGACGTCCTGCCAGCCGTTCTGGTAAAGCGACCCGGCGCCCCAGATCAGCAGCCCCTTGAGCTCCTCCTGGTGGAAGAGCAGCAGTACCATGGAGAGTGCCCCGAAGTAGAGGTTGACCACCAGCCCGCCGAGCACCACCACCACCGGCGCCAGGCCGCGCCGCCAGGCCAGGGCGAAGACAAGTCCCATGGCCAGGCCGCCGCCGGCCAGCGCGACCCATTCCCGCCCCAGCCCCAGCAGGCCCGGGGCCATCAGCGAGGCGGCCATCAGCGCCAGGTTGGCACCGCTCGCCACGCCCAGGGTGGCGGGGGCGGCCAGCGGGTTGCGCAGCACCTGCTGCATCAGCACCCCGGCGAGCGCCAGGCCGCCGCCGGCGATCAGCGCCATGGCGAGCCGCGGCCACCAGGCGTAGTGCAGTACCAGGCTCGTGGCGGCCTCGCCCGGCGACGCGGGGTCGAGCAGCGCGGCCAGGCCGGCCTCCAGGCCAGGGCCGTCGAGCAGCTGGTCGAGGACGAGGGCCAGCACGCCGAGGGCGAGCGGCAGGCAGAGCAGGGTCGGCGTCAGCCGGGGGCGCCAGGGCTGGCGCGAGGCGAGGGCGTCAGGCGGCATCGCCGGCCTCCAGGGCACTCACCAGCTGCTCGGCGAAACGCGCGGCCGAGGGCAGGGCGCCGAAGCTCCACACCGGCGGCAGCACGAGGGGGGCGCCGCGGCTCGCCTCGACCAGGTGACCCCAGAGGCCGCCGTCGTCCAGGCGCTCGCGGACCCCGGCGGGGTAGGGCTCCACCACCACCAGCCGGGCGTCGAGGCCGGCCAGCGCCTCGAGGCCCACCAGCGAGAAGCCCCAGGCGTTGGTGGGACCGTCCCAGGCGTTGTCGAGGCCGAGGCGGTCGAGCACCGCCTGGTAGAGGCCGTTGTCGCCGAAGATACGCACGTGGCGGCGATCCATGAACTGTACGACCACCAGTGGCGGCGTGGTCTCGCCGAGGCGCCGGCGCAGGGCGTCGAGTCGGGCCTCGGTCTCACCGATCAGCCGGGTCGCCGCCGCGGGGCGCTCGACCAGCTCGCCGAGCGACAGGGTCAACTCGCGCATCTCCGTCCAGGTGTCGCGATCGGGGCGGTAGAGCGGCAGCGACGATACCGGGGCGATGCGCTCGAGACGCGGCGCGAGGTTGGCGAACATCGGCGAGATCAGGATGCGCTCGGGGGCGAGGCTCGCCAGGCGTTCCAGGTTGGGCTGGCTTCTCAGCCCCAGGTCGAGGGTCGAGGCGGGCAGGGCCGGCTCGCCCACCCAGGCGTGGTAGGCCTCGACCTGGGCGACCGCGACGGGGGGCGCATCGAGCGCGACCAGCGTCTCGGCCAGGGTCCAGTCGAGGGTGGCGAGGCGTGGCGCATCGGCCGGCGCCGCGGCGGCGAAAAGCGCGGCGACCAGGCCGGCGAGCCATGTCGGGGCGCGTCGAGGGCGGGGCGATCCGGAAAACACGGCGAGCTCCATGGTCAGGGGCAGCGTGACTAGTGGGCGATGGCGACGCGGTGCCCGCCACGGGGGTGGGCCATGACGTGCATGGGAATGCCGTAGATGGCCTTCAGGGTGTCGCCGTTCATCATCTCCTCGGGCGTGCCCTGGGCCAGCAGGCGGCCGCCGTGCAGGGCCACCAGGCGGTCGCAGTAGCGCGAGGCCATGTTGATGTCGTGGAGCACGATGATCACCCCGAGGTCGAGCTCCCGGCACAGCCGGCGGGTCAGCGCCAGCACTTCCACCTGGTGGGCGACGTCCAGCGCCGCCAGGGGCTCGTCGAGGAGCAGGAAGCGACTGCCCTGGGCGAGCAGCATGGCCAGCCAGACCCGCTGGCGCTCGCCGCCGGAGAGGGTGTCCACCTGGCGGTCGGCGAAGGACTCGGTATGGGTCAGGGCCAGGGCACGGTCGATGGCCGCCTCGTCGTCGCGGCCGTGCCGGCCCAGCAGGCCGCGCCAGGGGTAGCGGCCGAAGCCCACCAGCTCGCGGCCGGTGAGTTGGTCGGCGGCGGGCAGGTGCTGGGGCAGGTAGGCGACCCGGCGCGCGAAGGCGCGATGGCCCCAGGCCGTCATCGGCTTGCCGTCCAGGCGAAGCTCCCCCCGGCTGGCGGCCTGCTGGCGGGCCAGCAGCTTGAGCAGGGTCGACTTGCCCGAGCCGTTGTGGCCGATCAGGCCGTGGACCCGGCCCTGGGCGAATTCCAGGTCGAGGGGCTCAAGCAGGCACTGGCCGTTGACCTCGAAGGAGGCGGCGCGCGTTTCGATCATGGGGGCTCCGCTCGCGGAAGGCCGCCCCGGAGAGGCGGTGAGTATTTTCGCAAAGCGTAAGCCAAATAATAATACTTATCAATACTATTGGTTGGCTGGGGCGGCGACATGCCGTAGGCTTGGGCACCCGCCAACAAGGACCGTCTCGATGTCTTCCACCGCTTCCAGCTTCCAGGCCCTGGGGCGCCTCCTGCGCTATGCCCGGGGCTATCGGCGTCGCATCCTCGCCGCCACCCTCTGCTCGATCCTCAACAAGCTCTTCGATATCGCCCCGGAGATCCTGATCGGCGTGGCCATCGACGTGGTGGTCAACCAGGAGGAGAGCTTCGTCGCCGGGCTCGGCTTCACCACCGCCGAGCAGCAGATCCTGGTGCTCGGCGTGCTGACCTTCTTCATCTGGGCCGGCGAGTCGCTGTTCGAGTACCTGTTCCAGATCCTCTGGCGCAACCTGGCCCAGCGGCTGCAGGCCGACCTGCGCCAGGACGCCTACGAGCATGCCCAGCGGCTGGACATGGGCTTCTTCGAGTCACGCAGCTCGGGACAGCTGGTGGCGACCATGAACGACGACGTCAACCAGCTCGAGCGCTTCCTCGACGGCGGCGCCAACGCCATGATCCAGGTCGCGGTGACCGTGGTGGCGGTGGGCGCGGTGTTCTTCGTGCTCTCGCCGCTGATCGCGCTGCTGGCCTTCACGCCCATCCCGCTGATCGTCTGGGGCGCCTTCTACTTCCAGCGCAAGGCCGGGCCGCTCTACGCCGACGTCCGCGAACGGGTCGGCGAGCTCTCAAGCCGCCTCTCCAACAACCTGGCGGGCATCGCCACCATCAAGAGCTTCACCGCCGAGGCCCGCGAGGCCGAGCGCCTAAAGGCCGCCAGCGAGGCCTACGTGGCGGCGAACCGCCGGGCGATTCGCTTGAGCTCCGCCTTCATCCCGGTGATCCGCATGGCGATCCTCACCGGCTTCCTCGCCACCTTCACCGTGGGCGGCATGATGGCGCTCTCGGGCGAGCTCAACGTGGGCGCCTACGGTGTGCTGGTGTTCCTCACCCAGCGGCTGCTGTGGCCGCTCACCGGGCTGGCCCAGGTGATCGACCTCTTCGAGCGCGCCATGGCCAGCACCCGGCGCATCCTCGACCTGATCGCCACGCCCATCCGGGTGCGCGATGAGGCCACCGAGGCGCTGGCCGCGCCGGTGCGCGGCGCGGTGGCCTTCGAGGCGGTGAGCTTCCGGTACGACGAGGGGGGCGCCGGGGTCCAGGGCATCGACCTGGCCGTGCCGGCGGGGCATACCCTGGCGCTGGTCGGGGCTACCGGCTCCGGCAAGTCGACGCTGATCAAGCTGCTGCTGCGCTTCCACGACCCCGACGCGGGGCGGGTGACCGTCGACGGCCAGCCCATCGACGCGGTGTCGCTGGCGTCGCTGCGCGGGGCCATCGGCCTGGTCAGCCAGGACGTCTACCTGTTCGAGGGCACGGTGCGCGACAACATCGCCTACGGCAGGCCCGATGCTCCCGAGGCCGAGATCGTCGAGGCGGCGCGCACCGCCGAGGCCTGGGACTTCATCCAGGCGCTGCCCCAGGGGCTCGACACCGCGGTGGGCGAGCGCGGGGTGCGTCTCTCCGGCGGCCAGCGCCAGCGGCTGTCGCTGGCCCGGGCGCTGCTCAAGGATCCGCCGATCCTGGTGCTCGACGAGGCCACCAGCGCCGTGGACAACGAGACCGAGGCGGCGATCCAGCGCTCCCTCGCGCGCATCGGCCACGGCCGCACCGTGATCATGATCGCCCATCGGCTCTCGACCATCGTCCACGCCGATGCGATCGCCGTCATCGAGGCCGGTCGCGTGGTCGAGCGGGGCACCCACGCCGAGCTGCTCGCCCGGGACGGCCGCTACGCCGCCCAGTGGCGGGTGCAGACCGGCGAAGTCGAGGCGGCGATCGCGACCTCGGACTGACGCGAGCCTCGTTCTTTGCCTCCAGGCGGCGGCCGCAGGGCCGCCGCCGAGGCGATAGGTCGACGCGGACGCTTCCAACGAGAATAAGTTTCAATTGGGTTGTTGTTATCAATGCGAGTCATTATCATGCGCGTTCCTGTGCATAAGACCCAGAGGCTTGCTTCCCCATGTTCCCATCCGCTTCCCGCCGCGTCGGGGTCGACCCCCTTGCCCAGGCCGTGCGCCGCGCCCTCGGCCTCGCCACCCTCGGCAGTCTCGTGCTGGGCTCGCCCGCCCTGCTGGCCGAGGAGGCCGCGTCCGCCGAAGCGCTCGAGACGGTCACCGTCGAGGCCGAGGCGCTGTCGCTGGTCACCGAGGGCGCCGATGACTACCGGGTCGCCCAGACCAGCACCGCGACCAAGCTCGACCTGACACCCCGCGAGACGCCGCAGTCCGTCTCCACGGTCACCCGCGCCCAGATCGAGGATTTCCGTCTCGACGCCATCAACGACGTCTTGGAGAGCACCCCGGGGGTCACGGTAGAGCGGCTGGAGACCGACCGGACCTACTACACCGCGCGCGGCTTCGAGGTCTCGAACTTCCAGGTCGACGGGCTGCGCCTGCCCATGCCCTACAACAACGTCCACGGCGACATGGATACCGCCCTCTACGACCGCGTCGAGGTGGTGCGCGGCGCCACCGGCCTGATGTCCGGGTCGGGCAATCCGGCAGCCACCGTCAACTTCATCCGCAAGCGGCCCACCGCGACGCCCCAGGCCTCGGTGTCGACCACCCTGGGCAGCTGGGACCATCGTCGCCTGGAAGTTGACGTCTCCGGCCCCCTCGACGACGCGGGCCGGGTGCGCGGCCGCCTGGTCGCCGTGGGGCAGGAGGGCGACTCCTACCTGGATCGGCTGCACCGCGAGCGCGGCCTGCTCTACGGCGTGCTGGAGGCGGACCCGACCGACAGCACCCGGCTGGCGCTGGGGCACACCTGGCAGCAGAACGACACCGACGGCAACATGTGGGGGGCGTTGCCGCTCTACGATTCGGCCGGCAACTCCACCGACTATGACCGCTCTACCAGCGTGGCGCCGAACTGGTCCTACTGGGACGTGGAAACGCAGCGCAGCTTCGTCGAGCTGACCCAGCGGCTCTCCGACGACTGGTCGCTCACGGGCACGCTGACGCATCTGGACATGGTTTCCGATACCCAGCTCTTCTACATCTACGGCGTACCGAATGCCGACACCGGCGCCATCACCGACGACCAGCTGACCCTCAGCCAGTACGATCGCCATCTCGAGCAGTGGGTCGCCGACGTTCACGCCAAGGGCGACGTCGAGGCGTTCGGGCGGACGCATCAGCTGGTGCTGGGCACGGACTGGAGCCAGAGCCGCAACCAGCAGACGTCGCGCTACCCCACGGCGAGCTTCGATGCGGGCGGCCAGGGCGTGCCGCCGCTGGACGACTGGAACGGCGACTACCCCGAGCCCGATGCCTGGGCGGCGTTCCCGTCCACCGTGGGCGATGCCACCGTCAAGGAGCGCAGCGCCTACGGGGCCGGCAAGCTGGATCTGGCCGACCGCTGGACGCTGGTCACCGGCGCCCGGGTGAGCTGGCTGGATACCGTGGGCGAGCAGTACGGCAGCTCCCAGGACACCAGCCTCGACAACGAGCTGACGCCCTATGCCGGCCTGATCTACGACCTGACCGACCGCGCCTCGCTCTACGCCAGCTATACCGAGATCTTCACGCCGCAGACCGAGATGGACCGCAGCGGCCAGTACCTCGATCCCATCGAGGGGGCCAGCTATGAGCTGGGGCTCAAGGCCGACGTCTTCGACGGGGGCGCGGATGCCGCCCTGGCCCTGTTCCGCACCGAGCAGGACAACGTGGCCCAGCCGGACGGTCGAGTGAACGGGCGCGAGGCCTACAAGGCGGCCGACGGCATCACCAGCGAAGGCGTCGAGGTGACCCTCGCCGGCGAGCTGGCGCCGGGCTGGCAGGCCAGTGCCGGCTACACCTACCTGGAGGTCGAGGACGCCGAGGGCGAGACCACCAACACCTACATTCCCCGCCACCTGGTACGCGCCACCACCAGCTACCGGCCGGCCGCCCTGGAGGCGCTCAAGGTCGGCGCCCGGCTGCGCTGGCAGGACGACATCGAGCGCGAGCGCACCCATGCCGACGGCAAGACCCGCCAGGACGCCTATGCGCTGGTCGACCTGATGGCGAGCTATGACTTCAGCGACCATCTCACCGGCTCGCTCAACGTCAACAACGTCACCGACGAGACCTACCTGACCAGCCTGAAGTGGGATCAGGGCTTCTACGGCGCCCCGCGCCACGTCATGGCCAACCTGACCTGGACCTACTGAGCCATCGCCTCGCCCGACCAGGCCATCCAGGGCCCACCCCGGTAACGGGGTGGGCCCTTGTCGTTGCTGAGGGAGGGATCGCCGCGGCCGAGCTCGTGGGGGCGATCGGTGCGGTCTTACCCCTCACACCTGCCCAGGTTCTCTAGAGTCGCTCGCCGGGGCTTTTTCATTACCCGAGGCATCACCGATGGCACTCGGGCACGAAAAAACCGGCAGCCCGAGGGCCGCCGGCAAGCATCTGCAGTGGGTGAGGCGCGAGGGTCAGAAGGTGTAGCTGACGGTGGCCTTGACGCTGCGCTCGGCGCCGAAGTAGCAGAAGTCGATGTCGCTGCAGCCGGCGACGTACTCCTCGTCGAGCAGGTTGCTGACGTTGAGCCGCGCCGAGACGCCCTCGAAACCTGCTTTGGCCAGGTCGTAGCCCAGGGTGGCGTCGACCAGGGTGTAGTCGGGCACCTTCTCGGTATTGGCCTCGTCGGCGTAGATATCGGCGTAGTAGCGCACCCCGAGGCCTGCATCCAGTCCGGCGAGCCCGCCCTGCTGGACGGTGTACTGCCCCCAGACCGAGGCCTGATGGCGGGGCACCCAGTTGTCGGTGTTGCCCTCGTTGGCATCGCCGGTCTTCTCAAGGGTCACGTCGGTGTAGCTGTAGCCGACCTGCAGGCGCAGGTTATCGGTCAGCCGGGTATGGGCCTCCAGCTCGACGCCCTGGGATTCGATCTCCCCGGTGGCGCGGAAGAAGGTCTCGCTGGCGCGCTTGGTGGCCAGGTTCTCCTGGGTGATATGGAAGAGCGCCACGCTGTAGCGATCCTGGGTACCGGCCGGTTGGAACTTCAGGCCAGTCTCCACCTGCTCGCCCTGGGACGGCTCGATCAGGTCACCGTTCTGGTCGGTCGCGGCGTTGGGGCTGAAGGAAGTGGTGTAGCTGGCGTAGGGCGCCAGGCCGTTGTCGAACAGGTAGAGGGCTCCGGCGCGGCCGCTGAACTGTGTATCGTCCAGCTCGCCGGTCACGCCGGTGTCTCGGTCCGTGTTGGCGATATCGACCCAGTCGTGACGGCCGCCCAGGTTCAGCCGCCAGTTGCCGAGGGCCAGCTGGTCCTGAAGGTAGACGCCGGTCTGCTCCAGTTCGCGTTTCTGGCGCACGTCTGGATAGAAGGCGGTGGGCTCGGCGCCGTACTGCGGGTCGAAGGCATCGATGGTGGGAAAGGCCCCGGAGCCCCACACCACGTCGTTGTCGCGCTGCTGGTAGTCGACGCCGGCCAGCAGGGTGTGCTCGGCAGCCCCGGTGGTGAGGCGGGCCTCGAGCTGGTTGTCCACCGCCAGGGCCTTGAGGGACTCGTCGCCACTGGAATAGTAGCGGTTGAGTTCGGTGTCGCTGGCCCAGCCGAACGCGTAGACCTGCTCCAGCTCGACGTCGGACTCGGTGTAGCGCAGTGTCTGGCGGCCGGTCAGGGCGTCGCTGAATCGGTGCTCCAGCTCGTAGCCCACCAGCGTCTGTTCGCGCTCGAACTTGTCGAAGTCCTCCTCGCCCTCGAAGAAGTCATTGGAGATGCGACGGCCGTTGCGATCTTCCGCCGTGCCTTCGTAGGGCAGGCCCGAGTGGTAACCGCCCTCGGGGTCCTTGTGCAGGTAGGCGTGCAGAGTGAGGCTGGTGGCGTCGGTGACGTCCCAGCTCAGCTGGGGGGCGAAGGCGTAGCGCTCCTCCTCCACCGGGCCGAACTGGGTGTCGGCGGCTCGTGCCAGGCCGGTCACTCGGAAAGCCACGCGGCGCTCGTCGTCCAGCGGGCCGGTGAGGTCGAAGGCGGCGCTGCGCTGGGCGTTGTTGCCGATGCCGAGGCGCACCTCGCCGCTGTGCTCGAATTCGGGGCGCTTGCTGGTCTGGGCTACCAGGCCGCCCGGGGAGGCGCGGCCATAGAGTACCGAGGCCGGCCCCTTGACCACCTCGATGCGTTCCAGGAACCAGGGATCGACGACCAGCGAGCTGAAGGAGCCGCCATCGCTCATTACCTTGAGGCCGTCGAGGAAGGTGTTGCTGACGCTGCCGTCGGTGAAGCCGCGCAGCACCAGATAGTCATAGCGGTTGGAGGCGCCGATCTGGTTGGTATAGACGCCCGGCGTGTAGTCGGCGGCGCGCTGCACGGTTTCGGCGCCGCGGGCCTCCCACTCCTCGTTCTCGATGACCGAGACCGACTGCGGCGTCTCGTTGAAGGGCGTCTCGGTCTTGGTGGCGGCCTGGGCGGTGACGGTCAGGGTGGAGAGCCGTTCGGCCTCTTCGGCGTGGGCCGTCAGGGTGAGGCTTGCGGTGGCGAGCGACACCGCCAGCGCCAGCGGACGTGGAGTCGGCATGCGGGACATCCTTGCTGAGAGCGTGTGGCTTTAGGGAATGAGAAGTATTCCCTTTTGCCCGCCCGGCGGGGTATGCCGAATGCTCAAGAGGCTATTCGAGGTGATCAGGTCGCCGGTGGCAGGGAACTCGGCGGGTAGCCGAAGTGGCGGCGAAAGGCGGTCGCGAAGTTGCTGGCGTGGCGGTAGCCCGAGAAGTGGGCGGCCTGCTGGACGCTGCAGCCCCGCGCCAGATAGTCGTGGGCCAGCGCCAGTCGGCACTCGCGCCGGTAGTCGAACACGCTGCGGCCGAAGGCCGCCTGGAACTTGCGCCGCAGGCTGGCGGGGCTCATGGCGGCGAGCTCGGCCAGGTCGGCGAGGCGATGCTCGGCGGCGGGATCGTGGTGGAGGATGTCGCGGACCCGCTCCAGTCGCCGGCGCTCCAGGGGCGTCAGCCGGGCGGTGTCCGACGCCGGCGAGACGTCGAGGCCGCCGCCGTGGGCCAGCAGCTGCAGGCTCAGCCCCTCGAGCAGCAGGCGCTGGGCCTCGCCGGGCAGCAGCGCGGCGAGGGCCTGCTCGAGGCCCAGGCGGAGCGGCTCGGGGAGCCGCCAGGCCCGAAGCGGGCAGGCGTCGGCGCATGGCGGGCGCATCCCGAGCCGGGCCAGGCAGCTCTCGTCGAGGCCGAGGGTGAGGGCCCGCAGGCGCTGGCCGGCGGGTTGCGTCGCCCGCAGGCCGTGACCTGCATCGAGGCGGATGCTCAGCGCCATGCCGGGGGTCAGCGTCAGGGTGCGCTTCTCGAGGCTGACGTCGGCGTAGCCCTCCAGCATGACCACGATGGACAGTGGCGCAGGGGTGCGGGAGAGGGAGTCGTAGCGATGGATCACTTCCACGTCGGAGGCGACCAGCTGCATGCCCGGGCGCGGTGAGAACTCACGCACCGTCCCGGTCATCACCGGCACCTCGGCGCGGGGCGAGAGGCCCGGCACCCGATAGTCGAGGCCGTAGTGCCGGCCATAGGCGTGCAGGTCCCGGAGGGTGTGAGAGTGCGCCGGGGCGCTACGCGCGCTCATGCGCTCGCCTTGGCCATCCCCGCGCCCCTCGCCGCCGTGGCGCCGCGGCGACACTCCAGTGGGCAGTTGGCGCAGTAGCCCAGCTCGTCGATCAGGTAGCGGATGCAGCACAGCCGACGCACCCGCGCGGGCTGGTTCGGCTTGGCGGGGGTGACGTAGCGCACTGGGCGGAAGAGCGGGTTGCGGCGGCCATCGGGCAGGGTGCGGCGCTCCATCAGCGCCCGCGCGGGGTCGCCCACGTCAGGCCCGGCCATGGGGTGGTCGGCCAGGGCGCCGGCGAAGTGCTCGAAGTAGTTGCCGGCGTTGCTCCAGAACACCTTGGGCGAGGCGCCGGTGGCCGCGGCCAGGGCCTCGACCAGCGGCGTCAGGTGAGCGTCGAGCAGGGTGGCGAAGCGCGACTCGGGTTCGAGCTCGGCCAGGGGCCGGCCGGCATGGGGCAGCACCAGTCCGGCGGTCTGGCCCTCGTCGGACTGCACCAGGTGCAGCTCATGAAGCCCCAGCGGCAGGTCGCGTTCGAGCAGCAGGTTGGCCGCCAGGCCATGGGCGGCCAGCGCGCTGAAGTGCCACTTGGACCACAGCGAGGCCACCGCCCGGCGGTCGCCGTGGCCGTATTTTCGGCCGAAGCGCTCGAACAGCTCGGTGAGGTAGGCCGGCTCGAGCAGGATGCTGGCGGGCAGGGCGTTCGGGCCGGGCGTCGGCGCGACCCGGGGCGGCGTCAGGCCCTCCAGGGGGCCGATATAGAGCGTCGACAGCGCGTGGGTCATGGGGCCTCCGCCGGGAACGTCGTCGCTGGATGATAAATAAAACAATAATCGTTATCAAGTAAGCCTTATGTGTCAGGCGGCGTCCTCCAGCCGGGCTCGACACCGCTCGATGGCCTGGGCCACGTAGCGCCCGGCCATGCGCTCGGAGACGCCGAGGCGGCGGCCGATCTCCGCCTGGGTCAGCCCCTCGAGGCGGTGCCAGGTGAGCGCCTGGCGCAGCCGTTCCGGCAGGGCGTCCAGGGCCTCGCGCAGGCGCATCAGGCAGAGGCGACGCTCGGTGACCTCCTCGGGGCAGGGGCGCGGACAGGAGAGGCAGAGCGCGGGGTCGTCCAGGGGCTGGCTGACGGGCCGCGAGCGGCAGCGTCGGTGATGGTCGATGACCAGGTTGCGGGCCATGCGGAACAGGTAGGCCCGGGGCTCGTCGAGGCGGGCGGGTTCGGGGTGCTGGCCAAGGCGCAGGAAGACCTCCTGGCAGAGGTCCTCGGCGAGGTGGGGGCAGGCCAGCTGGCGCCGCAGGTAGCCAGCGAGGTCCGTGGCGTGACGCTGGAAGAGGGCATCGAGATCGGTATGGGCCGTCATGGGAGCTCCGTCCTGGGAACCGTAGCGTTGCGTGGCATGAGCGTGAGGGGCGTGATCACCGCGGGCGAGCCGGGCGCCGCCCGAAAGGCGAAGCCCGGCTCGACGCCGGCGTCAGGTTAGGGCGTCCTCGGTCGCCCGGGCCTCGGCCGGGCTCGGCCGATGGGCGGCGATGGGGTTGACCAGGGTGCCGGCGAACTGGAGGTTCCTGGCCGGGTCGGCCAGGTCGATCATCTGCTGGTGGTCGTTGAGCTGCAGGCGGTTGAGGCAGGAGCGGGTGAACTCCGGGGCGAAGAGGTCGTGGCGGGCGAACTTCTCGGCGAGCTCGGGATGGTCCCGCTGGTAGTCGATGACGCAGCGGGCCACCCGCGCCCAGAACGCGTCCTCGGTGAGGTCGCCCTGGTCGACGAGGAGCGGTGCCATGAAGCGCAGGAAGCAGTCGAAGACGTCGGTGAAGAGCGAGAGCACCTTGAGCGGCTCGGGCACCTCCACGGCGATGCGCGAGACGGCCTCGGGCAGCTCGACCTCGGTGTTCATGATGCCGATCTCCTCGGCGATGTCCTTCATGATCGCGCGCACCGGCACGCCGTCCTCGAGCTGCAGGATCAGGTTCTCGCCGTGGGGCATGAACACCAGGTCGTAGGCGTAGAAGCAGTGCAGCAGCGGGCGCAGATAGACCCGCAGGTAGCGGTCCAGCCAGTCGGTGGTGGCGAGCCCCGAGGCCTGGATCAGCCGCGGCAGCAGGGCGCGCTCCTCGGCGTCGACGTGGAGCAGGGCGGCCATGGTCATCAGTCGCCGGCCGTCCCGCTGGTAGCGCACCGGGCTCTCCCGCCACAGGCAGGCGAGCATCTTCTTGTAGGCGCTGTAGCGGTCGAAGGCCGGCTCGAGGGCATCGCGACGAAAGCCGATGGCCGCCTCCTCGCGCAGCACCGTGAAGCCCTGGGCGGTGAGCTCCGGGTCGCTCTCGACCAGGGTCTTGATCCAGTCGTTGATGGCCGGGGTAGCGCGCATGTAGTTCGGCGAGAGGCCGCGCATGAAGCCCATGTTGAGGATCGACAGCGCCGTCTTCACGTAGCGCCGGCTCGGCTGGCTGACGTTGAACCAGGTGCGGATCGACTGCTGGGCGCGATACTGGTCATGGCCGTAGCCCAGGCAGACGATGCGGCCCCGGGCCACCTCGGCGGCGAAGGTGATGGCCAGCTTGTGGAACCACTGCCAGGGATGCGCCGGCATCAGCAGGTAGTCGGCGGGGACGAGGCCCCGGGCCGCGAGCCGACGGTGGAAGTCGGCGAGCGTCGCCTCGCCCAGCTCCTCGCGCAGCAGGCTCTCGTAGTCGAGCCCCTCGATGGCGCTGAAGTGGGCGTCCTCGCGGTGCACGGCGAGCCACACCAGGGTGATGGGGGCGGCGGCCTCCGGCGCATAGGCGTGGTAGTCCACCGCATCGAAGCCCAGGCGGCCGTTGTTGGCCACGAACACCGGGTGACCCTCGGTCATGGCGGCCTCCAGGGTCTGAAAGTCGGCGTCGACCAGGCCGTCGGCGTCGGGGCGAGTGCCGGCGAGCTTGTAGGCGCCGCCGAACAGGGTGCTGGCGACCTCCTCCAGGTAGACCGGCAGCATCGCCTCGCCGATGGCAAGCGTCTCGCGAAACTCGAGGATGAAGCGCTGGGCGTCGAGCTCGGCCGGGGCGCCGTCGACGCGCTTCTCCAGGGAAGCGAGGTCGATGGCCCAGTGATCCAGGGCCAGGCGACGGGCACGGAAGCGGTACTCGACGCCGCCCTCGGGGGCGGTCAGCCGATACGTGCCGGCGCCTTCGTCGCCATCCAGGCGCTCGGGGGCCAGCAGGCGCTCGTGGCTGAACTCGGCGATCGCCTTGCGGATCAGCCAGCGGTTGGCCCGGGCCCAGCGCTCGGGCGTCAGGTGGGCGGCGGCGCGGGCCGGGTCGGCGACGAGGGTCGGGTCCAGGCGCGGGTTCTCGGCACTCACCGCGGCGGCGAAGCTCGCCCGGTCGCAGAAGGCCAGGTGGGCGGTCTTGTCCTCGAGCGCGACCTCGCGGTCGTAGACGAAGCCGACCCGGCGGTTGAGCGGATGGATCTTGCGGTTGGCGATGTCGGGTTCGACGACGATCCGCCGGGTGGCGGGGTCCTCGAACAGGAAGGCCAGGATGGTGGTGATCACCTGGACGCTGAAGCCGGAACGGGGCGTGTCGGTCGGAGCCACCAGGAAGTGCATGCCGCGATCTCCCTCGGCGACGTCATAGTGCGTGCCGATGGGGTCGTGGCGCGGGTCGTAGCACTCCACCAGGAAGGCCGGCTCGCCGTCGACGAGCCCCAGGTAGCCCTGGGCGTGCTCGCACTCCGCGAGGTCGCGGTAGAAGGCCTGGACGCGCTGCGGCGAGTGGCCCTGCATGCCCCAGAAACGGGCCCGGGGAGCGCTGACCCAGGCGTGGATCAGCGCCAGGTCCTCGGGCAGGTGCAGCGGGCGCAGGCTGAAGGTACCAAGCCCCAGGGCATGACGCGAGAAGCAGGCGCGGGTGGTCGGGGTCGGTTGGAAGAGGGTCATGGTCGGGTCCTTGCAGAAACGGGATCGATGGGCCGCGCCGGGGTCGCCTCGGCCGTGGTGAGCAGCAGGCGATGGGCCAGAGCGCAGAGGGCGAAGCCCAGCGCGGCGACGAGGAAGGGGCCGGTCGGGCCCTGGGCGTCGACCAGGCGGCCGGCGCCCCAGGAGGCGATCAGCACGCCGAGCCCCTGGAAGAGGTGGATCTTGCTGAAGTCGCTGGCGTAGCGGTCGGGGGTGCTGAGCCGGAACAGGCGCACCTCCAGGCGCACGGTGACGCGGAACAGCGCCCAGCCGAACAGCAGCCGGCCGGCCAGGAGGGCGGCGATCTCGCCGCTGGCCTGCAGCAGCAGGCCGGTGAGGCCGATGGCCAGCGGCGCCGCGATGGCCTCGCCACCCGGGCGGCGGCCCAGCAGGTCGAGGGCCAGCAGCGCCACGGCCACGCCGCCGGGAATGGCGAAGACCGCGCCGGCCAGCAGCTCGCCGGACAGGCCCGAGGCCAGTGCCCAGTACTGGGCGAAGAAGGGCCGGGCCAGGGTGGCGCTGAGGTAGAACAGCAGCATCACCAGGCCCAGGCGCAGGATGGCGCCGCTGGTGCCCGGGGCCGGCGGGGTGGCGGGGGCCGCATGGGGGAGAGAGTGAGGCGCCCGGCCACGGCGCAGGAGCAGCAGGCAGACCGCCACCTGCAGCGCGTCGCTGACCGCCATCACCTGGAACACCTGGGCCGCCTGCCAGTGCTCCAGCACCAGGCCGCCGATCACGGCACCGAGGATGCCGCCGGCATGCACCACCACCGAGAGGGTGCCGATCAGGGTGGCGTGGCGATCCCGGGGGGCGAAGTGCATCAGGTAGGGATAGACCAGCAGGTAGCTGGCCTTGGCGACCAGCATCGCCAGCGACAGCCCCCAGAACCCCGGCAGCGAGGTGACCACCGCGCAGGCGAGGCTCAGCCCCCCGGCCACGACCTGGGTGCCGATCAGCAGGCGCAGGGTGCCGACCGAGCGCGCCAGGCGCGCCCAGGCGGGCAGCGCCAGCATCACCACCAGGCAGCTCATGGCCAGGTAGGCGCCGACGTGAGAGGGGTCCTCCACGCCGAAGCGCGCGGCGAAGAACTGCGGGTAGAAGGGCAGCAGCATGGCGTCGCTGATAACGGCCACGGCGGTCACGGCCACCAGCCAGGGGGTCGGGCTCATGCGGGCTGCGCGTCCATCGGTTCGAAGACGGCCTCGCCGGGGGCGCCGAAGCGCTGGTAGGCGATGCGCTCCTCGATGGGGTAGACCTCCCGGCCGGTCAGGGCGCGGATGATGCAGGCGTTGCGGTAGGGGCCCATGCCGAGGTCCGGCGCCACCAGGCTGTGGGTGTGCAGCTCGGCATTCTGCACGAAGAGCTCGCCGCGCCCGCCGTCGATGTCGTAGAAGCGGCCTACCGCATAGCGCCCGGCCTCGTCGAAGGCGATCCGCGAGGCGATGGGCGCCAGGAAGTCCGGCATCTGGTAGCGGTAGCCGGTGGCCATGAGCAGCGCCGGGGTGCGGTGGCGGAAGTGACGCTGTTGTTCCTTGTGCCACAGGGTCAGCTCGTACTCGCCACGCGCGGCGTCGAAGCGACAGGTCTCGAGGCTCGCGTTGGTGAGCAGCTCGGAGCGCACCTCGCCGCCGAGCGCCTTGGCGTAGCGCAGGTCGTAGATGGCGTCGATGAGCTCCAGGTTGATGCCCTTGTAGAGGCTCTTCTGCTGCTGCATCAGGGTGTCGCGGGTGGCCTCGGGCAGCGCGTGGAAGTAGTCGATGTAGTCCGGCGAGGTCATCTCCAGGGTCAGCTTGCCGTACTCCAGCGGGAAGAAGCGCGGCGAGCGGGTGATCCAGTCGAGCCGGTAGCCGAAGCGGTCGATGTCGGCGAGCAGGTCGTGGTAGATCTCGGCGGCGCTCTGGCCGCTGCCGACCAGGGTGATCGCCTCCTGGCGTTGCAGCTCGGCCTTGTGCTCGAGGTATTCGCTGGCGTGCAGCGGGCGCGGGTCCAGGTCGCGACAGCCCTCCGGCAGGTAGGGCGTGGTGCCGGTGCCGAGCACCAGGTGGCGGGCCAGGTGGACCCGGGCCTCGCCGCTTGCGGTGTCGCGGCAGCTCACCCGATAGATCCCCGCCGCGTCGTCGAAGTCGACCCGGGTCACCTCGGTGGCGAAGCGGATGGTGTCGAGCTGGTCGACGGCCCACTGGCAGTAGCGGTTGTACTCGTTGCGCAGCAGGAAGAAGTTCTCGCGGATGTAGAAGTTGTAGAGCCGGCCCTGCTGCTTCAGGTAGTTGAGCACGCTGAAGCGGCTGGTGGGGTCGGCCATGGTGACCAGGTCCGACAGAAAGGGGGTCTGCAGGGTGGCCTGCTCCAGCAGCAGGCCGGGGTGCCAGTCGAAGCCGTCGCGGCGCTCGAGAAAGAGGCCGTCGAGCTCCTCGAGGGGGTCGGTCAAACAGGCCAGGCCCAGGTTGAAGGGGCCGAGGCCGATGGCGATGAAGTCGTGGACGCGAACGTCTTGAAGGGAGTGTGTCATGGTCGTCTCTCGCTGAAGATCAGGATGCGGCGGCGCGGGCCGGGGTCCGGGAGTGGCACCAGGCGCGGCCGTGGTGGACGATGCGCTCGAGGATGGCGGTGAGATCCGCGAGCCGGGTCTCCGGATTGAGCAGGGTGAACTTGAGGTAGCGCTTGCCGTCGACCCGGGTGGCGGCGATCACCGCCTCGCCGTGGCGGGAGAGTGCGGCGCGCACCTGGGCGTTGAGGTCGTCGAGCGCGGCCTCGTCGAGGCCCGCCGGGCGGTAGCGGAACACCAGGGTGCTCATGGGCGGGTCGAGCAGCACCTCGAACGCCGGATGGCGGGAGAGCTCGGCGTGGGCCTCGCCGGCCAGGTCGATGACCCGCTCGAACATCTCACCCAGGGCGTCGGCGCCCAAGATGCGCAGGGTCAGCCACAGCTTGAGGGCGTCGAAGCGCCGGGTGGTCTGCAGGCTCTTGTTGACCTGGTCCGGGGTGCCGGCCTCGGCCTGGCAGAGCGGATTCAGGTAGTCGGCGTGGTGGGTGACGTGGCGCAGGTCGCGGCGCCGGCGCACCAGGAAGGCGCTGCAGCTCACCGGCTGGAAGAAGGTCTTGTGGTAGTCGACGGTGACCGAGTCGGCGTGCTCGATGCCGGCCAGGCGGTGGCCGAAGCGCCGCGAGCAGAGCAGGCCCCCGCCGTAGGCGGCGTCCACGTGCAGCCAGATGCCGTGCGCCCGGCACAGCGCGGCGATCTCCTCGAGGGGGTCGATGCTGCCGAAGTCGGTGGTGCCGGCGGTGGCCACCACGGCGATGGGGATCAGCCCCGTCGCCAGGCACTCCTCCAGGCGCGCCTTCAGTGCCGCGGGGTCCATGCGGTAGCGGGCGTCGCAGGCCACCGGCATCACCGCCCGGTAGCCGAGCCCGAGGATCGCCGCCGACTTCTGCAGGCTGAAGTGGCTGACCTCGGAGGCGAGGATGCGCAGCCGGCGATGGCCCGCGGGCAGGCCCTCGTGCTTGTTGCCGCCGTGATCGGCGAGACTGGCGCCGTGGTGGTCCCGGGCGATCATCAGCGCCATCAGGTTCGACTGGGTGCCGCCGCTGGTGAAGACGCCGTCGGCCTCCTCGCCCAGGCCGAGGCGCCGTGCCGTCCAGTCGATCAGCGACTGCTCGATGAGGGTGCCGCCGGCGCTCTGGTCGAAGGTGTCCAGCGAGGAGTTGATCGGCGACAGGAGCGTCTCGGCCAGCACGCCGGGCAGCACGACGGGGCAGTTGAGATGCGCCACGTAGCGGGGATGGTGGAAGTAGACGGCGTCGTCCAGGTAGACCCGCTCCAGTTCCTCCAGGGCCGGGCGCAGCTCGCCCAGGGGCGCGTCGAGGTCGATGGCCTCGAACAGCCCCGCAAGCTCCTCGGGTCGCGCCCCGCTGAAGGGGCGGTCCACGTCGGCCACCTTGCGCCGTACCAGATCGAGGCAGCGCGTCGCCTGCTGCCAGTAGGCCTCGGCATGCCGGGCATTCAAGAGGGGAGGGTCGAGGCGGCTGGGCCGCCCGCAGGCGCCGTCCGGCTGTATCATGGTCGCTCCAGTGGGATCAGGGATTTTATTGATAATCATTATCGATTATTGCCTTGTCCTGATCACGACGGATTCGCCCGGCGGTTCTGAACCGGCGGGGGAGATTTTTTCCGGACGCGCCTCGGAATGGAATGCATTGATAAGCATTCCCATTTGTGTCACTGTCTCGGCCCGTCCGAGACCTTTACCGGAGAGCCATCGTGAGGATGTTTCGCTTCCCCGCCGCGCTCGTCGCGGTCGTCGGCCTTTGCGGTGCCGGCCTGACCCAGGCTCAAGGGCAGGCCCAGGAATCGCTGGTCGATCGGTCGGCCGAGGCGCAGCGCCGCCAGGCCGAGTTGCAGACGCGCATCGACACCGCCGACGACGAGACCCGCCGCCTGATCGGCGAGCTGCGCCGGGCCCGGGCCGAGGCGCAGCGGGTAGAGGCCTACAACGCCGAGCTCGAGCGCGTGGTGGAGCGCCAGACGGAGACGCTTTCGCGTCGCGAACGCGCCCTGGCGGGCGCCGCGACGACCCGCGAGGGGCTGCCGCCCCTGCTGCGGGGGATGGTCGAGCGCCTCGACGGCTGGATCGAGGCCGACCTGCCGTTCCTTCGGGACGAGCGCCGCGCCCGGGTCGCGAGCCTGGAGCGCTCGCTCTCCGATCCGGCGCTGTCGCCCGCCGAGCGCCTGGATCGCGTGCTCGCCGCCTGGCGCGGCGAGCTCGCCTACGGCCGCGAGCTGGACGCCTGGCGCGGCCTGCTGGACGGCGAACGGGAGGTGGACTTCCTGCGGCTGGGCCGGGTCGGCTTCTACTACCTGACGCCGGACGGCCGCGAGGGCGGTGTCTGGAAGGCCGACGACCGGGCCTGGCAGCCCCTCGACAAGGCGGCGCGCCGGAGTCTCGAGAACGGCCTGCGCATCGCCCGGGAGCAGCGGGCCCCGGAGCTTTTGACGCTGCCGGTCTCCCAGCCAATCTCCCGAGCCGAGACGACCCACGAGCGCGGGGGTGAGGCCTCATGATGCTGTCACGCTATGCCCGCCGCCTGCTGCTGTGCGGCGCCCTGGTGCTGCCGGCGGCGCCGCTCCAGGCCCAGACCGACCCTCAGCCCGCTCCGCAGCCTGACCCCCAGCTTCGGCAGGACGCCCCGGCCTCCTTCGCCGAGACGCGTCAGGCCGAGTTCGCGCGGGACCGGGCGCGGCTGGCCGCGCTGGTCGACGATCGCGAGGCCCTGCGCCGCGCCGTCGAGGCGGCCCGCGCCCGCCGCGACGCGGCGGCCGAGCGCCGCCGGGCCCTCGAGGCGCGACGCGACGAGCAGCAGGCGCGCCGCGAGGCGCTGGAAGCTCGACGCCAGGAGCAGGGCGGCGACCTGTCCGCCGTCAAGCCGGTGCTGGAGCGCCACGTCGGCGAGCTGCGCGACGCCCTCGGCCAGAGTTGGCTCACCCTCGACGGGCCCGAGCTGCCCGCGCGCGGCGACGCGGATGCGCTGCCCGAGCTCGCCCGGATCGAGGCGCTGGCCGATGCGCTGATGGCCTTCACCCGGGAGACCGGGCGCCTCGAGCGGCTGACCCTGCCGGTGGCCTCGGTCGACGGTCGCGTCGAGCCCCGGGAGGTGCTGCGGCTGGGGGATCTTGCCATGATCGGCGACGGGCGCTGGCTGCGGCGCGACTCGCCGGACCTGCCGCCGGCGGCGCTGGCCGCGACCCCCGATGACGCCGGCGAGACCCTGGCGGCCTTCGCGGCCGGGGAGAGCGACCGGGTCACCCTCGATCCCACCGGCGGCGAGCTGCTCGAGGCGCTGGCCCAGCGCCCCGACCTGCTGGCGCGCTTCCACCAGGGCGGCGCCGTGGGCTACGTGGTGGTGGCCCTGGGCGGGCTGGGACTGCTGATCGCGCTGGGCCAGTACGGCTACCTGATGATCGTGAGCGCGCGGCTGCGTCGCCAGCTGCGGGACGACCCGAGCCTGCGCGATGACAATCCGCTGGGCCGGGTGCTGGCCAAGGTGCAGACGCTGCGCCAGGGGCTGGTGCCCGAGGCGCTGGAGGCGCGCCTCGACGAGGCGCTGCTCGCCGAGCTGCCGCGGCTCGAGCGCGGCCAGGCGCTGGTCAAGCTGCTGGCGGCGGTGGCGCCGCTGCTGGGACTGCTCGGCACCGTGACCGGCATGATCGGCACTTTCCAGTCGATCACGGTGTTCGGCACCGGAGACCCGCAGCTGATGGCCGGCGGCATCAGCCAGGCGCTGGTCACCACGGTGCTCGGCCTGATCACCGCGGTGCCGCTGATGCTCGCCCACACCGCGCTGTCCAGCCGCAGCCGCTGGCTCTCCGGGGTGATCGAGGGGCGGGCCAGCGCCGCGCTGGCCGAGCACCTCGAGGCCCTGCCGGCCTCCGCCCCGCGTCGCGAGTCGCATCATGCCGCTTCCCTGGCCTGAGGTGATGACGGGCGCCACCGCGCCGCTCGCCTGGCTGGGCCAGGCCGGCGGGCCGGTGCTGGTGGCCATCGGCGCGGTGGCGATGCTGCTCTTCTCGCTGGCGCTGGAGCGCTGGTGCTACTTCCGCTTCGTCTGGCGGCGCGAGCGCCAGGCCCTGGTGGCGCGCTGGGTGGATCGCGACGAGCATGCCAGCTGGAGCGCGCTGACCCTGCGCGAGGTCTGGACCCAGGCGCTGATCGCGCGGTTGCGCCGCCCCTTGCCCTGGCTCAGGCTACTGGTCGCGCTCTGCCCGCTGCTCGGCCTGCTGGGCACGGTCACCGGCATGATCACCGTCTTCGAGGGGCTGGCCGCCAGCGAGACCAGCCAGGCCCGGGCCATGGCCGACGGCGTCGCCCGGGCCACGCTGCCGACACTGGCCGGCATGGCGGTGGCGGTGGCCGGCCTGCTCTTCACCACCCGTCTCGAACACATCATCCGGCGCGAGGACCAGCGGCTGCACGACCGCATGGCCCGCGCCGTGGAGGAGCCCGATGCGTAGGCGTCGCCTGAGTGCCGACAGCGGCGAGACCAGCGAGGTCAACCTGACCCCCATGCTGGACGTGGTCTTCATCATGCTGATCTTCTTCATCGTCACCACCAGCTTCGTCAAGGAGAGCGGGGTGGAGATCGAGCGTCCCCAGTCCAGCGACGCGACGCCGCGGCCCGAGGCCCAGGTGATGGTGGCCCTGACTGCCGAGGGCGCGGTATGGGTCGACGGCGCGCCGGTGGACGCGCACCGCGTCGGCGAGGCCGTGGCGCCGCTGGTGAGCGAGCAGGGCGGCGTGGTGATCCAGGCCGACCGCGCCTCCACCACCGGCCTCTTGGTCGAGGTGATGGATCGCCTGCGCGAGGCGGGCGTCGAGCAGATCGCGGTGGCCGCTGCCCGGGAGGGGGCGTGATTCGCTGGCCCCTGGCGGGACTCGCCGGCGCGTCGCTGGCGCTGCTGCTGTTCTGGGGGCTGGCGCTGCTGGTGGTGCCGCCCGAGGCGGAGATCGAGGTGCGCGAGACGGCCATGACGATGCGCCTGGCCGCCGCCCCGGAGCCGGTGACGGCGCCGGCCGCGGCACCGGCGCCCGCCCCCAGCGCGCCCTCCGCGCCTCGGCCGGTGCCGCCCAGCCCGCCGCCACCGGCACCGCTGCCCGACAGCACGCTGTCGCTGCCCGAGCCGCCGGTTGATCCGCCGCCGGTGCGGCCCGAGGAGGTCGCCGAGCTGGACGCCGCGCTGCCCGAGCTGACCGAGGCGGCGCCGATGCCCGAGCCCGAACCCGAACCGGCACGCAAGCCCGAGCCCGAGTCCGAGCCAACCCCGTCGGCGACGGCTCCCGAGGCCGCGGCAACGGCTCCCGAGGCCGCGGCGACGGAGCCTCCCGCCGCCTCGGGCCAGGGCAGTCAGGCGGTCCAGGACGTGGGGCAGGCGACGCCCACCCGGCGCGTGCCGCCGAGCTACCCGCGGCGCGCCCAGCGCCGCGGCCTCGAGGGGCACGTGGTGGTGGAGTTCCTGATTCGCCCCGACGGCCGGGTCAAGTCCGGCTCGGTCCGGGTGGTCGAGGCCCGGCCGCGGCACGTCTTCGACGAGGCGGCCACGCGGGCCGTGGCGGACTGGCGCTTCGAGGCCGACGGCCGCCTGCGGCGTGCCCGCCAGCGACTCGAGTTTCAGCTGAGGTGAGCCCATGTCGCATGCGTTGATTCGATGTCGTCCCTTCCCGCGAGGCCTGCTGGCCGGCCTCGCCGCCGGGCTGCTGCTGGCCGCGGCCCCGGTGCAGGCCCAGCCGGCCCTGCCCGGGAGCTTCATCCGCGACCTCGAGGGCCTCGAGGCCTGGCTCGCGCAGGCGCCGGCCGAGGTGGGGAAGCAGGCGAGCCGACAGGCCGAGCGCCTGGCGGGGGGCAACGCCGCCGATCGTTGGGCGCGGGCCCTCTACCTGCAGCTGGCGGCCGGGGCCGCGGCCCGGCAGGGCGAGCACGGCCGAGCCGCCGCGTGGCTTTCCGCTGCGGCGGAAAGCGAGGCGGCGCCGGCGGCCTGGCGTCGGGCGCGGCTCAGGGAGGCGGCGCTCCAGCACCGCGCCGCGGGGGAAACGGCCGCGGCCGTGGCGCGCCTCGGCCGCTGGCTGGAGGCGGCCTCGGCGCCGCCCGTCGAGGAGCGCTGGCGGCTGATCGGCTGGCTGGCCGAGCTCGAGCGCTGGGAGGCGGCCGCCGCGCGGCTGGACGCACTGGCGGCGCGGCCCCGGGAGGAGGCGCGTCGGGCGCTGGCGCTCTCGGTCTATCGCCGGGCGGGTCGCGACGGCGAGGCCCTGGCGCTGCTGCGCGAGGGGCTGGATCGCGAGGCCAGCCCGGCCGCATGGCGTCGCGCTGCGGCCCTGGCGCAGCAACTGGGGGATCCGGGGCTCGCCGCGGCGCTCTGGGAGGCCGGCTGGCGGCGGGGCGCACTGTCAGGCGCGCAGGATCTCAGGCGCCTGGCCCGGCTGCACCTCGCCGGGGGCACCCCGGCGCGGGCGGCCGAGCATCTGGAGAGGGGACTCGCGGCCGGGGTGCTGGACGACGATGCCCGCCTGCGGCGGCTGCTGGCCACCGCCTGGGAGGCGGCCCGCTATCACGCCCGGGCGCTCTCGGCCTGGGAGGCGGTCGCCCGTGACAGCGAGCGGGCGGCCGACTGGCTGCGCCTGGGCCAGCTCGCCCACGGCTGGGGCGAGGAGGCGCTGGCGGGGCGTGCCCTGAGGCGGGCCCGGGCACTGGGCGCCGGGGAGGCCGAGGCGTGGCTCGCCTCGCTGCCCGGCGAGGCGGGGCAGGGCGCCCCGCCGGCGGGCGATCAGAGCGAGAGCTCGGTCCAGACCGGGGCGTGATCCGAGGGCTTCTCCATGGCGCGCAGGTCGTAGTCGATCCCGGCGTCGGCGACGCGCTCGGCGAGCGGGGGCGTGACCAGGATATGGTCGATGCGCAGCCCGCGCCGGGGATCGCGCTCGAAGCCCCGGGAGCGGTAGTCGAACCAGCTGAAGCGGTCGTCGACCTCCGGGTAGCGGACGCGATAGCTGTCGGTCAGGCCCCAGGCCTTGATGCCGGCGAGCCACTCGCGTTCCACCGGCTGGAAGCTGGTCTTGCCCTCGCGCAGCCAGCGCTTGCGGTTGGCCTCGCCGATGCCGATGTCGATGTCCTCGGGCGAGATGTTGAAGTCGCCCATCACCGCCAGGCGCTCGTCGGCGCGGTGCTGCGTCTCCAGCAGGTGCTTGAGCTGTGCGTAGAAGGCCCGCTTGTGGGGAAACTTTACCGGGTGCTCGATATTCTCGCCCTGGGGGAAGTAGCCGTTCCAGACCGTGATCGGCGTGGCGCCGCCCGGCGCGAGCCGCGCGCCGATCATGCGACGCTGGGCGTCATCGCCGTCGTCGGGGAAGCCCTTGAAGATCGCCTCGGGCTCGCCGCACTGGGCGGTGTCGATCATCAGGGCCACGCCGTAGTGGCCCTTCTGGCCGTGGTACTCGACGCGGTAGCCCATCGCCTCTACGGCGGCCACGGGAAACTCGCTGTCCTGGACCTTGGTCTCCTGCAGGCCGATCACCGCCGGGCGGTGGGCCTCGATCAGGGCCTCGAGCTGGTGCAGGCGGGCACGAATGCCGTTGATGTTGAATGACACCAGGCGCATCGGTCAGTCGTCCTTCTGCTCGGGCGCGTCGGGGTGGATCGCGATGGGCTGGCCCGCCTCCTGGCGGGCCTGCTTGCGGGCCGCCTGCAGCTTGCGCTGCTGGCGCTTCTTCTGGGAGAAGCGGGTCGACGAGGTCACCTGATCGGGATTCTCGTGGCGCCACTTCTTGAAATCCTTGCGCTTGCCGGTGCGGATCTGCACCTTGTCGGCCAGCGAGCGGGTCTTCTTTCGGCGTGTCATGCTGCAACTCCTGCTTGTAAGGGCGCCATTCTAGCAGCCGTAGCCTCCCCCCGCCGACAGCAATCGACCGTCGGCAGGCGTCCGGGGGCGCCCTCGTCGCCGGAGGCTGTTACAATGCCGGTTTGCGTCACGCACCCCATCCACCCATACGGACAAGACAGCACAGCCTATGAGCGAGTCGGAACAGACCCCAGCACCGGCCCAGAACCGCAAGCCCAAGCGTCGTCGGCGCAAGCCGCGGCGGCGTCAGTCGAACTGGGATCTGCGCCAGTTCCAGGTTCCCGCCGTCGCGGGCAAGTGGCGCTTCCACGACTTCGATCTGCCGCTGCCGCTGATGCGGGCGATCCACGCCCTGGGGTACGAGTACTGCACGCCGATCCAGGCCGAGGCGCTGGCCCAGACCCTGCTCGGCGGCGACGTGGTGGGCAAGGCCCAGACCGGCACCGGCAAGACCGCGGCCTTCCTGATCTCGATCCTCGCCTACTTCCTCGAGGAGGAGGCGCCCAACGCCCAGAAGCCGGGTGCGCCGCGGGCGCTGATCGTGGCCCCGACCCGCGAGCTGGCGCTGCAGATCGAGAAGGACGCCAAGGCGCTGGCGCGCTTCACCGACCTCAAGGTGGCGAGCGTGGTGGGCGGCATGGATTACCAGAAGCAGCGCGAGGCGCTGGGCGACAAGCTCGACATCCTCGTCGCCACCCCGGGCCGCCTGCTGGACTTCCACGAGAAGCGCGACGTCGACCTCACCCAGGTGGAAGTGCTGGTGCTCGACGAGGCCGACCGCATGCTGTCGATGGGCTTCATTCCCGACGTCAAGCGCATAATCCGCCACACGCCGAACACCGAACAGCGCCAGACCTTCCTGTTCTCGGCCACCTTCAGCCAGGACATCCTCAACCTGGCCAGCCAGTGGACCCATCAGCCGGCCCACGCGGAGATCGCGGTCACCGTCGACAATGCCGCCGACATCGACCAGCGGGTCTACCTGGTCAGCGACGAGGACAAGCAGCGCCTGCTGGTCAACCTGCTCAAGCAGGAGAGCTTCGAGCGCGTGATGGTCTTCGGCAACCGCCGCGACCTGGTGCGCAAGCTCGACGACCTGCTCGAGAAGGCCGGCATCAACGCCGCCATGCTCTCCGGCGACGTGCCCCAGAACCAGCGCATCGCCACCCTCGAGAAGTTCCGCGAGGGCGAGATCCAGGTGCTGGTGGCCACCGACGTGGCGGGTCGCGGCATCCACATCGAGGACGTCAGCCACGTGATCAACTACACCCTGCCGGAGGATCCGGAGGACTACGTCCACCGCATCGGCCGCACCGGCCGCGCCGGCGCCAAGGGTGTGTCGATCAGCTTCGTCGGCGAGGAGGACGCCTTCTCCCTGCCGGAGATCGAGCGCTACATCAACGACAAGCTGCCCTGCGAGCACCCGCCGGAAGGGCTGCTGTAACACGCCGCCTGAACAAGGGTGTCGCGGGCGCCTGCTCTCCTGGCGAGTGGCGCCGGTGGCAGGACAGAGCGGAGGTCCGATTCCAGGGAGGGAATCGGTAGCGCCCAGGTAAGGGTTCACAGCGCCTCCGCGATGGTCCGGCACGCCGGGGCCCGTCACCGGAAAAGCCGCGTTTCTTTATGGATGCATCATGCTTGACGAGGTCCTGAAGGGCGAGATCCAGGAGGCCTATCGCCACGTGCTCGAGGGCCTGGGGCTCACCCCGCGCTACGGGCAGCGGCTGATGATCGCCGAGATCGCCCGCACCCTGGCGAGCATCGAGGCCGACGACGCCGGCCGGCGGACCAGCGACGAGCACGTCTGCGTGCTCGAGGCCGGCACCGGCACCGGCAAGACCCTGGCCTACCTGCTGGCGGCCCTGCCGGTGGCCAAGGCCCGCGGCAAGCGGCTGGTGATCGCCACCGCCACCGTGGCCCTGCAGGAGCAGGTGCTCCATCAGGACCTGCCGTCGCTCAAGGCCCACAGCGGGCTCGCCTTCGACTACGCCCTGGCCAAGGGGCGCGGCCGCTACGTCTGCGTGGCGCGCCTCGACCAGGCGCTGGACGGCGGCGAGGAGAACCCGACGCTGTCGCTCTTCGAGCAGTCGCTGTCGAGCGGCGGCGACGACTTCCAGGCGCTGGTCAAGGAGCTCGGCGACGCCTACGGCAACGGGCGCTGGGAGGGCGATCGCGACAGCTGGCCCGAGGCTATCGACGACGCCCACTGGCGCCGTTTGACCGTGGATCACCGCCAGTGCACCAACCGCCGCTGCGGCCACTTCTCCGCCTGCGCCTTCTTCCGCTCCCGTCGCCACCTCGACAGCGCCGACGTCATCGTCGCCAACCACGACCTGGTGCTGGCCGACCTGGCGCTGGGCGGCGGCGTAGTGCTGCCCGATCCGGGCGACTGCATCCACGTCTTCGACGAGGGCCACCACCTGCCCGACAAGGCGCTGCAGCACTTCACCCATCGCGTCGCCGTCGGCGGGGCGCTGCGCTGGCTGCGTACCCTGAAGAGCTCGCTCACCGAGCTCAATCAGGCACTGGCCGTGCAGCCGACCCTGGCCCGCCTGCTGGCCGGGCTGCCGGAGGCGATCAACGTGCTGGAGCCGCGCCTCGGCGAGGCGTTCGCGCTCGGTCACCAGCTCGCCGGCCGCCCCCAGGGGCTCGGCGAGGGCGAGGAGAGCCGCCACCATCGCTTCGAGATGGGGCGCGTGCCGGATGCGCTGCGCGAGCACGCCGACGGCCTGGTGACGCTGTTCGCCGAGCTCTCGCGGACCCTCGAGTCCATGGCGGATATCCTGCGCGAGAGCCTCGACCCGGAGAAGCACACCGGGCTGCCCCGGGAGCAGGCCGAGGCCTGGCTGCCGCTGGTGGCGCTGCTGCACGGCCGCGCCCTGGAGGCCCACGCCCTGTGGCTGGCCTTCGCCGAGCGCGACCCCGACGGCGAGCCGCCCCGGGCGCGCTGGCTGACCCTGGAGCGCTTCAACGGCGAACCGGAGCTCACCTTCTCGGCGAGCCCGGTCTCCGCGGCGCACACCCTGGCGCGCAACCTCTGGGGCCGCACCTTCGGCGCCGTGGTCACCTCGGCGACCCTCACCGCGCTTGGGCGCTTCGAGCGGCTCCAGGAGCGGGCGGGGCTCGCCAACCGCTACCGCTACCAGCGCCTGCCGAGCCCCTTCGACTACTCCCGGGCGGTGCTCAGCGTGCCCCGGGAGGCCGTCGACCCCGCCGACCGCGAGGGTCACGAGCGGGCCATCGTCGACTTCGTCGAGGCCCTCGGTGAGCAGGAGGCGGTGCTGATGCTCTTCTCGTCCCGGGCGCAGCTGCGCGGCGTGGAGAAGGCGCTCTCCCGGGCGCGGCGCGAGCGGGTGCTGGCCCAGGACCGGCTGCCCAAGCGCGAGCTGATCACCCGCCACCGGGCGCGGGTCGACGCGGGGGAGGGCAGCATCATCTTCGGCCTGGCGAGCTTCGCCGAGGGCATCGACCTGCCCGGCGACTACCTGACCCACGTGGTGATCACCCGGCTGCCCTTCTCGGTGCCCGACGACCCGGTGGGGGCGACCCTGGCCGAGTGGATCGAGAGCCGCGGCGGCAACCCCTTCATGCGCATCAGCGTGCCCGACGCCTCGATCAAGCTGGTGCAGGCCTGCGGCCGACTGATCCGCAAGGAGGCCGACCAGGGCCGCATCACGCTGCTCGACCGGCGGGTGCTGACCCGTCGCTATGGCCGCGCGCTGCTCGACGCCCTGCCGCCCTTCGTGCGCGAGATCGACGGCGTGACGCAAGGCGCGGGATGAAGCTGATCCTCAGCCGCAAGGGGTTCGACAGCGCCGCCGGCGGCGTGCCGAGCCCGATCCTGCCCGACGGCCGGCTGATCGTGCTGCCCATCCCCGACGACCACTCCCTCACCACCTACGGCGAGCTTGCCCAGGACGGCGAGCCGCTGGGACCGCTGGTCGGTGACCTGACCCGGGGCCGGCTCACCGACGGCGACCGGGTGCACCTCGATCCCGACCTTCTTGAAGAGAGTCTGCCGCGCCCGCCGGGGTGGCGGCCACTGTTCGGCCAGATGGGCCAGGCCCAGGGCCACCTGCGCAACCAGGGCGTCGGGCCGGGGGACCTGTTCCTGTTCTTCGGCCTCTTCCGGGCGGTCGCGACGGGCCGCGATGGCTGGGCCTTCGTGCCGGAGGCCCGGCCCCGCCACGTGCTCTGGGGCTGGATGCAGGTGGAGCGCGTGCTGCCCCTGGACGGCCCGCTGCCGGCGGAGCTGGCGTGGGTCAGCGGCCACCCGCACTGCCAGCGCCGGGCGGCCAACAACGTCCTCTATGTCGCCCGTCGTCATCTGGCCCTCGACGGCCTCGGCGAGACCCTGCCGGGCGCCGGCATCTTCTCCCATGACGCGCCGGCGCTGCGGCTAACCGCCCCGGACGCCGCCAAGGTCTCCGACTGGCGGCTCCCCGCCTGGTGCTATCCGCACGGCGGCCGTGCGCCGCTCTCCTATCACGCCGACCCCGGCCGCTGGCGCCGGCGGGCCGATGGCACCGAGCTTCGTGCCGTGGCCCGGGGCCAGGAGTTCGTGCTCGACGCTGCGGCCTATCCCGAGGCGCTGCCCTGGGCGGGTGAGCTGATCCGGGATCACGCGGCGAGGCGGGCGTCTCCCGCGACCTGAGGCGCGCCTCCCCGAGGTATGTCCCAACGCAACGGGCCCGCCGAATGGCGGGCCCGTCTGTTTCGTGATCGCGCTAGTCACTCATGATGGCGCTAGCGCGGGGCAGGGCGCTCAGGCCGCCTGGCGGCGCTTGGACAGCACCGGGGCGAGCTTCTCGTCCATGTGCTTGAAGGCCTCGACGGTGGTCTCCCAGTCGATGCAGGCGTCGGTGATCGACACCCCGTACTTCAGCTCGGCGGGATCCTCGGTCATCTTCTGGTTGCCCCAGCCGATGTTGGATTCCACCATCAGCCCGATGATCGAGTGGTTGCCCTCGAGGATCTGGTTGGTGACGTTCTCCAACACCAGCGGCTGCAGCGCTGCGTCCTTGTTGGAGTTAGCATGGGAGCAGTCGATCATGATGTTGGGCTTCAGGTTGGCCTGGTTCAGCTCCTGCTCGGCCAGCGCCACGCTGACGCTGTCGTAGTTGGGCTTGCCGTTGCCCCCGCGCAGCACCACGTGGCCGTAGGCGTTGCCGCGGGTGCGGATGATCGCCACCCGGCCGGCCTGGTCGATGCCCAGGAAGTTGTGCGGGTGGGCCACCGACTGCAGGGCGTTGACGGCGACGTCGAGGCTGCCGTCGGTGCCGTTCTTGAAGCCCACCGGGCAGGAGAGGCCGGAGGACATCTCGCGGTGGGTCTGGGATTCGGTGGTGCGCGCGCCGATGGCCGACCAGCTGATGCAGTCCTGCAGGTACTGGGGCGAGATCGGATCCAGCGCCTCGGTGGCCAGCGGCAGGCCCATCTCGGCCAGCTCCACCAGCAGCTTGCGGGCGATATGCAGCCCCTCCTCGATCTCGAAGGAGCCGTTGAGGTGCGGGTCGTTGATCAGGCCCTTCCAGCCCACCGTGGTGCGCGGCTTCTCGAAGTAGACGCGCATCACGATGTAGAGGCTATCCTTGACCTCGTCGGCCAGGCGACGCAGCCGGCGCGCGTAGTCCAGGGCGGCGTCGACGTCGTGGATGGAGCACGGGCCCACCACCATCAGCAGGCGGGGGTCGCGGCCGTCGAGGATGGCCTGGATGGTCTCGCGGCCCTCGATCACCGTGCGCTCCGCGGCCTCGGTGAGGGGGATCTCCCGCTTGAGGTCCTCGGGGGTGATCAGAACGTCCTGGGCGAGAACGTTGAGGTTGTTGACCTGCTGTTCGGACATGGTGCTTCCTGTGTCGTGTCGGCGCTGATGGCGAAATTATTTGGCACCTACTATCGCGCGCGGGGCGGTCAAATTCAATCGCCCCGCGGCCCGTCGGGTCGGTCGCGAAGGGCGCGGCGAGCGTCGGGCGAGTCGATCGGCTTGATGCACGTTCAAGAAACAGGAACACTTGTACCCTTCGAGCTTCACGACCCGACCCTTCAGCGGCGACATGCCCCAGGTTGACACTATGCTAGCGACATCACAGCTTTCGCGACCCGCGCTCGGGTCGTCATCCACGCCTTTCCGTTCAGGGAGGGCCTGAATGGGCACCCGGGAAACCGATCAGCAGCTCGTCGAGCGAGCCCAGAAGGGGGACAGTCGCGCCTTCGACCTGCTGGTGAAGAAGTACCAGCACAAGATCATCGGCCTGATCAGTCGCTACGTGCACGATCATGCCGAGGTACAGGACGTGGCCCAGGAGGCCTTCATCAAGGCCTATCGGGCGCTGGGGAAGTTTCGCGCCGAGAGCGCCTTCTATACCTGGATGTACCGCATCGCCATCAACACCGCCAAGAACTACCTGGTCTCCAAGGGGCGTCGGCCGCCGGGCAGCGATCTCGATATCGTCGACGCGGAGATCGTCGACCACAGCGGGCGGCTGGCCGATGCCGAGACGCCCGAGGCGGCCATGGCGCGCGACCAGCTGCAGTCGGCCATCTTCGAGGCGATCGAGGCGCTGCCCGACGACCTGCGCACGGCGATCACCCTGCGCGAACTCGACGGGCTCTCCTACGAGGACATCGCGGCGATCATGCAGTGCCCGGTGGGCACCGTGCGCTCGCGGATCTTCCGGGCCCGGGAGGCCGTCGATCAGCATATCCGTCCGCTGGTCACCACCGCGCGTAATCAGGAATCGGTGACCGAGTAAGCCGGTCGGGCCGAAGAACTGCATGTTTTTTGACGATTTGCTGAACTGTCCGCGGTCTGCGACGTCATATGCGGTGACCGGCCCGCGCCCCGCGGGAACGTACATGCCGACATGGCCAGGGCGACACGCGCCGATGTCGGAAAAACAGGCTGTCAAAGGACCCGGAGCGGGTCGCCTTGTCGAGTGTGAGGTGTGAAGAATGAGTCAGAACGCACGGGAATCGCTTTCTGCCCTGATGGACAACGAAGGGGATGAGCTGGAGCTGCGTCGCGTCCTCAAGTCGCTGGAGGAATCCCCGGACGCGGCCGATGCCTGGCGGCGTTACCATCTCATGCGCAGCCTGATGCGTCGGGAACACGAGGTCGATGTCGCCACCGACCTCTCCGCCGGCATCATGGCCAGGCTCGAGGACGAGCCGCTGCCGCAGGTCGAGGCCGAGGAGCCGGGCGCTGCCGGGGCGGGGCGCTCCATGTCGCTGATGCGCGGTGCCGGGATCGCCGCCGCTGTGTCGCTGATGGTGATCACCGGCGTGCAGTTCTATCACGGTGGCCTCGGCGGTGGGGCGGTGTCCGGCGATGTGGCCTCCCAGGTCCCGTCGCAGCCGCTGTCCGGTGCCGAGCTGCAGGCGACCCCGGCCGCCCTCGGCGGGTCCGAGCTTGCCGCGTCGCGCGCCACCGATCGCCCCTCGCTTGCTGATCTGCCGCTGTTCCAGACGCCCTACGGCGAGGGCCAGGGCCTGATGACGGTGGGCGCCGGCGTCGATTCCCCGCTGGTGCTCTCGCCGCGGCAGTCTGCCCGCGTCAACCAGCAGCAGGCCCAGCTGCTGCAGTCCTACCTGGATCGTCACGCCGAGGGCGCGGCCTACGGCAGCGGTGATACCTGGATGCCGCTGCTGCGCGCCTCCGGCAGCGAGTCCCTGGGTCAGCGCTGATGCGGCCGGGTCGCTCGACCCGCGGGGTCAGATCTCTCCCGGTGTTCCTGTTGAGCGGCCTGCTGGCGGCGTGGCCGCTGGCGGGCCTCTCGCAGGACGCCTCCGACCAGCGCGATGACGTCGGCTCAAGCGCTGGCGAACCTGTCGTAAGCGACGAGGCCGAGCGATTCGACTGCCAGACGCTGAGCGCCCGGCCTTCTCCCGAGAGCGCTCAGGCCTGGCTCGAACGCAGCCTCTGGGCCAATCACTGCTACGCCTTCCAGGCGCGCGCCGTGCGCATCGGCAGCGACGGGGTCCGCTCGCTGGCGCTCTCCCACGACATCGTGGAGGGGGTCGAGCGCGAGGTGGCTCGGTTCCTCGATGGCCCGCCGGTGGTCTTCGAGCGACGCGGGCGCATCGGTCGACTCGGCTGGGCCGATGACGACGGCGCGACCCCCGCCTCGCCGGCGGGCCTCGTCGCCCACCTCGAGGGGCTCTATCGCCTGCGGCTCAGCGGCGAGGAGCGCCTCGCCAATCGCAACACCGTGCGTCTCGACATCGAGCCCCTGGACGACCTGCGCTACGGCCATCGCCTGTGGCTGGACAGGGCCACCGGGCTGCCCCTCAAGCAGATCCTGCTGGATGAGCGGGGGCGCGTGGTCGAGACCTTCCAGATCACCCAGCTGAACCAGCCTCGCCTGCACCGGGGGACGATCGCCCTCGATCGCCGGCGCCCCGCCCCCGACGATCCCTGGCAGCCGGCCTGGCTGCCCGACGGCTTCATCCCCAAGCCGGTGCAGACCCGCAGCCCCCGCCACGACGCGGCCATCGGTCATCGCGTCTACAGCGACGGATTGGCGACCCTGAGCCTCTTCGTGGAGCCCCTCGCCGGCCAGGAGCAGCTGATGCCCGGCCTGCACCGTCTCGGCGTCTCCCACGCCGCGGTGCGCCACCGCGAGCTGGGCGGCCGGGTGCGTCAGGTGGTGGTGATGGGCGAGCTGCCGCCGCGGGTGCTGATCCGCGTCGCCGACTCGGTGACCTGGCAGGCGTCGGCGGATGACGCCGCGCCCTGATCGGAACCTTTTGGCGCGCGTGCGGTAGGAACATGCACGCGCCCCACTTATCTCTCTCCCAGTCGAACCAGGAGTGCTTCATGAAACGCATGACGCGACATCTCTCCCTCTGGATGCTGCTGGCCACGGCACTACTGGCCTGGCAATCGGCCATGGCCAGGGACCTGCCGGACTTCACCGAGCTGGTCGAGGAGGCCGCCCCCGGGGTGGTCAATATCTCCACCACGCGCACGGTGGAAGGGCGTGGCCCGTCCTTCCACGAATTCGGCGGCCGCGAGATCCCCGAGATCTTCCGTCACTTCTTCGGCGATCGCTTCGGCGATCAGTTCCCGACGCCGCCCGGGCACGGTCAGCGTCCCAGCGAGGAGCGCCAGTCGCTGGGCTCGGGGTTCATCATCGACGAGGACGGCTACGTCATGACCAACGCCCACGTCGTCGACGGGGCCGATGAGATCGTGGTGCGCCTCAACGACCGCCGGGAGCTCCAGGCCGAGCTGGTCGGCGCCGATGCCAAGACCGACGTCGCCGTGCTCAAGGTCGATGCCGACAACCTGCCCACCCTGGCCCTCGGCGACTCCGACGATCTGCGCGTCGGCCAGTGGGTGGCGGCCATCGGCTCGCCCTTCGGCTTCGATCATTCGGTGACCGCCGGCATCATCAGCGCCATCGACCGCACCCTGCCGCGGGACGCCTACGTGCCCTTCATCCAGACCGACGTGGCCATCAACCCGGGCAACTCCGGCGGTCCGCTCTTCAACCTCGATGGCGAGGTGATCGGGGTGAACTCGCAGATCCTCACCCGCAGCGGCGGCTACATGGGGCTCTCCTTTGCGATCCCGATCAACGTCGCCATGGACGTGGCCGACCAGCTCCGCGACGACGGCCAGGTCAGCCGCGGCTGGCTCGGCGTGATGATCCAGCCGGTCTCCCGCGACCTGGCCGAGTCCTTCGGCATGGAGACCGCGGAAGGCGCGCTGATCGCCGACCTGGATCCCGAGGGGCCGGCGGCCCGCGGGGGCCTCCAGGCCGGCGACGTGATCCTCTCGGTCAACGGCCGCGAGGTGGACCAGTCCAGCACCCTGCCGCGCCTGATCGGCCAGGTGGCGCCGGGCGACGAGGTCGAGCTGACCCTGCTGCGTGACGGCGAGCGCCGCCAGGAGACCGTGACCCTCGGCGAGTGGCCGGACGCCCGGGGCGAGACCGCCGCGGCCGCCCCGGAGGAGGGCCCGGGCCGGCTCGGCATCGCCGTGCAGGCGCTGGAGGAGAACGAGCGCGAGACGCTGGGCATCGAGCACGGCGTGCGCGTCGTCGAGGTCGATCCGAGCGGCGCCGCGGCAGCAGCGGGGCTGCGCGTCGGCGACGTGCTGGTCAGCATCGACCACCGTGCCGTCGAGGATCCCGACCAGCTCGCTGGCCTGGTGGCCGAGCTGCCCGAGGATCGGGCGATGCCGGTGCGCCTCTTCCGCGACGGCCGCTCGATGTTTGTGGCCATGCGGCTGGCCGGCGACTGAGCCGACCGCTCGCTGGTGCAATACAGGCCCGTGATCGGCCTGGCATGATCGCGACCCGACGGCTGCCGCCGTCGGGTCGCTGTATCTGGCAGGCGCATCCCGCTACAATGGCGCCCATTCCATCAGAGCCCCGCCAGCCGACCGCTTAGCGATCCGTCGGGTCGGCCGTGGCCCGACACCCACAAGGCAGAATCGACTCGATGTCCCAAGACGCAACCTCCGATCCCCTCAAGCACATCCGTAACTTCTCGATCATCGCCCACATCGACCACGGCAAGTCGACCCTGGCCGACCGGCTGATCCAGACCTGCGGTGGCCTGACCGAGCGTGAGCTCAAGGAGCAGGTGCTCGACTCCATGGACCTCGAGCGTGAGCGCGGGATCACCATCAAGGCCCAGTCGGTGACGCTGGACTACCATGCCGAGGACGGCAACGTCTATCAGCTCAACTTCATCGACACCCCGGGCCACGTGGACTTCTCCTACGAGGTCTCTCGCTCGCTCTACGCCTGCGAAGGGGCGCTGCTGGTGGTGGACGCCGGCCAGGGCGTCGAGGCCCAGTCGGTGGCCAACTGCTACACCGCCATCGAGCAGGGCCTCGAGGTGCTGCCGGTGCTCAACAAGATGGACCTGCCCCAGGCCGACCCGGACAAGGTGGCCCACGAGATCGAGGAGATCATCGGGCTGGACGCCACCGACGCCTGCCAGGTCTCGGCCAAGAGCGGCCTGGGCATCGACGCGCTGCTCGAGCGCCTGGTGCGCGACATCCCGCCCCCCAAGGGTGATCCCCGCGCGCCGCTGCAGGCGCTGATCATCGACTCCTGGTTCGACAACTACCTGGGGGTGGTCTCCCTGGTGCGGATCTTCGACGGCACCCTGAAGAAGGGCGACAAGATCCGCATGACCTCCACCGGCCGCGACTGGCCCGCCAGCGAGGTCGGCATCTTCACGCCGCTGCGCAAGGAGACCGGCATCCTGCGCGCCGGCGAGGTCGGCTTCGTGGTCGCCGGCATCAAGGACATCCATGGCGCGCCGGTGGGCGATACCATCACCCACACCAAGACCCCGGACGTTCCTCGCCTGCCCGGCTTCCAGAAGGTCAAGCCCCAGGTCTACGCCGGCATGTTCCCGGTCAGCGCCGACGACTACGAGGACTTCCGCGACGCCCTGGAGAAGCTGGCGTTGAACGATGCCTCGCTGGACTACGAGCCGGAGAACTCCGACGCCCTGGGCTTCGGCTTCCGGGTCGGCTTCCTCGGCACCCTGCACATGGAGATCGTCCAGGAGCGCCTGGAGCGCGAGTACGACCTGGACCTGCTCACCACCGCGCCCACGGTGGTCTACGAACTCGCGATGAAGAACGGCGAGATCGTCTACGTCGCCAACCCCTCCAAGCTGCCCGACATGGCCGACGTGGAGGAGATGCGCGAGCCCATCGTGCGCGCCAGCATCCTGGTGCCCCAGGAGTTCGTCGGCAACGTCATCACCGAGTGCGAGCAGCGCCGCGGCACCCAGCTCGACATGCAGTTCCTCGGCAGCCAGATCCAGCTTACCTACGAGCTGCCCATGTCCGAGGTGGTGATGGACTTCTTCGATCGCCTGAAGTCGATCTCCAAGGGCTATGCCTCCCTGGAGTACAACTTCGAGCGCTTCCAGGAGGCCAAGCTGGTGCGCCTGGACGTGCTGATCAACGGCGACCGCGTCGATGCCCTGGCGGTGATCATCCATCGCGACCACGCCCACAGCCGGGGGCGCCTGCTGGTCGAGAAGATGAAGGAGCTGATCCCGCGCCAGATGTTCGACGTGGCCATCCAGGCCGCCATCGGCGGCCAGGTGGTGGCGCGCTCCACCGTCAAGGCGCTGCGCAAGAACGTCACCGCCAAGTGCTACGGTGGCGACGTGAGCCGCAAGAAGAAGCTGCTCGAGAAGCAGAAGGCGGGCAAGAAACGCATGAAGCAGGTCGGCCGGGTGGAGATTCCCCAGGATGCCTTCCTTGCCGTGCTCAGGGTCAATGACTAGGGACGGATAACCGCATGGACTTCTCTTTGATGCTGGTGGTGGCCGTGGCCGTCACCGGAGTGATCTGGCTGCTCGATCTGCTCTGGTGGCGTCCCGCCCGCCGGCAGCGGCTGGCCACGGTCGAGGCCGGCACCACCGAGGGACTCGGCGAGCAGGCACGGGAACGGGCGATCAAGGAGCCCTGGCCGGTCGACTACGCCCGCTCCTTCTTCCCGGTGCTGCTGGTGGTGCTGCTGCTCAGGAGCTTTCTGGTCGAGCCGTTCCAGATCCCCTCGGGCTCCATGCGCCCGACGCTGGAGATCGGCGACTTCATCCTGGTCAACAAGTTCGCCTACGGCCTGCGGCTGCCGGTGATCAACACCCGCTTCGTCGAGGTCGACGACCCCGAGCGGGGCGACGTCATGGTGTTCCGCTTCCCCGACGAGCCTTCGGTGAACTTCATCAAGCGCGTCGTGGGCCTCCCGGGCGACCGGATCCGCTACGAGGACAAGCAGCTCTTCGTCAATGGCGAGGCGGTGCCCAAGCGGCTGCTCGAGGCCGGGCCCGTCAAGGCGCCCACCGAGCTGCTGCTGGCCGAGCAGCTGGGCGAGCGTGAGCACCGTATCTACAATAATCCTCGGGACCCCGGTCCCCAGGTGCGCGAGCTCGTGGTGCCCCAAGGCCACTACTTCACCATGGGCGATAACCGCGATCACTCCAACGACAGCCGCTACTGGGGCTTCGTGCCGGAGGAGAACATCGTCGGCAAGGCCTTCGCCGTCTGGATGCACTGGGACGGCGGCCTGCCGAGCTTCACCAGCGTGCGCCGCATCCAGTAGCCCTGGACGCCCGGCCCGCCGGCCGGGCCCGACCGGATGTCGGGCCCGGCGTGAGAACACACCCTTTCGATATCGACGTATTCAGGAGCTCCGTGAGCAACTCCCTCAACGCCTTCAGCCGCCGCATCGGTCATGCGTTCGCCGATTCCGGTCTGCTCGAACTGGCCATGACGCACCGCAGTTACGGCGGTCAGAACAACGAACGCCTCGAGTTTCTCGGTGACTCGATCGTCAACTTCGTCATCGCGGAGGCGCTCTTCCGGCGCTTTCCCCAGGCGCGGGAAGGGCAGCTGTCACGGCTGCGCGCGCGCCTGGTCAAGGGCAAGACGCTGGCCGAGCTGGCCCGCGAGATGGCCTTCGGCGAGTGCCTGCGGCTCGGCTCCGGCGAGATGAAGAGCGGGGGACACCGCCGCGACTCGATCCTCGCCGATGCCGTCGAGGCGGTGCTCGGCGCGATCTACCTGGATGCCGGCATGGAGACGGCCCGCACCCGCGTGCTCTCCTGGTACGCCGAGCGCCTGGAGGCGATCAGCCTCGAGGATACCCAGAAGGATCCCAAGACCCGCCTGCAGGAGTTCCTGCAGTCGCGACAGGTGGCCCTGCCGCGCTACGAGGTGACCTCGGTGGAGGGCGAGGCGCACGCCCAGACCTTCACCGTCGAGTGCCATGTCGAGGTGCTCGACGAGCACACCCGCGGGGTCGGCTCGAGCCGGCGCCACGCCGAGCAGCAGGCCGCCGAACAGGCCCTGTCCCAGCTCGAACCGACCAAGTCCCTCGGGACCGGGAGCCCGTCATGACCTCCACCTGCGGTTTCGTGGCCATCGTCGGCCGTCCCAACGTCGGCAAGTCGACGCTGATGAACCGGATCCTCGGCCAGAAGATCTCCATCACCTCGCGCCGCCCCCAGACCACGCGGCACCAGGTGATGGGCATCAAGACCGTGGAAGAGGCGCAGTTCATCTACGTCGATACCCCGGGCATCCACATCCTGGCCAAGGATCGCAACAAGGCGATCAACCGTTTCATGAACCAGGCCGCCGTGCAGGCCTTGCGCGACGTCGACTGCGTGGTCTTCATCATCGATCGCACCCGCTGGAGCGACGAGGATCAGGTGGTGCTCAAGCGCCTGGAGCACGTCGAGGCGCCGGTGATCCTGGCCGTCAACAAGGTCGACCGCCTGCAGGACAAGGCCAGCCTGCTGCCCTGGCTCGAGGAGGTCGGCGCGCGCCGCGACTTCGCCGCCATCGTGCCGATCTCCGCCAAGCACGGTACCAACGTGCCCGAGCTCGAGGCAGAGGTCGCCAAGCACCTGCCCGAGAGCGTGCACTTCTTCCCCGAGGACCAGGTCACCGACAAGAGCCAGCGCTTCCTGGCCGCCGAACTGGTGCGCGAGAAGGTGATGCGCCAGCTCGGCGACGAGCTGCCCTACCAGATGACGGTGGAGATCGAGGAGTTCCGCGACGAGGGACGGGTGGTGCACATCAGCGCCCTGATCCTGGTCGAGCGGGCCGGTCAGAAGAAGATCCTGATCGGCGAGAAGGGCGACCGCATCAAGAGCATCGGCCGCGAGGCGCGCCTCGACATGGAGCGCGCCCTGGGCGCCAAGGTGATGCTCAACCTCTGGGTCAAGGTCAAGAGCGGCTGGTCCGACGACGAGCGGGCCCTGAAGAGCCTGGGCTACGACCTGGACTGATGCCATGACGCCGCGATGACCCCGGAACCGGCCTTCCTGTTGCACAAGCGTCCCTATCGCGAGACCAGCGCCCTGGTCGAGCTGCTGACCCTCCGGCACGGCCGGGTGCGGGCCGTCGCCCAGGGCGTGCAGCGTCCGGGCAGTCGCGCCCGGGGTCGGCTGCAGCCCTTCGCCCCGATGCACGTCACCTGGGTCGGGGAGGGCGAGCTCAAGCGCCTGCGGCTGATGGAGGGGCGCGGCAGCGCGGCGCTGCTGGCAGGCGAAGGGCTGCTGTGCGGGCTCTATGCCAACGAGCTGCTGACCCGGGTGCTGCCGGTGGAGCTGCCCGTCGCCGAGGTCTTCGCCTACTACACCGCCATGCTGGAGGCGCTGCCGCGCCCCGACGGCCGGGCCGCCTCGCTGCGTCGGCTGGAGGTGGCGGTGCTCGAGTCGCTGGACGCGCTGCCGCGCTTCACCGATCCCGAGGGGGGCGAGCTCGACCCCCAGGGGCGCTACGACCTGGATCACGCCTCGCGGGCCTTCGTGGCCGCCGAGCGTGGCATCGACGGGCGTACCCTCCGGCTGCTGGCCCGGGACGGCTGGGACGAGCCGGGGCTCGCCGGGCCGGCCAAGGCGGTGACGCGCCGGGCCCTGGCGCCGCTGCTCGGCTCGCGCCCGCTGCGCTCCCGGGAGCTGATGGTCCAGCTGGCCGGGCGGCGGCGTGGCGGGGTCGGCTGAGCGCGGCGCGCGCCGCCGAGCCGGCCCGCTTCACTCCACGCGCCCGAGCCGTCACACTTGGCGTCGAAGTCGGCCCGACCACGGCCCCGGCCATCGCCTTCAACCGTCTGATTTCCCCATCGTTCCCCCTTTCAGCCAGGAGAGTCTGCATGCATCCCCCGCGCATCCTGCTCGGCGTCAACATCGACCACATCGCCACCCTTCGCCAGGCCCGGGGCACCCGCTACCCCGACCCCGTCCAGGCGGCCCTGCTCGCCGAGGAGGCGGGCGCCGACGGCATCACCGTGCACCTGCGCGAGGACCGTCGCCACATCCAGGAGCGAGACGTGCGCCTGCTGGCCGAGGTGCTCAACACCCGCATGAACCTCGAGATGGCCGTGACCGAGGAGATGCTGCGCCTGGCCGAGGAGCTGCGCCCCGCCCACGTCTGCCTGGTACCGGAGAAGCGCGAGGAGCTGACCACCGAGGGCGGGCTCGACGTCGCGGGCGGCGCCGAGGAGATCGGCGCGGCCTGTCGGCGCCTGGCGGCGGCGGGCTGCGAGGTATCGCTGTTCATCGACCCCGAGCCCGAGCAGATCGCCGCCGCCGCCAGGGCCGGGGCACCGGTGATCGAGCTGCATACCGGCGCCTACGCCGAGGCCACGGGCCAGGCGGCCCGCGACGAGTACGCGCGGCTCGCCGCTGGCGCCGAGATGGCCGCCGAGCTCGGCCTCACCGTCAATGCCGGCCACGGCCTGCACTACCACAACGTCGAGGCGATCGCCGCGCTGCCCGGCGTCCATGAGCTCAACATCGGCCACGCGATCATCGCCCGGTCGCTCTTCGTCGGCCTCAAGGAGGCGGTGGCCGAGATGAAGCGGCTGGCCATCGCCGGCCAGGAAGCCGGCCTGGTGGCGGCGCTCGACGAGCACGATCATGACCATGATCACGCCGACGAGGCAGGCTGCTGCCGATGATCATCGGCATCGGCACCGATATCGCCCGGGTGGCCCGCTTCGAGCGGGCCATGGCGCGTCACGGCGAGCGCTTCGCCGAGCGCCTGCTCGGCGAGCTCGAGCGGGAGCGCCTACGCGACCACGGCCTGCCGGCGGCCTTCCTGGCCAAGCGCTTCGCCGCCAAGGAGGCCTTCGTCAAGGCGCTCGGCACGGGGCTGCGCCGTGGCATGCGCTGGACCGAGATCCAGGTGGTCAACGACGCCCTGGGGCGCCCCTCGCTGGTGCTCTCCGGCAGGGCCCAGGCGCTGGCCGAGGCGGCCGGCGTGCGTGCCCTTCACCTGTCACTCTCCGACGAGGAAGCGCTGGCCACGGCCTTCGTGGTGCTCGAGGGCTGATCCGCCTGCCAGCGGCGCAGCTCGGCCATGGCCGCATAGAGGTCGGGCAGCAGCGCCGTCACGGCCTCCCGGCCGCGTGATCGCAGGCGGGTCTCCAGGGTCTCCGCCAGCAGCCCCAGGCGCGGGGTGCCGCAGTAGCGGCAGGCGCCGTTCAGGGCGTGCAGGGCATCCAGCAGGGCCTCGTCGTCGCGACCCGCCACGGCCTCGCGGATGGCCCGCTCACTCTCCGGCAGCGAGTCGGCCAGTTTCTCGAGCAGCTCCCGCGCCAGCGCCTCGCGCCCCCCGGCGAGGCGCGTGCCGATCTCCAGGTCGACCACGGCCAGCTCCTGCCCCGCCTCCGGCGGGGGCGTCTCCGGCGGCGTCGCCTGGGGAAGGTCGCCCGAAGGCAGCGTGAGGCCCAGGGTCTCCTCGAGCAATCGGACGAGCCGCCGGGGCTCCAGCGGCTTGATCAGCACCTCGTCGAGTCCGCTCTCCAGCAGCGTGCGCCGCTGTTCCCCCTGCACGTGCGCGGTGACGGCGACGATCGGCACCCGCCGCCACTCCCCGCCGAGCCGGCGCAGCGCCCGGGTCGTCTCCAGGCCGTCCATGCCGGCCATGCGGATATCCATCAGCACCAGATCGAAGCGCTGCTGGCGCGCCAGCGACAGCGCCTCGGCGCCACTCGCCGCCAGGGTCACCGCGATGCCGGCCTCGTTCAGCAGTTCGCGCATCAGCAGGCGGTTGGACTCGCTGTCGTCGACCACCAGCAGCCGCGCCGCGGCCGAGGGGGCGGCGGGGGGCACCGGGGCGGGCAGGACCTGGGGCGCGTTCGCCAGGTGGCGGCGCATTGCCTGCGACAGGGTGGCGCGGGCGACCGGCTTGGCCAGCACCTCGCCGCCGTGCGGCAGGGGCAGGGCCGGGAAGTCGGCTGGGCCGGCGTTGACCAGCAGCAGGGCGGGGCAGGCGAAGCGCTCCAGGCGCCGGTGCCACGCCTCGAGAGGGGCGGCCTCGAGGTCCTCGGCGTTCAGCGCCACCACGGCCAGCGCGATCCCGGGCTCGGCGGCGGCCTGGGTCGCCGTGACAACCCGCGCACCCCCGCGACGCATCAGGTGCTCGAGGGCCCGTCGGGTCGGCGGATGGGGTTCGTCGAGCACGACGGTAGCGCCCGGCAGCTGCAGTTCGGGGGGGCGTTCGGCCTCGGCATCCCCCGCCAGCGGCAGGGTGAATGAGAAGGTCGAGCCCTCCCCGGGGGTGCTCTCCACGCTCAGCTTGCCGCCCATCCGCTCGACCAGCTGGCGACTGATGGCGAGCCCCAGCCCCGTGCCGCCGAACTCCCGGGAGTGGCTGGCATCGGTCTGGTGGAAGGCCTGGAAGAGGCGCTGGCGCGCCGCCTCGTCGAGGCCCATGCCGGTGTCGCTAACGTCGATGCGCAGCACCACCCGGCCGGGCTCGCTCTCCTCCAGCATGACGCGCACGATCACCTCGCCCCGGTCGGTGAACTTCACGGCGTTGTTGACCAGGTTGGTGATCACCTGGCGGACGCGCAGCGGGTCGCCCTTGAGGTCGGCGGGCACGTCGTCGTAGACCAGGCCGAGCAGCTGCAGGGGCTTGTGCTGGGCGAGCGGCGCCTGCAGGCCCAGCACCTCGTCGACCAGGGCGACCATGTCCAGCGGCAGTGTCTCAAGCTCGACCCGGCCGGCCTCCAGCTTCGAGAAGTCCAGCACGTCGTTGACCAGCATCAGTAGGTTGTCGCAGGCGCGCTGCACGTGGTCCAGCCACTCGCGCTGGCGTGGCTCCAGTCGCGAGCGTCCCAGCAGGCGGCAGAAGCCGACGATGCCGTTGAGGGGGGTGCGGATCTCGTGGCTCATGTTGGCCAGGAACTCCGACTTGACCCGGTTGGCCTCGACGGCGCGGCGGTGGGCCATGTCCAGCTCGATGTTCTGGACCTCGATGGTCTCCATCGACTCCTGGAGCTCGGTGGTGGCCTGCTCGATCTGCGCCTGCAGGTCGTCCCGGGACGCGGCCAGATGGTCGGCGAGGTCGTTGACGCGCCGGGTCAACGCGCCGAGCTCCGGGGCGGCCGGCATCGCCAGCCGCGTGGGCACCCGGCCGAAGGCGAGGCGCTCGAGGGCCCGCTCGGCATCCTCCAGGGGCTGGGTGACCCGCCGGGTGACGGCGAACCCGATCAGCAGCAGCAGCAGGCCGGCGAGCATCAGCACCAGCCCGGCACTGGCCATCAGCCGGTAGCGCGAGAGCAGCAGCGGCGTGGCATCGACGTCCAGGGTCAGCCAGGCCGGCGCCGGCCCCGCGCTCGGCAGCGGTACCTGCCACCGCCAGGCAAGGCCCTGCTCGAGCAGGCGCGCGCTCGCCTCCGGCGGCGCCGCCGGCGGCTCGCCGAAGGGGCCGAGGGTGACGCTTGGCTGCCCCTGGCCGTCCCGGATGCCCAGCGCCTGGACATGGGGCAGGGCCATCAGTCGCTCGGCCAGGCGCGACACGGCCCGGTCGTCGCCGTCGGCCAGCGCCTCTCCCAGGCTCGGGGCAAGCAGCGCCGTGCCCCGGGCCAGGGTCTCGCGCAGCACCGCCTGGTCCTGACGGTCCACGAGGACCACGGTCACCCCGGCGAGCAGCGTCAGCAGCAGCATCGGCAGGCCGAGGATCGACAGCATCAGGCGCGTCTTCAGGGACATGGCGGGCTTTTCGGGCGGTGGATCGGCCCCCAGTATGCCACAGCGGGGGTGGACGCCTGTCCAGCATGGGGTGGCACGGATATAATGCCGAAAAGACGAGATCATCAGGAAGGTTACATGCATTTCCCCACCCTCGAGGAGACCGTCGGCCATACGCCGCTGGTCCGTCTCAAGCGCATCACCGCCGGGCGCGGCAACACCCTGCTGGCCAAGCTGGAGGGCAACAACCCCGCCGGATCGGTCAAGGATCGCCCGGCGCTCTCCATGATCCAGCAGGCCGAGGCGCGGGGCGAGATCGTCTCCGGCGACACCCTGATCGAGGCGACCTCCGGCAACACCGGCATCGCCCTGGCGATGGCCGCCGCCATCATGGGCTATCGCCTGGTGCTGATCATGCCCGAGAACGCCTCCGCCGAGCGCAAGCAGGCCATGGCCGCCTACGGGGCCGAGCTGATCGAGGTGAGCGAGAAGGGGGGCATGGAGGAGGCCCGCGACCTGGCCGAGACCATGGTCGCCCGCGGCGAGGGCAAGCCGCTGAACCAGTTCGCCAACCCCGACAACCCCCTGGCCCACTACCGCACCACCGGGCCGGAGCTGTGGGAGCAGACCGGCGGCACCATCACCCACTTCGTCTGCTCCATGGGCACCACCGGCACCATCATGGGCGTGTCGCGCTACCTCAAGGAGCGCAACCCCGAGGTGCAGATCATCGGCCTGCAGCCCGAGGACGGGGCCAGCATCGCCGGCATCCGCCGCTGGCCGCCGGAGTACCTGCCGAGCATCTTCGACGCCAGCCGCGTTGACCGGGTGCTGGACATCGGCCAGCGCGAGGCCGAGGAGCACATGCGGCGCCTGGCCCGGGAAGAGGGCATCCTGGCCGGGGTCTCCTCCGGCGGCGCGCTCGCCGGCGCGCTGCGCATCGCCGCCGAGGTGGAGAATGCGGTGATCGCCTTCATCGTCTGCGACCGCGGCGACCGCTACCTGTCCACCGGCCTCTTCGCCCCGGAGCGCTGAGATGGCCATGCTGGGCAAGCGTCGACCGAAACGGGCTGCGTCGGGCGTCTCGGGGCTGCAGGGGCGAAAGGCCGATGACCGCCAGGCGCCCGCCGCCGCCCGGGAGCAGGAACCCGACCTGCTGACGATCCAGGGCCTGGCCCACGACGGGCGAGGCGTGGCCCGCACCGACCAGGGCAAGACGGTGTTCGTCGAGGGGGCGCTGCCGGGCGAGCGGGTGAGGGTGGCCGTGCACCGCACCCGCAAGCGCTTCGACGAGGCGCACGTGCGGGAGCTCGTGACCCCCTCGGACGAGCGCGCGGCGCCGCCCTGTCCCCACTTCGCTCGCTGCGGCGGCTGCGACCTTCAGCACCTCGCCCTGCCGGCCCAGCGCCGCCACAAGCAGGCGGTGCTCACGGAGCTGCTGGGGCGCCAGGGCATCGCGCTGGATAACGCGCCCGAGCTGCTGGCCGGGACGGGCGAGGACTATCGCCGGCGTGCCCGCCTGGGCGTCAAGGTCGATGCCGACGGCGGGGTGCACCTCGGCTTTCGCGCCCGCCACACCCATCGCCTCGTCGACATCGAGACCTGCAGCGTGCTGGTGCCGGCCCTGGAGGCGCTGCTCGCTCCCCTGCACCGGCAGCTCGCGGAGCTCGAGGCGCCGCGCCAGGTCGGGCACCTCGAGCTTCTCGAGAGCGACCGCGGCGTGGTGCTGCTGGTGCGCCAGCTGCGCGACCATGCGGCCGACACCCGGCGCTGGCAGGCCTTCGCCGCGGCCCAGGGCGTGCACCTCGCCCGCTGGCTGGGCCGCGAGGCGCCGAGCCTCGAATGGCTGACGCCCATGCCGGCGCTCGCCTGCCACGTGCCGGGGCCGGCCGGCGAGATGGCGCTTCGCGTCGAACCCGGTGACTTCCTCCAGGCCAACGCCGAGGTCAATCGCCTGATGGTCGGCGCCGCGCTCGCCTGGCTCTCGCCGCATCTCGGCGAGGCCCGGCTGCTCGACCTCTTCGCCGGGATCGGCAACTTCAGCCTGCCGCTGGCCGCCGCCGGCGCCCGGGTCACCACCGCGGAGGGCAGCCCGGCGATGGTCGAGCGCCTGGCCGGCAATGCCACGGCCAACGGCCTGGCGATCGACGCGCATCAGGCCGACCTCGGCGATCCGGCGGCGGTGCGCGCGCTGCTCGCCGCGGCGCGGCCCGAGGTGGTGGTGCTGGATCCCCCCCGGGAGGGCGCCGAGGCGGCGAGCCAGGCGCTGGTGGCGCATCCGGTGGCGCACCTGCTGTATGTCTCCTGCGACCCGGCGACGCTCGCCCGGGATGCGGCACACCTCGTGCAGGGCGGATACCGGATCGTGCGCGCGGCGGTCGCCGACATGTTCGTGCACACCTCCCATCTGGAATCCATGCTGATGTTCGAGTTCACGGGCTCGACTCGCGACCCCCAAGGAGCGCCGAGCGATGGTTAAAGTGCGTGAGGACCAGCCGTTGACCCGGGACGGCGCGGTCGATGTCGACCTGTGGCTGACGCGCCTGCAGGACGACGTGAAGCTGCGCGACGTCGCCGAGATGGAGCAGGCCTGCCGGCTCGCCCAGCACCTGGAGCAGGTCTCGGGGCGCCCCCACAAGACCTGGCTCGTGGATGGCTCGAGCTTTCGCATGGGGCTCGAGATGGCCGATATCCTCGGCGAGCTCAAGCTCGACCAGCCGGCGCTGGAGGCCGCGGTGCTCTATCGGGCGGTGCGCGAGGGGCTGATCGGCCTCGCCGAGGTCGAGAAGCGCTTCGGCCGCGAGGTGGCCGGGCTGATCGACGGCGTGCTGCAGATGGCCGCCATCAGTACCTTCCAGGCGCCCAGCCAGGGCCTGACCCAGCACGACCAGCAGGACAACCTGCGCAAGATGCTGGTCAACCTGATCGACGACGTGCGGGTCGCCCTGATCAAGATCGCCGAGCGCACGTGCGCGCTGCGTCAGGTGCGCGACGCCCCCCGCGAAAAGCGCCTGCAGGTGGCCCGCGAGGTGTTCGACATCTATGCCCCGCTGGCCCACCGGCTGGGCATCGGCCACCTCAAGTGGGAGCTCGAGGATCTCTCCTTTCGCTACCTGCACGAGGAGGACTACAAGGCCATCGCCCGGCAGCTGGCCGAGCGGCGCCAGGACCGCGACCGCTATATCAGCGAGGTGGTGGAGACCCTCAAGTCGCTGATGTCGGCCCAGGGCATCCGCCGCTATCAGGTCGACGGCCGCGCCAAGCACATCTATTCGATCTGGCGGAAGATGAAGCGCAAGCGCATCGACTTCTCCCAGGTCCACGACATCCGCGCGGTGCGCATCCTGGTGCCCGAGGTGAGCGACTGCTACACGGTGCTGGGCATCGTCCACTCGCGCTGGCACCACGTGCCCAACGAGTTTGACGACTACATCGCCAACCCCAAGAAGAACGGCTATCAGTCGCTGCACACCGCGGTGTTCGGCCCGGAGAGCAAGGTGCTGGAGATCCAGATCCGCACCTTCGCCATGCACGAGGAGGCCGAGCTCGGGGTCTGCGCCCACTGGCGCTACAAGGGGCACGACACCAGCGCCCGCAGCGCCAGCTACGAGGAGAAGATCGCCTGGCTGCGCCAGGTGCTTGAGTGGCACGAGGAGGTCGGCGACTTCGGCGACCTGCGCGAGGGGCTGACCAGCGACGTCGCACCGGACCGCATCTACGTCTTCACCCCCGATGGCCACGTCATCGACCTGCCGCGGGTGGCCACGCCCATCGACTTCGCCTACCGGGTGCACACCGAGGTGGGGCATCGCTGTCGCGGCGCCAAGGTCGACGGGCGCATCGTGCCGCTCACCTACCGCCTCAAGACCGGCCAGCAGGTGGAGATCCTCACCGCCAGCAAGAGCGGGCCGAGCCGCGACTGGCTCAACCCCAGCCTCGGCTACGTGCGCACCTCCCGGGCCCGCGCCAAGATCCAGGCCTGGTTCAAGCTGCAGGCGCGCGACCGCAACCTCGAGGAGGGCCGGGCGCTGTTCGAGCGCGAGATGAAGCGGCTCGACGTCGAGGGCATGGACCTCACCCGCCTGGCCAACAAGGTCAACTACCCGACCCCGGAGGACATGTATGCCGCCCTGGGGGCCGGCGACCTGCGCATCGGCCAGGTGCTGCACCAGGCCCAGCAGCTGTTCGGCGAGAGCGACGACCAGGAGCAGCTCGACCGCCTGCTGGCCAAGCCGCGCAAGGCCGGCGCCAAGGGAAGCGGCGGCGACATCACCGTGCTCGGCGTGGGCAACCTGAAGACCAGCATGGCCAACTGCTGCCATCCGGTGCCCGGCGAGGCCATCGTCGGCTTCATCACCCAGGGGCGCGGCGTCACCGTGCACCGACAGGACTGCCCCAATATCCTCCAGTTGCGTATCGATGAGCCGCAACGCATCATCGAGGTGGAGTGGGGGGAGCGCGCCCGCACCCAGTACCCCGTGGACATCGAGATCCAGGCCTGGGACCGCTCGGGGCTCTTGCGCGACGTCACCGGCGTGCTCGGCAACGACCGCGTCAACGTGCTCTCCGTCAACACTCTCACCGATACCGACGACGGCATCGCCCGCATGTCCATCACCGTCGAGGTCGACGGCCTGGAGACCCTGGGGCGGCTCTTCTCGCGCATCCAGCAGCTGCCCAATGTCATCGAGGTGCGGCGTCTGCGCGACGGCGGCAAGAAGGGCAGGGGCAAGGGCAAGAGGAAGGCCACATGAGCGACACCCGCCACGACCTGCATCACCTGCTGGAGCTGATGGCCGTGCTGCGCGACCCCGAGCAGGGCTGCCCCTGGGACGTCCAGCAGGACTGGGACTCCATCGTGCCCCACACCCTCGAGGAGGCCTACGAGGTCGCCGACGCCATCGAGCGGCGCGCCTTCGACGAGCTGCCCGGCGAGCTCGGCGACCTGCTCTTCCAGGTGGTCTACTACAGCCAGTTCGCGGCCGAGGAGGGGCGCTTCGACTTCCACGACGTCATCGACACCCTCACCGCCAAGATGCTGCATCGTCATCCCCACGTCTTCCCCGACGGCACCCTCGCCTCGCGCCGCGAGGGCGCGAGCGCCGCCGAGGTCGAGACCCGGCAGGTGCACTCGCGCTGGGAGTCGCTGAAGGCCGAGGAGCGCGCGGAGCGGGCGCAAGACGCGCCCGAGCCCGCGTCGGTGCTCGACGACGTGCCGCGGACCCTGCCGGCGCTCTCGCGGGCCGCCAAGCTCTCCAAGCGGGCGGCGCGGGTCGGTTTCGACTGGCCCGATGCCCGCGGCGTGCTGGCCAAGATCCGCGAGGAGCTCGACGAGGTCGAGCAGGCGCTGGCCGAGGGAGACCGCGACCACGCCACCGAGGAGGTGGGGGACCTGCTGTTCGCCGTGACCAACCTGGCGCGCACCCTCAAGGCCGATCCCGAGCAGTGCCTGCGCCACACCAACGCCAAGTTCGAGCGACGCTTTCGCCACGTCGAGGCGGCGCTGGCCGCCGAGGACGTGCCGCTGCCCGAGGCGGGGCTCGCGGCGATGGAGCGGCACTGGCAGGCGGCCAAGCGACACGACGTCCCCCTCAAGGAATCGCCGCAAGGAGAGACCCGGCCATGAGCCATGATCTGCATGAATCGCTGCGTGACAACGTTCGTATCCTGGGCGACAGCCTCGGACGCACCATCGCCGATGATCTCGGGCCGGGCTTCGTCGATCGCATCGAGGCCATTCGCGGCTTCGCCAAGCGTGGCCGCCAGGGCGAGCACGGCAGCCAGCGCGAGCTGATCGAGTACCTGCGCCAGCTGCCCGACCGCGACCTGCTGCCGGTCACCCGCGCCTTCAACCAGTTCCTCAACCTCGCCAACATCGCCGAGCAGCACTACCGGGCGCGCTTCCGCCGGGTCGAGGACTACCGGCCCGGCACCCAGCCGGTGCTCTCCGAGCTGCTCGAGCGCGCCCGGGGCGAGGGCCACTCGCCGCGCAAGCTGGTCGAGAGCCTCGCCGGCATGCGCGTCGAGCTGGTGCTCACCGCCCATCCCACCGAGGTCATCCGGCGCACCCTGATCCAGAAGTACGACGCCATCGACGACTGCCTGACTGCCATCGAGTCCTCCGCCGACTACCCGGAGCGCGGCGTGCGCGCCCAGGGGCGCTTGGAGGAGCTGATCAGCCAGGCCTGGCACACCGACGAGATCCGCCACGAGCGGCCGACCCCGGTGGACGAGGCCAAGTGGGGCTTCGCGGTGATCGAGAACTCGCTGTGGCAGGCGGTGCCCGACTTCCATCGCGACCTCGACAACCTGCTGCTGGAGACCGCCGGCGAGCGCCTGCCGCTGGATGCCGCGCCGATCCGCTTCGCCTCCTGGATGGGCGGTGACCGCGACGGCAACCCCAACGTCACCGCCAAGGTCACCCGGGAAGTGCTGCTGCTGGGCCGCTGGATGGCCGCCGACCTCTACCTGCGTGACCTCGAGCAGCTCAAGGCCGAGCTCTCCATGTGGAAGGCCAACAGCGCGCTGCGCGCCGAAGTGGGCGAGGTGGCCGAGCCCTACCGGGAGCTGCTCAAACGCCTGGTGACCCGGGTCGAGGCGACGCGCGACTGGGCCAAGGCCCAGCTCGACGGGCGCAGCGTCGACGACGCCCCCATCATCGAGACCCGCGACCAGCTCTACGCACCGCTGCTGGCCTGCTATCGCTCGCTGTGTGACGTCGGCCTGGACACCATCGCCAACGGTGTGCTGCTCGACACCCTGCGCCGCGTCGCGGTGTTCGGCGTGACCCTGACCAAGCTCGACCTGCGCCAGGAGGCCAGCCGCCACGCCCAGGTGATGGAGGAGCTCACCGACGGCCTGGGCCTCGGCCACTATCGTGACTGGGACGAGGCCAAGCGCCAGGAGTTCCTGCTCGCCGAGCTGGGCTCGCGGCGGCCGCTGATCCCGCGGCGTTGGGAGTGCTCGGCGGAGTCCCGCGAGGTGATCGACACCTTCCGGGTGATCGCCTCGGAGCACCGCGAGGCGCTCGGCACCTACATCATCTCCATGGCCGGACAGCCCTCCGACGTGCTGACCGTGGCGCTGCTGATGAAGGAGGTGGGCGGCACGGTCAGCCTGCCCATCGCGCCGCTCTTCGAGACCCTCGACGATCTCGATCACGCCGGCGAGGTCATCGATCACCTGCTGGCGCTGCCGGGCTATCGCGCCCTGGCCGGCGACACCCAGGAGGTGATGATCGGCTACTCGGACTCCGCCAAGGACGCCGGCCAGCTGGCCGCCGCCTGGGCCCAGTACCGCGCCCAGGAGACCCTGGTGGAGGTGTGCGAGCGCCACGGCGTCGACCTTACACTGTTCCACGGCCGCGGTGGCACCGTCGGTCGCGGCGGCGGCCCGGCCCACGCGGCCATCCTCTCCCAGCCGCCGGGCTCGGTGAACGGCAGCCTGCGGGTGACCGAGCAGGGCGAGATGATCCGCTTCAAGTTCGGCCAGCCGGAGATCGCCCTGCGCTCCATGGAGATCTACGCCTGCGCGGTGCTCGAGGCGAGCCTGCTGCCGCCGCCGTCGCCCCGGGCGGAGTGGCGCGAGGAGATGGATCGCCTGGCCAAGGTGGCCCACGGCGCCTACGTGAGCGTGGTGCGCGAGGATCCCGACTTCGTGCCCTACTTCCGCTCGGTGACCCCGGAGGGGGCGCTCGGCCGCCTGCCGCTCGGCTCGCGGCCGACCAAGCGCCGCCAGGATGGCGGGGTGGAGACCCTGCGGGCGATCCCCTGGATCTTCGCCTGGACCCAGACCCGCCTGATGCTGCCGGCCTGGCTCGGCAGCGGCGAGGCCTTCAGCGAGCGGCTGGAGACGCCGGGGGGCCTCGAGCTCTTGCGCGAGATGCGCAAGGAGTGGCCCTTCTTCGGCACCTACCTGGACATGCTGGAGATGCTGCTGGCCAAGGCCGACGTCGACATCGCCGCCTACTACGAGCATCGCCTGGTCGACGAGCCAGCCCTGAAGGCGCTGGGGGAGCGGCTGCGGACGCGCTTCGGCCGTCTCCAGGAGGCGGTGCTCCAGGTGCTCGACCAGCAGGAACTGCTGGAGGGCACGCCGCTGATCCGCCAGGCCATCGACGTGCGCAACCCCTACATCGACCCGCTCCATGGCCTCCAGGCGGAGCTGTTGCAGCGTAACCGGGACGCCGACGGCGCCATCAGCGCGGATCTGTCGCGGGCCCTGATGGTCACCATGGCGGGCATCGCGGCGGGGCTTCGCAACACCGGCTGATGATCCCCACCGTTCGAATTGGGCAATGCCTCACGACATCGCCCCGGCCGGCTGGCCGGGGCGATGTCGTTGCAGTGCGGATCTCGGACGGGGCTGGGAGCGAGGCTCAGAAGGGCAGGTGGATCGAGGCGGTCATCAGGTTGAGGTGCTCCATGGCCGGGGCATCGATCTGCTCGAACTCGAGGCGGCTCACCACCTGGCGGATCTGCAGGCGGGCGCCGAAGCCCTGGATCCGCGCCGTGCCGCGACTCTCCCCGGCGCGTTCGTCGGCCCCGACGGGGGCGCCCTGCCACTCCGCCAGGCCCGCCTTGGCATAGAGGCCGAGGGCGCCGACGCGCACCCCCGCCATCAGGCTGCCGCCGAGGCTGGTGGTGTCGTGGAGCCGCGAGCCCTCCTCACCGTCGATCGGCACGTCGTCGCTGCGCTGGTAGCTGACCTCGGCGCCCAGGTCGAGCTTGGGCAGGCCTTGCGGCGTGAAGCCGGCGGTGAGGCGAAAGCCGGAGGTGGCGCCGTCGAGGCTGGCGACGTCGTCGCCCTGGACGAGCAGTCCGTTGTCGAGCAGCACCAGGGGCTGGGCGATGCCGCCGTAGGCGGGCATCTCGGCCTCGGTGAGCCTGGCGTCATCGGGCTCGAGGGCGAGATCGGCCTGGCAGGGGAGCGCGATGACCGCCAGGAGGGCCGCCAGGGCGATGAGGGAGCGTGAATCCGGATGCATGATCTCCGACCTTGAGTCGGCAGTGGGGGTGCCGGCCCGGAATTAACACCCTCTCAATCTAGCAACCGTCGCCGGGTGGCGCCAATTCGTCGGCGCGGGCCCGCAGCGCGGCCAGGTGCTCGGCGAGGACCGGCGCCGCGAGGCGGTGTCGCTCGGCCGCGACGAGCAGCGGCGCGAGGATCGCCTCGTGCTCGGTGAGCCGCCCGGCCTGGACGTCCTGCAGCATGGAGGCGCGATTGGCGGCCGTCGCCTCGACAACCTGCCACACCAGGCGCCGCCAGCCTTCGATCCCCGCGCCGTCGGGCGGCGCGATGCCCTCGGCGGCGAGGATCGGCGAAAGCTCGGCGAGCAGGGCCTCGACCCGGGCGCGGTTGGGCGCCTCGCGAAGCTCGCCGTTGCGGATGCCTGAGCGAGCCACCAGCGGATTGATCGCCGCGTTGACGGCGAGCTTGCGCCACAGCCGCACCCGGATGTCGTCGACCGCCTCGGCGGGCAGGCCCGCCGACGACAGGACGTCGGCCAGGCCCACGGCGAGATCATTATGGCGACCCGCCAGGCTGCCGAGGAAGGTGTGGCCGTGGCCGGCATGGATGACCTGGGCGGCGTCCTGGACGTGGGCCCCCTCGGTGGTGGTGGCGCACAGCACCGGCCCGAGGTGGCGTTCACTGAGCCGCGGCTGGACGTCGAAGCCGTTCTGCCACAGCACCAGCGGCACCCCCGCGGGCAGGCGGTCGGCCAGGGCGGCGTGGGCCGCCTCGGCGCCGTGGGCCTTGGTGGTCAGGTGCACCACGTCGGGGAGCGGCGACGGCAGGGCCTCGATCAGGGCCACGTCGACCCGGCGCACCAGGGTGGCGTGCTCAGGGGTGATCAGCGTTTGCTCGGCGGGCAGCGGGCGGCGGGCGATCAGCGTCACCTCGGCGCTGCCGGCCAGCCGCAGGGCGATCAGCCGGCCCAGCGCCCCGGGGCCGACGATCCAGTGTCGCGTCAGGGTCATGGCGACTCTCCTCTCGCGTGGGGGATTCCGGCATCGTCCTGATGCGTCATGTGGGCCGCCGGCGTCGGTGCGTGGCGGTGCTCCGGCGGCGCGGGCCGGCGCGTTTCTTGCCGCCCTTGGCCGTTTTCCCCCTGGGCGTCGGCGCCTGCTCGCCCTGGGCGCCGGCGAGCGAGGTGCGTATCCGACCGGCGTCCGCGGCGCCGAGCAGGCCGCGCAGGTCCTCGATCAGCGCCGCGAGGAAGGGGGCGGGATCGTCGCCCCGCTCGGCGATGGCGCCCAGCCGCTGCTCCCAGAGGGCGGTGCGCTCCGGGCGGCCCACCGCCTCGGGTAGCGAGGCGATCAGCGCGCTGCCCAGCCGGCTGGCACGCAGCGCCTTGGCCTGGCGCACCAGGTAACCGCGCTCCACCAGGGTCTCGATGATGCCGGCCCGGGTCGCCTCGGTGCCGAGGCCGTCGTGCTCGCGCAGGGTGCGGCGCACCGCCGGGTCGTCTACGTAGCGGGCGATGTTCATCATCGCCTTGATCAGGCTGGCATCGGTGAAGGGCTCGGGGGGGCGCGTCTCGCGATCCTCCACCTCGGCCTGCTCGACCCGGCAGGGCTCGCCCTCGGTAAGCGGCGGCAGGGGCGGCGCCTGGTCGCGGGTAGTGAAGAGCGGCTTCCAGCCGGGATCGAGGATCTCCTGGCCCTTGGCGCGGAACGCCTCCTCGAGGATCCGGAAGTCGGCCTGGATGTCGCGCACCGCCAGGGGCGGATAGAACTGCGCCAGCACGTTACGGGCGATCAGCCGGAAGACGTCCGCCTCGGCCTTCTCGAGCCGCGCGAGGTCGGCGGGCTTGCCGGTGGGCGCCAGGGCGTGGTGCGCGCCGACCTTGGCGTCGTTCCAGGCCTTGGAGCGTCGCGCGAAGTCCGCGCCGCCGAGCCAGCCGCGCAGGGTGTCGTCGGCGCCGCAGGCGCCCTCGAGGGTGGTGCGGGCGGCGGCGAAGTGCTCCTCGGGCAGGTAGCGGCAGTCCGAGCGCGGGTAGGTGATCAGCTGATGACGCTCGTAGAGGCGCTGGCAGACGTCCAGGGTCGCCTTGGCGGAGAGGCCGTGGCGGCGCGCCGCGTCCACCTGCAGCGCCGAGAGCGAGTAGGGCAGCGGCGCGGCCTGGCGCTTGTCGCGACTCTCCAGCCGGGTCAGCCGGCCCTCGGCGCCGGGTAGCCGCTCGGCCAGGGTCTCGGCGGGGGAGCGCGTGAGCAGCCGCCCCTGCTCGTCCAGGGGGTGGGCCTCGCCGGGCTGCCACCAGGCCCGCAGCCGGCCCTGGGCGACGGCGAGGTCGGCCCACAGCACGAAGAAGGGCTTGGGCGTGAAGTCGCGGATCTCGGCGTCGCGGCGCACGACCAGCCCCAGCACCGGCGTCTGCACCCGGCCCACCGAAAGCACGCCGTCGTGGCCGGCCTGGCGGCCGCTCACCGTCCAGGCGCGGGTCAGGTTGATGCCGTAGAGCCAGTCGGCCCGGGCCCGGGACTGGGCCGCCCGGTAGAGGGGGCCGTAGCGGGCGTTGTCCTCGAGCCGTCCCAGGGCCCGCTGGACCGCCGGGCGGTTGAGGTCGCTGACCAGCAGCCGCGACACCGGCCCCTTCCAGCCCAAGTGCTCGATCACCTCCTGCACCAGCAGCTGGCCCTCGCGGTCGGGGTCGCCGGCGTGGACCACCTCGCGGGCTTCCTTGAGCAGCTTGCGGATCACCGCCAGCTGGCCGCGGGCCTTGGGCCGGGGCATCAGCTTCCAGCGCGCCGGCAGGATCGGCAGGGCGTCGAGGCGCCACTGCTTGAGGGCGGGGTCGTAGGCGTCCGGCGGTGCCTGCTCCAGCAGGTGGCCCAGGCACCAGGTGACGGTGGTGTCCCCGACCGCCACGGCGCCGTCGAGACGGCGCGGACTGCCGGGAAGGGCGTCGGCGATGGCCCGGCCCAGGCTCGGTTTCTCGGCGATGATCAGGCGCATAACGGCTCGTCGGCGAAAATGACATGGACATTCTTCCAGTATTCTCGACGCCTCGCCAGGTGTAAGCTGGTCATCAGGTGTACAATGGTTGTACAAAGTTCTACCAGGAGACAAGGCGATGCGCGAACGTGGCCGTACTCGACGCCTGCTGGGCCTCGGCGCCCGCACCGGCGGGGCGCTGATCCGCACCCGGCTGGGCGGGCAGGCCGACTGGCGGGCCCTGGGCGAGGCGCTCTTCGAGGGGCTCTCCGAGCTCAAGGGGCCGGCCATGAAGCTGGCGCAGATCATGTCCCAGTGGGACGACCTGCTGCCGCCGGATCTCGCCGAGGAGCTCGCCCGCCTGCAGCGCCAGGCCGAGCCGATGCCCTGGGCCGACATTCGCCGCACCCTGGTCGAGCAGTACGGCGAGCTCGACGCCACCTTTCGCGAAATCGAGGAGCGCCCCTTCGCCAGCGCCTCCATGGGGCAGGTGCACCGGGCCGTGACCCACGACGGCGAGACCCTGGTGCTCAAGGTGCAGTATCCCGGGCTTGCCGAGGTGCTGGAGAGCGACCTCGCCCAGGTGCGGCGCCTGATGCGCCTGGGGCGCTGGTTCAAGGTGCCCCAGGCGCGCCTCGATGCGCTCTTCGAGGAGCTGGCGATGAGCCTGCGCGGCGAGCTCGACTACCACGCCGAGGCCGAGGCGCTGGCCCGCTACCGCGCCCGCTACGCCCATCTCGACCGGCTGGTGATCCCCGAGCCGCTGCCCGAGTTCTCCGGCCCGCGGGTGCTGGCCATGCGCTACGTGGCTGGCACCCCGCTGCGCGAGCTGGAGGCAGCCGACCGCGAGCTTCGCCAGCAGGTGGCGGTCACCCTCGCCGACTGGCTGACCGAGGAGCTCTTCACCCACGGGGAGCTGCACGCCGACCCCCACGCCGGCAACTTCGCCGCGGACGAGGCGGGGCGCCTGGTGATCTACGACCTGGGGGCGGTGATCCCGGTGCCCGAGGCGCGCCTCGCGGCGATGATGCGCCTGCTCGAGGCGACCCTCGAGGGCGATGCCATGGCCATGGACGCCGCGCTGCTCGAGCTCGGCGGCCGCCAGGGGCAGGGTGCACCGCTCGCGCTCTATCGCGAGTCGGCCGAGGCGGTGTCGCCGCTCTTCGAGCCCGGCGAGCAGGACTTCGGCGACGTGCGGGTGCATCGCCGGCTGCGCGAGCTCTCGCCGAAGGTGTGGGCGGCCATGGATCGCCTGCAGCCGCCGGCGGACACCCTGCTGCTGTCGCGCACTCTGAACGGCCACTACTGGAACCTGGTACGCCTCGGCGCGCGCCTCGACATGCACGCCCGCACCCGCCCGCTGCTGCCGAGCGCGCCGGCCTGATCACCTGCCCAGCCCCGCGGCGGGCTGGTAGACTGTGCCCTTTTTGCGAATGCGGAGAGAGCGATGCTGGCAGTATGGGTGGAACAGCTGCTGGGCTTTGCCACGGGGGCACTGGGCGCCATTCGCGAGGATGAGCGCTATCCCACGCTGATGGCCTGGGCCCGCGAGGAGGGGCCGGCGCTGGTCGGTGGCGATGCGGCCCTGGCCCAGGCGCTGGCCCCGGAGCTGTGGTCGCAGACGCCGCTGGCGCGGCTCGACTTCGCCGCCGAGTCGCTGGCCCGGCCGGGACGCAACGAGCCCTGCTGGTGCGATTCGGGGCGCAAGACCAAGCGCTGCTGCGGGGCGGTCAGCCTGCCCGGGCACGTGCCGACCCACCTGATGTGGATGCTCTCGCTGCGCGACTGGAAGGGCGACATCCTGAAGGCGGCGCTGGCCAGCGGCCGGGCGCCGGCCCAGGCGCTGCTGGAGGCCGGGCTGATCGCCGCCGAGTCGGGCCAGCGCGGGCGCGCCCAGCAGATCCTCGAGTCGCTTTTCGAGCGCGCCGACTGGCTGACGCTGCCCGAGCAGGCGGAGCCCGCCTTCGAGATCCTCATCGACCTCTACCAGGAGCGCGGCTTCAACCGCAAGCGCGAGGCGCTGCTCGACGCGGTGCTCGATCGTGGGCCGCTGTTCCTGCGCGGCGTGGCCCTGGAGCGCCTCTGCCTGATGCACCTGGACAACGACGACCTGGACAGCGCCCGGGCCGCCTTCGTGCGCGCCCAGCAGGCGCTGCCCGACTCGCCGACGCTGGCCTACATCGAGGCCATGCTGCTGCTCCACGAGGGGCACGAAGAGGAGGCCGCGGAGCGCTCGCGCTTCTGGTTCCGGCGCCTGGCGCGCCAGGGCGACCTGGAGCCCGACCAGCTGCAGTTCCTGGCCGACCTGGCCGACAATCCCGGCGCGACCCTGGCCGACCAGCTGCTCAGTGCCGAGGAGGACCTGGCTGAGCCGCTGGTGGCCCTGCAGGCGCTGCTCGCCGAGCTGCCTGTCGCCCCGCGCCTGGAAATTCGCCGCGACGCCGAGGGCAGCCTCGAGTACCACTCCACCGCCCGCGAGGACACCCTCTTCGCCGCCTGGCAGAAGGTCTTCCAGGCCCAGGTCGAGCGCGACGCGCCCATGGGCTTCGACGAGGATCCCTGGCCCCAGGCCGGCGAGTGGCTCCCGGCGCTCTGCGCCCACCCCGAGTGGCTGGATTCGCCGGCCGTGCTGCAGGCGCTGGCGCTGGCGCTGGCGAGCCGCTTCGGCAGCCTGCCGTGGATGGCGCCGAGCCTCTTCGAGCCGCTGGCGACTCGCCTCGAGCGCTGGCTCGAGCAGGTGCGCGCCGAGGGCGAGGGCGCCTTCCCGTGGGAGAGCGCCGACAACGCCGTGCTGCTGCGCTCGGGCCTCGCGCTGGTGGTCGGCATGGAACGGGGCGCCCGGGCCCGCTCCCGGGAGCTCGCCGAGCGGCTGCTGACCCTGGATGCCCAGGACAGCCTGGGGCTGCGTGAGCTGGTGCTCGACCAGCTGCTGCGGGAGGGGCGCGACCGCACGGCCCTCGAGCTCTGCCTGCGCGAACTCGAGGGCGAGAGCGAGGACGAGGACGAGGAGGCCCCGCCGCTGGGGCTGCTGATGGGGCGGGTGCTGGCGCTCTATCGCCTGGAGCGCCGCGACGAGGCCGAGGCGGCGCTGGCAGAGGTGCATCGCCACAACACCCACGCCGTGGCGATGCTCTGCGCCGAGAACCCGCGGCCGGTCGGCCACGGCGGGGACGGCGTGGCCGCGCCCGGCTCCCGGGCCGAGGCCTGGCAGTACCGCACCCTGATGCGCGACCAGTGGCGCACCACCCACGGGGCGCTGGAGTGGCTGCAGGCGCTGCTCGGCGAGTGATCCGGCGCCGGCCGCGCCGAGGCGGCCCGGGCGTCGGCGCGAGCCGTGCTCAGGCCGCCCGCGGTGCCGGCATCAGCGCGCGGTCGCGGCTGATCCAGATCGCCAGCAGCACCGCGGGCAGGCCGAGGACGGAAGAGACGAGGAAGAAGGTGGCGTAGCCCTCGGCGTTGACCAGCAGGCCGCCGAAGCCGCTCAGGAACTTGCCGGGCAGGGTCATCAGCGACGAGAAGAGCGCGTACTGGGTCGCCGTGTAGGCCCGCGAGGTGAGGCTCGACAGGAAGGCGATGAAGACGGCGCTCGCCAGGCCGTTGGCCAGGTTGTCGCCGACGATGGCCATGACCAGCATGGGCAGGTGCTGGCCCGACAGCGACAGCGCCACGAACAGCAGGTTGGTCAGCGCCGCCGCCGCCGCCCCCAGCACCAGGATCGGCCCGATGCCGTAGCGCGCCACCAGCAGCCCGCCGAGAATCCCCCCGCCGATGCTCATGGCGATCCCGAAGACGTTGGTGACGTTGGCGATGGTCGCCAGCGAGAACCCCAGGTCGATGTAGAGCGGATTGGCCATCGAGGCCATCGCCAGGTCGCTGATGCGGAACACCGCCACGAACACCAGCAGCCAGATGGCGCGGCGGCGGTGGCGCGTGAAGAAGTCGGTGAAGGGGCAGACGATGGCGCCGATCGTCCAGGCGACCAGTCGGCGCAGCGGCTTGGGGCGTCCCCGCGAGGCTCGCAGGAAGGCGCGCACCCGCGGCTCGTGGATCAGCTGGGTGCCGAGGGAGTTGCGCTCGGGCTCCGGGCGCAGCAGCACCGTGACCGCCCCGATGCCGACCAGCGCCGCCATGCAGAGGTAGGCGGCCTCCCAGGAGACCAGCGAGGCGACGTAGAGGGCCCCGGCGCCGGCGGCCAGCAGGCCGCCCCGGTAGCCGATGATGTAGGTCGAGGCCATGGCGGCCTGGACGTCGTCCGGGGCCGACTCGATGCGAAAGGCGTCGATGGCGATGTCCTGGGTCGCGCTGCCGAAGGCCACCAGCAGGGCGAGGGCGGCCACCAGCGGCAGGTGATCGACCGGGTCGACGCCGGAGAGGCCCACCAGGCCCGCGGCGATCATCGCCTGGGCGAGCAGCATCCAGCCGCGCCGCTGCCCGAAGGTCCGGGTCAGCAGCGGCAGGGCGAGGCGGTCCACCACCGGGGCCCAGAAGAACTTGATCGAGTAGAGCATGCCGATCCAGGCGAAGAAGCCGATGGCCGCCACCTCGACGCCGCTGCTGCGCAGCCACGCCGAGAGCGTGGAGAACACCAGCAGGAAGGGCAGGCCGGCGGAGAAGCCCAGGAACAGCATGGTGATGACCGGTGCGCGCAGATAGATCGCCAGGGCGTCATGCCAGCTGCGGCGAGCGGGGGAGGGCGGCATGTCGGGCAGGACTCCTTGCACCAGGGCATGAGGGGCGACGCGAGGGCGGTCACGCAGGCCCCCGCCATCGATGATAAAATCAGGACCAGTCGCCGGGAAGCGACCGTTCGGCCCATCTCCCCCGCGGGCCTTTGCCCCGGGACAGGTGGGCGGTGGAATTGTTGCAGAGCACCGGCAGTGATACCAGCAGGAACCCGATCAGGAGCCATATGAGCGATTCAGAGATTCGTCACGATGAGGCCGATGACGCCGTCCCCCGCTGGTACGTCATTCAGTGCAAGGGCGGGGAGTCCTTCCGCGCCGCCGAGCACCTGACCAACCAGGGCTACGAGATCTTCCATCCCGTGCTGCAGGTGCAGAAGAAGCGGCGCGGCAAGCTCGAGTGGGTCAGCGAGCCGCTCTTTCCCTACTACCTCTTCATCCGCCTCGATCGCCTGGCCAGCAACTGGCGCCCCCTGCGCTCCACGCGCGGGGTGCTGAAGATCGTCACCTTCGGCCTGGAAATGCCGGTGCCGGTCAGCGACTCGCTGGTCGAGACCCTGCGCGCGCACGGCAGCGAGGATGAGGACGCGACGGCGAACGTCTACTTCCGCGCCGGCGAGGCGGTGGAGATCACCGAGGGACCCTTCAAGGACCTGCAGGCGGTGTTCTCGAGCCACAAGGGCGAGGAGCGCGCCATCGTGCTGCTCAACCTGCTGCACCAGCAGCAGCGCCTCGAGATGCCCGTCGGCCACCTGCGCCGCCGCGACTAGCCACCGGCCTCGACGCCTTTCCCCATCGCCCAAGGAGACTTCATGATCATCGACCCCCAGCGCGTCGTGACCCTGCACTACGTCCTCAGCGACCAGGACGGCAACGTCCTCGACGACTCCCGGGCTCGCGCGCAGCCGCTCGAGTACCTGCACGGCCACGGCAACATCATGGCCGGCCTGGAGCAGGCCCTGGCGGGCCGTGCCGCCGGGGCCGAGCTCTCCGTGACCCTGATGCCGGCCGAGGCCTACGGGCTGCGCGACGAGGCGCTGGTGCGCGAGGTGGGGCGCCACGCCTTTCCCGCCCCCGACCTCGCCCCCGGGATGCGCTTCCAGACCCCCGGCGACGACGGTCCCGAGATCGTCACCATCCTCGAGGTGCGCGACGACGGCGTGCTGATCGACACCAACCATCCGCTGGCCGGCCACACCCTGCGCTATCGCCTCGAGGTACTCGAGGTCCGCGAGGCTACCCGCGCGGAGCTCGCCAAGGGCCACCCGCTGCCGCCCGGCACCGAGCCCGGCGAGGTGGAAGACAAGAAGATGGTCTGAACGTCGGCGGCGGGCGACAGCGCCCCCGGCAATTTGCAGCGACTGGGGAAACGCGCCCGGGGCGGGTCTCGTCGCGCCCGGCGCGCGGTAGGCTTGGGGCCTCGTTCAGCCACACAGGGAAGCCCATCGATGAGCGACCATCCTGCCCCCTGCGCCCGCCGGCGCACGCTGCTGGCCGCCCTCGGCCTGGTCGGCGTCGCCGCCTACGCCGCGCCGACCCTCTCCACCCTGGGCCAGGCCGAGGCCGAGGCCGGCGACTGGGACGAGGGGCGCTGGCGCATCGTCTACGAGACCCATCCGGAGACCCGGGAGCGTCGCTACGTGGACGACTACCGCGACCATCGCCGCCACCGCCATCACCAGCATCACCACCGTCACCGGCACTCGAAGCACAGCCATAGCCACAGCTTCAGCTACCCCAGCCACAGCTATCCCAGTCGCTGGTGAACGGGCCCCCTGACCCCGCGAGGCGCGTCGAGGCGCTGCAGCCCGCGGGGCTCGAGGCCACGCTGCGACTCGAGGGAGCCCCCGAGCTCGCCGAGGCGCTGCGCGCGGCGATGCCCGGCTGGCCGCTGGCGCCCGTGCCGGCCGCGGCCCGCCCGCCATCGTGCGAGGCGCTGACGGCCTGGCGGGAGGCCGAGGGCTACGGCCAGGCGGTGCCGGGGCGCTCACGGCCCCGGCGACTGCTCGGCCTCGCCACTGCGGCCGCCAGCCTGATCGCCGACCTGATTCCGCGGCTGCTCGAGGCCCGGCCCCGGCAGAGCGGCCTGCACTGTGCCGCCGTGGAGATCGACGGGCGGCTGGTGCTGTTCCCCGCCACCCATCGGGCGGGCAAGAGCCTGCTCTGTGCCGCCTTCGCCGCCGCCGGCCATCGGGTCTTCGCCGACGACGTGCTGCTGCTGAGCATCGAGGACGGGGGCATGGCGGTGGGCGAGGCGCTGGGCATCGCGCCGCGGCTGCGCCTGCCCCTGCCGACGCATCTCCCCGCCGCGCTGGCGGACTTCATCGCCGCCCATGAACGCGTCTCGGATCGGCGCTACGCCTACCTGAGCCTGTGCCGTCAACGCCTCGCCGGCCACGGCGAGCGGCTTCCCATCGGCGCCATCGTGCTGCTGGACCGCCTGCCCGGCACGCCGTCCCCGAGCCTGACACGTCTCTCGCCCGGCGACGGCCTGCTGCAGCTGCTGAGCCAGAGCCTCGCCGGCGACGCCGACACCCACGACCCGGGTCGCCTGGTCCCGCGGCTGCTGCCGATGATGCAGGGCCTGCCGTGCCGGTCGCTTTGCTACGACGACCCCATGGCGGCCGTCGAGCGGGTGGTGGAAGGCCTGGACGAGGGAGCGCCTGCGCCGGTATCGGTCGCGCCGGCCCTTGGGGCGGCCGAGGTCGCGTCGGCTGCCGGCGCCCCGGAGGTGGCCTGGCGCCGCCTGCCGGTGGCGGCGGAGTATCCGCTGGGCGAGGAGCACTTCCTGGTCACTGGCGACGGCGGGGTGCATCGTCTGAGCGCCGTGGCCGGCGGCGTCTGGCGCCTGCTGGGCCTGGAGGCGTTGAGCCTCGCCGAGGTGGCGGCGCTGCTGGCCGAGCGCTTTCCCGAGGTCGAGCCGGCCCGGCTGCGCGCCGACCTGGCACGGCTCTTCGACGATCTGGCGGCGGCCGGGCTGATCGAGCGCGATTTTCCCGCCTGAGGGCGGCCTGTTCGGCCTCGATCCTGCCTGCGAGGCCCCGGAAACTGACCTGCGTCAACTCCTGGCGGCCTGCGATCCCGGGGCCGGCGGCAAACTTGATGCAGGTCAGTTTGTCTCCCCCGAGGCCGCGCTAGAGTGCACTCAACACATCGGGACGGGAGGACACACCATGTACTTGGATGACGCCGTAATCTTCGGACTTGTGACCGTCGCGATGATGATCGCTTTCATGGGGGGCTGGGTCGCGTTCGTCGTTCGCGATCACCGTCGCAAGAACAAGCACTGATCCAGCCGCTTCTAGAGTCGTCAGGGGAGGGGGGAGCTTTCCCCCCAGTAGCCGACCCACTTGGGTCGGCTTTTTTTCGTCTGTACTTTTGGTCGTTTCTCCGCCCGTGCAGCGGCGATGGCTTGTCGGCTCAGCGCCCGGCGGTGGCGCGGCCGGCGTCCTGCACCGACCAGCGGTCCGCCAGGGCGCGCATCACCCGTTCCGGGTACCAGGTCTTGCCGAGGCTGCCGTTGTAGCGCGCCAGCGCCCGGGTCAGGTCGCCGCGCTCCACGGCCAGGTAGTGGGCGAGGATCGTGCAGCCGTAGCGCAGGTTGCGGTGCGGGTCCTTGAGGTCGTCGGCGGGCAGGCCCAGCTCGCGGACCCAGAACGGCATGATCTGCATCAGCCCGACGGCGCCGGCCGAGGAGACGGCCCCGGCCTGGAAGGCGCTCTCCACCTGGATGACCGCCAGTACCAGCTCCGGGGCCAGGCCGGCGAGGCGCGCCTCCTGGTGGATGCGGCCCAGCAGCGCCCGGCGCCGCCGGGCCTCCGGCACGTAGCGGGCGAGCCGCGGCTCCATGGCGTTCAACCACTGCCGGGCCGCCCAGATGTCGGCGGGGGGCAGCGGCGCGTCGCGCACGGTGTCGAGGGTGTCGCGCAGGCTGGCGGGCGCGGAGGGCAGCGCCCGCACGAAGGGAGCGGGGGGCACGGACGAAAGGGCCACCGGCGTGGGCTCGGCGGCCTGGTAGGCATCAGGGAGGGCGGCCAGGAAGTCCCGGTCGCCCTGGCCCAGGGCCGTCATGGTGGGCAGGAGGAGGGCCGCTGCCAGGGCGGCGGCCCGACAGACCTCAGATCGCGACCTTCGCGCGCAGGAAGTCGATGATCTCTCCGGCCGGTACCATGGTGGCGTCACTGTCACGGCGTCCCTTGTATTCGAGTTCTTCCTTGTCGAGCCCGCGGTCGCCGACGACCAGGCGGTGGGGGATGCCCATCAGCTCGTGGTCGGCGAAGCGCACGCCCGGGCGCAGGTCGCGATCGTCCAGCAGCACCTCGAGGCCGGCGGCGGTGAGCGCCTGGTAGAGCCGCTCGGACTCCTCGCGCACCCGCTGCGACTTGTGGGCGTTCATCGGCACCATGGCAACGTGGAAGGGCGCGATGGCGTCGGGCCAGATGATCCCCGCCTCGTCGTGGTTCTGCTCGATGGCGGCCGCCACGACCCGGGTCACACCGATACCATAGCAGCCCATCCAGGGATGCACGGCACGACCTTCGTCCCCCAGCACGGTGGCGTTCATCGCCTTGGAGTACTTCTGGCCGAGCTGGAAGACGTGGCCCACCTCGATGCCGCGCTTGATGGCGAGCGTGCCCTGACCGTCCGGCGAGGGATCGCCCTCGACCACGTTGCGCAGGTCGGCGACCTGGGGCAGCGCCACGTCACGCTCCCAGTTGATGCCGAAGTAGTGCTGGCCGTCGATGTTGGCGCCGGCGCCGAAGTCGCTCATCATCGCCACGCTGCGATCGATGATGATCGGCAGGTTCAGGTTCACCGGACCGAGCGAGCCCGGGCCGGCGCCTACCGCGGCGCGGATCTCCTCTTCGCTGGCCATGGTCAGCGGGGCGGCCACCTCGGCCAGGTTCTCGGCCTTCACCTCGTTGAGCTCGTGGTCGCCGCGCACCAGCAGGGCGACCAGGCCGCCCTCGGCGCCGTGCACCATCAGGGTCTTGATCGTCTTCTCGATGGGCAGGCCGTGCTGCTCGACCAGGGCGGCGATGGTCTTGGCGTTGGGGGTGTCGACCAGGCGCAGCTCCTCGCCGGGGGCGGCGCGCTCGCCCTGGGGCGCCAGCGCCTCGGCCTTCTCCATGTTGGCGGCGTAGTCGGATTCGGTGGAGAAGACGATGTCGTCCTCGCCGGAGTCGGCCAGCACGTGGAACTCGTGGGAGCCGGTGCCGCCGATGGCGCCGTTGTCGGCGATCACCGGGCGGAAGTCGAGCCCCAGGCGGGTGAAGATGCGCACGTAGGCGTCGTACATCGCCTGGTAGGTCTCCTTCAGGGACGCTTCATCGATATGGAAGGAGTAGGCGTCCTTCATGATGAACTCCCGGGAGCGCATCACCCCGAAGCGCGGCCGGATCTCGTCGCGGAACTTGGTCTGCACCTGGTAGAAGTTGGCCGGCAGCTGCTTGTAGCTGGCGATCTCCTTGCGCACCAGGTCGGTGATCACCTCCTCGTGGGTCGGGCCGACGCAGTAGTCGCGATCGTGGCGATCCTTGAGGCGCAGCAGCTCCGGGCCGTACTGCTCCCAGCGGCCGGACTCCTGCCACAGCTCCGCCGGCTGCACCGCGGGCATCAGCACTTCCTGGGCGCCGGCACGATCCATCTCCTCGCGCACGATGCGCTCGACCTTGCGCAGGGTCTTGAGGCCCATCGGCAGCCAGGTGTAGAGGCCGGAGGTGAGGCGACGGATCATCCCGGCGCGCAGCATCAGCTGGTGGCTGACGACTTCGGCGTCGGCAGGCGTTTCCTTGAGGGTGGCGATCAACAGTTGACTGGCGCGCATGGGTCCGGGGTTTCCTCGAGCGGGGGCTTGTGCAGAAGCGGATACGGGGCCGCACGGAGCGGCGGCAATGACCCTGCATTGTACGGCCAAGCCCGGTTGGCGGCAAAAGTCCGGCGGAGGGCCTGACGCGCGCCAGGCTGTCGACGTATTAGACGAACGTCGACGAATCGCCTATCTGTATAGCGCCATCATGATTTACGTGAAATCATTGAGCCGACGAACTAATTACCCTGAGAGATGGAGGATTCCGGGCGTGCAGGACGAGACGACCATCCAGCAACGTTGCCGCTGGCCCCAGTGGCGGGAGCGGCTGTGCAGCGCCGACGAGGCCGCCGCGCTGATCACCGACGGCATGACGGTGGGCATGAGCGGCTTCACCCGCGCCGGCGAGGCCAAGGCGGTGCCGCTGGCGCTGGCCGAACGGGCGGCCCAGGCGCCGCTCTCCATCACGCTGATGACCGGCGCCTCGCTGGGGAACGACCTCGACCAGCGCCTCACCGAGGCCAAGGTGCTGGCGCGTCGGATGCCCTTCCAGGTCGACACCACCCTGCGCCGGGCGATCAACGCCGGCGAGGTGATGTTCATCGACCAGCACCTCTCCGAGACCGTCGAGCTGCTGCGCAACCGCCAGCTCGCCGAACTCGACGTGGCGGTGGTGGAGGCCTGCGCCATCACCGAGGCGGGCGGCATCGTGCCCACGAACTCGGTGGGCAACTCGGCGAGCTACGCGATACTGGCCGACAAGGTGATCATCGAGCTCAACCTCGATGCGCCCGCCGAGCTGGAGGGGCTCCACGACATCTACATCCCGCAGATGCGCCCGACCCGCCCGCCGATCCCCGTGGTGGCGCCGGACTCGCGCATCGGCACCCCCTACATCCCCATCGATCCGGCGAAGATCGCCGCCATCGTCGTCACCCGCGGCAAGGACAGCCCCTCCACGGTGCTGCCGCCCGATGCCGATACCCGCCGCATCGCCGACCACCTGATCGGCTTCTTCGCCGCCGAGGTGGAAGCGAGACGCCTGGCGCCCTCGCTGTTGCCGCTGCAGGCCGGCATCGGGACCATGGCCAACGCGGTGATGAGCGGGCTTTCCGACGGGCCCTTCGAGGACCTGACCATGTACTCCGAGGTGCTGCAGGACTCTACCTTCGACCTGCTGGACGCCGGCAAGCTGGCGTTCGCCTCGGGCTGCTCGATCACCCTCTCCGAGGCCTGCGGCGCGCGGGTCTGGCCGCGCCTGGACCACTACCGCGATCGCCTGGTGCTGCGTCCCCAGGAGCTCTCCAACCATCCCGGCATCGTGCGCCGCCTCGGCATCATCGCCATCAACACCGCGCTCGAGGTCGACATCTACGGCAACGTCAACTCCACCCACGTCTGCGGCACCCGGATGATGAACGGCATCGGCGGCTCCGGGGACTTCGCCCGCAACGCCCAGCTGTCGATCTTCGTCACCAAGTCGCTCGCCAAGAGCGGCGACGTCTCGAGCGTGGTGCCCTTCGTCAGCCACGTGGACCATACCGAGCACGACGTCGACATCCTGGTCACCGAGCATGGCCTCGCGGACCTGCGTGGCCTGGCGCCCCGGGAGCGGGCGGAGCGGGTCATCGAGTGCTGCGCCGATCCCCTCTATCGCCCGGCGCTGCGCCGCTACTTCGCCGAGGCCAAGGCGCGCGGCGGCCATACGCCCCACTGCCTGGAGCAGGCGCTCGCCTGGCACCTGGCGGTGGAGCGCGACGGGCACATGCGTCGCTTCCAGGACGACGAGGCGCTGGCGGCCACGGCCTGAGTCAGCGGTCCGGCAGCGCCTCGGGGCGGTAGCGCTCCAGCAGCGCCCAGAGGATCGCCGCGGTCTCGGCGTCGACCAGGCCGCGGTAGTCGGCGGGGCGAAAGCGCATCTGGAAGGCGCGCAGCACCGCCCGGGTGGGCGGGTCGGCCTCGCCGCTGATCGCAAGCCCGTAGCCCCAGGCCGCCAGGGCCCGCTGCAGGGTGGCAAGCGAAGGCGGGTCGACGGCGAAGCGGGCGCGCCAGCGCGCCACCGCCGAGGGCGCGGGCCAGGGGCCGATGCCGGCCTCGTGCAGGCGCCGCCAGGGGAAGGCCGGGCCGGGGTCGATCTTGCGCGAGGGCGCGATGTCGGAATGCGCCACCACATTGGTGGCTTCGATGCCGTGGCGGGCGATGAGGTCCCGGGCCAGTGCGATCAGGGTGGTGATCTGGGCGTCCGGATAGGGCGCCCAGGCGATCGCGTGCGGCGCGTCGGCCGCCAGGTCGCGCTCGAGCTCGGCCGTCGGGCGATCCGGCCCGGCGTTGACGATCTCGATGCCGATCGAGGTGGCGTTAATATCCGCGCTGCCCCGCCAGTGGCTGGCGCCGGCGTGCCAGGCGCGCCGCGACTCCTCCACCAGCTGGTAGACCCGCCCCTCGGGGCCGCGGGGCAGCACGTAGTGGCTGCTGACATGTGGGCCCGTCAGGGTGGCCAGCGCCTCGGCCTCGTCGCCGTCGGTGTAATGCAGCACCAGGTGGCGCACCCGGCTGTTGTGGGAAGGGGCCGCGTGGCGGTGGTCGACCGTGTAGCCCGCCCGGCGCTCCAGCGTCCCGGGGCCGGCGCAGGCGCCGAGCGCAAGCGTCAGGAGCAGTATGATCACCCGTCGGTACATGGCTCAGCCTCCAGTCGGCAGCAGGCGTACCAGCATCCCCAGCACCAGGGTCGTCGAGACGCTGAGCAGGGTGCCGAGCAGCACGTACTCGGTGAGCTTGCGATCGCGGGTCTCGCGCAGGTCGCCGAAGCGCAGCACCGACTTGGCGGCCAGCAGGAAGCCCACCGCGGTGAGCTGGTCCAGCAGCACCAGGGTCAGCACCAGCAGCCGCTCCAGCACGCCGATGCGCGCCCCGGCGCTGGCCAGGGTGCCGGTGTCCTCGAGCTCGGCGCTCCAGCGCCGCATGACCAGCGCGATGGCGATCGACAGCGGGCGCGTCACCAGCAGGTAGGCGGTGACCACCCCGAGCACCGTGGGCGTGGCCAGCCAGGCGCCCAGCGCCGCCAGCGGGGCGAGGCTCTCCAGCCAGACCAGCCAGAGCCCCGCCAGCACCAGCAGGTGGCCGGCCTGGTCGAGCAGGAACCAGCGCAGTTCACCGTCCGGCCGCCGGGACTTGGCCAGATCGATCAGCCAGTGGCTGGCGCCCACCGCGAGCGCGCCGTAAAGCGCGGCCGCCGGCCCCCGGGACATGGCGCCGGCGGCCAGCAGCAGCACGCCGCCGGCGAGCGCCCCGTGCAGCAGGGCATGCAGCAGCAGGCGGGGCGAGCGCTGGTGCAGGCGGTGGCGCTCCTCCACCCAGCGGCGCGGCTGCAGCAGGAAGTCGCCGACCAGGTGGGCCAGCACCAGCGCCATGAGCAGCGAGAGGGCCACGGCGCTCATGGCCTCGGCCTCGATGTCGACGGTGCCCGGTCGTCGAGGCGCCCGCCAAGGTAGGCGAGGGTGTCGGCGAGCAGGGTCCAGCGCGCGGCCCGCAGGCGCTTGTGCACGCTGGGCTGGGTGATGCCCAGGCGCTCGGCCAGGGCCTGCTGGGAGACCGGCTGGGCGCCATCTTCCTGCAGGCTCAGGCCGACGACTTCGGCCGCGTAGGGGGACCAGCCATCGAGCAGGTCGTCGATGAAGCGCACCAGCAGGTCGAGTCCCGGGTCCTCGGGTTCGTCCAGCAGGGTCAGCGCCAGGTGGCCGGCGCCGCCGGCGAGGGCATCCAGGCGGCGCCCCGAGGCGATGAAGGTCTCGCCGTCGGCCTCGCGCCCCCCGGGCTCCCCCGGCCCGACCGCCACGGCGATGCGCGCATCCCAGCGCTGGTGGGGTTCGGAGTGCTCGATCAGCGCCGCCCGCAGTAGCACGGCGGCCTCCATGGCCGCCGTGGCCTGGGGCAGGGCGAGCTGGAAGCCGTCGCCGCGGAAGCGCTCGCCGCGGCCGCCATGGCGGGAGGCGAGCCCCGCCAGGGTCGCCTCCAGCCGTCGATAGAGGCGCGGCCGATCGCCGACCTTGCGGGAATCGATCACGTCGCCGGTGAGCACGGCAATTCGTCCTGGCATGTCGCTCGCTCCTCGGGGGCTTACCGCCAGCATAGCCGTGCAGGCCTATAGGGCAAGCTAATAGCCTTTATGGCCTATAAAAATGCCATATAGCCTTTAAGGGCTATATGGCAGGCGAGGCGAGCGATGGGGCGAGCCATGGCGGCTACCGCGCCAGCTCCGCCATGGCGCGCTCCAGCCCCGCCAGCGTCATGGGGTACATGCGATCGGCGATCAGCTCGCGGATCAGCCGGGTGGAGGGCGTCATCTCCCAGGCGCGAGGCGGGAGCGGGTTGAGCCAGACCAGGTGCGGGAAGGCGTCGACCAGGCGCCGGAGCCAGACGGCGCCCGGCTCCTCGTTCATGTGCTCGACGCTGCCCCAGGGGTGGGTCACCTCGTACGGCGACATGGCGGCATCGCCGACGATCACCACCTGGTAGTCGCCGCCGTAGGTGTGCAGCACGTCCATGGTCGGGATGCGCTCGCTGTGCCGCCGTCGGTTGTCGCGCCACAGCCCCTCGTAGGGGCAGTTGTGGAAGTAGTAGGCCTCGAGGTGCTTGAACTCCGAACGGGCCGCCGAGAAGAGCTCCTCGCAGGTGCGCACGTGGTCGTCCATGGAGCCGCCCACGTCGAGCAGCAGCAGCACCTTCACCGCGTTGCGGCGCTCCGGGCGCAGCTGCACGTTGAGCAGGCCGGCGTCCCGGGCGGTCTCGCGGATGGTGGCGTCGAGGTCGACCTCCTCGGCCGCGCCCTGGCGAGCGAAGCGCCGCAGCCGGCGCAGGGCCATCTTGATGTTGCGCGTGCCGAGCTTCAGGGAGTCGTCGTAGTCGCGGAAGCGCCGCTCGTCCCACACCTTCACCGCGCGGCGGTGCCGCGAGCCGTCCTGGCCGATGCGGATCCCCTCGGGGTTGTAGCCGTAGGCGCCGAAGGGGCTGGTGCCCCCGGTGCCGATCCACTTGTTGCCGCCGGCGTGGCGCGCCTGCTGCTCCTCGAGGCGCTGCTTGAAGGTCTCGATCAACGCCTCGAGGCCGCCCAGGGACTCGATCTTCGCCTTCTCCTCCTCGGAGAGGTGCTTCTCGAACTCGCGGCGCAGCCAGTCGTCGGGAATCAGCGCCTCGATGGCGGCGTCGAGGCTCGTGAGCCCCTCGAACCAGGCGGCGAAGGCGCGATCGAAGCGGTCGAAGTGGCGCTCGTCCTTGACCATCACGGTGCGCGCGACCCGATAGAAGGCCTCCAGGTCGGCGAACACCACGCCGCGCTCGACCACCGCGTGGAGGTCGAGCAGCTCGCGCAGCGAGACGGGCACCTCGTGGCGCTTGAGGGTCTCGAACAGGCCGATGAACATGGCTTAGCGGCCTTGCCGGCGCATCATGAACGCCAGCCGCTCAAGCAGCTGGGTGTCCTGCTCGTTCTTGACCATGGCGCCGGCGAGCGGCGGGAGCGCCTTCGCCGGGTCGCGCTGGTAGAGCGCCTCCTGGGCCAGCTCGTCGCTCATCAGGAGCTTCAGCCAGTCGACCAGCTCCGAGGTGGAGGGGCGCTTCTTCAGGCCCGGGGCCTCGCGCAGTTCGAAGAACACCTCCAGCGCCTCGCCGACCAGCCGCGGGGCGATGTCGGGGAAGTGCACGTCGACGATCGCCTGCATGGTCTGCCGGTCGGGGAACTCGATGTAGTGGAAGAAGCAGCGGCGCAGGAAGGCGTCGGGGAGCTCCTTCTCGTTGTTGGAGGTGATGACGATGATCGGGCGGTGGGTCGCGGTGATGGTCTCGCCGGTCTCGTAGACATGGAACTCCATGCGATCCAGCTCCTGGAGCAGGTCGTTGGGGAACTCGATGTCCGCCTTGTCGACCTCGTCGATCAGCAGCACCACCCGCTCGCCGGCCGTGAAGGCCTCCCAGAGCTTGCCGGGGCGGATGTAGTTGGCGACGTCCTCCACGCCCTCGACCCCCAGCTGGGAGTCGCGCAGCCGGCTGACCGCGTCATACTCGTAGAGCCCCTGGGCGGCCTTGGTGGAGGACTTGATGTGCCAGGTGATCAGCCGGGTGCCGAGCGACGCGGCCAGCTCCTCGGCCAGCAGGGTCTTGCCGGTGCCTGGCTCGCCCTTGATCAAAAGCGGCCGCTCCAGGGTCACGGCGGCGTTCACCGCCTGCTTGAGCGCCTCGGTGGCCACGTAGGTGGAAGTGGAATCAAACGCCATGGGTCGCGCCTCGAAATCGTGGTCGTCGGGAGATCAAACGAGTGTACGGTAGGGGTGGCGTCACAACAAACGGCGTTGCCCGCCATTCAAGGCTGCCACACCGGGAGCCGAGTCGTCTCGACCGGTGGTCGTTGATGACGCATACAGGAGGCACGCTGATGAAAAACCTGTTCGCGTCGATTCCCGCCTCCCTGGAAGCGGAGCGGTTCGAGGAGCTGGCGGGCGGCAAGGACGTGCGGATCGAGAGCATCGTCTCACGCGGCCACACTTCACCGGAGTGCGGCTGGTACGACCAGCCGCAGGACGAGTGGGTGGTGGTGCTGCAGGGGCGGGCCGTGCTCGCCTTCGAGCAGGGCGAGGAGGTGACACTCTCGACCGGCGATCACGTCACGATCCCTGCGCACTGCCGGCATCGCGTCAAGTGGACGGACCCGCAGCAGGCAACCGTGTGGCTGGCGGTGCACTTCTCCGCCTGAAGGACGGCATGAGGCTTGTGAGAGGCCGGTGTGTCGGGGGACGGGCGGTGGCCGAGCCGGCGCGGAAGTGCCGGAAAAGACCGGATGGTCCTTGCCGGTCCGAGGCGTAAGAACGAGTGCGTGATGCTCCTTCGATGCCCATGCTTTCGTCAGCGCTTTTGCCTCCTGTCGAAAGTCCTGTGGTACGAAAAAAATAGGGTGGTTGATCGCGATATCGTGCCCTAGTTTAAAAGGGCAAACACGGGAAAGTGAGCGCTCTGGTGTCTTGCACGGCAACAACTGGTGCCTTGCACGACCACAAAAGTGCGGGGAGGTTGTCATGCGAAATGTCACGTCAATCGTTGTCAGTGTCGCATGTCTTGCCTGCGCGGGAGCGGCCCTCGCCCATGAACCCCCCACGGCGGGCTGGAATATTCACATCGACGCGAAACGTCATATCGCCGGTGATCTCGAGGCCATTGCGCATCACTATTGCAAGGGCGATCTTCCCGGCGGCGTGACGGCATGCCAGCTATATGACAGCGATGAAACGAATGCTCGCTTGATTGGTGTGGAGTTCATCATCGGACCCGATGCCTACACTGCCTTGCCGGAGGACGAGCAGGCCCTTTGGCATCATCATAAGGAGGAGATCGGAAAGGTCGATCCCGTTCTGCCCGGCATGACGGAAGACGAAGCCGCGGAATTCGTGACGAGCATAGAAGAAACCTACGGTAAAATCTTCCTGGTATGGGATAGTCCGAAAGACGAGCTGCCGGTCGGTCAGCCACAGGCGTACGACATAGCAGATAATGCGAAACGCTGAGCGAAGAGCACGAATACCGTCAGGCCAAGCGTGTTGTTGGCCCCTTCAAGCCCCGCCTGGCGGGGCCTTTCTTTGTTGGATAATGACCCGGCGGCTCCATCGGCCCCTGATCAAGCCTCGTCGCCGTCCTTGGGACGATAGGCCTCCACCAGGATCGCCGGGTCGTGCTCGGCGTGGCCGCGGCCGGCGTGGGCGCGCATCAGCTGGGCGGCCAGTCCGCTCATCGGCGTGGCGCTGCCGCTGCGCTGGCTCTGGGCCACCGCCATGTCCAGGTCCTTGAGCAGGGTGCGCAGGTGCCAGGGCGGGTCGGCGAAGTCGCTCGCCGCCATGCGCGGGGTGAGGATGCGAAACGGCGTCGAGTCGGCGAAGCCGCCGGCCAGCGCCTCGGTGAGCCGGCCGGCCTCGACGCCGCTCGCCTCGGCCAGCGCCACCATCTCGGCCAGCACCGCCGCCTGGCAGCCCACGACCATCTGGTTGCACACCTTGGTCACCTGGCCGGCGCCCACCGGGCCCATGTGGGTGATGCGCGCGGCGAGGGGCGCCAGCACCGGGCGGCTCGCCTCCACGTCCTCGGCCTCGCCGCCGCACATGATGGCGAGACTCCCCGCCTCGGCGCCGGCGACGCCGCCGGAGACCGGCGCATCCACCCAGCGCATGCCGGCCTCGTGTTCGAGCCGGGCGGCGAGGTCGCGCGTGGCGGCCGGGTCGCTGCTGGAGAGATCGATCAGGCGCTGGCCCTCGCGACCGTGCCGGGCCACGCCGCCTTCGCCGAACACCACCTCGTCGACCACCGCGGTGTTGGCCAGGCAGAGCAGCACCACGTCCACCTTGGCCATCAGCCCCTCGATGGAGTCGGCCACCCGGGCGCCGGCCTCGGCCACCCCGGCGGTCTTCTCCGGCGAGCGGTTCCAGACCGTGACGTCGAAGCCGGCCGCCAGCAGGCGGCGAGTCATGGGGTCGCCCATCAGGCCGATACCGATGAAGCCGAGTCGTGGTTGGGTCATGTGAACTCTCCGCAGGAAAAGGCTCCAGCATGCGTTATGGAATGCTTTTCCATCAAGTGGTCGTTGCGGGCTCGTGGTCTCGGTACGACGCGTCATGCGCCGCCGTTTGAACGTCTCGGCGGGGCTCGCCTAGGGTAGGAGACCTGCCCGGCCGAACGAGCGCGGGCCCGACCTCCGTCCGCCAGGAGAATAGGCATGCGACTCCGGATCCTGTCCGACCTGCATCTCGAACACTTTGCCGAGGGGCGTGACCTGCCGTGGGTCGATGCCGATGCCGTGGTGCTGGCCGGCGACATTCACACCGGCTGCAGCGGACTCGCCTGGGCGGCCGAGCGCTTCGCGGGCATGCCGATCCTCTATGTGCCCGGCAATCACGAGTACTACGGTGGTTCCATGCCGGCCCTGCGTGACGAGCTGGCCGTCGAGGCCGAGCGGCTGGGGATCCACCTGCTGGATAACCGCACTCTCACTCTGGGCGGCGTGCGCTTTCATGGCCTGACACTCTGGACCGATTTCGCCCTCTACGCCGGAATGCCCGAGCTCGATGTCCCCCACTGCGAGCAGGTCGCCCGGCGGGTGATGCTCGATTTTCGGCGCATCGAACAGCCGTTGGGCGAGGTCTTCACCCCGGCGGAGAGCCGGCGCCTGCACGCCCAGTCCCTGGCCTGGCTGGAGACCGAACTGGCCCGGCCCTGGGAAGGCCCACGGGTGGTGATCAGCCACCATGCGCCTCTGGGCGACTGCATTCCGCCCGTCTACCGGGGCGATCCGCTGTCGCCGGCCTTCGCTTCCAGGCTGGTATCGCTGATGGGGCGCATGGATCTCTGGCTTCACGGGCACGTGCATGAGCCAGTCGACCTGCGCGTGAGGGGAACGCGAGTGGTGGCCAATCCCGGCGGCTACCCGAATGAATTCGAGCCGCCTCGCTTTGCTCCCGAGTGCGTGGTCGAGGTCTAAAGGGCGTTCATGCCCAAGCCGGCCTTGGCGTCGCCCGGGTCAAGGGAGAGAGGGCCAGCGATCAGAAGGCGGTCGGAGGCAAGCGGTCGAGGGGCGGCAAGCTTCTCAGGGCCCGGCGGCAGGGTGATCGTCGTTGGTGCTGGTACCGCCCGTCCCGGGGTTGGCAGCGGATATCAGCTGACGCTCGCGCGGATCTGTCGAGCCTTGTCCTGCAGCAGGGGCAGGTACTGGTGAACCAGGGTGTCGTGGTCGATGCGCGCGGCATTGGTGCTGATGTTGATCGCGCCCAGCAGCTGGCCGTTGGCATCGAAGGCCGGCACCGCCACCGAGCGTAAGCCGGAGTCGAGCTCCTGGTCGACGATGGCGTAGCCCTGCTGTCGCACTTCCAGGATGCAGCGCCTCAGCTCGGCCTTGTCGGTGATGCTCTTGTCGGTATGCGGCTCGAGGACGATACGTGCCAGGAAGGCCTCGAGCTCGTCCTCCGGCAGCTGGGCCAGCAGCACGCGTCCCAGGGAGGTGTGCGCGGCGGGCAGGCGCGTGCCCACCGACAGGGTGATGGCCATCAGCCGGCGGCGAGACGAGGAGCGCGCCACGTAGGTGACGTCGTCGCCGTCCAGCACGCCCAGCGATGACGACTCGCCACACTCGGTGGTGATGTCCTCGAGGACCTGCTGGATCACGCTGCGGTAGTGATTGGCGGAGAGGAAGGCGTAGCCGAGGTTCAGCACCTTGGGGGCCAGCTCGAAGTGGCGCTGCTGCTTGCGGACGTAGCCCAGGGCATGGAGCGTCAGCAGGAAACGTCGGGCGCGTGCCCGGTTCATGCCGGTGCGCGCCGCCACCTCGGTGAGCGTCATGCGCGGGTGGTCCTCGTCGAAGGCCAGGATGACCTCGAGGCCACTGGCGAGTGCGGTGACGAAGTCGCGATCATCCGGGGTCAGGGTCTCGTCGTGCATGGGCATGCCATCCGCTGGTTGTGCTGGGCCGGTAACGGGGTCGAGACGCACTACGGTAGCACGGTGTTCGCTATCCGAACAATTGCGCGTGAGACGCGCGGTGCGCACTCCATGGTCCTCCGTCCGGCCCCATGCGGGATCCCTCTCTCGTGAGTCCCCAGTGCTGATCCCTTCCCAGCCAGGTGCTGCGGCGCGGCGCCGCGCCGCGATGGAAGAACGCACTCCCTGGTTTGCCGCAGATCGTTCTCATACTTTGGTCGCAATCGAGCCGCCCTCAGGGCGTGCCTCTGCCTGGCTGAGGCGCGAGTAATCGACTGAAGCATCGAGAGTTACCCGGAACAACCGCGCGCTGAGGCCGGGCCTCCTGCTGGCGTGCGCGCTCGGACACATTTGACGGCCGACAGCGACGGGAGTAATTTGTTCGCAATACAAACTCATGTTCACATAGCGAACAAAACAGGCGACCGGCTCCCTGTCGGTGGCCTTGGGCACGCAACAGCAAGAGGCGAACCATCATGGCCGAGTTTCTCAGCCTGCATGACGCGGTCGCGCGCTTCGTCGAGGACGGCGCCACCGTGGCCATGGAGGGCTTTACCCACCTGATCCCCTTCGCCGCGGGACACGAGGTGATCCGTCAGGGCAAGCGCGACCTGACCCTGATCCGCATGACCCCCGACCTGATCTACGATCAGCTGATCGGCGCGGGCTGTGCGCGCAAGGTGATCTTCTCCTGGGGCGGCAACCCCGGGGTGGGGTCGCTGCACCGTCTGCGCGACGCCGTGGAGCAGGGCTGGCCGCGCCAGATCGAGATTCTCGAGCACAGCCACGCCGCCATGGCCTGCGCCTTCGAGGCCGGGGCCGCCGGCCTGCCGCTGGCCGTGCTGCGCGGCTATGTGGGCAGCGAGCTGCCCAGCGTCAATGACCAGATCAGGTTCATCGATTGCCCCTTCACCGGCGAGCGCCTGGCCGCGGTGCCCTCGGTGCGACCCGATGTCACCATCGTCCATGCCCAGAAGGCGGACCGTGCCGGCAATGTGCTGGTGGAAGGGATCGTCGGCGTGCAGAAGGAGGCCGTGCTGGCGGCTGCCAAGAGCATCGTCACCGTCGAGGAGGTCGTCGACGACCTGACCGCCGAACCGGACTACCACCCCAACGCCTGCATCATCCCGGGCTGGGCCATTGCTGCCATCGCCGTGGCCGAGAAGGGCGCCTTGCCCTCCTATGCCCATGGCTACTACCCGCGCGACAACCGCTTCTACAAGGAGTGGGATGCCATCGCCCGGGATCGCGACGCCTTCACCCAGTGGATCGACGAGAACGTGATGAACGCGGGAGGGAACGCCTGATGAGCCTCGACTACAGCTCCGCCGAGATGATGACCGTCACCGCGGCCCGGGCACTGGAAAACGGCATGACCTGCTTCGTCGGCATCGGCCTGCCCTCCGAGGCCGCCAACCTGGCGCGCCTGACCCATGCCCCCGACGTGGTGCTGATCTACGAGTCCGGCACCCTGCAGACCAGGCCGCAGGTGCTGCCGCTCTCCATCGGTGACGGGGAGCTCGCCGAGTCGGCCCTGACCACTGTGGCGGTGCAGGAGATGTTCCGCTACTGGCTGCAGGGCGGCCATATCGATGTGGGTTTCCTGGGCACCGCCCAGATCGACCGCTACGCCAACCTCAATACCACCCTGATCGGCGACTACCGCGAGCCCAAGGTGCGCCTGCCGGGCGGCGGTGGGGCACCGGAGATCGCCACCAATGCGGGCGAGGTCTTCATCACCCTGAAGCACTCCAGGCGCGCCTTCGTGAAGGACGTCGACTTCGTCACCACCCTGGGCTTCGGCCGCGACGGCAAGGGGCGCGACGGCGTGCCCAACATCGGCAAGGGGCCGACCCGGGTGATCACCGATCTCTGCGTGATGAAGCCCGATCCCGAGACCAGGGAGCTCGTCGTGGTCTCGCTGCATCCGGGCGTCAGCCGCGAGGACGTGTCTGATGCCACCGGCTGGGAGATTCGCTTCGCCGACGAGCTCGAGCACACTCCGGAGCCCTCGGCGCGCGAGCTCGAGATCCTGCGAGAGCTCAAGGAACGTACCGCTCGCGCCCACTCGGGCCAGTAGGCCGACCAGGAGATCACCATGACCGACGTATTCCTCTGTCATCCCCGGCGCAGCGCCGTGGGGCGCTTCGGCGGCACGCTCTCCAGCGTGCGCCCCGATGACCTCGCCGCCAGCATCTTCAAGGCGGTGCTGAATGATGCCCCGGGGCTCGACCCGGCGGCGATCGACGATGTCTTCATGGGCTGTGCCAACCAGGCCGGCGAGGACAACCGCAGCGTGGCGCGGATGTCGGCGCTGCTGGCCGGCCTGCCGACCTCCGTGCCCGGCACCACGCTGAACCGGCTGTGCGGCTCCGGCATGGACGCCGTGGGCACCGCCTTCCGCGCCATCAAGGCCGGCGAGATGGAGCTTGCCCTGGCCGGCGGGGTGGAGTCGATGTCCCGGGCCCCCTACGTGATGGGCAAGGCCGACGGCGCCTTCTCCCGCGGCCAGCAGATCGAGGACACCACCATCGGCTGGCGCTTCATCAATCCGCTGATGAAGAAGGCCTATGGCGTCGACTCCATGCCCGAGACCGCCGAGAACGTCGCCGAGCAGTTCGCCATCTCCCGCGAGGACCAGGACGCCTTTGCCCTGCGCTCCCAGCAGAAGGCCGCGGCGGCCCAGGAGGCCGGCCGCTTCGCCCTCGAGATCACCGCCATCGAGATCCCGCGACGCAAGCAGGCGCCGCTGATCTTCGACCGGGACGAGCACCCGCGCGACACCACCCTCGAGAAGCTCGCCGGCCTCTCCACGCCCTTCCGCGAGGGCGGCAGCGTCACCGCCGGCAACGCCTCCGGCGTCAACGACGGCGCCGCGGCGATGCTGGTGGCAAGTCGAGAAGCGGTCGAGCGGCACGGCCTCACGCCCATGGCCAGGATCCTCGGCATGGCCACCGCCGGCGTCGAGCCGCGCATCATGGGCTATGGCCCGGTGCCCGCGGTGAACAAGCTGCTCGAGCGCACCGGCGTGTCGCTGGACGAGATCGACGTGATCGAGCTCAACGAGGCCTTCGCCGCCCAGGCGCTGGCCTGCCTGCGCGACCTCGGTCTTGCCGACGACGACCCGCGGGTCAACCCCAACGGCGGCGCCATTGCGCTCGGCCACCCGCTGGGCATGTCCGGCGCCCGCCTGCTGCTGACCGCGGCCCATGAGCTCAAGAAGAGCGGCAAGCGCTACGCCCTGTGCACCATGTGCGTGGGGGTAGGGCAGGGCATCGCTACCCTGATCGAGCGGGCATAAAGGAGAGAGACCATGGCATTCATCAACATCCAGGGCCGCAGCGTGGCCTATCGACTGCTCGGCGCCGAGGCCAACCCCCTGGTGATCCTGGCCCACCCCCTGGGCATGAGCCAGGCGGTATGGGACGACCTCCTGCCGGCGCTGCTGCCACGCTACCGCGTATTGACCTGGGACCTGCCCGGCCACGGCGCCAGCCAGGCCTGGGGCGAGGGGCCGATCACCCCGGCCGACCTGGCCAGGGAGGCCCTGGCGCTGGCCGAGCGTGCCGGCGTCGAGCGTTTCCACTTCGCCGGTACCTCCATCGGCGGAGTGGTCGGCCAGCAGCTCATCAGTGAGCACGGCGAGCGGCTGCTCTCCGCCACCCTGACCAACACCGGGGCGGTGATCGGCAACGCCGAGCTGTGGACCACTCGGGCCGGGCGCGTGCGCCAGGAGGGCCTGGCGGCGATGGCCGAGGAGATCGTGCCGCGCTGGTTTGCTCCCGCCTGCTTCGAGGCCGAGCCGGCCCTCAAGGCCGGATGGTGCACCCAGATGGGCCGCGGCGATGACGAGTCCTATGCGCGGCTCTGCGAGATGCTCGGGCGCGACGTCTTCACCGGCCGGCTCTCCGGGAAGGGCGTGAGGGTGCAGCTTTTGGGCGGCAGCGAGGACCTGGCGACCCCGCCGGCGACCCTCGAGGCCCTGGCGGCGGAGTGCGACGGCGCGCCGCTGGAGATCCTGGACGGGGTGGGCCACGTGCCCTCCGTCGAGGTGCCGCTCCTCTTGGCCGAGCGGCTGCTGAGTCTCTTTCGGCAGGCCTGAGCGGCGCTAGCCCCGTCCATCAGGGCGGGCATCATCCGATATTGCATGCCGGTGCGCTACCGGCATGAGAGGAGTGGACACCATGCCTACCCCCTGCATCATCTGTGTCGCCATCACCGGCAGCGTGGGCCGCAAGGAACACAATCCGGCCATTCCCGTCACCATCGAGGAGCAGGTCGAGAGTACCCAGGCGGCCTTCGAGGCGGGGGCCACCATCGCCCACTGTCACGTGCGTAACGACGACCAGACGCCCACTTCGGATCCCGACAGGTTCGCCAGGCTCATGGAGGGCCTGAGGACGCACTGCCCGGGCATGATCATCCAGCTCTCCACCGGCGGGCGCTCCGGGGCGGGCGAGGCGCGCGGCGGCATGCTGCCGCTCAAGCCTGACATGGCAAGCCTCTCGGTGGGCTCCAACAACTTTCCCAACCGGGTCTACGAGAATCCGCCCCGGCTCGTGGAGTGGCTGGCCGACGAGATGCTGAAGTACGACATCAAGCCAGAGATCGAGGCGTTCGACATGTCGCACATTCACCAGGCGGTGGCCCTGTCGCAACAGGGCAGGCTCAAGGCGCCGCTCTACGTGCAGTTCGTGATGGGCGTCAAGAACGCCATGCCGGTGGACAAGCCAACCTTCGACTTCTATGTCGCCACCCTGAACCGGCTCGCGCCGGACGCCCAGTGGTGCGGCGCCGGCATCGGCCCCCACCAGGCCCTGCTCAACGAGTGGTCGATCGCCGCGGGCGGCCATACTCGCACGGGACTCGAGGATAACGTGCGCCTCGACCGCGATACCCTGGCGCCCTCCAATGCGGCCCTGGTCGAGCGCGCGGTGGCGCTGTGCGAGAAGTACGAGCGGCCGGTGGCCACCTGGCAGCAGGCCCGCAGGATTCTCGACCTGCCTGCCTGACCGGGCATCGCCCGCAGCGTTTGCCGTGAGGGGAGGGTGGCCCACTCCCCCTCGCCGATCAGGCCACCCGCCAGTGGAACATCCCCGAGGTCTTGCCGAGCACGGTGGCGGCGATATGGTTGTCGCTCGGCCGCTCCGCCAGGCCGTAACAGACATGCAGTGGCAGCAGGTGCTCCTCCCGAGGGTGGCAGAACCGCGCGTGCGGGGCGCGCTCCCAGTGGATCAGGCGCTCGGCGCGCTCCGCCTCCTCGATCCGTCCGTCGCAGCAGGTCTCCTCCAGCCACGCCTCGAAGGCCAGGTTGCGCGCCTGGATCTCGGGGCTGTGGGGGGCAAAGAACGCCGACATGTTGTGGAAGGAGAAGCCGGAGCCGATCACCAGCAGGTCGTCGACGTTGAGCGCCTGCAGCGCCTTGCCGATGGCCAGGTGCGTGGCAGCATCCAGGCTGTCGACCAGGGAGAGCTGCACGCAGGGAATGTCCGCCGCCGGATACATCAGCTTGAGCGGGACGAACACGCCGTGGTCGAAGCCGCGCCGCTCGTCGAGTCGGGCGGGGAGGCCGGCCTGCTCCAGCGCCCGGTGGACCTGCGCCGCCAGCGCCGGCTCGCCGGGACAGGGGTAGGCGATCTCGTAGGCCTCGGGCGGAAAGCCGTGGTAGTCGTAGATCAGTTCCGGCCTGGCGCCCGAGGTGATCGTCGGCACCGGCGCCTCCCAGTGGGCGCTGATGACCAGGATGGCGGAGGGCCTGGGGAGCCGGCCCGCGATCTCGCCGAGCCGCGTCACGAGCTCACGGTGGCCGGGATCCCCCAGCAGCGGCATCGGCCCGCCGCCATGGGAGAGGAAGAGGACGTCGGTCGGGGTGGTCATGGCGTTCGCTCCTGGGGGCAGCCTAGATCGCGTCGGGCCCGGCCGGCACGATGCCGCCGGGGTTCAGGGCCTTGATGGAATAGTACCCCGCCTTGATATGGTCGAGGCGCACGGTCGCGGCGATGCCGTCGAGTTCCAGGATCCGCTGCAGGTAGGCGTGCAGGTTCGGCATGGCGCGCAGGGTGTTGCGGTTGCACTTGAAGAGCCCATGGTAGGCGGCATCGAAGCGCACCAGGGTCACGAACAGGCGCAGGTCGGTTTCCGTCAGCCGCTCGCCGAACAGGTAGGGTCGCCCATCGGCCAGCCGGGCTTCCATCGCGTCCAGCGCGGCGAACACCTTGCCGTACGCCTCCTCGTAGGCCTGCTGGCTGGAGGCGAAGCCGGCCTGGTAGACGCCGTTGTTCAGGTCCGTGTAGAGGTAGGCGTTGAGGGCCTCGATCTCGGCGGCCAGGTCGGCCGGGTAGAGGTCCGGCCCTCGATCCATGATGCCGGCGAAGGCGCCGTTGAGCATGCGCACGATATCGGCGGACTCGTTGTTGACGATGGTCCCGGTGCGCGTGTCCCACAGCACCGGCACCGTGGCGCGCCCGGAGATCTGCGGGTCGGCGCGGGTGTAGAGCTCATGCAGGTAGCGCGCACCGTTGAGCGTGTCCTCGTCGGCCCCGGGGTAGCCGCCGAACCGCCAGCCCTGGTCGGTCAGCCGAGGATTGACGACCGTTACGTCGATCACGTCCTTCAAGCCCTTCAGCGCGCGCACCATCAGCGCCCGTGAGGCCCAGGGGCAGATGTAGGCGACGTAGAGCCGATAGCGCTCGCTTTCCGCCGTGAAGCCCCCCTCGCCGGTGGGGCCCGGCGCGCCGTCCGGGGTGATCCAGTGGCGAAACGACGAGGTCTGGCGAATGAAGCGCCCCTGCTCGTCCTTCGCCTGCACCGGCTGCCAGTTCTCCTGCCAGACACCGTTGACCAGCATGATCGCATTCTCCTGTGGAAGGGCGCGCCCGGAAGGGGCGCGCCGGTCGGTCGGGTCGGCATTACTGGCCGGAGGTGGCGCCCCGGCCCTCGGCGGCCTTCTCCAGCGGGTCGAGCAGCATAGAATCCAGCGCGAGGCGCCCGCCGCCCTGGATCGCCAGGGCCACCGTGGCGGCGAACAGGGTCAGGGCAAACTCGTAGCCGTTGTTGGCCATGAACAGGCCGTTGCCGATATGCACGGCGAAGATGGCCACCAGCATCGTGAAGGCCGACACCAGTGCCGCCGGGCGGGTCAGCAGGCCCAGCACCAGCGCCAGCCCGCCGAAGAACTCGGCGCTGCCGGCCAGCAGCGCCATCAGGGTGCCCGGGGCGAGTCCGATGCTCGCCAGCCACTGCCCGGTGCCCTCCAGGCCGTAGCCGCCGAACCAGCCAAACAGCTTCTGCGCGCCGTGGGCGGCCAGGATCAGCCCGACCGGGACGCGCAGGATCAGGGCGGCCACGCCGCCGCGGGAGTGGAGCAGGGTCTTCAAGAGTTGGTGATTCATGATCGCTACCTCGATGCTGTCTTGGGGGTGGGGCCCGAGGGCGCTCCCCCGGGTGATGGCGCCACTCTACTATCGCCAAAAATAAAGACTAAGACGGCAAGTGTTGTCTGATCATAAATGCTGCGTTGATAATAAGGGCTGACATGTCGCCGGGAGTCACCGATGGACCGTATCGATGCCATGCGCGCCTTCATCACCGTGGTCAGTGAGGGCAGCTTCACCCGCGCCGCCGAGCGCCTGGCGATGTCGCCGCAGCTGGTCAGCAAGTACGTGGCCCAGCTCGAGGCGCACCTGGGGGTGCGCCTGCTCAACCGCACCACCCGCAGGCTCCACCTGACGGAGGCGGGCACGCGCTATCACCCGCGCGCCCAGCAGCTCCTGGCCGACCTCGACGACGTGGAGCAGCAGCTCGGCGACCTGCAGACCCAGGCCCGGGGCCTGCTGCGGATCAGCGCGCCGGTCTCCTTCGCGACCCGCCATCTGGCGCCGCTGCTCGGCGACTTCCAGCGCGCCCACCCCGCCGTCGACATCGACCTGCAGCTGAATGACCGCAAGGTCGACATCGTCGAGGAGGGCTTCGATGTCGCGCTGCGCATCGGCCACCTGAAGAGCTCCTCGCTGATCGCCAAGCGGATCGCGCCGGTGCGCCTGGTGATGTGCGCCTCGCCCGCCTACCTGGCACGACACGGGACCCCCGGGCACCTGGAGGAGCTCAAGGCGCATCGCTACCTGCGCTACAGCTACGCCGAGCAGGAGGCCGGCGACTCGCTCTTTCGCTGGTTGCCGGGGCGTGATCCGCACCGCGGCGGTGACCTGGTCAGCAACAACGGCGACGTGCTGGTCGAGTCGGCCATCGCCGGCGCCGGCATCGTCCTGCAGCCCACCTTCATCGCGGGGCCCGCCCTCCAGGCGGGCAGGCTGCGGGTCGTGCTGCCGGACCACGAGCCCAGGCCGATGTCGCTCTACGCTGTCTATGCCCACCGCCAGCTCCTGGCGAGCAAGGTGCGCTGTTTCGTCGACTTCATGGAGGGCTATTTCGGCGATCCCCCCTACTGGGACCGGTTCGACTGACGCGGCAGGGCGCCTTCTCCATAACGAAACACCCCGGGCCCCGCCAGCGGCGGGACCCGGGGTGGGGCTACGTCTCGCGTCGGGTTATTCGCGTCCTTCACTCACGATATTCGTCGATGCTCGGGCAGGAGCAGATCAGCTGCCGGTCGCCGAAGACGTTGTCGACCCGGTTGACCGAAGGCCAGTACTTGGCCGCCCGGGTCGCCTCGGAGGGGAAGGCGCCGATCTCCCGGGCGTAGGGGCGCTCCCAGGCCGCGTCCATCAGGTCGGCCATGGTGTGCGGGGCGTTGACCAGCGGGTTGTTGTCCGCCGGCCAGTCGCCGCGCTGCACCGCGTCGATCTCCTCGCGGATCGCGATCATGGCGTCGCAGAAGCGGTCGATCTCGTAGCGCGACTCCGACTCGGTGGGCTCGATCATCAGCGTGCCGGGC
>NZ_PYVX01000006.1 GCF_003056305.1 Halomonas denitrificans
ACAAGCGCCCACATGAATTACCTGATCGATTGTTAAAGAGCATCTCGCTGTTGCCGTCGTGTCCGGCCAACTTCTTGCGAAGCGGCGGTCTCGCCGGCGCCCTGCGAGGAAGGCGTATTCTACCTGATCGGCGTTTCTTGTCAACCCTGCGAGGCGTTCCGAAGAAGCGAAGCGGGCGACCGAAACCTCGTTGCGCCGAAGCGCTTCGAATGCCGATCGAGTGGCGTGCATTCTACCGAATGCGGCGAGTTCGTCAAGCGGGAATTTTCAAAGCATCTTCGAAAAACCCAAATGGAAACAAGCACTTCTGCCACCATCACCGCCTGCAACGTTTGCCCGTCGCCGGCAGCGGATGCGTACTTTACGGATTTCCCGGGGGCCGTGCAAGGCCTTCGTGAAGAAAAATGTCAGGGGCGTGTCGCGAGCGTGACGCGGCGATGACAACCACCTTATCCACAGCGCCTTGCGGCGCCCGCTGCGACGACCGGCTGTGGATCGATTGTTCGCCCTCCAGAGACACGAACGCCCGCGCTAGGCGGGCGTCGTGACGGAGCGAGTCTAACGACTCAGCTGGCGGGAGGCGAGTGCCTCAGCTTGCGCATCAGTGCCATCACCGGGCCGGAGGCCACGTAGGTGCCGAAGAGCAGCAGCAGCATCACCGAGGGCTCGATGGAGATCACCACGAAGCCCAGCACGATGGCCAGCAGGAAGACAAAGGGCACCGGCCCCTTGAGGTCGACATCCTTGAAGCTGTAGTAGCGGATGTTGCTGACCATCAGCACGCCGGCGGCGCCCACCACCACGAGCATCAGCAGCTTGAAGCCGAAGGCCTCGGCATCGAAGCTGTGGAAGGTCCAGACGCTGGCCGCCACCAGGGCCGCGGCCGAGGGGCTCGGCAGGCCGATGAACCACTTCTTGTCGACGCTGCCGATCTGCACGTTGAAGCGCGCCAGGCGCAGGGCGGCACAGGCCACGTAGAGGAAGGCCACCACCCAGCCGGTCTTGCCGATGTCCTGCAGGATCCAGATGAAGGCCACCAGCCCCGGGGCCACGCCGAAGGAGAGCATGTCCGAGAGGGAGTCGTACTCGGCGCCGAAGTCGCTCTGGGTGTTGGTCATGCGAGCCACCCGGCCGTCCAGGCCATCGAGCACCATGGCGATGAAGATGGCGATGGAGGCCGCGGTGAAGTCGCCGTTGACGGCGGCCACCATGGCGAAGAAGCCGGAGAACAGCGCCGAGGTGGTGAACAGGTTCGGCAGCAGATAGATCCCCTTGCGGCGAATCTTCTTGCCGCCCTCCTCGGCCTCCTCGATGACCTCCGACTCGCGCACGAAGGTCGTCGCCAGGTCCTCCTCGCCCGTCTGGCCTGGCTCATGCTCGCTGCTGTGCGGATCCCGACTCATCTGTCTCTTCCATCGCCTTGGGTGTCATTCCATTCTACACACACCGTGACAAAACACTCACGGGGGACCGCCCTCGCGGCCCGATCCGGCCTCTCCCGGGCCCCAGACGCAGCGAGGGCGCGGATGTCCGCGCCCTCCTGTCTGTCGAGACGAAACGTCGCGATCAGTTCTTCGACTTGTCGACCAGCTGGTTGGCGGCGATCCACGGCATCATGCCGCGCAGCTTCTCGCCGACCTGCTCGATCGGGTGCTCGGCGTTGAGGCGGCGACGCGCGGTCATCGAGGGGTAGTTGGTGTTGCCCTCGTTGATGAACATCTTGGCGTACTCGCCGGTCTGGATGCGCTTGAGCGCGTTGCGCATGGCCTCGCGAGACTGCTCGTTGATCACCTCGGTGCCGGTCACGTACTCGCCATACTCCGCGTTGTTGGAGATGGAGTAGTTCATGTTGGCGATGCCGCCCTCGTACATCAGGTCGACGATCAGCTTGAGCTCGTGCAGGCACTCGAAGTAGGCCATCTCCGGCTCGTAGCCCGCCTCGGTCAGGGTCTCGAAGCCGGCCTTGACCAGCTCAACGGCACCGCCGCACAGCACGGCCTGCTCGCCGAACAGGTCGGTCTCGGTCTCGTCCTTGAAGGAGGTCTCGATGATGCCGCTGCGACCGCCGCCGATGGCCGCCGCGTAGGAGAGCGAGAGCTCCTTGGCGTTGCCGGAGGCGTCCTGATGGATGGCGATCAGGTCCGGGATGCCGCCGCCGCGCACGAACTCGGAGCGCACGGTGTGGCCCGGGGCCTTGGGCGCGATCATCACCACGTCCAGATCCTGGCGCGGCTCGATCTGGTTGTAGTGGATGTTGAAGCCGTGGGCGAAGGCCAGGGTGGCGCCCTGCTTCAGGTTCGGCTCGATCTGGGTCTCGTAGATCGCCTTCTGGTTCTCGTCCGGGGCCAGGATCATCACCACGTCGGCGCTCTTGCTGGCGTCCTCGACGGAGGCGACCTTGAGGCCGGCGGCCTCGGCCTTGGCGGCGGAGGTGGAGCCGGCGCGCAGGGCGACGGTGACGTCGACCCCGGACTCCTTGAGGTTGTTGGCGTGGGCATGGCCCTGTGACCCGTAGCCCACGATGGCGACCTTCTTGCCCTGGATGAGGGAGAGATCGCAGTCCTTGTCGTAGTAGACGCGCATGACGTGCTCCTGAAGCGAAAAGTGGTGTCGTTCGATGTTCGAGTTAACGTTCAGCGTTGATGGCCACCCGTGCCGTCTGACGCGGCACTGGGATTCGATGCAGCCGATGGAGTCACCTTACGCCAGGGGTCGCGTTGCGTAAAACGCGATATTTGCAATACCACATGCCGATTTGTGCAATAATGCCAGCCATGGACATGCGCCCCCTCAAGCACTTCCTCGCCCTGGCCGAGACCCTGCACTTCGGCCGCGCCAGCGAGGCCTGCCACGTCAGCCCCTCGACCCTCTCCCGCACGATTCGCCAGCTGGAGGAGAGCCTCGGCGTCGCCCTCTTCGAGCGCGACAACCGCCATGTCGCACTGACCCGCCAGGGGCGCACCTTCCAGGCCTATGCCCGCGAGGCCCTGGAGGAGTGGGAGGCCCTGCGCCAGTCGCTGATGAGCGAGGCGCGCACCCTGACCGGCGAGATCAGCATCTACTGCTCGGTGACCGCCAGCTACAGCTTCCTCTACGAGCTGTTGAGCGAGTTTCGCACCCGCCACCCGGGCATCGAGCTCAAGCTGCACACCGGCGACCCGGCCCAGTCGCTGCAGCGGGTGCTGGCCGGCAACGAGGACATGGCGATCACCCCGCGGCCACGCCAGTCCCCCGACGCGCTGGGCTTCAAGTCGCTGACCCGCTCGCCGCTGGTGTTCATCGCCCCCCACGCCGCCCACGACTGGATCCCCACCACGCCCGAGTCCCCCTCGGCGGAGCAGTGGCGCGAGGTGCCGATGATCCTCTCCGAGGCCGGGCTCTCCCGCCAGTACAGCGACACCTGGTTCCGGGCGCTGGGCGTGGCGCCCCGCATCTACGCCCAGGTGGCCGGCCACGAGGCCATCGTCAGCATGGTGGGGCTGGGCTTCGGCCTCGGCGTGGTGCCGCGGATCGTGCTCGACACGAGCCCCCTGGCGGAACGGGTGCGGATCCTGCCGGTCAAGCCGGAGCTGCCCCACTACGACGTCGGCCTCTGCGTGCTCGAGCGCCGACTGAAGAGCCCGCTGATCGCGGCGCTGTGGAACGAGGTGGCGGAGCGCTTCTGAGCCGCGGCCAGGCGGCCGGCCCTGCGAACGAAAAAAGCGCCGCCCCGAGGGGCGGCGCTTGGATCGAGCAGGCGGCATCGCCATCCGCTCCGGGACGTGCCGAGGCTAGAGGGAGAGCACCTTGTCGCCCCGGGCGATGCCCGAGACCCCGGTGCGCGCCACCTCGAGCAGGCCCACCGGCGCCATGGCCTGCAGGAAGGCGTCGAGCTTGCCCGCATCGCCGGTGATCTGCACCGTGTAGAGGCTCGGCGTCACGTCGACGATCTGCGCGCGGAAGATGTCCACGGTGCGCTTCACCTCGTCGCGGGCCGCGCCCAGGGCCTTGACCTTGACCAGCATCAGCTCGCGCTCGATGTGGTTGCCTTCGGTCAGGTCCACCAGCTTGACCACGTCGATCAGCTTGTTGAGGTGCTTGGTGATCTGCTCGATCACCCGATCGTCCCCCACGGTGGTCACGGTCAGCCGCGACAGGCTGGGGTCGTCGGTGGGCGCCACGTTCAGCGTTTCGATGTTGAAGTTGCGCTGCGAGAACAGCCCCACCACGCGAGACAGGGCGCCCGGTTCGTTTTCCATCAGAATCGAGATGATATGGCGCATCAGGTCCGCTCCGTCTTGGAAAGCAGCATGTCACGCATGGAGCCCAGGGGCACCTGCATCGGATAGACGTGCTCGTGCGGGTCGACGATGACGTCGAGGAACACCAGCTCGTGCTTGTCGGCAAAGGTCCTTTCCAGTGCCGGCTCGAGATCCGCCAGTGTCTCCACCCTCAGCGCGGTGAAGCCATATGCTTCGATCAACTGCTGGAAGTCGGGCAGCGACTCCATGTAGGAGTGCGCGTGGCGGGACTTGTAGTTCAGGTCCTGCCACTGGCGCACCATGCCCAGCGAGGCGTTGTTGAGGTTGATGATCTTCACGCCGCCGCCGAACTGCTTACAGGTCGACAGCTCCTGCATCATCATCTGGAAGCTGCCCTCCCCGGTCACGCAGATCACCTGCTCCTCCGGGAAGTTGTGCTTGATGCCCATGGCCGCCGGGAAGCCGAAGCCCATGGTGCCGAGCCCGCCGGAGGTGATGAAGCGATTGGGCTTGTCGAACTTGTAGTACTGGGCCGCGAACATCTGGTGCTGGCCCACGTCGGTGGTCACGTAGGCCTCGCCGCGGGTGGCCCGGCAGACCGCCTCGATGACCTCCTGGGGCTTGATCGGCTCGTCGGGCTTGGAGGGCTCGTAGAGCCGGCCGCGGCGCTCCTCGCGCCAGCCGTCGATCTGCGTCCACCAGTCGGCCAGCGCCTCGGGGTGGGCGATCTCCTGGCCCTGCACCAGGCTGATCATCTCGTTGATCACGCTCCCCGCCGGGCCGACGATCGGCACGTCGGCGCGCACCGTCTTGGAGACCGAGCTCGGGTCGATGTCGACATGGACGATCTTGGCGGTGGGGCAGAACTTCGAGGTGTTGTTGGTGACGCGGTCGTCGAAGCGCGCGCCGATGGCGATGATCAGGTCGGCGTGGTGCATGGCCATGTTCGACTCGTAGGAGCCGTGCATGCCCAGCCACCCCAGGCACTGTCGATCACTCTGCGGATAGGCGCCGATGCCCATCAGCGTGGTGGTGATCGGATAGCCCAGCCGCCGCACGAGGTCGGTCAGCCCCTCGCAGGCGTTGCCGGTGACCACGCCGCCGCCGGTGTAGAAGACCGGGCGCCGGGCCTTGAGCATCAGCTCCACGGCCTTCTTGATCTGGCCGGTATGGCCGCGGGTGACCGGGTTGTACGAGCGCATCTTGACCTTCTTCGGGTAGACGTACTCATAGCGTTCGGTGGGCGCGGTCATGTCCTTGGGAATGTCCACCACCACCGGACCGGGACGCCCGGTCGCGGCCAGGTAGTAGGCCTTCTTGAGGACTTCGGGAATCTCGGTCGGGTGCTTGATCGAGAAGCTGTGCTTCACGATCGGCCGGGTCACGCCGACGATGTCGGTCTCCTGGAAGGCGTCGTCGCCGATCAGGTGGCTCATCACCTGGCCGCACAGCACCACCATGGGAATCGAGTCCATGTAGGCGGTGGCGATGCCGGTGACGGCATTGGTCGCCCCGGGCCCGGAGGTCACCAGCACCGTGCCGGGCTTGCCGGAGGCCCGGGCATAGCCGTCGGCGGCATGCGTGGCAGCCTGTTCGTGGCGCACCAGGATGTGCTTGACCTTGTCCTGACGAAACAGCGCGTCGTAGATGTGCAGCGCCGCCCCGCCGGGATACCCATAGATATATTCGACGCCCTCATCTTGGAGGAAGCGGGCAATCATGTCTGCGCCGGAAAGCAGTTCCACAGATGTATCTCCCCTGGAGGTCTCGAGTGCGATCCGTGCCCGCCGTCGGGACACGAAGTCGAGTGCGGCGGTATGCCGCTGCCGGCCGTGCCGGCACCTGATGCCAAACCCTGGCAGTAAGGGCCCTGTTGGGGCCTGCACTCTCATCACGGCGGGTCGCCGCGTCGGGGCGTTGGCCAGGCCGGGCGGTTGGCCCGGACCCGGAAGTCCTTCGGCGGGTAGAGGCACTCGGCCTACCCTTCGCGCGGGGATGGGGGATTGCCCGCTGGCATCCGCGCCCGTTATCAGGAAGGCTCAAGATTCCATTAGCGTTGTTGGCGTGTCAACCGCGGAAACTGCGTGAGTAGCCCATGACGGGCCATTAGGCAAGTCGGGGCGATCACGGTGGCGTCCCTCGCCTGGCGGCCAAAAAAAGAGCCCGTCGGCTCGCGGGGAGCGACGGGCAATGGGGGTTACAGGACGCAACCTGATAATCATTCTAGTCCGTTGCCGCCCGCGCGCCGGGCGACAACGGTAACGGTTTGTGGCGGTTTGTGGCGGTTTGTGGCGCCCGGCGAGGCCCGGTTATCGGGGCTCGTCGGGCCCCGCGCCTCAGCTCTGGAACACCAGCTGGTCGCCTTCCGCCTCGACGTGGATGACGTCGCCGGGCGAGAACTTGCCGGCCAGCAGGTCCTGGGCCAGCGGGTTCTCGATGCGGCTCTGGATCGCCCGCTTGAGCGGACGCGCGCCGAACACCGGATCGAAGCCGACCACGGCCAGCTGCGCCAGGGCCGCGTCGCTGACCTCGAGCGAGAGGTCGTGCTCGGCGAGCCGCGCGCGCAGCCGCTCGAGCTGGATGCCGGCGATGGCCTGGATCTGCTCCTGACCGAGGGCGTGGAACACCACCACCTCGTCGATGCGGTTGATCAGCTCCGGGCGGAAGTGGTCGGCGACCACCGCCATCACCATCTCCTTCATCTGCGCGTAGCTGCTCTCCGCATCGCCGCTCTCGTCGCCGCCCATGCGCTGGATGATGTCCGAGCCCATGTTGGAGGTCATCACGATCACGGTGTTGCGGAAGTCCACGGTACGCCCCTGGCCGTCGGTGAGGCGACCGTCCTCCAGCACCTGCAGGAGGATGTTGAAGACGTCGGCATGGGCCTTCTCCACCTCGTCGAGCAGCAGCACCGAGTAGGGCTTGCGGCGCACCGCCTCGGTCAGGTAGCCGCCCTCCTCGTAGCCGACGTAGCCGGGAGGGGCGCCGATCAGCCGGGCCACGGAGTGCTTCTCCATGAACTCGGACATGTCGATGCGCACCATCGCCTCCTCGGTGTCGAACAGGAAGTTCGCCAGCGACTTGCACAGCTCCGTCTTGCCCACCCCGGTCGGGCCGAGGAACAGGAAGGAGCCGTTCGGCCGGTTGGGGTCGGCGAGGCCGGCTCGGGAGCGGCGCACGGCGTTGGCCACGGCGGTGACCGCCTCGTCCTGGCCGATCACCCGCTCGTGCAGCGCCTCCTCCATGCGCAGCAGCTTGTCGCGCTCGCCCTCGAGCATCTTGGCCACCGGGATGCCGGTCCAGCGCGACACCACCTCGGCGATCTCCTCCTCGGTGACGTTGGAGCGCAGCAGCTGGTGCTTGGCCGTGTCGGCCTCGGCCTCGGCGCTCTCGGCGATCTTCTTCTCCAGGCCGGGAATGACCCCGTACTGGATCTCGGACATGCGCGCCAGGTCGCCCTGGCGGCGGGCCTGCTCCAGGTCGACCCGGGCGCGATCGAGCTCATCCTTGAACTGCGCCGCCCCCTGGATGCTGGCCTTCTCGGCCTTCCAGATCTCGTCGAGGTCGGCGTACTCACGCTCGAGCTCGCCGATCTGCTCCTCCAGCCCCTCGAGGCGCTTCCGCGAGGCCTCGTCGGTCTCCTTCTTGAGGTGCTCGCGCTCCATCTTCAGTTGGATCAGCCGGCGATCGAGGCGATCCATCTCCTCGGGCTTGGAGTCGAGCTCCATGCGGATGCGCGAGGAGGCCTCGTCGATCAGGTCGATGGCCTTGTCGGGCAGCTGACGATCGGTGATGTAGCGAGTCGAGAGCTTGGCCGCGGCGATGATCGCGCCGTCAGTGATGTCGACGCCGTGGTGCACCTCGTAGCGCTCCTTGAGGCCGCGCAGGATCGCCACGGTGTCCTCCTCGGAGGGCTCGTCGACCAGCACCTTCTGGAAGCGCCGCTCCAGCGCCGCGTCCTTCTCGATGTACTTGCGGTACTCGTCGAGGGTGGTGGCACCGACGCAGTGCAGCTCGCCGCGGGCCAGAGCCGGCTTCAACATGTTGCCGGCATCCATGGAGCCCTCGGCCTTGCCGGCGCCGACCATGGTGTGCAGCTCGTCGATGAACAGGATCACCCGGCCCTCCTCCTGGGCCAGCTCCTTGAGCACCGACTTCAGGCGCTCCTCGAACTCGCCGCGGAACTTGGCCCCGGCCAGCAAGGCGCCCATGTCGAGCGACAGCACGCGCTTGTCCTTGAGGCCCTCCGGCACCTCGCCGTCGACGATGCGCTGAGCCAGCCCCTCGACGATGGCGGTCTTGCCGACGCCGGGCTCGCCGATCAGCACCGGGTTGTTCTTGGTGCGCCGCTGCAGCACCTGGATGGTGCGGCGGATCTCGTCGTCGCGTCCGATCACCGGGTCGATCTTGCCGCTGGCGGCGCGCTCGTTGAGGTCCAGGGTGTACTTGGCCAGCGCCTCGCGCTGATCCTCGGCGTTGGGATCGTCGACGCTCTCGCCGCCGCGCACGCTGCTGACGGCGGTCTCGAGCGCCTTGCGGGTCACGCCGGCCTGAGTCAGCAGCTTGGTCACCGCGCCGCCCATCTCCAGCGCGGCGAGCAGCACCAGCTCGCTGGCGATGTACTGGTCGCCACGCTTCTGGGCCTCGCGGTCGGTGAGGTTGAAGAGCTTGATCAAGTCGCGGGAGGGCTGCACCTCGCCGTCGAAGTTGGCGACCTTGGGCAGGTCGTCGAGATGGCCAACCAGGCCGTCGCGCAGCCGCGCAGCATCGGCGCCGGCCTTCTGCACCAGCGCCTTGACGCCGGTATCGGTGGCGTCCAGCAGCGCCAGCAGCAGGTGGCCCGGCTCCAGCTGGTTGTGACCGCGGCCCACGGCCAGGGACTGGGCGTCGGCCACGGCGTTCTGCAGCTTGGCGGTGAACTTGTCGAATCGCATGGGGGATTCCTCCATCGGGATGGCGGCGCGTTCGGACGCGCCGCGTGGCCCTGTCAATGTGTCTTGAGGGCTTCAATGGAGTCAGCGTGGCCGGCTTTCAAGTCGCCGACCAGGGAAAGGAAGACAGGAGTTGACGGTGATCAAGGCGACACCAAGCCGCTCAGCGCAGCCAGATCACGCTGGCCATGCGGCCGGTGACGCCGTCGTCGCGGCGGTGGGAGTAGAAGCGCGGCTCGCAGGCGGTGCAGAAGTGGCCGCCGCTGATGTGCGACACGCCCAGGCGCTCCAGGCGCAGGCGGGCGAGCTTGTAGAGGTCGGCCATGTAGTGCCCCAGCCGGTAGGGGCTCGGGTCGAAGGCCGCCTCGGCCTCGGGGTGCACGCCGACGAAGGCCTGCTGCACCTCGGGCCCGACCTCGAACTGGGCGTTGGAGATCGCCGGGCCCAGCCAGGCCATCAGCGCCTCCGGGGGCAGCCCCATGGCCCCGACGGTCGCCTCGATCACGCCACCGGCGAGCCCGCGCCAGCCGGCATGGATGGCCGCCACGCGCGTGCCGTGGCGGTCGCAGAGAAAGATCGGCAGGCAGTCGGCGGTGAGCACTACGCAGGCGTAGTCGCGGCTCGTGGCCACGGCGGCGTCCGCCTCGGGCCGCGCATCGGAGTAGGCCTGCTGCACCCGGGCGCCGTGCACCTGGTCGAGCCACAGCAGCGGGCGGTCGTCGCCGACCTCCTTCTCCAGCTGACGTCGGCACAGCGCCACGTGGTCGGGGTTGTCGCCCACGTGATCGGCCGCGTTGAAGGCGGCGAAGGCGCCCTGGCTGGGGCCGGTCTCGCGGGTGGTGACGAAGGCCCCGACGTTCTCCGGGGCGGGCCAGTCGGGCAGGATCGGCGTCGGGCGCAGGTCGAAGGTATCGCTCATCACGGGGTCCTTGGCACGCAGGCCTCAGCGCATGGTCTCGCCGTCTTCACGCAGGAAATCGAGCAGCATCAGCAGGTCGTCCGGCAGCGGCGCGCGAAAGGCCATCCGCTCGCCGCTCTCCGGGTGCACGAAGGCGAGCTTGCGGGCATGCAGCGCCTGGCGGGGAAACTCGCGCAGGATCTCCTTGAGCCGCTCGTCCGCACCGGCCGGCAGCTTGAGGCGACCGCCGTAGACCGGATCGCCGATCAGCGGATAGCGCGCGTGGGCCATGTGCACGCGGATCTGGTGGGTGCGCCCGGTCTCGAGCTTGCAGCGCACGTGGGTGTGGGCGCGGAAGCGCTCGACCACTCGGTAGTGGGTCACCGCCGGCTTGCCCGAGGCGTTCACCGCCTGGCGCTTGCGGTCGCGCGGGTGGCGGCCGATGGGCGCATCCACGGTGCCGCCGGCGGTCATCACCCCGACCACCACGGCGTCGTACTCCCGGGACACGCTGCGCGCCTGGAGCTGCTCGACCAGCGCCGTCTGGGCGGCCAGGGTCTTGGCCACCACCATCAGGCCGCTGGTGTCCTTGTCCAGGCGATGCACGATGCCCGCCCGGGGGATCGCCGCCAGCGCCGGATCGTGGTGCAGCAGGGCGTTGAGCAGGGTGCCGTCGGGATTGCCGGCCGCGGGATGGACCACCAGGCCCGGCGGCTTGTCGATCACCAGCACCGCCTCGTCCTCGTACACCACCGTCAGCGGGATGTCCTCGGGCTCGAAGCGGGTGTCGTCCTCGATCTCGGCGGCGAGGGCCAGGGCCTCGCCGCCGTAGACCTTGTCCTTGGGCTTGGCCGGCTGGCCATCGAGGGTCAGGGCGCCGCTCTTGATCCAGGACTTGAGCCGCTCCCGGGAGAAGTCGGCGAAGAGCTCGGCGGCGGCCTGGTCGAGGCGCAGGCCCGCCATGCGTTCGGGAACGCGCTGCTGGGCTTCGAGGGTCTGGGACATGGGTCGGAACGGGGCTCCGTGCGCACCGGGTGCGATGACTGCGTTTCGCCGCAAGGTGCTTTATAGTGGGCGGATATCGGCCGATTCTATCACGGCCGCCCGGGTTGTTAGACACGAGGATCACGATGCGCGTTATCACCTCCCCCGCTCGCCTGGCCGTTCTGATGCTGGCCGGCGCCCTGCTGGCCGGCTGTGCCGGCACCCCCGAGGAAGAGGAACTCGACGGCGTCGCCGAACGCCAGCTCTACGAGGAGGGGCGCGAGGCCCTCGAAGAGAGCAGCTACACCACGGCGATCAACCGGCTCGAGGCCATCGATACCCGCTTCCCCTTCGGCGAGCACGCCGAGCAGGCGCAGCTGGAGCTGATCTACGCCTACTACCAGACCGACGACTGGGAGAACGCCCGGGCCGCGGCGAGCCGCTTCATCCGCCTGCATCCGGATCATCCCCAGGTCGACTACGCCTACTACATGCGCGGCCTGGCCGCCTGGCAGGCGGGCCGCTTCAGCCTGGAGCGGCTGCGGGTCATCGACATCTCCAAGCGTGACCTGGGCGCCACCCGCGACGCCTACGCCGACTTCAGCGAGCTGATCCAGCGCTATCCGAGCAGCCAGTACGCCCCGGACGCCCGGCAGCGCATCGTCTACCTTCGCAACGTGCTGGCCCGCCATGAGCTGCACGTGGCCGACTTCTACCTCCGCAAGGGCGCCTATCTCGCTGCCGTGGAGCGCGGTCGCTGGGTGCTTGAGCACTACCCGCAGACGGAAGCCAGCCGCGACGCCCTGGCGACCATGGTCGAGGGCTACCTGGGCCTCGGCATGCGCGACCGGGCCAGCGAGACCCTGCAGGTGCTGATCGACAACGCCCCGGACCATGACCGGCTGCGCGGTCGCACCTTCCGGCCGCAGCACGTCAAGGCCGAGGCGCTCTCGGCCTGAGTCACGCCTGACACTGCCAGTAGTCGCCAGAACCCACAACGCCACCGCCCTCTCGGGCGGTGGCGTTGCGTTAGGGGGGAGGCAGACTGGCCGATGCGGCGCTATTCGCCGGGCTGCCAGCCGTTGACGATGGGATAGCGGCGATCGCGACCGAAGCCGCGGCGGGTGACGCGCACCCCCACCGGCGCCTGGCGGCGCTTGTACTCGCAGCGATCCACCAGCTTGACCACCTTGTAGACGTCGTCGCGGTCGAAGCCCGCAGCGATGATCGCCTCGGCGCTCATGTCGCCCTCGATGTAGCGCACCAGGATGGCGTCGAGCACGTCGTAGTCCGGCAGGCTGTCGCTGTCCTGCTGGTCGGGGGCGAGCTCGGCCGAGGGCGGCCGCTCGATGACCCGCTCCGGGATCGCCGGCGACTCGCTGTTGCGCCAGCGGGCCAGGCGGTAGACCCAGGTCTTGTAGACGTCCTTGATGGCGTTGTAGCCGCCGACCATGTCGCCGTAGAGGGTGGCGTAGCCGACCGCCATCTCGCTCTTGTTGCCGGTGGTCAGCACCATCAGGCCCTTCTTGTTGGAGATCGCCATCAGCAGCACGCCGCGGCAGCGCGACTGCAGGTTCTCCTCGGTGGTGTCGCGCTCGGTGCCGGCGAAGCTCTCGGCCAGCGTCGACATGAAGGCCTCGACCATCGGCTCGATGGGCATCACCTCGTACTCCACGCCGAGCAGCTTCGCCTGCTCGGCGGCGTCCTGCTTGGAGATGTCCGCCGTGTAGTGATAGGGCATCATCACCGCGTGGACCCGCTGCGGCCCCAGGGCATCGACCGCGATGGCCAGCGACAGCGCCGAGTCGATGCCGCCGGAGAGCCCCAGCACCACGCCCTCGAAGCCGCTCTTGTTGACGTAGTCGCGCAGCCCCGTGACCAGCGCGCAGTAGAGGTTCTCCTCCGGCGCCACCTCGGGCTCGGTCTCGCCGGCGCGCGGCACCCAGCGCTTCTGCTCGCGCACGAAGGCGACCGGCATCAGGCCCACCGCCCAGTGGGGCGCCTGGACCATCAGCTCGCCCTGGGCGTTCACGCAGGCCGAGCCGCCGTCGAAGACCAGTTCGTCCTGGCCGCCGATCTGGTTGACGTAGACGATGGGCCGCTCTACCTCGCGGGCCCGCGCCTCGAGCAGCGCCAGGCGTTCGGCGGGCTTGTCCTGGTGGAACGGCGAGGCGTTCAGGGTGACGAGGATCTCGGCACCGGCGTCGCGGGCCTGGCGCACCGGCGCCTCGCTCCAGATGTCCTCGCAGATCAGGATGCCGAGCTTGGCGCCCTTGTGCTCGATCACCAGCGGCTGGCTGCCGGTGGCGAAGTAGCGCTGCTCGTCGAACACCTCGTAGTTGGGCAACGCCTGCTTGGCGTACTCGCCCAGCCACTCGCCGTTGTAGAGCACGCCGGCCAGGTTCCAGTTCTCGCCTTCCCGGCGCCCGGGGTAGCCGACGATGACCATGACGTCACGGGCCATCTTCTCGGCCATGCGCGCGCGGGCGTGACGCAGGCGGGTCTCCATGGAGGGGCGCAGCAGCAGGTCCTCCGGCGGGTAGCCGGTCAGGAAGAGCTCGGGCAGCACCACGATGTCGGCACCATGCTCGATGCGTGCCTCGCGTACCGTCTCGATGGCGCGGTCGGCGTTGCCGGGAACGTCACCGACCAGCGGGTCGAGCTGAGCCATCACCAGGGTCAGGTCTTGCATGGGCTTGGAAATCTCTCGAGAATCGATGGACAGTCGCCATTGTCCCGCAAGGGCGGCCGAGTGGCAAAGCCGGCCACCCCCACCTGGGAGACGCACAAGGAATGAACCTGTTGCTGATTCGCCTGATCATCTTCGCCGTGCTGTTCTTCGCCGGCCTCAAGCTCTACCGGATGTACCGCGAGTGGAAACTGGACCGGGAAGGCCCGCAGCAGGAGGGTGACGCCTCGGGCAACCGCATGGTGCGCTGTCGCTGGTGCCAGGTGCACCTGCCCGAGGACGATGCCCTGCGTGTACAGGGCGACTGGTTCTGTTCCGGCGACCACCGGGACAAGTACCTGTCGGAGCAGACGGAAGAACAGCACAAGGACGACTAGGAGCCACCCAAGCCGCGCGCTGCGCCTACCCTCCCCTCACGGGCGACCACTCTAACGGCGGCGAGAAGCGAATCGCACATGGAGGAACACGCCGCCCTCCTAGACCTTCTGGCGCACAGCACCTGTCCGAGATCGCCTACGGCGGAGATAGACCGCCCGGCTAGCCTCAAGAGTGAATCTATCGCTCAGGCCATCGCCGGGAGGCCCCATGCGCCCTGCCGTCCGCTCTGCTTCTCGTCACCCCTCGCCTTCCCTTGAGCACGGCCTGACGCTAATCGAGCTGCTCGTTGCCATCGCGGTGCTCGCCGTCATCGCGACGATCGGCGTGCCCAGCTTCCAGAACTTCACCGCCCGAAATGAGGTTGCCGCCGAGGTGATGCGCATCAGGACGGCATTGGCACTGGCGAGGAACACGGCGGTGACGAGGCGGACGACGGTCTCAGTTTGTCCGCGTCAGGCGCCAGACAGCGCGGCGTGTGATTTCAAAGACTGGTCCTACCCTCTCGTAGTAGTGGACGGCCAAGTTGACAGCGGAAACCTCGCCGATGGCAAGTTGCTCAAGTTGCTGGAAGGAAGCGGCGGACCTACCGTGACCTTCAATCGAAACTATCCCATTCGTTACCAAGCCACAGGCTGGGCAAGAGGACATAACGGTACCTTCGAGATCTGCGGACGCCATGGTGATGGAGTAAAAGTCATCGTCAACAACATGGGGCGCGTCAGGACTGGTGATGAGGCCGATGGTGAGACCACGTGTTGAGCACACGTTAACAAGGCTGGGAAATCTCGACCCCTCACTCTAAATACCCTCCAAGAATCGTCGAGAACGCACCAACACCCACCACGAGCAGCACGCGAAGTGTCTATGTAGCTCAGTACGAGGACAGCGAGGAAGAGCAAAGATGCAAATAAAAATAACCCACCAGCGGCGGGTCTTTTGGTGCAAGGGAAATAGCATATATCAGTTTACAAACCCAGCAAGGTCTGAAGTATCACCTGGATCTTCCAGTTCAGCCCAGCCTTCCAAACGACCCGAGACAGGTTGATAAAGCGTGCTAGAATCAACTGACGAGAATTCTATTCCACCGTTATTGACAATTGATCCACCTGCGACGATTGATCCATAAATTGCAGAATTACCATTCTGGGTAAAGTCTCCAACAGACCAAAATGCTGCGTAAGTCTCGGTATCAGTAGCACCATTCAGCTCGATAGCACCGCCCGACACAACGAGAGTGTCCACGCCAATCGGGTTACCATCAGCATCAACAATTGGATTACCATCAGCATCAACAAGAGCTTCTGCAGCGACAGTGGCAGAACCCCGATGAGTAATATTACCTGCCGCCATCACGGTGACACCTACAAAATCGTCACCGGTATCAAGATTCCCCGGGCAATAATAGATATAATTCTTGTTGATAATTTTAACATTATTATCCAACTCTATTTGATACTCATCAGCCACAAACCCATCCGGCTTAACGAGAGGACTACCTGTGGAAGAGCAATCGCCCGTCACAGGATCATGCGGCAAAACTTCTATCGCACCAGCAGCTGAATCAACAACCTTCCAACCACCATTAACATCATCCACCTCAATAAAACCACCTCCTATCAATTCACCCGCATCGTCGAAGGCACCATCAGTGATGTAGTCAATATAAGATTGAGCATCAGGCACAGGGATCTCGGGAACACCAGAAGCCGTGCAAACATAGGTTGTACAATCCTCTCCATCGGCAGCGGCCGGAACTTCAAAATCAGCCGTTCCACTTGCGGTTACGCTTCCGGAAGACTCCACTTTTATATTCCCTTGGGTCCTGATCGCTAGACTCAGATCGCCATTAGAGTGAACATCGCCATTGATCACTGAATTACCTTGTATATCTATATTCCCATCGGCAAGCATGGATTTAAACGCATCATAACCAGGTGGCACAATTTCCACCTTGACCAGTCTTGCAGTTTCATAATCACTATCAGGATCACCATCCGGCACAACGCCCCTGCTGTAGCCAATCACATGAGCGCTGTCCACGCCGGCGGACTGGCACTTCATGATAGCACTATATGTTTTTGTCAAACCCCCGCCAGATATTTCCCCAGCAGTAGCATATGCACCTGAGCCCGAAGGAGACTCAGACCAGTCGTCTACCGAAAGGGCTGACCCTATAGAATCACAGAACGTGGCACCACCGGCCACATAATTGAATGCAAGAACGGCATCCAGCATATCGTTAACACCTGCTTCAGCTGCTTGCAAAGCACTTACGGAAAAACGATGATTACCTGCCATCCTTTCTTCAAGTTGGGCTGACTGAAAACTTGACACTCCAAACAAAGCTGCAACCAGAAGCACCACCATGCTGACTATTAAAGCTATTCCTTTTTGAGTTTTCATGACCCATTCCCCCACAATTCCAGCGCCCGCCCTACCGCTGAACGATTTGCAATCGTGAAACGATAGACTTGATCCTCGAGTCTACCCCGCTCATCCACCATCGTTATGGTAACGCGAACGCCAAGCCCGAAATCAATGTACCCAAAGTTTATACTGGCAACACCAAGCACAATAGAATCACCAGATGCAACGTCATTTATATCATCACTTCCACAAGCCGACTTTACGTAAATAGCCTCACTTCCATCCGGCTGATAATATTGAACAGTATATTCATCCACTGGATCACAGATGGAGTTTTTCTTATCAAAGTTCAACGTTATTTTCGCATCATCACTCAACACCACTCCACTATCGTCCAGCATATCAGTCGCGGCTGAACTCCGTATATCATACGAAAGCGAATCAACGATAAAACGTAATGTCTCCTGCCTCTCAAGAACTGCAAGCGAGTGATTAAAGGTCTTTTGGCTTGTCACGAACAGCTGAAAAGCTCCAAGCGTGATCATCAACCCAATCACCAAGGCGATCATCAACTCGACAAGAGAAAACCCTCGAGACCTCTTGCTTGCTTCAAATGGATGATACAACTCCATGATGTTTTCTCCGATGAACCCATCAGGACCCACTGATTATACTCGTCTTGTACACAAGCTGGGAGACGTCTTCACCTGCAAACCTTTCATCTCCCCAAACCACTGTAATCGTATACCTGCAAGTGGCACTTTCTTTGACAACTTCTGTAGAGGCCTCAACCAAGGTGGGCAATATCTGAACCCACTCTTCATACCAATAGTCGAAAACAGTTTTTACCGGCTCCACTGGCTCAGTCGGATTTTCGCCCGCAACATCAGGGTCGTAATCAGGATTCTTGATCAGCAAGGTATCGCCATCATCTGGACAAGTCACTACGTCTGAGCCGACTCCTTGCATACCCAGTTGAATCCATAACCTCTCAACCATGTCCTGTGCCGCCATGGTCGCCACTGATCGCTGATAGGAAACATGTGCCCCCTGCATCGCCTTAAGTTGCATCGACGCCAGCCCAAGAACCCCAACCACTAGCACAACCAGAGCAACGAGAGCCTCTACAAGAGTGAACCCAAGATAACGCCGAGGAAACAATAATTTCATGATCCTGGCCTCACGATATTTCCTGCGGCATTGATCTCAATCTCTTTATCACCAACCGATATGCTGCATGAGGGAAAAGTACATGAACCTCTTCGACCCAAGCCGTTAAATTCAACTGCACCAGAATTTCCATCATTGACCGCGATACTTCCGTTAGTCGATGAAAAGGTTCTCAAAACATCCGCTCCAACCTTCACATCCATCCCCCATCGCCCAGAGTCAGTGCTTATCTCGGCTATCACAACACCTCTTCTTTTGACAGCCTCGCTTCTTGCAAAATGCAGACCCGTCAGCACGTTATTGTACTCGGCAGCTAAGCGATTCCTTTCGATGAGAGAACTGAAATTGGGTATAGCAATAGTCGCCATGATAACAATAACGGCAATCGTCACCAGAAGCTCTATTAGTGTAAAGCCTCGACTATTCATGGTCACCAGCAGTCTCCTGGATCGGAGGAAAGCCCGTCACCTGATCCTTTTTCACCATTGCTTTTCACCCAAAGCACATCACAGCCTTCAAGAACCCTAGTCCCTCCAGATGCTTTCAAGGTAAAGGATGCGCCACTCGCCGCCAGCGCAATAGTCGGATATACGCCTTCGGGTGATGATGTCGTTACCAGGCAACCCGTGGCTGGATATGTGCTTGATACCGTATAACAACGTTCCATTTCAGATGCCGCCTGCATCAGACCGGACTTGCCGTCCGTAACCCTCGCTCGCTCCACGTATCCTTGATAGCTGGGGATGGCAATCGCCGCCAGAATCCCTATCACGGCGACCGCAATCAGCAGTTCGATCAGTGTGAAGCCTGCGATTGGCCGGGTGGGTCCTGTCTGGCGCAGAGGCCTGCGTTGGGGGGTGTCGAAGGTCACGCGTGACGTCTCCCTACGGGACGATGCATTTGTTTCAGTATGTATCAAGACGTGAGACTCCGGTAGGGTACGGGACCAAAAATGCCATGCGGCCGAGGTGAGCAGCCTCCTGAGCACCTGCCACTACGTGCTGGTCAACGATGTATCGCCAGCTAAAGAGGTTCACCATCGCAACGCGGCGATGGCGCTGCAACGACAGCAACAAAAACGCCGCCGTCAGGCTCCTGACGGCGGCGTCTTCGTGTCGGCGTGGTGAGGAACGCCCTACTCGCTGGCGATGACCCGCTCGCGGAGCTCCCGCGGCATGGAGAAGGTGATGGTCTCCTCACGGCCGGCGAGCTCCTCGGGGGCGGTGGCGCCCAGCGCCTGCAGCCGCTCGATCACGCCCTCGACCAGCACCTCGGGAGCACTGGCGCCCGCGGTCACGCCGATCGCGCTCACGCCCTCGAGCCAGGTGGGATCGACCTGGTCGGCGCTGTCGATCAGGTAGGCCGGGGTGCCGACCCGCTCGGAGAGCTCGCGCAGGCGGTTGGAGTTGGAGCTGTTAGGGCTGCCCACCACCAGCACCAGGTCCGCGCCTCCGGCCAGCTCGCGCACCGCGTCCTGACGGTTCTGGGTGGCGTAGCAGATGTCGTCCTTGCGCGGCCCCTCGATCTCGGGAAACTTGGCGCGCAGGGCATCGATGACCCGGGCGGTATCGTCCATGGAGAGCGTGGTCTGCGTGACGAAGGCGAGCCGGCTCGGGTCCTTGACCTCGAGCTTCGTTACGTCCGCCTCGTCCTCGACCAGGTAGATCTGCCCGCCATAGGAAGTGTCGTAGCGTCCCATGGTGCCTTCCACCTCGGGGTGCCCCTCGTGGCCGATCAGGATGCACTCCTGGCCGCGGCGGGCGTAGCGCAGGACCTCCATATGCACCTTGGTGACCAGCGGGCAGGTGGCGTCGAACACCTTGAGGCCCCGCTCCTCGGCCTCCTGCTGCACGGCGCGGGAGACGCCGTGGGCGGAGAAGATCACGATGACGTCGTCGGGCACCTCGTGAAGCTCCTCGACGAACACCGCGCCCCGCTCGCGCAGGCTGTCCACCACGAAGCGGTTGTGCACCACCTCGTGGCGCACGTAGATCGGCGGGCCGAAGACGTCCAGGGCGCCGTTGACGATCTCGATGGCCCGGTCGACGCCGGCGCAGAAGCCGCGCGGGTTGGCCAGCTTGATCTGGATGGGATTGGGTTGCATGGGGCCTTGCCTTGATGCGTGCGCATCGCGTCGGTGAAACGTCAGTGGGTAGTGGCGGGCTTCACGTCCAGCACTTCCACCTCGAAGGTCAGGGTACGCCCCGCCAGCGGATGATTGAAATCCACCTCGACCTGCTCGCCCTCGATGCGCTTGATCACGCCGGGCAGCTCACCGCCGGCGGCGTCGGCGAAGGACATCACCATGCCCACTTCCGGCGCGTCGCTCTCGAAGTCCTCGCGCTTGAGCAGCTGGATGTTCTGCGGGTTGTGCTGACCAAAGGCGTGCTCCGGGGTGATCTCGAAGGTACCGCTCTCACCGGCCGAGAGCCCCTTGAGCGGGTACTCGAAGCCGGGCGGCAGGTTGCCGTCGCCCACCTGGAAGGTCGCGGGCGCCTTGTCACGGGTGGAGTCGACCACGGTGCCGTCTTCCAGGCTGAGGGTGAAGTGAAGGGTCACTTCCATGCCCTCGTCGATGCGAAGTTCCGGGGATTCCTGGTTGCTCATGGCGTGTCTCTCTGGTGTTCGTGCACTGGGTGCGGGCGCAGCGTGGTCGAAGGTCGCGGTGGTCTGCGTGTCGATGATCGGGACATCGGGGCGCCGGGCCGGCTTCTCAACCGCGCCGCCGCGCCCGGCGCCGCTCGGCGAAGAGCGATTCCCAGATCAGCCCGATGGCGCCGAGGGTGATGCCGATGTCCGCCACGTTGAAGGCCGGGTAGTACCAGCCGGCCACGTGGAAGGAGAGGAAGTCCACCACGTAGCCGTGCACCAGCCGGTCGTAGAGGTTGCCCAGGGCGCCGCCGATGATCAGCCCGAGCGAGATGCCGAGCAGCGTCTCGTCGGCCTTCAGGCGGCGCATCCACAGCGTCAGGCCGATGCTCGCCCCCACGGCGATGGCGGCGAACAGCCAGCGCTGCCAGCCGGGGTGGCCGGCGAGGAAGCTGAAGGCCGCGCCGGTGTTGTGCAGCAGCGTCAGGTTGAAGAACGGCAGCACCTCCACCGGCCGGGCATAGTCGAGCAGCCCGCTGGCCAGGTACTTGGTACCGAGATCCAGTACGATCACCGCCACGGCCAGCCACAGCCAGCGCAGCGGCTGGCGCATGGGCGCCGTGTGATCCTGACCTGCCTGCCGCTCGCTCATGCGCGCCTCGCCTTGCTGGGACATCGACCTTTCTCCTGGGTGGACCTTAGGCAAACCGGCGCGTCTCGCCGGGACCGTCCGGCAGGTTGCTGATGCAGCGACCGCAGAGGTCCGGGTGCTCGGCGTGAGCGCCCACGTCCTCGCGATGGTGCCAGCAGCGCTCGCACTTGCCGTTGGCGCTCTCGGCCACGGCCACCTTCAGGCCCGCAAGCTCGGTGGCCTCGGCCGCCTCGCTCGCCTCGGCGAGGGGCGCCAGGCGCACGTCGCTGGTCAGCATCACGAAGCGCAGCTCGTCGCCCAGCCGGGTCAGGGTCTGGTGCAGGGCGTCGTCGACGTAGAGGGTGACCTCGGCGGCCAGGCTGCCCTTGATCGCCTTGGCGTTGCGGGCGTCCTCCAGGCACTTGTTGACCGCCTGCTTGACCTCGAGCACCCGCTCCCAGAAGTCGCGGCCCATGGCGGCGTCATCCGCCAGGGTGTCGAGCCCGGTGTAGTACTCCTCGAGCAGCACGCTGTCGCCGCGCTTGCCGGGGATGTTCTCGTAGATCTCCTCGGCGGTGAACGAGAGGATCGGCGCCACCCAGCGCACGAGGGCCTCGACCACGTGGTAGAGCGCGGTCTGGGCGCTGCGGCGCGCCACGGAGTCGGCCTGGGTGGTGTACTGGCGATCCTTGATCACGTCCAGGTAGAAGCCGCCGAGCTCCCGGGCGCAGAAGCCGTGCACCTGCTGGTAGACGTCGAGGAAGCGATACTCCTTATAGGCGACCTCGATGCGCGCCTGCAGCTGGGCGGCGCGATCCACCACCCACTGGTCCAGGGCCAGCATCTCGTCGAAGGGCAGCACGTCACGCTCGGGGGCGAAGCCGTTGAGGTTGGCCAGCAGAAAGCGCGAGGTGTTGCGGATGCGCCGGTAGACGTCGGCGGTGCGCTTGAGGATCTCGTCGGAGACCGCCATCTCGCCGGAGTAGTCGGTGGAGGCGACCCAGAGGCGCAGGATGTCGGCGCCGAGCTTGTCCATCACCGCCTGGGGGGCGACCACGTTGCCGAGCGACTTGGACTGCTTGCGGCCCTTCTCGTCCACGGTGAAGCCGTGGGTCAGCAGCTGCCGATAGGGCGCGTGACCGTCGATGGCGGCGCCGGTGAGCAGCGAGGAGTGGAACCAGCCGCGGTGCTGGTCGGAGCCCTCCAGGTAGAGATCGGCGATCGGTCCCTCGGCGTGGCCATGGGGGTGCGAGCCGCGCAGCACGTGCTTGTGGGTGGTGCCGGAGTCGAACCAGACGTCCAGGGTGTCGGTGACCTTGTCGTAGTCGGCGGCCTCCTCGCCCAGCAGCTCGGCGGGGTCGAGGCGGAACCAGGCGTCGATGCCCTCGGCCTCGACGCGCTGGGCGGCCTGTTCCATCAGCTCGACGGTGCGCGGGTGCAGCTCGCCGGTGGCCTTGTGCAGGAAGAACGGGATCGGCACGCCCCAGTTGCGCTGGCGCGAGATGCACCAGTCCGGGCGGTTGGCGATCATGCTGTGCAGGCGCGCCTGGCCCCAGGCCGGGGTGAAGGCGGTGGACTCGATGCCCTCCAGCGCCTTCTCGCGCAGGGTGCGGCCGTCCTTGCCCGCCACGTCCATGCCCACGAACCACTGGGCGGTGGCGCGGTAGATCACCGGCGTCTTGTGGCGCCAGCAGTGCATGTAGCTGTGCACGATCGGCGTGTGGAGCATCAGCGCGCCGACCTCCTCGAGCTTGGCGACGATCTGCGGGTTGGCCTTCCAGATCATCTGGCCGCCGAAGAACAGCAGGTCATCGACGTAGACGCCGTTGCCCTGCACCGGGCTCTCGATCTCGTCGAAGGTCATGCCGTGGGCGCGGCAGGTGACGAAGTCGTCGACGCCGTAGGCCGGGGCCGAGTGGACGATGCCGGTGCTGCCCTCCTCACTCTCCACGTAGTCGGCCAGGTAGACCGGCGACAGGCGATCGTAGAAGGGGTGGCGGAAGCGGATGCCGTCGAAGGCCTCGCCCTTGGCGGTGGCGAGCACCTCGCCCTCGAGGCCGTAGCGCGACAGGCACGACGCGACCAGCTCCTCGGCCAGCACCAGCAGCCGCTCGCCGGTGTCCACCAGGGCGTAGGTGAACTCCGGGTGCATGTTCAGCGCCTGGTTGGCCGGGATGGTCCAGGGGGTGGTGGTCCAGATCACCACGGCGGCGGCCTTGGGCAGCTCAGCTAGGCCGAAGGCGGCCGCCAGGCGGTCGGCATCTTCCACCGGAAAGGCGACGTCGATGGCGTCGGAGGTCTTGTCCTGGTACTCCACCTCGGCCTCGGCCAGGGCCGAGCCACAGTCGAAGCACCAGTTGACGGGCTTCAGCCCCTTGAAGACGTAGCCTGCCTCGACCATGTCGGCCAGGGCGCGGATCTCGCCCGCCTCGTTGGCGAAGTCCATGGAGCGGTAGGGGTTGTCCCAGTCGCCGATCACGCCCAGGCGGATGAAGCCCTGCCGCTGGTCCTCGATCTGCTCGGCGGCGTACTCGCGGCACAGCGCGCGGGCCTGCTCGGGCTCGAGGTGCTTGCCGTGGGTAGTCTCGACCTTGTGCTCGATGGGCAGGCCGTGGCAGTCCCAGCCGGGCACGTAGGGGGCATCGAAGCCGGCCAGGTTCTTCGACTTGACGATGATGTCCTTGAGGATCTTGTTGAGCGCATGCCCCAGGTGAATGCTGCCGTTGGCGTAGGGAGGGCCGTCGTGGAGCACGAAGAGTTCCCTGCCCTGGCGCGCCTCGCGCAGGCGATGGTAGAGGTCCATCTCCTTCCACTGTGCCACCCGTGCGGGCTCGCGCTTGGGCAGCATCCCGCGCATGGGGAAGTCGGTTTCTGGCAGGTTCAGAGTGTGCTTGTAGTCGCTCATATCCTGGGGGTCAGCCGTCGTCGTGGTCGGCGGGCTCACCCGCCGAGGAATCGGAAGTCACGGCCTCGCGCGCCAGCGGCGCCGATGCCAGAGGAAGAGAATCGTCGTGCGTGTCGCCCGCCGGAGCGTTCGAGGCCGCGTCTGCCGCCAAAGGGGCACCGGCAGCAGGGTGTCGTAGATAGTCGTCACCGGCCGCGGGATGGCGCAGGAAGTAGTCCCGGGCCCGCGCGAGGTCGGCGCGGATCTGCGCCTTCAGCGCCTCGAAGTCCGCGAACTTCACCTCGCCGCGCAGCTTGGCGCAGGGCAGCACCGTCAGGCGCTGGCCGTAGAGCTCGCCCTCGAAGTCGAACAGGTGCACCTCGAGCACCGGCCGCTCGCTGCCCACCGTGGGGCGCCAGCCGATGTTGGCCACGCCGTTCAACCGCCGGCCGTCGGGCAGCTCGGTCACCACCGCGTAGACGCCCTGCAGGGCCAGCGCGTGGGTCGGCTGGGGCAGGTTGGCCGTGGGCACGCCGATGGTGCGGCCGAGCTGGCGGTCCGGCACCACCCGGCCACCCAGCCGATAGGGGCGACCCAGCAGGCGCGCGGCGGCGGCGAAGTTGCCGCTCGCCAGCAGGGTGCGTACCCGGGTGCTGGAGACCCGCTCGTCGGCGATGGTGAAGGTGCGGGTGTGCTCGACCTCGAAGCCCCGCGCCCGCCCCACTTCGGCGAGCAGGTGGAAGTCGCCGCGCCGGTCGCAGCCGAAGCGGAAATCGTCGCCCACCACCAGGTGGCGCACGCCCAGCCCGTCGATCAACACGCGGTCGATGAACTCGCCGGCGGTGAGGCTACGCAGGGCGTCGTTGAAGGGCAGGCAGAGGATGCGATCGACGCCGCACTCGCCGAGCAGCGCCACCTTGTCGCGCAGCCGGGTCAGCCGAGGCGGCGCCTGGGCGCCGGCGAAGAACTCCCGCGGCTGGGGCTCGAAGACAACCACGGTCACCGGCAGGCCGAGCCGGGCGGCCTGCTCGCGGCACTGCTCGAGGATCGCCCGGTGCCCGCGGTGCACGCCATCGAAGTTGCCGATGGTGGCCACGCAGCCGCGATCCTCGTCGCGCAGGTTGTGCAGACCTCGAATCACTCGCATGGGCGTCATCACGCTGGGAAATAAAGTGTTCGATTATAACGGACCGAGGGCCCCTTGACAGCCGGCGCGGCTTGGTCTTTCCCTGTGACCACGTGGCGACGCCGAACGCGCCGCGCTAGCCCCGCATCCGGAAATGGCGCAGGCGCATCCCGAAGGCCGCCAGCCAGGCGAAGTAGACCACCGCCCCGGCCGCCACCAGCCCCGCCATCCAGGCGGCGCGGGTCCAGACGCTCCAGCCGAGCCAGGCCTGCCAGTCCGGCGCGAGCCACCAAAGCCCGGCCCCCATCACCGCGCAGCCGCCAAGCAGCTGCACCGCGTAGCGCCCCCAGCCCGGCTGGAAGACCAGCACGCCCTGCTTTCTGAGCAGCCAGCCGAGCAGCCCGGCGTTGAGGAAGGCCGAGAGCGCCGTGGCGAGCGCCAGGCCGGCGTGGGCCAGCGGCCAGATCAGGATCAGGTTGAAGACCATGTTGGCGACCATGGCGATGATGCCGACCTTGACCGGCGTCTTGGTGTCCTGGCGGGCGAAGAAGCCAGGCGCCAGCACCTTGATCAGCATGAACGCCACCAGGCCGACGGCATAGGCGCGCAGGCTCATGGCGGCCATGGTGATGTCGCGCTCGGTCATGGCGCCGTAGTGGAACAGCGTGACCAGCAGCGGCTCGGCCAGCACGGAGAGCGCCAGGGCGGCGGGCAGGCCGAGCAGCAGCACGGTGCGCAGCGCCCAGTCGAGCATCGCCGAGAAGTGCTCGCCGGACTGCTCGGCGTGGCGCCGCGAGAGCGCCGGCAGGATCACCGTGCCGATGGCGATGCCGAACACGCCGAGCGGCAGCTCCACCAGGCGATCCGAGTAGTAGAGCCAGGAGACGCTGCCGGCGGCCAAGAGCGATGCCAGCACGGTATCGAGCAGCAGGTTGATCTGCGACACCGAGACCCCGAACAGCGCCGGCGCCATCAGCCGGAGGATGCGCCGCACCCCGCTGTGGGCGAAGTCGGGCCAGGGCCGCGGCAGCAGCCCCAGCCGCGCCAGGAAGGGCACCTGAAAGGCCAGCTGGGCGGCCCCGGCGATCAGCACGCCCCAGCCCAGGGCCATGGCCGGCTCGGCGAACAGCGGCGTCAGCAGCAGCGCGGCCCCGATCAGCGACAGGTTGAGCAGCACCGGCGTGAAGGCCGGCACGGCGAAGCGGTTCCAGGTATTGAGCGTGCTGCCGGCGAAGGCCGTCAGCGAGATCAGCAGCAGATAGGGGAAGGTCAGCCGCAGCATGTCGGCGGTCAGCGCCAGCTTCGCCGGGTCGCGACCGAAGCCGGGCGCGAAGACCCACACCAGCCAGGGGGCGGCCAGCATCGCCAGCGCCGTGATCAGCGCCAGCACCGCCGTGAGGCTGCCGGCCACCGCGTCGAGCAGCTCCTTCACCTCGCGCTTGCTGCCCCGGGTCGCATATTCCGACAGCACCGGCACGAAGGCCTGGTTGAAGGCGCCCTCGGCGAACAGCCGGCGCAGGAAGTTGGGGATCTTGAAGGCGACGAAGAAGGCATCGGCGCCGTCGCCGGCCCCGAAGAGGGTCGCGATCACCACGTCGCGCACCAGCCCCATGACCCGTGAGAGCATGGTCATCACGCTGACCACCAGGCCGGAGCGCATCAGGCCGCCCGCCTTGGGCGCCACGGCGCGGTCGTCGTCGGCGACCGCCGGGGAGGCGGGCTTTTCGTCCCGGGACTCGGGGGGCTGCTCGTGATCCATCACCGTCGGCTCCTCGTACGGCGCTTGGCAGGAATAGCGGACACAAAAAAACCGGCCGCAGCCGGTTTTTCTGCTGGCGCTCGACCGGCTTACGCCGCGAGTGCCTTGATGCGCTTGTTCAGGCGGCTCTTCATGCGAGCGGCCTTCTTCTTGGACATCACGTCCTTGTCGGCGATGCGGTCGATGACCGGCTGCGCCGCCTTGAAGGCGTCCATCGCCTGGCCGTGGTCACCGCTCTGGATGGCCTTGATGACGCGCTTGACGTAGGTACGAACCATGCTGCGCTGGCTCGCCTTCAGGACACGACGACCTTCTGCCTGACGGGCACGCTTGCGGGCTTGCTTGCTGTTAGCCACTGACTGTCTCCTTGGAGAAAGTTGTAACCACCGACTGCGGGTGGCATTTGATAACGATTTGATCCAACAGGGAAATAAAAAATCCCCGCCGGCCTGGCCATCTTTCCCGACGGCGCGCTTGAGCGCCATCGTCTACGGGCCGTGTCTGAGAGGATGGAGTATCCTATCACGCGCCCCCTGGGCTTGCCAGCCCCGAACGCCTCCGGGCCGACGGCCGCCAGCCCGCGCCGGGCGCGGCCCCTAGAGCACCACCAGGTTGTCGCGGTGGATCAGCTCCGGGGCCTCCATGTAGCCGAGGATCGCCTCGATCTGGTGGCTCGGCTTGCCGACCAAGAGGCGGGCCTCGTCGGCGCCGTAGTTGACCAGCCCCTTGGCCACGCGATGCCCCTGCTCATCGACGCAGAGCACCATGTCGCCGCGGCGGAACTCGCCGCTGACGCCGGTCACGCCCACCGCCAGCAGGCTGGAGCCGCTGCCCTTGAGCACCTTCACCGCCCCGGCATCCAGGACCAGGCTGCCGCGCACCTGCAGCTGCCCCGCCAGCCAGCGCTTGCGCGCCGCCATCGGCGCCTGCTCCGGCAGCAGCAGGGTGCCCAGCCGCTCGCCCTCGGCCAGCCGCGTGAGCACCGCCGGCTGGCGTCCGCTGGCGATCGCCGTGACCGCCCCGGAACGGGCCGCCAGCCGCGCGGCCCTCACCTTGGTGGTCATGCCACCGCGGCCCAGCGCCCCGCCGCCGCCGGCCACCGCGGCCAGGCTCGGATCGTCGGCGCGCCCCTCGGCGATCAGCGTCGCTTCGGGGTTGCTGCGCGGGTCGGCATCGAAGAGCCCCTCCTGGTCGGTGAGGATCACCAGGGCGTCGGCCTCGAGCAGGTTAGCGACCAGGGCGCCGAGGGTGTCGTTGTCGCCGAAACGGATCTCGTCGGTGACCACGGTGTCGTTCTCGTTGATCACCGGCACCACCCGCAGGCCGACCAGGGTGCGCAGCGCCGAGCGCGCATTGAGGTAGCGCTTGCGGTTGGAGAGGTCGTCGTGGGTGAGCAGCACCTGGGCGGTCAGCAGGCCGTGGCGGGCAAAGTGGCCCTCGTAGCACTCGGTGAGGCCGTTCTGACCCACCGCCGCCGCGGCCTGCAGCTCGTGCACCGCCGAGGGCCGCACCTGCCAGCCCAGGCGTACCATGCCGGCCGCCACGGCCCCGGACGAGACCAGCACCACCTCGATGCCGCGACGGTGCAGCGCGGCGATCTGGTCGACCCAGCCGCCGATGGCCGCCTCGTCGAGGCCGCGACCGTCGTTGGTCAGCAGCGCGCTGCCGATCTTCACCACCACCCGGCGGGCGCGCTTGAGCGCCTCGCGACCGATCACCTGCTCATTGCGTTCCATCCGACCCTCGGTTCACCGTCGGCAGGCGCTGGCCCGCCTCTCGCCCTCAGGGCGCGTACTCGATCTCGACGTCGTGATCGTCGTCGTCATCGAAGTCATCGTCCTCGTCGACGCGCGGGCGCTTGCGCCCCAGGCGGGCCTCGGTGCGCGCCACGGCCTCTTCCTCCATGCGTTCGCGCATCTCGCGCGCCCGCTCGGCGGCCTCCTCGTCCTCGTGCTCCAGCCGGCGCTGCTCGGTGAGCCAGCGGTAGGCGGCCTGCACCAGGGCGTCGGTGCCGTCGCCGGAGATCGCCGAGACCCGAAACACCGGCCCCTGCCAGCCGAGCCGGCGCACGATCTCGTCGGCCGTCGCCTCGCGCTCCTCGGCCGGCAGCAGATCGAGCTTGTTGAGCACCAGCCAGCGCGGCAGTTCGGCCAGCGCCGGCGAGAACTCGCCGAGTTCGTGGATGATCGCCTCGGCGGCCTGCACCGGGTCGGACTCGTCGAAGGGCGCGACGTCCACCACGTGGAACAAGAGCCGGGTGCGGGTCAGGTGCTTTAGGAAGCGCAGGCCCAGGCCGGCGCCGTCGGAGGCGCCCTCGATCAGGCCGGGCACGTCGGCCATCACGAAGTGCTCGTGCATGCCGAGCTTCACCACGCCGAGGTTGGGCACCAGGGTGGTGAAGGGGTAGTTGGCGACCTTGGGCTTGGCCGCGGAGACCGAACGGATCAGCGTCGACTTGCCGGCGTTGGGCAGGCCCAGCAGGCCCACATCGGCCATCACCTTCATCTCCAGGCGCAGGTTGCGCCGCTCGCCCTCGGTGCCCGGGGTGGTGCGCCGCGGCGCGCGATTGGTGGAGGACTTGAAGTGGATGTTGCCGAGCCCGCGGCGTCCCGCCTGGGCCACCAGCACCACCTGGCCGATCTCGGTGACGTCGGCGATCACCTCGAGGGTATCCTCGTCGATCACCGTGGTGCCCACCGGCACCTTGACGTGCAGGTCCTCGCCGGCGCGCCCGCTCATCTGCCGCCCCTGGCCGGGCTGGCCGTTCTGCGCCTTGTAGAAGCGCTGGTACTTGAAGTCGATGAGGGTATTGAGGGAGTCGTCACCGATCAGGTAGACGCTGCCGCCGTGCCCGCCATCGCCCCCGTCGGGGCCACCCTTGGGCACGTACTTCTCGCGGCGGAAGCTCAGGCAGCCATTGCCGCCCTTGCCGGCTTCCACGATGATCGAGGCTTCGTCGACGAACTGCATCTGTCACTCTCCAGGCGGCCTGTGCCGCCATGATACAAGAAGGCCCCGCCTGGGCGGGGCCTTCTCGATGCAAATGCCGGCGGTCTCAGGCAGAGACGACGCTGACGAACTTGCGGTTCTTCGGGCCCTTGGTCTCGAACTTGACCACGCCTTCGTCCAGGGCGAACAGGGTATGGTCCTTGCCGATACCGACGCCGGTGCCGGCGTGGAACTTGGTGCCACGCTGACGCACGATGATGTTGCCCGGGTTGACGACCTGGCCGCCGAAGAGCTTCACGCCGAGGCGTTTGGATTCGGAATCGCGACCGTTACGTGTGGAGCCCGCTGCCTTCTTATGAGCCATTGCAAATACCTCGCTCGTTCAGGGGGTCAGCCGCTTACGCGGAGATCCCGGTGATCTTGACTTCAGTGAACCACTGACGGTGGCCCTGACGCTTCATGCTGTGCTTGCGGCGACGGAACTTGAGGATGGTCACCTTGTCACCGCGGCCGTGGGACACAATCTCGGCCGCCACCTTGGCGCCCTCGACGGTCGGGGCGCCGATCTTGACGTCCTCGTCGCTACCCACCAGCAGGACCTCATCGAACTCGATGGTGTCGCCGGTCGGCACTTCCAGCTTCTCGAGCTTGAGAGTCTGGCCTTCCTGAACGCGGTACTGCTTGCCGCCGCTCTTAATCACTGCGTACATGCTTTTCTCTCCAGGACTCATCGGGTGTTGGCTCTTCATCGACCTGCTGCGAGTGGCGCCGCTCTTGGCAGCCATCTGACAGGGAGCATGATGAGTGGGGTCGCGGATTATAACCGTGCGCGAGATCGCACACAACCCGCCCCGCGCGCCTCTCGCCGTGCCGCCGCGCCCCGGCCAGGCCCCGCCTCCGGCGCGCCTTGACGCCCCCATGGGGGGCCCATAGCATGGCCGGCAACCCAAGGCCACCTGGGCCCTCTCGCCCCGGCCCCACCTACTCGTCGATACCGCCTCCATGCCAGCCAACGCCCCGCCCCCGTCAGCCAGCGCCAACGCCCACTCGTCGCTTCACGCGGTCGTCGCCGACGACTTCGCCGCCGTGAACCGGACCATCCTGGACCAGCTCACCTCGCGCATCCCGCTGGTGGAGACCATCGGCCAGTACATCATCGAGAGCGGCGGCAAGCGGCTGCGCCCGCTGCTGGTGCTGCTGGCGGCGCGCTCGCTGGGCTACGCGGGCGACAAGCACGTGACGCTCGCCACCCTGGTCGAGTTCATGCACACCTCGACCCTGCTCCACGACGACGTGGTCGACGAGTCGCACATGCGCCGCGGCAAGGCGACCGCCAACGACTCCTGGGGCAACGCCCCCTCGGTGCTGGTCGGCGACTTTCTCTACTCGCGCTCCTTCCAGATGATGGTCAACGTGGGCTCGATGCGAATCATGGAGGTGCTCTCGGCGGCCACCTGCACCATCGCCGAGGGCGAGGTGCAGCAGCTGACCAACGTCGGCAATCCCGACGTGGACGAGGCCGCCTACTTCGAGACCATCCAGGGCAAGACCGCCATGCTCTTCGAGGCGGCCTCCCACAGCGGCGCCCTGCTCGCCGGCGCCACCCCGGAGCAGGAGGCCGCGCTGCGCGACTACGGCCGCTACCTGGGTCTCGCCTTCCAGCTGGTCGACGACCTGCTCGACTACCAAGGCGACGCCGAGGCCATGGGCAAGAACGTCGGCGACGACCTGGCCGAGGGCAAGCCGACCCTGCCGCTGATCCAGGCCATGGCCGCCGGCACCGCCGAGCAGGCCAAGGTGATCCGCCAGGCCATCCGCAAGGGCGGCCTCGAGCGCCTCGAGGAGGTACTGGCCATCGTGCGCGACACCGGCGCCCTGGACTACACCCGCGCCAAGGCCGAGGAGATGTCCGCCAAGGCCCTGGCGCAGCTCGACGCCCTGCCCGACAGCCCCTTCCGCGACAGCATGGCGCACCTCGCCCGCCTGGCGGTGGATCGCCAGAGCTGAATCGACGGCCACGACGGAAAGCCGCGCGAAGGGCTTGCACGTGGCCGCGGTTTGCGTATAATGCCGATCCGTCGCCAGGCATTACGGCGAACAACGGAGTATAGCTCAGCTTGGTAGAGCGCTGCCTTCGGGAGGCAGAGGTCGTAGGTTCGAATCCTGCTACTCCGACCATAGAATTCCGTAGAAACGGCCACTTAGCTCCTCGGAGCGGTGGCCGTTTTTCGTTGCGCGGTGGGTTCGCTCAGGCGCGATAACCCTGTGCCCGCACACCCTCCTTCCTCCCACCTCCGGCATCAGCGCCACATACAGCGCGCCACGCGGCAGCTCCTGTCTCCTGCGTTCCCATGCACGCCTTGCCCGCCCTCTCTGGAGCCATCACAAGCCATGCTAGTCTGTTGATACTCGCGCCCGACAGGAGTCACGCCGATGTTTGATCCACAGAATTTCCGCCTGGACGGTCAGGTCGCCCTGGTGACCGGTGCCGGCGGCGGGATCGGCCGCGCCATCGCCGAGACCTTCGCCCAGGCCGGCGCCGCGGTGCTGGTCACCGACCTGCATGCCGAGGCCGCCGAGCAGGTGGCCATGGAGATCACCGACGGCGGCGGGCGCGCGGTGGGCGCCGCCTGCGACGTCACCCGCGAAGCGGATCTCGCGGCCATCGTCGAGCGTGCCGTCGCCGAGTTCGGCGCGCTGACGCTCTTGGTCAGCAACGCCGGCGGTGGCGGCCCCAAGCCCTTCGACATGCCGATGGAGGAGTTTCGCCGCGCCTACGACCTGAACGTCTTCTCGCTGTTTCGCCTGGCCCAGCTGGCCGTGCCCGAGATGGAGAGGGCCGGCGGCGGCGCGATCCTCGCCATCACCTCGATGTCGGCCGAGAACAAGAACCAGCGCATGGCCTCCTACGGCTCCTCCAAGGCAGCGGCGAGCCACCTGGTGCGCAACATCGCCTTCGACCTCGGGCCGAAGAACATCCGGGTCAACGGCATCGCCCCCGGGGCGACGCGCACCGAGGCCCTGAAGTCGGTGCTCAACGACGAGATCGAAGCGAGGATGCTGACCCATACCCCGCTCAAGCGCCTCGGCGAGCCCGAGGACATGGCCAACGCGGCGCTGTTCCTCTGCGCGCCGGCCTCGAGCTGGATCAGCGGCCAGATCCTCACCGTCTCCGGCGGCGGGGTACAGGAACTCGATTGAACGCAGGCCGCCGCCGGGGCATGACAGCCGCGATGGGGCGGCACCGGTGGCGGCGGTGGATGGCAAGGACACCGCCCGGGACGGCGCGAACGCCGTGGGCACAGCGAGGCACGTCATGACACACACCCGGACCACGGCACGCTCCACGACACTCTTGGCGGCCCTCTCCACCATCCTGCTGCTCGCCGGCACCGCCGTCGCAGGGCCGCCACCGGCCGATGCCGGCTGGATGCAGGGCTTCCCGCCGCCTGAGGAGCGCACCATTCGCTTCACCGACGAGGACTACTTCGCCGGCGACAAGCTCCGCTGGACGGTCTGTCACTTCCGCGAGCTGATGCCCACCGCGGGGGTACGCAGCGGACCCGGCGCCGCCCGCGCCCTCCCCTACGCCCTCGACCCGGCGATCGACGAGGTGAGCTTCCAGTCCACCGACGGCGACGCGCCGATGACCTGGGACGAGGCCTTCGCGGTCAATCGCACCGACGGGCTGCTGGTGCTGCATCGCGGCCGGGTCGTCTACGAGCGCTACGCCGGCTGCCTGGACGAGACCACCCTGCACGGCGTGATGTCGGTGACCAAGTCGATCACCGGGCTGATCGGTGAGATCCTCGTCGCCGAGGGAAAGCTGGACGAGCGCGCCCTCGTCGGCGAGCTGGTGCCGGAGCTCGCCGACAGCGCCTTCGGCGACGCCACCCTGCGCCAGGTGCTCGACATGACCACCGCGCTGGACTACTCCGAGGACTATGCCGACCCCGAGGCCGACGTCTGGACCTACGCCCGCGCCGGCAGCCCGCTGCCGCCGCCCCCCGACTATACCGGCCCGCGCAGCTATTTCGCCTTCCTCGAGACGGTCGAGAAGGCCGGCGAGCACGGCGAGGCCTTCGGCTACCGCACCATCAACTCCGATGCGCTGGGCTGGATCATCGCCCGCGCCACCGGACAGAGCGTCGCCGACTGGCTGGCCGAGCACGTCTGGACGCGCCTGGGCGCCGAGCGCGAGGCCTTCTACACGGTCGACTCGATCGGCACGCCCTTCGCCGGCGGCGGCTTCAACGCCACCCTGCGCGACCTCGGCCGGCTGGGCCAGCTGATCCTCGACGAGGGACGCCTGAACGGCGAGCAGCTGCTGCCCGCCGCCGCCATCGCGCGCCTCCGCGAGGGCGGCGACAAGGCCGCCTTCGCCAGGGCCGGCTACGCCGCCCTCGACGGCTGGAGCTATCGCGGCATGTGGTGGGTCAGCCACGACGACCACGGCGCCTTCGCCGCCCGCGGCGTGCACGGCCAGACGATCTGGATCGACCCCACCGCCGAGATGGTCATCGTGCGCCTGGCCTCCCATCCCATCGCGGCCAACGCGGCCACCGACCCGACCTCGCTGCCCGCCTACCGGGCGGTGGCCGACTACCTGATGGCACAGGACCAGGCCCGCTGACCGACGGCACGCGCTCGCAACGCCGGTAAGGCCACTTCCCGGCTATCCTAGGAGGCACGGCCTCGTCCAACGCGGCGAAGCGCCGGATCACGGAGGGAGTGCCGGGGCCATGGAGCAGATCCATTTCGTGCCGCTGCTGCTGTCGGAGATCGAGCAGTACCTGCGCGGGCTGATCGAGGCCAGTCCGCGAATCATCGCCGCCCTGGTACTGATCTTGATGACCTGGGTCCTGGCGAAGCTGCTGGGAAGCCTCGTCACCCGTCTGGCGCGACGGGCCCGCTTGCGTCGCAACCTGACAGAGGTGCTGGTGATGCTGACCGGCCTGCTTGTCTGGCTGGTCGGGCTGCTCGTCGCCATCACCCTGGTCTTTCCCACGGTCACCCCGGCCAAGGCGCTGACCACGCTCGGGCTCGGCTCCCTTGCCCTCGGCCTGGCCTTCCGTGACGTATTCGAGAACTTCCTGGCGGGGCTTTTGATCCTGTGGCGCGAACCGTTCAAGATCGGCGACCATATCGCCGTGGAGGAGAAGGACGTCGAGGGTCTGGTCGAGCTGATCACCGTCCGCGACAGCCATATCCGCCGCACCGACGGTCAGCGGATCGTGGTACCTAACGCTCTGCTATTTCAAAATCCGGTGATCGTGCGCACTGACCGCGATGTGCGCCGCACCTCGATCATCGTCGGTATCGCCTATGGAGAGGACGTCGATGTTGCCCGCAGCGTGATCGAAGACGCGGTGCGTTGCGTCGACTCGGTGCGCGACGATGTTCGCGACATCCAGGTCTTCGCCCAAGCCTTCAGTGAGAGCTCGATCGATTTCGAGGTCACCTGGTGGACCGGCTCCAAACCGGTGGACATTCGCTCTTCTCGGGATCAAGTGGTCGCGGCGATCAAGCGAGCTCTCGATGAGCACGGCATCGAGATCCCCTTCCCCTACCGCACCCTGGTGTTCAAGCCCGCCGCGCCGATGACCCTCGCACCTGCCCGCCCCGAGGACGACGACTGAGGCTCGCTGCTCCGCCGCTCCCCCCTGCCGCATTCCCTGCACGCATCCCCCCATTCCCAGATAGCGCTTGCCGAAAGACCCGCATCAGCCGCTATGGTACGCAGCCATGCGCCCGGTGCATCGCCGGGAAATAACGATAACGGGAGCGATGACTATGCAGAGTTCGATTCGGCCGCTGGTGTTCTGGCCGACCTTTCTGGTGCTGATGGGCGCCGTGATCGCCAGCTATCTCGACCTCGAGACCTTTCTGGCCACCACCAGCGCGCTTAACGATGCCATCCTCGATCACTTCTCCTGGCTGTTCAGCCTGAGCAGCCTCTACCTGCTGGTGCTGGCCGTGGTGGTCTACGTCTCGCCGCTGGGCCGGCTGCGCATCGGCGGTGAGCACGCCGTGCCGCTGCTCTCCAAGCTGCGCTGGTTCTCGATCACCCTGTGCACCACCCTCGCTGTGGGCGTGCTGTTCTGGACCACCGCCGAGCCGCTCTATCATCTGATGGGGCCGCCGGAATCCCTGGGCATCGAGGCCGAGTCCAGCGAGGCGGCGCTGTTCGCCATGTCGACGATGTTCCTGCACTGGACCTTCACCCCCTACGCCATCTATGCGGTGCCGGCGCTGATCTTCGCCCTGGCCTTCTATAACCGCCGCCTTAAGTTCTCGATCTCCAGCATGCTCGAGCCGGTGTTCGGGCCGCGTATCCTGCGCTACGCCGGGATCATCGACGCCCTGGCGCTCTACTCGTTGGTGGCGGGCATGGCCTCGACCCTGGGCACCGGCGCGCTGACCCTGGCCGGCGGGACCGGTCAGTATCTGGAGGGCGATACCAGCCCGTTGCGCCTCGGGGTGATCATCGCGGTGATCGTGGTGACCTTCGTTCTCTCGGCGGCCAGCGGCTTGAAGAAGGGCATCGCACGACTCTCGGCGCTCAACGCCTGGCTGCTGCTGGCGCTGGGCCTGTTCGTCTTCGTCTTCGGCCCCACGGTGTTCATGCTGCAGATCGGCACCGAGTCGTTCGGCGTCTTCCTGGACCACTTCTTTACCCGCAGCCTGTTCACTGGCGCCGCCGGCAACGACCAGTGGCCCTACTGGTGGTCGATCTTCTACTGGGCGATCTGGTTCGCCTGGGCGCCGGTTGCCGCGCTGTTCCTTGGCAAGATCTCATTGGGCTACACCGTGCGCGAGTTCCTGCGCGTCAACCTGCTCTACCCGGCGCTGTTCGCCGCGGTGTGGATCACGATCTTCTCCGGCGCGGCACTCTACTTCCAGCTGCGCACCGGCATCGATCTGCACGCGGTGCTCGACGAGCGCGGGGTCGAGCACGTGCTCTATACCCTGTTCCGCGAGCTGCCGCTAGCCGGGATCTGGATACCGCTGCTGCTGTTCATCGCTTACGTCTCCTACGTCACCGCTGCCGACTCTCAGACCGACGCCATCGGCAACCTCTGCACTCGCGGACTGACCGCCGACTCCGACCTCAACGCCGGCCTGCGCATGAAGGTGATGTGGGGCGTGATCGTCGGCATCGTCTCCTGGGTGATGGTCAGCTTCGTCGGCATCGACGGAGTCAAGATGCTCTCCAACCTAGGCGGTCTGCCGGCGATGCTGATCATCCTGCTGGCCAGCGGCTCGCTTTGGGTCTGGCTCAAGGCGCCGGAGTCCCTGCACGCGCCCCAGGCTTCGCCGCGTCCGGCCGCCAGCGCCAGGAACACCCTCTCATCCTCCGCACAGGACGCTCCTTGATCATGCACGTGAAGCACGACTTTCCCCACGCGGTGCGCGAGATCCCGCACCTCGAGATTCCGCTCGCCGATGGCACACGCCTGGCGGCCCGGCTGTGGCTGCCCGAGGGCGCCGAGCAGACGCCGGTACCGGCGATCCTCGAGTACCTGCCCTACCGCAAGCGCGATGGCACCGTGGTCCGCGACGAACTGACCCATCCCTACTTCGCCGGTCACGGCTACGCCTGCCTGCGGGTCGATATCCGCGGCAACGGCGAGTCAGAGGGGCTGATGCTGGACGAGTACCTGGCCCAAGAGCAGGCTGATGGGCTCGAGGTGATCGACTGGCTGGCCCGCCAGCCCTGGTGCAACGGCAGGGTCGGCATGATGGGCATCTCCTGGGGTGGCTTCAATTCGCTGCAGCTCGCCGCGCACCGGCCCGAGCCGCTCAAGGCGATCATCACCCTGTGCTCCACCGACGATCGCTACGCCGACGATATCCACTACAAGGGCGGCAACCTGTTGCTCGAGAACCTCGGCTGGGCGGCGACCATGCTCAGCTTCTCCGCGGCAGTCCCCGACCCGGCGCTGGTCGGCGACAGTTGGCGGGAGCGCTGGAAGCATCGCCTGGACAACATGCCGCTGATGGCCGAGACCTGGCTTAACCACCAGACTCGCGACGCCTACTGGCGGCACGGCTCGGTGGCGGTCAACTACGCCGACATCGAGGCCGCCGTCTACTGCGTGGGCGGCTGGGGCGACGCCTACAAGAACAGCATCCCTCGGCTGATGGAGCAGCTTCACGGCCCGAAGAAGGCGCTGATCGGCCCCTGGATCCACAAGTATCCGCACTTCGCCGTACCCGATCCGGCCATCGGCTTCCTCCAGGAGGCGCTGCGCTGGTGGGATCACTGGCTCAAGGGCGAGGAGACCGGAGTGATGGACGAGCCGGCGGGCACCTTCTACCTGCAGGACGGCCTGCCCCCCAAACCCATGCATCGCGAGCGCCCCGGCGACTGGGTGCGCACCGAGGGCTGGCCAAGTCGCCACGTCGAGCCGCACCGCTACTCGCTGACCGATGCCGGCCTGGTCGAGGGAGAGGCCGAACTGACGCACCCGCGGATCGTGAACTCGCCGCTGACCGCCGGCAGCCAGCAGGGCGAGTACTGCGCCATCTGGTTCGGCCCCGACCTGCCCGCGGAACAGAGTCGCGACGACGCCTATGCCCAGGTCTTCGACGGCGCGCCGGTCACCGAGCCGGTCTCGATCCTCGGCAAGCCACGAGTGCGCCTGAGGCTCGCCAGCGACCAGGCCGGCGGCCAGCTCACCGTGCGCCTCAACGACATCGGCCCCGACGGGCGGGTGGCGATGATCACCTACGGGGTGCTCAACCTGGGGTTGCGTGAGGACCTGGGCCGGCTCGATCCGCCGACCCCGGGCGAGCCCCTCGACGTCGAACTGGAGCTCGACATGGTGGGTTACCGGCTGCCGGCCGGTCACCGGCTGCGGGTCTCGGTCTCCTCGGCCAACTTCCCGCTGCTGTGGCCGAGCCGCCGGCGCACCGCCCTGACTCTGCTGCCCGGCGCCCAGCGCCTGGAGCTGCCGGTGTTCCACGGCGAGACGGTGGCCAACCCCTTCGCGCCGCCGGAGTCAGCGCCCCCGGCGCGCCTCGAGACCCTGCGCCAGCCGGCGCCGCGACGCACTGTGCAGGAGGACGTGGCTAGTGGCGCGGTCACCACCATCGTCGAGGACGACCTCGGTGCCGTGCGCCTGCTCGACCACGGCCTGTGGGTCGACCAGCACTGCCGCGAGACCTACACCGCCCACCCCGAGGATGCCGACCTGGCCCGCGCCGAGATCGTCTGGCACTACCGCGCCGGCCGCGACGAGGGCGAGGGCCGGTTCGCGGTGGAGGTGGATAGCCGCTACTGGCTGAGTGCGGATGCCGACACCTTCTTTCTGGAGGCCGAGCAGGTGGCCCGCGACGACGGCGTGGAGGTACATCGCCGACGCTGGAAGACCGAAGTGCCGCGCGGCGCGGTCTGAGGCCTGGCATGACGGGGCACCAAAGCGAGCATGGTATCCTCGGGGGCAACGCCCTGTTGCCCTGCACCGAGACCTCCATGCCGAGTCGCGACGCCCTGCCACCTCTGACGTGCCTGCGCGCCTTCGAGGCGGCCGCCAGGCACGGCAGTTTCACCCAGGCCGGCGGCGAGCTCAGCCTGACCCAGAGTGCGATCAGCCGCCAGATCAAGCGCCTCGAGAAGGACCTGGGGCGCCCGCTGTTCGAACGCACCGCCGATGGGCTGCGGCCGACGCCGGCCGGCGCGCACTACTTCCGAGTGGTTCAGCGCCTGCTGCGCGAGCTGGGTGACGAGACCGCCCGGCTGCGCCGCCACGGTGACGATCACCAGCTGACCCTGGCATCGAGCCCGACCATCGCCTCCCACTGGCTCGCACGGCGGCTGCCCGACTTCCAGCGTGCCCATCCCGAGATCGAAATCCGCATCCTGACCGTCGAGGACCCCTACCGCCTCAATCTCGACGAGTTCGACCTGGCGTTCTACTACCACCTGAAGGGCGAAGTCGACCCGCCCGGCCTCCTCGCCGAACCGCTGTTCGGCGGCGAGGAGGTCATCGCCGTGTGCAGTGCCGCCTATCTGGAGCGCCATGGCGCGATCCACGACGCGGCTGACCTGCTGGCGCACCACACCCTGCTGGTGGTCGAGGACCACTATAACGATTGGCTGACCTGGGAGGCCTGGTATCGCGCCTTGGGGCTCGACTGGCACCCTCCGGCCCACCGCCTGCGAGCCAACAGCTTTCAGCTGCTGATGAACGCCACCCTGGCCGGCCAGGGTGTGACCCTCGGCTGGGCCAAGCTGCTCGAAGCCGATCTGCGTCAGGGCACCCTGGTACAGGCGCTGCCTCAGTCACTGCCAAGCCCCGGCACCCTCTCGCTGCTGACTCCGCAACACCGCCATCTGCGTGCCGCACCACGTACCTTTCGCGACTGGTTGCTGGACGATCAGCATGGCGACGAATGCCAGGTCCACTCGAGAGATGCCGCCCCCTGACGTCGCCTTGCCAAAAGCCGGCGACGAAAAAATCGCCTCCCAAATGGGTTCACCTCACCCGGCCCTAACACCCCGCAGCCGCTGCCCCAAGGTCACCGCGCCCAGCAGCAGCGCGCCGACCAGCAGGCCGAAGAGCATGTTGAGCAGCGACGGCCCCAGGCCGTGGACCACGGCATCGAGGCCTGGCACGTCGAGCCGGGCCTCGGCCACGCCCTGCACCAGGTGGTGCAGCGCGGGAATGCCGTGGGTGAGGATGCCGCCCCCGACCAGGAACATCGCCACGGTGCCGATCACCGACAGGGCCTTCATCAGGTAGGGCGCGCCGGCCAGCAGGCCACGCCCGACCGGCGCCGACAGCCCCTCGCGGCGGCTCAGGTAGAGCCCCAGGTCGTCGAGCTTGACGATCGCCGCGACCAGCCCGTAGACGCCGACGGTGATCAAGAGGCCGATGCCGATCAGCACCGCGACCTGCATCCCCAGGGGCTCACCGGCGACCGTGCCCAGGGTAATCACGATGATCTCGGCGGAAAGAATGAAGTCGGTGCGCACCGCCCCCTTGATCCGCTGCGCCTCGAAGGCGCGCATGTCGACCGTCTCGTCGGCCACGGCGGCGAGACGCTGGCGGTGCTCCTCCTGCGCCTCTTTGGCATGCAGGAACTTGTGCGCCAGCTTCTCGACGCCCTCAAAGCAGAGGTAGGCGCCGCCGAGCATCAGCAGCAGGGTGACCGCCCAGGGTAGCAGGGCGCTGACCGCGAGCGCTGCCGGGATGAGGATCAGCTTGTTGACGAGCGAGCCGCGGGCCACCGCCCAGACCACCGGCAGCTCGCGGTCGGCCTGCACGCCGGTGACCTGCTGGGCGTTCAGCGCCAGGTCGTCGCCCAGCACGCCGGCGGTCTTCTTGGCCGCCACCTTGGTCATCAGCGAGACGTCATCGAGCAGCGTGGCGATATCGTCGATCAGGGTCAGTAGGCTGCTGCCGGCCACGCAGGAGCTCCTTCTTGGGAGGTAGGGAGAGGCGGCGAACAGAGGGGCGGTAGCGCGAGCGAGCCTCGCCGCGCTAAGGGCCGACGCAGGGCGCCGGCCCCAAAGGCCAATTCACTCAGGTCACGGTGATCACGGTGCAGCCGGCGGTGTGGCTGACCTTGTGGGAGACGCTGCCGAACACCATGCCGCGCATGTCGCTGACCCCGCGGCTGCCCATGATGATGGCATTGACGCCGAGGCTCTCGGCCGCCTCGTTGATGCACTCGGCCGGACGCCCCTGGCGCACCACCTCCTCGACCTCGATGCCCTCGAGGTCGACCGCCGCACGGGCCTTGTCGATGACCTTGCCCGCCTCCTCCTTCATGCCGGCGGCCAGCTTCTCGCGATCCTCCTCGGAGAACGGCTCGGCGGTGCCGCCGGTGAACAGGCCGATGTTGTCGGGCGGAAACTCGGCCACGGTCATCAGGTGCAGGGTCGCCCCGGCGCCGCGAGCCAGCTGGGCCGCCACGCCGAGCGCCTTCTCGGCATGGGAGGAACCATCGAGGGGGACAAGGATTGAGGTATACATGACGGGTCGGTCCTGTGCGGGTGGGAAGCGGGCCGTGACCGGCCCTTTACCCTCAGACTAGACGCTACCCTCAGTTCGGCAAACCACGATATACGCGACGCGCCCTGGCCTCAGGGGACGGCGAGCGTCTCCGCGCGCAGCGACTCGATGACGAAGGCCTCCATGGCCTGGGCCGCCGGGGAGAGGCTACGCTTCCCGGGGCGCAGCAGGCCCAGCTCGCGCTCCACCATCGGGTCCACCAGCGGGATGAAGCGCAGCCGCTCGTACTCCTGGGGGAAGGCGAGCCGCGGCAGGGTGGTGATGCCGATCCCCGCCACCAGCATGGCGGTCAGCGAGATCATGTTGGAAATGTCGAAGGCACTCTCCTCCAGCAGCGGCTCGGCCTCGGTGCCCTCCAGCAGCCGCGAGGTGCCGTTGCGGATCAGCACCTGGCCCTGCAGCGCCTCCCAGCCCAGCTCAGCCCGCTCGGCCAGGGGATGGTCGTCCCGGCACACCACCCCGACCTCGTCGCGCATCAGAGGCATGAAGGAGAGCTCGTCGTCCTCCCGCCACAGGCTGGTGAAGCCCAGCTCCACCTCCCCGCCGGCCACCAGGCGCCGGACGAAGTCCGCGCTGCCGTCGTGCAGGCTCACCTTGAGGTCGGGATAGCGCAGGATGAAGTCGCTGAGCAGTTGCGGCATCAGCCGGCTGGCCACCGAGGGCACCGCGGCCATGTCGACGTGCCCGGCCTGCTTCTGCACCTGCGCCCAGAGCTCGCGGCTCAGGCGGTCGTGCTGGGTGATCAGCTCGCGAAAGCGCGGCAGGCAGTAGCGACCGAAGGGCGTGAGGGTCGCCTTGCCGCCCTTCTCGAACAGCGGCTCGCCGAGCCGCTGCTCCAGCTCGCGCACCGCCATGGAGACCGCCGGCTGGGTGCGGTGCAGCTGGCGCGCCGCGGCGTGGAAGCCGCCCTCGTCGACGATGGCCAGCACGCAGCGCAGCGGTTGAATCTTCAGCTCCGGCAGCATGGCCACCTCCTCTCCTCATGGTAAGAAAACCTGATCATCGGATCTTTTTTATTGATTATCCTTATCTTGGACTCTCACCTAGGATGACGCCAACGTCACTAAGGAGGTTTCCATGTCACACGTTCATTCCCTCTACATCGATGGCCGCTGGGTCGACGGTCAGGACAGCATCGCCAACGTGAACCCGTCCGACACCAGCGACGTGATCGGCCACTACGCCCAGGCCGGCGTCGATCAGGTCGGCGAGGCCATCGCCGCGGCGCAGCGCGGCGTGAACGAGTGGCGCAAGAGCGGCCTGGAGCAGCGCTACGGCGTGCTGATGGCCATCGGCGACGAGCTGATCGCCCGCAAGGACGAGCTCGGCCGCCTGCTGGCCCGCGAAGAGGGCAAGGCCCTGGCCGAGGGCGTGGGCGAAGTCTATCGCTCCGGGCAGTTCTTCCACTACTACGCCGCCGAGGTGCTGCGCCAGATCGACGAGCGGGTCGACTCCGTGCGCCCGGGCGTCGAGGTCGACACGCGCCGCGAGCCGGTCGGCGTGGTGGGCATCATCAGTCCCTGGAACTTCCCCATGGCCACCGCGGTGTGGAAGATCGCCCCGGCACTGGCCTTCGGCAACGCCGTGATCTTCAAGCCGGCCAACCTGGTGCCGGCCAGCGCCTGGGCGCTGACCGAGATCATCAGCCGCCAGGCGCTGCCCGCCGGCACCTTCAACCTGCTGATGGGCCCGGGCTCCAGCGTCGGCGATGCGCTGATCTCCAGCCCCGACATCCACGCCCTGAGCTTCACCGGCTCACTGGACGTGGGCCGCCGCGTGGCCGCCGCCACCGCCGGCAACCTGGTCAAGTGCCAGCTGGAGATGGGCTCCAAGAATGCCCTGATCGTCGCCGACGACGCCGACCTGGACCTGGCCGTGGAGGCCGCCTTCGCCGGCGCCTACTCCGGCACCGGCCAGAAGTGCACCGCCTCCTCGCGCCTGATCGTCACCGAGGCCGTCCACGACGCCTTCGTCGAGAAGCTGATCAAGAAGCTCGAGACCGTCCGCGTCGGCCACGCCCTGGAAGACGGCGTGCACATCGGCCCCGCCGTGGACGCCCGCCAGCTGGAGTCCAACCTGGCATGGGTCGAGCGCGCCCGCGCCGACGGCGCCACCCTGGCCTTCGGCGGCGAGCGCCTCGAGCGCGACACCGACGGCTTCTACATGGCGCCGACGCTGTTCGTCGACACCACCAACGACATGGCCATCAACCGCGAGGAGGTCTTCGGGCCGATCGCCTGCGTGATCAAGGTCCGCGACTACGAGGAGGCCGTGGCCACCCTCAACGACACCAACTTCGGCCTCACCGCCGGCATCATCACCGACTCCCTGAAGCTCGCCAGCGACTTCAAGGCCCGCGCCGAGACCGGCTGCGTGATGGTCAACCTGGCCACCGCCGGCACCGATTACCACGTGCCCTTCGGCGGCCGCAAGGACTCCAGCTTCGGTCCCCGCGAGCAGGGCCGCTACGCCCGCGAGTTCTACACCGTGGTCAAGACCTGCTATGTGAAGGCCGGCTGAGCCGAGGCCTGAGGAGAGCGTCATGTCAAAAGAGCTGCTGATCGTCGACGGCCTGCAGTACTCCAACTGGTCGCGGGAGATCTTCGAGCAGATGCGCGAGGGCGGCGTCGATGCCGTCCACGCCACCCTCGTCTATCACGAGAACATCCGCGAGACCCTGACCCGCCTTGGCGAGTGGAACCGCCGCTTCGAGGCCGATGGCGACCTGATCATGCCGGTGAAGGAGGCGGGCGACATCGAGCGCGCCCGCCAGGCCGGCAAGGTGGGGATCTTCCTGGGCGCCCAGAACTGCTCGCCCATCGAGGACGACATCGACATGGTCGCGGTGATGCGCGACCTGGGGCTGCTGATCATGCAGCTGACCTACAATAACCAGAGCCTGCTGGCCTGCGGCTGCTACGAGGCCGAGGACAGCGGCATCACCCGCTTCGGTCGCCAGGTGATCCGCGAGATGAACCGGGTGGGCATGGTCATCGACATGTCGCACAGCGCCGAGCGCTCGACCCTGGAGGCCGTGGAGCTCTCCGAGCGGCCGGTGATCATCTCGCATGCCAACCCGAGCTCCTTCCATCCGGCCAGGCGCAACAAGTCGGACAAGGTGCTCGAGGCGATCGCCGAGTCCGGCGGCCTGCTGGGCTTCTCCGCCTACCCCTTCCACCTGAAGAACGGGCCGGACTGCTCCCTCGAGGACTACTGCGACATGATCGCGCGCACCGCCGACCTGATGGGCATCGAGCACATCGGCATCGGCACCGACCTCTGCCAGGAGCAGCCGACCTCGGTGCTGGAGTGGATGCGCAACGGCCGCTGGTCCAAGGAGATGGACTACGGCGAGGGCAGCCAGGCCAACGCCGGCTGGCCGCGCCCGCTCGCCTGGCTGCGCGACAGCCGCGACTTCCCCAACCTGGTCACGGGACTGCGCCAGCGCGGCTTCGACGAGGCCTCGGTCGCGCGCATCATGGGCCAGAACTGGGTCGAGCTGCTGGAACGGGCCGCCACGCCGGCCCGGGCCGAGGGGGCGGCCGCCTGATCACGACACGCGCTTCGGGACAATAACAAGGGCCCCCCAGGGGCCCACCGCAAAGGCCACCGACATGACACAACACAACGCCACTCACTCCGCCGCGCCGACGCGCCGCGAGCACCGCCTGGGCGACCCCGTCGTCCTCACGCTCAGCGTCGGCTTCATCCTGCTGTTCATCGCCCTGTCGCTCTACGACGTCGACTGGGTGGCCGAGGTCATCGGCGCCGGCTTCGCCTGGACCGCCGCCACCCTCGGCTCCTACTTCCAGCTACTCCTGCTGCTGACCTTCTTCATCGGCATCGGCGTGGCCCTCACCCCCGCCGCCAACGCCCGGATCGGCAACCTCGCCACGCCGGAGATCAGCACCTTCAAGTGGCTGTCGATCATCATGTGCACCCTGCTGGCCGGCGGCGGCGTCTTCTTCGCCGCCGGTGAGCCGGTCTACCACTTCGTGGTCACCCCGCCGGCCTTCGACAGCGAGGCCGGCACGGTCGACGCTGTGGCCGGGGCGCTTGCGCAGTCGTTCATGCACTGGGGTTTTCTGGCCTGGGCGGTGCTCGGCTCGCTGACCGCGGTGGTGCTGGCCCACGCCCACTACGACAAGGGCCAGCCGCTGCAGCCGCGCACCCTGCTCACCCCGATCCTCGGCGAGCGGATCATCCGCGGGCCCGTCGGCGGCGTGATCGACGCCCTGTGCGTGATCGCCGTGGTCGCCGGCACCGTGGGGCCCATCGGCTTTCTGGCCACCCAGGTGAGCTTCGGCCTGCACGAGCTGTTCGGGATCTCCGAGGGCTATGGCACCCAGCTCGCCATTCTCGTCGCGCTGGCCGTGGTCTACGTCACCTCGGCGGTGACCGGCATCCACCGGGGGATCCAGATCCTCAGCCGCTTCAACGTCTTCCTGGCGCTGGTCATCGCCGCGGTGATCTTCGTCTTCGGCCCGACGCTGTTCCTCACCAACGCCTTCACCCAGGGCTTCGGCACCTACCTGACCTCGTTCTTCTCGATGGCCACCATGACCGCCGAGACGGCGCCCGCCTGGTGGATGCAGTGGTGGACGGTGTTCTTCTTCGCCTGGTTCATCGGCTACGGGCCGCTGATGGCGATCTTCGTGGCGCGCATCTCGCGGGGCCGCTCGATCCGCCAGATGATCCTGGCCGTGGCCGTGCTGGCGCCGATCGCCACCACCGTCTGGTTCACGCTGCTCGGCGGTTCGGGGATCCACTATCAGCTTACCGGGGTGATCGACCTCACCGAGGCGCTCAACAACTTCCAGTTCGACGTGGCGACCCTCACCGTGGCCCAGGCACTGCCCGGCGGCACCCTGATGGCGGTGGCGATCCTGGTGCTGACCACCATCTTCGTCGCCACCACCGGCGACTCCATGAGCTACGCCATCGCCGTGGTGGGCTCCGGCCACGACCGCCCCAGCTCGCTGATTCGCGCCTTCTGGGGCATCGCCATGGCCATCATGGCGGGCATCCTGCTCTACATGGGCGCCGGCCAGATCAGCGTGCTGCAGCAGTTCATCGTCATCACCGCCATTCCGGTCTCGCTGGTACTGCTGCCCTCGCTGTGGACCGGCCCCCAGGCCGCCTATGCCATGGCCCGCGACCAGGGCCTGATCCCCCGCCGCTCAGTGGAGTCCCGCGATGCTTGAGTACCGCTACCCGATCGCCGGCACCGTGCCGCTGCGTGACGCCGGCGAGGTCATGGACCTCGAGCGGCTGGGCAGCCTGCCGGCCAGCCGCCTGAGCTTCGTGCGTAGCCTGGTCCGCCAGATGGCGCGCCAGCGCTGGCAGATCAGCACCGCGCGCTTCGACCTGAACGAGCAGGGGCACGGCGTCGCCATCTATCGCCTGCAGACCCCCCAGGGCCGCTACCACGGGGTGATCTTCTCCCAGCAGCTGGCCGACGATCAGCGCTCCGACCGGGTGATCGCCCAGGCCTGGGACGTCACCTTCGGCGTCGTCGAGGGCGACGTCGACGACGCCCTGCTCGAGCAGATGGCCGCCAACGTGCCGCTGCAGGAGGCCGGTCGCCAGCATCCGCGGCTGCTGGTGCTCTCCCGCGCCAACCGCAGCCTGCGCAACTTCGCCCACTTCGTGGAGGCGCTCTCCTCCGGTCAGCAGCCCGAGCCTGCCTGGCTGACCCGGGTCGGCTACCTCTACCGGACCACGGCGGTCTACGGCAACGGCAAGTTCGGCATCGCCGACTTCGTGCGCCTGCAGGACAACCCCGATTTCCACCGTCCCTTCTCGGCCCAGATGCTGGCGGTCTACCTGCTGCGCCACTTCTCCATCGAGCAGGTGGAGCACATCGCCCGCTGCCAGGCCCCCGAGCGGGCGGTGCCCCTAGGCACCGAGCTGCGCCGCTACCTGGGCATCGGCAACTCCACCGGGCTCGGCATGGCGCCCTTCCTGATCAACCACCCCCAGCTGATCCAGCAGTGGGTGACCTGCCGCGAGACCGCCCTGGCGCTGGTGCTCGGCCAGGCGCCCGACGAGGAGCGTCGCCAGCGGCTGATCGCGCTGACCCGCCGCGCCATGCGCCACCTCGACCAGACGGTCACCGAGGACGCCGAACAGGGCGAGCGCAACGCCGCCGTGGTCGCGGCGCTGCCCGAGGTGATCGCCTGGCTCGAGGAGGTGCCGCTGGAGGAGACCCTGTGGCCGCAGCTGGTGGCCTGGAGCGCGCGCACCCTGCCGCTGGAAGCCCAGGAGCTGGTCAACACCCTGCTGATCGAGCTCTACCCCGAGCATGTCGACCCGCTGGAGGACCAGATGGGCACCGAGGAGCGCCTCGAGCTGACCCCGGACATGCCGCTGGTGCGCCTCAAGCAGCTGATCGAGACCCACTACGACTGGGCGCTGGCCGAGGACTTCGAGGCGCCCGAGGCGCGCTACTGGTTCTGGTACCGCTCCGCCGAGAAGGAGGAGCCGCGGCTCGGCGTGCGCGGCGTCGAGCCGGGGGCCGAGAAGGAGCTGCCGCTGGCCATCGCGCCACGGGTCCACCACACCCACGGCGTGCTCTCCGAGTTCCTCGAGGCCAACCCCCGCGCCCTGGTGGTGGAGTTCCTGATCGCCCATCCGCGCCACAAGGACATCGTGCGGCGCATCCAGACCATGGCCGAGACGCCCTACGGCGAGATCCGCGCCAACCTCTGGCATCGCGACATGAAGCCCATGCACCTGCTGCGCACCAAGCTCGCGTTCTTCGGCGCCGGGCGCTTCGATCCCAAGTCCGACCGCTGGGTGCGCATCACCCTCTTCCAGGGCGCGCCCCTGGTCGAGGAGCTCAACGCCGAGCCCCGGGACCTAGCCGAGGTCGACGACTGGAGCTTCCCGCTGGAGCCCGAGGGGATCAGGCACGCACCACGACACGAGGTAGGAGAGACATCATGAAGGCGTCCTACAACGAGCTGCAGGGCCTGTGCCGCAAGGCGTTCATCGGCATGGGCTTCGAGGAGGGCGATGCCGCTGACGCCGCCGACATGGTCGCCTGGATGCAGTGCTTTGGCCTGGGCGGCCTCGCCGCCCTCAACCGCGGCCTGGACTTCCTGCTCGAGGACGACCCCGACGAGCTGCCCAGCGTCCTCTACCAGGACGGCGACCTGGCAGTGGTCGACGGCCACGGCCAGAGCGTTCTGCGAAGCTCCACCCTGGCGCTGGAGCTCGGCTTCGCCAAGGCCCGGGCGCGCGGCCTCTCGGTGATCAAGATTCGCCACTGCCACAACCGCCAGCTGATCATGGGCTACCTGGCGCGCCTCGCCGGGCGCGGCATGAACGTCACCGCCTTCTGGCGCAACGCCGAGCACCCGCCGACCGAGCAGGTCGTCGGCTTCCAGGCCAACAGCGCGGTGCCCGAGATCCGCGTCTACGCGGTCAAGGAGGTCCCGGAGGAGCACGAGCCCAACGACGGCATCACCCTGGTGATGGCCAACCACGTCGACCTGCTGCCGGCGATGCGCTCGGACTACCGCTACGACCTGCTGGCCCGCCACAACGAATCCGACCTGCTGGCCTGCCGCCACCGGTCCCTGGCCGAGGGCATCGAGGTCGACGAGGCCGTCTGGGAACGCCTCAAGCACCTCGCCACCCGCATGCTGGTGGAAGCCACCGAGGCCTCCCGGGAAGGGGCCGGCGCCGGCACCAACGATAACGACTGAGACAGAGACGAGACCCACGACATGATTCACCCCGTACGCACCGACCTCTTCGCCTCCAAGGCGCCCCTGGAATGGGCCGTCGTCGGTAACGGCATCCTGTTCACCGCCCAGATCCCCATCGGCGCCGACGGCCAGGTGGTCCAGGGCGGCATCGAGGCCCAGACCCGCCAGACCCTGGACAACCTCGTCCACACCCTGGAGAAGGCCGGCGCCGGCGTCGAGGCCCTGACCCAGGTGCTGATCTACGTGACCGCCCGCGAGGACCTGGCCACGGTCAACAAGGTCTACGCCGAGTACGTGCGCGAGCCCTACCCCAACCGCGCCGCCATCATCGTCTCCGGCTTCGCCCGGGAGGAGATGCTGGTCGAGATGGTCGCCTACGCGGCCGTGGATGCCGCCGCGTCCTGAGAAGGGGCCTACCACCAAAGCGGGGACGGCGTCTCGCGCCGTCCCATCTAGTCGATTAGCTCACCACCTGGCTGGCCTCCTGGCTTCTCAGGCCGAACGCCTCCGCCACTGCCGCATGGGTGATCCGGCCGTCGTGGACATTGAGTCCCGCCAGGAAATGGGGGTCATCGGCCAGCGCCTGCCGCCAACCCTTGTCGGCGAGCGCGATGATGTAGGGCAAGGTGGCATTGGTCAGCGCCTGGGTAGAGGTGCGAGCCACGGCACCGGGCATGTTCGCCACGCAATAGTGCACCACGCCATCGACCAGGTAGGTCGGCTCAGCATGGGTCGTCGCCTGGCTGGTGGCGAAACAGCCGCCCTGATCGATGGCCACATCCACCAGCACACTCCCCGGCTTCATGTCGGCCAGCATCTCGCGGGTGATCAGCTTGGGCGCCGCCGCCCCCGGCACCAGCACGGCACCGATGACCAGATCGGACTCCCTCACCACCTGCTCCAGCGCATCGGCGGTGGAATAGACCGTCTTCATGCGCCCCTGATAGCGATCATCGAGCTGCTCGAGGCGCGGGATGGAAGTGTCCAGCACGGTGACCTCCGCCCCCAGTCCCAGGGCCATTCGCGCGGCATTCTCGCCGACCACGCCCCCACCGATCACCGCCACCCTAGCCGGCGCGACCCCCGGCACCCCGGGCAGCAGGATACCGGCGCCGCCCTGAGCCTTCTCCAGGCTGTGGGCGCCGGCCTGCACCGCCATGCGCCCGGCCACGGTGCTCATCGGCGCCAGCAGCGGCAGCCCGCCTTGACGATCGGTGATGGTCTCGTAGGCGATGCAGGTGGCCCCACTCTCCATCAGCCCCTGGGTGAGGCGCTCCTCGGCCGCCAGGTGCAGATAGGTGAAAAGCGTCTGGCCGGCGGACAGGCGGGCCACTTCCTCCGGCTGAGGCTCCTTGACCTTGAGGATCAGCTCGGCGTCTCGCCATAGCGCCTCCACGTCGTGCTCGATCCGCGCCCCGGCCGCCTCGAAGGCCGCATCCGGAAAGCCCGCGCCGTCCCCGGCGCCGGCCTGAAGCGTCACGTGGTGGCCACGACCGGCCAGTTCACGGGCCCCGGAGGGGGTCAGGGCCACACGGTACTCATGATTCTTGATTTCCTTCGGGACGGCGATGTGCATATGCGCTCCTTGTTGTCGTTATTGACGGGCAGGTTGCCGACCTCAGCCTGAGCCCGACCACCACGGGATTAAACCCATGAATCGTTAATCTCATGACAGCAAACGCTTACCTTTCCACAGCCCATCGCCCGCAAGACCCGCCGCCGTTCGACCACGAAGGGGACCGCCCAAAAAAGTTTGACCAAGTGGAAAAAAATGCTCTAGATTGAAATTTACCAGTTGGTAAAAACGCGAATCGCGGAAGGCCAGCCGGAACACCAAAAAAGCGCACAACAATAACAGGAGGCGCTGCTTATCATGCTGACCCGTCGGCAGGCGTTGGCGCTGGAAACGGCGTCCGATAGCGAATTCCGTGCTCTCTCCGCTCGTGCAGCCCAGCTGCGTGACAAGCACTGGGGCGAGACGCTCACCTACTCCCGCAAGGTCTTCGTTCCGCTGACCAACATGTGTCGCGACGACTGTGGCTACTGCACCTTCGTGCAGAAGCCGGGCTCGGCTGCGGCCCGGGTGATGAATCCCGAAGAGGTCATGGCGGTGGTGCGCGAGGGCGAGCGACTGGGCTGCAAGGAGGTGCTGTTCAGCCTCGGCGAGAAGCCGGAGCTGCGCTATCCCGAGGCCCGGGAGGCCCTGGCGGCGCTGGGACACGACAGCATGATCGACTACCTCGCCGAGATGTGTGCCCGCGTGCTGGACGAGAGTTCGCTGCTGCCCCATGTCAATGCCGGCACCCTGTCGGACGCGGACGTGGCGAGGCTCAAGCCGGTCAGCGTCAGCATGGGCATGATGCTCGAGAACGTCAGCCGGCGCCTGCTGCAGCGAGGTGAGGCCCACTTCGCCTGCCCGGACAAGGTGCCCGTGCAGCGCCTGCGAACCCTGGAGCGTGCGGGCCGCCAGGGCGTGCCCTTCACCACCGGCATCCTCATCGGCATCGGCGAGACCTGGGCTGAGCGGGTCGACAGCCTGCAGGCCATCAACGACCTGCACCGCCGCTACGGCCATATCCAGGAAGTCATCGTCCAGAATTTTCGCGCCAAACCCGGCACGGCCATGGCTGGCCACCCGGAGCCCAGTCTCGACGACATGGTGCGCACCCTGGTGCTGGCCCGCCTGCTGCTGGACCCCTCGATCAGTCTTCAGGCCCCGCCCAATCTCGCGGAGCGCTTCGCGGCCTATATCGACGCCGGGATCAACGACTGGGGAGGCATCTCGCCGGTCACCATCGATCACATCAATCCCGAGCGCGCCTGGCCCCAGATCGCCTCCCTGCGCCAGGCGACGGCCCGCTGCGGCTTCGGGCTCGAGGAGCGCCTGGCGGTCTACCCCCGTTACCTGAGGCAGTCACCGGAGCCGTTCTTCACCCCCTCCATCGCCTCTCGGCTATCCGGCATCGCCCGTGCCGATGGCCTGGCACTGCAGCAGTGCCACTGACCCCATGCCTTTGAGCAGGAGTGCCTCCATGAACAGCACAACCCTGAATCTCCACGCCCCTTTCCCCGCCGAGCTGTATCGGGCCGGCGTGGGAACCTCGACACGCCAGGTCCTGGAGCGAGTCCTGGGCGGGCAGGAGCTGAGCGAAGCCGATGCCGTCCGTCTGTTCGGTGTCGAGGGAGCCGAGCTCGATGCCCTGACCGCCACCGCGGACCGGCTGCGGGCACAACGGGTCGGCGATGCCGCCACCTTCGTGATCACCCGCAACATCAACTACACCAACGTCTGCTACATGGGCTGCCGCTTCTGCAACTTCGCCAAGCGCAAGGACGATGCGGACGCCGAGTTCTTCAATCTCAAGGAAATCACGCGGCGGGCCCAGGAGGCCTGGGACCGCGGGGCCACCGAGGTGTGCATCCAGGGCGGCTTGCACCCGGACATCCCGGGCCACTTCTATCGCGACATGCTCAAGGCCATCAAGGGCGCCCTGCCGGACATGCACATCCATGCCTTCTCGCCCTTCGAGATCTGGTTCGGCGCCCGCAAGAGCCGTCTCGGCTACGACGACTTCATCCGCGACCTGGTCGATCACGGCCTCGGATCCATGCCCGGCACCGCCGCGGAGATCCTCGATACCGAGATCCGCCAGCAGTTGACCCGCGACAAGCTGACCACCGCCGAGTGGGTCGAGATCATCAAGACGGCTCACCGCCAGGGCCTGCCCACCACCTCAACCATCATGTACGGGCACATCGACGGGCCGGAGCACTGGGCCGCCCACCTGGCCCTGCTCCGCGAGATCCAGAAGGAGACCGGCGGCTTCACCGAGTTCGTGCCGCTGGGCTTCGTGCACTACAAGACCCCGCTGTTCCTGGAGCACGAAGGGGTCCGTCCGGGGCCCAGTCGTCTCGAGCATATCCGCATGCACGCGGTGGCCCGACTGATGCTGAACGGCTGGATCGACAACATCCAGGCCTCCTGGGTCAAGCTGGGGCCCGACCTGGCCCGCGAGATGCTGGCCGCCGGCGTGAACGATCTCGGCGGCACCCTGATGAACGAGAGCATCTCCCGCGCCGCGGGCGGCGATCATGGTCAGGAGATGCGGCCCGACGACCTGGCCGGCATGATCCGCCAGATGGGCCGCCAGCCGGTGCGCCGCAACACCCTCTATCGGCATCTCGAGGTCGTCGATGCCCCGGCATCGCACCTGCCCCGGGTGGCGGGAGGCCTGGAATGAACGGGGGCCAGCCACGCATCACGCTGCTGGCCGGCGGCGTGGGGGGCGCCAAGCTCGCCGTCGGCCTGGCCGCCGTCTGCGCGCCGGAGCAGCTGACGGTGATCGGCAACGTGGCCGACGACCAGGAGTTCCATGGCCTGTGGGTCTCGCCGGACATCGACACCCTGACCTACAGCCTGGCCGGGCTCATCGACCGCGAGAAGGGCTGGGGCCTGGCCAACGAGAGCCACCGCGTGCTCGACGGCCTCGCACGGCTGGGCCGCGACACCTGGATGTACCTCGGGGACCAGGATCTTGCCACCCACATCTACCGCACCGAGCTGCGTCGCCAGGGGATGCGGCCGAGCGTCATCGCCCAGCGCATTGCCCAGCGCCTGGGCGTGACGCTCGACCTAGTGCTGCCCACCGATGACCGTCTGCAGACCCGGGTCAAGACACCGGCCGGCTGGCTGGCCTTCCAGGAGTATTTCGTGCGCGAGCAGTGCCGCCCCGAGGTCCTCGAGATCCACGTCGACGGCCTCGCCGAGGCTCGTCCGACGCCCGAGGCCCTGGCCGCCATCGAGCAGGCCGACCTGCTGCTGATCGCCCCGAGCAATCCCGTGGTCAGCATCGCCCCGATCCTGGAGATTCCCGGCATGCGCCAGGCCGTGGAGCGCAGCCGCGCCCGACGCATCGCGGTCTCGCCGCTGATCGGCGGGCGCACGGTCAAGGGCCCCGCCGACCGCATGCTGGTCGCAGCCGGCGTCGCCTGCAGCAACCTGGGCGTGGCCGAGCGCTATGCCGGACTGATCGACGGCCTGGTGATCGACGCACAAGACGCTGACGACGCCACCGCCCTGGCCAGGCGTGGCCTCGCGGTCAGGGTCACCGAGACCCTGATGCGCGATACGGCCGACAAGGCACGCCTGGCCCGGGAGGTCCTGGCGTTCGCCGGAGAGCCGCTCCCGCACGAGGAGGCCCCGTCATGTCTCTAGACACCCTGATCGTCATCCCGGTCAAGGATTTCGGCGAGGCCAAGAGCCGTCTCGGCCAGGTCCTGGCCCCCGATCGCCGCTCGGCGCTGGCGCGCCGACTGTGCGAGCGCACCCTGGCCTTCTTTCGCCAGCGCCTGCCCGAGCATGACCTGCTCGTGGTCACCGCTTCATCGACCATCGCCGATCTGGCGCGCCGCTACGATGCCAGCGTGCTGATGGAACCCCGTCCGCGGGGACTCTCCGCCGCGGCCACCCTGGCCGCCGAATGGAGCCGCCGGCAAGGCTATGCGGCCCAGCTGCTGATCCCGGCGGATATCGCCCATCTCGACGAGGCCGAACTGCGTCAGCTGCTCGACGCCCCGCGGCCCGGGCCTTCGGTGCTGATCTGCCCGGCCAGCGACGGCGGCACCAACGCCCTGCTGACCACGCCTCCCGACGTGCTGCCGTTCCACTTCGGGAGGAACTCGAGCGAGGCACATCGCCAGGCGGCACAGCAGCAGGGCGTGCCCTGCCGGATGCTGGACCTCGAACATCTTCGCTTCGACCTCGATACCCCCGAGGACCTCGACACCCTGGACTCTCTCGTTCGTCAACGCAGCGGCGACGCGCCGCAGGAGCTGGTGAAGCTATGGAATCTCTGCTCGACACGCCACCCGACCCCATCCTCGATGACGCCCTGGGCCACCTGGCTGACGATCCCGTGAGCTCGCCCTGCCACGCCGACGTCACCATCGGGACGGTGCCCGGCATCCCCGACATCGTGCCGGGGGACGATCTGGCGCAGATCCTGATCGAGACGCTGTCGCGTCGTGGCCAGTCGCTGCGGGACGGCGACATCCTGGTGGTCGCCCACAAGGTGATCTCCAAGGCCGAGGGGCAGGTCGTGGCCCTGGCCGATATCACCCCGAGCGCCGAGGCCGAGGAGCTGGGCCGCCAGGTCAACAAGGACCCGCGCAAGGTCGAGGCGATCCTGCGCGAGTCGACCCGGGTGGTGCGGGCCGTGAAGCGACCCGAGCAGGACGAGGGCACCCTCATCGCCGAGCATCGCCTGGGGTTCATCTGCGCCAACGCGGCGGTCGACGAGTCCAACGTCGGTGCCGAGGAGACCATTATCCTGCTGCCGAAGGATCCCGATGCCAGCGCCCTGCGACTCTGCGAACGCCTCGAGGCGGCCTTCGGGGTACGCCTGGGCATCGTGGTCACCGACACCTTCGGCCGCCCCTGGCGCATGGGCCTGGTCAACGTGGCCATCGGCCTGGCCCGGGTTCCGGCGCGCATCGACATGGTGGGCGAGCGCGACGCCTTCGGCCGCGTGCTGTCGGTGACTATGCCGGCCCTGGCCGACGAGCTGGCCGCGGCCTCGGGACTGGTGATGGGCAAGAGCGACAAGACGCCGGTCGTGCTGTTTCGCGGCATCGACTGGCACCCCTGCGAGAGTTCAGCGAACGAGCTGATAAGACCCCAACAAGAGGACCTGTTCCGATGAGCATTGCAATTCTTGGTGGTACCGGCCCCCAGGGCCGAGGCCTGGCCCTGCGCTTCGCCCGCGCCGGCATGCCGGTGGTGATCGGCTCACGGGACGCCGAGCGCGCCCAGGCGACCGCCGACGAACTCCAGGCCAAGCTGTCCCCGGGGGCCGCGGCCATCGGGGGCCACGACCTGCGCGGGGCGGTGAGCGCCGCCGACGAGATGGTCATCCTCGCGGTGCCCTACGCGGCCCACGACGCCACCCTCGAGGCGATTCGCGACCTGCTGCCCGGCAAGATCCTGATCGACATCGTGGTACCGCTGGCCGATGGCGACCCGAAGAAGGTCGACATGCCCGCCGCCGGCTCGGCCACCGAGGCGGCCCAGGCCCTGCTCGGCGACGCCATCCCGGTGGTCGGCGCCCTGCACAACGTCTCGGCGACCACTCTCAACGACCTCGACCACGGCATCAACTGCGACGTGCTGGTGTGCGGCAACGACCTGGCCGCCAAGGAAGCGGTCATCGACCTGATTCGCAAGCTGGATGTGCAGGCCTACAACGCCGGGCCGGCCGTCAACGCCCGCTGCATCGAGGCCATCACCCCCATCCTGATCCGCCTCAACATCTCGAAGAAGGTGCCCTTTACCCATGCGGGCATTCGCATCTGGGCCCCCGGCGCCTGAAGTGCCACGCACCGAGACGAGCAAGACCAACAATCACAACAGAAGGAACACCACGATGGAATTCGGCATCTGTTTCAAGGGATTCGTCAGCCCCGACCGCGCCCGCAACCTGGTCAAGCAGGCCGAGGAGGCAGGCTTCGACTACTGCTGGTTCTACGATTCGCACATCCTCTGGCGCGAGTGCTACCCGGCCATCGCCATGTGCATGGAACACACCACCCGGATGCGCTTCGCGCCCTGCGTCACCAATCCCAATGCCCGCGACTGGTCGTTGGCGGCCAGCCTCTTCGCCAGTCTGGCCAAGCAGAGTGGCGGGCGCTTCGACGTCGGCCTGGGCCGCGGCGATAGCTCCGTGCGGGTAATGGGCAAGAAGCCGGCCACTCTGGCCCGCGTGGCCGAGTTCACCCACAAGGTGAAGGCCATGGTGCGCGGGGAGGAAGTGATCTATGGCGAGTGCCCGGAACCGGTCAAGTTCCCCTGGGCAGATGGCTACGAGCTGCCGGTCCATATCGGCGCCTATGGTCCCAAGGCCCTCAAGACCGCCGGCGAGGTCGGCGATGGCGTGATCCTGCAGATCGGCGATCCCTACCTGGTCGAATGGCTCGGCAACCAGGCCGTCAAGGCGGGGGAAGAGGCCGGTCGCGACATGGCCGACTACAAGGTCATCGTCGCCGCCCCCGCCTATTTCGGTGACAAGGCCAGCTGTATCGAGTCCACCAAGTGGTTCCCGGCGATGGTCGGCAACCACGTGGCCGACATCGTGGAGAAATACGGTACCGACAGCGGCCTGGTGCCCAAGAGCCTCACCGACTACATCGAGAAGCGCAAGGGCTACGACTACTCCAAGCATGGCCAGAGCGACAACCCCTACCTCGACTTCATCACCCCGGAGATCGTCGAGAGCTTCTGCGTGCTGGGCCAGCCCGAGGACCACGTCACCAAGCTCAGCCATCTCAAGGAAGCGGGCATGACCCACTTCAATATCTACCTGGACAACGGCGACGAGGAAAACATCATCGCCCAGTACGGCGAGCACATCATCCCGCGCTTCCGCGACTGACCCCAGGTGGCCGGTGGCGATGCCACCGGCCTCTACGCCAACCCAAGATACGACGGGGCCAGCCTCTCCACAGGCCTGGCGGGGACCCCTGCGCCCTGTTCACGACTTAGGACCACATTTCGCGAGGCACATCATGCAAGACATCCGCACCAACAAGCAGCGCCTGTGGGACAGCCTGATGGAGATGGGCGAGATCGGCGGCACCGACAAGGGCGGCTGCTGCCGCCTGGCGTTGACCGATCTCGACAAGCAGGGGCGCGACCTCTTCGTGCGCTGGTGCGAGGCGGCCGGCTGCACGATCAGCGTCGACAAGATGGGCAATATCTTCGCGCGTCGTGCCGGCCAGGACGACTCGCTGCCGCCGGTGGTCATGGGCAGCCACCTCGACACCCAGCCCACCGGCGGCAAGTTCGACGGCGTCTATGGCGTGCTCGCCGGGCTCGAGGTGATCCGCACCCTCAACGACCACGGCATCGAGACCCGGGCGCCCATCGAGGCCTCGGTCTGGACCAACGAGGAGGGATCCCGCTTCCCGCCGGCCATGGTCTCCTCCGGCGTCTTTGCCGGCGCCTTCGACCTGGAGTATGGCCTCAGCCGCGCCGACCTGGACGGCAAGACCATGGGCGAGGAACTGGCGCGTATCGGCTATGCCGGCAGCGACGAGGTCGGCGGCCGCCCCTTCAAGGCCTTCTTCGAGGCCCATATCGAACAGGGCCCGATCCTCGAGGCGGAGAACAAGCAGATCGGTGTCGTGACCGATGCCCAGGGGCAGCGCTGGTACGAGGTCACGCTGACCGGCCAGGAGTCCCATGCCGGCCCGACGCCCATGCCGACCCGCCGCGATGCCCTGGTGGGCGCCGCCCGCATCGTCGATATGGTCAACCGCATCGGCATGGAGAACCAGCCCAATGCCTGCGCCACGGTTGGCCTGATGCAGGTCTTCCCCAACTCGCGCAACGTCATTCCCGGCCAGGTGTTCTTCACCGTCGACTTCCGCCACCCCGATGCCGCGGTTCTCGAACGGATGGACCAGGCGCTGCGGGAAGGCGCCCGGCGCATCGTCGAGGACCTCCGGCTGGAGATGGACTTCGAGCAGATCTGGTACTCGCCGCCGGTGCCCTTCGACCGTGACTGCGTGGCCTCGGTCCGCAAGGCCACCGAGTCCCTCGGCCTCAGCCATCGGGAGATGGTCAGCGGCGCCGGCCACGACGCCTGCTACATCGCGCGGGTCGCGCCCACCTCGATGATCTTCGTGCCCTGCGAGGACGGGATCAGTCACAACGAGCTGGAGCGCGCCGATGCCGACGATCTGGCCGCCGGCTGCGATGTGCTGCTCAAGGCGGTGCTGGAACGCGCCAACGACTGAAGACGAGTCCCAAGGGACCCTGGAGAACAACAATGCGACTATCCGTCATGCGGGAGCGTCATCCTGGCGAAGCCAGGGTGGCCCTGACCCCCGCGAACGTCTCGGCCCTGGCCGACCGCGGCTGCCAGGTCTTCGTGGAAACCGGCGCCGGCGACGCCGCCGGCTTCACCAATGCCAGCTATCGCGAGGCGGGCGCCGAGATCCTCGAGACGCGGGCCCAGCTGCTGGACAAGGGCGAGATCATCCTCTGCGTCGATGCCTCCCACGCGGAAGGTCTGGCCGACCTGAGGGAGGGCCACGTCTGTATCGGCCTGATGGATCCGCTCAGCCAGTCCGACCGCTTCAGTGACCTGGCCAGGCGCGGCATCACGACCCTCGCGCTGGAGCTGGTGCCGCGAATCAGCCGCGCCCAGAGCATGGACGCACTCTCCTCGATCGCCACCCTCGCCGGCTACAAGGCCGTGCTGCTGGCCGCCGCCCAGGCGCCGCGCATCTTCCCGATGATGATGACCGCCGCCGGCACCCTGAATCCCTCCCGGGTCTTCATCATGGGCGCCGGGGTCGCCGGGCTGCAGGCCGCCGCGACGGCCAAGCGGCTGGGTGCCGTGGTGGAGGCCTACGACGTCCGCCCCGCGGCCCGGGAACAGATCCTTTCGGTGGGCGCCAAGCCCGTCGAGCTGGACCTGGACACCTCGGCCGCCGAGGGGCAGGGCGGGTACGCCAGCGAGCAGGATGATGCCTTCCTCGATCGTCAGCGCGCCCAGATGGGAGCGGTGCTGGCCCAGCAGGACGTGGTCATCACCACGGCGGCGATCCCCGGCGCCAAGGCGCCGGTGCTGATCACCGAGGAGATGGTCAAGGGCATGAAGGCCGGCGCCGTGATCGTCGATCTCGCCGCCGAACGCGGCGGCAACTGCGCGCTGAGCCAGCCGGGCGAGGTGGTCAGCGTCTATGGCGTCACCATCATCGGCCCGCGCAATCTCGTCGCCACCCTGCCCCACCATGCCAGCCAGATGTATGGCCGCAATCTCGAGAACCTGCTGCGCCACCTGCTGGATGACCAGGGGGACCTGTACCTGGACTTCGAGGACGAGATCCTCGACGAGACCGTGGTGACTCACGCGGGCGAGGTTCGCGCCACACGCATTCGCGAGCGCCTCTCCCTTCCCGTCAAGGCCAGCGAGGAGGTGGCGTAATGGACATGATCATCATGCAAGTGTCGCTGTTCGTGCTGGCCGTGATCCTGGGGGTCGAGCTGATCACCAAGGTCCCGGCCACCCTGCATACCCCGCTGATGTCAGGGAGCAACGCCATTTCCGGCATCACCCTGGTGGGGGCCCTGCTCGCCGCCGGGTCCGGGGAGGTCGGCGGCCTCTGGGTATCGGTGCTCGGCATGATTGCCGTGACCCTGGCCACCATCAACGTGGTGGGTGGGTTCATGGTCACCAACCGCATGCTGCGCATGTTCAGTCGGAGGGGCTAAGCCATGAGCCTGTCATTCGTGAATCTCTGCTACCTGCTCTCCGCCGTGCTGTTCATCGGCGGCATCAAGGGCCTGACGCGGCCGCGCACCGCGGTGCGCGGCAACCTGATGGCGGCCATCGGCATGCTGCTGGCCGTGGTGGTAACCCTGCTGGACCAGTCGATCCTCTCCTATGGCTGGATCCTCACCGGCGCCATCCTCGGGGCCACGATCGGCGTGCTGTTGGCCACCCGCATCCAGATGACCGCCATGCCGCAGATGGTGGCGCTGCTCAATGGTTTCGGTGGCGGTGCCTCCCTGGCCGTGGCCGTGGCCAGCTTCCTCTCCACCAACGGTCCGGTGGCCGCGTCCGGCATCGTCGGCCTCACGGCGATCGGCCTGACGGTACTGATCGGTGCCGTGACCCTGACGGGCAGCGCGGTGGCCTTCGGCAAGCTGCAGGAGCTGCTGCCCGGCAGCCCCATGGGCTTCAAGGGCATCACGCTGTTCAACGGCGTGCTGCTCGTCGCCGCACTGGCCATCGTCGCCAGCCTGGCCGCGGGGCATGGCGGCATCGGCCTCGTGCTGGTGCTGACCGCCATCGCCCTGGTCCTGGGGGTGACCCTGGTCGTACCCATCGGCGGGGCCGACATGCCGGTGGTCATCGCCCTGCTGAACTCCTACTCGGGCATCGCCGCCGCCGCCGCCGGCTTCATCATGGGCAACACCGTGCTGATCGTCTCCGGGGCCCTGGTGGGCGCCTCCGGCCTGATCCTGACCCGCATCATGTGCGTGGCCATGAACCGCTCCCTGGCCGGCGTGCTGTTCGGCTCGCTGTCCGAGGACGGCGGTGAGGCCATGGATGCCGACGAGGTCTATGCCGGCAAGGTCAAGTCCTCCTCGGCGGAGGAAGTCAGCATGCTGCTCGAAACCGCCCAGCGGGTGGTGATCGTCCCGGGCTTCGGCCTGGCCATGGCCCAGGCCCAGCACGCGGTCCGTGACCTGGCCGATACGCTGGAGCGCCGCGGGGCGGAGGTGATCTACGGACTGCACCCGGTGGCGGGACGCATGCCGGGACACATGAACGTGCTGCTCGCCGAGGCGGAAGTCGACTACGACAAGATGCAATCCATGGAGCAGATCAACCCGCACTTCGCCCAGACCGACGTGGTGATCGTGATTGGCGCCAACGACGTCACCAACCCCATGGCTCGCGAGGACAAGGGGAGTCCCATCTACGGCATGCCGATCCTCGACGTCGACCAGGCGCGCACCGTGGTGGTGGTCAAGCGCAGCCTCAGCCCTGGCTTTGCCGGCCTGCCCAATCCGCTGTTCGCCAAGGACAACACCCTGATGCTCTTCGGCGATGGCAAGCAGGCGATCCTCGACCTCACGGGGGCCCTCAACGAGGCCGCCTGAGACGAGTCGTCACACGTGCGGGGGCCTCGGCCCTCGCCTTCCTTCCGTGAACCTCCCATGCGGGATCCTTCACGACAATAACGACAAGAGACGCACCATGACGCACTGCAAGCGCGGTATCGCCATCGCCTGCCTGACGATCGCCGGTATCTCCTCGGCTCAGGCAGAGAAACTGTTCTCCGACTCGAGCATCTCGCTGTTGCACAGCGACCAGTACCAGGCCTTCGGCAGGGAGCAGCAGGAACAGACGTTCTTTACTTTCGAGAACGTGACGGCCCACGACTGGGGCGGCACCTTCTTCTTCGTCGACGTCAATCAGGGCCACGGCCGCTCCAGCGGCCAGGACGATGTCTACGGTGAATTCTCTCCCGCCCTCAGCCTGAGCTGGCTGAGCGGGCGCGACCTGGGCCTGGGGCCGATTCGCGACCTGTCGCTGGCGGCCACCTACGAGTTCGGCGGTGAGACCGACCTCAACAACTACCTTACCGGTATCAGCCTGGCGTGGGATGTTCCCGGCTTCCAGTACGTCAACACCACCTTCTACTACGTCAACAACAGCGAGGTCTCGGATGACCTCCAGCTGACGCTGACCTGGGGCTCGCCCTTCGAGATCGGGCCGGCTCGCTTCCTGTTCGATGGTTTCCTGGACTACTCCACCGGCGAGTCGGATCACGCGTCGGAGCTCAACTTCACGCCCCAGCTGAAACTCGATCTAGGCCACTTCAACGGCCATCCCGGGGTGCTCTACGCCGGCATCGAGTACGCCTACTGGCGCAACAAGTACGGCTTGCGCGATGAGGTCATGGACACCGAGAGTTCGGTCAGCGCGCTGGTCAAGTTCCACTTCTGAGCCACGGCGACTCGCCGAAAAAAGGCGGTGTCCCGAGGACACCGCCTTTTTCGTACGGTCATGTCTCATGCCATCAGGCCTGGCTAGGCGGCGCCTGCCAACCACTCAGGACTCACGCTCCAGCAGGCCCGTGCCCTTGAGAATCACATGGACCAGGAAATCGCCGGCTCGCTGGAAGTCCTCCTCGTCCAGGGTTTCCTTGTCCAGCGCCATCACGATCTGCGTGGAGAAGTCGGCGTAGGTCTGGGTGGATGCCCAGATGGTGAAGAACAGGTGTTCGGGATCGATAGGGTCCATCAGGCCCTCGGCGATCCAGCTTCTCACCAGTGCGATATCGGAATCGAGCTGCGGGAGCAGGTTGTTACGCATGTACTCCTGCAGGTGGGAGGCACCGCTGATGATCTCGTTGGCGAACACCTTGGAACCGTTGGGCCGGGAACGGGACATCTCCAGCTTGCCACGGATGTAGTTTTCGAGCATGGCTCGGGGGCTGTCGCCTTCCTGTTCGAGCAGGGCCATCTTCTCTATCCAGAGATCCAGGGTATTGCGGATCACCTGGTGGTAGAGGCTCTCCTTGGAGGGAAAGTAATAGAGCAGGTTCTGCTTGGAGAGGCCGGCCCGCTCGGCGATCGCCTCGAGAGAGACCCCATGGTAGCCCAGATGGGCGAAGGCCTCCTCGGCCGCGGCCAGGATCTTCGCCTCCTGGGCCTCACGGGCGGGCGATGGCTTTCTGGGTCGAGCCCTATGCTGGTGTTCAGTCATCCGGTGTCCAACTCCCTGTGCAGCGGCTCCATGGGCAAGAAGCCAACGCGCCCTCAAGCATGCCCCGTCCTGGGGCTGCTGACTCGTCGATTATGACCAATGCTACCATAGCCCCTCACTATCATTGGGGCGCAGCAGCGACGAAGGGCAACGGGACGGAAGACCGCAAGGAGCCATCAGGAAGGAGGGAAAGACCTACCGGAAGGGAGAAGCGACTGGCGGGGAGGCATCCCCGCCAGGGTAGGGACGATCAGCGTTCGACCGCCTGGGGCTCGTGGAGGGCGCGCTGCTTGGCCATGGCCTCGAACACCGGGGCAAAGGGCGGACGGTGCAGGTAGCGACCGGCCCCCCGCTCGGCCCTCAGCTCGCCGTTGCACCAGACGATGCGGCCATGGCTGAGCGTGTGGGAGGGAATACCGGTGACGGTACGGCCCTCGAAGATGTTGAAGTCCACGTTCATGTGATGGGTCTCGGCGGAGATGGTACGGGAGCCTTGCGGATCCCAGACCACGATATCCGCATCCGCCCCCACCGAGATGCTGCCCTTGCGCGGGTAGAGGTTGAACAGCTTGGCGGTGTTCGTCGAGGTGACGGCGACGAACTCGCTGGGCGTCAAACGCCCCTTGTTGACGCCTTCGTCCCAGAGGATCGCCAGGCGGTCCTCGACGCCGGCCGTGCCGTTGGGGATCTTGGTGAAGTCGTCGCGACCCGCCGCCTTCTGCTCGGTACAGAAGCAGCAGTGGTCGGTGGCCGTCGTCTGCAGGTTACCGCCCTGCAGCCCCTGCCAGAGCGCCTCCTGGTGCTCCTTGGGACGGAAGGGGGGGCTCATGACATGGGCGGCGGCAAAGTCGAAATCCTTGCTGCGATAGACACTGTCATCGATGGTCAGGTGACCCGCCAGCACCTCGCCATAGACGCGCTGGCCGGAGGTTCTCGCCCGGGTGATGGCATCCAGGGATTCCTTGCAGGACACATGGACCAGGTAGATCGGGACATCCATGGCGCGGGCGACCTGGATAGCGCGATTCGCCGCCTCGCCCTCGACCAGCGGGGGGCGTGACAGGGGATGGGCCTCCGGGCCGGTGATGCCCTTCTCCAGCATCTCCTGCTGCAGCTGGTAGACGAGCTCTCCGTTCTCGGCATGCACGGTGGGCATCGCGCCGAGCTCGACCGAGCGCCGGAAGCTTTTCACCAGCGTCTCGTCGTCGGCCATGATGGCGTTCTTGTAGGCCATGAAGTGCTTGAAACTGTTGACCCCATGGTCGCGCACCAGGGTCCCCATGTCCTCGCGGACCGAGTCGTCCCACCAGGTGATGGCCACGTGGAAGCTATAGTCGGCGGCGGCTTTCTCGGCCCACTCTCGCCACTGCTCGTAGGCTTCCATCAGCCGCTGTCCCGGCTTGGGGATGACGAAGTCGATGATGCTGGTGGTGCCGCCGGCGAGGGCGGCAGCGGTACCGGTATAGAAGTCGTCGCTCGCCACGGTCCCCATGAAGGGGAACTGCATGTGGGTGTGAGGATCGATGCCGCCCGGCATCACGTACTGCCCGGCGGCGTCGATCACCTCGGCCGAGGCCGGCACGGTGAGATCCTCTCCGATGGCGGAGATCCGGCCATCCTCGCAATAGACATCGGCCCGGAAGCTGTGGTCGGCGGTGACGACGGTGCCACCCTTGATCAGAACGGACATATGCTTCTCCTTGTTATTAGAAGGCTGGGTGAGGGTCACGACGTGGCACTGACCACGGCGGGGCGACTCAGTCGCATGAGCGTCAGGTAGACCGTGGCGCCGACGGCCACCCCGACGAACCAGGCATAGTTGTAGAGCGTGGAGAACAGGCTCGGCACGCTATCGATCAGACCGGCGGCGGACAGGAAGCCCGGCAGGTTGGGAAGCACGGCGATACCGAAGGCCAGGAAGGCGTTCGGGTTCCAGCCGTTGCGGTAGCTGTAGCAACCGTTGTTCTTGAACAGATCATCGGCGGACAGCTCGGTCTTTCGCAGCAGCAGGTAGTCCGCCAGCATGATGCCGGCCAGCGGGCCCAGCAGCGCGGAGTAACCGATCAGCCAGGTGAAGATGTAGGCGCCGGTCGATTCCAGCAGCTTCCAGGGCATGATGGCGATACCCAGTCCGGCGGTGATGTACCCCCCCATCTTGAAGGAGATCTTGCCCGGGCTGAGGTTGGAGAAACCATTGGCCGGCGCCACGACATTGGCGGCCAGGTTGGTCGTTACCGTCGCGATCAACAGGGCCACCAGGGCGATGATGACCGCGAACCCACCCATGCGCTCGGTGATGGCGACCGGATCCCACAGCGCCTCGCCGTAGATCACCACGGTAGCGGAAGCCACGGCAACGGCGATGAAGGCCAGCAGCGCCATGGGGATCGGCAGGCCCACTGCCTGGCCGATGAACTGGTGCTTCTGGTCCTTGGCGAAGCGGGTGAAGTCCGGAATGTTCAGTGCCAGGGTGGCCCAGAACCCCACCATGGCGGTCAAGCCCGGCCAGAACACCTGCCAGAACTCCCCCTCCCGGGCTCCACCCTCGACGAACTGGGACGGCGTGGACAGCATGGGACCGAGACCGCCAGCCTTCACCACGGCCCAGACCAGCAGGCCCAGCGACATGGCGATCAGGAAGGGAGCGGCATAGGTCTCGAGGGCGCGGATCGATTCCGTGCCGTTGGCGATGAAGTAGACATGCATGGCCCAGCACGCCAGGAAGGAAAGGAACTGGGCCATGTCGATCCCCAGACCGGGAATCGGCTCTCCGACCAGCGCATGATCGGTGAGGATATTGAGAATGACATAGATGGCCGAGCCGCCGACCCACGTCTGGATGCCGAACCAGCCACAGCCCACGACCCCGCGCATCATGGCCGCCAGTTTCGCGCCGGAAGTGCCGAAGGAGGCGCGCAGCAACACCGGGAAGGGAATGCCGTGCTTGGTACCGGCATGCCCGATCAGCAGCATGGGGGCCAGCACGATCAGGTTGCCGAGGAACACGGTCAGGACCGCCTGCCACCACGACATCCCCTCGGGCACGAGACTCGCCGCCAGCATGTAGGCCGGCACGCAGACCACCATGGCGACCCAGAGACCGGCGATGTTCTGCCAGTTCCAGGTTCGCTGTGAACTCTCCACGGGAGCCAGGTCGGCGTTCCACAGATCGGGACAGTACTCGCTACGGCGATCGGCCACCCCACCGACCACCGTCTCTTCGCTTGTATGGTTCATCGTGTCTTACCCATAGAGTTGTTGTTGTATTCCTGGGGCAATCCAGGCTTGGACGTCATGTGACGACACCTAGATACATGAACGATCCGGTGTCTATTGCTCGATCAATTCGTCATAGGACTCCGGACGCCGATCACGGAAGAATTGCCAGCCGTTTCTCACTTCACGAATCAGGTCCAGATCGATCTCGTGCACCAGGAGTTCATCCTGATCCTCGCTGGCCTGTGCCTCGATCTTTCCCAGCGGATTGACGATGTAGCTCGAGCCGTAGAATTCACCCATCTGCTCATCCCAGGGCGCTTCTCTTCCGACGCGGTTGATCGCCCCGATGAACACGCCATTGGCGGCCGCGGAGGCGGGCTGCTCCAGCTCCCAGAGGTAACGGCTCTTGCCCGACACCGTGGCCGAAGGATTGACAATGTATTCGGCACCGTTCAGGGCAAGCGCTCGCCATCCCTCCGGAAAATGTCGGTCATAGCAGATGTAGACGCCGAGCTTGCAATAGGCCGTGTCGAAGACCGGATAGCCACTATTGCCCGGTTTGAAATAGAGCTTCTCCCAGAAGCCCGGTGCCGTATCGGGGATATGGTTCTTGCGATATTTGCCCAGGTAGGAGCCATCGGCATCGATGACGGCCGCGGTGTTGTAATAGACACCGGTGATATCTTCCTCGTAGATCGGCACCACGATCACCATCTGATGCTTTTTCGCATATTCCTGCATCAGTCGAGTGGTCGGCCCCTCGGGAATTCGCTCCGCGGCGTCGTACCATTTCCTGTCCTGGCTAGGGCAGAAATAAGGCTGGGTAAAGACTTCCTGAAAACACAGGACCTGGACGCCCTGCTGGCCGGCCGCATCGATCAACGGAAGATGAGCCTCGATCATCCGCTCCGTGATCTGCTCGGGACGCATCGAGGCGTCGCCCTTGAGGCCCATCTGGATCAGGCCGCACTTCAACTTTCGCATTTGGATACCCTCTTGTTCTTATGAGCCTTACCTTATCCATCCGGATCATTTCTCTCTAACTGACCCAGGGTATTATTAGGAAAACATCATCCTCATATTGATACATGAGCAACCAGGAGATGATGAAGGGAGACGGCACCCCGTCCGGACAAGAGAGCAGGCTTATCCTTGCGACTCCAAGCTCGGTAGCAAGCTCATTAGTCAATGAAAGACAGGACGTTATCGCCTGACTACCTCGACCCTTACCTCGCCACACCATCTTTTACCACTTGGTAAAGGTAAGAGCCGATTTTCGGCGGGTCAAGGACAAATTTTCCCAAAAGGTAAAACTCTTCCGAGGTGCCCCAACATGGCAATGGGATCGTCGGCGTCGCACCATGGTGAGGCAGGACCCGGCACATTCATTGATGCGTTACAGCGCAATGGCCGGGCGACTGAACACGGGATCAGCGGGCGCTTTCCCCTCCCACCCGCAGTCCGAGCTCCTCGAGATAGCTCTCCAGCACCAGGTTGGGCGGGGCTCCCTTGCGGGTGATGGCGCTGTAGCGGGTGACGTAGCGGTAGGTCTCGGGCTTGAGGGCGCGCATCCTGCCATCGCGCACCCAGCGCTCGGCGACATGGGTCGGCAGGTAGCCGATATAGCGCCCGGTGAGGATCAGAAAGGCGATGCCCTCGCGATCCGTGGCCGAGGCAGTCGCCATGAGCGACTCGTGCTGGGCCTTGATCTCCGGACTCTGGGCATAGGCCGGCGTCACGGCATCGCTGCCCGCCAGCTCCTCCTCCGTCACGGTCCCGGCATCGAACAGCGCATGGCCACGGGCGCAGTAGAGCTGTGACGTCTCCTCGTAGAGCGAGAGGTAATGCAGCCCGGGCAGGGTCTTGATGGCGGGCACCACCCCGGTGTGCAGGCGGCCATCCAGCACGCCGAGCTCGATGTCATGGGGCGGAATCATGCGGATGTTGATGCGTACCCCGGGGCCGCGCGACTTCAGGGCGCTGAGCGCATCGGTGATGTGCATCTCCGGCATGGTCACCAGGTTGTCGGTGATGCCGATGTTGAGCTCCCCCTTGAGCCAGGCGTGAAGGCTGTTGACGCGGGTGCGAAACCCCTCCGTCGCCGCCAGCAGCTGCAGCGTGGCCTCATAGACCTCGGCGCCCTCGTCGGTCAGGGCGAAACCGCTGCGCCCCCGCTGGCAGAGGCGCAGGGCCAGGCGCGTCTCCAGGTCATTCATCGCCATGCTGATGGCGGCGCGGCTGATATTGAGCTCCACCTCGGCGGCGGAGAAGCCACCGCACTCCACGACCTTGCGATAGATTCTCAGCAGCCGAAGGTCCGCATCGCTGAGCTGTCCCGTCAGGGCCTCCTTGCGACGTGCCATTGCCTCTCCCTCGCGGTGATGTGTCTCCCGAGACTATGCCGGGCACGGCGAAAAGTTAACTCAACGCTTACATGAGATTAAACAAGCCTGGATTTAACTTAGCTCGACCCTGAGCCACGCTTTCCCCATACAGCCGCCAACAAGACGATGACAACAAGAGGGTGCTGCCATGTCAGATCGTTCTCCCCAGCAGACCGCGGGCCTGACCGCCGAGCAGCTGGATGCCTACTGGATGCCCTACTCCGGCAACCGCCAGTTCAAGCGCGACCCGCGGATCATCATCGGCGCCGAGGGCAGCTACTACACCGCGGCCGACGGCCGCCGGATCTACGACGGCCTCTCGGGCCTCTGGACCTGCGGCGCCGGCCACTGCCGTCCGGAGATCGCCGAGGCGGTGTCCCGACAGCTGCGCGAGCTGGACTACGCGCCGGCCTTCCAGTACGGCCACCCCAAGGCCTTCGAACTGGCCCACCGCATTCGCGAGCTGACCCCGAAGGGACTCGATTACGTCTTCTTCACCGGTTCCGGCTCCGAGAGCGCCGACACCTCGCTGAAGATCGCCCGCGCCTACTGGCGCAAGAAGGGCAAGCCCACTAAGACCAAGCTGATCGGCCGCGCCAAGGGCTATCACGGCGTCAACTTCGGCGGCATCAGCCTGGGCGGCATCGGCGCCAACCGCATGATGTTCGGCCAGGGCATCGATGCCGACCACCTGCCCCATACCCTGCTTCCGGAGAACGCCTTCACCCGCGGCATGCCCGAGCGCGGCGCCGAGCGGGCCGACGAGTTGCTGGAGCTGATCGCCCTGCACGACGCCTCCAACATCGCCGCGGTGATCGTCGAACCCATGGCCGGCTCGGCCGGGGTGATTCCGCCGCCGGTGGGCTACCTCAAGCGGCTGCGCGAGATCTGCGATGCCAACGACATCCTGATGATCTTCGACGAGGTGATCACCGGCTTCGGGCGCATGGGGTCGATGACCGGCGCCGAGGAGTTCGGCGTGGTCCCGGACATCATGAACGTCGCCAAGCAGCTGACCAACGGAGCAGTGCCCATGGGCGGGGTCATCGTGAAGGGCGAGATCTACCACACCTTCATGGAGCAGGGCGGCCCCGACTACATGATGGAGCTGCCCCACGGCTACACCTACTCGGGCCACCCAGTGGCCTGTGCCGCGGCCCTGGCCGCCCTGGGCGTGCTCGAGAACGAGCGCCTGATCGAGCGCGTGCGGGAGATGGCACCGATCTTCGAGAACGCCCTGCACTCGCTGCGGAGCGACCCCAAGGCCAGCCGCTACATCACCGACATCCGCAACTATGGCCTCGCCGGCGCCCTGCAGATCGCGCCCTACCCCGGCGAGCCGGCCCGCCGCCCCTTCGAGATCGCCATGAAGTGCTGGGAGAAGGGCTTCTACGTGCGCTACGGCGGCGACACCATCCAGCTCGGCCTGCCCTTCATCGTCGAGCGCGAGGAGATCGACCGGCTGATCAACGCCCTGGGCGACGCCCTCGGCGAGCTGGACTGACGCCTTGTCTGCGCCCCTCGTCGAAGCGGAGTGGGCGCACTCGGCAACAAGACGCCGCGAGGGCGCTGTGAACCCTTCCCTGGGCGCTACTTTTGCCATCCCTGGCAAAAGACCCTCGCTCTGTCTTGTTCCCGATGCTCGTTATCGCAGGCTCACCGCATCAACACCCGATATCTATCTCTGGAGAGAACCAACATGACCACCCTTGGCCACCTGATCAACGGTACCCGCGTCGACGCCGACGGGCGCACCCAGGACATCTTCAATCCCTCCACCGGCGAGGTCGGAGGCCAGGTCGGCCTGGCCAGCCAGGCCACCGTCGAGGCGGCGATCGCCGCCGCCCAGGCCGCCTTCCCGGCCTGGCGCGACACGCCGCCCGCCAAGCGGGCTCGCGTCATGTACCGCTTCAAGGCGCTGCTGGAGCAGCACGCCGACGAGATCTGCCGGCTGATCGGCCAGGAGCACGGCAAGATCGTCCACGACGCCCAGGGCGAACTCGCGCGCGGCATCGAGAACGTCGAGTACGCCTGTGGCGCCCCGGAGCTGCTCAAGGGCGAGCACAGCCGGAACACCGGCCCCGGCATCGACTCCTGGAGCGAGTTCCAGCCCCTCGGCGTGGTCGCCGGCATCACGCCGTTCAACTTCCCGGCCATGGTGCCCCTGTGGATGTATCCCATGGCCATCGCCTGCGGCAACACCTTCGTGCTGAAGCCCTCCGAGCGCGATCCCACTTCGGCACTGTTCATCGCCGAGCTGGCGCTGGAGGCCGGCCTGCCCGCCGGGGTGCTGAACGTGGTCAACGGCGACAAGGAGGCCGTCGATACCCTGCTCGACGACGAGCGCGTGAAGGCCGTGAGCTTCGTCGGCTCCACGCCGATCGCCGAGACCATCTACAGCCGCGCCAGCGCCAACGGCAAGCGCTGCCAGGCGCTGGGCGGCGCCAAGAACCACGCCATCGTGATGCCCGATGCCGACATGGACAACGTGGTCAGCTCGCTGACCGGGGCGGCCTTCGGCTCCTCCGGCGAGCGCTGCATGGCACTCTCCGTAGCGGTGGCGGTGGGCGACGCTGCCGCCGACACCCTGATCACCAAGATGCAGGAACAGATGAAGACCCTGAAGGTCGGCCCCTTCCATGACGACGAGAACGACTTCGGCCCGGTGATCACCAAGACCCACCAGGAGAAGGTGTGCGGCTACATCGACAGCGCCGAGGCCCAGGGCGCCGAGATCGTGGTCGACGGTCGCGGCGTGCAGGTGCCGGGCCACGAGCACGGCTTCTACGTGGGCGGCACTCTGATCGACCGCGTGACTCCGGACATGACCTGCTACCTCGAGGAGATCTTCGGCCCGGTGCTGCTGGTGGTGCGGGTCGAGACCATGGAAGAGGCCATGCGGCTGATCGACGAGCACGAGTACGGCAACGGCACCTGCATCTACACCCGCGACGGCGAAGCGGCCCGCTACTTCAGCGACCGCATCCAGGTGGGCATGGTGGGGATCAACGTGCCGCTGCCGGTGCCGGTCTCCTACCACAGCTTCGGCGGCTGGAAGCGCTCGCTGTTCGGCGACCTCGCCGCCTACGGCCCGGACGCCGTGCGCTTCTACACCAAGCGCAAGACCGTCACCCAGCGCTGGCCGTCGGCCGGCATCCGCGAGGGGGCCCAGTTCTCCTTCCCCTCCTGATGCCCTGACCGGCAGCAGACGACCCCCGCCTCTCCACAGCCGAACCGGGCCTCCCGGTTCGGCTGTTGACGTTGGAAACCAACCGGCATCTCGCCTCCCTCGCCCGACCTAGAGCGCCAGACCGTCGTGGGCGAAGTGGACGCCGGGGGGCAGCGGCGTGGTCGCCTCCAGCCGTTCGGCATCCAGGTCGTGGCCGATATGGGTCAGGTAGGCGCAGGGCACCGCGAGCCGTTCGAGGATCTGAAGCGCCAGGGGCAGGTTGTTGTGGTTGCGCGGAGCGGCGTGGGCGGCGGGATGGGTGGCGTCGAGCACCACCACGTCAGGCCGCCAGTCGCGCAGGAAGCGCTCGGTCTCGGCGGGCAGTCCCAGGGTGTCGGTGAGGTAGGCGAGCCGCCGGTCGCCGTCGTCCAGGCAGTAGCCCAGGGTCGGCTTGCTGTGGTTGAGCGGCACCGGGGTGACCGTCAGGCCCTCGAGCGCGAGCGGCCGGAACGGCTTGAGCCCGGGCCGGAAATCGAGCACGCCGGGGTTGCGGTAGAGGTCCGCGCAGCCGTGGGCATCCTTGGGACCGTAGACCGGAATCGGCTCGCCGGTGCCCCAGCGCAGGTGGAAGAGCCCCTGCACGTGGTCGGCATGGTAGTGGGTGACCAGGATCGCCGCGGGCCGCTCGGCCTCGCAGCTGTCGGCCAGGTCGGTGCGCCCGGCGTCGAGCAGGATGCGTCGGCCGTCGAGGCGCACCTCGGCGCAGCAGGCGCCGCGCCGGTGGCTGGTCAGCACCCGGGCCCGGGCGCAGGCCGGGCAGTCGCAGCCGAAGCGCGGCACCTGGGCACTGTCGCCGGTGCCGACGAAGCGGAACTTCATGCCCGGCACTCCTCGCTCAGCCGCGCGCGCAGCGCCGCCAGGGTCTCGGTCAGGGCGCCGCCATTGTCGACCCGGGCCACCTCGGGCAGCGCGGCGGCGAGCTCGCGGTGGCGCGCCAGGCGGGCCGCGATCTGCGCCTCGTCCTCGCGCCCGCGCCGGCGCAGCCGCTCGGCGATCACCGCCTCGGGGGCGGTGACCAGCATCGGGTATAGCGCCTCACCGAAGCGCGCCCGGGCGGCGGGCAGGGCCCGGCGGCTGCCGTTGACCAGCACCGTCTGGCCCCGGGCCAGCCAGGCCTCGAGCTCGAGGCCGAGGCCGTAGTCGAGCCCGTGGGCCTGCCAGGTCAGGCAGAAGAGCCCCAGGCGCCGCCGCGAGGCGAACTCCTCCGGGGTCAGCGCCACGCCGTTCTCGCTGCCGCCGCTGTCGCGGGTCACGTAGCGGTGGGCCACCAGCCAGTCGGGATGGCGGGCCCGGGCGGCGTCGAGCAGCGAATCCTTGCCGACGCCGCTGGCCCCCATCAGGTAGACCAGGCGGCCCATCAGTGCACCTGCCTGCCGCGGCTCCACACCCGCTGCACCAGGGGGTGGCCGTCCACCAACCGCGTGCGCAAAAGATCGGCGCGCAGCCCCTCGGCCAGCCGGCCGCGATCCTCGAGGCCCACCGCGGCGGCGGGGGTGCTCGTCGCGGTGGCCACGGCGCGGGGCAGCGAGTAGCCCCCCTCCATCTCGGCGACCCGGAACACCGCGTCGAGCAGCGCCGCCGGGTAGTAGTCCGAGGAGAGGATGTCGAGCACGCCCAGGCGCACCAGCTCGGCGGCGGCGATATTGCCGGAATGCGACCCCCCTCTCACCACGTTGGGCGCGCCCATCATCACCGCCATGGCGTGGCGGTGGGAGGCCTCGGCGGCCTCGCGGGTGGTCGGGAACTCCGCCACCCGGGTGCCGTACTCGCGGCTCTCCGCCACGTGGGCGATGGTGGCGTCGTCGTGGCTCGCCAGCGCCAGGCCGCGGGTGCGGCAGCGCTCGGCGATCAGCCGGCGGTGCTCGGCGCTGTAGCGCTCGCTGTTGGAAAGCTGGGTGGCGATGAAGGCCTCCAGCGCCCGGTCGTCGAGTCCGTGCTTGCCCTGGTAGTAGGTGCGGTAGGCGTCGAGGCTGACGAACTGGCGCTGGCCCGGGGCGTGATCCATCAGCGAGACCAGCCCCAGCAGCGGCGCGTCGGCGAGCTCATCGAAGCGCGTCAGGGTCTCGGGGTGGCAGACCTCGCAGCGCAGGTGCAGGCGGTGATCGACTCGAGCCAGGCCGTCGTCGACGATGCCGGAGAGCGCCCCGACCATCTCGTGCAGGGCGCCGTGGCGCATGCTCTGCTCGTCGACGTCGCCGATCGAGACCGCGTCGAACACCGTGGTGATGCCGCTGGCGGCCATCTGGGCGTCATGGGCGAGCGCCGCCTGGCGGCTCGGCCAGGCCACCTTGGGGCGCGGCTGGAAGTACTTCTCCATGTTGTCGGTGTGCAGCTCGACGAGCCCCGGCAGCAGGAAGTCGCCGTCGCAGTCGATGGCACCGGGCGCGCGGCTCGGCGCCGCGTCGAGGCCGGCGATCAGGCCGTCGCGCATCACCAGGCTGCCGGTGATCACCTCGTCGTCGAGCACCAGGCGGGCGTTGGTCAGGATCTGTTCGTTGGCACTCATCAGGGCGTCTCCTGAGGATCGGATTCGGCGGCCCGGGTGCGCGCCGACATGTGGCGGTCCAGCGGCAGCAGGCGGTCGGCGACCCGCTCTCGCACGTCGTCGTCGTGGAAGATGCCGAGCATGGCGGTGCCGCGGGCCTTGGCCTCCTGGATCATCGCCACCACCACGTCGCGGTTCGCGGCGTCGAGCGAGGCGGTGGGCTCGTCGAGCAGCAGCAGCGGGTGCTCGCCGATGAAGCCCCGGGCGATGTTGACGCGCTGCTGCTCGCCGCCGGAGAAGGTGCCCGGGGGCAGCGACCAGAGCCGCTCGGGCAGGTTGAGCCGCTCAAGCAGCGTCTCGGCCTTCGCCCGTGCCTCGCTGGCGTCAGCGCCGCGGGCCAGCAGCGGCTCCATCACCACCTCCACGGCGGGCACCCGGGGCACCACGCGCAGGAACTGGCTGACGTAGCCGATCACGTCGCGGCGCAGCGGGTGCCAGGCGTGGGCCGGCAGCGACTCGAGTGCCAGCTCGCCGTCATCGAAGTGCAGGCGCAGGCGGCCGCCGGAGACCCGGTAGCTGCCGTGCAGCATCTTCAGCAGGGTGCTCTTGCCGATGCCGCTGCGCCCGGCCAGCACCAGGCACTCGCCCGGCGACAGGGTCAGCGAGAGGTCGCGCATCACCTCCAGGCGCAGGCCGTCCTGGCCGTGCAGCACGAAGGTCTTGTCGAGGGATTCGACGCTCAGGAAGGGTTGGGTCATCACGGTCATCTCGGGCTCCTCAGGGCGTCAACACCGACGACACCAGCAGCTGCGTGTAGGCGTGCTGCGGGTCGTCGAGGATCTGGTCGGTCAGGCCGGCTTCCACCACCCGGCCGCGGCGCATCACCATCAGCCGGTCGGCGAGCAGCCGGGCGACGGCCAGGTCGTGGGTGACCAGCACCACCGAGAGGCCGAGCTCGCGCACCAGGGTGCGCAGCATGTCGAGCAGCCGCGCCTGCACCGAGACGTCCAGCCCGCCGGTGGGCTCGTCCATGAACACCAGCCGCGGCCGGGTGACCAGGGTGCGGGCGATCTGCAGGCGCTGCTGCATGCCGCCGGAGAAGTGCTGGGGGGCGTCGTCGATGCGGCCCGGATCGAGCTCGACGCGGCCCATCCAGTCCTGGCCGGCGGCGCGCAGCTGACCGTAGTGGCGCTCGCCCAGGGCCATCAGCCGCTCGCCGATGTTGGCGCCGGCGGAGACGCCCAGGCGCAGGCCGTCGCGGGGATTCTGGTGGACCAGGCCCCACTCCATGCGCAGCAGCGCCCGGCGGCGCGCCTCGCCGATGGCGTAGAGGTCGAGCTCGCCCTCATGCGCGTGGTAGACGACCCGGCCGGCGTCGGGGGCCTCCATGCCGCAAAGGGTGCGCAGCAGGGTCGACTTGCCGGAGCCGGACTCGCCGACGATGCCCAGCACCTCGCCGCTGCGCAGCGCGAAGTCGATGCCCTCACAGCCCTTGCCGGGGCCATAGAGGCGGGTGAGGTCGCGCGCCTCGAGCAGGGTGGGACGATCGAGCTGGGGGCACTTCATGCCACCTCCTCCTGACGGTTCTGGCAGTAGTCGGTATCCGAGCAGACGAACATGCGCCCGCCGCGGTCGTCGGTGATCACCTCGTCGAGGAAGCTGTCCCGGGCGCCGCACAGCGCGCAGGGGGCGTCCCACTCCTGGATCTCGAAGGGGTGGTCCTCGAAATCCAGGCTCTCCACCCGGGTGTGCGGCGGGATGGCGTAGAGGCGCTTCTCGCGGCCAGCGCCGAACAGCATCAGCGCCTCACTCATGTGCAGCTTGGGGTTGTCGAACTTGGGGATCGGCGAGGGATCGGTCACGTAGCGGCCGTCGACCTTCACCGGGTAGGCGTAGGTGGTGGCGATATGACCGTGGCGGGCGATGTCCTCGTAGAGCTTGACGTGCATGACCCCGTACTCCTCCAGGGCGTGCATCATCCGCGTCTCCTCCTCGCTGGGCTCGATGAAGCGCAGCGGCTCGGGGATCGGCACCTGAAAGACCAGGATCTGCCCGGCGGCGAGCGGCGTCTCGGGGATGCGGTGGCGGGTCTGGATGACGTTGGCGTCGGCGGTGGCGGTGGTGGTCTCCACCCCGGCCACCCGCTCGAAGAAGGCGCGGATGCTCACCGCGTTGGTGGTGTCGTCGGCGCCCTGGTCGATCACCTTGAGCACGTCCTCCTCGCCAAGGATGCTGGCGGTGAGCTGCATGCCACCAGTGCCCCAGCCGTAGGGCATGGGCATCTCGCGGCCGCCGAAGGGGACCTGGTAGCCGGGGATCGCCACCGCCTTGAGCAGGCCGCGACGGATCATGCGCTTGGTCTGCTCGTCGAGGTAGGCGAAGTTGTAGCCGTTCATGCCTGGGGCTCCTCTGCGGGCGTCTCGGCGGGGGCGCTGGGTGCACTCTCGTGGCGCGCGACGTGGTCGCGGCGCAGCCGGCGCAGCAGCTCCAGCTCGGACTGGAAGTCGACGTAGTGGGGCAGCTTGAGATGGGAGACGAAGCCCGAGGCCTCGACGCTGTCGGCATGCGCCAGCACGAACTCGGCCTGCTGGGCCGGGCCCTGGACCGGCTCGCCGAGCTCCTCGGCGCGCAGCGCCCGGTCGACCAGCGCCATGGCCATGCCCTTGCGCTCGTTGCGCCCGAAGGCCAGGCCGTAGCCGCGGGTGAACTGGGGCGCGGCCTCCCGGGAGCCGCCGAACTGGTTGATCATCTGGCACTCGCTGAGGGTGATCTCGCCGAGGCAGACCGGCGCCTCGCGCTCCTCGACCACGATCTCCACCTCCACGGCGCCGATGCGGATCTCGCCGGCGAAGGGGTGGTTGCGGCCGTAGCCGCGCTGGGTGGAGTAGCCCAGCGCCAGCAGATAGCCCTCGTCGCCCCGGGCCAGCATCTGCAGGCGGGTGGCGCGATCCACCGGGAAGTCGGGCGGGTCGCGGGTGATGTCGTAGGGCGCGGCGCCGTCGTCCACCTCGCGCTCGACCAGCCCCTCGTCGTCGAGCAGCTCGAGGATCTGCGGGCAGGCCTCCAGGGCCTGCTCGGCCCGGGCGGGCTCGGGGGTCTCGCCCTCGGCCAGCTGCATGAAGTCGAGCAGCCGATGGGTGTAGTCATAGGTCGGCCCGAGCACCTGGCCGCCGGGGATGTCCTTGTAGGTGGCGCTGATGCGCCGCTCGACGCGCATGGCATCGGTGTCGACGGGCACGGTCTCGGCCAGGCGCGGCAGGGTGGTGCGGTAGGCGCGCAGCAGGAACACCGCCTCCACCAGGTCGCCGCTGGCCTGCTTGAGGGCCAGGGCGGCGAGCTCGGGATCGTAGAGCGAGGCCTCGGCCATCACCCGGTCCACGGCCAGGTTGAGCTGGCCGGCGATCTGGTCGACCGAGAGCTCGGGCCGGTCGCGCTCGCCGCGGCGGCGATCCGCCAGCCAGCGGTGGGCGTTGGCGATGGCCTGCTCGCCGCCCTTCACTGCGACATACATGCGCTGTCCTCCTGTGGCTGACCGAGGGCCTGGGCCTCGAGTCGGGTGCTGCGGGGAATCGCCGCCAGGCGCTCGCCGCAGGTGAGAATGGCGTCCAGGCCTCGGGGGAAGCGGGCCCGGTTGGCGGCCAGGCGCCGCATCAGCGGCGCCGCCGCGCCGACCTCCAGGGTGCGGGTGCCGGGGATGCCGGGCCCGGCGAGCCGCCAGGGGCCCTCCTCGGCGAGGGCGTCGAGCACCACCAGCAGGGTGGTGCTGCGATCGGGGTAGGCGTCGCTGCCCTCGGCGAAGGCCGGGGCAGGTGCGCTCAGGCTCGCCGGGGTGACCAGGGCGAAGTCGGCCTCCTCGGGGGCCGCGGTGACCCGACAGCCGGTATGGAAGCCGAGCGCATCGATGAGCCCGCCGGCCTCGAGGCCCGGGGCGATCCACAGCCGGGTCTCGAGGTCGCACAGCGCCAGCAGGGTGCCCCAGAGGGCGGCGCCGATGGCGGCGTCATCGGGCACCGCGGGCGCCTCGGCGACCTGCAGGGTGCCGGGCTCGGCCATGGCGGCGAGCACCCGGCGGAACTGGCGTTGGCCGTCGTGGACGGGATCGGGGAAGGCCTTCCAGCGCATCGTCATTCGCCTCTTACCAGGGTGAAGAAGTCCACGCGGGTCGCCGCCGCCGTGCGCGAGGCCGCCTCGCGGCCCTCGGCCAGCGACGCGGCCAGCGGGTCGATCAGCTCGACGTCGATGCGCGCGGCCCAATCGGGGCGCTGGGCGCAGGCGTCGACCAGGGCGATCAGCTCGGCGTGGCGGTGGTCGCGGCCGGCCACCCAGCCGTGGCCCATCGCCTCGTCGTCGTCCAGCGCCACGCTGGCGCGGCTCAGGGTCATCTCGCCGAGATTGAAGGCGTTGCCGGTGCCGCCCATGCGGCCGCGCACCATCGCCATACCTGTCTCGGGGCCGCGCACGCAGCGGTAGTCGGCGGCGAGGGCCAGTTCGGCCCAGCGCGCCTCGAGGCGCTCGCGGGGCGTCAACGCGAGGACGCGCTGGCGCTCGGCCGGGGTCCGTCGGGAGGGCGTCTGCTTCATGAAAAAACCTCGTCGGGGGTCATCGAAGAAGGGGGAGCGTCGAAGTCGATGTGGTAGGCCAGGCGGTCGGCCCGGGCGCGGCCCTCCGAGACCTCCACCAGGGCGCCCTGGGCATCGACGTTGTCGCTGGTCAGCGCCAGCAACGGCGCGCGATGGGCGCACTGCAGCAGCCGGCTGTCGTCGGGGTCGGCGGCGAGCGCCTCGATGCGCACCCGACGACGGCTCAGGTGCAGGCCGTAGTGCTGGGCGAGCAGCGCCCGAGTGGAGCCGCCGCGGTAGCGCTCGCTGAAGCCCGGCACCCGGTCCGGATCGAACCAGTGGCGAATCCGCAGCAGCGGGGCGTCGTCGACGTGGCGCAGCGTCTCCACGCAGAGCAGGGGCTCGCCGGGGGCCCGCGCGAAGCGCCGGGCGATCGCCTCGGGCGCCTCGCGCAGGCCCTGGGCGAGGCAGCGGGTCTCGCTGGCCAGGCCCTGCTCGGCGAGGTTGTGGGTGACCTTGCTGCCGGCGGTGAGGGCGTAGTCCAGGCGGCGGTCGACCACCTGGGTGCCGCGCCCCTGGTGGCGGGTGACCATGCCGGCGGCGACCAGCTCGTCCAGGGCCCGGCGCACGGTGTGGCGATTGACGGCGAAGCGCCGGGCCAGCTGCGCCTCGCCGGGCAGCAGCTCGCCGGGGGCATAGTCGGCACGCACCTCCCGGGCCAGGGTCTCGGCCAGGGTGCGGTAGCGGGGCTCGCGGACGACTTGTCTAGACATGTCGGCTCCTGGAAAAAAGCGCTTCAGATGAAGCGCTTGCGTACGAACTGGGAGGCCATGTCGAGCAGCGTCACGGCGACGATGATCACCAGCATGATGGTGGCCGTCTCGGCGTACTGGAAACCGCGCATGGTCTCCCACAGCGCCACGCCGATGCCGCCACCGCCGACCATGCCGAGCACGGTGGCCGAGCGGATGTTGGACTCGAAGCGGTAGAGGCTCACCGAGATCCATAGCGGCAGCACCTGGGGGATCAGCCCGAAGACGATCTCCTCGATGCGCCCCGCCCCGGTGACGCGGATGCCCTCCATGGGGCCGGCCTCGCTGGCCTCGACGGCCTCGGAGAAGAGCTTGGCGAGCACGCCGGTGGTGTGGACGAACAGCGCCAGGGTGCCGGCGAAGGGGCCGAGGCCGACCGCCACCACGAAGAGCATGGCGAAGACCAGCTCGTTGATGGCGCGGCAGGCGTCCATCAGCCGGCGCACGGGCTGGTGGACCCACCAGGGGGTGAGGTTCTCCGACGACAGCAGGCTGGCCGGGATGGCCACCAGCACGGCCAGCAGGGTGCCCCAGATGGCGATCTGGATGGTCACCATCATCTGGTCGACGTAGTGGCCGAGGTTGCCGAACTGCAGCGGGAAGAAGTCGCCGACCAGCTCGCCCATGTTGTCGGCGTTGGTGACCAGCAGCGAGGGCTGCATCTCGGCGCCCTGCCAGGCCCAGGAGAGCACTCCCAGGGTGATGGCCCAGCCCAGCAGGGTGGTCCAGCCACGCTTGCCGGCCGCGGCGTCGCTCAGGGTGGAGGTGTGATGCATGACGCGTTGCTCCAGGGGGAGGGCACCGCCCTCCCCGGTTCCGGTGGATCGGCTCAGCTGGCCTGGGCGTGGGTGGCGTCGGCCTTGGCGGCCTCGGCCGCCTCGAGGCGCGCGTTCAGCTCGTCGAGGCGAGCGTCGAACTCGGCCAGGGCGGCCTCACGCTCCTCGGCGGAGAGGCTCTCGTCGGCGGCCACCTGGGCGCGCTCCTTGAACAGCTCGAGCTGGCGGATCGGCAGCAGCTGGTCGTTGGTCGAGGGGTCGAAGCCGGACCACTGCAGGGCCTCGAGGATCGCCTGCTCGCCCTCGCTCTCGCCGTAGGCGTAGAAGAAGTCGCGCAGCTCGCCCTTGAGTGCCTCGGGGAGGTTCTCGCGCCACACCAGCGGGTCGGAGGGGATCAGCGGCGACTTCCAGATCACCTTGAGCTGCTCGGCCTTGTCCGGGTGCACCTGCTCCAGGCGCTCCATGCTCTCGGTGTTGAAGGTGGCGACGTCGACCTGGCCGTTGGCCACCGAGAGGGCGTTGGTCTCGTGGCTGGAGTTCAGGGTGCGCTCGAAGGCCGTGGCGGCATCGACGCCGTTCTGGGCGAAGACGTAGTAGCCCGGCACCAGGAAGCCGGAGGTGGAGTTCGGGTCGCCGTTGCCGAAGATCAGCTCGTCGGCGTTGGCCAGGACGTCGTCGACGCTCTCGAGGTCGCTGTCCCGGTGAGTGATCATCAGGCTCCAGTAGCCCGGCGCGCCGTTGGCGGCCACGGTCTGGGCGAAGATCTCGCCGCCGGCACGGTCCACGGCCTCCATGGCGGACTTGTTGCCGTACCAGGCCAGGTCGATCTGGTCGAAGCGCATGGCCTGGATCACCGCCGCGTAGTCGGTGGCGAAGAAGGGCTCGACCTCGCGATCCAGCGCCTCGGAGAGGTCGTCGAGAAAGGGATCCCACAGCGGCGTCTGGTTCTGGCTCGACTCGGTGGAGATGATGCCGAACTTCAGCGGCGCCTCGGCGGCGACGAAGGGGCTGGCCAGCAGGGTCGCGCCGGCGATCAGCGGCAGGGACAGGCGGCGCAGGGACGGGAATGACATGGGAGTTCTCCTCGGGTGGTGAAGCCTGGCGAAAGTCAGCCCAGGGCGCCGACGGGCGCCGTGAGGTCGACAGAGGGGGTGCGCGCCTTGAGCTCGTCGAGCCCGGCGTTCTCGTAGAGGGCGGTGAGTCGGGTGTCGGTGAGCGCCTCGATGGGGCCATCGAAGTAGAGGCGGCCATCCTTGAGGGCGATGGCGCGCCGGCAGAAGCACCGCGCGACCTCGACCTGGTGCAGGGTGATCACCACGGTGCGGCCGTCCTCCTCGTTGATGCGCGCGAGGATCTGCATCACCTCCTGGGCGCTGCGCGGGTCCAGCGAGGCGATGGGCTCGTCGGCGAGGATCACGTCGGCGTCCTGCATCAGTACCCGGGCGATCGCCACCCGCTGCATCTGGCCGCCGGAGAGGGTGTTGGCGCGCTGGTCGGCCAGCGCCTCGATGCCGACCCGAGCCAGGGCGCGGCGCGCCATGGCCCGCTCCTCCTCGGTGAAGCGCCCGAGCAGGGCGCGGCCACGGGGCATCGAGCCCAGGCGTCCCACCAGCACGTTGGTGAGCACGCTCAGCCGCCCCACCAGGTTGAACTGCTGGAAGATGTAGCCGGTGCGGCAGCGTTCGGGGCGGGTGGCCCGCGCCAGCCGGCCGCCGGCCTGGACCTCGCGCCCCTGCAGGCGGACGCGGCCGCCGTGGCGGTCGCCCCGGGTCAGGCCGATCAGGTGACGCAGCAGGGTGGACTTGCCGGAGCCGGAGGGCCCGATCAGGGCGACCATCTCGCCGGGGTGGATCTCGAAGTCGATGTCGCGCAGCACCGCATGCTGCCCGAAGGTCTTGCTCAGTCGCTCGACGATGATGCTGGGAATCGACATGACGCCTCTCCTCTTGGAATGGCATCAGTGTCGCGGCGGCAGATGAAGGCCACTTGTCTAGACAATGGCAGTCTGGTGACAATTTCGACCGCCCGCGCCGGCACCGGGGCCGGTGTCGGCGAATCAAGGCCTATACAATCAGAGGGTTAGCAAGGCATGTCATCCGGCCGACACGCCGATGACACCGCGCCGTCATGGAATGGCGAACGGCCTCGGGAAGGATAGGGGGCGGAGAAAGGCCGCGTACGGCCGGGGGATTCGCGGGCAGAGAGAGGCGAGGTGCGAGCGGCGGCTACTCCTCGCCGCGTTGACGGGCCAGCGCCTTGCGCGCCTTGTTGCGCCGGTAGAGCCGCACCAGGGCGATGCCCAGGGCGAAGACGATCATCGCCGCCAGGGTCCAGCCCTGCCAGGGCCGCGCCGCATCGCCCATCACGGTCTCGAGGGTGAGGATCAGGATGAAGCCCAGGGCCTGGCTGGCGATGGCCAGGGCGCGCAGGGTATCGAAGGCCGGTCGTGACATGCTTGCTCCCGCTGGATGACAGCCCTGCCCGCCGGCAGTAGGCTTGGCGAAACGAATGCGCCCAGTGTAACCGCTGCGGCCCCCGCCGCCGACCTCTCGGAGCCACTACCACGACATGGATGCCATCGCCCTGGGGCCGCTGCTGATCGCCCTGCCGCGCCTCTATGCCTTCCTCGCCGCCCTGGTGCTGCTCGGCGCCAGCGCCCTGCTCCTCGGCCTGCCGCGCCGCCGCCACGCCCGCTGGTTCAACGGCCTGCTGGTGGCCTGGCTGATCGGCGCCCGCCTCGGCCACGTGGCGCTGAACGCCGGCCCCTACCTGGAGGCGCCGCTGGACGCCCTCAAGCTCTGGCAGCCCGGCTACCACGGCCTCTGGGGGCTACTCGCGGCGCTGGCCTGGACGGGCTGGACGCTCCGCGACCGGCTGGGGGCGATGCTCGGCGGCATGGGCCTGGCGCTCGGGGTCTCGCTTTTATGGCTCGCGCTGGTGACCCTGGCACCGCTGGGCGGCGGCATGGCCCTGCGCGAGCTGCCGGACCTCACGCTGGAGAACCTCGAGGGGGAGCCCGTGAACCTCGCCGCCCTCGAGGGCGAGACGGTGATCGTCAACCTCTGGGCCACCTGGTGCCCGCCCTGCCGGCGCGAGATGCCGATCCTGGCCGAGGCCGATGCCCGGGAGGACGTGAGCGTGGTGATCGTCAACCAGGGCGAGACACTGCTTGAGGCGGTGCGCTACCTCGACGAGCAGGGCCTGGACTTCCGCCATGCGCTGCTCGACCCGCGCCAGCAACTGATGGTGCTCGCCGAGTCGCCGGGGCTGCCCACCACCCTGCTCTTCGACGCCGAGGGGCGCGCCCGCGAGCAGCACGTCGGCGAGCTGACCCGCGCCCAGCTCTCGGCCTGGCTGGACGAGCGCTGAACCGCCGCGGGGCGATCGCCCAGTGATCGGTGCCTGGACGCTTAAGCCGCGTCGGGCTTTGCTGTAAGATACCGCGCCCTGTCGCCGCCGGGCCGGGTGTGGCCAGCGGCAACGAACCGATCCCAAGCATCCCCCGAGGCATCATGAGCGACTTCTCTCCCGGCCAGCGCTGGATCAGCGACGGCGAGGCCGAACTCGGCCTGGGCACCATTCTCAACGTCGACGCCAGAAGCGTCACCGTGCTCTTCGGCGCCAGCCAGGAAACCCGCACCTACAGCAGCCGCAATGCCCCCCTGACCCGCGTGGCCTTCGGCAGCGGCGACCGCATCCAGTCCACCGAGGGCTGGCAGATGACCGTCGACGACAGCAAGGAGGTCGGCGGCCTGATCGTCTACATCGGCGAGGACGACGCCGGCGAGCTGTGCGAGCTGCCCGAGGCGCGCCTCGCCGACACCATGCAGTTCGACCAGGCCCGCGACCGCCTGCTGACCGGCCAGGTCGACCGCAACGACTGGTTCGACCTGCGCTTTCGCACCCTGCACCACCATCACCGGGTCGAGCAGAACCCGGCGCTGGGCCTGGCCGGCCCGCGCATCGACCTGATTCCCCACCAGCTCTACATCGCCGACGAGGTGTCGCGCCGCCACGCCCCGCGCGTGCTGCTGGCCGACGAGGTGGGGCTCGGCAAGACCATCGAGGCCGGGCTGATCCTGCACCGGCTGCTGCTCACCGGCCGCGCCGAGCGGGCGCTGATCCTGGTGCCGGCGAGCCTGACCCACCAGTGGCTCGTGGAGCTGCTGCGCCGCTTCGCTCTCGAGGTCACCCTGCTCGACGAGCAGCAAAGCCTCGCCCACGGCAGCGCCAACCCCTTCGAGGCCGGCCAGCTGGTGCTGGCGAGCCAGGACTGGCTGTTCGCCAACGCCCATCGCCAGCAGCAGGCCCAGGCCTGCGACTGGGACCTGCTGATCGTCGACGAGGCCCACCACCTCGACTGGAGCCCCGAGCAGAGCGGCCCCGGCTACGCCTGCGTGGAGCAGCTGGCCGGCCAGGTGCCCGGCATGCTGCTGCTCACCGCCACCCCGGAACAGATGGGCCTCGAGAGCCACTTCGCCCGCCTGCGCCTGCTCGACCCGGACCGCTACCACAGCCTCGAGGCCTTCCGCGAGGAGGAGGCCCACTACGTGGAGGTCGCCGAGGCGATCGACGCCCTCGAGCGGCTGCCCGGCGAGGCGGCCGACCGCGAGCGGGTCGCCGCGGTGATCCAGGAACCCGACAGCCTGGCGCTGCTCGACACCCTGGCCGACCCGGAGCGCGGCGACGACCAGCGCGCCGCGGCCCGGGCGCAGCTGCGCGACCAGCTGCTCGACCGCCACGGCACCGGCCGGGTGATGTTCCGCAACGGCCGCCGCCACGTGGGCGGCTTCCCGGAGCGGCGCCTGCATATCGCCGAGCTCGAGGCGCCCTCCGCCTACCGGCGGGTGCTGCGCCGCCTGGCCCGAGACGAGGACTACCTCGACGAGCTGCTGATCGAGACCGGCCTGGATCACCCCGAGGTGCTGATCTACCCCGACGCCATGTACCGGGCGATGACCGACGACCCGCTCAACACCGAGCCCTGGTGGCAGTTCGACCCGCGCGTGAGCTGGCTGTTGGAGCGCCTCGCCGACGACGGCGAGGCGGGCTTCGCCGGCGACAAGGTGCTGGTCATCGCCCACGATCGCGAGACCGCCCAGGGCCTCGCCGAAGGCCTTCGCGTGCTCGGCGGCTACCAGGCGCCGGTATTCCACGAGGGACTCTCGCTGGTCGAGCGCGACCGCGCCGCGGCGGCCTTCGCCGACGAGGAGGAGGGCTGCCAGGTGCTGGTCTGCTCGGAGATCGGCTCCGAGGGGCGCAACTTCCAGTTCTGCCGTCACCTGGTGATGTTCGACCTGCCTCTGCACCCGGACCAGCTGGAGCAGCGCATCGGCCGCCTCGACCGCATCGGCCAGCGTCACGCCATCGAGATCCACGCGCCGGTGTTCACCGGCAGCCCCGGCGAGAAGCTGCTGCGCTGGTACCACGAGGGACTGGACGCCTTCAGCGCCCCCCACGGCCTCGGCAGCGAGATCCACGCCGCCTTCGGCGACACCCTGGCCGACAGCCTGCTCGACGATGAAGACCTCGACGAGGTGATCGCGGAGACCCGCGCCCTCTTCGAGGCCAAGCTCGCGGAGCGCGACGCCGGCCGCAACCGCCTGCTCGAGCTCAACGCCTGCCGCCACGACCGCGCCGAGGCGGTCGCCGAGGCGATCCGCGAGCTCGACGCCGACAAGGCCCTGGCCCGCTACCTGGACCAGGCGCTGGACATCTTCGGCGTCGACAGCCAGGACATCGGCGGCGGCATCCAGCACCTGCAGCCCAGCCCGCAGATGCTCGACGGCCTGCCGGGTCTGGTGAAGGGCGAGGAGGGCTTCTCGGCCACCTTCTCCCGGGAGCGCGCCCTGGCCCGGGACGACGTCCAGCGCCTCTCCTGGGAGCATCCGCTGCTGCGCGAGATGATGGGGCGGATCCTCGGCGGCGCCATGGGCAACACCGCCCTGGCGCTGCTCAAGCACCCGGCCATCCCCGCCGGCCGGCTGATGGTCGAGCTGGTCTTCCGCACCCACTGCCCGGCGCCCAAGCGGCTGCACCTCAACCGCTTCCTGCCGCCCACCGCGGTGCGCGTGCTGCTCGACGAGTCGGGGGCCAACCTGACCGCCAAGATCTCCTTCACCGGCCTCTCCAAGGCGGTGCAGAAGGTCAAGAAGGCGGTCGCCCGGGACCTGATCAAGAGCCGCCACGACCAGCTGCGCGAGCTGCTCGACGGCGCCGAGGCCGAGGCCCAGCGGGAGCTGCCGAGCATCGTCGAGGCGGCCCAGGGGCGCATGCGCGCCGAGCTGGACGCCGAGCTCGCCCGCCTCGAGGCGCTCTCGCGGCTCAATCCCGCGGTGCGCGAGGACGAGCTCGAGGCCCTGCGCCGCGAGCGCGCCGAGCTGGACGCCGCCATCGAGGCCACCCGACTGCGCCTGGACGCGGTGCGAGTGATCGTCACGGTGGGCGACGACGCGCGCTGATCGAAAGCGCCCTACGACGCACAGGGGCCCCGCCGGCAGCGCCGGCGGGGCCCCTGTGCGTTGGGCGTGGAGCCCTCGGCCAAGACTGGGTATAGAGCCTTCAGCCGAGGATATCGGCCAGGGCCTTCTCCAGGGTCGGGAAGCGGAACTCGAAGCCAGCCTCCAGCAGCCGCGCCGGGCGCATGTCGGCGCCGGTCAGCAGCAGTCGCGACATCTCGCCGAAGGCGACCTCCAGGGCGATGGCCGGCACCGGCATCAGCGCCGGGCGCCCCAGCTGCTTGGCCAGGGTGCGGGAGAACTCGGCGTTGGTGACCGGGTGGGGCGCACTGCCGTTGAAGGGGCCCTCCAGGTCGTCGCGCTCGAGCAGGAAGAGGATGGCGCGCACCAGGTCCTCGCGATGGATCCAGGGCATGAACTGCGTGCCGTCGCCGAAGCGCCCGCCCAGGCCCAGCTTGAAGGGCGGCAGCATCTTCGCAAGGCTCCCGCCGCCGACATCGAGCACCAGGCCGATGCGCAGCAGGGCGACCCGCACGCCGTAGTCCTTCGCCCCGCCGGCGACCTCCTCCCAGCGCTTGCAGAGCCTATGGGCGAACTCGTCGTGGGGCGGCGTCTCCTCGGTGACCTCGCGGTCGCCCTGATCGCCGTAGTAGCCCATGGCCGAGGCCGAGACCATCACCTTCGGCATGCGCCCCTGGCTCGCCTTGAGCTGCTCGCAGAGCATCACCAGGTCGCCGGTGACGTTGACCCGCGAGTCGATCAGCCGCTCCTTCTGCGCCTCGCTCCAGCGCTTGGCGGCGATCGGCTCGCCGGCCAGGTTGACGATGGCGTCCGGCGGGGTGTCGACGAAGTCCAGCACCGAGCGCCGGATGTCGCTGCCCTCGGGCAGGCGGTCGCGCACCTCGTCGGGCGATCGCGAGACCACCAGCAGCTGGTGGCCCGCCTCCTTCAACCGCCGGCAGAGCCGCTGCCCGACGAACCCGCTGCCGCCCGTGATCAGCACTCGCATCCGGAATCCCTCCCAAGCCAACTGTGGCCAGCCGTGACGGCCGGTCATCATGAGTTATACAGCCGTTGTACACTTCTGCTAGTCTAGCGATGAACGCCGTTGACTGCACGAGAGGCCCATGTCCCACGCCCCCGCTACCACCGCCATCATCGGTGCCGGCATCGCCGGCCTCGCCTGTGGACAGGCCCTCGAGGCGCACGGCTTGCCGGTGCGCATCTTCGACAAGGCCCGCGGCCCCGGCGGTCGCATGTCCAGCCGCCGCCTCGAGAAGGCCACGGTCGACCTCGGCGCGCAGTTCTTCAGCGTGCGCGACCCGGCCTTCCGCCGCGCGGTCGCGGCCTGGCGCAAGGCGGGCGTGGTCGCCCCCTGGCCCGACTCCCTCTGGGAAGCCGGCACTTCCGGCTGGCGGCGCCACCGCGACGACGTCGAGCGCCTGATCGGCACGCCCCGCATGAGCGCGGTCACCCGCCACCTGGCCACGGGCCTCGAGGTGGCGACCGGCACCCGCATCGAGCGCCTCGAGCCCAAGGGCGAGGCGTGGTGGCTGATCGACCAGCACGACGTGCGCCACGGCCCCTTCGCCCGGGTAGTGCTCGCCCTGCCCTCGCCCCAGGCCCAGGCGCTGCTGGAACCCCACGCGCCGAGCCTCGCGGCCGCCTGCGAGGCGATCATCCAGCGCCCCTGCTGGGCCGCCTGGGCGCGCTTCGAGTCGCCGCTGCCGGCCCTGCCGGGGGTCGACGACGACTGGCAAGCGGTGCGCCTGGCGCCCGAGCCGAACCGCGCCCCGGCCGAGCCGCCGCTGCGCTTCGTCAGCCGCAACGACCACAAGCCCGGACGCCACGGCCAGGGCGAGAGCCTGAGCCTCCTGGCGCGGCTCGAGTGGAGCGAGGCGCATCTGGAGCGCGACGCCGGGGACGTCGCCCGGGCGCTGCTCGACGCCTTCCGCGCGCGGCTGCCGGACGGCGTGACGCTTCCCGAGCCGACCGCGCTGGGCGCCCACCGCTGGCGCTACGCCCAGCCCGACGTCTTCGCCGGCGGCGAGGCAGTCAACCTCGACCACCGCCGAACGCCCGAGGGGCTTTCGCTGTGCGGCGACGGCTGGCGCGGGCCGCGGGTCGAGGACGCCTGGCTCTCCGGTCATCATCTCGGCGAGGCCCTGGCGGCCGACGCTTCCTGACTCCCTTTCGCGACTGGAGACATCCATGTCCTATGCCCTGATCCTGCTCGCCCACGGCTCCAGCGACCCGAACTGGCGAGCCCCCTTCGAACACTTCGCCAAGGCGCTGACCGAGCGGCTGTCGACCCCGCTGCGCCTGGCCTACATGGAGCTCAGCGAGCCCTCGCTCGAGTCCACGGTGGCCGAGCTGGCCGCGGCCGGCGTCGAGCGCGCCGAGGTCCTGCCGCTGTTCTTCGCCGCCGGTCGCCACCTGCGCCGCGACGTGCCCGGTCAGGTCGAGGCGCTGACCGCCGCCCACCCGGGCCTCGAGCTTACTCTGCTGTCGCCGGTCGGCGAGCATCCGGCCTTCGTCGAGGCGCTGGCGGCGGTGGTCGCCGAGCAGGCAGGGGAGTCGGCACGCTCATGAACGACGAGGCACGGCGCCCGGCCGACACCCCGCTCTACCCGATTCGTGAAGTCTCCCGGCTGACCGGCGTGAACTCCGTGACCCTGCGCGCCTGGGAGCGCCGCTACGGGCTGATCCAGCCCCAGCGGACCCCCAAGGGTCACCGCCTCTATGCCCGCGAGGACATCGAGCGCGTCGAGCGCATCCTGCAGTGGCTCAACCGCGGCGTCCCGGTCAGCCAGGTGCGCGAGCTGCTCGACCAGCCGGAGACGGTCGAGACCCCGACGCCGGCGGCCGGCGACTGGCCCGGCCAGCGGCGCCAGCTGATCGGCGCCCTCCAGGCGCTCGACCTCGACCGCCTCGAAGCGCTCTTCAACCAGTCGCTGGCCCTCTACCCGGTGCCGGTCTGCCTGGCCGAGCTGTGGCAGCCGGTGGTGCGCCAGCTCGAGGAGGGCTGGGGCGACCAGCTGGGCGACACCCTGCAGCGCCGCACCCTGGAGGCCTTCCTACGCACCCGCATCGGCACCCGGCTGCTGCACGCCAACCGGCTCAGCAGCGGCCCGACACTGATCGTCGCCCCGCTGCCGGACGACCCCTCGCCGCTCTGGGTGCTGCTCGCGGCCCTGGCCGCCAGCGACCGCGGCTACCGCATCCGGCTCTTCGATGCCCCGCTGCCCTTCGCCGAGGTGCCGCTGGCGGTGGAGCGCTTCCAGGCCGCCGGCCTGCTGCTGGCCAGCGGCAAGGCCGAGAAGGCCGAACTGGTGCGCCGCCAGCTGCCGCGCCTGGCCGAGCAGCTCGAGGTCCCGCTGATGGCCTGCGGCCCCATGGCCCGCATCCGCGAGGCCGACCTGGAGGAGACCGAGGTGGAGCTGCTCGGCGACGACCTCGACGAGGCCATGCAGGGCCTCCAGGCCCGACTCCCCGCCCGCTGACCCGGAGCCGTCCATGTCCACTCCCGCGATCGTCTGGTTTCGCAGCGACCTGCGCCTTCAGGACAACACCGCCCTGGCCGCGGCGGCCCGCCAGGGCCCGGTGGTCGCCGTCTTCCTGCGCTGCCTGCCCCACTGGCAGCGCCACGGCCACGGCGCCAACAAGCTCGACTTCTGGGGCCGCGGCGTGGCCGCCCTGGGCGACGACCTGGCGGGCCTCGGCATCCCGCTGCTGCACCGCGATATCGACGACTTCAGCGAGGCCCCGGCCACCCTGCTCGCGATCGCCCGCGAGAACGGGGCCCACGCCCTGCACTTCAACCACGAGTACCCGCTGGACGAGCAGCGCCGCGACCGCACGGTGATCGACGCCTTCGAGGAGGCGGGCCTCGCGGCCACCGGCCACCACGACGCCGTGGCCTTTGCCCCGGGGGAGCTGCTCACCGGCAAGGGCGACTACTACGGCGTCTTCACCCCCTTCGCCAAGGCCTGGCATCGCCAGCTGACGCCGGAGCGCCTCGCCCTGCGCGACACCCCCGCCCCCCAGGCGGCGCTGCCGATCGCCTCCGATCCGCTGCCCCCGCTGCCCGACCTCGACGACACCCCGATCGACGGGCGGATCTGGCCCGCCGGCGAGGGCCCCGCCGCCGATCGCCTGGAGCGCTTCCTGCGCTTTCGCGGTCGCCACTACCAGCGCCAGCGCGACTTCCCGGCGATCCGCGGCACCAGCGAGCTGTCGCCCTACCTGGCGCTGGGCATGATCTCCCACCGCCAGTGCCTGCAGGCGGTGCTGGCCGAGAACGATGGCGCCCTGGCCGAGGGCGACGCCGGGCTCACGGCCTGGGTCAGCGAGCTGATCTGGCGGGAGTTCTATCGCCATGTGGCCGTCGGCTTTCCCCGGGTCTGCCGCCACCGTGCCTTCCAGACGCACACCGAGGCGCTCGCCTGGCGCGACGACGAGGCAGGCTTCGCCGCCTGGTGCGAGGGGCGTACCGGCTACCCCATCGTCGACGCCGCCATGCGCCAGCTGGTGACCACCGGCTGGATGCACAACCGGCTGCGCATGGTCACCGCCATGTTCCTCAGCAAGCACCTGCTGATCGACTGGCGCCGCGGCGAGGCCTTCTTCCTGCGCCACCTGGTGGACGGCGAGTTCTGCGCCAACAACGGCGGCTGGCAGTGGGCGGCCTCCACCGGCACCGACGCCGCGCCCTACTTCCGCATCTTCAACCCCACGACTCAGTCCACGCGCTTCGATCCCGACGGCACCTTCCTCGCGGAGTGGTTGCCGGCGCTGGCCGAGCTGCCCAGGAAGGCCCGCCACGCGCCCGAAGGCGACCTGCTCGGCGGCGTCGACTACCCGGCGCCCATCGTCGAGCACCGGGCCGCCCGGGCGCGGGCCCTGGACGCCTTCAAGGCCCTCAAGACGGACTGACGCGACCCGATCCACGACGGGAGGCCCCTGGATGCAGCGGACACCGGACCTGGAGGCCTTCTGCGCCTTCTTCAATAAGCTTGACAAGACCTGTACAAATCGACTCAGCGAGGTATACACTGCGGAGGTGAGCTTCACCGACCCGCTGCACCACATCGAGGGCATAGAGGCGCTCGAGGGGTACTTCCAGAACCTGTACGACAACGTGACATCGTGCCGATTCAACTTCCACGAGCGGTGGCAGCAGGAGGACAAGGCCTTCGTCACCTGGACCCTGCACCTGGAGCACCCGAGGCTCGACGGAGGGCGCGGCATCGAGGTCGAGGGCTGCTCGCACCTGAACTTCGCCACGGACGGCCGGGTGGCCCGCCATCGCGACTACTTCGATGCCGGCGCCCTGCTCTACGAGCGCCTGCCCCTGCTGGGCGGGGTGATACGCCGGGTGAAGCGACAACTGGGCCGGTGACGGCCCGCCACGACGGGGAGAGCGCATGACCAACGCGAGCGACACAAAGCGCATCTGGCTGACCGGCGCCACCTCGGGCATCGGCCGCGCCCTGGCCGAACGGCTGCTCGAGCAGGGGCACCGGGTGGCGCTGAGCGCGCGCAGCGCGCAGGCCCTGGACGAGCTCTGTGAAGGCCACGACAACGCCCTGGCGCTGCCCCTGGACGTGGCCGACCGCGATGCCGTCGCCCAGGCCGGCGAGCGGCTCGCCGAGGCGTTCGGCGGCCTGGATCTCGCGATCCTCAACGCCGGCACCTGCGAGTACCTGGACGCCCGCGACTTCGAGGTCGAGCTCGTCGAGCGGGTCTTCGCCCCCAACTTCTTCGGCGCCGTGTACTGCGTCGATGCGGCCCTGCCGCTGCTGCGCCGGGCCCGCGCGGCGGGCGGCCATCCGCTGCTGGCCGCCACCTCCAGCGCCGCGGCCTACCTGCCGCTGCCCCGGGCCGAGGCCTACGGCGCCTCCAAGGCGGCGCTCAGCCACTTCCTGGAATCGCTGCGCCTGGACCTGGCCGGCGAGGGCATCGGGGTCAGCCTGATCCATCCCGGCTTCGTGAAGACGCCGCTCACCGACCGCAACGACTTCGACATGCCCATGCGCATCTCCCCCGACGCGGCCGCCGAGGCGATCCTCACGGGCCTGGAGCGCCGCCGGCTGGACATCCACTTCCCGCGCCGCTTCACGCTGCTGGTCCGGCTGATGGGCATCCTGCCCCCCACCCTGCGCCACCGCCTGGGCCTGCGCATGACCCGCCAGGAATCGCCCGTGGAGGCCCACCGATGAACGCCCCGATCCGATCCCCTCATGAGGCCCAGCACGGTGCCGCCCAACGCATCGCCGTGATCGGCAGCGGCATCGGCGGCATGGCCGCCGCCTGGTACCTGTCGGGCCGCCACGAGGTGACGCTCTTCGAGGCCGAGGAGCGTCTCGGCGGTCACACCGCGACCATCGACGTCTCCCTCGACGGCCGCGACTACGCCATCGACACCGGCTTCATCGTCTTCAACGACTGGACCTACCCGCACTTCCAGCGCCTGCTGGAACGCCTCGGGGTCGCCGCCCAGCCCACCGAGATGAGCTTCTCGGTGCACGAGACGGACCGCGACTTCGAGTACAACGGCCACACCCTGGCGAGCCTCTTCGCCCAGCGCAGCAACCTGCTGCGCCCGCGCTTCCACCGGCTGCTGCGCAACATCCTGCGCTTCAACCGCGAGGCGACTCGGGCACTGGAGGAGGGCCGGCTCGACCCGACCATGACGCTGGGCGCCTGGCTCGACGCCGGCGGCTACGATGCCGACTTCCAGCAGCGCTACCTGCTGCCCATGGGCGCGGCCATCTGGTCGGCGAGCATCCGCGACCTGCGAGACTTCCCGCTGCTGTTCTTCGTGCGCTTCTTCCGCCACCACGGCCTGCTGTCGGTCAACGACCGGCCCCAGTGGTACACCCTGGTGGGCGGCTCGCGCGTCTACATCCCGGCCCTGACCGCGCCCTACGCCGAGCGCATCCGGCTCGCGACCCCGGTGCGCGGCCTTCGCCGACACGCCGATCGGGTCGAGGTGAGAAGCGACGCCGGCGTGGAGGCCTTCGACCAGGTGGTGCTGGCCTGCCACGCCGACCAGGCGCTGGCGATGCTCGACGACCCGAGCGACGCCGAGCGCGAGATCCTCGGCGCCCTCCCCTACCGAGACAACGAGGTGGTACTGCACACCGACACCCGCCTGCTGCCGCGTCGGCCGCGCGCCTGGGCGAGCTGGAACTACCGGCTCGACGGCCGCGGCGACGACGCCCGGGTCTCGGTGACCTACGACATGAACATCCTGCAGCGCATCACGGCCCCGCACACCTTCTGCGTGACCCTGAACGACAGCGCCGCCATCGACCCCGCCCGGGTGCTGGGCCGCTTCACCTACGCCCACCCGCAGTTCACCCTGGCCGGCCAGGCGGCCCAGGCCCGCCACGAAGAGATCTCGGGGCCCTCGCGGCGCACCCACTACTGCGGCGCCTACTGGCGCAACGGCTTCCATGAGGACGGCGTCTGGAGCGCCCTGCGGGTCGCCCGGGACCTGGGCTGCGACGAGCGGGGGCCGGGTGCCGAGCGCCCCGCCGTCCGGGAGCCGGCCATCGAGGAGAGCCCGGCATGAAGCGAACGCCGCGCTCGCGCATCTACCGGGGCAGCCTGCGCCACCGCCGCTTCCTGCCGCGTCCACACGCCTTCGAATACCGCGTGTGGATGGCCTGGCTGGACCTCGACGAGCTGCCCGAGCTCTTCGACGGCGTGCCCGCCTTCAGCGCGCGGCGACCGGCCCTGGCGCGCTTTCGCCGCCGGGACTACCTCGGCCCCCACGACCGCCCCCTCAAGCAGGCCGTGCGCGAGGAGCTCGAGCGCCAGCTCGGCAGCGCCCCGGACGGGCGCATCTGCGTGCTGACCCAGCTGCGCACCCTGGGGCTAGGCTTCAATCCGATCTCGCTCTACTACGCCTTCGATGCCCGGGGCGAACTGCGCGCCCTGCTCGGCGAGGTGAGCAACACCCCCTGGGGCGAGCGCACTCACTACGCCTGCGCCGTGGAGCCCCGGCGCCACGGCCACACCGCCGAGTTCGACAAGGCGATGCACGTCTCGCCCTTCAATCCCATGGACATGACCTATCGCTGGCGCTTCGACACCCCCGGCGAGTCGCTGTCGATGCACATGGAGAACTGGAAGGCGGGCCAGCGCCACTTCGACGCCACCCTGACCCTCGAGGGGCGTCCGGCGACCCGCGGCGTGCTGCTCGCCACCCTGGCGCGCCAGCCCTGGATGGGCCTGAAGACGCTCGCCGGCATCCACGTCGAGGCGCTGCGCCTGTGGCTCAAGCGCCTGCCGGTCCATGACCACCCCGGACAAGACCATCCGTCCCGTGAGGAGAGCTCGTCGTGAACACGCTTCGCTCCGCCACCGCCCGCCCCCTGGCCCCCGAGGGCGATCGCCTGACTCGCTGGCTCAAGCCGCGGGTGATGGCCCAGCTCGACCGCCTGGAGGGCGGCACCATCATCCTGACCGACGGCCACCAGCGCCATCGCCTGGGCCGGGGCGGCGCGCTGCGCGTGACCCTGGTGGTGCGCCACCACCGGGCCTGGAAGCGCCTGGCCCTGGGCGGCACCGTGGGCGCCGCCGAGGCCTACATGGACGGCGACTGGGACGCCGACGACCCGGTGGCCCTGGTGCGGCTGTTCGCCGCCAACCTCGAGCGGGTCAACGGCGAGATCGAGAACGGCACCGCGCGACTCGGCCGCTGGCTGCTCGGCGCCCTCTACCGCCTGCAGCGCAACAGCCTGAACGGCTCGAAGCGCAACATCGCCGCCCACTACGACATCGGTAACGCGCTCTTCTCCACCTTCCTCGACCGCGAGCACCGCATGTACTCGAGCGCGGTCTTCCCCCACGCCGAGGCGAGCCTCGAGGAGGCCTCGACCCACAAGCTCGACCTGATGCTCGACAAGCTCGACGTCCAGCCCCACCACCACCTGCTGGAGATCGGCACCGGCTGGGGCGGGCTCGCCATCCATGCGGCGAAGACCCGCGGCTGTCGCGTCACCACCACCACCATCTCCGCGGAGCAGCACGCCTTCACCGCCCGGCGCATCGAGGAGGAGGGGCTCGGCGATCGCATCACCCTGCTGCAGCAGGACTACCGCCAGCTCGAGGGGCGCTACGACCGGCTGATCTCGGTTGAGATGATCGAGGCGGTAGGGCACCAGTACCTCGGCACCTACCTGGCGACCCTGGACCGACTGCTCACCGAGGACGGCCAGGCGATGCTGCAGGCGATCACCATCCGCGACCAGCGCTACGAGGAGGCCAAGCGCGAGATGGACTTCATCAAGCGCTACATCTTCCCGGGGGGCTTCCTGCCGTCGCACCGCGCCATCCTCGACGGCGTGGCCCGCCACACCTCGCTCAACCTGACCGACCTCGACGAGATCGGCCTGCACTACGCCCGAACCCTGCGCGAGTGGCGCCACCGCTTCGAGGCGAGCCTGGAGACCGTGCGCAAGCTCGGCTACGACGAGCGCTTCATCCGCATGTGGCGCTACTACCTCTGCTACTGCGAGGGGGGCTTCATGGAGCGCACCATCGGCACCTGCCAGCTGCTGCTGGCCAAGCCCGGCGCCCGGCCGGCGCCGCTCACCGGGGAGGCGTGACCCGCGATGGCCGCCCTCTCCGCCGCTCCCGTGAAGCTGCTGGCCAACCTGGCCGCCTTCCAGGCGGGCTGGTTCGCCTGCGTGCTGGGCGGCTCGCTGATCGGAGGACTGGTCGTGGCGCTGATCCTCGCCCTGCACCTCGCCTGGCTGGGCCGCCGCGGGGAGTGGCGCTGGCTTCTGGCCTTCGCCGGCCTGGGGCTCGCGGTCGACGGCAGCCTGGCGCTCGCCGGCGGCTTCGCGTTCCCCGCCGACACCCTCGCCATCGCCGGCATGCCGCCCTGGCTGTGGCTGCTCTGGCCGCTGTTCGCGACCCTGATCCACCACTCGCTGGCCTGGCTCTGGTCGTATCCCTGGCTCGCCGCGCTCGGCGGCGCCACCAGCGGTCCGCTCTCCTACCTCGCCGGCGCCCGGCTCGCCGGCGTCGAGCTGGCGCCCTGGCTGCTGCCCGTCGAGGCGATGACCTGGGCGCTGATCTGCCTGGCGCTAAGCCGTCGCCTCGGCCATGCGCCGGCCATCGAGGGGCGCGCCCGCTGAGACCCGAGCCTGCCACTCGGCCTCCAGCCCCGCGGCCGGCTGGGGCCTGGCGTAGAGGAAGCCCTGCACCTCGGCGCAGCCATGGGCGAGCAGGAAGTCGCGCTGCGCCTCGGTCTCCACCCCCTCGGCCACGACCGCCAGGCCGAGCCCCTCGGCCATGGCCAGCACGGCGCAGACGATGGCGGCATCGGCACGATCATCGGGCAGCGCCCGGATGAAGGCGCGATCGAGCTTGAGCTTGTCCAGCGGCAGGTGCTTGAGGTAGCCCAGCGACGAGTAGCCGGTGCCGAAGTCGTCGATGGCCACGCGGTGCCCCTGGGCACGCAGCCGCTCGAGCCGGGGGGCGACGTCCCCGGCACGCTCGTCGAGCAGCACCGATTCGGTCAGCTCCAGCCCCAGCCGCCGCGCCGGCACCCGATGACGGGCGAGCCCGCTGGCGAGCGCGGTCTCGAGATCCCCCTGGAAGAACTGCATCGCCGAGATGTTGATCCACACCACGGCCTCCGGCAGGCCCTTGCGCTGCCAGTGGGCCAGCTGGGCCAGGGCCTGGTCGATCACCCAGTCGCCGAGGGTCGACATCAGGCCGTGGCGCTCGGCCAGCGGGATGAAGTCGCCGGGCGAGATCATGCCGTCCCGGGGATGGCGCCAGCGCAGCAGGGCCTCGAGCCCGACCAGGCGATCGTCCCCCAGCCGATACTGCGGCTGGTAGTGCAGCTCCAGCTGGCCGCCCACGGCCAGCGCCTGGCGCAGGTCGTTGAGCAGGCCCAGCTGCGGACTCTCCTGGACGTCGAGGGCGGGCCGGAAGCGCAGGCTATGGTTGCAGCCGTGGCGCTTGGCGCTGAACAGCGCCGACTCCAGCCGCTGGAAGAGCTCCCCGGACTGCCGGCCGTCCTCGGGACAGCGGCAGCTGCCGATGGTCAGCCCCAGCCGCAGGCTGTGCGTGTCGATCTCGAAGGGCTGCCCGAGGTGCTCCTGCAGCCCCTTGATCCAACGGTCGTGGTCGTCGTGGGTGGTGGTGCGCATCACCATGAACTCGTCGCCGCCCAGTCGCCCGACCACACCCCCCGCCACGTGCCGGGCCAGCCGCTCCCCGAAGCGCACGAGCAGCCGGTCGCCGAGCTCCACCCCGATGCCGTCGTTGATCTCCTTGAAGCCGTCGATGTCGATCAGCGCCATGTCGAGGCTCTCGCCCGCCCGCAGGTGGCGCAGACGCGAGGCCAGCAGGTCGCCCAGCCGCCGACGGTTGGGCAGGCCGGTCAGCGGGTCCTCGAAGCCGATCCGCTGCAGGTCCCGCTCGCGGGCCTTGCGCACCGAGATGTCGGTGAACAGGCAGACGTGGTGGGTGATGCGGCCCGCCTCGTCGGTGACGACCCGCGCCCGCAGCCACTCGGGGTACTCGTCACCCTGCTTGCGGCGGCTCCAGACCTCGCCCTCCCAGCGGCCGGTGCTGTGCAGCACCTGCCAGTAGTGCTCGTAGAATGCCTTGTCGTGGCGCGGGGCGGAGAGCGAGCTCGCGGCGCGGCCACGCACCTCCGCGAGGGTGTAGCCGGTGATGCGGGTGAAGGCCGGATTGACCGCCTGGATGCGGTTGGCGGCATCGGTGATCACGACCCCCTCGTCCGAGAGCGAGAGGGCCTCCTCCCCCAGGCGCGAGCGCAGGTGCTCCAGGCGCACCTGGCGCCAGGCGTCCAGTAGCCCGAGGGCCACCAGCACGGCCGCACCCAGGCGCAGCGGGATGCCGGGCAGCCAGATGCTGGCCGAGAAGGCCGACAGGGCCATCCAGATCATCGGGCGGTTGAGGGAGAAGGCTGGCCACATGGGCTGACGCTCACTTGACGAGTGGACGAACGCCCCGGCATGCGCCGGGACCCTGGAAGGGTTATCGGCCGTGGCGGCGACAGCTTGACCCCGCCGCGACGAGCCAGTCCGGGGGCCGGCGGCCATCGGCGCGGGCGGGCCCGGCGCGACGCGGCCCGGTCGGCGTGCATTCGTCGAGTGTGGACAGTAGACTAGGCACAGCCGCCCGGCGGCCTCAGGCCGCTTTCGGCAGACAATAATCCCGACACTCGGAACGATTCAGTGACCAAGCAACACTCCTTTGATCGCGAAGAACTGCTGGCCTGCTCGCGCGGCGAGCTGTTCGGTCCGGGCAATGCGCAATTGCCGGCCCCCAACATGCTGATGCTCGATCGCATCATGCACATCCACGAGGAAGGCGGGGATCACGGCAAGGGCGAGTTGATCGCCGAGCTGGATATCCGGCCCGACCTGTGGTTCTTCGACTGCCACTTCCCCGGTGATCCGGTGATGCCCGGCTGCCTGGGCCTGGACGCCATGTGGCAGCTGGTCGGCTTCTACCTGGGCTGGCTCGGCCACCCCGGTCGCGGCCGCGCCCTGGGCTGCGGCGAGGTCAAGTTCTCCGGCCAGATCCTGCCCGACGCCGAGAAGGTCACCTACCGCATCAACATCAAGCGCATCATCACCCGGCGCCTGATCCTGGGGATCGCCGACGGCACCGTGTCCGTCGACGGCCGCGACATCTATCAGGCCAACGACCTGCGCGTCGGCCTGTTCACCTCCACCGCGAATTTCTGAACAGGAGGCTCCCATGCGACGAGTGGTAGTCACCGGCCTGGGCATCGTGTCCTGCCTGGGCAACGATGCACAGCAGGTTCTGGAGGCGCTCAGGAACGGGCGCTCGGGCATTCGCTTCAAGGAAGAGTATGCCGAGCGCGGGTTCCGCAGCCAGGTTGCGGGCAGCGTCGACATCGATCTGGACGCCCTGATCGACCGCAAGCTGCGCCGCTTCATGGGCGATGCCGCCGCCTACGCCTACGTCTCCATGGCCCAGGCCATCGAGGATGCCGGCCTCACGCCGGAACAGGTCTCCAACGAGCGCACCGGCCTGATCGCCGGCTCCGGCGGCGCGTCCAGCGCCAACCAGGTCGAGGCCGCCGACGTCATGCGCGAGAAGGGCCTGCGCCGCGTGGGCCCCTACCGGGTCACGCGCACCATGGGCAGCACCGTCTCGGCCTGCCTGGCGACGCCGTTCAAGATCAAGGGGGTCAATTACTCGATCTCCTCGGCCTGCGCCACCTCGGCCCACTGCATCGGCAGTGCCGTCGAGCAGATCCAGCTCGGCAAGCAGGACGTGGTGTTCGCCGGCGGTGGCGAGGAGGAGCACTGGACCCTCTCCTGCCTGTTCGATGCCATGGGCGCGCTCTCGACCCACTACAACGAGACGCCGGAGAAGGCCTCGCGCCCCTATGACCAGGCACGCGACGGCTTCGTCATCGCCGGCGGCGGCGGCATGCTGGTGCTCGAGGACCTGGAGCACGCCCGCGCGCGTGGCGCCAAGATCTACGCCGAGGTCGTCGGCTACGGCGCCACCTCCGACGGCTACGACATGGTCGCGCCGTCCGGCGAGGGCGCGGCGCGCTGCATGCGCCAGGCCATGGCCACGGTCGACGGCGACATCGACTACGTCAACACCCACGGCACCTCCACCCCGGTGGGCGATGTCGCGGAGCTGAAGGCGATCCGCGAGGTGTTCGGCGACCGCACCCCGGCGATGAGCTCGACCAAGTCGCTGACCGGCCACTCGCTGGGGGCCACCGGCGTGCAGGAGGCGATCTACTCGCTGCTGATGATGGAGAACGACTTCATCACCGCCTCGGCCAACGTCGAGCAGCTGGACGAGCAGGCGGCCGGCTTTGACATCGTCACCGAACGCCGCGACGGCGTGGCGGTCGAGCGCGTGCTCTCCAACAGCTTCGGCTTCGGCGGCACCAACGCCTGCCTGGTGCTGGAGAAGTTCAAGGACTGAGGCCAGGGACGGAGCCGGCGACGGCTCCGTCCGACCGCAACGCAAGAAGGCGCCCCGCGGGGCGCCTTCTTGCGTTGGTCATGAGGCTCTCGGGCCGGGTCAGGCAGGGCGCTTCACCGGCTCCGCCGCCGCCTCGGGCCGCGGCACCTCGGAGATCTCGGCCAGGCGCGCCTCGATCCAGGCCTCGGCCTCCGCCATCACCTCTTCCGGGGTGCGCCCCTCGGTCGCGATCGCCGGGCCGACCTCGAGCGTCAGGCGCCCCGGCTTCTTCACCCAGTGGCGGCCCGGCCAGCGCTCCCCGGCGTTGTGGGCCACCGGCACCACCGGCATCCCGGCGCGGCAGGCGATCACCGCCCCACTCTTGTTGTAGCGCACCCGCGTCCCCGGCGAGACCCGGGTGCCCTCGGGGAAGATCAGCACCGAGAGCCCCTCCTCGAGTCGCGCCTTGCCCTGGGTGAGCACCTGCTTCATGGCCCGGGCGGGCTTCGAGCGGTCCAGGGCGATGGGGTGCAGCAGGCGCAGCGCCCAGCCGAAGATCGGGATGTTGAGGAGCTCCCGCTTGAGCACCGTGCAGACCGGCGGGTGCAGCAGCTGCAGGTAGACCGTCTCCCACTCGGACTGGTGGTTGGCCAGTATCACGCAGGGACCGTCCGGCAGGCGCTCGTGGCCACGGAACTCGTAGCGCACGCCGCAGGCCAGGCGGAACCAGGCGATGATGAAATGGTTGTAGAGGTTGAGCAGCCGGTAGCGGGAGGCCAGCGGCAGGAAGGGGGCCGGCGGCAGGAAGAGCACCCCGCAGACCAGCATGGCCAGGAGGTAGCCGACGTAGAAGATCAGGCTGCGGATCACGTTCATTGCGGCGCCGACTCCTCGGCCCGGACCAGGCACCAGGCATCCAGCATGCGGCCCACCTCCAGGCGCCAGGGCTTCTGGTGGACGCCGAACACGTCCAGCACCCGCCGGCAGTTCAGCACCCGGCGCAGCGGCTGGTCGTGGTGGTGCTTGAGCGCCTTGGCGTTACCCAGGGCGACCCGCTCGCCGCGCCCCTCGAGGCGCGTGTCGAGCTGGGTGCGTACCATCGAGACGAAGGTGTAGGCGCTCACCGGCTCGGTGCCGGCCAGGTGATAGCTGCCCCAGGCGTCGGCGCCGCAGTGCTGCTGCTGGAGCATGCCGATCAGCGCCATGGCCACGGCATCCGCCGAGGTCGGGCAGAAGATCACGTCGGACTCCGCCCGCACCTCGCCGCCCTCGATGAAGGTGTCGAGCAGCTCGCCGAGCCAGGCGTGGCTGCCCTCCAAGGCGAACAGCGGCCCCAGGCGCACGATCAGGTGGTGCGGCAGCTCGGCGCGGATGCGATCGCCGGTGCGCACCAGCCGCCGCAGGCCGTCGTCCCGGGGCTCGGGAATCACGTGCTCGTCGATGGGCACGTCGAAGCCGTCCTCGTAGAGCTGGTCGGAGACGCACCACACCAGCGGGATATCCGCCTCGCGACACAGCTCCATGCAGGCCTCGACCGCTTCGGCGTGCGCCGTGACGGCCGCCGGCTCGGCGCTGAGCGGCCGGGAGAGCGGCGGGATCACCAGCGCATCCGGGCGCAGCGACTCGAGGCGCTCCGGCGTGGTCTGCAACGCCGGCTCGATGGTGAGCTCGGTATCGCTGCGCCGGTTGGCCTCGCGGGCCATCGCCAGGCTCAGGCAGTGGCCGGCCTCCAGAATCAGCAGCTTCACGGCATCTCCTCGGCTAGCGCCCGATCAGAACGGTTATTAGCACCTTCCTGCACATCGAGAGATCGAGCGTACCGCCTAAACACATGATTTATCGGATAATTCACAAGATAGACCCACTTCATACGCAACACTATCCACCTGTTTTGTTGAGTTCCGGGCATTTTGGCGCTGTTGGTAGGGCTATGATCAACATTTTGCCCCTGCAAGCCGCTCAACACCCTACTCACGCTGCGAGCATAAGAGTGCTCATCGCGACCGTCACCTAGGCAGGCGGGCTGGATAAATGCTGCGCGACTTAGCGTGCCAGTTGACGAGAGGCTGCACCGCTGCCCGCCAACGTACATACACTCTCTATTGCGGGAGCGCTCCTGTCCCGTAGATAGGGGCTCAGCTACCGCTCAAACTCACTGGATATAGATCGGACACTGTCCTAGCCAGCCAGCTGAATTTTAACAGGCATGGGTCACCCCGGCGACGTCACGGGAATGATGGCTCACAGGGTGTACCCAATGAGTCGTCAGCGGTAAGAGCATCGGAGCATGAGTCGAGTCTGTGGAAACGATAAGGGCGACAAAACTGATTTCTTGTCGGCCATACTCTGTCTGTTGAAGACCCGTCGTTTCCGGAGCGGTGCCATATTGCGGTTTCTAGCACGTTCCTCCCCTTGGCTATAACAAGCTTACGGGGTGGAGTGGCTTAGGTAAGTTCGTCGCTGACGCACCAGCCCTGCTTCAGGCGCTCCACGGTGTGCGACCACTTTGGCGTGGTGGGCTTGCAGACGGTGTTTTGGTTGCCGAACAGGCCGACCTCGCTGAACGCTTCCTTTCGACTGACGGTGTGCAGCCAACGCACCGGCACCAGGAATTCGGCCTCTTCCTCGTCATCGCCTATCTGACGGTAGAGCTGGTGATACTCCTCCCTGGAGGCAATCTCCATCAGGGTCTTGCTGCCTTCCTCGGTATCGAAGCGATACTTGTTTGCCCGGCAGCGCTCACCGATCACCTCACCGACGCCCACGTAACCGGTCTTGGGGATGTTGACCCAGACACGATCGCCTTCGGACAGCATGGAGAGCGTCTTGGAGTACCAGGCCGCACCGCCGCCGGCGATGAAGCCGTAACGACGAGCGAGCTCCCAGGGGCGGTCGTCGCCGAAGGAGGCGTAGAACTCGCCGTTCCAGGGCTCCTTCCCCGCCTTGCGGCTTGTGGGCTGGCTGGGCTCATCCGGGTCGATCATCCAGGCGCGGCTCAGGTAGCGGTTGCCGCCATCCTCGAAGGCCGCGAAGAACATCGCGTTGATCGATAGCTGGGCGTGCGCGTTGAGGTAGGTGATGATGCGCTCGCTGCTGGCATCGAGCCGGGTGGCCACGACCACCAGCTGATGGCTTTCGTTGAGGGTAACGCTGTCCAATGCGATGCCGAACTTGGCCTCGAAGGCCTCGTCCAGGGTGGCGTGGGGCCGATCAAAGCGCTCGGCAAACGCCTGGTAGATCTCGATCAGCTGATAGTCGGCCAGGGTGACCACCCAGGAGGCGTAGTCGATGGCCTGGGCCACCACGTCCCGCGGGGTCTTGTCGCGCTTGAGCTCGATGATGACGACGTTGCCGTTGGCATCGATCGCCAGCAGGTCGATGAACTTGTCGAAGGCGGTGCGCACCTGGCGGCCGATCAACAGCCAGTCGCGGTTGAGGATCGAGACGTCCTGCATGATCTGCTCTTCCAGTAGCCCCTCGTCGGCCAGCCCCGTTGGCTGCAGCTTCTGCGGTGTGTCTCCCAGCTTCCAGATCCCTTGTTCGATCGCCATATCTACTCCTGATGCGCGAGTACTCGAATAATTATCAACAGCTTAAAACGGGGCTTTTCGATGGAAAATACTTGCCTTCTACTTTATTTCTAACAACTCAGAACTACTCATATTAGTTATTGTGTGTTTTAGTGGAAATCAAAGACTGTCTTTTCCGAAATGACTGCGACGACATCCCTGAATATCAAGCCTTTATCTATGCAACAAGCTACCAAGAAACCTGTGTAGGAGAGAATTGATTGCAGAATGGGCATCTGGCACCCTGCTCGTGACGCATCAGTGTGACTGTGAAATCACGATTGCATCTGTCGCATTGTTGCATGATAGTCTTGACTACCTTGAAGCCATCCAATCGGCTTTTCTCACGCCTTTCGAAGTCCTCGCGCTCTCTCTGCAGTCTTGCCTTCCTTTCCTCTTCCCTGCGCAGCTCTCTGAGTTCCTCATTTTTCTCATATTCAAATAGCTTCCTGTGCCTTTCGGCTTCGGCTTTTGGATCTACTTCCTCTCTCTCTGGGTAGACATACCAGTCAATATCTGGTGAGAAAGGCTGGCGGTTTTCCTCGCTGCCAGCATGATCCTGAGCACCTTTGGTTGACGTCATCAAGTCTAAAAGTGAATCCGCGAAGTGTTTGATAACTACCTGAGCGACTTTCGGGTCCACCCTGAAGAACTCGCGGCTTTTGTCAACACGTAACTCCGAGAAATATCGGTGTGTACTCCACTCTACCCAGCGGCAATCCATGACCCACAACTTGTAGTTAACACACCAGTAACCAGGCACTCCCGTGCCGGAAATGTCTCTTGCACGTTGTTCTGGACTTCCTTTAGTCATTCCTATCTTAACCATGTTTTTCATAGCATGGTTCGTCATGATATAGACATGACCTGACTTTTCGGGAGTGATAGATTCATTCATAACACAGCCTGTTCCACCACCGCCTCGGCTAGCTGAGCGCGGGTTCCGCCCGCCTCGCCCAAGCGAACCTTGAGTTCGTCGCAAAGGGCCATCAATTCGTCGGCTTTTTCAACGATGCGTTTCTGTTCTTCCAGTGGTGGAAGAGCTATATGCATTGCTAGCCAAGCCGGGTAATAGATGGTTTGGTGAACGGCTCCCTTACTAAACCTTCCCATTGCAGGCCTCTCTGCAATTAAGACAAGCCTGAGCCAGTTCGAGGATATTGCATCTGAAGGAACCCAGTTAACAAAGTCTTGGCTTGTTGCCATGGCTTTACCCATGATAACTACATAGCCAACAGATGCAGTTCGACTGAAGCAGACCGTTCCTGCTGGCAGCAATCTTGCAGCCGAGTTCTCTAAGCCCTGTTCATTTATTGTCTGTATGGTCTCGTAAATAACGCCATCATTACTAGCCCTGGCATCTTTTATACCAATCCAAGGAATACTTCCACCCCACCACTCGGCATGATTTCTGCTCGGGGTATGGCCACTTTCTAAGCGTGCGATACTGACTAAAGGCACCCACTCCCACCCGTTTGGAACAGGCAAACCTGGATGGTTTATAGAGAGCCCAAAGTTTCCTGCTATTACCTCGTTACTTCTCTTTTTATAGCGTGCAGGTTTGGGCAGTTCTGGCAACTTCTCCAACATTCCAGGTACCGGCTCATCGTTGGGATCTTGCGGCACCAGCCGCCCCATCACCGCCAGCTGGAGGATGGTCTGCTTGAGCTTGTCGATGCTGGCTTCGGTGGTAAAAAGGGTATCGAAGTGCTCGGCGATGCGGACCCAGTTCTCGCCCAGCTCGGCGGCATCCGCGGAGTGGGTCAGGGCATCTAGGAGGGTGTCGACCACCACCTCATGGGCTTCCAGCTGATCCCCGACCTGCTGCTCCAGCCGGTCGCAGAGGGTCATCAGCTCGTCGACTTTGTCGACGATGCGTTTTTGTTCACTCAGAGGTGGAAATGGAAAGGGCTGAACAGAAAACTCATTGAACTTCAAGCTCTCTACTGTCGTGCCTGTTTTTGTAAGACTTTCTAATATGAAGCGCTCAAAGCCCCAAGATAGTATTTGAACATACCTTGCCATCTCTGGCATGTATAGCTTCAGAGCTTTAAGGTCTTGATTGATTGTGCAGCTTTCGCGAGAAATTGCCGTAGGAAACATTCGCCTCAAGATGCCGCTACGCACGACAAATAGCACAGTGTCTTCAGGAAGAAGCTCGAGCCCCCCTGTCATTGTCGCGGAATGGGTTACGTGATCTTCTGTGTTCGTTACCTCGGCCATCTTCATATCTTTGGGAGTGACCCATGGGATATCACCATCCCAAAATTCGCTCTTGGATTTACTTGGTGTCTTACCTCCGCAGAACACACCTAAATGGGATAGTGTCACGGCTTCCCATCCCACTGGCACTGGGGCTGGAAGCTCCTCCAGAGAAACCTTAGGCAACTTCTTAGGTTTCTTGATCTGCCCTTCCTTCACCAGCCGGGCCTTCTCCTCTGTAATACGCTCCAACAGCACGCTGGCGGGCTCGTCATTTGGGTCCTGCTCGACCAGCTTGCCGCGCACGGCCAGCTCCAGGATCAGCTCCCGCAGCTTCTTGATGCCGGTCAGCTCGACCTTCCCGTTGTTGCCCCGCCCGGCGCTGCTCTTGTGGGTGACGGCACCGGTCCATAGGTCGAGGTGGTCGGTGATCAGCTCCCGCACGCTCATGCCTGCTCCTCCTGTTCCTGCTTCTGTTCCTGCTGCTGGGAGGAGTGGCCCAGGGCGTCGTCGAGGATGTCCTTGAGCTGGTCGCGAAGCTCCTGGATCTCGGCCTGCTGCTGGGCGTACTGTGCCAGCAGTTCGTCGGGGTCGTGACTGATCTGCTCGCCTTGGTAAGGATTCTTGATGTCCAGGTTGTAGTGGCGCGCCTGGATCTCCTCGACAGGCACCCGCCAGGCCTGATGGGTCTCTTCCCGGGCGGTGAAGCCGTCGCTTTCATCGCCCCACCAGTCGATCTCGGCCTGGAACTCCTCGACCTTCATGGGGCGGGTCTTGCTGTAGTTCTTCACGCCCTCGGGGTAGGGATGCTCGTAGTACCACACCGCCTCGGTGGGCTGGCCCTTGGTGAAGAAAAGCAGGTTGGTCTTGATGCCGGTATAGGGGTTAAACACGCCGTTGGGCAGCCGGACGATGGTGTGCAGGTTGCACTCGGTGAGCAGCTTCTCCTTGAGGCGAGTCTTCATGCCCTCGCCGAACAGGAAGCCGTCCGGCAGCACCACGGCGGCACGGCCGCCGTCCTTCAGCAGGTGGATGAACAGCGTCATGAAGAGGTCGGCGGTCTCGCGGGTGCGGAAGGCCTGGGGGAAATTGGTCTCAATGCCGTCCTCCTCCATGCCGCCGAAGGGCGGGTTGGCGACGATGACGTCGACCCGCTCCCTGGGCCCCCAGTCGCGCAGCGGCCGGGCCAGGGTGTTGTCGTGCTTGACCTGATCGGGCACCTCGATGCCGTGGAGGATCAGGTTGGTGGTGGCCAACAGGTGGGGCAGCGGCTTCTTCTCCACCCCGTGGATGGTGCGTTGGAGGGTCTGCTCGTCTTCCGGGGTCTTCACGTACTGCTTGCGCTTGTGATCGATGGTGCAGGTGAGGAAGCCGCCGGTGCCGCAAGCCGGGTCCATCACGCTCTCGTCGAGCTTGGGATCGACTCGGTTCACCATGAAGCGGGTCACCGCGCGCGGAGTGTAGAACTCGCCGGCGTTACCGGCGCTCTGCAGGTCCTTGAGGATCTGCTCGTACATGTCGCCCAGCTCGTGGCGCTCGCTGGCCTTGTTGAAGTTAATGCCGTCCTGCAGCTTGTTGATGACCTGACGCATCAGCTGGCCGGACTTCATGTAATTGTAGGCGTCCTCGAAGACGTTGCGGACCACCACGCCGCGGTAGTCGTCGCCGCGGGCCTGGAGCTGCTGCAGGCCGGGGAAGAGCATGGTGTCGACGAACTCCTTGAGCTCATCGCCGGTCATACCCTCCGGATCGGCGGCCCAGTGTCGCCAGCGCAGCGGCTCGGGAATCGGCGAGCGGTAGTCCTCATTGAGGATTTCCCACTCCTGCTCCCGGTCGTCGAAGATCTTCAGGAACAGCATCCAGACCAGCTGGCCGATGCGCTGGGCGTCGCCGTCCACGCCGACGTCCTTGCGCATGATGTCCTGGATGGATTTGATGGTGGTGCTGATGGCCATGAGTCGAGAGCTTCCTTGGTGTCTGTTGCAATGACGCCGGCTCACCCACTGGGAGTGGCCGGCATCAGGGTGTGCATAGCATAACCGCGATCAGCTGCCGGACTGGTAGAGGGCCTCTTCCAGTTCGTGGACTGCGCGGGTATAGCCGGGCTTTCCGCCGAAAGCGGTGACCAGCTCCGTGACCGTGCCGATCTGGCTGAAGGGAGCGACGTTGAGGACGTTGATGTCTTCGATAGGCACGATGCCGGCATCGGCATACTTGTCGACCAGGGATTCCAGCACCTGGCGGGCCTGGCCTTCATAGCGGCCGAAGATGTCGCGCTTCCTCACCTGCTCGGCGCGCTCGCGGCGGGTCAGCGGCGGGCGGTCGAAGGCGATGTGGCAGATCACGTCGAAGGGGTCGGGCTCGTCGCCGAGTCGGTCGCCCAGCTCCTTGATCAGGTCGTCCCAGAAGACGCCGTTCTCCTCCAACTCGTCGAGGATTGCCTGCTTGCGCTCGGCATCCTGCCAGCGGCGCAGGAAGTCATCCAGGGAGGCGAACTGCTCTTTCACTTTCTTGCGGGTGTAATCGCGCAGGCTCTCGGTGATCAGGTCGCCATTCGCATCGAGGTACTGCACCCGCTCGGCCACCACGCTGACCTCGACGTCGTCGACCACGTACTTGACCCGCTTGCCGGGGCCCTCGTCATTACCGAAGTCGGCCCCAGTGATAGTGTCGTCAGTCTGCCAGGTCTCGCCGGGCTCGACCTCGTAGTCGCCTTCCACCTCGGCGACCCCGTCGACCGGCTGGCCGGCGTCCGGGTGATCGTCGTCGCTGATCTCGTCATCCGGCACGATGGGGGCATCGTCGCCCTTGGGCTGGTAGACCTTCACCGGCTCGCCGTCGAAGTCGGGGTCGGCAAACAGCTCGGTGGCCTTCTTGAAGTCGAGGATGGTGAACCAGTGCTTGTGGTAGTCGTCGTTGATGCGAGTGCCGCGGCCGATGATCTGCTTGAACTCGGTCATCGACTGGATGCGCTGGTCGAGCACGATCAGCTTGCAGGTCTGGGCGTCGACGCCGGTGGTCATCAGCTTGCTGGTGGTGGCGATGACCGGATAGCGCGCTTCCGGGTCGATGAAGTTGTCGAGCTCAGCCTTGCCTTCATTCTCGTCGCCGGTGATGCGCATCACGTACTTACGGTTCTCGGCGACTCGCTTGGGGTTCAGGTTCACCAGCGCCTGGCGCATGCGCTCGGCGTGGTCAATGTCCTCGCAGAAGACGATGGTCTTCTGGTAGGGGTCGCTGTTCTCCAGGAACTCGGTGACCTTTCGGGCCACCAGCTCGCTGCGTTTCTTGAGGACCAGCTGCCTGTCGAAATCCTTCTGGTTGTAGATGCGGTCCTCGATCTCCTGGCCCAGCGCGTCACGCTGGCCCTTGCTGGGCCGCCAGCCCTGCAGATCGCGGTCGATATCCACCCGCACCACCTTGTAGGGGGCGAGGAAGCCATCCTCGATGCCCTGCTTGAGCGAGTAGGTGTAGACCGGCTCACCGAAGTAGTCGATGTTGGAGACCTCCTTGGTCTCCTTGGGCGTGGCGGTTAGACCGATGTGGGTGGCCGAGGAGAAGTATTCCAGGATCGCGCGCCAGGCGGAGTCCACGGCGGCGCTGCCGCGGTGGCATTCGTCGATCACCACCAGGTCGAAGAAGTCCGGCGAGAACTGCTTGTAAATGTTCTTGTCTTCCTCGCTGCCGGTCACCGCCTGATAGAGCGAGAGATAGATCTCGTAGGACGGGTCCACCGTGCGGTTGGTGACCTTGGTCATCGCCTGGCCAAATGGCTTGAAGTCGTTGTTCTTGGTCTGGTCGACCAGGATGTTGCGATCGGCGAGAAAGAGGATGCGTTTCTTCTGCTTGGCCTTCCACAGCCGCCAGATGATCTGGAAGGCGGTGAAGGTCTTGCCGGTGCCGGTGGCCATCACCAGCAGGATGCGGTCCTGGCCGCGGGCCACCGCCTCCACGGTGCGGTTGATGGCCACCGTCTGGTAGTAGCGTGGCGTTCGACCACTGCCGTCGTCGTAGAAGGGCTGCTCCACCACTGTGCGCGCGGCCCGGCCGATGCCCTTGTGCTGGCAGTAGCGCTCCCACAGCGCTTCCGGTGAGGGGAAGTCGTCCAGGCCGAGCACGGTTTCGGTCTGCTCGCCCAGCCCGGTGCGGTCATGGAACAGGAAGCCGTCGCCGTTGCTTGCGAACACGAAGGGCACGTCCAGGGCATCGCTGTAGGCCAGCCCCTGCTGCATGCCGTCGCCTAGGCCGTGCTTGTTGTCCTTGGCCTCGATCACCGCGATGGGCTGGTTCTTCTGGAAGCTGAGCACGTAGTCGGCGCGACGCCGCTTGCCGCGGGTGTGCAGCCTGCCTCGCACGATGATGCGGCCATTGGTAAACGACACCTCCTCGCGCACCTGGGACTGGATATCCCAGCCGGCGCGCTCCAGCGCTGGCGTGATGAACTTGGTACAGATATCCCGTTCGCTGAGGGCCTTCTTGTCCATGGCAGCATCCTGCTCGTCGATGGAGGGTGGGCAGCTTTAGTTACCCAAGCTTACGCTACGCTAGAAGGCTAAGCATACTGTGCTAGGCTGGCCTTGCTACCTGTCGAGAACAGACAGCACCAAAACCGGCAGGAACACACAGGATAGGAAACGCGCAATGGATAGCAGCTTACTGGTCAGCCTTCGCCAATATCGCCCTCGTGAGGGTAGGGACTCCCTGGAAAACTTCATCACTGAAGTGTTTGCCTGGCTGTTGCGCAGCAGTAGCGGCATCAGCGAGGCGGTGCTGGCATATCTGCAACGAGCCATGCCCGAAGGAGAGGGATTCGATCTGCCACGGGACAGTGAAGACGTTGAGTGGAGCACTCAGGCACGCCTAGGGAGTCGCCGTCCTGATATGCAGGTGACTTGGCCCGGAATGGCGTTGATCTTCGAGCACAAGGTGTGGTCCGGACTGGGAGACGATCAGATCAATGGCTATCGTGAGCTGGCTTGTCAGCAATTCTCTGCCTCTGAGATCCGCGTCGTGGCGATTACCGCCAGCCGCCATCAGCACAGCGAAGCAGCCGATGCCAACCTGTGTTGGAGTGATATACACAGGACGCTTGAGCAGTACCTGGGTGAGGTAGAGGGAGCCACGGAGCGTTTTCATATCGAGAACTTCCTTGCGTTGCTGGCACATGAAGGCCTTCAGCCTGCGGCCCCCATCGCCCACGAAGCCATTCGCTACTTCCCTTCGGCAGGCAAACTGCCCCAGCAACTGGAAAAAGCCTTCACTCCCCTCGCTGCACGAGACTGGCCGGTGGAGGGCGGTTACCAAGCCGAGATGAAGCGTATGCGCTGGGGGCGGATTGGCATCGAATTTCTCCGCACCGATGCCAAACGCAAATGGAGCCCAGGTATTTTCATCGGTTGCGTGCTGGATGGCAGCGACCACCTGATTAACCATCGGACCGAAGACACCGTCAAGCTGCAGCTTATCCTCGATTTTAGTAATGCTCTGCGTCGCTATTATCCATCCATGGACAGCTATCGAGCATTAAAAGCGACATTAGCCGAAATATCGCAAGAAAGCCGCTGGACCTTCTACGACCATGGGGAAGAGCAGCAAGCAAATACCTACCATCCTCTTTATCTGGAAACCCCGCTAATCGAAATTCTCCGAGGCTCCAAAAACATGGAAGAGCAGCGAGAACGTATATTTGAGGCCGGGTGCGAAGCGCTGAAATTGTTGCAGCACCGTGGGGGATTGGATCAGATAAAGGCGGAATGTGATGCGGTTTCTGAGTGATAGCTAATGTCAACTGTCGACCCAAAGCGGACACGAAGAATTCATCAATTCCGCTGCATGGTTTCCTGAAGCTGTTGATTAATTATTGCGTTAAGTTTTAGGGTTTGAAAAGCATGGAAAAAGAAAAAACATACAACTTGCCATTGCAAACGCTTCCATCACTAGAGTACTCCCATCACTTTCAGGATCTAGTCGAAATTAATGAGTATCTCTCTTTAAAAGGGATAAGGCTAAAGAATACATGTCGGGTCCCGTGTGATTAACCACCCGCTTGGTAAATAGCTCAGGCCGTTTAGTCTGCCATTCTTTCATCATCGCAATGGGTGATTGGTGGTGCAGCGCCTTCTGCGGGATGTGGTGATTGTACAGCCAAGTGTAGCGTTTCAGCGTCTGCTCCAGGTCCTCGGCTGAGGCATAGCGCCGAGTCGCCAGCACGTCGCTGATGCGGCCGTTGAAGCGCTCCACCATGCCGTTCGTCTGCGGCTTTCCCGGCTTGATCAGGCGGTGTTCGATGTCATGTGCCCGGCACTCCTGGTCAAACGGATGCCGGCCGCTGGGCTTGCGCTCACCTGCACGTGTGAAGCGATCGGTGAAGGATTTGCCGTTGTCAGTCAGCACCGTCTGGATCTTGAAGGGCGCCTTCTCTTCCACCTGCTTCATGAACGCGCGAGCATCCTTCGCGGACTGACTGCTTCGGATCTCCAGATACACCCAACGCGTGGCGCGATCGATGGCGACGTACAGGTAGCGCTTTTGCTCCTCGTCGGGCATCTGAGGCAGGTGCTTGATGTCGATGTGCACATACCCCGGTTCGTAGTCCTTGAAGGGCTTGTGCCGTGGCTTCTCGTCATCTCCGGCGTCCTGCCGAGCGAGTTCCGCAAGTGTCGGCACGTCGCGCCGCTGGAGCATGCGATGCAGGCCGGAGCGAGACAACCGGGGGTTCAGGAACTCACGCGCCACGACGAGGAGATCATCCAGGCCGAGGCGAAGGAATTCGCGCGCTGCGATCAGCACCTCCTCTTGCTCGGGCGTGAGCGTGGCCAGCAGGTTGTGACGCGTGTGCGATCGGTCGTGGACATCGTCACGGTACCGCCAGCGCCGGATGGTCGCGGTGGCGACGCCATACTGGCGGGCCAGCTCGCTATCCGTGATGCTGGAGGGCGCGGCCTGGATCTCTGACCGGATCTTCGGTGTCGTGGTCGCCTGTTTATGCAGCTTGATGTCCATGAACCTGCTCCCGGATGAATTGCTGAAGAAGCTCCCTGGCTGCTAACAGAGGATAACTTCTATAGGCGATCCGATCATCCGGGACCCTACAAATACAAGGATTGAGAGGTATCTAGACTATTTTTCTTTGGTTTTGGAGAAAGACTCAGATCCTTGGAGAGTATTTAAAAATTCTTTGACAGGACCGTTTGAAAGCCCATTAGATTGGGAGCTTTATGTGTTGCGGGAAGTTCACGAGCTTATGTGGATATTGAGGGGGTTGAAATGCAAAGAGCCTTTAGGTGGTGATGAGAAGTTGGAGCTCATGATCGGCGGAAGTGATTTTGCCGCACTGGATAAAGACTCTGACTCTAGGAATGCTCAGTTTGAGCTTAGAATCGCTAGTTATTTTTTGCAATATGGTTGTCATGTTGATCTTACTACCGAAACTGATATTATTGCTGTTTCCAAAAAAGAAGCCTTTTATATTGAATGCAAGAGAATTGCCAGCAGTAAACAATTGAGCAAAAGAATAAGAGATGCTGAAGTACAGCTGCAAAAAAGAATGCCCGAAAAACGTGATGGGAGGAACGTCTTTGGCTGCGTTGCTGCTGATGTAACTAAAGTTGCGTACAACCATAATGGTTTGACATTTGCTTTTACTAGTGATCATGCTAAAGATACGATTCAAAAGGATTTAAAAAAAGTGGTTAACCACTTGGAGGCTAAGTCAGACTTCGGAATGAAGAAGAGGGTTTTTAATTATTGGTTTCAAATTCATATCCCCTCGTTAGTTTCTCATCCTACATCAGTGAGTACTAGATTTTCTTCATTCCACAAGCTTAAAGAACGTGCGAATAGAAAGGAGATTAGGGCCGCTAAGAATTTTTGTGAAATCTTTGAGACTGCTTCACTAAATCCTGATAGAAGAGAGGTTCCGCCTCGGCAGCTTAAGCCTCGGACTAGATACCATATCCCGGCAGGGGCTGTTTACTCATTTGACGACAACGTGGTTTATAGTGTTTTTAAAGTAAAAGAAAGTAAAAAATGGCCAATGGAGACGAGGTTGGCAGTCTTGGAATTTGGAGGCGATGTTCATTACTTTCACGTTTCTGATTTAGAGATTGTACTGCCTGAAATTAAAAAAGCCATACATGAGAATGGATGCGAGAAACTAGAAGAGATCGCACTGGTTATGATAGCTATTATGTTTGCACAAAGGTTTACGTATGAGTAAGTTTTTAAGATTTTAGGAATGTAAATAAAGCAAGATCTAGTTATTTTTTTACGAAAATACTGTAATTTTTGTGGACTTCAGCAGTGGGTCTATATCTAAGTTTTCAATTAATGACCCAGAGCGGGCATTCCGGTAAATAGATAGATACTTAGGAGAAAAATGAAAACAACTTTTACTATGTTGACAATGCTTATCCTAAGCGGATGTATTGGCGGTTCACCGGACAGGAGCTACTCACATAGCCTGTTGAGCCAGGATGAACTTTTACAAAGAATATTAAGCGGTAAGGTGATCCCCTCCTCCTATCGTGTCTATGCCGATGATTTTCCGATTGAGGGAAACGATGATGTTGAACTAGAAGATATAGTCTACCGCAATTCTTCATGTGTTATTTCAGAACTACGTCGCAATGCGACACGTATGGATCTCGAAGTTATAGACACTTTATGGGTGGGAAGTAATGGCGGCACCAAAGATGTGATAATTGAGACCTTGGGTAGACAAGCTTATTTGTCTGGTGTTGAGGCTTATGCAAATGCTACTTTTGATTGCGGATTAATAATTTCTAGATGGCTGGATGAAATGGATAGTTGATTGTAGTAAAAAGCAGGGCAGCATTCGACCGGGTGCGGAATGTTAGTCTATGCTAATCTGAATGGCTAAGGCAACTGAGGACCCAAGCGGGCATGTCGGGAAAAGCAGAATGTAAACCACAGTACAAGTAGCGGAGTTAAAATGTCATCACAAAAATTTAATCCACAAGATGTTGTTGAAGTTCTCGAATTTGAATATAATGATAAGGTTAATCGGCATTTAGCTAAGGGCTGGGTTCTTTTAGGTGTATATAGCATACAGTACTCAGATCATGGTTTTTGTCCGAGGTATAGCGTGGGTTGGATAAAACAAAATGGACAGGTTCAGTACCCTGTAAAAACAGAACATGAGCTGCGTATGGAGAAATTTGCATACGAAGATAAAGATTTTCCTTCATGAAAATCTTAACAAGAAGCTGCAGCTGATGAATTTTCGCTTCGTTTCAATTTACCTCAGAGCTTAGCGTTACATCAGGGGGGGGGCTAAATGTCAGCTTTTGGCCGAAAGCTGACCTGCCCAGCTGTTTTTGGTGAGCAGGTCAGGACTCATTAATCTTCGGTTCTTACCAGCCAGCTTTCTACGGTGTCGGCACCGTACTCTTCTTTCCAGCCCTTCAGCGTTTTCTGGTTGCCGCCCCTAGTCTCGACAACCTTACCCGTGTTTGGGTTCTTGTAAATCTTCAGCTTGCGCTTGGCACGACCTGTGCTCTTGGTGCTGTTTGAGGTTTTGTTGGCGGTGGGCTTCGGGTCGAGCAGGTGGATGACCTCGGCCGCCGACTTATCGAACTCGCGCATCAGGGTTTCGAGGTGGTTCTTGAACTCCAACTCTGCCTTGAGACGTTCGTCGTTCTTCAGCTTGTCCAGCTCGTCTTTCAGCTGCTTCAGCTGCTGCTCTTTTTCCACATACGTGTTGAGTAGAGACATTGGCGCTCCTGATAGCGTTTCGATGAAGGCCTATTATGAATCAATATGCAGGAAGATTAAATTCTATGGGTTACTCCGGTAGATATTTAAGTATAATTTGACAGGTGGCTTCCGGATAAGGGCACCATGCCTTTTCGATGCGGATTGAGAGTGCCATTCGTTCGGGCATCGATAATACTTGCCCATGACGACGATCTGACTTGGGGGGACGCATGGCGCTTTTGGCATTCGTGGCTGGGCTAGTACTGCTGATCGCCGGCGCTGAGGGACTGGTGAGAGGCGCCTCGCGTCTGGCCACCCGTGTCGGTATGTCGCCTCTGATCATCGGTCTGACGGTGGTGGCCTTTGGCACCAGCTCGCCGGAACTCGCGGTGAGCCTCAAGGCGGCTGTCGATGACCAGGCGGGTATCGCCTTGGGCAACGTGGTGGGCAGCAACATCTTCAACGTGCTGTTCATCCTGGGGGTCTCGGCCCTGATCGTGCCGCTGGTGGTGGCGCAGCAACTGATCCGATTCGATATCCCGCTGATGGTAGGACTCTCCCTAGCCGTGCTGCTGTTGGCATTGGACGGCGGCATCGGCCGCCTCGACGGTATGTTGCTGGTCGCCGGCCTGGCCGCCTACCTAGTGTTCCTGTTCCGACAGAACGCCAAGGCACAGTCGGCGGAGACAGGACAAGAGGCAGAAGCAGCCTCCGCCTCCCTGGGCATCAACCTGCTCTACGTGGCGGTCGGCCTGGGCATGCTGGTGCTGGGCTCGCGCTGGCTGGTGGAGGGCGCAGTGAGCTTCGCCCAGTCGCTGGGTATCAGCGAGCAGGTGATCGGCCTGACCATCATCGCCGCCGGCACCTCGTTGCCCGAGGTGGTGACCTCGATTATCGCCGCGCTGCGCGGCGAGCGGGATATCGCCGTGGGCAACGTGGTGGGTAGCAACATCTTCAATATCCTCGGCGTGCTGGGGCTCACGGGGCTGCTGGCTCCGTCGGGCATCGCCGTCTCCGACGCCATGCTGGGGTTCGATATCCCGGTGATGATTGTTGTCGCCCTGGCCTGCCTGCCGATCTGCTTCACCGGCGGGATGATCGACCGCTGGGAGGGCGGCGTGCTGCTGGCCTACTACCTGATCTATACCCTCTACCTGATCCTGGCGGCGATCCAGCATGATGCGCTACCGGTTTTCGGCGCCCTGGTCTATTTCGCTCTGCCGCTGACGGCGCTGACGTTGGTCGTGTTGGCGATCCAGAAGCGACGCAGGCAAGGTAAGAGGTAATGCTACCGAGTGGCACCGTTCGCTGCTCCTGGGCGTTTGGCCATGGAGCACACACCAATCTGTTCAGGCTGACGGGATGCTGGCCGATAACGGAGAATAGGCATGACCTCTCTCAGAAGTAGGCTGGGAGGTAGCGTCTGCTCCCAAGGCCGGGAGCGAACATTCCACGAGGAGCCTTGATGGACCTGATTCACGCCGCCTTCGAAGACTGCCCGGATGTGTCTAAGGTTGTTCAATCCGAAGCCGATGGCGGATTCCGTTTCCTGAAGGTTAACGGTGCCTTCGTGGAAGCCACCGGCTTTGCCCGGTATCAGGTCGAGAATGCTCGCCTGGAGGCGGTACTGCCATCGAGGATGCCGAAAGGCTGGCACTGGAGTACCGGCGGTGTCTTGCCAAGGGCGACACCGTCGAGTTCGAGCAGGCTTACGCAGTTCCCAGCGGCCAGCGCACCTGGCATGTTCTTTTCCGTTCCATAGGGCCAGCGCAAGCTGGAAGGCTGGTCGTCTCCGCTCGCGAAATCACCTGGACACGAAATTTTGCACAGCAGCTCACTACCGTGGCCGCCTTCATGCTGGAGTTCGTGTTCCAACTATGCCGGTCGTCGGAGGGCCACTGGTATTACTCCTTCGTCGGCGAGCGCGCCGAGACCATGTTCGGGGTGAAGGTAGAAGAGGCGCTGGCGGATGCTGATGCGCTGATGGGACGGATCCATCCTGAGGAGACCGAGAGGGTGATTCGTGAAAGCCTCTTCGCTGCTGAGCAGATGGTGTCATGGCACTCGGAGTTTCGCATGCTCCACCGCGATGGCCATGTCTTGTGGGTAGAGGCCCACGATAAGCCACAGCGACTCAATGATGGCACCATCCTGTGGACGGGGTATGTCAATGACAGCACCGAGCTGAAGGCCCTGGAAGCATCGTTGTTGGCCAGCGAGGCGAAGTATCGCCAGCTGGCCCAGTTCGACCCTATGACCGGGCTTGCCAACCGTAGCGAGTTTTTCTCTCGGTTGCGGCTAGCGATCCAGCTAGCGGAACGACAAGGCCAGACGCTTGCCCTGTTGTTCATCGACCTTGACCGATTCAAGGCTGTCAATGATGCCCACAGGCATGCCATGGGAGATGACCTGCTGCGACAGGTAGGCGAGCGGCTCCATTCGACGCTGAGGGAACCGGATCTCGTGGCCCGGATCGGAGGGGATGAGTTCACAGTGACCTTCCCCCTGGTTTTGCTCCACCCACAATGTGAGAAACCATCAGTCTAGGCAGTGGACTGCATGAAAAATTAGAGATAATTGATATTGTCGTATGCTGACTGAAGCGGCCCCTGAAACCCGGACCAAGCGTTAAGCTCCGATCAGACCGACTAGGAGACCCTACGCTGGCCTGTTTTTCGATAGTGTTCTTGTCAAAATGTCACTCGAGCGAGTGGGGCAGTCTCTCTTGGAACTTAAAAGGTAGCCCGGCGAGCTGAACCACCGGGCTATGATCTAAAAAGGCGGGAAGCCCAAACCATGGATGTCTGTCAGAACGCTTCCCACTCGTCGGCGACGGCTGCACGCTCCATGCGCTTGCGCTTTTCGACCTTGTGCATCAGCGTTGGCGCGGTCTCGCTGGGCGATGCTTTATAGGCGCTGTCCTCGCCGAGGATGAAGGAGTCCACGAGCTCGCGGAGTTGCTCGGCATGACGGGTCATCTCCGCGGCGCTGGAGGAGGCCTGCGATACCATGGCGGCGTTCTGCTGGGTCATGGTATCCAGCTCCGCCACCGCGGTATTGATCTGTCCGATGCCGCTGCTCTGCTCTCGTGCCCCTGCGCTGATCTCCGCGATCACGTCGGTGACTCGGGCAACACTCTCCACGATCTCCTGCATAGTGCCGCCTGCCCGCTGAACGATTGTGCTGCCATCACGCGCATGCGCGACAGACACATCAATCAGCTCGCGGATCTCCTTGGAGGCATCGCTGGAGCGGCTCGCAAGACTGCGGACCTCCTGGGCTACCACCGCGAAGCCGCGACCATGCTCGCCTGCACGCGCCGCCTCTACCGAGGCATTCAGCGCCAGGATGTTGGTCTGAAAGGCAATGCCGTCGATCAGCGTGATGATCTCGCTGATGCGCTCAGCGGAGGTGCGGATATCCCCCATGGTGCGCTCGACCTGTTGCATCGCCTGCTCGCCCTGGCGGGCAACGTCGGCGGTGCTGGTCACCAGCTGGTTGGCCTGCTGGGCAGACTCCGCGCTGTTATTCACGGTGGAGGTGATCTCCTCCATGGAGGCCGAGGTCTCCTGCAGGTTTGCCGCCGACTGTTCGGTCCGACTGGCCAGCTCCTCGCTGCCACGGGAAATGTCCTGGGCCGAATAGGTCACTTCCCGGGTGCTGCCGCGGACCTCGATCAGCGTGTGCTGCATGCGCTCCACGAAGGCATTGAACTGGGTGGCGAGCTCTCCCACCTCATCACGGCCGTGCACCGTCAGGCGTCGCGTAAGATCCCCCTTGCCCCTAGCGATATCGCTCATCGCCATGGACGTCTCACGGATGGGCCGCACGGCTTGGCGAACCAGCCAGGCTGCCAACAGTGCCACCCCCAGGAAAATCGCGAGCCCCGTCAAGGCAGCGCTCAGGATACTCTTGCGAAGCTCACCCGAGGCCGCGGCCTCGATGCCGGCCATGGTCTCCTCGATATCCCGCACGTAAGCACCGGTGCCCAGCACCCAGCCGAACTCGGGAATGTCGGCGATATAGGACTGCTTGGGCTCGATGTCCGAGGTACCCGGGTATTCCCACGGATACTCGTAGAAGCCGCCGCCCTTGCGGCCCACCTCGATGAAGTCCTTGACGATGTAGTCACCATTAGGCGATTGCAGGTCGCTTAGGTCCTTGCCTTCCCGCTCCGGCGAATGGGGAAGCACGATGTTGGTGCCATCATAGCGATAAACAAAAATATAGTTGTTACCGTCGAACCGGATGGCGCGCAGTACCTCGGCGGCACGCTCTCTCGCCTCGGGATCGCTCAGCTCGCTGTTGGCCACGATCGGCGCGATGGCACTCTTGGCGGTATTGACCACGTCACGAATCGCCGCCTTACGGAACTCCACCAGGCGACCACGCTGCGCTTCGAGCGCCGCACGCGTGTCGGCAGCCCGTTCCTGGGCATTGAGCAGCACTAAGGAAACGGTCACCACTAGGAGGGGGAGTAGAACGAGGCATAGCAGGCGAGTCTGCAGGCTGAATCCACTGAGGAAGTTGAGACGACGGGCTGGCACGTGAGACTCCAATGGGGGGTGGCAGAAAAAGTTTACTTTCTTGTCGGCCTGCGACCGGGCATCTTGAGTGCATCGCCATCTTAAGTGGTAGGACCAGTTGCTTTCCTGGCGACCCTTCCCGGGTTGGCGGCAGTGGCTTTCACGAACGGCATCGTCTTTTCTGAAGAATGATGCGCGAAATCAGCAGGTCATCGTCGCCGAGACGGTACTCCCGCTGGGTCAACGGTGTGTTTAAAAGTATCGCGTCAACTCTTTAAGGTCAGACATGGTGTCTCGTTGTGGGTCGATGCCTGTAGCTGAATGCCTGGCATCAAGTGTCGTGTGACGCTCGTTGCTCGCGCCAGTGGGAAAGCCATGTCGACGGACTGGAAGCGCTGGTCCGCTGACATCAGCCCACTACGGGCTTCATCTCACCGGTAAATTCGTTACCAACCCGGGAGAGTCCGGCCAGATCATCCCGCAGAGTTGCTGGGTGATGCGTCAGGCTTGCCAAGATGCCCAAAAGCTGGCCGGGGAGGGCCTGCTGAGTTGGTCATGGCTCCCTTCAACTTCATCGCCTCAACGTTGCACAACGTGCTGGACTAGATGGGCTTGGCACCAGAGCATCCGGAGCTGGAGCTTGTCTAGGGCATACTGATTCGCGACACCTACGGGGCCATCGATATCCTCCACGCCCTGAGCGGTATGGAGGTCAATACCGCCATCGATGACTTCGGCACCGGCTTCTCCAGCCTGAGCCACCTGCGTGACTTGCCGATCGACAAGATCAAGATCGACCGCAGCTTCGTACAGGACGCCGCCGAGAGCGACAAGAATGCCGCCATCTGCCAGGACGCCATCACCTTGGCCCAGGAACTCGACCTCAGGGTGGTCGCCGAGGGTACCGAAACGGTGGAGCAGCATAATTACCTGATGTCGCTGGGCTATGAGGTCTTTCAGGGCTTTCTTTGTGTCCGCTAGACCTTGATGACCTTCACGCCGTAGTCGGCTGGATTGACGATATCTTCCAGCTTGCCGATCTGTGTGAAGTCGCTACTGCTCAGCTCACTGCTGATGTTGGTATCAGGGAAGCGGAGGTTTTTGACCACCTTCACCCGGCTGGGCATTCCCTTGCTGTCGATATCCATCACCCAGGCGAGGAATCCCCCAGAGAACTTGGCCAGGCTGCCGATCGGATAGAGTCCGTAGACCTGGATGTACTCCACCAGTACCGTCTTGTCGAAGGCCGAGGCGGCATCATTGATCATGCGATAAGCATCCAGCGGCGTGCGCGGCGGAATACCGTTGCGGGTATGCATCAGTCGGTTGACTGCCTTGATCACCGCGATCAAGCGCACCAGGTCAGGAAGCTCGTCACCGCGCTTGCCTGCCGGATAACCTGTACCGTTCAGACGCTCGTTGGCGTTCTCGACGATCTCGCGGCAGGAGGGACTCGGTGACCAGCCAAGCGCCTGCAGCTTGTGTGAGAGTGCCGCCACATGGCCAGTGAGCATCTCCTTCTGCATTGGGTTCATGTTGACCTTGAGCGATGGGAGCTGCGGGCCGATCAGCAGTGGCTTGCCCTGGGTGTGCAGCAGGGCGCCCAGAACAGCCTCGCGCACCCTGGGGTCGTGTGGGTCTCGGATCAGCAGCATATCGGCCAGCTGGCCGGCGACCTGCACCGCGTGGCGGACCCACTCCGGCTCGTCGCGCAATAACGAAAGGGCGTAGAGAAACGCCTTGCGATCCTGCTCCACCAAGTAGCGCAGAGTATCGACGCAGTCGTAGAAGATCTCCTCAGGAAAGAGATGGCGGGTCTTCATGTACATCAGACCCACCTGGAGCTGATGTGCCACATCCATGACGCCGCGCTCCATGGGCGACTGGCGCGAACGCTTCTCGCGCTCCTGAGCTTCGCGCTGCTGGATCTTCTTCTCCTTGGCCCCGGGGCTGAACAGCGGGGAGTGGTAGTCGAGCTTGTCGTTGGCTCCCGTGCGGTAGGCGGCTTCACGCTCCGACTCGTTCACATAGCGGAACAGCGCTTCCGACTGTGACGTGCTCAGGTTGATGAATTGTACGCCGACCGCGGCATAACCGTGATTGCCGAAGGGGCGGATGTGACGAATCATGCCCTCGGCGAAGAAACTCTCCCCATTGGGAAACTCGAGAGTGATGCCAGGAATCTCCTGGTCAACATTGATGGCGACGCTCTCGGCCAGGTCAATATCGACCATGCAGCCCCCCACCGACAGGTTTCGCAGTCGTCCCGGCACATTGAGCTCGTGCAGATAGACCTCGAGGCTGACTCGGGTCTGCATACCAAGAACAAAGGGAATACGGATTGCCCCACGTTGCTCGGCCACGAACACGGAATCCGGGAGCTGGCATTCCAGGTGATAGAGCGTGCTATCGGTCTTGAGCAGCTTGGCGGCGACGTTGCTGAGACTGTAGGACTCTCGCTCTATGGCCATTGCACCCTTCATGGCCTCCAGGTCGAAGCTGATTCCGCCGTTGACCAGATAGCGCTCGATATCTGGGCCGACATATGCCACTTCCAACACCAACCGCCCACTACTCAGGTCGAGGTCGTGGACCTCTGCCCTCAGCGGATAGGCCATGTCCTTGGCGTAGATCGACACGTCATGGGTGTGTTGCAGCAGTGAGCGAATTACCGCTGCTGATGGGTTGGCATACAGAGTGGGGAGAACCATGTCGGATACCTTTGCATGCGATGGTGTTTTTATTGGTTCACATCAAGGATATGGAATAGTTCTATATACAAGTAGACTATATGCTTTTTTCTTTACAGAGCAATCAGCTGGTCAAAGCCTGCACATTTGCTTGCCCGTGCGGGTCGTGGCTCAGGTCGCCTGCCATCGTACGCGGTTACGCCCCGTTCCCTTAGCGGCATAGAGCCCCTGATCGGCGCGCTTGATCGCCGGCTTCAAGGTGCTCTCCCCGGCGCTAACCAGCGTCACGCCCAGCGAGGCGGTGTAGGCTAGCGTGCCGTCCTCCGTCGTGTCCTTTCCGACCCTAGCGGGGTTGGTGGCGACTGTCTCACGCAGTCTCTCGGCGACCCGCAGAGCCTGTTCTCGGTTGGTGTCGGGTAGCAGCAGAGCGAACTCCTCGCCGCCCATGCGGCACAGCACGTCGCCGTCGCGCAGCACCTGGCGAGCGAGACTGGCGAAGGCTTGCAGTACCGAATCGCCTACGTCGTGGCCATAGGTGTCGTTGATGCGTTTGAAATGGTCAAGGTCGATGGCGATTAGCGACAGCGGCGCCCCGCTGCGCTCGGCGCGAGCTATCTCCATGGCGGCCTGACCCTCCAGATACCGACGGTTGCCCAAGTCGGTGAGTGGGTCGGTGAGCGCGCGTCGCTCCAGGCGTGCTTCTAGTGCCTTGCGCTCGCTGAGGTCGAACACCGTGGCGCGAGAGTACTGGAAGCCGTCCTCGGTGACCTGGGCGGTGGCCTGGATCGCTACCGGCAAGCGGCTGCTATCGCGACACAACAGCTCGCACTCGGCGCTGCCCTCCTGCCCCTTGCCCAGCACCTGGCGGAAGGCTGCATCGAAAGCTTCTCGGGTCGCTGGAGTGACGAAGTCACGGTAGTGGCGCTCGCCGATCACCTCGTCAGCGCGATAGCCCAGCCACTCAAGCTCGGTGCGGTTCATCTTGACGACACGTCCATCGCTGTCCAGCGAGTGATAGCCACAGGGGGCGTGCTCGTACAGATCCTGTACCTCACTGGCATACTGGCGGGCCTCTCGGGAAAACAGCAGCTCCCGCTGTCGTAGCTCGCGCAGACGGTGGTTGCTGAGCACCCAGAACACCCCGCAAGCCACCGACAACAGGTAGACCAGGGCGATGGCCAGCAGCTGCACCGGATTTTCCTTGAGTAGCCCCCAGAAACTAGGCTGTGGCATCAGGATGCCGAGCCGCCAGGGCTGCGTAGCGGGGGCGCTGATGATCATGCCGGCTTGGCTGCGGTAGTGCTGCGTGCGCAGGTCGTGGCTGCGGAAGGCAAGCAAGTGGTCGTCCAGGTTCACCGTACCCTGGTTGTAGGACGACATGGCCGACCAGGCAGCGGGCCAGCGGTCCGTGACGGGATGGCCGAAACGTTCGTCTGGACGATCGGCGTCGGGTAATAGCCATTCGCCCTGCGCATCCACCAACAGAGCCTCGGCTTGGCTCTCACGGGCATGGGGGAGTGATGCAGTGAGTTGTGACCAGTCAAGGGTAAACAGTAGCACGCCGAGGCGCTCGCCCTGGTCATCGATGATCGGTGTGGCAATATCGATGACGGGGGTCACTGGCTCCTGCTCGTTGCCGGAGGCGCCTAGTCGTGGAGGGGAAACATAGAGGTCCCGAGCCTGCAGCGTCATGGCTTGGCGGAAAGCGGGTGTCGCCCCATGGTCCACCACAGGCGGCCGCGGTAGCAGAGACACTGTCGAGGTGGCGACCCACTCACGCCCTTCCGTGTCGACCACTGTCAGGTGGGTATAGCGACCGAAGTGGGTCAGCAACGTGTCGAACAATGCCTCCAGTTGCTCCCAGTCGTCCTTTGCCGCCAGTCCCCACGTTGGTGTCTGCTCGCCATCCTGACGGGATAGGAAGCGCTGCAGCAGAGGGTACTCTGCGGTAGCCAACACCTGGTTGAAGCTCTCGTTCATGCCCCGCAGGAGCAGGTTGTACTCGGACGAGAGAAGCGACTCGGCCGACCGACGTGTGCCGTCGACCCGCTCCTCCAGGTGCGAGGTGAAGATCGGTGTCAGTGTCAAGGTGACCAGCGCCACGGGTAGCAGGACCGCCAGGGTAAGGCGGGCCCATAGGGGGTTGATGATCAAGGGCAGAACCTCGAATCCGATCAGCCGCGGTCCGTGCAGGCAAAGGAGTCAGGATGTCATGGGCAAGCAGTCTCTGCCTCATGAATAACCGTGCGAAGTATCCAGCAAAAGCTGTATGGCGTCATCCCAGCATATAAACGGAATCCGTGTCGCCCGTGTGGCTTGCTCGTCAAGCCACACTCGGCCACTATCCCAAAATGAATGGCATTGCGCGGTCAAGCATCACGCTTTATGCCGTGAGCGCATACGAGGCACGGAGGCATGCGAGTGCTCAACGAATTGGCGCTTATGGAGGCGCAGCAAGAAGTCCACGAACGGATTGCGCAGCAGACACCGCTTGAGGACACTCTGGAGGCCATCGCCCACTGGATCGAGATCCTGCTGCCGGAGGCCATCGTGGCCTTCATGCGCTTCGATGCCAGGCGACAGACACTCAGTCTCATCCCCAGCCAGCGTTTCTCCAAGGCCTACCATGCGTGCCTACAGGCGGTACCCATCGGCCCGGGCGTGGCCTCCTTCGGTAGTGCTGCCTTCTGCCGCGAGCCGGTGATCACCGAGGATATCCGCAGCGATTCGCGTTGGGTGGCGTTCCGCGACTCCGCTGAGCGAGAGGGACTACGAGCCTGCTGGTCAAGCCCCGTGCTGACCTCCCAAGGAGAGCTTCTGGGTACCTTCGGTACCTACTTTTGCGAGCCGCGCTATCCCTCGGATATTAGCCGGCGTCGTCTGAAACAGGCTGCGGCGCTTGTCGCTTTAGCGATCGTTCGCGATCGCGACGCCATTAGCCACCGGGCATTATCTGAGTGGCATCGCTCGCTGTTCGTTAACCACCCTGACGGTGTCTATACGTTTGATCTGGAGGGACGCTTTCAGCGGTGTAACGCAGCGCTCACGCGCATTACTGGGTACTCTGAAGAGGCGCTGATCGGCCAGCATTTCAACGAATTCATCGAACCCGAATACCGTGAGTTGACCCAGACGGGGTTCGATATTGCCAGGCACGGCGGGTCGCACCAGTACGAAACGGTGGGCACCCACGGCGATGGCCACCCCTATCGGCTGGAGATTCTCAATTTCCCAGTCTCTGTGGATGGCGAGGTGGTGGGGGTGTATGGCATCTGTCGTGACATTACCGCCCGTAAACAGGAGGAAGCAGCACGCCGCCTGCTCGAGCGTGGCATCCAGGCCACACCCAATGGGGTGGTCATGGCCGATGCAAGTCAGTCAGACATGCCACTGGTCTATGCCAACGACGCTTTCTATCGACTCACCGGCTATGTGCCAGATGAAGTACTGGGCCGCAATTGCCGCTTTCTACAGGGGCCTGACTCTGATTCCGAAGCACTCGACGCCATTCGTCGCGCCATCCGTGCGCGAGCCTCAGTTGAAGTCACCCTGAGGAACTATCGCAAGGATGGCACGCCTTTCTGGAATCACCTTTCACTGAGCCCAGTATGCGCCGCTGACGGGACCTGCACACACTACATCGGTATCCAGCAGGACATCACCCGGTCGCGTGAGCAGGAGGCTCAGCTCACCCACCAGGCGACTCATGATCTGCTGACCGGTCTTCCCAATCGCACCGCCTTCGATGAGTGCCTGCAGGCGGCCTTCGAGCGGGTCCAGAGGGAGTCAGGGCTGCTGGTGGTGATGCACCTCGACCTGGACGGTTTCAAAGCGGTCAACGATGGCCTGGGTTACCACATCGGCAATCAGCTGCTGGTGGGAGTCAGCGAACGGCTGCGCCAGTTGATCGGCGAGGGTGACACTCTGGCACGCCTGACGGGTGATGAGTTCGCCCTGCTGCTCCCTAACCTCGATAGCCGACAGGCCGGGATCGACATGGCTGAGCAGGTATTGAACGCATTGGAGCGTCCTTTCGTGATAGAAGGCAAGCCATTGCATATCAGTACCAGTATTGGTATCGGAATCGCCTGTAACTGCGAGAACGTGGAGTACGCCTACGAGCTGATGCAGCGCGCCGACCTGGCGGTGGTTGACGCCAAGCAGCAGGGGCGCAATACCTGGCACTGGTACCAGGGGGGGCAGCAGCGTATCACCGAGGAAGCGGTGCTGTTGCGCCACGACCTGCATACGGCACTGCGTCATGATCAGTTCGAGCTCTACTACCAGCCCATCGTGGAAGCGGTGAACGGGCACATTCGCGGGCTGGAGACACTTATCCGCTGGCACCACCCCGAGCGTGGGATGATCTCACCCGGCGTGTTCATTCCGCTGGCCGAGCAGACCGGCCAGATCATCCCTCTGGGAGGCTGGATCCTGCGTCGTGCCTGTCATGACGCCGCGATCATGCATGCCGGAGGCTGGCTGAGGGGGCCGGTTGCCGTGAACATCTCCTCGCTGCAGTTCCGTCGCGACGGCTTCCTGGCGGATGTCCAGGCGGCTCTGGACGACGCCGGCCTGCCGCCCGAGCTTCTGGAGCTGGAGGTCACCGAGAGCGTGCTTCTCGATGGCGCCGAGCAGGCCATCGAGCTGATCAATGAGCTCAAGGCAATGAGCGTGCGCGTCGCGCTGGATGATTTCGGCACCGGCTTTTCCAGTCTCAGCTACTTGCGCGACCTGCCGATCCACAAGGTCAAGCTCGATCGTGCCTTTATCCAGGACATTACGACGAGCCGCAGCAACGCTGCCATCGTGCAGGGAATCATCACCATGGCTCACCACTTGGACCTGGTGGTGGCCGAGGGCATCGAGGAGCAGGAGCAGCAGCAAGACCTGATTCGCCGCAACTGCGACCTGCTGCAGGGGTTCTACTTCGCCAAGCCGATGCCGCGAGAGGAGGTCATGGCGTTGCCGAGGCTGCTGGCCGCTCCTGTTGGGAGCTGAAATAGAAAGCGGTGCCGGGCAGCCACATCTTCAGTTGCAACCCTCGTTTCCCATTTTCGGACTCAACACGACCCGGTTCCTGCCGCCGTGCTTGCCGGCATAGAGGGCCCGGTCGGCCTGCTGGATCAGGTCGTCCAGGTCGACTTCCCCGACAAGTCCCCCGGCGATGCCAATGGTGACGGTGAGGCGGTGGTTGGGCATGTCTTCCACCATCTCTAGCTCGGAGACCTTGCTCTGCAGGCGCTCTGCCACAATTTGTGCATCCTGCAGGTGAGTCTCCGGCAGAGCCACGATGAACTCCTCGCCCCCGAAGCGCCCGATCACGTCCTGCGGGCGGAGGGCTCGCTTGCACGTTTCCGCCATCGCCGTAAGCACCCGATCCCCCTGGCTGTGCCCCCAGGTATCGTTGATGGCCTTGAAGTGATCCACGTCGATCATGAAGAGGCTGAAGGGCGTCCTTTTGTGCCGTGAACGGTGCAGCAGGCCCTGGACTTGCGTCATAAAGTGGCGGCGAGAGTCGAGGCCCGTCAGTGCATCCCGTTCGGCGACCCAGCGCAGCTGGACCTCCAGCGACTTTCGGTGAGTAATTTCTTCGCTAAGCTGGCAGTTTCGTACACGCTCGTCCTCCAGGAGCGCGAACTGTTTGCGCTGTAGCTTTTCCAAGCGAAGCAGTGCGAAGAACCCTACGGCGTTGGCCATGACCACCAGCAACAGGATGCGCAGGGTGACCACTGCGGAGATGTCGGCCATCGTCACTGCCGCGGTAAGGAAGCCTACGCTCAGGTAGAGACTGGCGATGGCCACCACAGGCAGAAGGTTGGGGATCAGTAGGTAGAACGCCATGATGGCCACCAGCAATGCGGTGACCTGAGTGGGGAGGCTATCGGGCCTTAGGGGCACGATCAGGATAATACCCGTCGCCAGGATCCAGAGGGGTAGGGCGTGTAGCCAGATTCGGCGGTTATAGTCGCCGGCGCGACCGATCAAGAAAGCGAGAACTAGGCAGGAGACCATCACCACCAGGCGCATGGCGAGCAGCAGGTAGAGCTCCTTGCTCACGCCGATGTAGTGATAGTCGGAGATGGCGAACATACCGAATACCAGCGCCGCCACGCTGATCGCCAGGCCGGACTCGAGCCGCACCCTGGGTGCGACCTCCCGACGATATATCGCCTCTTTGGTCGTTTCGCGAAACTGACCGGTCAGCTGGTGCAGTGAGTATCGTGTAGTGGGTGATGACACAGGCCGACTCTCCCCGTCCCATAGTGATTGCAGCCTTCACCGCTTTGGTCTTAGCGGTGAGCGCCTCTACTTGCCGGCCTAGTGCAATATAAGCGTTTAAAGGTAGCTGTAAGTTGGCTGGGTGACAATGATCACTGACATCACCCGCCGTTCTATCGCGTCAAGTCCGTGTTCCCACCCGGTATTGACCAAGATGAACCGGTACTTGGCGCGGGTCTCGCTCGTGATTCAGGAGCACCACATCAGACATGCTTTGATTTGCTGGCGAGATGATGCGATGATGTCAAGACTACCAAGGTTTGCTTGCGAAGCTGCACCAACAGTACTTAGTTGATGATTCCGCCGGAATGGTCCGCTTCTGGCCGTTAGCTGTCGCACATAATTTGGTCGTTTTCTTTATATCATGCGACCAGTCGTGCAGAGCGGGCTGCTTTTCCGTAAAGAAATCGATTAAACCTTTCTATGTATAGAAAAGGCCCGTTTATCGGTTATCTGATGGCATCCTTGTACGCCCTTTTCTGCTCCCTTCACCTCTCCGCATCCTGATCCGGCCTTGATGGTGTCCATGGACGCCTAAATTATCTAATATACGGCCCGCTCGCCCAAGGTCACCGTCCGGCCCAGGCTCGGCCAGCGCATCCTGGATGAACCGCCACAACGCCACTCGGGTGAACAGCATCCCGTCGTGCTTTACGAGATCCGGAAAATTAGATGATGCCGAGCGCTTTGCGATGGCAGCGGACAGTTTCGATGGCTTTCTTATGGTGCTTTTTAAGGGCTTTAAGACGCTCAGCACCGCTGATTTCCGTTCCAGCAACGTCCGCAGAACTGATGCAGTACGACCGAGCTTTAGACTGTTTTCCTGCTTGGGTCTTCACTATCACCTGAGTCTCTGGGGTTGCCATGCTGACCTCCAAGGCAAGGGAAGTTGATTGTCGGTGCGACCAGCAGCCACTAACTGCTCGGTTGTTCAATCTTTGGACATGCTAAACTGCAATCTGACACATGACACAGCTACAAACGAGGTTACCGTGTCTCGTAATCCCCACGACCGCATCATCGCTGTGATCGACCTAGCGGCCGATGTCTTTGAAGATCGTGAGGCAGCCATCTCCTGGATGAACCGCCCCAACGCCGCCTTGGGCGGACAGCCCCCCGTCGCGCTTTGTGACACAGAACCAGGGGAGCATCAGGTTCGCCGGGTTCTCCACGCCCTAAAGTGGGGTGGAGTGGTGTAATGCTGTTCCGACGGTCTACCAGATCCTGCTCGCATCCACGCGTAGCTACGTCTCGCGCAGTGAAACAAGGTCGCTGTCGGCGATGACTTCTAACGGTGATCGGCCATTGAAACCTTCGTTGTGGTTGACCATCGACATGAAGCCGTACACGTTCGACGGGTTGTCGAAGATTAACCGCAGCGCGGCATGGATGTTCAGCACGTAGCTGATTCGAGTGAGCTGGTCTTCATCCAGGTTGACCTGCCATTCTGGATCATGACGCATGGCACGCGCATAGCTGTCAGGGGAAACACGCAGGATCGCTGTGCCCTGCTCACTGGTGGCACCCCACTTTCCCAAAATCGTGACGGCTGTCTGCAGCCCCGTAGTGGCCTTGTCCTTGTTTGTCATAGCCCCTCCCCCTCTTGCACGTGTGTGCTCATAACCAAACCTTGGCACGGCCACCACTGGTGGCGCCATGGTGCCTGCACGGCCAAGGTTGAGGTCATACACTCACGCTATGTGGGCTGACTTTGCGTAAAAGTATCTCAAAAACCTTTTCGCATATACAAAAGTCCCGTTTATCGGTTATTTGATGGAACCCATGGATACTATTTCTTGGCCCTCTAGCCATACAGATTTCTGTGTCTGGGAGCGACTGGGCAGACTGACCTACTTCTGAGGCCCTGAACCTGGATCTGGTTGATGGTACTCGCGAGATAGCGACCTGCCTATGAGTTATCGTCAAATCTGGTGGATGGCAGTCAGGCCGCATTCCTGTCTGATTGATCGGCTACCTGCTCCCCGTCCTGGAATTTGACGTTGCTGACCACCAGCTCCAGCTTCTGGAAGTGCTTGATCCGTCTCCAGCGTTTCTGGGCGGTCTGGAGCAGTTTGAAGACCATCGCCAGGGTCGTGTCCCGGGAGCCGCAGTTCCGGCTGCGCTTGGTCCTCAGACGGACCGTAGCGAAGGTCGACTCGATCGGGTTGGTGGTGCGAATGTGCAACCAGTGTTCTACCGGGAAGTCATAGAACGCCAGCAGCTCGTCCCGATCCTTGGCCAGGCACTCCATCGCCTGGGGGTACTTGGCGCCGAAGCGCTTCAGCGTCCGGTCGAAGGTCTGGTGGGCCGCTTCACGCGTCTCGGCCATCCGGATCTCGTGCAGGTCGGCCTTGACCTTAAGCTGCACCGACTTGGGCAGCTTGTTCAGCACATTGGCCGCCTTGTGGACCTAGCAACGCTGGTGCGCCGTGGTCGGGTAGACCTTGCTCAGCGCCTTCCAGAAACCGAGCGCGCCATCGCCGATCGCCAGCCTGGGAGCCTCTGTCAGGCCACGCTCATGCAGGCCCGTGAGCAGCTCCGTCCAGCTGGCTTCCGACTCGCGATGGCCATCCTCGACGGCGACCAGTTCCTTGCGGCCATGTTCGGTGACGCCAACGATCACCAGCAGACAGAGGCGGTCATCCAATCGCACATTGCTGAAGACGCCATCGGCCCACCAAGTCCCGCTGGCACCAGGCCTTGTGCTCGTCGAGCCACTGGGCCTTCAATCGCGAGACCGTGTTGGCCGATAGGCCCTTCGCCTAGTCACCCAGCAGAGCCGACAGGGCCTCCTGATAGTCGCAGGTGGAGATACCCTTGAGATAGAGCCAGGGAATCAACTCCTCGACGCTGCGGGTCCGTTTCAGGTAGGGCGGCAACAGGCTGCTGTTGAAGCAGGCCTGGCCGCCACTCCGGTCCCGCACCTTGGGCACCTTGACGGTGACGTCGCCGATGCCAGTCTGCACGGTACGCTCCGGCAAATAGCCATAGCGCACCACCTCCAGTCGACCGTCCTCCAGAGTCGTGTCGGTAAACTGGGCCAGGAACGTCGCCAGCTCGGCTTCCACGGCTTTGGCAATGAGGTCTCGTGCCCCTTGGCGCAACAATTCGTTCAACGGGTCGGAGATCTCGGGTTCTGGCTGCGACAGGGCTCGGAGGGTAGAGTCGGTCATGGCGTATCCGCTCTTGTTGATTGAGATCTTGGTCGTGATCAATCAACAGGATACGCCACCCTTCCTACCTCCTCCCGTACACCAGAAATCACCATAGCTCCCTGCCTATGGCGCTGAGTGCTTTTACTCGCGAATTCGACACTGCTGAGAGATCTGCTGGGAACTAGGGAGAAACTGGCGTACCTGCGAGGCCCTGGGACTAGGTGCTCGCGAAATAGCGACCTGTCCATGGCTGCTGAGGGCTTTTACTCGCGAATTCGCCGCTGCTGAGGGACCTGTCCGGTACTAGGGAGAAGCTGGCGTAGTCCGCATGGTACGGGCTTTCAGCCCGATCATCAGTAGGGAGAAACTGGCGTACCTGCGAGGCCCCGGAACTGGGTGCTCGTACTCGCGAATTCACCGCTGCTGAGGGACCTGTCCAGTACTAGGGAGAAGCTGGCGTAGCCCGTATAGCACGGGGCTTTCAGCCCGATCATCGGTAGGGAGAAACTGGCGAACCTGCGAGGACCTGAGGCTGGATGCCCATACTCGCGAATTCGACGCTGCTGAGGGACCAGTCCGGTACTAGGGAGAAGCTGGCGTAGCCCGCATGGCACGGGGCTTTCAGCCGATCATCAGTAGGGAGAAACTGGCGTACCTGCGAGGCCCTGGGACTGGGTGCTCGTACTCGCGAATTCGCCGCTGCTGAGGGACCTGTCCGGTACTAGGGAGCAGCTGGCGTAGCCCGCATGGCACGGGACTTTCAGCCCGATCATCAGTAGGGAGAAACTGGCGTACCAGCGAGGCCCTGAGACTGGGTGCTCGTACTCCCGAATTCACCGCTGCTGAGGGACCTATCCGGTACTAGGGAGAAGCTGACGTAGCCCGTTTAGCATGGGGCTTTCAGCCCGATCATCGGTAGGGAGAAACTAGCGTACCTGCGAGGCCCTGAGGCTGGATGCTGATACTCGCGAGTTCGCCGCTGCTGAGGGACCTGTCCGGTGCCAGGGAGAAGCTGGCGTAGCCCGCACGGTACGGGGATTTTCAGCCCGATCATCAGTAGGGAGAAACTAGCGTAGCCCGCATAGCATGGGGCATTCAGGCCACGCCCCCAGCAACTAGGGCGACTGACGTACCTGTGATGCCCTGCGACCGGGTCTTGTAGCCAACCTTGGTACGGCCACCGCTTAAAGACATGGTGTAAAGTAAAAGAAGGTTTTTTAGATTAGGGGGCATGGTGATGCGAAAAGACCGCAATCGGAGGAATAATACAGTTGGTGATGCCACCGACACCTCTTTGCAGCGCCTACAGGGTTCGAGACACGGGTACGAAAGGCCTTTTGAACCGGTAAGCGCCGAGGAATGGGAAGCTCAAAGAAATGCTGCTATCAGCGCGGCGGTCATGCGCACTATGCCGAACATTGCGCGCGAGTGGGGAATTTCAGATGCTGAAATGGCCGATACCCTAGGGCTGGATGCAGAGACCTACCGCACCTGGTCGAACGCTCCATCCCAAGCAGTGCTGGAGCCCGAGCAGTACGAGCGGGTCTCTCTCATACTGGGCATCTACAAGGCGCTGGTGACCTTGTTTCCACTGACAGACCGGCAACGTCGCTGGATCCATCAGCCTAACAAAGCTGCCCTGTTCCAGGGAGCCTCACCAATCGACTGCCTCCGGCATGGCGGGTTAGCGAAATTACAAGCTGTTCGCCAGTATCTTGGGGCTGAATGCCAGGGCGGCTTCGCATGATCATCGGCTACGACAGGATCAGTACCCAAGAGCAGAATTTACATTTATGGCGAAAATTGCCCCGGGTTTCGTAGACACCTTCACGCGTTGCCCGGTGCGAGTGTTGATCGAGAGGATACGAAGCTTTTCAGACGCAGAGGCCGTGTCCCCCTACATCAGCGGAGACCTTACCCCATTACCAGAGAAAGGGTGCCCTCTGCATGAGGAACCTCCAAAGCGGCTTTGAGCATCGGGTTATGGCGCAGACTGATCAAAGCCGCACTCGACAGCAATCACATTAAGGTTGAGCTGACCTCGCCGGAGTAGTAGGCCCAGACGCTTGCAGCTTCCCGTTCATTCAGCCATGACTGAAACGTTTCAAGTTTTCAGTGGCGAATTATTTTCCGTAAACATCCTTATTCATCTTGATTGGACGAATGATTCACCTCACCCCCTCCGGTCGATTTGCGATAGGGGTTTATCCAATTGCTGGCTGAGGCTAAACATATCAACTCCAGGCATCATATAAAGATTGTACTGCCAACGAACAAACTGCTCTTTCAGCCGCTCGTTCTCTCTTACCAATCGCGCATTCTTCGCTTCAAGCTCACCTATTCTCTCCATTGCACCTTCCAGAGTCACGTCAGACCTGACCGGCTGATTTTCCTTTTCCACCTTGATTGACTTCTTACGCTGCTTAAAAGCATCGACTAGCTCTGGATAAGACAGCAAAGTATGTCGAGATATTGCCTTCTCGCCTAAGACTTTCGCCAAGTGCTGAGAAAACAGCTCCCAAGTCAACTTACCCGACCACCGATCAATTTCTTCGAGTGCAATAAGCAGAGTCTGTGGGGTAATAATCTTCTTCGGCATGTTTACTCATCCTTCAACAGAAAATCAGAAATCGTCGACTGGTCCACCAATCCCTTTTCGTCAGGAGTGGCCTCGTACCCCTGCTGTCCCAGAGCACGCTTTACCGGGCTAGGATCATGCTCAGGCGGAATCCACAACACTGCGCCCTCAGGTGTATCATCAGACTCAAGGCGTAAACGTTGTGTCTTAATATGAGCCAGCTTCCAGCCAAGGTGTGTCACCCATCGATCTGCACCATAAGCACCATCGAAGGAATCACGCTGTGCCTTTTTCAACTGAGACCCCACCAGCCCCTCCAAACGAAGTATCCTATCCAACGTATTCGGCATGCCTTTAATACAGACATGCTCTTTGCAGGTCATACACTCACCACCCTTAGTGCAAGGCGACATGGCGTAGTCATGCGTACACATTCCATACTCAGTGACATCGGCAATGCCCAGCCGATTTATGCCGAGATCATTATAGGAAACAGGCAAATTCATCTTGATCGCCTGAAGCGCAGTCGGCCGCTCCTCAAGTCGAAGAATGTCACGCACCTGCTTATCTTTTTCTTCCTCAGTGCGCAAATCGTAGCTTCGGTTATCCTTAACCCGTGCGCGCCCTGCAAACTGGGCAAGACGCCAACTATCCATTCCACCTCGCTCGGCATTGGTGGAAAGCCAAACTCGCAGCTGATGCGAGGTCATCTGAATTTCCGAGCCATCCTCATCCTTACACCCGAAGCGCTGGAAAATCGTTGGCATAGGGTTCTTGAGCTTGCGCGCCTTCAACTGATCATTTAGGTTGTTGACTGAAGGCAAAATCCAGCTAAACGGCCGGGCCACAAAAGACGAGTGCAACTCATAATCTCTTACAAGTAAAAGAGAATCCCATACAAATTGATTGGTATTAGGGAGATAAGGCCAAGACCCTCTACGGTATTTCTCTCCAAAGTACTCCGCAAGCTTCCGATAGCTAGGAGCCCCACCTTTTTTTAATTCTTTTATCCACTGAGTATTTATTCCCACCCGCTGCCAAGAGGCTAAATCTGTTAAGCTCCCCGAACACTGCTGCAACTTTTCTGCTGCCTGAGAAAGCTTCATGGCGGCTGCAAACTGCAGAGCATCGAGCGGCTTGTCCTGAGGGAACATCTCATCTGTCATGCAGCCATCATGCCAAGGAAAAACCCCTGGATGGTCATAAGAAAACCTAGCAGCCCTTCGAGCCGGCCCGCCTATTTCAATGAGTCGTTGAAATGCCTCTTTTACTACCGCCTCCATTTCAAGAGGCACCCATTTTAGGTTCTCGCCGAATCCCTTTTCACTGTACCACCTCACCGCAAGCCTGCCTTCCTCTTCGTGCAAGCTGTTCACAGTCAACTCACACAACTCTCCACCGCGACCTGGAGCAAACATCAGAAGGGCAATAACACTGGACCAGTACCTGTCCTTTACCGTCTTAGCCTTTTGAAAACAGTCAGCTAGCGCCAACATTTGGTGAATGCTTGGACAGCGTTCTTCCTGCCATTTCCGCGCTTTTGAGTCGACCCGAATAGCATTCTCTTTCTGTTTCTTCCATGACCTCTTCCACGATGGCAGCGAGGGCGTTATCGCCTTTTCAATAAGAAAACCATACAATCTCTCTAACTGACCACCATGGCGATATAGCTTTTGAGACTTCCCGAACCACTTCTCCAGAAGCTCCACTACCTTGTATTGGACCAAGCCATCAATACGTAGCGGGCAGGCCTCATGGTGAACCTCTATCAAAGCGTCATGGATGGCTCTGAGTGCTACCATCTTGTCTTGCACCGATGCAACTTGATTCAGACTCTGCTGATATCGAATATATGCCTTGGCAAAGGTGAGAAACGGCTCTGAAAAAGGTTCATATTCATAATTATTATTCTTATCACTGTAACGCGAAAAACGCATCGCTATAGGCTTACCTTTATGATTGAACCTCCATAGGTTCACATCGAATCCACCCTGTTCTTCATAAAGCGTCAATTCATTCCTACAGAAACATATAAAATCATCTAAGTTGCGTCGCGCGTCTTTCTCGAAACGCGGAGAAAAGTAGACAACATCAGCCATCGATGGCCTCCTTCGCCTTTGCTTCCGAGCATAGGCTGATAACTTCTTCAACAGCCAGAAGCAAACGGTCTGTCGCGCCTATCACCGCTGGCGAGACACCAAGCTTCTTCTGCCTCTCACGCTCTTCGAGAACCTCTTTCTTTACTTCGTAGTGCGGGGCCTCCACCCATGGCTGAAAATTTGTGCATGTATAACAAGCACGATAACCTGAGGCACAAAATGTATGTGTACCACAATTTCCAATGTCGTTCGATCCGCTGTTCTTGATTCGGCTATGCGGATCAGCTGCACGATGTGCTTCCCTCTCGGAATCAATCAACTGACCTGCAAAAGCCTGAGCAAGCGGAGCCAGTACGGGGGACATAATCTCATCAATGTATTTTGCGTTAGCAGCTGTATTTTCAGTATACACCGAAACATGTTGGGTGTCGGTATGGTCTAATGAATATGCTAGCGCCGTTCCCTCAATCCCCCGTCTCGCCAAATTCGTGCCCTTTGTATAACGGAATCGTCGCGACGAGATATGAATAAACTCTCCTGTGCGCTCAGACTTAGCCCGACATGCCACATTGATATTGTGCATTTCAGTCATAGACTGCGCATAATTCATATGTAGATAGTCAGGAGTCTCAGCTAACACCTGGTCCAGTTCTCTTACATTCCTAAGTTCAATAAGACGGCTTTCATGCATGAAAACCGGTAGCTTTTTGGCTATATTCGAGGTGACTTCACACCCCAGAACAGCCCCGACTTTTTGCTTCACGTTCTGCGCCAAGTTTTCGAGCAGCAAATAGATATCTTCTTCAATCGGTACGGTTCTAAACTCATCCCGAAATCCTCCACGCTTTTGTTTGACGCGGGGAACTCTTAGTATGTATTCATTGCCGCTCTCGTCTTCCCTCGCAATGAGGTCCTCACTCCTAAGGCTTCTAATCTGCACCATTCTTCGCCCAGTTAGCATAAGGGTCATAAGGAGTGCATACTGTTGCAAGGTAATCTCTTTACGCATGAAAGCGTTGGATGACCACTCAACCAACGCACCCTGCTCAAGCATTGTCAGCGGCCCACTGTAGGGGCATCTACCTTTTACTGTTTTTCCTTTCACACTGCCTTTTAGGGTCAATTCACCAAGAAATTTTATGACCTTTTCCTCTATACCAGGAAACCCCCAGTCAAACCATGAGAGAAGAAACGACCTAAGGTGTCCAAGATTCTCCTCACCTGAACACCCACTATCTTTATATCTCGCAACACCTGAGACGTTAAAGTTGAGACCACCATTGATTCGTGCGTATTCACGAAGGTGCGAAACAACTTGTCTTACGGTAGCACCCGAGACCTCTTCAGCATAATGCGCTAACGCCTGACGCAGTCCTGAAGCGACCTCACTTTCAGCTACATCTAAAAGTGATCTCAGATAGATCGTTTGTGATCCATCAAGCTGCCAAACATACTCTGAGGTGTTAAACAGGTACCCCATCTTGGAATGTCGCCAATCCGGAGAAGCAGCGCTTTCTTCAACATCTTTCCTTAAATTAGCTAACATCGCGGATTAACCTTCCTCTGATTCCATCAACTGGTTCTTCCCATCCTCTTTAAGCAAAGCATCTGCTCTTTCCTTGATGTGACGTAGATTATATTTCTCAGCAGTTTCATCAGATTGCCAACCGTTTAACTGCTTACGTATCTGCAGCTCTTCTTTCTCAGAAATAGGGACCAAGCAAGTGTCCACCTTTGCCCGTTCATTGTGAGCGTCTATTTTCTTGGAAAGCCGGTAATTAAAATTGTGGCGGAAGCCATGTCGAGTAATCTCAGAAAACAACTCTTCATTTTTTTTCACAGCCGGCTTTAAGATACGGTTTCGGAATGTACTGTCAGAGATGGGGTTACCCTCGCAGTGCCTCGCGGCATGATGAGTAACGAACAAGAATGGGTGTCGGCTAGCCCCTTTGATCGTGGAACGCACCTCGATTATGTACTGACGAAGACGTTCAGCTACCTTAATTGGGATTGGAATAGTCCGCGGCAGGGTTTTCGCGACTGGTTGGTGCCGCCTAGGATCTATCTCATCGTCATGTAGCCTTCTAACCCTAATGCTGGCGGTGGGTCCGAACACTATGTCCTCGATACGAAGGGTTAGCAATTCCCCAGCACGCACTCCAGTGTGGTACAGAAGTTCAAACATTAATGCATTTCGAAGTTTTACCCCACTGTTTCTATAGGGGTTTGCCTCCGAATCTTCTTTGACGCATTCCATTAGCTGGTCAAAAGCTTTTGGGGGCGCGCCTTGTTGTCCTTCTTCCCTGATGCCCCCTTTCCCTGACACTCTTGGCCTTTGTTTGAGAAGGCGAAGTCGCATGTCGCTGAGCAGTTTACCAAGATCAGTAAAATCGCTATTTGCGCGAAGCATCGTACGGGCAACAAAGTCTAAATAATTAGCAATGTGGGCGATGCGGTTCGCTTGATGTGCCTTACCAACGCGTGGGAATGTTGCTGTCTTATTATTCCGCGTCCGACCTAGCACAACCACCTTTCGCTGCACCGAAGCTTGTAACCATCTACGAATACTACGGGTCTCGTTAGCGCAATGGTCACGAATACTCAGGACATCGATATCAGAAAGAACTTTACCCTTCCGGAATTCTGAAAGGACATCCCTCCCATTCACCTGCTCCCAGAGCTTGAAGTGAGCAATATCCTGAAGAATTCCCAATATCGCATTCTGCGAGAGTGACGGCCTCAGCTGCACGGTCACAAACAAAGTTATCCAGAAGTCGGGAACACCATCATCATCGACAAAGGTCGCGTACCGCTCCCCACTTTCAAATATCAAGCTCTCACGATTGAGCACCCTCTTTCCTCAACACATTAGACATGTACAGACATGCTAGACCGTAAATCTACATAAAAAAAGCTAAATTCATAAAAAAGCCCCGCGAAGCGGGGCATTAGGCTTTTCCTCTACAAAAACACTAAAAGGTCCGAATTAGAACGGGATCTCGTCGTCGAAATCGTCGAAGCTGCCCGGATCCGGGGCGCCATAGTTGCCGCCCTGCTGGCCACCCTGCTGGGGCGGGGCCGGCTGCGGGGCCGGGCGCTGGGGCTGACCGCCCCCGTACTGGCCGCCCTGCTGAGGCGGCTGCTGGCCGCCGAAGCCGCCCCCCTGCTGCGGGGGCTGGCCACCGTACTGGCCGCCCTGCGGGGGACGCCCGCCACCCGGCTGGCCGCCGCCGAAGCCGCCACCCTGGCCGCCGTCGCCGCGGCCGTCGAGCATCTGCATGTCGTTGGCGACGATCTCGGTGCTGTACTTGTCCTGGCCGTTCTGGTCCTGCCACTTGCGGGTCTGCAGGCGTCCCTCGATGTAGAGCTTGGAGCCCTTCTTGAGGTACTGCTGGGCGATCTCAGCCAGCTTGTTGAACATCACCACCCGGTGCCACTCGGTGCGCTCCTGGCGCTGGCCGCTCTGGCGGTCCATCCAGGTGTCCGTAGTGGCCAGGTTGAGGTTGGCCACGGCGGTGCCGGAGGGTGTGAAGCGCACCTCCGGATCCTGGCCGAGGTTGCCGATGAGGATGACCTTGTTGACGCCACGGGCCATGGGGGAACTCCTTGCTGTCATGAAATGCGTTATACGGCGATCGAGCGGCACCCTGGGCGCCCTACCCGGATCATACGCGGCTCAGGTGCCGCTGTGGGGATTACCGGAACCGGTGAGGCGCGCCAGGGCCTGCTCGTCGAGGCGCTGCCGGTCCACCTTAAGGTAGGCCAGGCGCTCCTCGGGCACGACCAGCACATCCTCCACCCCGGCCACGTCGGCGAAGCGCGCCATCAGCGTCTCCAGGGCGTCGTCCTGCTCATGGTCGTCCAGCGCCACCACCTCGCTGGAGAGGTGGCGAGGGGGCGTCATGCCGACCATCGCCGCCAGCCAGGCGAGCCCCAGCAGGCCGCAGCCGATGAAGACCGCGGAGAGGCCCCACTGCTGGGCGAGCCAGCCGCCCAGCACGCCGCCGAGGAAGGCGCCCAGGAACTGGCTGGTGGAGTAGACGCCCATGGCGGTGCCCTTGGCGCCGGCCGGGGCGAGCTTGCTGAGCATCGAGGGCAGGGTCGCCTCGAGCAGGTTGAAGGCGATGAAGAACAGCAGCAGCCAGCCGAACAGTGCCCAGGTGCCCTCGCCGAGGCCGGCCAGCCCGAACAGGCTCAGGGTGATGCCGGTGATCGCGGCGAGGCACATGCTCTTCATGCGGCGCCGTTTCTCGGCGACGATCACCAGCGGCACCATGGCCACGAAGGCCAGCAGCATGACGCCCAGATAGACGAGCCCATGCTGCGGCTCGGCGATGCCCGCGTTCACCAGCCGGAAGGGCACGGCGACGAAGATCGCCATCAGCACCAGGTGCAGGGCGAAGATCGAGAGGTCCATGCGCCACAGGTCGCTGCGCGCCAGGATGCCGCGCAGCTGCTCGCGGTCCATGCCCACGTCGCGATGGCGCACCCGGCGCGGCGCCGGCGGCACCAGCTTCCACAGCACGCCGAGCCCCAGCAGCGCCAGGGCAGCGGTGAACCAGAAGACCCCGGCGAGGCCGTAGTCCGCGGCGAGCCAGGGTCCCAGCACCATGGCCACGGCGAAGGCCACGCCGATCGAGAGCCCGATGGTGGCCATGGCGGCGGTGCGCACCTGCTCGCGGGTCTGGTCGGCGAGCAGCGCCATGATCGCCGCGGCCACCGCACCGCTGCCCTGCAGGCAGCGGCCCAGGATCACCACCCCGATGGTGTCGGCCTGGGCGGCCACCAGGCTGCCGAGCATGAACAGCACCAGGCCGAAGGCGATCACCGGCTTGCGCCCCAGCCGGTCGGAGAGCAGGCCGAAGGGGATCTGCAGCACCGCCTGGGTGAGGCCGTAGATGCCCAGTGCCAGGCCGACCAGCAGCGGCGTGGCGCCCGCCAGGTCGTCGGCGTACAGGGCCAGCACCGGCAGCACCATGAACAGCCCGAGCATGCGCGTGGCATAGAGCCCGGCCAGCCCGGTGATGGCACGACGCTCGGTGGCTAACAGCAGTCCTGAGACCTTTCGCATAGCGATTCGATATTCCGTGGGCGGGCCCTGGGGGCCGGAGGTGGACCGCATATTCTAGCGGCTCGCCACCCCCCAGGGAAAGCCGAGGGCGGCGGCGCTTTGCCGCCGGTGCGGCCCGCCCCGTATAATCGAGGTTTTGCCGCGTCCGGCGAGGTGGGAATGGACACTATTCTGGTCAGGGGTGCGCGCACCCACAACCTGAAGAACATCGACGTCGAGCTGCCCCGCGACAAGCTGATCGTGGTCACCGGGCTCTCCGGGTCGGGCAAGTCGTCGCTGGCCTTCGACACCCTCTATGCCGAGGGGCAGCGCCGCTACGTGGAGTCGCTCTCCACCTATGCGCGCCAGTTCCTGTCGATGATGGAGAAGCCCGACGTCGACCACATCGAGGGGCTGTCGCCGGCGATCTCCATCGAGCAGAAGTCCACCTCCCACAACCCGCGCTCCACCGTCGGCACCATCACCGAGATCTACGACTACCTGCGCCTGCTGTTCGCCCGCGCCGGCACCCCGCGCTGCCCCGAGCACGGCGAGGACCTCGAGGCGCAGACCGTGTCGCAGATGGTCGACCAGGTGCTGGCCCTGCCCGAGGGCAGCAAGCTGATGCTGCTGGCCCCGGTGGTCAAGGGGCGCAAGGGCGAGCACCTGCAGCTGCTGGCCGAGCTGCGCGCCCAGGGCTTCGTGCGCGCCATGGTCGATGGCCAGGTGCTGGAGCTCGACGACATCGCCCCGCTGGACAAGAACAAGAAGCACGACATCAGCGTGGTGGTCGACCGCATCAAGGTCCGCGAGGGGCTGGCCCAGCGCCTCGCGGAGTCCTTCGAGACGGCGCTGAACCTCGCCGACGGCACCGCTATGATCCACTTCATGGACGGCGAGGCGGAGGATCTGGCCTTCTCCGCGCGCTTCGCCTGCCCGGTGTGCGGCTACTCGATCGCCGAGCTCGAGCCGCGCATGTTCTCCTTCAACAATCCGGCCGGCGCCTGCTCCACCTGCGACGGCCTGGGCGTGCAGCAGTTCTTCGACCCCGACAAGCTGATCAGCCACCCCGAGCTCTCCCTGGCCGAGGGGGTGATCAAGGGCTGGGACCGGCGCAGCGTCTACTACTTCAACCAGCTGCAGGCGGTCGCCGACCACTACCGCTTCACCCTGGAGACCCCCTGGCAGGACCTGGCCCGCCACGAGCGCGAGGTCGTGCTCTACGGCAGCGGCAACGACGAGATCGCCTTCCACTACGTCAACGACCGCGGCCGCAAGGTGACCCGCGAGCACCCCTTCGAGGGCGTGCTGCCCAACATGCAGCGCCGCTACCGCGAGACCGAGTCGAGCATGGTGCGCGAGGACCTGGCCCGCCACATCGCCGTGCAGCCCTGCCCGACCTGCCACGGCTCGCGGCTGCGCAAGGAGTCCCGGCACGTCTACATCGACGACAACACCCTGCCCGAGCTCGTGCGGCTGCCGATCGGCGAGGCGCTGGCCTACTTCGCCGAACTCAGCCTGCCGGGACGCCGCGGCGAGATCGCCGTGAAAATCATCAACGAGATCCACGCGCGCCTGGAGTTCCTGGTCAACGTCGGACTCGACTACCTCAACCTGGAGCGCAGCGCCGAGACGCTCTCCGGCGGCGAGGCCCAGCGCATCCGCCTGGCCAGCCAGATCGGCGCCGGCCTGGTCGGCGTGATGTACATCCTCGATGAGCCCTCCATCGGCCTGCACCAGCGCGACAACGACCGCCTGCTGCAGACCCTGGAGCGGCTGCGCGACCTGGGCAACACCGTGATCGTGGTCGAGCACGACGAGGACGCCATCCGCGCCGCCGACCACGTGCTCGACATCGGTCCCGGGGCCGGCGTCCACGGCGGTCGCATCGTCGCCCAGGGCACGCCCCAGGAGATCATGGCGACCCCGGACTCGCTCACCGGCCAGTACCTGTGCAACAGCCGGCGCATCGAGGTGCCGCCGTGGCGCATCCCCGGCAACCCCGAGAAGGTGGTGCGCCTCTCAGGCGCCCGGGGCAACAACCTCCAGGACGTCACCCTGACGCTTCCGCTGGGACTCTTCGTCTGCATCACCGGCGTCTCGGGCTCCGGCAAGTCGACGCTAATCAACGCCACCCTGATGCCGATCGCCGCCCGGGAGCTCAACCGCGCCACGTCGCTGACCCCGGCGGCCCACGACCGCCTCGAGGGGCTCGAGCACCTCGACAAGGTGATCGACATCGACCAGAGCCCCATCGGGCGCACGCCGCGCTCCAACCCGGCCACCTACACCGGCATCTTCACGCCGATCCGCGAGCTGTTCGCCGGCACCCAGGAGGCGCGCTCCCGGGGCTACAAGCCGGGCCGCTTCTCCTTCAACGTCAAGGGCGGGCGCTGCGAGGCGTGCCAGGGCGAGGGCATGATCAAGGTGGAGATGCACTTCCTGCCGGACATCTACGTGCCCTGCGACGTCTGCAAGGGCAAGCGCTACAACCGCGAGACCCTGGAGATCGCCTACAAGGGCAAGAGCATCCACGAGGTGCTGGAGATGACCGTCGAGGAGGCGCTGGAATTCTTCTCGCCGGTGCCGGCCATCGCCCGGCGCCTGCAGACCCTGCTCGACGTCGGCCTCTCCTACATCCGCCTGGGACAGAGCGCCACCACCCTCTCCGGCGGCGAGGCCCAGCGGGTCAAGCTGGCCCGGGAGCTGGCCAAGCGCGATACCGGCAAGACGCTCTACATCCTCGACGAGCCGACCACCGGCCTGCACTTCGAGGACATCCGCCAGCTGCTGACGGTGCTCCACCGCCTGCGCGATCACGGCAACACCATCGTGGTCATCGAGCACAACCTGGACGTGATCAAGACCGCCGACTGGCTGATCGACCTCGGACCCGAGGGCGGCTCCGGCGGCGGGCGGATCGTCGCCGAGGGCACGCCGGAGCAGGTGGCGCGCCACGAGGCGTCCCATACCGGTCGCTTCCTGAAGCCGCTGCTCGAACGCAGCAAGGCCGGCCACGACAGCGTCCCGGCCTGATCCCGCCCGGCGCGCCGTCCTCCCCGGGACGGCCGTGCCCCGTTCCCCGACAGAGGCCCCGCCCGGCGGCGGACGTGCCAGGATGTGCTAGCTTGAGGTCAGATGCGATCAGCGTCCGCCCTGCGCGCTCCTGGAGAATGCCCATGCCCTCTGCCACCCCTCGCTCCCGCTTCGCCCCCGCCTCGCGCCTGGCCGCCGGGGCGGCGTTCTGTCTGGCCCTGCCGGCTACCCAGGTCGCCGCCGCGGAGACCACGGTCTCGCTCTACCTGTGGGGCACCGACGTCGATCAGACGCTGGAGGGCGGTACGCGCCTCGAGACCAGCCGCCAGACGGTGATGGAAAACCTGGAGTTCGGCCTGATGGGCACCCTGGTGCATCGTCGCGGGCCCTGGCTCTACGGCTTCGACGGCCTCTACGCCGATATCGGCAAGGACGGCGACGTGGATGTGCCGGTGCAGAGCGGGGAGCCGGACGGGCCCGAGTCGATCGAGGCGGCGCTGGACTTCACCACCAAGACGATCATGGCCCACGCCTTCGTCGGCCACGAGTGGTACCGCGGGGCCGACTGGGCCCTTTACGGCACCGGTGGCATCCGCTACACCCGCTTCGAGACCGAGCTGACCGTGGCAACGGACGCAGGCGGCCGTCGCTTCGAGACCGAGGACAACCTCACCGACGCCACCTTCGGCGTGCGCGGGCACTACGCCTACACCCCGCACTGGTCCACGCCGTTCATCCTCGACGTCGGCACCGGCAGCACCGAGGCCAGCCTGCACGCCTTCACCGGCATCGAGTACGCCTGGGGAGCCAGCAGCGTGACCGCCGCCTACCGCTACATGAAGTGGAAGCTTGACGACAGCGACTACCTCGACCGGGTCATCTACGAGGGACCGCTGCTGGCCTTCAGCTACCGCTTCTGACATCGGTTGACCCGCAGGCACAAAAAAACCGGCTCCCTGGGGGAGCCGGTTCGGGTCTCGGGACGCGAGGGTCGCCGGTCGAGGATCACTCCTCGGCGGCTTCCTCGACGACCGGACGGTCGACCAGTTCGACGAAGGCCATGGGGGCGTTGTCGCCGGTGCGGTAGCCGCACTTGAGAATACGGACGTAACCGCCCGGACGCTCGGCGTAACGCGGACCCAGCTCGTTGAAGAGCTTGCCGACCGCTTCCTTGGAGCGGGTGCGGCTGAAGGCCAGACGACGGTTGGCGACGCTGTCCTGCTTGGCCAGGGTGATAAGCGGCTCGATGACGCGACGCAGCTCCTTGGCCTTGGGCAGGGTTGTCTTGATCACTTCGTGCTCGACCAGCGAGACGGACATGTTCTTGAACATGGCCTGGCGATGCGAGCTGGTGCGATTCAGGTGACGACCACTCTTACGATGACGCATGGTTGTGATTCCTTACCAAACTGGGACTCGAGTCGAGGCTCACGCGGAGGCCTTGTCGTCCTTCAGGCTAGCGGGCGGCCAGTTCTCCAGCCGCATGCCCAGGGAAAGCCCGCGGGCGGCCAACACGTCCTTGATCTCATTCAGGGACTTCTTGCCGAGATTGGGGGTCTTCAGCAGCTCCACCTCGGTGCGCTGGATCAGATCCCCGATGTAGTAGATGTTCTCGGCCTTCAGGCAGTTGGCGCTGCGAACGGTCAACTCGAGATCGTCTACGGGGCGCAGCAGGATCGGATCGATATGATCCTCTTCCTCCACCACTTCCTGTTCCTTGTCGGCTTCCAGGTCGACGAACGCGGCCAGCTGCTCCTGCAGGATGGTGGCGCTGCGACGGATCGCCTCTTCCGGATCCAGGGTGCCGTCGGTTTCCAGGTTGATGATCAGCTTGTCGAGGTCGGTGCGCTGTTCGACACGCGCGGCCTCGACCGAGTAGGAAACCCGGCGCACGGGACTGAAGGTTGCATCCAGCTGCAGGCGACCGATGGCGCGGGACTCGTCGTCGGCCTCGCCACGGGCGTCCGCGGGCTCGTAGCCGCGGCCGCGGGCGACCTTGAGCTGCATCTTCAGCTCGGCACCCTCGTTGACGTGGGCGATGACATGCTCGGGGTTGACGATCTCGACGTCGTGGTCGAGCGCGATGTCCCCTGCCGTCACGACGGCCGGCCCCTGCTTGTTCAGCGAGAGCACTGCCTCGTCGCGGCTATGCATCCGGAGCGCCACGTCCTTGAGGTTCAGGAGGATTTCGATGACATCTTCCTGGACGCCCTCGATCGCGCTGTACTCATGCTCGACACCTGCGATCTCGGCTTCCACCACGGCACAGCCGGGCATGGACGAGAGCAGGATGCGACGCAGGGCATTCCCCAGCGTGTGGCCGAAGCCACGCTCGAAGGGCTCGAGCACGATCTTCGCGTGGTGTGCGCTGATCTCTTCGACCTTGATGTCGCGAGGACGGAGAAACTCTGTCACTGAACGCTGCATATGAACACCTATCAGGCTGCCAAACGGATTGTCGGTACTCCAGGCCACCCCCGCGAACGGGGGCGGCACGACGCAGGCGCCGCTTACTTGGAGTACAGCTCGACGATCAGGTTTTCGTTGATGTCGGCAGACAGGTCACCGCGTTCAGGCAGGGCCTTGAAAGTGCCTTCCATCTTCTTGGCATCGGTCTCGACCCACACCACGTCGCCGCGGTTGGCGGCGATGGCCAGGGAAGTCTGGATGCGCGCCTGGTTCTTCGCCTTCTCACGGACGGAGACCACGTCACCGGGCTTGACCTGGTAGGACGCCACGTTGACGGTCTTGCCATTGACGGCGATCGCCTTGTGGCTGACCAGCTGACGTGCCTCGGAGCGCGTGGAGCCGAAGCCCATGCGGTAGACGACGTTGTCCAGTCGGGATTCGAGAAGCTGCAGCAACAACTCGCCGGTCGCGCCCTTCAGGCGGGCCGCTTCCTTGTAGTAGTTGCGGAACTGCTTCTCGAGTACGCCGTACATGCGACGTACTTTCTGCTTCTCGCGAAGCTGCAAGCCGTAGTCGGAAAGACGCTGACGGCGCTGGCCGTGCACACCCGGGATCTGCTCGGATTTGCACTTCTTCTCGAAGGGAGTGACACCGCTCTTGAGGAAGAGGTCGGTCCCCTCACGACGAGACAGTTTGCACTTCGGTCCAATGTAACGAGCCATGAATCTGTCTCCTTAAACGCGGCGTTTCTTCGGCGGACGGCAGCCATTGTGCGGAATGGGCGTCGCGTCGGTGATGCTCTGCACGCGGAAGCCGGCGGCATTGAGCGCGCGCACGGCGGATTCACGGCCAGGACCGGGGCCCTTGACCAGCACGTCGACGTTTTTCACACCATACTCGGCTGCAGCGGTCGCTGCACGCTCGCTTGCCACTTGAGCAGCGAACGGGGTGCTCTTGCGAGAACCACGAAAACCCGAACCACCGGCAGTCGCCCAGGAAAGGGCGTTGCCCTGGCGGTCTGTGATCGTAATGATCGTGTTGTTAAAAGAGGCATGGATATGCGCAACGGCATCCACAACCTGCTTTTTAACCTTTTTACGGTTGCTACGCGGGTTAGCCATGTTGATGTCTATTCCTGTCTTTACGCCAGAACGTGCGTGTTATTTGCGGATCGGCTTGCGCGGGCCCTTGCGGGTACGCGCATTGGTCTTGGTACGCTGACCACGCAGCGGAAGACCACGACGATGACGCAGACCACGATAGCAACCCAGGTCCATGAGACGCTTGATGTTCAGCGTCACATCACGACGAAGGTCACCTTCCACGGTGTACTTGCCGACTTCAGACCGCAGGCTATCCAGCTCTTCACTGGAGAGCTCCTGGATCTTGGTGGTCGGCGCGATGCCGGTCGCGGCACAGATGTCCTGCGCGCGAGTACGGCCAATCCCGAAGATATAGGTCAGCGAGATCGCCGCATGCTTGTTGTCCGGGATATTGACGCCTGCAATACGGGCCATCAGCTTACTCCGAAATTTGAGCGGCTTGCTCGATTAATCATCTACAAAAGGCGCAACAGCATACCCCTTTCCTCGCTCGAGGACAAGGGGCATGCCGGCACCCGGTTCAGTGCAGCGTCGGACTTAGCCCTGACGCTGCTTGTGCCGCGGCTCGCTGCAGATGACGCGCACGGCGCCATTGCGACGAATGATCTTGCAGTTGCGGCACATTTTCTTCACGGAAGCTCGAACTTTCATCGTTCTCTCCAAATCGCCAGCGGCGCGCCTCAGCGCATGATGCCGCCGCTACCGTAGCCTTTCAGGTTGGACTTCTTCATCACCGACTCGTACTGGTGCGACATGAGGTGCGACTGCACCTGGGCCATGAAGTCCATGATGACCACCACCACGATCAGCAGCGAGGTACCGCCGAAGAAGAACGGCACGTTCCAGGCCACGATCAGGAACTGGGGCATCAGGGAAACCGCAGTGATGTAAAGTGCGCCGAACAGGGTCAAGCGGGTCATGACCTTGTCGATGTAGCGAGCGGTCTGCTCGCCAGGGCGGATGCCCGGCAGGAAGGCCCCTGACTTCTTGAGGTTGTCAGCGACATCCTTGGGGTTGAAGACCAGCGCTGTGTAAAAGAAGCAGAAGAATACCACCGCCGCGGCGAAAAGCAAGATGTAGAGCGGCTGTCCCGGGCCCAGGGCCTGGGAGGCGCTCTGCAGCCATTCCATGCCATCGCCGGCCCCGACCCACTGCCCGAGCGAGGCCGGGAACAGCAGGATGCTCGAGGCGAAGATCGCCGGGATCACGCCCGCCATGTTGACCTTGAGCGGCAGGTAGCTGCTCTGGCCGGCATACATCTTGTTGCCCACCTGGCGACGCGGATAGTTCACGGTGAGGCGGCGCTGGCCGCGCTCGATGAACACCACGAAGGCCACGGTGGCGATGCCCAGCACGGTCAGGGCCAGCAGCGGCAGGACGTTCCAGGCCCCCTCGTTGCGGGCCAGCTCGAAGGCCTGACCCACGGCGCCCGGAAGGCCGGCGACGATCCCCGAGAAGATCAGCAGCGAGATGCCGTTGCCGATCCCCTTCTCGGTGATCTGCTCACCCAGCCACATCAGGAACACCGCCCCGGTGACGAAGGTCACGATGGCGGTGAAGTAGAAGCTGAAGTCGGCCGAGTAGGCGATCCCCTGGCTGGCGAGACCCACCGACATGCCGGTGGCCTGGACCAGGGCCAGCAGTACCGTGCCGTAGCGGGTGTACTGGCTGATCTTGCGACGGCCGGCCTCACCCTCCTTCTTCAGCTGCTCGAGCTGAGGCGAGACCGCGGTCATCAGCTGCATGATGATCGACGCCGAGATGTAGGGCATGATGCCCAGCGCCATGATACTCATGCGCTCCAGGGCACCGCCCGAGAACATGTTGAACATGCCCAGGATGGTGCCCTGCTGCTCCCTGAACAAGGCAGCAAGCTGGTCAGGATTGATACCGGGAACGGGGATGTGGGCACCGATACGGTAGACCACGATGGCGAGGAGCACGAAGCGCAGACGCGCCCAGAGTTCACCCAGACCGCTACCCATCGCCGGCATGTTTCCTGACTTAGCCATTTAGTCCTCTACCTTGCCACCGGCGGCTTCGATCGCGGCCCGGGCACCCTTGGTGACCTTGAGACCGCGGACCGTGACCGCCTTGTTCAGTTCGCCGGAAAGGATCACCTTGGCATGCTTGGTGGCATCCTTGAGCACGTTGGCTGCCTTGAGGGTGTCCAGGGTGACTTCGTCACCCGCGACCCGGGCCAGCTCGGCCAGGCGGACTTCCTCGGAAACCAGCGACTTCGCGGAGGTGAAGCCGAACTTCGGCAGGCGCCGCTGCAGCGGCATCTGACCGCCCTCGAAACCAGGCTTCACGCTGCCGCCGCTGCGCGACTTCAGGCCCTTGTGGCCACGGCCGCCGGTCTTGCCCAGACCGGAGCCGATGCCACGACCGACGCGCTTCTCGGCGTGCTTGGAGCCCGGTGCCGGGCTCAGGCTATTGAGTTTCATGGATTACTCTCCCTCAACACGCACAAGGTAGTTGACCTTGTGGATCATGCCGCGGACGGCAGGGGTGTCTTCCAGCTCAACCGTGTGACCGATGCGACGCAGGCCGAGGCCCTTGATGGTGGCCTTGTGCTTGGCCAGTACGCCGATGGTGCTGCGGGTCTGGGTAACCTTGATCGTTGCTGACATGGTGCTTACCCCGTGATCGCTTCGACAGGCAGACCGCGCTTGGCGGCCACGTCTTCCGGCGACTGCAGGGAGGCCAGACCGTTGACGGTCGCCCGCACCACGTTCACCGGGTTGGTGGAGCCGTAGCACTTGGCCAGGACGTTATGCACGCCGGCCAGTTCGAGCACGGAGCGCATGGCACCGCCGGCGATGATCCCAGTACCCTCGGAGGCCGGCTGCATGTACACCTTGGAGGCGCCGTGACGGGCCTTGACCGGGTACTGCAGGGTGCCACCGGTGAGGTTCACCTTGACCATGTTGCGGCGCGCCTGGTCCATGGCCTTCTGGATCGCGACCGGCACTTCACGCGCCTTGCCGCGGCCGAAGCCCACACGACCGTTACCGTCACCCACGACGGTCAGGGCGGTGAAACCGAAGATTCGGCCACCCTTGACCACCTTGGCGACACGGTTGATCTGCACGAGCTTTTCCTGCAGATCGCCGTTTTGCTGTTCGTTCTTCGCCATCGTAAAACCCTTTAGAATTCCAGGCCGCCTTCACGAGCGGCGTCAGCCAAGGCCTTGACACGACCGTGGTACTTGAAGCCGGCACGATCGAAAGCCACCTGGGTGATGCCAGCCTGCTTGGCACGTTCGGCAATCAGCGCGCCCACCTTGGTGGCGGCGTCGGTGTTGCCGGTCGCACCCTCGCGCAGGGCCTTGTCCAGCGTGGAAGCGCTGGCGAGGACCTTGCCACCATCCGGCGAGATGATCTGCGCGTAGATGTGGCGGGGGGTACGATTGACGCACAGGCGATACACGCCCAGCTCGCGGATCTTGGCGCGAGCGCGGCGGGCACGACGGAGACGAGATTCTTTCTTCGCGTTCATAACCCTGCCTTACTTCTTCTTGGCTTCTTTGCGACGCACCTGCTCGTCGGCGTACCGGACACCCTTGCCCTTGTAGGGCTCGGGCGGACGGAAGGCGCGGATTTCCGCAGCACACTGGCCGAGCGCCTGCTTGTCCGCGCTCTTGAGCACGATGACGGTGTTCTTCGGCGTTTCCGCCGTGACACCTTCAGGCAGGGTGTAGTCGACCGGGTGCGAGAAGCCCAGTGTAAGATTGAGCGTCTGGCCCTTGGCCTGGGCACGATAACCGACGCCGATGATTTCGAGGGTCTTGGTGAAGCCCTCGCTGACACCGGTGACCAGGTTCTGAACCAGGGCACGGGTGGTGCCGACCATTGCCCAGCTCTTCGCGCTTTCGCTCGGCTGGAAGGTCAGCTGTCCCTCTTCCTGACCGATCACCACGTCGGGGTGAACGGACATGGAGAGGGTGCCCTGGCTGCCCTTGACGGACAGCTGGTCACCGTCGAGCTTGAACTCGACGCCTGCGGGCAGCTTGACTGGATATTTGGCTACGCGGGACATTCCAAACTCCTAGAATACGGTGCAGATGACTTCGCCACCGACACCCGCCTGACGAGCCGCGCGATCGGTCATCACCCCCTTGGAGGTGGTGACGATGGCGACGCCCAGACCTTCGGCGACCTTCGGCAGCGCGTCCTTGCCCTTGTACTGGCGCAGGGACGGCTTGGAAACCCGCTGCAGGTGCTCGATGACCGGCTTACCCTCGAAGTACTTGAGGGTCACGGTCAGTTCGGGCTTGGCGGACTCGCTGACGGCGAAATCGCCGATGTAGCCCTCTTCTTTCAGCACGCGGGCCACCTCGACCTTCAGCTTGGAGGACGGCATGGAAACCGTCTCCTTGGTGGCCATCTGCGCATTGCGGATACGGGTGAACATATCCGCCAGAGTGTCTTGCATGCTCATTTACGTTGCGCTCCTGATGATTCTACGTGGCGTTACCAGCTGGACTTCTTGAGTCCGGGCACATCGCCACGCATGGCGGCTTCACGCAGCTTGTTGCGGCCGAGGCCGAACTTGTTGTAGTAGCCGTGCGGACGGCCGGTGATACGGCAGCGGTTGCGCTGACGCACCGGGCTGGAGTCACGCGGCAGCTGCTGCAGCTTGAGCTGCGCGTCGAAGCGCTCTTCGTCAGAAGCGTTCACGTCCTGGATGAGCGCCTTGAGCTCGGCGCGCTTGGCGGCGTACTTCGCCACCAGCTTGGTGCGCTTGAGCTCGCGCTCTACCATGCTTTTCTTTGCCATGATCCCACCCTTATTTCTTGAACGGGAAGTTCAGCGCGCCGAGCAGCGCACGACCTTCTTCATCGGTTTTGGCGGTGGTGGTGATGGTGACATCCAGACCACGGATCCGATCGATCTTATCATACTCGATCTCCGGGAAGATGATCTGCTCACGCACCCCCATGGAGTAGTTGCCGCGACCGTCGAAGGACTTCGGGTTGAGACCACGGAAGTCACGAACGCGGGGAATCGCGATGTTCACCAGGCGATCGAGGAAGTCCCACATGCGCTCGGAGCGCAGGGTCACCTTGATCCCGATCGGCCAGCCCTCACGGACCTTGAAGCCCGCGATGGACTTGCGTGCCTTGGTGACCAGCGGCTTCTGACCGGAGAGTTTCTCCAGGTCGCCGATGGCGTTGTCGATCAGCTTCTTGTCGCTGGTCGCCTCGCCGATCCCCATGTTCAGGGTCACCTTGGTGACCCGGGGTACCTGCATCACGTTGGCGTAGCTGAACTGCTCTTGGAGTTTAGCCACCACCTCGTTCTGATAACGTTCTTTCAAGTTCGCCATTTTGCTATCCGACTCGCGTTAGGCGTCGATCTGCGACTGCGTCGACTTGTAGATACGTACCTTGGTACCGTCTTCCTGAACCTGGAAGCCGACGCGATCTGCCTTGCCGGTTTCCTGGTTGAAGATGGCCACGTTGGACGCGTGAATCGATGCCTCGCGCTCGACGATACCGCCTTGGTTGCCCGCCATCGGGTTGGGCTTGGTGTGACGCTTGATCATGTTCACACCGGACACCACGAAACGGTTTTCGAGAACCCGCTTCACCGTGCCACGCTTGCCCTTGTCCTTGCCGGCGATGACGATGACTTCATCGTCACGTTTGATCTTTTGCATATCCGCCTCGCTCCTTACAGCACTTCAGGCGCCAAGGAAATGATCTTCATGAACTTCTCGTTGCGAAGCTCACGCGTCACCGGCCCGAAGATACGGGTACCGATCGGCTGATCGTTGGTGTTGTTCAACAACACAGCCGCATTTCCATCGAAGCGGATCAGCGAACCGTCGTTACGACGGACGCCACTACGGGTGCGAACCACCACCGCTTTGAGGACCTGGCCCTTCTTGACCTTGCCACGCGGAATGGCTTCCTTCACCGTGACCTTGATGACGTCGCCGACACGCGCGTAGCGGCGGTGGGAACCGCCCAGCACCTTGATGCACTGCACCCGGCGCGCTCCGCTGTTGTCGGCGACATCCAGCATTGTCTGAGTCTGAATCATCGGTTTTCTCCAAACCTAATCTGACTGCACGGGATCGACCGGCCTTAGCCGATCAACCCTTGGCCTGTTCGACGACTTCGATCAGGGTCCAGGACTTGTTCTTCGACAGCGGACGGCACTCCTGGATGGAGACCGTGTCGCCGGCCTTGGCCTGGTTCGACTCGTCGTGGGCGTGCAGCTTGGTGGAGCGCTTGACATATTTGCCGTAGATCGGGTGGCGCTCACGACGCTCGATCATGACAACGATGGACTTGTCCATCTTGTCGCTCACCACCTTGCCGGTGAGCGTACGGGCTTTCTTCTCTTCGACCATCTCAGTCACCTGCCTTCTCGTTGAGCACAGTCTTCACGCGGGCGATATCCCGACGAACCTGCTTGAGCAGATGAGTCTGGCTCAGCTGACCGGTGGCCTTCTGCATGCGCAGGTTGAACTGCTCGCGGAGGAGTTCGAAAAGCTGCTCCTGGAGCTGCTCTGCTGACTTTTCCCGAATTTCCTGGGCTTTCATCACATCACCGTCCGTTTCACAAAGGTGGTGGAGACCGGGAACTTCTGCGCGGCGAGGGCGAATGCCTCGCGAGCCAGCTCCTCGGAAACGCCTTCGATCTCGTACAGGACCCGACCCGGCTGGATCTGGGCGACCCAGTACTCGACGGAGCCCTTACCCTTACCCATCCGGACTTCCAGCGGCTTCTTGGAAATCGGCTTGTCGGGGAAGACACGGATCCAGATCTTGCCGCCACGCTTGACGTGACGCGTGATGGCACGACGGCCGGCTTCGATCTGACGGGCGGTGACACGACCCCGGCCAGTGGCCTTGAGGCCGTACTCGCCGAAGCTCACCTTGCTTCCGCGATGCGCCAGGCCACGGTTGCGGCCCTTCTGCATCTTGCGGAACTTCATACGCTTAGGTTGTAACATCGACTCGCTCTCCCCTTACCTGGAACCTTTCTTCTTGGAGGGTGCGGCCTGCGGCTGCTTCGCCTTGGCACGGACCTCCTCGATGCCCCCGAGGATTTCACCCTTGAAGACCCAGACCTTGACACCGATGATGCCGTAGGTGGTCTTGGCTTCGTAGGTGGCGTAGTCGATGTCCGCGCGCAGGGTGTGCAGCGGGACGCGACCTTCGCGGTACCACTCGGTGCGGGCGATTTCCGCGCCGCCGAGGCGACCGGAGAGCTGCACCTTGATGCCGCCGGCGCCCAGACGCATGGCGTTCTGCACGGCACGCTTCATGGCACGACGGAACATCACGCGGCGCTCGAGCTGGCCGGCGATGTTCTGCGCGACGAGCTGGGCGTCGAGTTCCGGCTTGCGGACTTCCTCGATGTTGACGTGCACGGGCACGCCCATCATCTGAGTGACGTCGCGACGCAGGCGGTCGACGTCCTCGCCCTTCTTGCCGATCACGATGCCCGGACGGGCAGTGTGAATGGTGATGCGGGCGTTGTTGGCCGGGCGCTCGATGGTGATCTTGCTCACGGAGGCGTTCTTGAGACGCTCTTCCAGGAAGCGACGCACTTCGAGATCGCTGTTCAGCTTGTCGGCATAAGCGCCGCGCTCGGCATACCACACCGAGGTATGGTCTTTGACGATACCCAGGCGAATGCCTGTTGGATTGACTTTCTGACCCATCTGGTCGACTCCTACTTCTCGGCTACCTTGACGGTGATGTGGCAAGTGCGCTTCAGAATGCGATCCGCACGGCCCTTGGCGCGCGGACGGATGCGCTTGAGCGTCATGCCCTCATCGACGCAGATGGTCGAGACACGCAGCTCGTCGATATCCATGCCGTTGTTTTCTTCCGCATTCGCGATGGCGGACTGCAGCACCTTCTTGACCAGCTTCGCTGCCTTCTTCGGGGAGAAGGTCAGCAGGTCGAGCGCCTCGGCGACCGGCTTATCGCGCACCTGGTCAGCCACCAAACGGGCCTTCTGGGCGGATAAACGAGCGCCACGCAGCTTTGCTGTGACTTCCATCTCTCAATCCTCTCTGGCTTACCGTTTGGCTTTCTTGTCCGCCGCATGACCGCGATAAAGGCGGGTAGCAGCGAATTCGCCCAGCTTGTGGCCAACCATTTCCTCGGAGACGTGCACCGGGACGTGTTGGCGACCGTTATGGACAGCAATGGTGAGCCCGACCATGTTGGGCAGGATCATGGAGCGACGCGACCAGGTCTTGATCGGTTTGCGATCGCCCTTCTCCACTGCAGTCTCAACCTTCTTCAGCAGATGAAGGTCAATAAAAGGACCTTTCTTCAGTGAACGTGGCACAGCCGTTACCTCTTAATGTCTTGGCGTTGGATCTTATTTCCGGGCCTTGCGGCGACGGATGATCAGCTTGTCGGTGCGCTTGTTCTTGCGGGTCTTGTGGCCCTTGGTGGGGATACCCCACGGAGACACCGGGTGACGACCACCGCTGGTGCGGCCTTCACCGCCGCCGTGCGGGTGATCCACCGGGTTCATGGCCACGCCGCGAACGGTCGGACGCACGCCTCTCCAGCGCTTCGCACCGGCCTTGCCAAGTTGACGCAGGCTGTGCTCGGAGTTGCTCACTTCGCCCAGGGTCGCGCGGCACTCGGCCAGCACCTTGCGCATCTCGCCGGAGCGCAGACGCAGGGTGGCGTAGTTGCCTTCGCGAGCCACCAGCTGGGCGCTGGTACCGGCGCTGCGAGCGAGCTGGGCGCCCTTGCCGGGCTTGAGCTCGATGCAGTGCACGGTGGAACCCAGCGGGACGTTGCGCAGCGGCAGCGCATTGCCCTTCTTGATGGGCGCGTTGACGCCGGACTCGAGACGGTCGCCGGCACTCACGCCACGCGGGGCGATGATGTAGCGACGCTCGCCGTCCATGTACTTCAGCAGCGCGATGTGGGCGCTACGGTTCGGGTCATGCTCCAGGCGCTCGACCACGGCCGGGATGCCGTCCTTGGTGCGCTTGAAATCGATGATCCGATAGTGATGACGATGACCACCGCCCACGTGGCGGGTGGTGATGCGACCGTAGTTGTTACGGCCACCGGACTTGGACTGCTTCTCGAGCAGCGGCGCGTACGCGCGGCCCTTGTGCAGTTCCTCACCAACGATCTTGACGACGTGGCGACGACCGGCGGATGTGGGTTTAGTCTTGACGATTGCCATGATCCGTACTCCTGCCCTTATTCGGCGCCAGAGAAGTCTTCAAGCGTCTCGCCGGCGGCCAGTGTCACGTACGCCTTGCGATAACCCTTGCGCTGACCCAGACCCTGCGCGGTGCGCTTGGTCTTGCCCTTCATGTTCAGCACCTGAACACGGTCGACCTTCTTGCCGAACAGCTCCTGCACGGCAGCCTTGATCTCGGGCTTGGTCGCGTCGCTTGCCACCTTGAACACGTACTGGTTGCGCTCGGCGGCCATGGCGGCCTTCTCGGTCACGTGCGGACCGAGCAGAACCTTGAATACACGTTCCTGGTTCATGCCAGCTTCTCCTCGAATTTGCGCAGAGCGGAGACGGTGACCAGCACCTTGTCGAAGGCGACCAGGCTCACCGGATCAGCGGCGGCGACGTCCACCACATCCACGTTCGGGATGTTGCGGGCGGCGAGGTACAGGTTCTCGTCGACCTCTTCGGTCACGATCAGTGCCTTCTCCAGCCCCAGCTCCTCGAGCTTGGCGACCAGCTGCTTGGTCTTGGGCGCTTCGACGGTGAAGGCATCGACGGCCACCAGACGCTCCTGACGGACCAGCTCGGAGAGGATCGAGCGCATGGCCGCGCGGTACATCTTGCGGTTGACCTTCTGGGAGTGGTCCTGGGGACGCGCCGCAAAGGTCACACCGCCACTACGCCAGATCGGCGAGCGGATGGTACCGGCACGGGCACGACCGGTGCCCTTCTGGCGCCACGGCTTCTTGCCGCCGCCGCGCACGTCGGAACGGTTCTTCTGGGCACGAGTACCCTGGCGACCACCGGCCAGATAGGCGGTGACGACCTGGTGCACCAGGGCCTCATTGAATTCTTTGCCAAAGGTGGCATCGGATACTTCGACAGCACCGGCGCCTGCACCTGCAAGATTCAGATTCATCGGTAAGTTCCCCTTCAGCCTGCTTTGACGGCGCTGCGCACGATGACATCACTGCCGGTAGCGCCAGGCACGGCACCCTTGATCAGCAGCAGATTGCGTTCGGCGTCGACACGGACCACTTCCAGGCTCTGCACGGTGCAGCGAGCGTTGCCCATCTGGCCGGCCATCTTCTTGCCCTTGAACACGCGGCCGGGGGTCTGGCACATGCCGATGGAACCCGGTGCGCGATGGGCCAGGGAGTTACCGTGGCTGTTGTCCTGGGTGCGGAAGTTCCAGCGCTTGACGGCGCCCTGGAAACCCTTGCCCTTGGAGGTGCCGGTCACGTCGATCATCTGACCAGCTTCGAAGAGGGATACGGTGAGTTCGCCGCCCACTTCCGGAGCCTCGTCGCCTGCAGCCAGGCGGAACTCCATCAGCGAACGACCGGCCTCGACACCTGCCTTGGCGAACTGCCCGGCCTGGGCTTTCGACAGATGCTTGGCCTTGCGGGAGCCGGTTGTCACCTGAACCGCGGCGTAGCCGTCGGACTCGACGGACTTGACGCGAGTCACACGGTTAGGCTCAACCTCGATCACGGTTACGGGCACGGATGCGCCGTCTTCGGTGAAGACGCGGGTCATACCGGCCTTCCTACCGACTAAACCGATAGTCATTCTCAGTCTCCTATAGTGTACGGGGCTATCACCCGCTATGGCTGCCCTTTCCAGAGCATTCCACTAGCACGTTGTGTGGCGCCATCCCGGCGCGGCGGCTGCTGAACACCTTCAGAGGAGAGGGCGAACGCTGGGCCGCGAGTGTCTAGTGTGGTATCAGTCGAGCTTGATCTGCACGTCCACGCCGGCGGCGAGGTCGAGCTTCATCAGGGCATCAACGGTCTTTTCGGTGGGCTCGACGATATCGAGCACCCGCTTGTGGGTACGAATCTCGTACTGATCGCGCGCGTCCTTGTTGACGTGCGGAGACACCAGCACGGTGTAACGCTCGCGATTGGTCGGCAGAGGAATCGGACCACGGACCTGGGCGCCGGTACGCTTGGCGGTATCTACGATCTCCGCGGCGGACTGGTCGATCAGGCGATGGTCGAAGGCCTTCAACCGAATGCGAATCTTCTGGTTCTGCATTTGCCCTAACTCCAATGGATTCTGACGGCGCGAGCCGTCAACCCACGCATTCAAAGGATGCGCATTATAGGCACGCCGACAGTGAGAGTCAAACACTCACTTCCGGTGCGCAGAAAGGGGGCTCCTGGCGGAGCCCCCTTCGATCGATCAAGCGAGAAAACGCTTACTCGATGATCTTGGCCACGACGCCGGCGCCGACGGTACGACCGCCTTCGCGGATGGCGAAGCGCAGGCCGTCGTCCATGGCGATCGGAGCGATCAGGCTGACGACCATCTTGACGTTATCGCCCGGCATGACCATCTCGACGCCTTCCGGCAGCTCACAGGTACCGGTGATGTCGGTGGTACGGAAGTAGAACTGCGGACGGTAGCCCTTGAAGAACGGAGTGTGACGACCACCCTCGTCCTTGGACAGCACGTACACCTCGGCCTCGAACTTGGTGTGCGGGGTGATGGTGCCCGGCTTGGCCAGGACCTGACCACGCTCGACGTCGTCACGCTTGGTGCCGCGCAGCAGGGCGCCGACGTTCTCACCGGCACGACCTTCGTCGAGCAGCTTGCGGAACATCTCGACGCCAGTCACGACGGTCTTGACGGTGTCCTTGATACCGACGATCTCGACTTCTTCGCCCGCCTTGACCACGCCACGCTCGACGCGGCCGGTGACCACGGTGCCGCGGCCGGAGATGGAGAAGACGTCCTCGATCGGCATCAGGAACGGCTGGTCGATCGCACGCTCCGGCTCCGGGATGTACTCGTCCAGGGCCTTGATCAGGTTGGCAACGGCGGTGGTACCCATGCCGTTGTCGTCCTTGCCTTCCAGGGCCATCAGGGCGGAACCGGTGATGATCGGGGTGTCGTCGCCCGGGAAGTCGTACTCGTCGAGGAGTTCACGAACTTCCATCTCGACCAGCTCCAGGAGCTCCTCGTCGTCGACCATGTCGGCCTTGTTCAGGAACACGACGATGAACGGCACGCCGACCTGGCGAGACAGCAGGATGTGCTCGCGAGTCTGCGGCATGGGGCCGTCGGCAGCGGAACAGACCAGGATCGCGCCGTCCATCTGGGCGGCACCGGTGATCATGTTCTTGACGTAGTCGGCGTGGCCGGGGCAGTCGACGTGCGCGTAGTGACGCGTCTCGGACTGGTACTCCACGTGAGAGGTGGCGATGGTGATGCCGCGCTCACGCTCTTCCGGGGCGTTGTCGATGGCGTCGAACTCGCTCCAGTCACCGCCGAACACCTCGGCAGAAACGCGAGTCAGGGCCGCAGTCAGCGTGGTCTTGCCGTGGTCGACGTGACCGATGGTACCGACGTTGACGTGCGGTTTGGAACGTTCAAATTTTTCCTTAGCCACTGCTATAACCTCTTTACGTTAGCTAACGGTTAACCGTTCTGGTTGATGACGGCTTCAACGACGCTGGACGGCGCCTCTTCGTAGTTCGCAAACTCCATGACGTAGCTTGCGCGGCCCTGGGTCTGAGAGCGCAGGTCGGTCGCGTAACCGAACATCTCAGCCAGAGGTACCGTGGCGCGGATGACCTTGCCCATGGCTGTGTCATCCATGCCCTGGACGAGGCCGCGGCGGCGATTCAGGTCGCCCATGACGTCACCCATGAAGTCTTCCGGGGTCACGACCTCGACCTTCATCACCGGCTCCAGGAGCACGGCCTTCGCCTTCTTGGCACCTTCTTTGATGGCCATGGAAGAGGCCACCTTGAACGCGGTCTCGTTCGAGTCCACGTCATGGTAGGAACCGTCGAACAGCGTGACCTTGACGTCAATCATCGGGTAGCCCGCGATGACACCGTTCTGCAGCTGCTCGTAGGCCCCTTTCTCGACGGCCGGCACGTATTCCTTCGGAACCACGCCGCCAACGATCTCCGAGGCGAACTTGAAGTGCATGTCCTCGTCTTCACCCTTGTCCTCGGCGGTGAGCGGCTCGATACGCAGGTACACGTGACCGAACTGACCGCGACCACCGGACTGGCGGACGAACTTGCCTTCCTGCTCGACCGTACCGCGGATGGTCTCGCGGTAGGCTACCTGCGGCTTGCCGATGTTGGCATCGACCTTGAACTCGCGACGCATGCGGTCGACGAGGATGTCCAGGTGGAGCTCACCCATGCCGGAGATGATGGTCTGACCGGTCTCCTCATCGGTGCGCACCTGGAAGGAGGGATCTTCCTGAGCCAGCTTGCCCAGGGCAATGCCCATCTTCTCCTGGTCGGGCTTGGACTTCGGCTCGACGGCCACCGAGATGACCGGATCCGGGAACTCCATGCGCTCGAGCACGATCTTGTCGTTCAGATCGCAAAGGGTGTCGCCGGTGGTGACGTCCTTCAGGCCGATGCAGGCGGCGATGTCGCCGGCCAGCACTTCCTTGATCTCCTCGCGGGAGTTGGCGTGCATCTGGACGATACGACCAACGCGCTCCTTCTTCTGCTTGACGGAGTTGTAGACGCTGTCGCCCGACTTCAGCACGCCCGAGTAGACGCGGATGAAGGTCAGGGTGCCGACGAAGGGGTCGGTGGCGATCTTGAAGGCCAGAGCGGAGAACGGGGCGTTATCGTCCGCCTCGCGGGTGGCGACGGTGCCATCCTTGTCGTCCAGCTCGCCCTCGATGGCCTTGACCTCGGTGGGTGACGGCATGTACTCGATGACGCCGTCCAGCACGGCCTGCACGCCCTTGTTCTTGAACGCAGAGCCGCAGGTGACCAGGACGATCTCGTTGTCGAGGGTACGACGACGCAGGCCGGCCTTGATCTCCTCGATGGACAGGTCGCCCTCTTCGAGGTACTTGTCCATCAGCTCTTCGGAGGCCTCGGCGGCCGACTCGACCATCTCCTCGCGGTACTTCTCGGCGGTCTCCTGGAGCTCGGCCGGAATGTCGACGAGGTCGTAGTTCATCCCGAAGTTGCTCTCATCCCACAGGATGGCCTTCATCTGGATGAGGTCGATGACGCCCTTGAACTCTTCCTCGGTGCCCCAGTTGATCTGGATCGGCACGGTGTTGGCACCGAGACGCTCCTTCAGCTGGTCGACCACCATGAAGAAGTCGGCGCCGGTACGGTCCATCTTGTTGACGAACACCATGCGCGGGACTTCGTACTTGTTGGCCTGACGCCAGACGGTCTCGGTCTGCGGCTGAACGCCCGAGGAGCCGCACAGCACGACGACGGCGCCGTCGAGAACACGCAGGGAACGCTCGACCTCGATGGTGAAGTCGACGTGCCCCGGGGTGTCGATGATGTTGATGCGGTGCTCATCGAACTGCTTGTTCATGCCCTGCCAGAAGCAGGTGGTCGCCGCGGAGGTGATGGTGATACCACGCTCCTGCTCCTGCTCCATCCAGTCCATGGTGGCAGCGCCCTCATGGACCTCGCCGACCTTGTGAGACAGGCCGGTGTAGAACAGGACGCGTTCGGTGGTGGTGGTCTTGCCGGCGTCTACGTGCGCAACGATGCCGATGTTGCGGTAGCGATTTAGCGGAGTCTTGCGAGCCACGATGGAACTCCCCGTTGGTTGGCAGTGCGTCGGGTAGGACGCACTTAGAAGCGGTAGTGAGAGAAGGCCTTGTTGGCTTCTGCCATACGATGCACGTCTTCACGCTTCTTCACGGCCGAGCCCTTGCCTTCGGCGGCATCGAGCATCTCACCAGCGAGGCGCTGCACCATGGTCTTCTCGCCACGGCGACGGGCCGCATCGACCAGCCAGCGCATGGCCAGGGCCTGACGGCGCGAGGGGCGAACTTCCACGGGCACCTGATAGGTCGCACCGCCGACGCGGCGGGACTTGACCTCGACCATCGGCTGGATGGTTTCCAGCGCCTTGTCGAAGATCTCCAGCGGCTCTTCCTTGCTACGATCGGCAACCCTGTCCAGCGCACCGTAGACGATGCGCTCAGCTACGGACTTCTTGCCGCTGATCATCAGGTGGTTCATGAACTTCGCCAGGCGCTCACTTCCGAACTTGGGATCCGGCAGGATCTCGCGCTTAGCCGCAACTCTTCTTCTAGGCATGATAAGCCCTCATTAAAGGATCCTTCAGGTAAACCCGAGACGCTCGACCTTCGCTTTGCGACAGACCGCGCTCGACCTTACTCTTATCAGACCGTGTTCAAAATTAGGTGACTGCTGCGTGCGAGGCCGATCAGGCCTTCGGACGCTTGGTGCCGTACTTGGAACGGCCCTGCTTACGGTTCTGCACGCCGGAGGTGTCCAGGGCGCCACGCACGGTGTGATAACGCACACCGGGAAGGTCCTTTACACGACCGCCGCGAATCAGGACCACGGAGTGCTCCTGGAGGTTGTGGCCTTCACCACCGATGTACGAGGAGACCTCGTAGCCGTTGGTCAGACGAACACGGCACACCTTACGCAGTGCGGAGTTCGGCTTCTTCGGGGTGGTGGTGTAGACGCGGGTGCAGACGCCGCGGCGTTGCGGGCAGGCCTGCAGCGCAGGCACGTCGCTCTTGGCGGCCTGGCGCTTGCGCGGCTTGCGCACGAGCTGATTGATCGTTGCCATGGTGTGTAGCTGACTCCAATGGGTTGCCTTGCCTTGCCCAGCGGGTGCGGGCGCACCCGCCCCACTGTTAAAGGCTGCGCATTCTAATGGCTGACGCGCCACGTCGTCAAGCCTGCGCCCCCGGGAGGGCGCAGGCCGCGACGCGAACGTCAGATCTCGTCGTCGTCCGAGTCCAGCGCGGTGAGCTGGGCGCCCAGCTCCTGCTCGACATCGTAGGCCGACGGGTGGAGCAGCCGCTCGGCGTCTTCACGCTTGCGGCGACGCTCCGCGTGGTGGGTGAGGCCGGTACCGGCCGGGATCAGACGACCCACCACCACGTTCTCCTTCAGGCCGCGCAGGTAGTCACGCTTGCCGGTCACCGCCGCCTCGGTCAGCACCCGCGTGGTCTCCTGGAAGGAGGCCGCAGAGATGAACGACTCGGTGGCGAGGCTCGCCTTGGTGATACCCAGCAGCAGCCGCTGGTACTTGGCCGGGAACTTCTCTTCCTGCTCCAGGCGGGCGTTCTGCTCGAGCACGCGGACCAGTTCGGCCTGGTCGCCCGGGATGAAGTCGCTGTCGCCGGCGTCGGTGATCTCCACCTTGCGCAGCATCTGACGCACGATCACCTCGATGTGCTTGTCGTTGATGCCCACGCCCTGCAGGCGATAGACGTCCTGCACCTCGGCGGTGATGTACTTGGCCAGCTCGGCGATGCCCAGCAGGCGCAGGATGTCGTGCGGGTTGCTCGGGCCGTCGGAGATGACCTCGCCCTTCTCCACCGACTCGCCCTCGAAGACCGCGATCTGGCGCCACTTCGGGATCAGCATCTCGAACGGATCGCCGGCTTCCGGCGTGATCGTCAGGCGACGCTTGCCCTTGGTCTCCTTGCCGAAGCTGATCACGCCGCTGATCTCGGCGAGGATCGCCGGCTCCTTCGGCTTGCGCGCCTCGAACAGGTCGGCGACCCGCGGCAGACCACCGGTGATGTCCTTGTTGCCGGTCGCCTCGACCGGGATACGGGCCACCACCTCGCCGACGCCGATCCGCGCGCCGTTGTCGGCGGTGATGATCGCCTTGCCGGGCAGCGGGTACTGGACCGGGGTATCGGAGCCCGACACGGTGACCGCCTTGCCCGCCGCATCGGTGAGCATGATCAGCGGGCGCTTGTCGCGGCCCGCCATCGGACGCGCCGCCGACTCGATCACCTCGATGGAGGAGAGACCGGTCATCTCGTCCACGCTGCGGTGCATGGTCACGCCTTCGTCGAGGTCGGCGTACTGCACCTGGCCCTCGGCCTCGGCGATGATCGGGTGGGTGTGCGGATCCCACTTGGCCACCGACTGGCCGGCCTCGACCAGGTCACCGTCGCGCACGTCCAGCTCGGCACCGTAGGGCAGCTTGTAGTACTCGCGCTCGCGACCGTGCTCGTCGGCGACGGCCAGGGCGCTGGAGCGGGAGACCACCACCAGCTTGCCGTCGCCGCGTTCGACGTGCTTGATGTTGTGCAGGCGCACCTTGCCGCCGTGCTTGACCTGGACGCTGTCCACCGCGGAGGCCCGGGAGGCCGCGCCGCCGATGTGGAAGGTCCGCATGGTCAGCTGGGTGCCCGGCTCGCCGATCGACTGGGCGGCGATGACACCGACGGATTCGCCGATGTTGACCTGATGGCCCCGCGCCAGGTCGCGACCGTAACAGGCCGAGCAGACGCCGTGGGCGGTCTGGCAGGTGATGGCCGAGCGCACCACGATCTCGTCGACGCCCATGGTGTCGAGCTCGGCACACCAGGCCTCGTCGAGCAGGGTGTCGCGCGGGATCAGCACCTCCTCGGTGCTCGGGTCGACCACGTCCTGGGCGACCACGCGGCCGAGCACGCGCTGGGCCAGGGAGACGATGATGTCGCCGCCCTCGATCACCGGGTGCAGGGTCAGACCGGTCTCGGTGCCGCAGTCCGGCTCGGTTATGACCATGTCCTGGGCGACGTCGACCAGGCGGCGGGTCAGGTAACCGGAGTTGGCGGTCTTGAGTGCCGTGTCCGCCAGGCCCTTACGCGCGCCGTGGGTCGAGATGAAGTACTGCAGGACGTTGAGGCCTTCACGGAAGTTCGCGACGATCGGCGTCTCGATGATCGAGCCGTCCGGCTTGGCCATCAGGCCGCGCATGCCCGCCAGCTGGCGGATCTGGGCGGCACTACCCCGGGCGCCGGAGTCGGCCATGATGAAGACGCTGTTGAAGGAGTCCTGCTCGACCTCGTTGCCCTCGCGGTCGACCACGGTCTCCTTGGAGATGCCGGTCATCATCGCCTTGGCGACCTGGTCGTTGGCCCGGGCCCAGATGTCGATGACCTTGTTGTACTTCTCGCCGGCGGTGACGAGACCGGAGGAGAACTGGTCCTCGATCTCCTTCACCTCGTCCTCGGCCGCCTCGACGATCTCGGCCTTCTCGTCCGGGATGACGAAGTCGTTGACGCCGATGGAGGCGCCGGACCAGGTGGCCATGCGGAAGCCGGTGTACATCAGCTGGTCGGCGAAGATCACCGCCGGCTTCAGGCCCGCGCGGCGATACACCTCGTTGATCAGCTTGGAGATGGCCTTCTTCTTCATCGGCTGGTCGACCAGCTCGAAGGGCACCCCGTCGGGCAGGATGCGGAACAGCAGCGCGCGACCCACAGTGGTGTCGTAGATGCGACGCTGATGGCGCTCCTCGCCGGTCTCCTCGTCGAACTCGACCTCATCCAGGCGCACCTTGACGCGGGCGTGCATCGACACGCTCTGGGTGCCGAAGGCGCGCTCCACCTCGTCGAGGCCGGAGAACACCATGCCCTCGCCGTGGGCGTTGATGCGCTCGCGGGTCATGTAGTACAGCCCCAGCACCACGTCCTGGGACGGCACGATGATCGGCTCGCCGTTGGCCGGTGACAGCACGTTGTTGGTGGCCATCATCAGCGCACGGGCCTCGAGCTGGGCTTCCAGCGTCAGCGGCACGTGCACCGCCATCTGGTCACCGTCGAAGTCGGCGTTGTAGGCGGCACACACCAGCGGGTGCAGCTGGATCGCCTTGCCCTCGATCAGCAGCGGCTCGAAGGCCTGGATGCCGAGGCGGTGCAGGGTCGGGGCGCGGTTGAGCAGCACGGGGTGCTCGCGGATGACGTCGGCGAGGATGTCCCACACCTCCGGCAGCTCGCGCTCGACCATCTTCTTGGCCGCCTTGATGGTGGAGGCATAGCCCAGCGACTGCAGCTTGGAGTAGATGAACGGCTTGAACAGCTCGAGCGCCATCTTCTTCGGCAGACCGCACTGGTGCAGGCGCAGGGTCGGGCCTACGGTGATCACCGAGCGGCCGGAGTAGTCGACGCGCTTGCCCAGCAGGTTCTGACGGAAACGCCCCTGCTTGCCCTTGATCATGTCGGCGAGCGACTTCAGCGGGCGCTTGTTGGACCCGGTGATGGCCCGGCCGCGACGACCGTTGTCGAGCAGCGCATCCACCGACTCCTGCAGCATGCGCTTCTCGTTGCGCACGATGATGTCCGGCGCGTTGAGATCGAGCAGCCGCTTCAGGCGGTTGTTGCGGTTGATCACGCGACGGTAGAGGTCATTGAGATCGGAGGTCGCGAAGCGGCCACCGTCCAGCGGCACCAGCGGACGCAGGTCCGGCGGCAGCACCGGCAGCACCTCCATGACCATCCACGCCGGGTCGTTGCCCGAGCCCTGGAAGGCCTCGAGCAGCTTGAGCCGCTTGGAGAGCTTCTTGATCTTGGTCTCGGAGTTGGTCTGCGGGATCTCCTCGCGCAGGCGACCGATCTCCTCCTCGAGGTCGATGTCCTTGAGCAGCGCCTGGACCGCCTCGGCGCCCATGCGGGCGTCGAAGTCGTCACCGAACTCCTCGAGGGCCTCGAAGTACTGCTCGTCGTTGAGCAGCTGGCCGCGCTCGAGGGTGGTCATGCCCGGATCGATGACCATGAAGCTCTCGAAGTAGAGCACGCGCTCGATGTCGCGCAGGGTCATGTCGAGGAACATGCCGATGCGCGACGGCAGCGACTTCAGGAACCAGATGTGCGCCACCGGGCTCGCCAGCTCGATGTGGCCCATGCGCTCGCGGCGCACCGCGGCCTTGGTCACCTCGACGCCGCACTTCTCGCAGATGATGCCGCGGTGCTTCATGCGCTTGTACTTGCCGCACAGGCACTCGTAGTCCTTCACCGGGCCGAAGATCTTGGCGCAGAACAGGCCGTCCCGCTCCGGCTTGAAGGTACGGTAGTTGATGGTCTCCGGCTTCTTGACCTCGCCGTAGGACCAGCTGCGGATCATGTCCGGCGACGCCAGGGTGATCTTGATCGCGTCGAACTCTTCGGACTGCGACTGCGATTTGAGGACTTTCACCAAATCTTTCATGGGGTCGGCTCCGTTGCGGAGTTGTCATGGGCGGGGGCGTTGCCACCCCCGCGGACCGTCATTCTGTGAAGCGCAGGCGGTACGGCCTCAGCTTTCCAGCTCGATATCGATACCCAGCGAGCGGATTTCCTTCACCAGCACGTTGAAGGATTCCGGCATGCCCGCCTGCATGGTGTGGTCGCCGTCCACGATGCTCTTGTACATCTTGGTGCGACCCTCCACGTCGTCGGACTTGACCGTGAGCATCTCCTGGAGCGTATAGGCCGCGCCGTAGGCCTCCAGGGCCCAGACCTCCATCTCCCCGAAGCGCTGGCCCCCGAACTGCGCCTTGCCGCCCAGCGGCTGCTGGGTGACCAGCGAGTAGGAGCCGGTGGAACGCGCGTGCATCTTGTCATCCACCAGGTGGTTCAGCTTCAGCATGTACATGTAGCCCACCGTGACCGGACGGTCGAAGGCATCGCCGGTCCGCCCGTCGTAGAGGGTCGTCTGGCCGGAATCCGGCAGGTCGGCGAGGCGCAGCAGGTGCTTGATCTCGCCCTCCTGGGCGCCGTCGAACACCGGCGTGGCCATCGGCACGCCGCCCTTGAGGTTCTTCGCCAGGGCGATCACCTCGTCGTCGGTGAGCAGGTCGAGGTTCTCGACCCGGGTGCCCTCGCTGGCATTGTAGATCTGACCGAGGAACTCGCGGATCTGGCCGACCTGCTGCTCCCGGGCGTCGCGCAGCATGTGCTCGATCTTCACCCCGAGGCCGCGGGCGGCCATGCCCAGGTGGGTCTCGAGGATCTGACCGACGTTCATCCGCGACGGTACGCCCAGCGGGTTCAGCACCACGTCGATGGGCTCGCCGTTGTCGTCGAAGGGCATGTCCTCGATCGGCATGATCGCCGAGATGACACCCTTGTTACCGTGACGGCCGGCCATCTTGTCGCCCGGCTGCAGGCGGCGCTTGATCGCGAGGTAGACCTTGACGATCTTCAGCACGCCCGGCGCGAGGTCGTCGCCCTGGGTGAGCTTGCGCTTCTTGTCCTCGAAGCGCTCGTCCATCTCCTTGCGACGGTTCTCGAGCTGTTCGTCGGCCTGGGCCAGCAGCTCGTTGAGGGTCTCGTCCTGCATGCGCAGCTTGAACCACTGCTGACGCGGCAGCTCCTCGAGGTAGCTGTCGGAGAGCACGTCGCCCTTCTTCAGCTTCGGCCCGCCGTTGACGGCCTGGCCGACGAGGGTGCGCTGCAGGCGCTCGAAGGTGGCATCCTCGGCGATGCGGTAGGTCTCCTGCAGGTCCTTGCGGACCTCGTCGAGCTGCATCTGCTCGATGGAGAGCGCTCGGGAGTCCTTCTCCACGCCGTCGCGGGTGAAGACCTGGACGTCGATGACGGTGCCCTTCATGCCGGTCGGGGCACGCAGGGAGGTGTCCTTCACGTCGGAGGCCTTCTCGCCGAAGATCGCACGCAGCAGCTTCTCTTCCGGCGTCAGCTGGGTCTCGCCCTTGGGCGTGACCTTGCCGACCAGGATATCGCCCGCGCCGACCTCGGCGCCGATGTAGACCACGCCGGCCTCATCCAGCTTGCCCAGCGCCGACTCGCCGACGTTGGGGATGTCGGAGGTGATCTCCTCCGGCCCCAGCTTGGTGTCGCGGGAGACGCAGGTCAGCTCCTGGATGTGGATGGTGGTGAAACGGTCTTCCTGGACCGCCCGCTCGGAGAGCAGGATGGAGTCCTCGAAGTTGTAGCCGTTCCACGGCATGAAGGCGATGCGCATGTTCTGGCCCAGGGCCAGGTCGCCCATGTCGACGGACGGGCCGTCGGCCAGGATGTCGCCGCTCGCCACCCGGTCACCGGGGCGCACGATCGGGCGCTGGTTCTGGCAGGTGTTCTGGTTCGAGCGCAGGTACTTGGTCAGGTTGTAGATGTCGACGCCGGCCTCGCCGCCGATGATCTCGTCCTCGTTGACCCGCACCACGATGCGCTTGGCGTCGACCGAGTCGATCACGCCGCCACGCCGCGCCACTTCGCAGACGCCGGAGTCACGGGCCACGAAGCGCTCCATGCCGGTGCCCACCAGGGGCTTGTCGGCACGCAGGGTCGGCACCGCCTGACGCTGCATGTTCGCCCCCATCAGGGCGCGGTTGGCGTCATCGTGCTCGAGGAAGGGGATCAGGGCCGCGGCCACGGAGACCACCTGGCGCGGCGAGACGTCCATCAGCGTCACCTGCTCGGGACGCATGAAGGTGGTCTCGCCGCGGTGACGGACCTGGACCAGGTCGTCGACCAGCTTGCCGGACTCGTCCACGGTGGCGGAGGCCTGGGCGATGACGAAGTCGCCCTCCTCGATCGCCGAGAGGTGCACCACGTCGTCGGTCACCTGGCTATCCACGACCTTGCGGTACGGCGTCTCGAGGAAGCCATAGCTGTTGGTGTGGCTGTAGGTGGCCAGCGAGTTGATCAGGCCGATGTTCGGGCCTTCCGGGGTCTCGATCGGGCAGAGGCGGCCGTAGTGGGTGGCGTGAACGTCACGCACCTCGAAGCCGGCCCGCTCGCGGGTCAGGCCGCCCGGGCCGAGCGCGGAGACGCGGCGCTTGTGGGTGACCTCGGAGAGCGGGTTGTTCTGGTCCATGAACTGCGAGAGCTGGCTGGAGCCGAAGAACTCCTTCACCGCCGCCGCGACCGGCTTGGCGTTGATCAGGTCCTGGGGCATCAGGCCTTCGCTCTCGGCCATGGAGAGGCGTTCCTTGACCGCGCGCTCGACGCGCACCAGGCCCACGCGGAACTGGTTCTCGGCCATCTCGCCAACGCAGCGGATGCGGCGGTTGCCCAGGTGGTCGATATCGTCGACGTCGCCGAAGCCGTTACGGATGGCGATCATCTCGCGCAGCACATCGAGGATGTCGCGCTGGTCGAGGACGCCGGAGCCGGTGTCGCTGTCACGACGCAGGCGACGGTTGAACTTCATGCGGCCGACGCCCGACAGGTCGTAGCGGTCTTCGCTGAAGAACAGGTTGGTGAACAGCGTCTCGGCGGCCTCCTTGGTGGGCGGCTCGCCGGGGCGCATCATGCGGTAGATCTCGACCAGCGCCTCGAGGCGGGACCCGGTGGTGTCCAGCTTGAGGGTGTCGGAGATGAAGGGACCACAGTCGAGATCGTTGGTGTAGAGGGTCTCGAGGGTGGTGATGCCGGCCTGGCCGAGCTTCTCGAGCAGCTCCGGGGTGATCTCGGAGTTGCAGGGGCAGATCAGCTCGCCGGTGTTGGGATCGACCTGATCCTTGGCCAGGGTCTTGCCGAAGAGGTAGTCCATCGGCACGTCGAGGCGCTCGAGACCGGCCTTCTCCAGCTGGCGGATGTGCTTCTGGGTGACCCGGCGCCCCTCCTCGACGATGACGTTGCCGTCGCCATCCTTGATGTCGAAGGTAGCGGTCTCGCCGCGCAGGCGCGACGGCACCAGCTCCACGGAGAAGCCGGACTTCTCGATGTGGAAGGTGCTGAACTCGAAGAACTCGGCGAGGATCTCCTCGGCGCTCATGCCCAGCGCGTGCAGCAGCACCGTGGCCGGCAGCTTGCGGCGACGGTCGATGCGCACGAAGACGCTGTCCTTGGGATCGAACTCGAAGTCGAGCCAGGAGCCGCGGTAGGGAATCACGCGGGCGGAGTAGAGCAGCTTGCCGGAGGAGTGGCTCTTGCCCTTGTCATGGTCGAAGAACACGCCGGGCGAGCGGTGCAGCTGGGAGACGATGACGCGCTCGGTACCGTTGATGACGAAGGTACCGTTCTCGGTCATCAGGGGGATCTCCCCCATGTAGACTTCCTGCTCCTTGATGTCCTTGATCGCCTTGTTCGACGAATCCTTGTCGTAGATGATCAGGCGGACCTTGACGCGCAGGGGGGCCGAATAGGTGACGCCACGCAGCTGGCACTCCTTGACGTCGAAGGCCGGAGTGCCGAAACGGTAGCTGACATACTCGAGGGCTGCGTTGCCGGAGAAGCTCGCGATCGGGAAGACCGACTTGAAGGCGGCGTGCAGGCCGATCTCCATGCGTTCTTCGGGTGAGCGATCCTGCTGGAGAAACTCGTAGTAGGAATCAAGCTGGATGGCCAGCAGGTAAGGCACATCCATCACTTGGGGCAGTTTGCCGAAATCCTTGCGGATGCGTTTTTTCTCAGTGTATGAGTAAGCCATCTGTATTCCCCAGCTTGTTCACCATGGGTGACCGATGCGTGTCGGCGTCACCCGACGGGTACGGCTCCGTCAGGCGCTGACGGCAAGCCTCCACCAGGAGGCTCGCCGTCGGAATTCGGCTAGCGGTGGCCCAGGGGGCGACCGTCTAGTGACAACAGAAAAAGGCCGGCAGCGGGTGACCCGCCACCAGCCGTGGAAGCTTACGCAGCGCGTGAAGCCATGGGCCCAAGGATTACTTGAGCTCCACGCTCGCGCCGGCTTCTTCCAGCTTCTTCTTTGCCTCTTCGGCGTCGTCCTTGGACATGCCTTCCTTCAGGGTCGCCGGTGCGCCGTCGACGGCACCCTTGGCTTCCTTCAGGCCCAGGCCGGTGATCTCGCGGACGGCCTTGATGACGTTGACCTTCTTGTCGCCGGCGCTGGTCAGCACCAGGTCGAATTCGGTCTGCTCTTCCTCGGCAGCGGCTTCACCGCCACCCGGGCCGGCCACGACGGCAGCGGCAGCGGAGACACCGAACTTCTCTTCCATGGCCTCGATCAGCTCGGCCACTTCCATCACGGACATGTCGGCGACGGCGTTGATGATGTCTTCTTTGGTCAGTGCCATTGTCTAGATTCCTAACTTTGCGGGAGCCTCGGCATTGCGATGGCTCGGGGATTCAATGTTCGATTCAGGCTGAGCGCAGGAGTTCGCCGTTCAGGCGGCCTCTTCCTGCTTCTGGTCGCGCAGCGCCGCGAGGGTACGGACCAGCTTGCCGGCAGAAGCTTCCTTCATGACGGACATCAGCTTGGCGATCGCCTCATCGTAGGTCGGCAGGGTTGCCAGACGGTCGATGTCGCTTGCCGGGATCAGCTCACCTTCGTAGGCCAGCGCCTTGACCTCGAACTCCTTCTGACCCTTGGCGAACTCCTTGAACAGACGGGCGGCGGCGCCCGGGTGCTCGTAGGAGAAGGCCAGCATGGTCGGACCGGAGAAGGTCTCGTCCAGAATCTCCCAGGGAGTTCCGGACAGGGCGCGGCGTGCCAGGGTGTTGCGGACAACACGGATCTGCACGCCATTCTCGCGGGCCTGCTTGCGCAGGTCGGTCATCGCGCTGACCGCGACGCCACGAGAGTCGGCAACTACGACGGAGAGCGCATCCTTGGCCGCTTCACTGACCTCGGCAACAATTGCCTTCTTGCCTTCGAGTGCTAGTGGCACAGTGATCACTCCTTCGTGCCGGAACCTCGCGAGAGGATTCCGGTGGTTACCATCTCTCCCGGCCGGAGGCCGGGAGTCCTGGGTGATGGTGCTCACCAGAGATCTGGCGGCCACACCATCTGCGCAGGCCTCCCCGAGGGAAGATTAAGCCGCGCCTCCGGAGAGGAGCGGCACCTGCGGTCTTTGACGGTGCCCCGCCGGCGAGGATAGCCCGGCACGGGGACCGCAAAGTTCCTGCATACGTCTCGATCGACGCCCGGTCAGACCAGGGCGGAATGATCGATGGTCAGACCCGGGCCCATGGTGGTGGACAGGGTGACCTTCTTGAAATAGATACCCTTGGACGTGCTCGGCTTGAGCTTCTTCAGGTCGGCGACCAGCGCTTCCAGGTTGCCCCGGATGGCGGCGGCGTCGAAGTCGACCTTGCCCAGAGTGGTATGGATGATGCCGTTCTTGTCGGTACGGAAGCGCACCTGACCGGCCTTGGCGTTCTTGACCGCAGTGGCCACGTCCGGGGTCACGGTGCCGACCTTGGGGTTCGGCATCAGGCCGCGCGGACCGAGGATCTGGCCCAGCTGACCGACGACGCGCATGGCGTCCGGCGAGGCGATGACCACGTCGAAGTCGAGCTGGCCTTTCTTGACCTGCTCGGCCAGGTCGTCCATGCCGATCACGTCGGCACCGGCTTCCTTGGCGGCCTCGGCGTTGGCACCCTGGGTAAAGACGGCGACACGCACGTCCTTGCCGGTACCGTTCGGCATGACGGTGGCGCCACGCACGACCTGGTCGGATTTCCGCGGGTCGACGCCGAGGTTGATGGCGACGTCCAGGGACTCCTTGAACTTGACGGTGGAGAGCTCGGAGAGCAGGGCCACGGCCTCGTCGAGGGAGTAGGCCTTGTTGGCATCAACCTTCTCGCGAATCTGCTGGGCGCGCTTGGACAGTTTAGCCATGATCAGAGACCCTCCACGTTCAGGCCCATGCTGCGGGCACTACCGGCAATGGTACGCACCGCGGCGTCGAGATCGGCGGCCGTCAGGTCCGGCTCCTTGGTCTTGGCGATCTCTTCGAGCTGTTCGCGGGTCACGGTACCGACCTTGGTCTTGTTCGGCTCACCGGAGCCGGACTTGATGCCAGCGGCCTTCTTCAGCAGGACCGCCGCGGGCGGGGTCTTGGTGACGAAGGTGAAGCTGCGGTCGGAGTAGACGGTGATGACCACGGGAGTCGGCAGGCCGACTTCGATGTCCTGCGTCGCGGCGTTGAACGCCTTGCAGAACTCCATGATGTTGACACCGTGCTGACCCAGTGCCGGACCCACGGGGGGGCTCGGGTTGGCCTTGCCAGCTGCCACCTGCAGCTTGATGTAAGCCTGTACTTTCTTGGCCATGATGGACTCCAGTTGGGTAGTAGCGCCTTGCGGCTCCCCGGGTTACACGGCCACCCTCGGGTGGCCGCCACGAAAAACGATGAGGACGGAAGGTTATTCCTTCTCGACCTGGGCGAACTCCAGCTCGACGGGCGTGGAGCGGCCGAAGATCAGCACGCTGACTTGCACGCGGCTCTTGTCGTAGTTGACCTCTTCGACGACGCCATTGAAGTCGGCGAAGGGCCCGTCGATGACGCGCACCGACTGACCCGGCTCGAACACCGTCTTGGGCCGCGGCTTGTCGGTACCGTCCTTCACCCGGCTGAGGATCGCGTCGGCCTCACGCTGGGTGATGGGCGCCGGCTTCTCCTTGGTGCCGCCGATGAACCCCATGACGCGCGGGGTCTCGTTGACCAGGTGCCAGGTCTCGTCATCCATTTCCATCTCGACCAGCACATAGCCGGGATAGAACTTGCGCTCGCTCTTGCGACGCTTGCCGTCACGCACCTCGACGACTTCTTCGGTCGGCACCAGGATCTCGCCGAAGCGATCCTCCATGCCGTACATCTTCACGCGCTCGATGAGCGAGCGCATGACATGCTTTTCGAAGCCGGAGTAGGCGTGGACGACATACCAACGCTTGGACATGAAAACTCCTAACCGATGACGCCGGACATCGCCCAGCCAAGAAGGGTATCGATCAGCCAGAGCATCAGCCCGACCACCAGCACGGCCACCAGCACGATGGCGGTGGTCTGGATGGTCTCGGGCCGTGTCGGCCAGACGACGCGCTGAATTTCCTTCTTCGCACTCCTGGCGAGCTCGAGCAGATCACGACCCTTGGTCGTGGTCAGCGCCACCAGCGCCGCCGCCACGCTGAGCACGACGACACCGAGCACACGATAGAGAAGTGCCTGATCGGCAAAATAGGAATTGCCGACCACGGCAAGGACCAGCAGAGTGACGACAACCGCCCACTTGAGCCCGTCGTGGCGCGACTCCTGCACCTCGGCGTTATGCTTCATGAAAACGAGACTCCTCAGGGTGCGGCAATCGAAACATGAAAGTATATGAGATATCGCCAGCCTGGGGAAGACTGGCAGGCCAGGAGGGAATCGAACCCCCAACCTGCGGTTTTGGAGACCGCTGCTCTGCCAATTGAGCTACTGGCCTGTATCTGCTTCCGCGACCGCCCTTTGCAGGCGACCTTAACGACAGCGGGCGCCACTATAGCGAAAGGTGCTTCGCCTGGCAACCCCTCCCCCGACACATCGTCGCCCCGAGGGAGAAAAAGAAAAGGCGAGCCGCGGCTCGCCTTCTCGATATGGAGCTCATGGACGGATTTGAACCGTCGACCTCACCCTTACCAAGGGTGTGCTCTACCCCTGAGCTACATGAGCACAACTGGCGGCATCATCATGCGATACCTGGAGCGGGCAGCGGGGATCGAACCCGCATCATCAGCTTGGAAGGCTGAGGTTCTACCATTGAACTATGCCCGCCTACCCACTCTTGCTGCCTGCACCCGACGCATCGCGTGCGGCGAAACTTGGTGGAGGGGGAAGGATTCGAACCTTCGAAGCTTTCGCGGCAGATTTACAGTCTGCTCCCTTTGGCCACTCGGGAACCCCTCCAACTGGCGATGTATTCTACCGCCTTTGTTTCCGGTGTCAAGCCTCTGATTTATCAGGATCTTGATGCTTCGTGCCGAACGAGCCGGCGCGTCTTCCCGGAACGCGACGCATTCTGTCAAAGCAGCATCGAGAATGCAAGGGCCGCGCGGATCTTTTCCATCGCCACCGGCGCGGGCACCTCCGGCGCCCCGGAGAGTCGGCCGGCCCGCTCCGCGGCCGTCAGCGGGAAACAGGCCTCGAGCCCGCCATAGACCATGTCCGGCCACACCGCATGGGGCACCTGGATGCCTCGCGAGACCACCCGCGCATCGCCGCCGGTCAGCAGCATCGGCAGCGCGACGTCCTGCTGGTCGCACACCTCGCTGTAGATGCGGTTGACCGCGCTGACCGCGGCCATGTAGATGCCGTGGTTGACCGCCTCGACCGTGCGCCGGCCGGGCTCGAGCAGCGCCTGCGCCTCGCTGTCGGGATCGATGGCCACGTTGCGGGTGCCGAGCTTGAGGCTCTCCTTCATCAGGCGCAGGCCGGGCAGGATATAGCCGCCGAGATGCCGGCCGCCGGGCAGCACGAAGTCGACGGTGATGGCGCTGCCGCAGTCCACCGCACAACAGCCGCCCGCCAGCTGGTAGCCCGCCAGGGCCCCCATCCAGCGATCGACGCCCAGCTTGCCGGGCTCCTCGTAGCCGTTGGTGACCCCCAGGGCCTCATGGGCGGAGCGGGCCACGTGGACGGTGCCGACCCGGCGCCGCAGCAGCGCCACTGTCTCCTCCAGCACCGCCCGGCGCGCCACGCTGGAGATGCGGACCGCCTCGACCACGTCGAGATCCGGGATATCGGCTCCGGGCCGCCACTCCTCGCGAGTCCAGACCGCGCCGCGCGAGCGGATCTCGCTGCTGTCGCTATCCTTGAGCCGCCACTTCGACAGGGTATTGCCGATATCCAGGTCCAGGATCATGCCCGTCTCCGCACGCTGATTTCCCCGCCGGCCAGCCGCCGCTGCCGTTCGCCCTGGCGCACCCAGAGGTTGCCGGCCTCGTCCACGTCGCCGGCGATCGCCGCCTCGCGCTCGCCCCGCTGCAGGATCTCCACCTCGCAGCCGGCGTAGGCGTGCCGCGCGTTCCACTCATCCTGCCAGGCGGCGAAGCCCTGCTGCTCGAACCCCGCCAGCAGGGGCAGCAGCTCGTCCAGCAGCGCCGCGGCAAGGGCATTGCGCGACAGCCCCGGCGCCTGGTCGTGGACCGCGGCCACGGGCTGGTCGATGCACTCGCGAAACGCCTGGGGCAGATCGACGTTGATGCCCATGCCGACCACCACCTCGCAGGGCCCGGCGGCATCGCCGCTGATCTCGACCAGGATGCCCGCGAGCTTGCCCAGCTCCCCGTCCGCCTGCTTCAGCAGGACATCGTTGGGCCACTTGAGCCGGGGCGCGGCACCGTGTCGCTCGAGGACCCGGGCCAGCACCACGCCGAGGGCCAGGCTCAGCCCCTCCAGGGCGGCTATCCCGGCCTCGACCCGCCAGCCTATCGAGAGCATCAGGGTACGCCCCCAGGGCGTCACCCAGGTGCGCCCGCGACGCCCCCGGCCCTCGCTCTGCTGCTCCACCAGGCAGACCTCCCCGTGCCCCGCGCCCTGGGCGAAGCGTTCGCGCAGGTAGGCGTTGCTGGAGGGCAGGGTCTCCTCGACGAACAGCCGGGTCAGGTGCGGGCGGGCCTCCCGGGAGAGGCCGGCCACCACGGCGCGCCCGTCGAGCAGCTCCAGGCGTTCGGTCAGGCGATACCCCTGCCCCTTCACCGCCTCCATGGGGATCCCCAGGGACTCCAGTTTCTGCAGCTGCTTCCATACCGCCGCCCGCGAGACGCCCAGCTGCTCCCCCAGCTGCTCGCCGGAGTGGAACTCGCCGTCGCTCAACAGGCGGATCAGGTCACCGATGGTCATGCTCATGCCCCAGACGGGAAATGAGCCATTCTAGCGGATGGGGGCAGGCCCCGGAAATCGCGGCGCGGCGATCATGCCGCCGACGAGGCGCTAAGCTCGCCTCTCAAGGGTCGACAGGAGGTGCCTGGCCGACCCGAAGGCCGTGACGACGACGGCGGCCTACGGGGCCATCGCGGCCCCTTGTGCGCCGCTGGCCTGACAGGGCTGCCATACCTCCCCCTACATCTTCGATCGCCCGTGATGCCGTATCACGCCCTCCCCTGCCCTCTCCCAGGCCCCATACGACAACGCCCCCGCCTCTGTCGAGGCGGGGGCGTTCTTGTATCGGGAGGCGCCGGCAACCGGCGATCGGGACGTGCGCCTTTCCGCGCGAAAAACACCCGCGCATGAAAAAACCCCGAGCTCGTTGAGCTCGGGGTTTTCTCGGAATAGGTGCCTGACGATGACCTACTCTCGCATGGGGAGGCCCCACACTACCATCGGCGCTGATCGGTTTCACTGCTGAGTTCGGCATGGGATCAGGTGGTTCCCGT
>NZ_PYVX01000007.1 GCF_003056305.1 Halomonas denitrificans
GGGCGAGGCGCGACCAGGCGCCGCCGTCGACGGCGGCCCGGGCGGCCGCCACGGCGACCTCGGCATCGGCGGCGTCGCAGCTCGCCACCTCGGCCAGTGTCTCGCCGGTGGCCGGGTTGACGGTGGCAAGGGTCGCACCGCTCTGGGCATCGACGAAGGCGTCGTCGATATAGGCGCGGGTCTCGAGGCCTCGCTCGACGGTCAGCTCGGCGGCCAGCGCCTGCCACTCCTCGCGGGTCGTCGGATGACGATCATGGCTCATGCGCGAATCTCCTCTTCTTGGTCGGCCGCGGTCGGTGCCGCGGCGTCTTGGTCGGTCAGGCGGCGAACGGTCTCGTCCAGGGCCCGGCGCGCCAGGCGCACCAGTTCGTCGATCTCGTCGCGGGTGATCACCAGTGGCGGGGCGATGATCATGGTATCGCCCACCGAGCGCATCACCAGCCCCGTGGCGAAGCAGATGTCGCGGCACAGATTGCCGGCCGACAGGGCCTTGTCGAAGCGCTCGCCGGTGGCCGGGTCGACCAGCTCCAGCGCGCCCATCAGGCCCAGCGAGCGCGCCTCGCCGACCAGGGGATGGTCGTCGAGCTCGGCCCAGCGCTCGGCCAGGTAGGGGCCCAGGTCGTCGCGGACCCGCTCGACGACGCCCTCGGCCTCCAGCAGCTCCAGGTTCCGAAGCGCCACGGCCGCGCAGGTCGGGTGCCCGGAGTAGGTGAAGCCGTGGAAGAACTCGCCCCCCTCCTCGATCAGGGTCTTTGCCACGCGATCGCCCACCAGCACGCCGCCGATCGGCAGGTAACCCGAGGAGAGCCCCTTGGCGATCGGCATCAGGTCCGGCTCGAGGCCGAAGTGCTGGCTGCCGAACCACTCGCCGAGGCGCCCGAAGCCGCAGATCACCTCGTCGGCGACCAGCAGGATGTCGTACTTGGCGAGCACCGCCTTGACCGCCGGCCAGTAGCTCGCCGGCGGCATGATGGCGCCGCCGGCGCCCTGCACGGGCTCGGCGATGAAGGCCGCGACGTTCTCCTCGCCGAGCTCGAGGATCCGCTCCTCCAGCGCCGCGGCGCAGGCGCGCCCGAAGGCCTCCGGCGACTGATCCTGCCCTTCACCGAACCAGTAGGGCTGGCGGATATGCGTGATGCCTGGCACGCAGGGGCCTCCCTGGTCGTGCATCGGCGCCATGCCGCCCAGGCTCATGCCCGCCACGGTGGAGCCGTGATAGCCGTTCTCGCGACCGATGATCCACTGCTTCTCGGGCTTGCCCTTCAGCGCCCAGTAGCGACGCACCATGCGCAGCACGGTGTCGTTGGCCTCGGACCCGGAGCCGGTGAAGAAGACGTGGTTGATATGGTCCGGCGCCAGCGCACAGAGCTTCTCGGCGAGGCGGGCGACCGGCGGGTGGGTCGTCTTGAAGAAGGTGTTGTAGTAGGGCAGCTCGGCCATCTGCTGCGTCGCCGCCTCGACCAGCTCGCGGCGGCCATAGCCGAGGTTCACGCACCACAGGCCGGCCATGCCGTCGAGGATGCGATGGCCCTCGCTGTCATGGATATAGACGCCGTCGGCCCGGGTGATGACGCGACACCCCTCCTCGCCCAGCGCCTGGAAGTCGGTGAAGGGGTGCAGGTGGTGGGCCCGATCCAGGGCCTGACACGCTTGAGTCTGCATGATGCGTCTCCGTTGTCGCGGCCCCTCAGGCCGGCGAGTGCTCGGGGCGGGCCTGGCGCTGCGCACAGGCCCCGGCGAAGGCGGTGAACAGGGCGTCGTAGAGCGGATGCTCACGGGGACGCCACTCGGGGTGCCACTGCACCGCCAGGGTGAAGGCCGGCGCGTCGGTGACCGAGATGGCCTCGATCAGGCCGTCCGGCGCCACGGCCTCGGCGGTGAGGCCCTCGCCGAGTCGCGCGATGCCCTGCTGGTGCAGGGAGTTCACCCGGGCGTGCCGCTCGGGATAGAGCGCCGCGAGGCGCCCGCCCGGGAGGATCTCCAGGTCGTGGCAGGGGGCGTACTGGGTCTCGCGGTCGCCGTCCGGCTCGCGGTGGTCGAGCCTGCCCGGCACCTTCTGCACCGCCTGGTGGAGGCTGCCGCCGAAGGCCACGTTGAGCTCCTGGAAGCCGCGGCAGATGCCCAGCAGCGGCAGCCTCAGGTCCAGTGCCACCGGCACCCAGGCCAGGGCCGCGGCATCGCGGCTCCGATCGTCGCGGGTGTTCTCCGGCTCGCGCTCGGCGCCGTAGCGCTGCGGGACCACGTTGGTGTAGCTGCCGGTCAGCACCAGGCCATCCAGGCGCGCCAGCAGGGGCTTGATGTCCGCCCCCTCGACGGTCTCCCAGACCGGCAGCACTACCGGTTCGAGACCATACTCCCGCAGGGCGGTGAGATACTTGTCGGTCACCATGTGCGCGGGGTGGCCCTCCACCTCGCGGCGACAGGCGATCACCCCCACCAGGGGTCGAGTCGGCATGGCAGCCTCCTTGAAAGCGTCAGCGTCAGGGTTGTTATGCTTTGCTCAACATAGCGCGGTTGATTAATCTTGCCAACCCGCGCGACGCCATTCGCGAGAGAGACAAACGCAATAGCTTGATTATACTGAACAACTTACAGAAAAGCCGATCATGGTGTTATCGGAAATACCGCATCAGACGTAAATTATTTGACAACACCGGACGGTTCGGCCAAAGATGACCACAACGCCAACATCCAAGAAAACAGGTGTCATCATGCCGCCCCTTCCCGTCGACGAAGCCCGTGACTTCCTGGATCGTCACCCCGACATTGCCAGCATCGACCTGCTGATCAGCGACCTCAACGGCGTGCAGCGCGGCAAGCGCATCCCGCGCGAGAACCTGGAGAAGGCCTATCGCGACGGCATCAACCTGCCCGCCTCGGTGTTCGCCCTGGACATCCTCGGCAACACCATCGAGGAGACCGGACTGGGGCTCGTAAGCGGCGACGCCGACAGGGTCTGCCGCCCGGTGCCGGGCACCCTGATGCCGAGCCCCTGGCTGCGCGACGGCCGCCAGGCCCAGCTGCTGATGACCATGACCGAGGCCGACGGCGGCCCCTACTTCGCCGACCCCCGCCAGGTGCTGACCCGGGTGCTCGAGCGCTTCGGCCGGGCGGGTCTGACGCCGGTGGTCGCGGTGGAGATGGAGTTCTACCTGGTCGACCGAGCGCGCAACGCCCTGGGCATGATCCAGCCGCCCTGCTCGCCGGCCAGCGGCGAGCGCGCCACCCACAGCCAACTCTACTCGATCAGCGAGCTCGACGAATACGCCGACTTCCTCGAGGAGATCCAGGAAGCGGCGCGCCTTCAGGCCCTGCCGCTGGATACCGCCCTCAAGGAGTGCGCCCCGGGGCAGTTCGAGATCAACCTGATTCACTGCGACGACGCCCTGGCGGCCTGCGACAGCGCCGTGCTGCTCAAGCGGCTGATCAAGGGCGTGGCGATCAAGCACGGCTTCGAGGCCACCTTCATGGCCAAGCCCTACGGCGGGGAAGCCGGCAGCGGCACCCACGTGCACATCAGCCTGCTCGACGAGGCGGGCCGCAACGTCTTCGCGGCCGAGGACCAGGACCCGCTGGGCACGCCCCGCCTCCGTGAGGCCGTGGCCGGACTGCTGGACCTGATGCCGGCCTCCATGGCGCTGTTCGCCCCCAACCTCAATGCCTTCCGCCGCTTCCAGCCGGGCCTCTACGTGCCCATGGCCCCGACCTGGGGCTACGACAACCGCTCGGTGGCGGTGCGCATCCCGTCGGGCCCCAACGCGGCGCGACGCCTCGAGCACCGGGTGGCCGGTGCCGACGCCAACCCCTACCTGCTGATGGCGACGCTGCTGGCGGCCATCGACCATGGCCTGCAGCACCGGCTCACGCCGCCGCCGGCGATCGAGGGCAATGCCTACGACCAGGTGGCGCCCAGCCTGACCAACAGCTGGAGCCAGGCGCTGGACCTGCTGGAAGGCAGCGAGGTGCTGGCCGAGGCCCTCGGACGCGACTTCCTCCACGTCTTCCTGGCCAACCGCCGAGCCGAACGCGACCAGGCCATGCAGGCGGTCAGCAAGCTGGAGTACGACTGGTACCTGCGCCACGTCTGATCCCGGCGCGGCCTATCGGCCCCGACACTTTCCCCGAGCACTCCCATGACCGATGACCCCGGCGCCCCCGCCGGCGGTCGTCCGGGCCGCCCCGTGTCGGTCCGGTGACACCCCTCACCCTCAAAGCCACCAACCCAACGCCAACAAGGGAGCCCTGCAATGACAATCACAACCCCCCTTGCCCCGGCCCATGCCGACCCAACCACTCTCCCCGATACGCCCGGCGCCGCACCGCTGCGCGAAGGGGGTCGGCCATGAGCCAGTCCACCCACCCCTTCGCCCCCTCGCTGCCCGCGCGACGCGGCACGGGCCGCACCCTGACGCTGATGCTCGCCGTGCTCGCCACGGTGGTCGGCCTGACGCTGACCCACCGGTCCGGCACGGACTTCGGCTGGATCAGCCTGGTGCCCTCGCTGATCGTGCTGGTGGTGGCCATCGCCACCCACCGCACCCTCGAGGCCCTGGCGATCGGCGCGATCTCCGGGCTGATCCTGCTCCAGCCGGAGGACTTCGTCGGCGAACTGGCCGATATCTCGCTCTCGGTGATGATGGACGAGACCATCGCCTGGCTGATCCTGGTCTGCGGCCTGATGGGCGGCTTCATCGCCATGCTCGAGAAGTCGGGCTGCACCCTGAGCTTCAGCCACTTCATGACCCGGCTGGTGAAGACCCGCCGCCAGTCGCTGCTGAGCACCGCGGCGCTGGGCGTGCTGATCTTCATCGACGACTACCTCAACGCCCTGGCCACCTCGGCGGCGATGAAACGCCTCACCGACCGCTTCGGCGTCTCCCGCGAGAAGCTCGCCTACATCGTCGACTCCACCGCGGCGCCGATCTGCATCCTGGTGCCGCTCTCCACCTGGGCGGTCTACTTCGCCGAGCTGCTCGAGACCAATGGCGCGACCGAGAGCGCGGGCATGTGGCTCTACATCCAGTCGATCCCCTTCATGCTCTACGGCTGGGTGGCCATGGGCCTGGTGCTGCTGGTGGCGATCGGCATCATGCCCGACATCGGACCGATGAAGGCCGCCGAGGCGCGCGCCAAGGGCGGCCAGCCGATCCCCGACGACGCGCCCGATGTCGCCCTCGGCGAGGACGACGTGCCCCGTACCCGTCCGTGGGTCGGCGTGATCAACTTCCTGGCGCCGATGGCGGTGCTGATCGGCGCCAGCGCCTGGTTCGAGATCGACCTGCTCAAGGGGGTGATCGTGGCGATCATGTTCACCATCCTGCTCTACCTGATCCAGCGCCTGGCCACCTTCGCCACGCTGATGGACGCCATCATGGACGGCTTTCGCACCATGATGCTGCCGCTGGCCATCGTCGCGGTGGGCTTCGTGCTGCGCGAGATCAACGACCAGCTGGGCATGACCGCCTTCATGATCGACGCCCTGACGCCCCACCTGACGGTCGCCCTGCTGCCGGCCATCGTGTTCCTCTCCATGGCCGTGGTGGTCTTCGCCACCGGCTCCTCCTGGGGGGTGTTCGTGATCTCGATCCCCATCGTGGTGCCTATCGCCCAGAGCATGGGCGCCCCGATGCCGCTGGTGGTCGGCGCGCTGCTCTCCGCCTCGAGCTTCGGCAGCCACGCCTGCTTCTTCTCCGACTCCTCGGTGCTCTCCTCCCAGGGCAGCGGCTGCCAGCCGATGCAGCACGCCCTCACCCAGTTCCCCTACGCGCTGATCGGGGCCGGCGTCACCGCGCTGGGCTTCCTGGCGCTGGGCTTCCTGTTGACCTGAAACGGCTCGGGCGTATCGCGCCCCCTGAACGACCGCGCCCCGGCCAGAGATGGCCGGGGCGCGGTCGTTGGCCACTCCTGTCGTGGGTGATGCGCGTGAAGCGTTCGGGCTTGCTGCACCACGTCTAGACTGGAAAGCCCTCATTACCATGACCGCAGAAGGAGCTTCCAGATGCCCTCACAAAACCACGTGCTAGGCGGCAGAGCTATTCGAGGAGGCGCATTCCCTGCTCGATATCGGCGGCAATGGCGTTGCAGAAACCCTCCCGGTCTCCTCGGAACAGCGCCTGGGTCACGTCACGATGATGGTCATCGGCGATGCTTGATGCGCCCCAGCGAGAACCGATCTGTCGCATGCTGGGCCCGTACTGCAGCCAGAGGAGTTCGACCAGAGGCAGCAACACCCGCGAGTGGCTGCGTCGATAGATCAGGAAGTGGAAACGATGGTTACCCCGCATGTAAGCCTGCATGTCCCCCTCTGCGATGGCCATATTGATCCGCGCATCGATATCCTCGAGGGCCGACAGATCATCGCCGGTCAGCCGGGGGAAGGCCTGACGGGAGACTTCGGTCTCTAGACTCTTGCGCGCAAACAGCACCTCGTGAAAGCGTTCACGACTCAGCTCGGGGACACGGATCTTGCGGCTGTCGGAGAACACCAGCGCCCCCTCCGTCACCAGCCAGCGCACGGCCTCACGGGCGGGCATTGCACTGGTACCGTACTCGGTGGCGATACGGCGGATCGAGATCAGGTCTCCCGGCGCAAAATCTCCTTCGCAGAGCCTCGTCCTTAGCGCTCGATGCAGTCGGGTGGCGGCGGTATCCGGCGAGAATCCTTCGCCCTGTTTCGGTTGCTCCATCGGTTTGCCATGTCGTCGTCATACACCCCACCAGCATACCCCAAACAGACGCCGCCGCGGTTCCATCGGTCACCGGCTTGCCTCCACCGCAAGGCCTTGCTAGTGTGATCACAGACATGTGATCACACTTTACAGCGAGCACTATCATGGCCTCATCGCGCCCTCCTTCCTACTACGCCGCATCCATCATCGAGGAATCCGACTACCCCGTCCTGGAGGGCGACCACCGCGTCGACGTCGCCATCGTGGGAGGTGGCTTCACGGGCGTGGCCACGGCCGTCGAGTTGAGCGAGCGGGGCTATCGGGTGGCGTTGATCGAGGCGAACAAGATCGGTTGGGGAGCCAGTGGACGCAACGGCGGACAGGTCACCGGCAGCCTCTCCGGCGAGGATGCCATGCGCCGCCAGATGCGTCGCACCCTGGGCGATGACGCCGCCGACTTTGTCTGGGACCTCCGCTGGCGAGGCCAGCGCATCATCCGCGAACGCGTCGAGAAATACGCCATTCCTTGTGACCTCAAGCACGGCCATCTCCAGGCGGCCTACAAGCCAAGCCATCTGACAGCGCTTAGACAGGACTATGCGGCCTCCCAGGACCACTGGATCGGGGAACATGTCCACTGGCTGGACAAGGCAGCGGTCGAAGACGTGCTCGGCACGCGGCTCTACCATGGCGCGATTCGCAACGACTACAACATGCACCTCCATCCGCTGAACCTTTGCCTGGGCGAGGCCCGAGCAGCGGCAAGCCTGGGGGCCAAGATTTTCGAAGCGTCACCGGTAAGGGAGATCGTGCATGGCGAATCCCCGGCCGTCATCGGCGAACACGGCCGCGTTCAGGCCGATAGCGTGATCCTGGCCGGCAACGCCTACCACCGCCTCGAGCACCAGCGGCTTGGCGGCAAGCTCTTCCCCGCCTCACTCGGCATCGTCACTACCGCCCCGCTGGATGAGGCCACCGCCAACGCCATCAACCCCCAGGACCTGGCCGTCTACGATACCCGCTTCGTGCTGGACTATTACCGCCTCACCGCCGACCGGCGGCTGCTCTTCGGTGGCGGTGCCAACTACTCGGGACAAACGTCAGACGACATCGCCGCCGAACTGCGCCCGCGGCTGGAGCACACTTTCCCGCAGCTCGAGGGCGTGGCGCTCGACTTCCAGTGGCAGGGACTCGCCGGGATCGTGATCAACCGCGTACCGATGCTCGGCAAGCTCTCTCCCCACGTCTACTACGCCCAAGGCTACTCCGGACATGGCATCGCCACCTCGCACCTCGTCGGCGAGATCCTCGCCGAGGCGGTCGACGGCAGCATGCGGGCATTTGATGCCTTCGCCAATGTCCGTCACTGGCGAGTGCCTCTCAGCGACCGTCTCGGCAATACCCTGCTGGCGGCCGGCATGTGGTACTACCAACTGCTGGAGCGCCTGCGCTGACCGCCACCACCACCCTCAACACAATGACAACATCGAGGAGGTCTCCATGGAAGTGAACGACGAGGTGATCAAGCAGGGCGCTCGCCCCTGGCACCGCGGGATGGTCATGATATTGCTGGCTGGCGCCTTGGCGGCGATCGTCAGCGCCAGCGGTGTCGAATCCATCGACGGGCCACTGATCCTGATCCCGACAGGACTCGTTCTGCTGCTCGCACTATGGTCCAGGCGCGCGCTGGAACCGCTGGTGTTCGGTGCCTTCGCCGGCACCCTGATGATGGATCCCACGAATGCGCTGAGCAGCCTCTCCGGGAGCCTGATGGACGTGATGACCGACGAGGATGTCGCCTGGGTCATCATGGTGTGCGGCCTGATGGGCAGCATCATCGCCCTGCTGCTGAAATCGGGCTCGTCCCAGGCCTTCGCCCGAGCCATGATGCGCTATACCACCGACAAGCCCCGCGCCCTGATGGGCTGCTGGTGCATGGGGATCGTGCTGTTCGTCGACGACTACCTCAACTCGCTGGCCGTGGGCACCTCGATGCGCAGGATCACGGACCACTTCAAGACATCCCGCGAGATGCTGGCCTACGTCATCGACTCCACGGCGGCACCGATCAGCGTCCTGATCCCCATTTCCACCTGGGCCGTCTTCTTTGGCGCTCTCATCGAGAAGAACGGCGTCGCCGCGGATGGTCAGGGCGTGATGACCTACATCCAGGCCATTCCCTTCATGTTCTACCCATGGATTGCCGTGGCCATGGTGCCGCTGGTCATCTACGGGAAGCTCCCGCTGATCGGGCCGATGAAAAACGCGGAACGTCGCGCCGAACAACAGGGTCAATGCGTGCCCCCGGGGGCCGAGCATATCGACGAGGACATTGCCCACCTCGAGGCGGATGCCAAGCACAAGGGCAGCGTCTGGTCCTTCCTGCTTCCCATGGCCTCGCTGGCCTTCTTCACCTGGTGGTTCGACCTGGATTTCCTGATGGGCATCTTCGTCACGCTGGCCGGGATGATCGTTTCCTTCATCGCCCTGAAGAAGCTGTCCGCCAACGAGACGTTCGACAATATCCTCGAGGGCTTCAAGTCGATGATCGATGCCCTGGCCGTCCTGGTAGCGGCCTTCCTGTTCAATGAGGTCAACACGGCGCTGGGCCTCAACGAATACATCATCACCACGGTAGAACCGCTGATCTCCGCCGAGCTGTTGCCCTTCATCATCTTCAGCATCATGGGCTTCGTGTCCTTCGCTACCGGCTCGAACTGGGGCGTGTTCGTGATCATCCTGCCCATCGTCGCCACCCTGGGACACAACCTGGGGGCCGACATGACGCTGGTGATCGGCGCCACCCTGTCGGCCAGCACCTTCGGCAGCCATGCCTGCTTCTATTCGGATGCCACGGTACTGACTTCCCAGGCCAGCGGCTGCACCCCCTTCCAGCACGCCTTCACACAGCTGCCCTATGCGGCACTGGCGGGCATCCTGGCCGCCGGCGCCTACCTGGCCCTGGGGTATCTGTGAACGAGGAGACCTCGCCTTGAACGACGTTCCCCTAAGCAACTTCTGGTCCGACAGCGCTCCCGACGACTCCGACCCACGCCCCGCCCTGACCGGGCACCACGAGGCCGATGTGGCGATCATCGGCGCAGGCTTCACCGGGCTGTGGACCGCCTACTACCTGAAGAGCCTGTCGCCCGGCCTGACCATCCGGGTGCTCGAGGGTGAGCGCGTCGGTCACGGCGCATCCGGCCGCAACGGCGGCTGGGTGATCGGCAGCCTCGCCGGCTTGTCGCGGCTCGTCGAGGGCCTTTCTCGCGATGAGCGAAGGGCCTGCTGTCGGATACTGGCCGACAACGTGGATGCCATCGGCGCCACACTGGCCAAGGAGAACATCGAGGCACAGTTCCACAAGGGAGGCGCCATCTATGCAGCGGCCCGATACCCGGGCCAGGAAGCGATCCAGCGAGCCTATCTCGAGCATCTCCATGCACTCGGCCACCCCGAGGAGGCATGCTACTGGCTGGACGCCGCCGAACTCGCGGAGAAGGCACGCTTCCGCAATGCGCGCGGCGGCGTATTCCAGCGAGACTGCGCGACGGTGCACCCCCTCAGGCTGCTACGAGGATTGGCCCGCACGCTCGAGACCATGGGGGTGACCATTCATGAGCGGAGTCGCGTTCGGTCCCGCCACCCCCGAGGGGTAACGACGGACTCGGGCCACCTTCGCACCGAGCTCACGGTCAGCGCCACCGAGGGCTATTGCGCGGGGCTCCCGGAGATGCGGCGCTACGTGCTCCCCGTCCAGAGCCTGGTGGTCGCCACCGAGCCACTGTCGGCATCCTGCTGGGCCGACATCGGCATGGCCGGCCGACCGGCCTTCGCCGATGCCAGCCGCCTGGTCAACTACGGACACCGCACTGCCGACGATCGCCTGCTGTTCGGCGCCAGAGGCAGCTACCGGCTTGGCGGCCGCCCCATGATGAACCAGGCGATTCCGGCGAGTGCCGTGACATGGCGTCGTGACCTCCTCACGGACCTGTTTCCGGCCCTCGGGGAGGTCAGGATCACCCATGGCTGGGGAGGATCGCTGGGCCTGTCACGCCGCTTTCGTCCCCATGCGCTCCTGGACCGCGCCAGCGGCCTGGCCACTGCCGGTGGCTATGCCGGCGAAGGGGTCGCCGCCTCCCACCTCTTCGCGCGCACGCTCGCCGACATGATCCTGGAACGCGATACCGACCTGACGCGAATGCCTTGGGCGATGGATGAGACCCACCCTTCGCGTGGCTTGAGGCGCTGGGAACCCGAGCCCTGCCGCTGGCTGGCCGCACAGCTGATCGGCCTGAGCTATGCGGGCGAGGAGGCGCTGATGCAGCGTGACCGCTCGCTGGGCATCGTCCGGCCCACCCTGACGAGGCTGAACGATACCTTCGCGTCGGTCATCGAGTGAGCGCATTGTAGCGTCGTGCAAGTGACCTCAACTGTCCGCGGCCACGGTCTGCTGCCACTGGGGCCGCCCCTCCTCGAGCAGCACCCGGTCGCCCTGGGGCCGATGGTCCAGGCGCGTGGTCTGGACCACCTCGCCGTGACGCCAGGTCACCTCGTAGCCCGTGGTCTCCTGACTGGTATCGACCACCGTCTCGCACTGGCGCTGGGTGGTGGTGGTCGTCTGGCCGGCCTCGACGCGACGCTGCACCTCGCGGCCCGCCAGACCGCCGCCGATGGCGCCCGCCACGGTGGCGATCTTCTTGCCGCTGCCGCCGCCCACCTGGTTGCCCAGCAGGCCGCCGACGATGGCGCCGGCCGCCGTGCCGACGACGCTGTGCGGGTCGCGGGTCGGCGCCTGCTGCTGCACCACCACGTCGCGACACACCTCCCGCGGGGTCTCCACGGTGCGGGTCAGGGTCTCGACGTTGGTGATCTGGGCGTACTCGGGCCCGCGCTGCGCGTCCTGGACCTGCCAGGCCCCGAGGGCGATGCCGCCCAGCCCCAGCACGGCCAGGGTGGAACCCACCACGATCGACTTGCTCATCTTTCACCTCCTGGAGGACGCGGCTGCGCCTCATGACGGTCACGGTCACCGGGAGATGCGTGACGAAAAAAAGGGTGCGATGGCGAGGGACGCCTCCTGCGCCCCTCGCGGATCGCCCCCAGTATAGGGTGCCGGCTCGCCGGACATCAGCACCGCCCCGCAGGTTTCACAATCCCTGACTCGCTGTCGGCAGACGACGACAGCCGGGCGCCACCACCCGGCCGGCGTCGCGCGGCACGATCGGATCAGCCCTTGGGGATGTCCTTGCGCGGATCGTGGAACGGCTTGGGCACCACCACCGCCTCCTGCATGCCGGTATTGGCCTCGATGCGCAGCGGCGTGCCGAGCTCGGCATGGGAGATCGGCACCATGGCATAGCCGATGTTGCGCTCCTGGCGCGGCGAGCGGGTGGCCGAGGTCACCTTGCCGATCAGCGCCCCGCTGCTGTCGTGGACGGGGAAGACGTCGATCATCGAGCCGTCGGTGAAGTAGCCGATGCTCGGGCCGTCGATCTCCACGCCCACCAGCTTGCGCGAGACGCCCTCGGCCTTGATGCGCTCCAGGGCGGCGCGCCCGACGAAGTCGTCGTCGCCGCGCAGGTCGACCATCCAGTCGTAGCCCATGCCCACCTCGAAGGGATTGGTGTCGTACCAGATGTCGCAACCGAAGGCGAGGATGCCGCCCTCGATGCGGCGGATGTGGCAGGGGCCGATCACCTGCATGCCGTGGGGCCGCCCCGCCTCGAAGACCCGCTGCCAGAGGGCCTCGCCGTAGCGGGTCGCCTCGCGCAGGTAGATCTCGTAGCCGATCTCGCCGGAGTAGCCGGTCCGCGAGATCACCACCGACATGCCGTCGAGCTCCGCCTCCATGAGGTGGTAGTAGGGGATCTCCAGCACCCGCTCGCCGAACAGGTCCACCATCACCGGCTTGGCGTTGGGTCCCTGGACCTGCACCGGCGCCACGTCGATCTCGCGGATGGTGACGTCCAGGCCGGCGTGGTAGGCGAGGCCCTGGCACCACAGCAGCACGTCGCTGTCGGCCAGCGACAGCCAGAAGCGGTTCTCCTCGATGCGCAGCAGCACCGGGTCGTTGATGATGCCGCCGTCGTCCGCGGTGACGAAGACGTACTTGCACTGGCCGACCTGGCAGTGGCGCATGTCCCGCGGCACCAGTCGCTGGGTGAAGGTGAAGGCGTCGGGGCCTGAGATCTCGATCTGGCGCTCCACGCCCACGTCCCAGAGGGTGACGCCCTGCACCAGCGCCCAGTACTCGTCGACGGGGTCGGTGTAGAGGCGCGGATGGTAGTGGTGGTTGTAGACGCTGTACTTGCGCACCCCGTGGCGCCGCGAGGCGTAGAAGAACGGCGACTTGCGGATCCGCGGATAGAGCAGGATCTCCGGTGCCGTCTGGGTGTGGTCGATGCGTTCGATGACCTGGGACATGATCGTCTCTCCTGTGCTGATGCGAGGCCCTGCCAAGCGGCCTCGAGGCGGATGCCGAAAGGCCGTTCATGCCCTCGAAGCTAGTCCCCCGCGCCTGCGCCCACGGCACCAGCGGCGACCGCCACTTTGGTCCCAGCGACACCGCACGCCGCTTTCCCGGCGCCGGCCGCCGCGGGACGCCGACGACGGCCGCCGCGGGACGCCGACGACGGTCGCCGCGGGACAAGAACCGGTCGGCCAGAGCAAACGGGCGCCGGCGGCCTGGCTTATGGTGAAGCCAGAAGCGTCGAGCCCATCGGCATCGGAGAGCGGCCATGACAACACTACCCAAGCACGCAGACGCGGTGATCATCGGCCAGGGCGGCATCGTCGGCGCCTCGGTGGCCCACCACCTGATCGAACTGGGCTGGACGAACCTGGTGGGGCTCGAGAAATCCGCCATCCCCTCGGACATCGGCTCGACCTCCCACGCATCCGACTTCTGCTACATGACCGCCCACGACAAGATGTCGTGCTACACCACTACCTACAGTCGGGAGTTCTACGAGCGCCGGGGGCACTACCAGCGGATCGGGGGGCTCGAGATCGCCCGGGTCGGCGACGAGGCGCGCCTGGCGGAGCTCAAGCGCAAGGTCACCTCGGGCAAGGCTTTCGGCACCAACGCGCGGCTCATCGGCCCGGACGAGGCCGTCGAGCGCTTCCCGCTGCTCGAGCGCTCGCTGGTGCTGGGCGGCCTCTGGGACCCGGACGCCGGGCTGGTGGTGCCCCGCTCGCAGCGGGTCGCCGGCGAGCTGATCGAGGAGGCGGTGGCCTCGGGCCACCTCCGGGCCTTCGCCGACACCCCGGCCATCGACATCGACGTCGAGGACGGCCGGGTGCGCGGCGTGATGACCGCCCGCGGCTACATCGCCACCCCGGTGGTGATCGTCACCTCGGGGATCTGGGGACCGATCCCCGCGGCCATGGCCGGCGTCAGCCTGCCGCTGATGCCGGTGGAACACCCGCTGATGTTCTTCGGCCCCTTCGATGCCTTCGCCGGCACCGGGCTCGAGATCGGCTATCCGCTGCTGCGCGATCAGGGCAACTCGGCCTACCTGCGCGACACGGGCGATCCCCGGAGCACCGAGGGCGGCCAGATCGAGTGGGGCTACTACGAGGCCCACTCGCCGCGCCTGGTCGCCCCCACCGACATCCTCGAGCGCGAGCAGGCCAGGCTCTCCCCCTCCATGCGCGACCTGGAGATCGACCAGGTGATGGCGGCCTTCGAGCGGGCCGTCGAGCTGACCCCGGTGCTCGGCGAGCTGGGCTGGGACGAGAAGCACTCCTTCAACGGCCTGCTCTCGGTGACCACGGACGGCGGCTCGCTGGTCGGCGAGGCGCCGGAGACCCGCGGCCTGTGGCTGTGCGAGGCGGTCTGGGTCAAGGACGGCCCCGGCATGGGCAAGGTGCTGGCCGACTGGCTGACCCATGGCCGACCGACCCTCGACCCCCACGGCATCGACATCGCGCGCTTCTACCCGGTGCAGAAGACCCCGCACCACGTCGTCGGGCGCTGCCGGGAGATCGCCATGAAGATCTACGACCCGCCGGTGCATCCCCGGGAGCCCTTCGCGAGCGGCCGCAACCTGCGCCGCAGCCCCTTCTGGCCCCGGGAGGAGGCCCTCGGCGGCCACTTCATGGAGGTGGTGGGCTGGGAGCGGGCCCACGGCTATGCCGCCAACGAGGCGCTGCTGGAGCGCTACGGCGACCGCGTGCCGGAGCGGCCCGACGAGTGGGACGCCCGCCACTTCTGGCGCGTCTCAAACGCCGAGCATCTCGCCCTGAGCGAGGGCGTGGGCATGATCAACCTCTCCCACTTCGCCATCTTCGATATCGACGGCCCCGATGCCGAGGCGCTGCTGGAGTACCTCTCGGTGGCGCGGGTGGGCGGCGAGACGCCGCTCGGCAAGGGGATCTACACCCACTTCCTCGACGCGGCCGGCGGCGTGCACTCGGACCTGACCATCGTGCGCCTCGCGCCGGACCGCTTCCGGGTGATGTGCGGCGGCGACACCGGCCATCGCGACCTCATGTGGATGACCCGGATGGCCGATGAGCGCCGGCTGACGCGCCTGCACGTCGAGGATCGCACCGACAGTCTGGCCACCCTGGGGCTCTGGGGCCCCGAGGCGCGGCGCACCCTGCAGGCACTGGCCGACGAGCCGGCGGCGCTGGAGGACGAGGCCTTCCCCTTCGCCACGGCCCGGGAGATCCGGGTGCGGGGGATACCGATCTGGGCCTTTCGCATCTCCTACGTCGGCGAGCTGGGCTGGGAGCTCTACCTGCCGTTCAGCTACGGGCTGACCCTCTGGGACCTGCTCTTCGAGCAGGGCGTGACGCCGGTGGGCATCGAGACCTACGCCAACAGCCGGCGCCTGGAAAAGAGCCTGAGGCTGCAGAACGTCGACCTGCTGACCGAGTACAACCTCCTCGAGGCGGGCCTGGCGCGCCCCAGGGTCAAGCCGCTGGAGTTCCACGGCAAGGCCGCCTACCTGGCCCAGCGCGAGCGCCATCAGCAGCCGGCCTACCTCTGCACCCTGACCATGTCGGCGCACCACGACGCCCGGGGCGTGGCCCGCTACCCGGTGGGCCACTCGCCGATCCTCGACCCACAGAGCGGCGAGGTGCTGGTGGACGCCCTGGGGCGGCGCTCCTACGTGACGAGCATCGCCTACGGCCCGTCGGTTCAGAAGATCATCGCCCTGGGCTACCTGCCGGTCTCCCACGCCCGAGTGGGCCAGGCGCTGACCATGGAGTACTTCGGCGAGCACTATCCACTGACTGTCGAGGCGGTGGGCTATCGCGCCCTCTACGACCCTGACAACCTGCGCCCCCGAGGCTGACGCGACCCGGCCGGGGGAGCGACGCTCCCCCGGCCATGCCCCGCCCTTTCGAGACGCTTAGACCCGACGGGCCATCACAGCTCCTCGACCCGCGGCGCGTCCGGACGCTCCTCGCCCGGTACCAGGCCACCCTCGCGATCGCTGCGCCGCAAGCGCTCCCGGCTCGGGGAGTGGCCGAAGCGGTCGTGATAGCACTTGGTGAAGTGCGGCGGCGAGATGAAGCCGCAGGCCAGGGCCACGTCGGTGATCGGCATGTGGGTCTGGCGCAGCAGCAGCCGCGCGCGCACGAGACGCAGCTCCATGTAGTACTTCAGCGGCGGACAGCCCACGTAGCGCTGGAAGAGCCGCTCCACCTGGCGACGCGAGAGGTTGGCATAGCGGGCCAGCTCGTCCAGGGAGAGCGGCTCCTGAAGGTTGGCCTCCATCAGCGTCGCCAGCTCCTCGAGCTTGGGATGGGTACGACCGAGGCGCACCCGCAGCGGCGTCCGCTGGCGATCGCCCACCTCGCGGATCCGCTCGTGGATGAATTCCTCGGCGATCGCCTCGGCCAGCGCCAGGCCCTGCTGCCGGCCGATCAGGGTCAGCATCATGTCCAGGGGCGCGATGCCCCCGGAGCAGGTGTAGCGGTCGCGGTCGATGACGAAGAGCTGCGGGGTGAAGGTCACCGCGGGAAACAGCAGCGCCTCGTGGATGCTCGAGATATGCTCCCAGTGCAGGGTGCAGCTGTAGCCGTCGAGGACTCCGGCCTGGGCGAGCACGTAGCCGCCGGTGCAGACCCCGCCCAGCGGGATGCGCCGCCGGGCCAGCCGGCGCAGCCAGGCGAGGGTGTCGCGGTCGCAGCAGTCCTGGACGTCGACGCCGGCGCACACCAGCACCAGGTCCAGCGACAGCCCGTCCTCCATGGCGCAGTCCACCGCCATGTCGAGGCCGCTGCTGCTGCGCACGGGACGACCATCGGGACTCACCAGATGCCAGGTATAGAGCCGCCGGTCGGCGAGGTGGTTGGCCATGCGCAGCGGCTCCAGCGCCGAGGAGAAGGCCAGCAGGGAGAACCCCGGCAGCAGGACGAAGCCGAAGTCGTGGTGCTCCTCGTTCGGGGCATGCCGGTTCGGGGAATGCAGGGATTCCATCGCGCGCCCTCCTCACCGTGGTCGCCTACCTCGACTCTAGTCAGAGACTCGTCCGCGCAACAGCGTCGCGACCGTCGCCTCGACGACTCGCCCTTTGCTCGCGGCGGCGCGCCCCACCCGACGAGGCCCGCCGTTCGGCCTCGACATGTCGCTGCGACCAAGCCCGCCGGCGCCGACGGGCAAGTCCCTGGCCAGGCGGACACGAATACTGAGATTATGGACGTTGGACGCCCTCGACGTCCCGGCGGATGATCCAGGAGACGTGGCGATGACGAGCCAACCGCACGACCTCGACCGGGCGCAGGCCCGGATGCCCGACAACCTCACGATCGCCCGCGAGGCGCGGCTCTGGCCCATCGAGGAGATCGCCCACCGCCTCGGCGTGCCCGGCGAGGCGGTGGAGCCCTACGGGCGGGGCATCGCCAAGCTGGACCTCGCCGCCGCCGACGCCCTGGCCCAGCGCCCCCGGGCGCGCTACGTGGTGGTCTCGGCGATCACCCCCACGCCGCTGGGCGAGGGCAAGACCACCACCGCCATCGGCCTCGTCCAGGGCCTCCAGCAGCTCGGCCACGCCGCCACCGTCACCCTGCGCCAGCCCTCCCTGGGGCCGACGCTCGGGATCAAGGGCGGCGCCGCCGGCGGGGGCTACAGCCAGGTGTTGCCCATGGAGCGCATCAACCTGCACCTGACCGGCGACATCCATGCGGTCTCCGCCGCCCACAACCTGCTGGCGGCGATGATCGACAACCACCTCTTCCATCGCCTGGGCCGCGACCTGGACCCGCAGACGATCACCTGGCCGCGGGTGATGGACATCAACGACCGCGCGCTGCGCCATGTCGTCACGGGACTCGGCCCGCCCGCCGACGGCCTCCCCCGCCAGGGCGGCTTCGAGATCACCGCGGCCTCCGAGGTGATGGCGATCCTCGCCCTCGCGACCTCGCTTGCCGACCTGCGCCGCCGCCTGGGGCGCATCCGGATCGGCACCACCCACGACGGCGAGCCGGTCACCGCCGAGGAGATCGGCGCGGCGGGGGCCATGGCCGTGCTGCTCAAGGAGGCGATCAAGCCCAACCTGCTGCAGACCCTCGAGCACGCGCCGGCGCTGATCCATGCGGGCCCGTTCGGCAACATCGCCCACGGCAACTCCTCGATCGTCGCCGACCGCATCGGCCTGCACGGCGGCGACTACCTGGTCACCGAGGCGGGCTTCGGGGCCGACATGGGGGCGGAGCGCTTCTTCAACATCAAGTGCCGCGCCTCGGGGATGACGCCGGACGCGGCGGTGCTGGTGGTGACGGTGCGCGCCCTGAAGTTCCACTCCGGGCGCTACGCCGTGGCGCCCGGCCGGCCGCTGCCCGCGGCGATGCTGGCGGAGAGCCCCGAGGACGTGCGCGCGGGCGGCGCCAACCTGGTCAAGCAGATCGACAACCTGCGCGCCCACGGCGTCACCCCGGTGGTGGCGATCAACGCCTTCCCCGCCGACCATGCCAGCGAGCACGCCGCGATCCGCGACATCGCCGAGGCCGCCGGGGTGCGGGCCGCGGTCTCGACCCACGTGCGCGACGGCGGCCTCGGCGCGCTGGAGCTGGCCCAGGCCGTGGCCGAGGCCGCCGAACAGGGCAGCGACTTCCACCTGCTCTACCCCGACGAGCTGCCCCTGGACGCCAAGATCGAGCGCATCGCCACCCGCCTCTACGGCGCCGCCGACGTCGCCTTCAGTCCCGAGGCCCGGCGTCAGCTCGAGCGCTACCAGCAGCAGGGCCAGGGCCACCTGCCGGTGTGCATCGCCAAGACCCACCTCTCGCTGTCGTCGGACCCGACCCTGCGCGGCGCCCCCAGCGGCTGGACCCTGCCGGTGCGCGAGGTGCGCCTCTCCGCCGGGGCGGGCTTCGTCTACGCGCTGTGCGGCGACATCCGCACCATGCCGGGGCTCGGCCGCGACCCGGCCGCCGCGCACCTCGACATCGACGACCACGGCGAGATCACCGGGCTGTTCTGAGCGGGCATTCCGGGGCCTGCGTGGACATCACGGGGCCTGATCTGAGCGGGCGTTACAAGGCGAGCAGCGGGAGGCGGACGCCCGCCTCCCGTGGATCACAGGCAGCGCTGGAACAGCGTCCGCAGGTCCTCGACGGTCAGCGGCACCGGGTTGCCGCCGCAGCTCGGGTCCCGGATGGCCATCTCGGCCAGCTCGTCGATGCGCTCGGGGGTAGCGCCGAGCTCGGAGAGGGTGCGCGGGATGCCCATGCGGTCGTTGAGCTCCTGCACGAAGGCCCGGAAACCGTCGAAACCGCCCTCGATGCCGAGGTAGGCGGCCGCGCTGTCGAAGCGCTCGCGGATCGCCTCGGCGTTGAAGTCGAGCACCGCGGGCATGCAGATCGCGTTGGTGGTGCCGTGATGGGCGTTGAAGACTGCGCCGATGGGGTGGCTCATCGCATGGATGGCGCCGAGCCCCTTCTGGAAGGCGGTGGAGCCCATCATCGCCGCGCTCATCATGTGCGCCCGGGCCTCGAGGTCGGTGCCGTCGGCGTAGGCGCGGGGCAGGTACTCCTTGACCAGCCGCATGCCCTCCAGGGCGATGCCCTGGCTCATCGGATGGTAGTGCGGGCTCGAGAAGGCCTCCACGCAGTGGGCGAAGGCGTCGAGCCCGGTGCCGGCGGTGATCGCCCGGGGCATGCCCACCGTCAGCTCGGGGTCGCAGAGCACCACCCGGGGCAGCACCCTGGGGTGGAAGATGATCTTCTTCTCGTGGGTCTCGGCGTTGGTGATGACGCTGGCCCGCCCCACCTCCGAGCCGGTCCCTGCGGTGGTGGGCACCGCGACGATGGGAGCGATCGCCTCGGCATCGGCCCGGGTCCACCAGTCGCCGATGTCCTCGAAGTCCCATACCGGGCGCGTCTGGCCCGACATGAAGGCCACCATCTTGCCGAGATCCAGCCCCGAGCCGCCGCCGAAGGCGATGACTCCGTCGTGGCCGCCCGCCCGGAAGGCCGCAACGCCCGCCGCCAGGTTGCGCTCGTTGGGGTTGGGATCGACCTCGGCGAAGAGCGCGCGGCCCAGGCCCGCGGCCTCGAGGACGTCCAGCGCGGCGGCGGTGATCGGCAGGTCGGCAAGCCCGCGGTCGGTCACCAGCAGCGGCCGCGCCATGCCCGCCTCGGCGCAGGCGTCGGGCAGCTCCCTGAGGCGCCCCGCGCCGAAGCGGATGGCGGTGGGATAGGTCCAGTTGCCGGTCAGCGTCATGTCGTCACCCTCTTCAGCTGGTTGTTGTCTTCAATCTGTTGTCGTTTTCTTCAGGTAGTAGGACTTGGGCCGCGTGAGGTTGTGGTAGCCGATCACCGAGAGGCTGCCGCCGCGCCCCGTCTGCTTGCAGCCGGTCCAGCACAGGCCCGGGTCGAGGTAGTCGGCGCGGTTCATGAAGACGGTGCCGGTCTCGACCCGGTCGCCGACGCGCTGGGCGCGATCGAGATCGGCGGTCCAGAGGCTCGCCGTCAGGCCGAAGGGGCTGTCGTTCATCAGCCGGATCGCCTCCTCGTCGCCGCTCACCCGCATGATGCCGACCACCGGACCGAAGCTCTCGTCGCGCATCACGCGCATGTCGTGGGTCACCTCGGTGAGGATCTGCGGGGTCAGGTAGGCGCCCCCGTCGTCGGCGGGCTTGCGGGCGATATGGGCCCTCGCCCCGTCGGCCAGGGCCTCGTCGATCTGGGCGCGCACCTCCCGGGCGAAGCGGACGTTGGCCATCGGCCCGATGTCCGTGCCGGGGTCCAGCGGGTCGCCCAGGGTGTAGGCCTCGACCACCGCCACGGCCCACTCGACGAAGGCGTCGTAGAGGGACTCGTGGACGTAGATGCGCTCGATCCCGCAGCAGCACTGCCCGGAGTTGAACATCGCGGCGTCGACCAGGGTCGCGACGGCGGCCTCGAGGTCGGCATCCTCCATGACGTAGCCCGGGTCCTTGCCGCCGAGCTCCAGGCCGAGGCCGGTGAAGGTGCCGGCCGCCGCCCGTTCCATGGCGCGCCCGCCGCCCACCGAGCCGGTGAAGTTGACGAAGTCGAAGGCGCGCTCGGCGATCAGGGCGGAGGTGGTGTCGTGGTCGAGGAAGACGTTCTGGAACACCGCCTCGGGCACGCCGACGGAGTGGAAGGCCCGCGCCATGCGCTCGCCGACCAGCAGGGTCTGGGTGGCGTGCTTGAGCAGCACGCTGTTGCCGGCGATCAGCGCCGGGGCCACGCAGTTGATGGCCGTCATGTAGGGGTAGTTCCAGGGCGCCACCACCAGCACCACGCCGTGGGGCACGCGCTTGATGTAGCGCTTGACGGTGGCGTCCTCGCCCACCGCGATATCGGCCAGCGCCTCCTCGGCGATGGCCGCCATGTGGCCGCCGCGCTCCTCGACACCGCCGAACTCGCCGCCGTAGCGCACCGGGCGGCCCATCATCCGCGCCAGCTCCGGCACCACCTCGTCGTTCATCGCCCCGAGCGCGGCGATGCCGGCGCGCACCAGCTCGATGCGCTCCGCGAGGGGCCGGTCGGCCCAGTCATGCTGCGCCGCGCGGGCCCGGTCGGCGGCCTCTCGGGCGGCCTCGGTCGAGAGCGCGTCGCGCTCGGCAAACACCGACCCGTCGATCGGCGAGATACATCTCAGCGTATGACCCATGGTCCTCTCCTGTTGGTGCCCGCTCGCCGCCGGCGTCATGAGCGCTCGAAGCCGCGCGCCACCTCGTAGTCGGTGACCACGCGGGCGAAGTCCTCGAGCTCCACCTCGGCGGCCCGGGCGTAGTGGTCGATCACCGCGTCGCCCATGGCCTCGCGCAGCATGGTCGACCCGGCGAGGGCCTCCCGGGCATCGCGCAGGCTCTGCGGGATCAGCCCCGACTCCCCCTCGTAGGTATCGCCCTCGGCGGGCGGCGGCAGCACCAGCCGCTCCTCGATGCCCTTGATGCCGGCGGCCAGCTGCCCGGCGATGGCCAGGTAGGGGTTCAGGTCCGAGCCGCCGATGCGGCACTCGATGCGCACCGCCTGGGTACCCTCGGCGCAGAGGCGAAAGCCCGCGGTGCGGTTGTCCACCGACCAGACCGTTCGCGTGGGCGCGAAGGAGCCCTTCTGGAAGCGCTTGTAGCTGTTGACGTAGGGGGCGAGGAAGTAGGTGAAGTCGGGCGCGTACTTCAGAAGCCCGGCCAGGTAGTGCTGCATCAGCGGCGACATGCCCCGCGCCTCGCTGTCGTCGAAGAAGGCGGGGACGCCCTGCTGCCACAGCGACTGATGGATGTGGGTGGAGCTGCCGGAGTGGTCGTGGTGCCACTTCGGCATGAAGGTCACCGCCCGCCCCTGCTGCCAGGCGATCTCCTTGGTCGCGTGCTTGGCGATGGTGTGGTAGTCCGCGGTGTCCAGCGCCCCGGCGTAGCGGATGTTGAGCTCCTCCTGCCCCGACCCCGCCTCCCCCTTGGTGCCCTCCACGGGGATCCCCGCCGCATGCAGGTGATTGCGCAGCGGGCGCAGCACGTGCTCCTCCTTGGTGGTCTGGAAGAGGTGGTAGTCCTCGTTGTAGCCGCTGATCGGCTGCAGGTCGCGAAACCCCTCCTTGCGGAGCTCGTCGAGGGGCTTCTCGAACAGGAAGAACTCCAGCTCGGTGGCCATGATCGCCTCGAAGCCCAGTCGCTCGAGGCGCACCAGCTGGCGCTTCAAGATGGCCCGCGGCGCATGGGCCACCGGCTCATGGGTGTGATGGTCCAACACGTCGCAGAGCGTCATGACCGTGCCCTCGAGCCAGGGCACGGGCCGCAGCGTGGCCAGGTCCGGCTTCATGATGTAGTCGCCGTAGCCCGCCCGCCAGGAGGTGCTGGCGTAGCCGTCGGGCGTTTCCATCTCGAGGTCGGTGGCCAGCAGGTAGTTGCAGCAGTGCGTCTCCTCCCAGCCATGCTCCACGAAGTGACGGGCGTGGAGCCGCTTGCCCATCAGCCGTCCCTGCATGTCGACGATGCACACCAGCACCGTGTCCACTTCACCGCTGTCCACCTGAGCCCTCAGGGCCTCGAGAGCCGCGAGGGCCTCCCTCGTCAGCGCGTTGGTCATATCTCGGCTTCCTCACTCGGTCGCAATGACGGGGCATGGGGCCCCTACTCCGGCGCCGTGCCCCGGCGGGTGCCGGGGCACGGGGCGACTCAGGCCTCGCCGTAGCGGTAGGGGCGGCCGGCCTTGCGCATGTCGGCGTTGTACTGCTTGAAGATCTCGACCACCCGCGCCTTGGTCTCGGACTGGGCGGCGATCTCGTCCCAGAACACCTGGGCGGCCTCCTCCACCCGGTCCCACTCGGCATCGGGGATGGTGGTCAGCTCGAGCTTCTCGCCGTGCACGCGCAGCCGCGCCTCGCCGCCCCAGTACCAGTGCTGGCGGTAGTAGTGGGACTGCTCGCAGCACACCTCGAAGAGCAGTTTGAGATCCTCCGGGAGCTCGTTCCAGCGCTCCATGTTGACGAAGAAGTGGCCGATCCAGGCGCCCGAGATGTTGTTGGTGAGGAAGTAGTTGGTGACGTCGGCCCAGCCCACCGTGTAGTCCTCGGTGATGCCCGACCAGGCGATGCCGTCGAGCTCGCCGGTCTGCACGGCCACCTCGATGTCCTCCCAGGGCAGGGTCACCGGCACCACGCCGAACTGCGACAGGAAGCGCCCCGCGGTGGGGAAGGTGAAGATGCGCTTGCCCTCCAGGTCCTGGAGGCTTCGGATCGGCTCCTTGGTGACGAAGTGGCAGGGATCCCAGGCCCCGGCGCTGACGTGCTTGACCCCGACCCTGGCGTACTCCTCCTCCCAGATCTCCTTGAGCCCGTACTGGTGAAAGAGCACCGGCACGTCGAGGCTGTAGCGCGAGCCGAAGGGGAAGTAGCCGCCGAAGACGGTGACCTCGGTGGGCGAGGCCATGGAGTCGTCGTCGGACTGAACGGCATCGATGGTGCCGCGCTGCATCGCCCGGAAGAGCTCGCCGGTGGGCACCAGCTGATCGGCATAGTAGAGCTCGATCTGCATGCGGTCCCCGGCGATGCGGTTGAACAGGTCGATGGCCGGCTTGGCGACGTGTTCGGCCAGGGCCGCGCCGGCGTAGGTCTGCATGCGCCACTTGATGGTGGGCTCGGACGACGACTGGGCCATGACCCGGGAGGCCAGCGGCGCGATGGCGGCACCGGCCGCGGCGTTGATCAGAAACTTGCGTCTTGTTGTCATTGTGTCGCTCTCCTGGTGGTGATACCGGATGGTGCGTGGTGGCGGCCCCTGGCGAGGCTCTCGTTGTTGTGGCTGGCGTCGGTGTCGGCGGCCGTCGACGGCCCGGCCCCCTTCCCCATATCAGTGCCCATAAATGTAGCCCGGAAGCCAGAGCGCGATCTGCGGAAAGAGCATCACCAGGCTCAGGGCGAGGGTCATCACCAGCACGAAGGGCAGGATCGACCGGTAGATGTCGCGCAGCCCAATCTGGGGCGGCGCCATGGCGCGCATCAGGAAGAGGTTGTAACCGAACGGCGGCGTCATGTAGGCGATCTGGGTGGTGATGGTGTAGAGCACGCCGTACCAGATCAGGTCGAAGCCCAGCGCCTCGACCAGCGGCACGTAGAGCGGCGCCACGATCACCAGCATGGCGGTGTCGTCGAGGAAGGTGCCCATGACGATGAAGCTGAGCTGCATCAGGATCAGGATCATCCAGGGCGAGAGCCCCAGGCGCTCGGTGAACAGGTCCTCGATCGCCTTGACCGCGCCCAGGCCGTCGAAGATGGCGCCGAAGGCGAGCGCCGCCAGGATGATCCACATGAACATGCAGGAGATGGCCAGGGTCTGGCGCACCGAGACCTCGAACACCCGGCGCGTCATGCGCCCCTTGAGGGTGGCGGCCAGCAGCGCGGTGGTCGCGCCGACGGCCGAGCTCTCGACCAGCGAGGTCCAGCCCTTGACGAAGGGGACCATCATCACCGCGAAGATCATCAGCGGCAGCAGCCCCGCCCGCAGCAGGCGCAGCTTCTCGGCCCAGGAGACGTCGCGCTCCTCGACGGGCAGCACGGGCCCCAGGGAGGGCTGCAGGCGACAGCGCACGTAGATGTAGATGATGAAGAGCGTCGCCATCATCAGCCCCGGCAGCACGCCGGCCAGCCACAGCTGCCCCACCGGCTGGCGGGCGATCATGGCGTAGAGCACCAGCACCACCGAGGGCGGCACCAGGATCCCGAGGCTCGACCCCGCCTGGATGACGCCGGTGACCATGATCTTGTCGTAGCCGCGACGCAGCAGCTCGGGCAGGGCGATGGTGGCGCCGATCGCCATGCCGGCCACCGACAGCCCGTTCATCGCCGAGATCAGCACCATCAGCCCGATCGTGCCGATGGCCAAGCCCCCTCGCACCGGCCCCATCCAGACGTGGAACATCCGGTAGAGGTCGTCAGCGATGCGGCTCTCCGAGAGCACGTAGCCCATGAAGATGAACATCGGCAGGGTCAGCAGCGGGTACCACTTCATCAGCTTCATCGCCGAGGAGAAGGGGATGTCGACCCCGCCGGTGCCCCACAGCAGCACCCCCGCCAGGGCGCCGACGAAGCCGATCGCGCCGAACACGCGCTGACCGGTGAACAGCATCAGCATCATCGAGCCGAACATCACGATGGCGATCATCTCGTAAGGCATCAGTCGATCACCCCGCGCAGGCGGCCGATATCCCGGAAGAACTCGGCGAGGGCTTGAAGGATCATCAGGAAGACCCCGAGGCAGAGGATGGTCTTGATCGGCCACAGCCAGGGCCGCCAGGCCGTCGGGCTGCGCTCCAGGAAGCCCAGCGCCTCCCCCGCCGCCGACGGCCCCTGGGTGAAGAAGGTGCCGACGAGGTCGAGGAAGAATCGGAAGGGTTCATCCCCGAAGTAGCCGAGGGAATAGGCCGTGGACACCAGCCCGCCGTAGAGCAGCACGCCGAGGTAGAAGATCAAGAAGCAGACCGTGATGGCGTCGACCCAGGCCTTGGTCCGCGGGCTCCAGTCGCCGTAGAAGAGGTCCATGCGCACGTTGGAGCCCAGCTGGATCGAGTAGGGCCCGCCCAGCACGAAGTAGGCCACCATGACGAACTGCGCGGTCTCCAGGGTCCACATCGAGGGGGTCAGGAACGCCTTGGAGGCCGAGGACCAGAGCAGCACGCCGATCAGCACGAAGATCAGGTACATCGCCATGCGGCCGATGGCGCGGTTCATGGCGTCGATGGCAGTGATGTAGCCGAGGATGAGCTTAGGCATCGGACACATCCTCCCCGAGGCGGAACTCGGTGCCGAGGCTCGCCAGCGCCGGCGCGATCAGCCGATAGAGCTCCCCGGCGAGAGCCCGCTGCGCCTCGGCGGTGGCCAGCAGGTCGTTGCGCACCTCGATCATCACGTTGGCCAGGCCCTGGCCGATGCCGTGCAGCTTGAGGGAGTGGGTGACGCCGTCCTCGGGCCCGTAGGGATCGTTGCGACGAATGCACCGCCGGGGCAGACGGTGGGCCTCGGCCAGCATCGCATCGGCCAGGCGCCGATCGGCATCGTGGAGGATGCCGATCTCGACCTCGCGGCGCTCTCCGTGAAAGCTCGGCGTGAAGCTGTGGATGGTGATCAGCACGCTTGGGAGGGCGCGCGCCCGGCGCTCGGCCAGCACCTCCGTCACGGCCGCGCAGAACGGGCGGTAGACCGCCTCGACCCGGGCTTCGCGCTGCGCCGCGTCGAGGCCGCGATTGCCCGGCACGTCGATCACCTCGACCCGCGCCGGCATGGCGCTTTCCGCTTCGGGGGGCCGGTTGCAGTCGTAGACCAGCCGCGAGATGCGACTCGCGATCAGGGGGGCATCGAGCCGCTCGGAAAGCGACAGGGCCACCCCCCGGGCACCGGGGTCCCAGGCGGCGTGGCTGCGCCGGTGCGCCGGGTCGAGGCCGAGCCCCCGATAGCGGGCGGGAATGTGGTGCGAGGCGTGCTCGCACAGGATGACCACGGGGCCGTGACCGTGCCGGTGACGGATCTCGACGCTTGGGGACGACGCATCGCTTGCGCTTGACATCTGGGCTCCTCCACGCTCCTGTAAAGATATAGACGCGTGAAAGTCAGTGTGTCAATATTTCTTCAGAGCCCGTGTCAACGCTGCTTCGCCACGCGCCGCGGCGCCTGGGAACGGCGACCACGCGGGGCATACCGGGAAGGAAAACGCCGTGACGACCCTCGACTCCGGCGCCACCGTGCGCGCCCTGATCCGCCAGCACTACCCGGACCTGACGCCGTCGGAGCGCAAGTTCGCCGACGCCCTGCTCGACAACTATCCCGCGGCGGGGCTGGCCTCGATCACCATCGTGGCGAGCAACGCCGGGGTCTCCTCCCCCACCGTGGCCCGCATGGTCAAGAAGCTGGGGTTCAAGGGCTATCCGGAGTTTCACAAGGCGCTGCTGGGCGAGCTGGAAGCGAAGGGTGTCGGGCCCACCCAGCGGCGCGACAACTGGTCCGCCGAGGCGCCGGAGACCCACCTGCTGAACCGCTTCACCCAGGCGGTCACCACCAACCTGCAGCTGACCTTCTCGCACATCGAGACGGCGCGCTTCGATGGGGCGGCCCGCCAGCTGGCCGAGGCCGAGCGGCGCCTCTACATCGTCGGCGGACGCATCACCCAGGCGCTGGGCGACTATGCCTTCACACACTTTCAGGCGGTGCGCCCCGGGGTCACCCAGCTGACCTCCTCCTCGGGCACCTGGCCGCACTACGTGCTCGACATGCAGCCGGGGGACACCCTGCTGATCTTCGACATACGGCGCTACGAGACCAACCTGCTGCGCCTGGCGGAGATGGTGAAGCAGCGCGGCGTGGCCATCGTGCTGTTCACCGACCAGTGGGGCTCGCCGATCTCGTCGCTGGCCGACTTCACCTTCCACTGCTGGGTCGAGATTCCCTCGGGCTGGGACTCCAACGTCTCGATCATGATGCTGCTGGAGACCATGATCGCCGCCGTTCAGGAGCAGCGCTGGCCCGAGGCGCGGGAGCGCTACGAGCGCCTGGATGAACTGTTCGACATGACCCACTTCTTCCGCAAGTTCAGCTGAGCGCCTCACGTCGAGCGAGGCGCTCGGGCGGGCCCCGCCTCAGACCCCCAGGCGGTCGCGCACCTGGTAGTACCAGGCGCCGACGGCAGAGAGCGGCACCCGCAGCATCCGCCCGCCGGGGAACGGCAGGTGCGGCAGGCCGGCGAAGGCGTCGAAGCGCGCCTCGCGACCGGTCATCGCCTCGGCGATCAGGCGCCCGGCCAGGTGGGTGCAGGTCACGCCGTGGCCGGAGTAGCCCTGGGCGTAGTAGACGTTGTCGTTGAGCACCCCGAACTGCGGCAGCCGGTTGAGCGTCATCAGGAAGGTGCCGCTCCAGGCGTAGTCGACCCGCACGTCCGCGAGGCCCGGGAAGGTCTTCTCCATCTTGGGCCGGATCACCGCCTCGATGTCGGCCGGGTCCTGGCCGCCGTAGTTGACGCCGCCGCCGTAGATCAGGCGGTTATCGGCGGTCAGCCGGAAGTAGTCGAGCAGGTAGTTGCAGTCCTCCACCGCCAGGTTGTTGGGCAGCAGTGCCCGGGCCCGGTCCTCGCCCAGCGGCTCGGTGGTGATGATCTGGGTGCCGCAGGGCATCGACTTGCCCTCCAGCGCCGGCATGATGCCCTGGTGGTAGGCGTTGCCGGCCATCACCACCCGCTCGGCCCGCACGCATCCTTGAGGCGTGGAGAGACGCACCGGCTGGCCGTGCTCGACGGCCGTCACCGGGGTGTGCTCGTAGATCACGCCGCCCAGGGACTCCACCGCGGCGGCCTGGCCCAGCACCAGGTTGAGCGGATGCAGGTGGCCGCCGGAGTGGTCGACCAGCGCGCCCACGTAGCGATCGGAGGTCACCTCGCGCTTGACCGCCTCCCCCTCCAGCAGCTCGAGCTCACGGTGGCCGTAGCGCTCCCAGAGCGCCTTGTGATCGCGAAGCCCCTTGAACTGCTTCTGGTTGCAGGCGGCGAAGAGGTTGCCGTCGCGCAGGTCGCAGTCGATGCCGTAGCGGGCGATGCGCTCGCGAATGATGCGATTGCCCTCGAAGGCCATGTCGCCCAGCGCCCGGGCGGTCTCGTCGCCGTACTTCGCCTCGATCACGTCCATGTCGCGGCTGTAGCTGTTGACGATCTGGCCGCCGTTGCGCCCGGAGGCGCCGAAGCCGACTCTCGCCGCCTCCAGCACCACCACCCGGTGGCCCTGCTCGGCGAGGTGCAGGGCCGCGGAGATGCCGGTGAAGCCGGCGCCCACCACGCACACGTCGCACGCGATCTCGCCCTCGAGGGACGGGCGCGCCGGGGCGGGGTTGGCCGAGGCGGCGTACCAGGATGCCACGTGCTCGGTAGCGGGTGAGTCGCTCATGAAAGCCTCCAGAGTGGATATTTTATTCAACCATTTTCCCCATGATACGAGGGCTTTCACCGGAAAGGCAACTACCATGGTATCAAATAATCAACACACAAAAACGCCGGGGGAAGCCCCCGGCGTGCTCGGCAACGGCCCCGCGGGCCTCAGCGACTGCGCGCCTCGCTCCACAGCTCCTGGAGCAGCTGCAGCTCCTCGCCGCTCACCGAGGGCGTGAAGCGCAGGCGCGCCCGGTCGGCCTCGTCGGGCATCACCGGCGGCTGGCGCAACGCCGCGTCCACCATCGGCAGCGCGGCCGCGTTGGGCGTGGTGTAGAAGTTGTAGTTGGCGAGCTGCGCGGCCACCTCGGGGCGCAGCAGGTACTCGATGAAGGCCCGGGCGGCCTCGGGGTTGGGCGCACGGGCGGGGATCGCCAGCACGTCGACCCAGCGCTGGGAGCCCTCCTCGGGGATGAAGAAGCCCAGCGAGCCGTAGGTCGCGGGGTCCTCGGCGCGCTTGGCGGCAAGGTCGCCGTTGTAGGCGATGCCGGCCCGGATCACGCCGCTGGCGACCTGCTCGATGGCCGCCGTGGCGCCGACGAAGCCCACGAAGTTGTCACGCTCGCGGGTCTCGATGACCAGCCTCGCCGCCTCCACCCAGGGCGCCTGGCCCACGCAGTCGAACCCGGCGCCCTGGAAGGCGCAGGCGGTGCCGAAGGTGAACTGGGCATCGCCTTGGAGCAGCGCGAAGGGGTAGTCGGCGTTGACCGTCGGGTCATAGAGCAGGCCCCAGCTGGGGTCGGGGTCCGGCCAGGTCTCGGTGTCGTAGACGATGCCGGTCGCGCCCCACAGGTAGGGCACGGTGTAGTCGCCGCCGGGATCGAAGCTCGGCGCGCGAAACTCCTCGAGGATATGGTCGTGGCCGGCCAGGGTCTCGCCGGGTGGGGTCAGCGGCTGGATCAGGCCGGCCTCGATCAGGCGCGGGACGAAGTAGTCGGAGGGCACGATCAGGTCGTACTGGGCGTCGCCTCCCGCGGTCAGCTTGGCGAAGAGCTCGGCGTTGGCATTGTAGTAGTTCTGCACCACCTCGAGCCCCGTCTCCGCCTCGAAGGCCTCGATGATCGCGGGGTCCATGTAGCTGGACCAGTTGAACAGCCTGAGCTTGCCCTCGTCGGCCGCCGCGGCGGCACTCACTGTCAGCAGGCCCAGGCCGGCAAGCGCCACGGCGTATCTGGGTATCGGCATCGTCACTCTCCCTGATGATCTTCCCGGCGCGCCGGGCGGCGCGCCCTCTCGGCCCCGGCCGGGCCGCCCTTGCCTAGACGCGCAGCAGCAGGTGCTCGCGCTCCCAGGAGCTGATGACCTGGAAGTAGGCGCGGTGCTCGGCGCGCTTGACCGCCAGGTAGCTGTTGACGAAGCGCTCGCCGAGGATGTCGGCCAGCGGCTTGCAGTCGTGGAGCAGGTCCAGCGCCGGGCCGATGTCGTCGGGCAGCTTGTTGCCGCCGGACCAGGCGGAGCCGACCATCGGCGGGCGCGGCTCGAGCCGGCCCAGCATGCCGAGGTAACCGCAGGCCAGCGAGGCCGCCATCACCAGGTAGGGATTGGCGTCGGCCCCGGCCAGGCGGTTCTCCACCCGGGTCGCCTCGGGGGAGGAGACCGGCACGCGCAGCCCCACGGTGCGGTTGTCCATGCCCCACTCGACGTTGATCGGCGCCGAGCCACTGGTCTCGGTGCGCATCAGCCGGCGGTAGGAGTTGACGTTGGGCGCCAGCAGCGGCATCACCGAGGGCAGGTAGCGCTGCTGCCCGCCGATGAAGGCGTGGAAGAGGCGGCTGGGCTGGCCCTCCTCGTCGGCGAAGACGTTGTGCCCCTCCTTGCTGTCGAGCAGGCTCTGGTGGATATGCATGGAGCTTCCGGGCTCTCCCGCCATGGGCTTGGCCATGAAGGTAGCGTACATGCCGTGACGCAGCGCCGTCTCGCGCAGGGTGCGCTTGAACATCACCACCTGGTCGGCCAGGGCGAGCGGATCGCCGTGCTGGAAGTTGACCTCCATCTGGCCGGCGCCCTCCTCGTGGATCAGGGTATCCAGGTCCAGGTTCATGGCGTCGCAGTAGTCGTACATCTCCTCGAAGAGCGGATCGAACTCGTTGACCGCGTCGATGGAGAACGACTGGCGGCTGCTCTCCTGGCGTCCGGTGCGGCCGATCGGCGGCTCCAGGGGATAGTCGGAGTCGGTGTTGGTCTTGACCAGGTAGAACTCGACCTCCGGGGCCACCACCGGCGTCCAGCCGCGGGCGGCGTAGAGGTCCAGCACGCGCTTGAGCACGTAGCGCGGCGCCAGCTCCACCGGCTCGCCGGTCAGGTAGAAGCAGTCGTGGATGATCTGCGCGGTGGGGTCCTCGGCCCAGGGCACCGGGTAGATGGCACTCGGGTCGGGCACCAGCTCCATATCGCGCTCGGCGGGGTTCCAGAAGCGGATGTCCTCGTCGTCGGGATAGCCGCCGGTGACCGTCTGGATGAAGATCGAGTCGGGCAGCCGTGGGCGGCCGCCCTTGAGGTACTTGGCGGCGGGCATGATCTTGCCCTTCAGGATGCCCGTCAGGTCGGAGACCAGGCACTCGACCTCGGTGATGCCGTGGTTCTGGAACCAGTCGTTGAGGAGCGGCTGCTCCTGTCGGTTACTCATGGGATCTTCCTTGCTCGGGATGGCGAGCCCCCGGCCCGTTGCCGGGGGCCCTTCGCTCAGCGCGACTGGACCTCGGACCACAGCTGCTGGAAGGTCTGCAGGGCCTCACCCTCGAGGCTCGGGGTGAAGCGCAGTCGCTCCATGTCGGCCTCGCTCGGCTGGACGGGGGGCTTGGTCAGCACCTCGTCGAGGTAGGGCGTGGCGGCGGCATTGGGGCTGGCGTAGTAGTTGTAGTTGGAGAGCTGGGCGCCGATCTCGGCCTCGAGGATGAAGTCGATGAACTTGTGCGCCATGTCCGGATTGGGCGCCTCAGAGGGGATCAGCATCGAGTCGACCCACATCTCGGCGCCCTCGTCGGGAATCATGAAGTCGAGGGTGGCGAAGGAGTCGGGGTCCTCCTCCTTGAAGAACAGGTAGTCGCCGTTGTAGGAGAGCCCCACGTGGGTCACGCCGCGGGCCAGCTGCTGCAGCGCGGGGGTGCCGTCGGTGAAGCCGCTGAAGGTCTCGCGGCCCTTGGTCTCGATGAGCAGCCGGGCGGCCTCCTTCCAGGCGTTCATGTCGGTGCAGTCGTAGCCATGGCCCAGGTAGGCGCAGGCGCCGCCCATGCTGACCTGGCCGTCGCCCATCAGCGCGAAGGGGTGGTCGGGATTCACCTCGGGGTCGAACATCAGCGACCAGCTCTTGGGCGCCTCGGGGAAGGTCTCGGTGTTGTAGACGATCCCGGTGGTGCCCCACTGGTAGGGGGCCGTGTACTCGGCGCCGGGGTCGAAGGCCGGGTCCTGGAACTGCTCCATGACGTTGTCGAGATTCTCAAGCTTCGACTTGTCGAGCTTCTGCACCAGGCCGGTCTGGATCAACCGCGGCACGTAGTAGTTGGAGGGCACGATGATGTCGTACTGGGAGACCCCGCCGGCGTTGAGCTTGGCGAACATCTCGGGCAGCGAGTTGAAGTAGTTCTGCACCACCTCGACATCGTAGCGCGCCTCGAAGGCCTCGATGATCTCGGGGTCCATGTACTCGGTCCAGTTGAACAGGTAGAGCTTGTTCTCCTGGGCCTGGGCGCTGCCGGCGAGCAGCAGGCCGCCCAGGGTCAGCGCCAGGATCTTCTTGTTGTTGGTCATGTCGACTCTCCTCGTTTCCCGCGGGAAGGTGTGCCGGCTCAGGCGGGCCGGCGACGGCTGAACAGTAGGCTCATGATGGCAGCGATGGCCACCGCACCGATCATCAGCGTGGCGATGGCGTTGATCTCGGGGGATACCCCCTTCTTGATGGCGCCCCAGATGTAGATCGGCAGGGTCGCGCTCTCGGGGCCGGCGGTGAAGAAGCTGATCACGAAGTCATCCACCGACAGCGTAAAGGAGAGGAAGAACGCCGAGATCAACGCAGGCTTGATGGTCGGCAGCATGAAGTGGACGACCCGCTTCACCGGCGAGGCATAGAGGTCCTTGGCGGCCTCGAAGAGCGTCGGGTCGAGCCCCACGAAGCGCGAATATACGATCAGCGCGACGAACGGGATCTGGAAGGTCACGTGCGCGATGATCATGGTGCCCAGTCCCGGCTGCAGCAGCCCGGTCAGGCGATGGATCTGCACGAAGAAGGCCATCTCCGAGATGCCGAAGACGATGTCCGGCAGCACGATGGGCAGGTAGATCAGCACGATCAGCCAGCCGAGCTTGCGGTGGCGATGGCGGTACATGCCGTAGCCGATCAGACAGCCGATCCCGAGCGCGATCACCGAGGAGCTGATCGCCAGCACCAGGCTGTTGGCGAAGGCCGAGAGGATCTCCTCGTTGCCCATCAGCTGGTGGTACCAGCGCAGCGAGACGCCGGTGAAGCTGGCCGCACTGTTGGCGGCGTTGAAGGAGAACAGCACCACCACCGCCAGCGGCAGGTAGAGAAACGCCAGGGTGGCCCACCAGAAGGCGGTCAGGCCGCGATGCAGGGTCCGCTTTCTCATATCACTACCTCCTCGCCGCCACCCAGGCGCTTGCCGATGCGACGCATGGCGAACAGCCCGATGAAGGTGGCGATCAGCATCAGGATCGCGCCGGCCGCGCCGAGCGGCCAGTTGGCGCCGCCGGCGAACTGCGTGGCCACCAGGTTACCGAGCATCATGCCCTTGCCCCCGCCCAGCAGCTCGGGGATCACGTACATGCCGAAGGCGGGGATCGCCACCAGCACGATGCCGGCCAGAAGTCCCGGCAGGGTCTGGGGGAAGACCGCATGCCAGAAGGCGCGCACCGGCGAGGCGAAGAGGTCCTGGGCGGCCTCCACCTGGGCGGTATCGAGCTTCTCGAAGGCGGCGTAGAGCGGCAGCACCATGAAGGGCAGGAAGTTGTAGACCAGGCCCAGGGTGACCGCGAAGCTCGAGGGGTAGAGCCCCATGTTGGGGGCGATCAGGCCCAGGCTCTCGGCGAGGCCGGAGAGCGGCGTGCCGGGGGCCAGCAGGTTCATCCAGCCGAAGGTGCGGATCACCTGGTTGGTCCAGCTCGGCACCACCACCAGCAGCAGCATGATCGGCCGCCACTTCTCGCGGCAGGTGGTGATGTAGTAGGCGATCGGATAGGCCACCAGCACCACCAGGCCCGTGGAGACGGCGGTCTGCCACAGCGAGCGCAGCAGGGTATAGAGGTTGCCCGGGCTCCAGCCCAAAAAGCCGAAGCCCGCCAGGCGCTCGAACGACTCCAGCGACAGCGGCATCTGCGGCAGGCCGTAGGGGCCGTTGGTCATGAAGGCCACGCCCATCAGGTAGGCGCCGGGCAGCACCAGGAAGATCACGATCCAGACCGCCCCGGGGGCCACGGTAAACAGCAGGTGGCGCGCCTCGCGCACCATGGCGCGGCTGCGGGCGGACGGCATTACACCGGTATAGGCCATGCTCGTCTCCTCATTCGCTCAGGGTGACCAGGTCGTCCGGCGCCACCGTGACGGTGACCCGGTCGCCCACCTCGGGCAGATGCCGGCCGCGGTTGTTGAGGGTCGCCTGCAGGGTGGTGTCGCCGATCTCCAGCCGATACTCGGCGTGGCTGCCGCGGTAGAGCCGCTCGGCGACCACGGCGGGCAGGTGGTTGTCGCCCGCCACCTCGCCGGGCAGCAGGTCGAGGGTCTCGGGGCGGATCAGCAGGAGATCGCCCTCCCCCGCCTCCTCGGCGGCGAGTTCGCCGAGCGCGGTGGTGAGCCGGCCGCCCTGCCGGGCGGTGACCGGGTAGAGGTTGTCGTGGCCCATGAAGCGCGCCACGAAGGCGTTGACCGGGCGCTCGTAGACCTCCCGGGGCGGCCCGACCTGCTGGATCACGCCGCCGTTGAGCACGGCGATGCGATCCGACATCACCATCGCCTCCTGCTGGTCGTGGGTGACGAAGACGAAGGTCATGCCGAGGCGCTTCTGGACGCGCAACAGCTCCACCTGCAGCTGGCTCCTGAGCCCCGCGTCGAGCGCCGAGAGCGGCTCGTCGAGCAGCAGCACGTCGGGCTCGCAGACCAGGGCGCGGGCCAGGGCGATGCGCTGGCGCTGACCGCCGGAGAGCTGGTCCACCCGCCGGTCGACGAGATCGCCGAGCTTGATGAAGTCGGCGATCTCGTCGACCTTGGCATTGCGCGCCGCGGCGGCCATGCCGCGCATCTTCAGCCCGAAGGCCAGGTTCTCGCGCACCGAGAGGTGCGGGAAGAGCGCGTAGGACTGGAAGACGGTATTGACGCTGCGCCGGTGAGGCGGCACCTCAGTGATGTCCCGGCCGCCGATCGCCAGGCGGCCGTCGTCGGCCTCCTCGAGGCCGGCAAGGATGCGCAGCAGGGTGGTCTTGCCGCAGCCCGAGGGGCCGAGCAGGGTGAAGAACTCGCCGGCCTCGATGGTCAGGTCGACGCCGTCCAGCGCCACGGTGGTGCGCCCGAAGCGCTTGTGCAGGCCCTGCATCTCGATGGCCGACGCCTGGCGCGCCGCCTCGCCCTCGGCCGTCGCCCCTGACGGGCGGGGATGGGAGGCGGCGACGGCGTCCGCCGTGATGGTCTCGTTCATGGGGTGCCCTCTCGGTTCTCGTTGGCCCGGTTACAGCCGGTCCCGCAGTTGATAGTAGTGGGTGGCCAGCACCAGCAGCGGCTTGCGCAGCAGGCGGCCACCGGGAAAGCGGCGATGGGGCATGGCCGCGAAGACGTCGAAGCGCTCGCGCTGCCCGGCGATGGCATCGGCCAGCAGCTGGCCGGCGAGCCCCGCCAGCGCCATGCCGTGGCCGGAGTAGCCCTGGGCGTAGTAGACGTTGCGGCCCAGCCGGCCGAAGTCCGGCGCCCGGTCCAGGGTGATCGCCACGTCGCCGCCCCAGCGATACTCGATGGGCACGCCCTCGAGCACCGGGAAGATACGCGCGATCTTGTCGTCCATGCGCGCCTCGAGGTTGCGTGGCTCGCGGCCGTCGTAGCTGACCTCGCCACCGAAGATCAGGCGGCGATCGGCGGAGAGCCGGTAGTAGTCGAGCACGAAGTTGGCGTCCGACAGGGCGTCGTTCTTCGGCAGCACCTGGGCCGCCTGGGCCTCGCTGAGCGGCGCGGTGGCGATCATGTAGTTGGCGGCGCGCATGATGCGCCCGGAGAGCTCCGGCACCAGGCCCGCCTGGTAGGCGTTGGTGCCGAGCACCACGCTGTCGGCGACCACCCGCCCCTGGGCGGTGATCACCGTGGCCGGCTCGCCGCGGCGAAGCTCGACGACGGCGCTGTGCTCGTGGATGGACACGCCGGCACGGCGCGCCGCCCGGGCCAGGCCCAGGGTGTAGTTGAGGGGATGGAGGTGGCCGCCCTCGGCATCGAAGAGCGCCGCCGGGTAGGCGTCGCTCACCACGTGCTGCCGCAGGGCGTTGCCCTCGAGCAGGGTGAGGGCCGAGTAGTCGTAGTCGCGGGCCATGCGCTCGCCGAAGGCCTCGAGCTCGCGCACGTGACGTGGCTTCACCGCGGCGTGCAGGTAGCCCCAGGCGAGCTCGCAGGGAATGTCGTGTCGCTCGATCAGGGAGGCCGTGAGGCGCACCGCCTCGCGGCTCATCTCCCAGATCTCCCGGGCACGGGCCCGGCCCAGCGCCTTCTCGACGGTAGCGATGTCGGTGCCGAGGCCCGGCAGGATCTGGCCGCCGCTGCGCCCCGAGGCGCCGTGACCGATCTCGCCGGCCTCGAGCAGCACCACCGAGTAGCCCCGCTCGGCCAGGTGCAGGGCCGCCGAGCAGCCGGTGATGCCGCCGCCGATCACGCAGACATCCGCGCGTTGCTCGCCCTCGAGCGGCGGGCAGTCGCCGAGTTCGACGGCGATGGAGGCGCGATACCAGGACGCCGGATGCTCCGGCCGAGGCGGGATCGTCATACGAGAACCTGTCTGTTGTGCGCGGTGCGCTGATTATTGTTGGTGGGGACGAGCAGGTGAGCTCGACCCGGCAGGCTCAGTGTGGCACCAGCACCACGATGGCTGTCAAGTATTTGGCACCTTGAAAGCGAGGATATTTAACGCAAGACCAACGGGTCGACTCGCAATAAAAATGCAAGAAGCTGTTTTTAAAGGGTATATAGGCAGGATTAGGCGCGGGAGTCGCGGAGGGAAGGCGCGAGGCAGCGCGCGCGTGACGTCAAGTAATCACCATCACTCGGACCCTATCGCCCGCGGCGAGGACCACGGGCGGCGGCGCTCAGCGCCCGGCGCAGACCGGGCAGGCGGGATCGCGCGGCACCCCGAAGTGGCGCCACTGGCCGGTGAGGCCGTCGAAGGTGGAGAGGCCGCGATGGGGGGTGCCGGCACCGCTGACGAGCTTGATCGCCTCCAGCGCCTGGAAGCTGCCGATCAGCCCCACCAGCGGGGCGATCACGCCGTTCTCGGCGCAGCGCAGCTCCTCGTCGCCCTCCTCCCCCGGCGGGTAGAGGCAGGCGTAGCAGGGGCCGTCCGGGTCGCGCGGGTCGAAGACGGCGAGCTGGCCGGAGAAGCGGATCGCCGCCCCCGACACCAGCGGCACGCCGGCCGCCCGGCAGGCGGCGTTGATGGCGTAGCGGCTGGAAAAGCGGTCGGTGCAGTCGAGCACCACGTCCGCCTCGCCGGCCTCCCGGGCGAGGGCCTCGCCCTCCAGGTGGTCGTCGATCGCCCGGACCGTGCAGCCGGGATTGAGCGCGAGCGCCGCCTCGCGGGCCGACTCGGCCTTGTTGCGCCCGATGTCCGCGGTGGCGTGGGCGATCTGGCGCTGCAGGTTGGAGAGCTCCACGTCGTCGGCGTCGGCCAGGGTCAGCCGGCCGAGGCCCGCGGCTGCCAGGTAGAGGGCCACCGGCGAGCCCAGCCCCCCGGCACCGATCACCAGGGCGTGACCGGCCAGCAGGCGCTCCTGGCCGTGGATGTCGACCTGTTCGAGCATGATCTGCCGGCTGTAGCGCAGCAGGGACTGATCATCCATGGCGGGGGTCACTTTTCCTCGAACTCCTCGATATCGGGCACGTGGAGGCTGAAGCTCTCCTTGACCTCCTCCATCACCACGTAGCTCTTGGACTCCTTCACTCCGGGCAGGGTCAGCACCACGTCGCCGAGCAGCTGGCGGTAGGCGGACATCTCCGGAATCCGGCACTTGAGGATGTAGTCGAACTGCCCGGAGACCAGATGGCACTCCTGGATCTGCGGCAGCTTGGCCACGGCGCGGCGAAACTCGTCGAACACCGCCGGCGACTGGGTCTCCAGGCTGATCTCGACGAACACCAGCAGGTTGGCCTTGAGGGCGCGCGGGTCGAGCAGCGCCTTGTAGCCGCGGATGATGCCGGCGCGCTCGAGGCGCTTGACGCGCTCCAGGCAGGGCGTGGTGGAGAGCCCGACCTGGGAGGCCAGGTCGACGTAGGAGATGCGGGCGTTGTCCTGGAGGCAGCGCAGGATCTTGAGGTCGATGCGGTCGAGCGAGCGGGTCTTGGCTTTCATTGTCGTTGGGATGCCGATCTGGAGGAGCTTTCACGCCGTCGCGACAGTACGATCACCTGTAAAACACCCCACCTCGGGGGCCTCGATGGGCGTCACGCATGCAAAGGCGACGAGTCGTGGCGTTTTTTTCTGTTAAGAGATGTACCACATCACGGCCGTTCGCCTCCAGTCCCCCCATCAACTCGCCGCCCCAGGCTGACCCGCGGCTGGCCGCCCAGGTCGACGCGGCTCGCCACCTCGGCGTAGCCCGCGGCCTCGAGCACCGCGCACACCGCCTCGGCCTGCGCGAAGCCGTGCTCGAGCATCAGCCAGCCGCCGGGGCGCAGGTGGCGGCCGGCCTCATGCACCAGGTGGCGCAGGTCGGCGAGGCCGTCGTCGGCCGCCACCAGGGCGCTGCGCGGCTCGAAGCGCACGTCGCCCCGGGCCAGGTGCGGGTCGTCCGCGGCGATGTAGGGCGGGTTGGAGACGATCAGGTCGAAGCGCTCGTTGTCGGTCGCCAGGGCGGCGAACCAGTCGCTCTCGGCGAAGGCGGCGTTGGCGATGCCGAGCCGCTCGGCGTTGCGGCGCGCCAGCGCCACGGCCTCGGGGCGGATATCGACCCCGAGCACCGACCAGCCGGGCCGCTCGCTGGCAAACGCCAGGGCGATGGCGCCGGTGCCGGTGCCCAGATCCAGCAGGCGCCCGTCGGGGCGCGTGGCGCGGGCCAGGGCCGCCTCGACCAGGCACTCGGTATCGGGCCGGGGGATCAGCGTATGCGGCGAGGTGGCAAGCGCCAGCCCCCAGAACTCCCGCTCGCCGGTCAGGTAGGCGATCGGCTGGCCCTGGGCGCGGGCCGCCACCAGCGCCTCGAAGCGCGCCCGCGCGACGGTGGGTGCCTCGCGATCGCCCCAGGTGTAGAGCCAGGTGCGATCCACCCCCAGCGCGTGGCAGAGCAGCACCTCGGCATCCAACCGCGGGCTCGGCGAGCCGGCGGCGGCGAGCCGGGCGGCGGCGCGGGCCAGCAGGTGATCGAGGCTCATCCGGCGTCCTGCTGCAGGGCCGCCAGCTGCTCGGCCTGGTACTCATGGATCAGCGGCTCGACCACGTCGTCGAGCTGCTCGCCGCTGACCACCTCGTTGAGCTTGTAGAGCGTCAGGTTGATGCGGTGATCGGTGACCCGCCCCTGGGGGAAGTTGTAGGTGCGGATGCGCTCGCTGCGATCGCCGGAGCCGACCAGGGAGCGCCGCGCATCGGCCTGCTGCTGGCGCTGGCTGGCCACCGCCGACTGCTTGAGACGCGCCGCCAGCAGCGACATCGCCTTGGCGCGGTTCTTGTGCTGGCTGCGCTCCTCCTGGCACTCCACCACCACGCCGCTGGGCAGGTGGGTGATGCGGATCGCGGAGTCGGTGGTGTTGACGTGCTGGCCGCCGGCGCCGCTGGAGCGGAAAGTATCGACCCGCAGGTCGCCAGGGTCGATGTCGATGTCGCCGACCTCGTCGGCCTCGGGCATCACCGCCACGGTGCAGGCCGAGGTGTGGATGCGGCCCTGGGACTCGGTGGCCGGCACGCGCTGCACCCGGTGGGCGCCGGACTCGAACTTGAGGCGCGCGTAGACGCCCTCGCCCTTGACCCGGGAGATGATCTCCTTGTAGCCGCCCTGCTCGCCGTGGCTGGCACTGACCACCTCGACCTTCCAGCCGTGCTGCTCGGCGTAGCGGGAGTACATGCGGAACAGGTCACCGGCGAACAGCGCCGCCTCGTCGCCGCCGGTGCCGGCGCGGATCTCGAGGAAGACGTTGCGGCGATCGTCGGGGTCCTTGGGCACCAGCAGCTGCTTGAGCCGCACCTCGAGGGCCTCGAGCCGCTCGCGCCCCTCGTCGCGCTCGAGCTCGGCCAGCTCGCGCATCTCGGCGTCGGCATCGCCCAAGAGCTGCTCGGCGGAGGCGATGTCGGCCTCCACGCCGAGATACTCGCCCCAGGCCTCGACCAGGGGTTCGAGCTCGGCGTATTCCCGCGAGTAGTCGCGAAAGCGGGTCTGGTCGCTGATCACCTCGGGCTCGGCCAGCAGGGCGGCAAGCTCCTCGAAGCGCTCGATGAAGGCATCGAGGCGCTGGCGCAGGGTGGCTTTCATCGGCGCATCCTATCGGGAGTGGTCGGTGGATTCATCCAGCAGCAGGGTCGAGGCGGCCTGGAGCAGGTCGTGCTGCTCCTCGGAGGCCGCGTCGCGCATCGCCACGGTGGGGCGATGCAGCAGGCGGTTGGTGAGCTGGTGGGCCAGCCGGCGGATCACCGCCTCGGGGTCCTCGCCGCGGGCCAGGCGCGCCAGCGCCTGCCGCTCGGAGAGCTCGCGAAGGACCTGGCCGCGGGCGCGCACGTCGCGGATCAGCTCGCCGCCGCTGCGGATCCGCCGCTCGTGCTGCCAGTTGCCCACGCCGTGCTCGATCAGCGACTCGGCCTGGTCGGCCGCCACCTGGCGATGGCGGCGATTCTCCTCGATCACCTCCTGCAGGTCATCGACGGTATAGAGGAAGACGTCGGCGAGCTCCCCCACCTCGGGTTCGATGTCCCGGGGCACGGCGATGTCGACCATGAAGACGGGGCGGTGGCGGCGCTTCTTCAGCGCCCGCTCGACCATGCCCTTGCCGAGGATCGGCAGCGGCGCGGCGGTGGAGGAGATCACGATGTCGGCCTCGACCAGGGCGTCGGGGATCGCATCGAGGGTGATCGCCTGGCCGCCCAGCGGACCGGAGACCACCTCGGCCCGCTCGCGGGTGCGGTTGGCCACGGTGAGCTGGCGCACCCCGGCCTCGTGGAGGTGGCGCGCCACCAGCTCGATGGTCTCGCCGGCGCCGATCAGCAGCGCCCGGGAGCGGCTGAAGTCGCCGAAGATGCGGCTGGCCAGGTTGACCGCCGCATAGGCCACCGACACCGGGTTGCGGCCGATGCCGGTCTCGGTGCGCACCTGCTTGGCCACGGCGAAGGTGTTCTGGAACAGGCACTCGAGCTCGCCGCCGAGGCTGCGCGCCTGGCGGGCCGACTGGTAGGCATCCTTCAACTGGCCGAGAATCTGGGGCTCGCCGAGCACCATGGAGTCGAGCCCCACGGCCACGCGCATCAGGTGGCGCGCCGCCTCGTTCTCGCGATAGTGATAGGCGCAGCGGGCGAGGTCCTCGACCTTCAGGCCGTGGAAGCGGCCCAGCCAGTCGAGGATCTCGCCCTCGCCGCCGGATCCGGTAGCGCAGTAGAGTTCGGTGCGGTTGCAGGTGGAGAGCACCGCCGCCTCGTGCACCTCCGGCAGGGCACGCAGCTCGGCCAGCGCCGACTCCAGCTGGGTGGGCGAGAAGGCGACCTGCTCGCGCACCTCGATGCTGGCGGTCCGGTGATTGATTCCCAGGGCAAGAAGCGTCATGCGTTCGGCATCTTCGCGAGTCGTGGTTCCGGCAAGGGCGACATGGTGATATCCGGCGGCGCGGACCGCCCATCCTCGAAGCGCCGCATTCTAGCACAGGCCTGCCGCCGGAGGCGCCCCGACATGCCGTGACGGGGATCACGCTTTGCCCGACGGGGTCGAGCCGTTATGCTGGCGGCTCGGCCTCCAGCACGAGACGCGCATGCCCCGCGGACCCCACCCCCGACTCTCTCGCCACGCGCCCCTGGCTCCCCTGGCGCTGGCCCTCCTGCTCGCCGGCTGCCAGGGGCTGCCGGGGGCCTCGTCGGCCGCCGAACCCGCGCGCGATCCGCTGGCCGGGGCGCCGCCGATCACCCGGGGCCTGGACGCCACGGGCCTCGCCGGCCTGCTCGAGGCGGAGCTGGCCGGCCAGCGCAGCGACTATACCCGTGCCGCGCGGGGCTTCCTCGAGGCCGCCGAGCGCTACGACTCCGTCGCCCTCGCCGAGCGCGCCACCCTGGCCGCCCGCTTCAGCGAGGATCCCGCACTGCTCGAGGAGGCGGCGCAGCGCTGGCAGGGCCTGGCGCCCGGCAGCGACGCCCCGTCGCGGCTGCTGGCGAGCCTCGCCCTGCAGCGCGGCGACTGGGCGGCCGCCCTGGGCCACCGCCTGGATGCGATCGAACAGGCCGCCGGCGACCAGGACGCGAGCCAGGCGCTGCTCGGGCTCGCGGAGGGCGCGCTGGACGCCGGAGCCGAACCGGCCCCGCTGCTCGATCGCCTGCGCACCCACCTGGCGCGCACCCCGGCCTCGGCAGCGAGCCGCGTCGACGCCGAGCTCGCCACCGCCCTGCTGGAGGCCGCCGCGGGACAGCCGGCGGCGGCCGAGGGCCGCCTGGCACGGCTCGCCCGGCAGGCCCCCGAGCGACCGGAGCTGTGGCACCTGCGGGCCCGCCTGGCGCTGGAGGCCGAGGCCCCCGCCGCGGCGCGCGACTACGCCCGCCGCGGCCTTGCGGTGTCGCCCGGCGACCCGCGGCTGATGCTGCTGCTGGCCCGCACCGAGCTCGCGCTGGGCAGCGTCGCGGCCGCCGAGGAGGCCATCGAGGCGCTGCTCGCCGAGCACGGCGACGATCCCGCGCTGCGCCTGGGGCTGGCGCGGCTGTTCCTCGAGCACGATCACCTGGCGCCGGCGCGCCGGCTGCTGCTGCCACTGGCCGGCGACGATGACGCCCCGCCGCTGGCCTTCCTGCTGCTCGGCGCCATCGCCGAGGAGCGCGGCGAGGTCGGCAACGCCCTCCTCTATTACCGCCAGGTGCCGGAGGGCGAGCAGTTCCTGCCGGCGCGAGTGAACGCGGCCAGGATGCTCATGGAGGCCGACCGCCGGCTCGACGCCCGCACCTTCCTGCGCCTGGAGCGCCTGCGCCACGCGCCCTACGAGAGTGAGCTGGTCGCCGTGGAGGTCGAGCTGCTCGACGAGGCGGGCCTGAATGATCAGGCCGACGCCCTGCTCGACAGCGAGCTCGCGCGGCGCCCGGACGACGAGCAGCTGCGCTACCAGCGCGCCATGCGCGCCTTCGCCGAGGGCGACCTGGCGGCCATGGAGGCCGACCTGCGCCACCTCATCGAGCACGACCCGGACAACGCCACCGCCCTCAATGCCCTGGGCTACACCCTCGCCGATGCCGACATCGAGGGGCGCCTGGACGAGGCGCTCGCGCTGATCGAGCGCGCCCACGCCCTCGCGCCGGACAACCCGGCCATCCTCGACAGCCTCGGCTGGGTCCACTATCGCCGCGGCGAGCCCGCCCGCGCCCTGCCCTGGCTCCGGCGCGCCTGGGCGGCGATGCCCGACCAGGAGATCGCCGCCCACCTGATCGAGGTGCTCTGGGCACTGGGCGAGAAGGCGGAGGCCCGCGCCCTGCTCGATGAGGCCCGGGCGCGCTTCGAGACGCGCCCGCTGATCGACGAGCTGCTGCGGCGCCGCCCCGAGCTGCTCGAGACGGGCGCGGCGAGCTCGCCCTGATGACCGCCGCGCGCCTCACGGCGCCAGCCGCCACATAACCTGACGCCACGCCCTCTCACCGAACGCACATCACGGAACGCCCCATGACGCACCTCCCGCGACTGCTGCTCCTCCTGCTCGCCCTCGCCCTGCTGGCCGGCTGCGCCGGCCGGGCGCCCGCCCCCGACGGCGAGCGCGCCGCCGGCCAGTGGGAGGCGCAACGAGAGCGCCTCAAGGAGCTCGACACCTGGCTGCTAGCCGGCAAGGTCGGCCTGCGCACCCCCGAGGACTCCACCAGCGCCACCCTGGACTGGAGCCAGCACCCCTACTATTACCGCCTGCTGATCAGCGGTCCCTTCGGCAGCGGTCGCAGCACCCTGGAGGGGCGCCAGGGGCGCTTCTCGCTGACCACTGCCGAGGGGCGCTTCGAGGCCGAGACGCCGGAGGCACTGATGACCCAGCAGCTGGGCTGGTCGCTGCCGGTCAGCGCCCTCGCCGACTGGGTCCGCGGCCTCCCCGCCCCGCAGAGCCCCCATCGGCTGGAGCGCGACGCCCTGGGCTTCCCCCAGCGGCTCGAGCAGGACGGCTGGGAGATCGCCTATCGCGACTGGACCCGCGCCGACGGCCTCTGGCTGCCCCGCAAGATGGTGATGACCTACGGCACGCTGCGCGCAACCCTGGTGGTCACCGACTGGCGCCCCACCCTCGAGGAGTGACACCATGTCCCGCACCGCTCCCCTCGCTGTGCCCGACTCTGCACCCGGTTCTGCCCCCCGGGCCGAGTCGCTGGTGCTGCCCGCGCCGGCCAAGCTGAACCGCCTGCTGCACATCACCGGTCGCCGGCCGGACGGCTACCACGAGCTGCAGACGCTGTTCCAGTTCCTCGACGTCGGCGACACCCTCACCCTGCGCCCCCGCGCGGATGGCGAACTGCGCCTGACGCCGCGCCTCGACGGCGTCGCCGAGGCGGACAACCTGATCCTGCGCGCCGCGCGCCTGCTGCAGGCCGAGAGCGGCCGTCGCCTGGGCGCCGACATCCACCTCGACAAGCGCCTGCCCATGGGCGGGGGGCTCGGCGGCGGCAGCTCGGATGCCGCCACCGCCCTGCTCGGCCTCGACGCCCTCTGGGGGCTCGGCATGCCACTGGCCGAACTCGCCCGCCTCGGCCTTCGCCTCGGCGCCGACGTCCCGGTGTTCGTGCACGGCCACGCCGCCTGGGCCGAGGGCATCGGTGAGCGCCTGACGCCGGTGACCCTCGACACCCCCTGGTTCCTGATCATCCACCCCGGCGTGGCGGTCTCCACGCCGGCGGTCTTCGGGGCGCCCGAATTGACACGCCATACCCCCCCGATTACCATGGCGCGCGCACTGCAGGGGGGAGCGGCGAGCTGGCGCAACGACTGCCAGGAGACCGTCCGGAGACACTATCCCGAAGTGGCGCGCGCACTCGACTGGCTGGCCCAGCGGGCACCGACCATGCTGACCGGCACCGGCGCCTGTCTCTTTGCCCGTCTCGAGACCGAGTCACAGGCCGAGCGTCTCCTGGCCGAGGTTCCCGAGAGTTGGCACGCCTTCACGGCGCGCGGCCTGAACCGCTCACCTCTTCATGCTGCGCTGGGTCGATGAGCCTCGCCGCCCGCGGCGACGAGACAGCACGACAACCCGGTACGGCACTGATTCCTGGGGCATAGCCAAGTGGTAAGGCAGCGGTTTTTGGTATCGCCATGCGCAGGTTCGAATCCTGCTGCCCCAGCCATTCCGACCGGAATCCCCGTCGACCCCAACCCCTGAAGACCCAACACAGCAAAGGTGGCTGCGCGTGTCAAAATTGATGGTTTTCGCCGGGAACGCCAATCCCGATCTTGCCCGTAAAGTCGCCGAGAGCCTGGATACCCGCCTGGGCAACGCCACGGTGGGGCAGTTCAGCGACGGTGAAGTCGCGGTCGAGATCAACGAGAACGTGCGCGGCAAGGACGTCTTCGTCCTGCAGCCCACCTGTGCACCGACCAACGACAACCTGATGGAACTGATCCTGATGGTGGACGCGCTGCGCCGCGCCTCCGCCACCCGGATCACCGCCGTGGTCCCCTACTTCGGCTACGCCCGTCAGGACCGCCGCGTGCGCTCCGCCCGCGTGCCGATCTCCGCCAAGATCGTCGCCGACATGATGGTCAAGGCCGGCGTCGACCGGGTCATGACCATGGACCTGCACGCCGATCAGATCCAGGGCTTCTTCGACGTGCCGGTGGACAACGTCTACGGCTCGCCGATCCTGCTCGACGACATCGAGCGCCAGAACTACGACGACCTCGTCGTGGTCTCCCCGGACGTCGGCGGCGTGGTCCGCGCCCGCGCCATCGCCAAGCAGCTCAATGCCGACCTGGCGATCATCGACAAGCGTCGCCCGTCGGCCAACCAGGCCCAGGTGATGCACATCATCGGCGAGATCGAGAACCGCACCTGCGTGGTGGTGGACGACATGATCGATACCGCCGGCACCCTGTGCAAGGCCGGCGAGGCCCTCAAGGAGCGCGGCGCCCGCCGCGTGGTGGCCTACGCCACCCACCCGATCCTGTCCGGCCCCGCCGTCGACAACATCACGGGCTCGGTGCTCGACGAGGTGGTGGTGGCCGACACCATCCCCCTCGGCGATGCCGCCCGTCGCAGCGGCAACATCCGCCAGCTCAGCGTGGCCGGGCTGATCGCCGAGGCGATCCGCCGGGTCAGCAACGAGGAATCCGTCAGCGCCATGTTCCACTGAGGCCGCGCCGCCGAGCAGCGCTCGGCGGACGGCCCGGTGAAACGAGGCGTCGGAGCAGCGCCCCACGGGGCTCCCGGAAACGCCGCGGTCTGGTCGCGGGCCACGGCGCTTTCCTTACCTTCAGAAAGAGGCAATTTCATGTCCGATTACACACTCAATGCCAGCGTTCGCAACGACCTGGGGAAAGGTGCGAGCCGCCGCCTGCGTCGTGCCAACGCACAGGTGCCGGCCATCATCTATGGTGGTGAGCAGGCGCCGCAGCCGATCGCCGTCGACAAGACCAGCTTCTACAAGGCGCTGGAAGACGAGGCGTTCTTCTCCTCCGTCATCAACCTGTCCGTGGACGGCCAGGCCCAGCAGGTCGTGGTGCGTGACCTTCAGCGTCACCCCTTCAAGCCGCTGGTGACCCACGCCGACTTCCTGCGCGTCGATGCGACCCACGAGCTGACCCTGAACGTGCCGCTGCACGTGGTCGGCGAGGACGCCTGCGCGGCGATCAAGGACCAGGACGGCGAACTGCACCAGCTCGCCTCCGAGGTCGAGATCAGCTGCCTGCCGAAGGACCTGCCGGAGTACCTGGAAATCGACATCAGCGCGGTCGAGATGGGTACTACCCTGCACCTGTCCGACCTCACCGTCCCGGCCGGCGTGACCCTGGTCGCCCTGACCCACGGTGAGGACCACGACAACGCCATCCTGAGCGTCACCAAGGCCAAGGTCCGTGGTAGCGAAGCAGAAGAAGGCGAAGAAGAAGCCGGTGGCGAAGAAGCCGCAGGCGAGGGCGACGCCGAGTAATCGGTCGCGCCCGGCGGGCATGTCGGAGCCTCGACGTGCCCGCTTCGTCGTCAGGAATCAAGCGCCCCGGCGCTTGATTTTTTTTGCCATCACGCCGCACGCGAGGAGACCGGCATGAGCCAGTTGAAAGCGATCATCGGTCTGGGCAATCCCGGCGCCGACTACGAGGCCACCCGCCACAACGCCGGCGCCTGGCTGGTGCACGCCGTGGCGAGGGCGGCGGGCGGGGAGCTGCGAGCCGAGCGCAAGTTCCTGGGCCGCCATGCGCGGGTCCGGTTAGACGGCCGGGAGCTGCACCTGCTCGAGCCCACCACCTTCATGAACCGCAGCGGCGGCGCCGTGGCGGCGCTCGCCCAGTTCTTCAAGCTCGCCCCCGGCGAGCTGCTGGTCGCCCACGACGAGCTCGACATGCCTCCGGGCACGGCGCGCTACAAGACCGGCGGCGGCCACGGCGGGCACAACGGCCTGCGCGACATCATCCGCGCCCTGGGCAACGACAAGTCGTTTCACCGCCTGCGCATCGGCATCGGCCACCCGGGCGACGCCCGCCAGGTGACGAACTACGTGCTGGGTCGTCCCGGCAAGGCCGAGCGTGGCGCCATCGACGCCGCCATCGACGAGTGCCTGGCCACCCTGCCCCAGGCCATCGACGGCGACTGGGCGAAGGCCATGAACCGGCTGCACAGCTTCAAGGGCTGAGCCGCCCGACAGGCGCGACCGCTCATCCTAGCGCATCGCTTACGGCGCGCCGCCCTTTTCGCGTAGAATGCCGGCCATTCTCCATTCCCGAATTCGCTTTCCAGGATGCTCCCATGGGTTTCAACTGCGGTATCGTCGGCCTGCCCAACGTCGGCAAGTCCACCCTCTTCAATGCCCTGACCAAGTCGGGCATCGACGCCGAGAACTTCCCCTTCTGCACCATCGAGCCCAATGTCGGCATCGTGCCGATGCCGGACCCGCGCCTCGACAAGCTGGCCGAGATCGTCAAGCCCCAGAAGGTGCTGCCCACCACCATGGAGTTCGTCGACATCGCGGGCCTGGTGGCCGGCGCCTCCAAGGGCGAGGGCCTGGGCAACAAGTTCCTCGCCAACATCCGCGAGACCGACGCCATCGCCCACGTGGTGCGCTGCTTCGATAACGACAACGTCATCCACGTGGCGAATCAGGTCGATCCCGAGGCGGACATCGAGATCATCAACATGGAGCTGGCACTGGCCGATCTGGATACCGTCGAGCGCGCCATCCAGCGCCTGGTGCGCGTGGCCAAGGGCGGCGACAAGGAGGCGATCGCCACCAAGGCGATCCTCGAGCGCATCCAGCCCCACCTGGCCGAGGGCCAGCCGCTGCGCAGCTTCGGCCTCGACGACGACGAGAAGCAGCAGCTCAAGAGCTTCGGCTTCCTGACGCTGAAGCCCACCATGTACATCGCCAACGTCAACGACGACGGCTTCGAGGACAACCCCTATCTCGACAAGGTGCGCGAGATCGCCGCCGCCGAGGAGGCCGTGGTGGTGCCGGTGTGCAACCAGATCGAGGCCGAGATCGCCGAGCTCGAGGACGAGGAGCGCGCCATGTTCCTCGACGAGCTGGGCATGGAAGAGCCTGGGCTCGACCGGGTGATCCGCGCCGGCTACGCGCTGCTGGGCCTGCAGACCTACTTCACCGCCGGAGTGAAGGAGGTCCGCGCCTGGACGGTCAAGGTCGGCGCCACCGCCCCGGAGGCGGCCGGCGTGATCCACACCGACTTCCAGAAGGGCTTCATCCGCGCCGAGGTCATCGCCTACGACGACTTCGTCGCCCTGGGCGGCGAACAGGGCGCCAAGGACGCCGGCAAGTGGCGCCTGGAGGGCAAGGAGTACATCGTCAAGGATGGCGACGTGATCCACTTCCGCTTCAACGTCTGAGCCGCCGAAGCGCCCCGAAGGCGCTCATGGGGCCGCCGGGGCTTGACGGGGACGAGCCACAAGCGTAGACTTCGCCCCCGTTGTTCGGCTACGTAGCTCAGCTGGTTAGAGCACATCACTCATAATGATGGGGTCCCCTGTTCGAATCAGGGCGTAGCCACCAGACACCGAAAAGCCCGCCTGGCTCGCCAGGCGGGCTTTTTTCGTTGGGCGCGTGCGACGCCGCGAGGGCCGGCGGGACCGTGACCCCGCCGGCCCTCGTCGCTCAGGGCAGCTCGGCGCGATTGACGAAGGCGGTCAGCGCCCGCACCAGATACTCCACGTCCCGGGCGCCCGCGGTCTCGCGAATCGAGTGCATCGCCCACTGGGGCGCACCGACGTCCAGGGTCGGCACCCCGAGCTCGGTGGCGGTGATCGGGCCGATGGTGCTGCCGCACCCCATGTCGGCCCGGGTCACGAAGGTCTGCACCGGCACCTCGGCCTCACGGCACAGGTCCCGGAACAGCGCCGCGGTGGCGCTGTTGGTGGCGTAGCGCTGGCTGGCGTTGACCTTGATCACCGGCCCGCCGTTGAGGGCCGGGCCGTGGGCGGCGTCGTGCTTGTCCTGGAAGTTGGGATGCAGGGCGTGGGCGTTGTCGCAGGAGATCAGCCGCGAGGCCTGGATCAGGCGGATGAAGCCCTCCTCCCCCGCCTCGCCGAGCTGGGCGTTGACCCGGCGCAGCACGTCGCCGAGGAAGGGCCCCTGGGCGCCGCAGGCGCTGGCGCTGCCCACCTCCTCGTGGTCGTTGGCCACCAGCACCGCGCCCTGACGGCCGTCGCTCTCGAGCAGCGCCTCCAGGCCGGCGAAGCAGGAGAGCAGGTTGTCGAGGCGGGCGCTCGCGACCAGCTCGCCCTCGACGCCGACCCGCGCCGGGGCCTGCATGTCGCGAAACGCCAGCTCGAAGTCGAGCACCTCGACCTCGCTCAGGCCGTGCTGCTCCTCGAGCCACTGACCGAGCAGCCGTTCGAGATCGGGGCGGCCGCCACCCTGCAGCAGCACCGGGGCCATCTCGGTCTGTGCATTCATGGCACGACCGTTGTTGGCCTCGCGATCCAGATGGATGGCGAGGCTCGGGATGATCGCCACCGCGCGCTCGACGTCGAGCAGCACGCCCTCGATGCGGCCATCGGCGTGGCGCACGTGCACCCGACCGGCGAGTCCCAGGTCGCGATCGAACCAGGGCGCCAGCAGCGCCCCGCCGTAGACCTCGACCCCCAGCTGCAGCCAGCCCGCCGCCGACTGAGCGGCATTGGGCTTGAGACGCAGCCCGGGGCTGTCGGTATGCGCGCCGATCAGGCGCAGGGCGTCGAGACGCTCGCGGGGCAGCTGCAGGGCGACGATCGAGGAGTCGTTGCGGGTCACGTAGACCCGCTCTCCGGGCGTGAGTCGCCAGGTCGCGGTCTCGTCGAGACGCCGGAAACCGGCGGCCTCGAGCCGCGCGGCCATGTTGGCCGTGGCGTGCCAGGGCGTGGGAGATCGATGCAGGAAGTCGAGCAGGCGCTCGAGGCGGGCATCCTCGGACATGGAATTCCTCTATCGCGGGGCGTTTCGGGGGTCTTGACGACACGGCCAAGCTGCTACAATGGCACGTCTGTCCATGCAACTCGACGGCCGGGTCGAGGTCTGGATGAAGAGTGAGTGTACACGAATCGGGGAGTGCTTCATCGATGAGCCTGTTAGTCACCCTTGGGCGGGCCGCGGTGCTGGGCCTGTTGCTGGCCACGCCGCCGGCCCTGGCCAGCCTCGAGCCGAGCGATGAGCAGCGCCAGGCGGCCACCGAAGTGGCGGAATCGCTGCGCTACGGCCACTACGCCGACGTGAGCCTCGACGACGCCTGGTCGCAGCGCGCCTTCGAGCGCCTGCTGGACATCCTCGATGGCCAGCGCGCCTACCTGCTGGACCGCGACGTGGCCGCCTTCAGCGACCTGCGCACCGGCATGGACGAGGCGCTCCTCGATGCCGAACTGGCGCGCCCCTTCGCCCTCTACCAGCGCTATCACGAGCGCGCCGAGGCGCGCCTCGAGTGGCTGCTGGCGCGGCTCGACGAGGGCCTCGACTTCCGCTTCGACAGCGACCAGCGCCTGGAACTGGAGCGCGAGGACAGCCCCTGGGCCGCCAACGAGAAGGCGCTGGACGAGCTGTGGATGAAGCGGCTCAACAACGCCGCCCTCAGCCTGACCATCAGCGACCAGGACCCCGAGCAGGTGGAAAGCACCCTGCGCCAGCGCTACGAGGGGCAGCTCTCGCGCCTGCGCCAGACCAACGCGGCCGATGTCTTCGGGCTCTTCATGGCCGCGGTGACCGGCAGCGTCGACCCGCACAGCGAATACCTCTCGCCGCGCCAGGGCGAATCCTTCGACATCCAGATGCGCCTCTCCCTGGAGGGCATCGGCGCCCTGCTGCAGGCCGACGGCGAGTTCGTCAAGGTCTCGAGCCTGGTGGCCGGCGGCCCGGCCGAGCGTGACGGTGCCCTCAAGCCCGCCGACCGCATCATCGGCGTGGGCCAGGAGGATGGCGAGATCGTCAACGTGGTGGGCATGCGCCTCGACGACGTGGTCGACCTGATCCGCGGCCCCAAGGGCTCGGTGGTGCGCCTCGACGTGGTGCCCGCCCAGGCCATCGACATGAGCCGCTCCACGGTGATCGACATCACTCGTGACACCGTGGACCTCGAGGACCAGGCCGCCCAGGGCGAGGTGATCGAGGTCGAGCGCGAGGACGGCATGCACCGCCTCGGGGTGATCGAGATACCGACCTTCTACGTCGACTTCGACGCCTGGCAGGCCGGCGAGGAGGACTTCCGCAGCACCACCCGCGACGTGGCCCGCGAGGTCGAGCGCCTCCAGGCCGAGGGCGTCGAGGGGATCGTGCTCGACCTGCGCAACAACGGCGGCGGCGCCCTGCAGGAGGCCAACTCGCTGATCGGGCTCTTCATCGATCGCGGCCCCACCGTGCAGGTCCGCGACGCCCGCGGGCGCATCAGCCTCTACGGCGACACCGAGAGCGGCGCCCTCTACGACGGCCCCCTGGCCGTGCTGGTCAACCGCCTCTCGGCCTCGGCCTCGGAGATCTTCGCCGGCGCCATCCAGGACTACGGCCGCGGCCTGGTGGTCGGCACCGACACCTTCGGCAAGGGCACGGTACAGACCCTCAACGAGCTGAGCCACGGCGAGATCAAGCTGACCCGCGCCAAGTTCTATCGCATCTCCGGCGAGAGCACCCAGCACCGCGGCGTGGAGCCGGACATCGACTTCCCGAGCCTGATCGACCCCGAGCTGATCGGCGAGAGCAGCCTCGACAACGCCCTGCCCTGGGACACGGTGCGCGAGGTGCAGTACCGCACCTACGGCGAGCCGCGCCGCTACCTGGAGACCCTGCGCGCCCGCCACCTCGAGCGCGCCGAGCAGCAGCCGAACTTCCACTACCTCGAGCGGCGCTCCGAGCTCGCCCGCCAGCTGCGCGAGCAGCACACCAGCGTCAGCCTCAACCGCGAGCAGCGCCAGCGTGAGGTCGAGGCGCAGGAAGCGGAGCAGCTGGCCCTCGAGAACGAGCGCCGCCGCGCCCTGGGCCTGGAGCCGCTGGAGCACTGGACCGACGCCCGCGACGAGGACGAGACCGCGAGCGAGGACGCCGACGATGCGCCGATCGACCGCGCCCAGATCCTCGAGACCGCCCAGATCCTGCTGGACTATCGCCAGCTGGAGGACGGCTGGCACTACGCGGAACTCAACTGATCACTGACGGATGCGCGGCGAGACATCGCCGCCCATGACGACGACGCCGGCCCGAGAGGCCGGCCGTCTTGCCATCCAGGGCATGTCCTGCCCGGCGCTCGCGACGGCGCCATGCCGGCAAGAAAACAGGCAGGCTCAGGAGCACCCTCGGCACGGACCGGGCGGCGCAGACGCACCACGACACGAGCGACCGCGAGCGAAGGACGCAGCGACGGCGAGAAGATCGAAAACGATAAGGTCAGGAAAGCAGAGAGACGTCTAGGCGAAGGTGGGGCGACGCCAGACAACATTGGCTCCCCGAACAGGACTCGAACCTGTGACCCAATGATTAACAGTCATTTGCTCTACCAACTGAGCTATCGGGGAACGATGCGGATGTTGCGAAGGGATGCGGCAGGCAGCTAGGAGCGGTTGGCTCCCCGAACAGGACTCGAACCTGTGACCCAATGATTAACAGTCATTTGCTCTACCAACTGAGCTATCGGGGAATGACCGCTTGCCACATGGTGTTCGTCGCCGCGCGTCGCGAGACACGCCGAGCGAAGTTGGCTCCCCGAGCAGGACTCGAACCTGCGACCCAATGATTAACAGTCATTTGCTCTACCAACTGAGCTATCGGGGAATGACCTCGAACACGGGGCGTAGTATACGGATCGGGCTCGCAAGGTCAAGTCGTGAATGGCATCTCGGTGTCCACGAGGACCGGCGGGCGCCCAACGAAAAACGCTCGCCGGGCCGAGGCCCGACGAGCGTTTCTGCATGTCCTGGTGGCTACGCCCTGATTCGAACAGGGGACCCCATCATTATGAGTGATGTGCTCTAACCAGCTGAGCTACGTAGCCTTTTCAAAAGGTTGCCCGGCCAGGGCCGGGCAACGGGGATGAATTATGCACGCGGGCCGGCGTCATGGCAAGCCCGCTTGAGCACTCAGCTCTCGATATCGAGCGCGTCCTTCACCGCCGGCAGGCCCGGCTCGCCGTCGCGGGTCGTGACGCCCTCGAGCCAGGTCTCGAGCACCGCGGGGTTGGCCTGCAGGTAGGCGCGGGCCGCATCGCGGGGATCCTCCCCCTCGTCCATGATCTCGCCCATCAGCTGGTTCTCCATGGTGAGGGTGAAGCTGAGGTTCTCGAGCAGCGCGCCGACGTTGCTGCACTCCTCGACGAAGCCGCCCCGGGTGTTGGTATACACCGTGGCGCCGCCCAGGTTCGGCCCGAAGTAGTCATCGGCCCCCGAGAGGTAGGCCATGTCGTAGTTGGTGTTCATGGGATGCGGCTCCCAGCCGAGGAACACCATCCAGGTCTCGTCGGGGGTGCGGGCGCTCAGCTCGGCCAGCATGCCGGCCTCGCTGGAGTCGACCAGCGACCAGTCGCCGAGGCCGTAGGCGTCGTCGTCGATCATGCCCTGGATCAGCTGGTTGCCGTCGTTGCCGGCCTCGATGCCGTGGATGTTGCTGTCGAACTTCTCGGCATGCTCGGCGAGGTCGGTCACCGAGGTGACGCCGGCGTCGTGCACGTACTGCGGCACCGCCAGGGTGTACTTGGCGCCCTCGAGGTTGGCGCCCAGGCGATCGACGCTGCCATCCTCGACGTAGGGGTCGCTGATCGAGGCCATGGAGGGCATCCAGTTGCCCAGGAAGACGTCGAAGTCGTCGTTCTTCATGCCGGAGTAGGCGATCGGCACCGAGACGGTGTCGATGCGGGTCTCGTAGCCCAGCGCCTCGAGCACCTCGGTGGTCAGGGCGGTGGTGGCGGTGATGTCGGTCCAGCCGACCTCGGCGAAGCGCACCGTCTCACAGCTCTCGGCCTCGGCGGCCTGCAGCGGGGCCACGGCGAAACCGAGGGCGGCGGCGCCGACACCGAGGGCGGTTTTGCGATTCAGGAGGGTCATGGTCATGGGAGCGTTCCTCTTGTTGGACATCAAGTATAGCCACGGCGGCAGCGCCGCCGAGCCATGGAGAGTCAAACCGGACCTTTATTGATTGAACGTTCAATAAAGAAATGGCAAGCTACATGGTAACCACGCCGAGTGCGTTGGGTGCAAGAACACATTGCAAGATCAATTCACGGGAGAGGAGCCACAACGGTGCCCAAGGTCGGAATGGAACCCATCCGCCGCCAGCAGCTGATCAAGGCGACCATGGCGGCCATCGACGAGGTCGGCCTGGCCGACGCGACGGTGATGCGTATCGCCCGCCACGCGGGGGTCTCCGCCGGCATCATCAGCCACTACTTCGGCGGCAAGGACGGTCTGCTGGAGGCCACCATGCGCCAGATCCTGAGCGATCTGGGCGAGGCGGTGGCCGCCCGGCGCCGCGCGCTCGCCACCTCGAGCCCGCGGGCCCACCTCGGCGCGATCATCGACGGCAACTTCGATGGCAGCCAGATCACCGGGCCGGTGGCCAAGACCTGGCTGGCCTTCTGGGCCAGCAGCATGCACCGGCCGACGCTGGCGCGCCTGCAGCGCGTCAACGACCGGCGCCTGTACGCCAATCTCTGCCACCAGTTCCGCCGGCTGATGTCCCGACACGAGGCACGCGCCTGCGCCCGGGCCCTGGCCGCGCTGATCGACGGCCTGTGGCTGCGCGGCGCGCTGACGCCCGATGGCTTGGACAGCGCCGAGGCGCGGCGCCTGGCCCACGACTATCTCGACCGGCTGCTCGATACCCACGACACCCTCTCCCCTGCCTAAACGGAGGCCAGCATGGCATCTTCCGCCCCCCAGACTCTCTACATCGACGGCCGCCACGCGGCCGCCACCTCGGGCGAGACCTTCCCCGTGGTCAACCCCTTCGACGGCTCGCTGCTCGCCGAGGTGCCCCAGGCCGCCGAGGCCGACGTGGACGCCGCCGTGGCCGCGGCGCGACGGGGCCAGCGGGCCTGGGGCGCGATGAGCGGCATGGAGCGCGGCCGCATCCTGCAGCGCGCCGTGGCGTTATTGCGAGAGCGCAACGACGAGATCGCCGAGCTCGAGACCCGCAACACCGGCAAGCCGATCAGCGAGACCGCCGCGGTGGATGTGGTCACCGGCGCCGACGTGCTGGAGTACTACGCCGGCCTGGCCCCGGCCCTCGAGGGCGCCCAGATCCCGCTGCGCGAGGATTCCTTCGTCTACACTCGCCGCGAGCCGCTGGGCGTGATCGGCGCCATCGGTGCCTGGAACTACCCGATCCAGATCGCCTGCTGGAAGAGCGCCCCGGCGCTCGCCGCCGGCAACGCCGTGGTCTTCAAGCCCAGCGAAGTCACCCCGCTGACCACCATGCTCCTGGCCGAGATCTTCACCGAGGCCGGCCTGCCCGACGGCGTCTTCAACGTCGTCCAGGGCGATGCCCGGGTCGGGGAGCTGCTCACCGGCCACCGCGGCATCGACAAGATCTCGTTCACCGGCGAGGCGGGCACCGGTCGCAAGGTGATGGCGGCGGCCGGCGGCTCGACGCTAAAGGACGTGACCATGGAGCTCGGCGGCAAGTCGCCGCTGATCGTCTTCGCCGATGCCGACCTGGACCGCGCCGCCGACGCCGCGATGATGGCCAACTTCTACTCCAGCGGGCAGATCTGCACCAATGGCACCCGGGTCTTCGTCGATTGCAGCGTCAAGGCGGACTTCGAGGCGAAGCTCGTCGAGCGGGTGGCGCGCATCCGCGCCGGCGATCCCATGGACCCGTACGTCAACTTCGGCCCGCTGGTGAGCTTCGAGCACCAGGAGAAGGTGCTCGCCTACATCGCGCTGGGCCAGCAGGAAGGCGCCCGCGTGCTGGCCGGCGGCGAGGCCTGGGATCAGGGCGATTATGCCAAGGGCGCCTGGGCCGCCCCGACCATCTTCACCGACTGCACGGATGAGATGCGCATCGTGCGAGAGGAGATCTTCGGCCCGGTGATGTCCGTGCTCGCCTTCGACGACGAGGAGGAGGTGATCCGCCGCGCCAACGACACCGAATACGGCCTGGCCGCCGGCCTCTTCACCGAGGGGCTCAACCGCGCCCACCGCGTGATCCGGCAACTGGAAGCCGGCATCTGCTGGATCAACACCTGGGGCGAGTCCCCCGCCGAGATGCCGGTGGGCGGCTACAAGCAGTCCGGCGTGGGTCGCGAGAACGGCATCGAGACCCTGGCCCACTACACCCAGACCAAGTCAGTGCAGGTCGAGATGGGGCCCTTCGAGTCGGTGTTCTAGGACGGCATGAACCCCGGGAAAGTGAGGCGCTTTCCCGGGGACGGCTCTGCGAGGAGGCGCTGTAAACCCGTCCTTGGGCGCTACCGACGCCATCCCTGGCGTAGGGCCTCCTCTTCGAGCCGTCTCCGGCGCGCCTCACGCCAAGCATCGGAGACGCCCCTCCGAGCTCCTTCCAAGATCATGTCCGGAGCACATGGCCCGCCGCGCTCCTGACCGATGAGCGGGCCGTGTACCGCTCGCCACAATACCCTTTTGACTGTTTCAGGGAGGCTCCATGTCACCGTCCCGCGAATTCGACTACGTCATCATCGGCGCCGGCTCCGCCGGCAACGTGCTGGCCACCCGCCTGACCGAGGACCCCGACGTCAGCGTGCTGCTGCTCGAGGCCGGCGGCCCCGACCACCGCTTCGACTTCCGCACCCAGATGCCGGCGGCCCTGGCCTACCCGCTGCAGGGCAAGCGCTACAACTGGGCCTTCGAGACCGACCCCGAGCCCCACATGGACGGCCGACGCATGGAGTGCGGCCGCGGCAAGGGCCTGGGCGGCTCCTCGCTGATCAACGGCATGTGCTACATCCGCGGCAACGCCCTGGACTACGACGGCTGGGCAAAGCAGCCGGGGCTCGAGGACTGGACCTACGCCGACTGCCTGCCCTACTTCAAGAAGGCCGAGACCCGCGACATCGGGCCCAACGCCTACCACGGCGGCGACGGCCCGGTCAGCGTCACGACGCCGAAGGACGGCAACAACCCGCTCTACCACGCCTTCATCGAGGCGGGCCAGCAGGCCGGCTACCCGGCCACCGAGGACGTCAACGGCTACCAGCAGGAGGGCTTCGGCCCCATGGACCGCTTCGTCACCCCCAACGGGCGACGCGCCTCCACCGCCCGGGGCTACCTCGACCAGGCCAAGGGCCGGGCGAACCTGACCATCGAGACCCGCGCCATCACCGACGTCATCACCTTCGAGGGCACGCGCGCCACCGGCGTGCGCTACGCGCGTCACGGCAAGCCCCAGGAGGTCAAGGCGCGCCGCGAGGTGCTGCTATGCGCCGGCGCCATCGCCTCGCCGCAGATCCTGCAGCGCTCCGGCGTGGGCCCCAAAGAGGTGCTCGACGAGTTCGGCATCGAGGCGGTCAAGGTCAACGAGAACGTCGGCGCGCACCTGCAGGATCACCTGGAGATGTACATCCAGTACGAGTGCACCCAGCCGATCTCGCTCTACCCAGCGCTGAAGTGGTACAACCAGCCGAAGATCGGCGCCGAGTGGCTCTTCCTCGGCACCGGCGTGGGCGCCAGCAACCAGTTCGAGGCGGCGGGCTTCATCCGCTCGAGCGACGAGGAGGCCTGGCCCAACCTGCAGTACCACTTCCTGCCCATCGCCATCAGCTACAATGGCAAGAGCGCGGTGCAGGCCCACGGCTTCCAGGCCCACGTGGGCTCTATGCGCTCGGAGAGCCGCGGCCGGGTGCGCCTGACCTCCCGCGACCCCGAGGCCGCGCCCTCGATCCTGTTCAACTACATGTCCACCGACAAGGACTGGCAGGAGTTCCGCGACGCCATCCGCCTGACCCGCGAGATCATCGCCCAGCCCGCCTTCGACGCCTATCGCGGCCGGGAGATCTCCCCGGGGCCGGAGGTGCAGACCGACGCCGAGCTCGACGCCTTCGTCAGGGCCCATGCCGAGACCGCCTATCACCCCTGCGGCAGCTGCCGCATGGGCGAGGGGGAGGACGCCGTGGTCGACGGCGCCGGCCGGGTCCACGGCCTGGAGGGCCTGCGGGTGGTCGACGCCTCGCTCTTCCCGGTGATCCCCACCGGCAACCTCAACGCGCCGACGATCATGCTGGCCGAGAAAATGGCGGACAAGATCCGCGGCCGCGAGCCGCTGCCGAGAAGCGATGCCCCCTACTACGTGGCGGGCGACGCCCCCGCCCAACGGGAGCCGCAGCGCCGCCTGGCCTGATCGACCCGCCCGGCAACCTCATGCCGCCCCGCCTTCGTGCGGGGCGGCTTGCGTTGAACGGCCGGCAATCGAGGGTGAATGGAGGCAGGTCGAAGGAAAACCACATCGAGGGGATTGGCTGTGGGGCGCGGGATGCGCTAGGCTGATGGCATTCAAACAAGTGTTCGAATCCCTCGGAGCCCACCATGCTGACCCTGATCCTGCTCGTGCTGGCCGTCATCGGCCTGCTCATCGTGATGCGCCGGGAGGCCGGCGCCCTGCCCGCCCTGGCCGTGACCGCGGGGCTCGGCCTCGTCGGCCTGGTGGCCGGCGCGTCGATTCTCGGCGTGCTGCTGCTCGTCGCCACCGCGGGCATCGCCGCCTGCGGCCTGCCCGCCTTGCGCACCCGCTGGCTGACACCCCGGCTCTTCGCGATGTTCAAGAAGGTCGCCCCCCGGGTCTCGGACACCGAGCGTACCGCGCTGGAGGCCGGCAGCGTGGCCTGGGACGGCGAGCTCTTCACCGGTCGCCCCGACTGGAACAAGCTGCTCGACTATCGCGACGAGGGGCTCTCCGATGAGGAGCGCGCCTTCCTCGATCACCAGTGCGGCGTGGCCGCCGGCATGTGCAACGCCTGGGAGATCGCCCGGGAACGCGCCGACCTGCCCCAGGAGCTCTGGGACTACCTGAAGCAGGAAGGCTTCTTCGGCATGATCATCCCCAAGGCCTACGGCGGCCTGGGCTTCTCGGCCAAGGCCCAGTCCCTGGCGCTGCAGAAGCTCTCGATCAGCGAGACCCTGATGGTCACCGTGGGCGTGCCCAACTCCCTGGGACCGGGCGAGCTGCTGCTCAAGTACGGCACCGAGCATCAGAAGGACCACTACCTGCCGCGCCTGGCCGACGGCCGCGAGATCCCCTGCTTCGGCCTGACCGGCCCGCGGGCCGGCAGCGACGCCACGGCCATTCCCGACACCGGGGTGGTGTGCAAGCAGCTGGTCGACGGCGAGGAGGTCCTCGGCCTCAGGCTGAACTTCGAGAAGCGCTGGATCACCCTGGCGCCCATCGCCAGCGTCGTGGGCCTGGCCTTCCGGCTCTTCGATCCCGACCACCTGCTGGGCGACGAGGAGGATCGCGGCATCACCCTGGCGCTGATTCCCCGTGAGACCGACGGCATGGAGATCGGGCGTCGCCACCACCCCATCGGAAGCCCCTTCCTGAACGGCCCGATCAAGGGCCACGACGTCTTCGTACCGCTCGATACCATCATCGGCGGGCCGGAGATGATCGGCCAGGGCTGGCGGATGCTGGTCGAGTGCCTCTCCATCGGCCGCTGCATCACCCTGCCCTCCGGTGCCACGGGCACCGCCGGCTACGCCCTGGGCTGGAGCGGCGGCTTCGCCCGGATCCGCCGCCAGTTCAACGTGCCGGTGGCCGAGATGGAGGGCGTCCAGGAGCCCCTGGCACGCATGGCCGCGCTGGCCTACGTCTCCCGGGCCGCGGTCTACCAGACCGCCAACACCATCGACCACGGCGAGAAGCCGGCGGTGCCCTCGGCGATCCTCAAGAGCCAGCTCACCGAGTTCCAGCGGGTGATCCTTGGCGACGCCATGGACATCCACGGCGGCAAGGCGGTGACCCTGGGGCCGCGCAACTACCTCGGCATCGGCTACAGCGCCAACCCGGTGGCGATCACCGTCGAGGGCGCCAACATCATGACCCGCAACCTGATGATCTTCGGCCAGGGTGCCATCCGCTGCCACCCCTTCGTGCTCGAGGAGCTGGCCGCCAAGGACGCCGACGACCTCGCGGCTTTCGACCGGGCCTTCTTCGGCCATGCCGGGCTGATCTTCGGCAACGCCGCCCGCGCCCTCACCCAGGGCCTGGGGCTCGGCCGGCCGAGCGTGCCCTTCGACGAGATCGCCGCCCCCTACGCCCGGGACATCGCGCGACTCTCCGCCGGCTTCGGTCTCTGCGCCGACGCCGCCATGGCGAGCCTCGGCTCGCAGCTCAAGCAGCGCGAGATGCTCTCGGCACGCCTCGGCGACGTGCTCTCCAACCTCTACCTCGCCTCGATGACGCTCAAGCAGTGGCACGAGGGTCACAAGGTCGAGGGCGAGGCGGCCCTGCTGCACTACGGCTGCCGCTTCCTGCTGGGCCGCGCCGAGCAGGCCCTGGACGAGCTCTTCGACAACCTGCCAAGCCGCGCCCTGGGTCGCGCGCTGCGCGTCATCGTGATGCCCACGGGCCGGCGCTGGAAGCGCCCCGAGGATGCGCTGACCCGCGAGATCGCCCAGGCCGTCTCCCGGGACACCGCCCTGCGCCACTTCCTGCTCGACGCCACCTGGCAGGAGAACGACGGCAGCCGGGACAACCCGCTGGCCCGCTACAACGCCCTGCTGGCTAGCCAGGAGCGCGCCGAGGCGCTCTATCGCCGGGTCAACAAGGCCTACGCCAAGGGCGAGCTGCCGGCCGATGCGCTGCATCCGGAAGAGCGGGTCGAGGCGGCCCTGGCGAAGGGGCTGATCGACGAGGAGGACGCCACCTTCATGCAGGAGCGCGAGGCCGCGGTACTGGAGCTGCTCACCGTCGACGACTTCGCCTACGACGCCTTCGTCACCGACAAGACCAAGGTACTGCGCCACCAGCCGGCCTGAGGTTCCACTCCCCCAGGACGACGCCCCGGCCAGCCGCCGGGGCGTCTTTATATTCCCTCATTGATGTTTCCCCGGAGCGCCGCGGCAGGTCATCGAGAGGGCGCTGCGAATCCCTCCCTGTACGCTACCGCTGCCCAGCTTCGCTCTCGCATTCTGCTCCGCTTGAAGGGCCGGTGCTGGCCATCCCTGGCCAGCCCGTTCGCAGCAATCCTCCTCTCCCATGGCATAGGCCCCTCTCTCTGACCTGCCCCGTCGCCCCTATCCCTCGGCGAATCGCTACAGCGGCCAGACGATCAGGATCATCGGGATCGCCACCGCCATCACCACCAGTGTCAGCGGCAGCCCCAGCCGCCAGTAGTCGCCGAAGCGGTAGCCGCCCGGGCCCATCACCAGGGTGTTGGACTGGTGGCCGATGGGCGTGAGGAAGGCGCAGGAGGCGCTGATCGCCACTACCATCAGGAAGGGATCCAGGGAGACACCGAAGCCCTCGGCGAGGCTCGCCGCGATGGGCGCCATCAACAGTGCCGCCGCGGCGTTGTTGATCACGTTGGAGAGCAGCGTGCAGAGCAGGAACAGCCCCACCAGGGTGGCCACCATCGGCCACTCGCGCCCCAGGGCCAGCAGGGTCTCGGCGATCAGGGCGGCCCCGCCGCTGGTCTCCAGCGCCTGGCCCACCGGGATCATCGCCCCCAGCAGCACGATCACCGGGCCGTCGATGGCCTGGTAGGCCTCGCGCAGCGACAGCACGCCCACCAGCAGCGACACCAGTGCGGCGCCAGTCAGGGCCACCGCCGAGGGCACGAGGTCCAGCACCATGGCGATCACCGCCACCGCGAAGATGGCCACCGAGACCGCCAGCAGGCGCGGCTGGCCCAGGGTCAGGTTGCGGCTGGCCAGCGGCAGGCAGCCCAGGGTGGTGAGACTCTCGCCGATCTCGCCCTCCCCGCCCTGCAGCAGCAGCACGTCGCCGGCCCGGAAGCGGATATCGCGCAGGCGCTGGTTGAGGCGGCCGCCGTCCCGGGCCACCGCCACCAGGTGCAGGCCGAACTGGTTGTGCAGGCGCAGCTGGGTGACGGTGCGGTGGATCATCATGGAGTCGTTGCGCACCACCGCCTCGACCAGCTGGAGGCCCTCGGTATCCACTGCCGTGCGCTTCGACTCCTCCTCCTCGCCCGACGTCTCCCCGGCCGGCTCGGCCTCCCGGGGCTCGTCCGGCGCCTCGCCCTCCTGCGCCTCGTCGTCCGAGGGCGGCTCCGGGCCGACCACCAGGCCCGCCTTGTCCTCGATCAGCTTCATCTCCTCGGGGCCGGCCTCCACCAGCAGGATATCGCCCTCGTCCAGGGTACCGTGGAAGGCGTGGCCGGCATGGCGCTTGTCGCCGCGCACTACCGCCAGCACCGGGATAGTCTCCTCCAGGGCCTGGTGCAGGTCGCGCAGCGACCAGCCCACCGCCTTGCCCTCCTCGGGCACGCGCAGTTCGACCAGGTAGTGGGCGGTATCGAACATCTCCTCCCGGGAGGCCTTGCCGGCCCGCTGGGGCACCAGGCGCCAGCCCAGCAGCACGATGAAGGCCAGGCCAACCAGCGCCACGCTGGCGCCCACGGGGAAGAAGGAGAACATGCCGAAGCTCTCCCCGGTCGCCTCGGCGCGATAGCTGGAGATGATGATGTTGGGCGGGGTGCCGATCAGGGTGGTGAGGCCGCCGAGCAGCGAGCCGAAGGCCAGCGGCATCAGCAACAGCGAGGGCGGGCTGTCGTGCTCCCGGGCCAGGCGGATCGCCACCGGCAGCATCAGCGCCAGGGCGCCGACGTTGTTCATCACTCCGGAGAGCACCAGCACGGTGCCGGAGAGCACCAGCATCTGCAGGATCAGGCGGTCGCCGACCCGGAGGGCCTGCTCGGCGATCAGGTCGACGAGCCCGGAACGCTCGAAGCCGCGGCTGAGCACCAGTACCGCAGCGACGGTGATCACGGCGGGGTGGCCGAAGCCGTAGAAGGCCTCGTCCGTCGGCACCAGGCCCAGCAGCACGGTGGCCAGCAGCGCGGCGAGCGCCACCAGGTCGTAGCGGAAGCGGCCCCACACGAAGGCCGCGAGCGTCGCGCCGAGGATCAGGAACACCTGGCTGCTGTCGCTCATCGCCGATCACCTCCCTGTGCCGTCAGAATACCTTCAGCACAACAGCCACGGCCGAGAAATGCCAGCTTTTCCCGCCACGCCAAGACGCGATGGTCGTGGCGCGGCCGAGCGTCGTGAGCTGGGGCGCGAGAGGAGGGTTCGGCGGCTCACTTGCTGGCCATCCTCTCCAGCATGGCGTGGACGGCGTCCAGGTGCTCCGGCTCGTTGTGGCACATGCCCTGGAAGCTCGCGCAGAGGTCGAGGAAGTCGGGCAGCGACATGCGATCGGCCCGCTTCATCAGGCGCTTGGTCAGGCGGGTGGCCCTGGGGGGCTGGGCGGCGATCTGCCCGGCGAGTTCCCGGACCCGCTCCATCAGCGCCTCGGGTTCGGTCACCTCCAGCACGATACCGTAGTCGCGGGCCTGCTCGGCGTCGATCACCCGCCCGGTGAGCGTCAGCTCGAAGGCGCGCTGGTAGCCGATCAGCCGCTGCAGGAACCAGGCGCCGCCGTCGCCGGGAATGATCCCCAGGTTGAGGAAGGTCTCGCCGAACCTGGCCGCGCGGGACGCGAGGCGCAGGTCCGCCATGTTGGCCAGGTCGAAGCCGGCGCCGATCGCCGGGCCGTTGACCGCGGCGATGACCGGCACCTCCACGCCCTCGAGGGCGAGCGGCAGGCGCTGGATGCCCCGGCGGTAGCGGTCGGCCACCTCGGCGACGCTGCCTTCGAAGTCGCCGCCGCGGCGGGCCATGTCCTTGACGTTGCCCCCGGCAGAGAAGGCGCTGCCCGCCCCGGTGATCACCAGCACCGAGACGGCGTCGCAGCCGTTCACCCAGTCGGCCACGGCGAGGATGTCGTCGACCAGGGCGGTGCCTGTCAGGGCGTTGCGGACGTCGTGGCGGTCCAGGATCAGGGTGGCCACCCGCCCCTCCAGGGCGAGGCGGGCGTCGGTCAGGGTCGGCAGGGTCGTGCTCATCGGTCGGGGCCTCGTGCTCTGAATCGGTAGCGCTCAAGGATGACGCCCCCGAGGCCCTCGATCCAGACCAACCGGCGATCCCCCTGCCCGACCGCCCCGCTCACGGCTCGGCGAAGGGCAGCGGCTCGCTGCCCCGGCGCACCTCGAAGACGTTGAGGGTCATGGCCACGAACGCGTAATAGCCGAAGACGCCCACCAGCTCGACCACCGCCGGCTCGCCGAAGGCCGCCACCGCCTCGGCGTAGAGCGCCTCGTCGACGCGCCGGGTGGTGTAGAGCGTCTTGCCGAGCCGATAGACCAGCGCCTCGTCGTCGCGCTCGAAGGCGGGCTCGCGGCCGGCCTGCAGGGCCTCGATCACCGCCTCGCCGAGCCCGGCGTCGCGAGCGATGGGCGCGTGGATCTGCCACTCGGCCTGGGACTGCCACCAGGCCGCGGTGAAGAGGATCGCAAGCTCCGTGAGCCGCAGCTCCAGGCGGGTGCCGTAGCGGCAGAAGGCGCCGAGGCGCTGGGCGTGGTCGGCCAGCTCCGGGCTGTGGATCCAGGCCAGGAAGGGGCCGTCCAGGTTGCCCCGGGGGCCGCTCAGGATGGCGTCCAGCACGCGTCGCTGCTCGGGCGCCATGGTGGCCTCGTCCAGGGGAGAGAGGCGGGAGTCGATCGACATCGGGCGAGGCTCCGTTACGAGTGGGTGAGGACGCGCGCAAGGGCGGCGTCGAGCTTGTCGACGATCTCGTCCAGCTGGGCGTCATCGAGGATGAAGGGCGGGGCCAGCAGGATGTGGTCGCCGCGGCGACCGTCCAGGGTGCCGCCCATCGGGTAGCACATCAGGCCCTCGTCCATGGCGGCACGCTTGACCGCCGCATGCAGCTTGCGCGCGGGGTCGAAGGGCGTCTTGGTGTCGCGCTCGGCGACCAGCTCGAGCCCGCGGAAGAGCCCCCGGCCGCGAATGTCGCCGACGCGGGGATGGTCGCCGAAGCGCGCCTCGAGGCGCTGCTGGAGCCCCTCGCCCAGGCGCACGACCCGATCCAGCAGCCCGCGCTCCTCGATGGCGCGCTGCACGGCCAGGGCGGCGGCGCAGGCGGTAGCGTGGCCGATGTAGGTGTGGCCGTGCTGGAAGAAGCCCGAGCCTTCGGCGATCGCCGCACGGATCCGCTCACTGACCAGGGTCGCGCCGATCGGCTGGTAGCCGGCCCCGAGGCCCTTGGCGATGGTCACCAGGTCGGCGGTCACGCCCTCCTGCTCGGCGGCGAAGAGGGTGCCGGTGCGGCCCATGCCGCACATCACCTCGTCGAGGATCAGCAGGATACCGTGGCGATCGCAGATCTCGCGCACCCGCCTGAAGTAGCCCGGCACCGCGGGCACCGCGCCGAGGGTCGCGCCGACCACCGGCTCGGCGACGAAGGCCATCACGTTCTCCGGCCCCAGGCTCTGGATCTCGGCCTCGAGCTCCGCGGCCAGGCGCTCGCCGTAGGCCTCCGGGGTCTCGCCGGGGGCCTGGTCGCGATAGGCGTAGCAGGGGCTGACGTGGCTCACCTCGACCAGCAGCGGCTCGAACTGCTGCCGGCGCCAGGCGTTGCCGCCGGTGGCGAGCGCCCCGAGGGTGTTGCCGTGATAGCTCTGGCGCCGGGCGATCAGGTGCTTGCGCTGGGGCTCGCCGCGCTCGATGAAGTACTGGCGGGCGAGCTTGAGGGCCGCCTCCACCGCCTCGGAGCCGCCGGAGACGAAGTATACCGAGGAGAGGCCCGCCGGCGCCCGCTCGACCAGGAAGTCGGCCAGCGCCTCCATCGGCTCGGTGGTGAAGAAGGAGCTGTGGGCATAGGCGAGCCGGCCGACCTGGTCACGCACCGCCTCGATCACCTCGGCATCGCTGTGGCCCAGGCAGGAGACCGCGGCCCCGCCGCAGGCGTCCAGGTAGCGCTTGCCCTGGGCATCGATCAGGTAGGGCCCGTCGCCACCAACGGCGGTCGGGTAGGCGAGCTTCAGGTGGCGGTGGAAGACGTGGCTCATGCGATCCTCTCGTAGGAGATGCAAATTCAAGAGCCATTCTGATAAAGCGGAAATATATTTGCAAATAGATTCGACCCCATCCTGACGCCGGGAACGACGAAGGCTACAATGCGCGCCTCGATCCCTGCAGGCCGATGCCCCTCATGAGCTCCTCCACGCCCCCACGACCGGACACCCTCGGCGACCTCGAGCGCCTGCTCGCCACCCTCGAGCAGGGCGAAGGCGCGGTACGGCTCGGCAAGCGCTCGCGCCGGGTGCTCTCGGCGATGGTCACCGCGCCCCAGCAGGCCGCGGTCTCGTCGATCAGCGAACTGGCGGAGCGCCTGGGCGTCAGCCCCTCGACCCTGTCGCGGCTGGCCCAGCGGCTGGGCTTCGACGGCTTCGCCGGCCTGCAGGCGGTGTTTCGCCGCCACGTCACCGAGGGCAAGAGCTTCTACAGCGATCAGGTCTCGCGCCTGCTGGACAGCGACGGGGACGACGACGCCCTCGCCCGGCTGGCCCGGCTGGGCCGCCAGGAGAGCGCCAACATCGGCGACACGGTGGCGGGGATCGATGGGGAGGCCTTCACCGAGGCGGCGCGGCTCTTGGTGGAGGCGAAGCGGGTGAGGGTCCACGGCATGCGCCAGTTCGCCTCGCTGGCCTCCTTCCTGGCCTATGGCCTGGGCATGCTGCGCACCGATGCGGCGCCGCTGGACGCCGTCCGCCACGGGGTGGCGGACGCCCTGGCCCAGCTCGAGGCGGGGGACGTGCTGGTGGTGGCGAGCTGCTTTCCCTACACCCCCAGCGTGCTGGCGACGGCCGAGGTCGCGGCGCGCCAGGGCATCCGCGTCATCGCCCTGACCGACTCCCGGGGCTCGCCGCTCGCCCGGGTGGCGCACCACGCCTTCCCGGTCCCCGACCACAGCCTCTTCTTCAGCAACAGCATGTGCGCCTTCATGCTGCTGGCCGAGGGACTGCTCTGCGAGGCGGCGAACCGGCTCGGCGACGAGGGGCTCGCCGCGCTCAGGCGGCGCGAGCAGCTGATCGGCGAGCTCAACGAGTCGCTCTAGGCGCCGCCCGCGCCTCGACAGGGATCAGGGGAGCAGGATGGTCGAGCCGGTGGTCTGGCGGGCGGCCAGGGCCGCCTGGGCATCGCCCGCCTCGGCCAGCGGGTAGCGGTGAGAGATATCGACCGTCACCCGGCCGCTCTCGAGCATCGCGAAGAGCTCGCCGGCCATCGCCTCCAGCCGCTCGCGGGTGTCGGCGTAGCCGTTGAGGCTCGGGCGCGTGACGTAAAGCGACCCCTTCTGATTGAGGATGCCGATGTTCACCCCCTCCACCGGGCCGGAGGCGTTGCCGAAGCTGACCATCAGGCCGCGCTTCTTCAGGCAGTCAAGCGACGTCTCCCAGGTGTCCTTGCCCACCGAGTCGTAGACCACGTCGCACATCGCGCCGCCGGTCAGCTCGCGCACCCGCTCGACCACATCCTCCCGGGTGTAGTCGATGGTCGCCCAGGCGCCGTTCCGGGTGGCCAGCGCGGCCTTCTCCGGGGAGCTGACGGTACCGATGAGCTTCACGCCGAGCGCCTTCGCCCACTGGCAGGCGATCGAACCGACCCCGCCGGCGGCGGCGTGCCAGAGGATGGTCTCGCCGCCCTGGAGGGGGTAGGTCTGGCGCAGCAGGTACTGCACCGTGAGGCCCTTGAGCATGGCGGCCGCGGCGGTCTCGACGTCGATCGCCTCGGGCAGCGCCACCACCTTGTCGGCGGGCAGCACGTGCTGCTCGGCGTAGGCGCCGAGCGGTCCCTGGGCGTAGGCCACCCGGTCGCCCACCGCCAGGTGGGTGACGCCCTCGCCGACCGCCTCGACCACGCCGGCCCCCTCGGTGCCGAGCCCCGAGGGCAGGCCGGGCGCCGGATAGAGGCCGGTGCGGAAGTAGATGTCGATGAAGTTGAGGCCGACCGCCTGGTTGCGCACGCGCACCTCACCGGCGGCCGGCGCGGCCGGTTCGGCCTCGACGAGTTCGAGCACCTCGGGGCCGCCGGTGCGGGCAAACTGGATACGCTGGGGCATGGGGGTTGTCCTTGTGACGTTGACGGATGGCCCATCAGTCAAGCGTCCGGACACCCCCGGGGTCAAGAAGGGTTTATTAGAGCGTCGCGGGGAAGGACTCCAGGCCGCGAACGAAGCGCGCCTTGTAGTCGTCGAAGAGCGTGCGGTCGCGCTTGAACGACTGGATCACCGAGGCCTCGTCGAAGCTCAGCGCCCGGGGCAGCTCGGCCACGCTGGTGGCGGGATGCTTGGGGCCGAGGCCGATGCGCACGCCGGCCTTGCCGTCGAGCCAGCGGGTGATGCCCGCCTCGCGGAAGCGCGCCTCCTGCTCGGGGCCCACGGCATCGACGCGCAGCGGCGCCTTGAGGGCCAGCTCGGCGACCAGCCGCTCGGCGGGCCGGGTCACGCTCTCGCCGTCGAGCTCGGCCAGCAGCATCACCGTCATGCTGCTGCCGACCTCGTCGAGCACCAGCAGCGCCAGCGCCACCGGGCGCGACGCGTCATCCACCAGCGCCAGCACCCGCGCCGCCTCCTGCTTGACCAGCACCCCCAGGGTGCCGGCGAAGGTCGCCAGCGGCGTGAGCCCGGCGTCCTGGCCGTAGGCCTCGGCGCACAGCCGCGCCAGGCAGGCATCGCGCTGCTGGGGATTCTTGATGTGCACGACTCTCATCTCGGTGTCCTCGCATCGTCGTATGTCCGGCGCCAGCGCCAGGATCGAAAGCGCGCAGCCTACCACATCCTGGCCCGATCGCGCCGCGCCCGACGTCCGGCGCGGGGGCGTTTCCCGTCGCCGGTGGATGGCGCTAGGCTGTCCCTTCCGACCCGCCGACCAGGAAGTCTCCCATGCCCGACGCCGCGCTCGCCCTGCCCCGCCTGATCGCCCATCGCGGGCTCTCCGCCCGCGCCCCGGAGAACACCCTGGCCGCGGTGCGCGCCGCCCATGCCGTGGGCGTGACTTGGGTCGAGCTCGACGTCCAGCTGCTCGGCGACGGCACCCCGGTGATCTGGCACGACGCCGGCCTTCGGCGCTGCTCCGATCGCCGCGGCCGGCTGGCCGACCTGGACCTCGCCGCGGCGCGTCGCCTGGATGCCGGCGGCTGGTTCGGCGAGGCCTTCCGGGGCGAGCCCATGGCCACCCTGGAGGCGATGCTGGCGCTGCTCGACGCGCTCGACATGGGGGTCAACCTGGAGCTCAAGGTCAATCGCGGCCGCGATCCCCGGGCGCTGGTCGAGGCCGCGGTGCCCGCCGTGATGGCGGCGCTGCCGCCGTCGCGCCGGCTGCTCTCCTCCTTCAACGACGCGGCCCTCGCCCATGCCCGCACCCTGGCCGGGCCCGAGGCGCTGTCGCTGGGGGTACTGGTCGAGGGGGTCGGCCGCGACTGGCGGCGGCGCTGCGAGGCGGTGACGGCCTGCAGCGTGCATGCCGACTGGAAGCGCCTCAAGGCGGCCCGGGCCCGGGAGGTGAGCGAGGCCGGCTATCGGCTGCTCTGCTACACCGCCAACGACCCGGCCGCCTTCGCCCCGCGCTGGGAGTGGGGGGTCGAGGCGGTGATCAGCGACGACCCGACCCGCTTCATGCCGTAACGACGAAGCCTCAGGCGCGTTCGGCCACGCCCGCCATCACCAGCGGGTAGTCGCGGGGGGCGAAACGCAGGGTGACCAGCAGCATCGCCGCGACGCCCAGCGCCAGCAGCACCCAGGCGGCCAGGAAGCCGCCGGTCGCCTCGCGCAGGGCGCCGCTGATCCAGGGCGAGAGCGCATTGAGCATGAAGCCGAAGCCCTGCATGAAAGCGGCCAGGCGGCCCGCGGCGCGGGGATCGGGCAGGTGGTCCAGGGCCAGGATCAGCCCCAGGGAGAAGCAGGCGCCCAGGCCGAAGCCGGCGATGGCCACCCAGACGAGCGCCCCCTGGCCGGGCAGCAGGATCAGCCCCAGATAGCCGGTAAGCTGGGCCAGCAGGCTTACGGCCAGCAGCCAGCGGCGATCCGCGTGGGACTGGCGCTGCGCCAGGGCCGGCATCGACAGCGCGGCGAGCACCTGGAAGATGGTCATCCAGGCCAGCAGCAGCCCGCTGGACGAGGCGCTCCAGCCGAGTTCCCGGTAGTAGACCGGCAGCCAGGTGACCACGCTCGAGTAGCCGGCGTTGATCACCCCGAAGTAGAGCGCCAGCAGCCAGGCGCGGGGCAGCCGCCAGGGCCGCGGGCCGGCCAGGGCCACCCAGGCGGGCTCCGGCGCCCGGGGGCGCCGGGAGAGCCACACCCAGGCCAGCAGGGTGATCAGCGCCGGCACCCACCACAGGCCCACGCCCAGCTGCCAGCCGCCGAGGCGTGCCAGCCAGGGGCTCGCCCAGGCGGCCAGGCCGCCGCCGGACATCAGCGCCGCGGAGTAGACGCCCATGGCGAGCGGCATGCGCCGCCCGAAGCGCCGCTTGGCGAGCCCCGGCACCAGCGCCTGGATCAGCGCGATGCCGGCGCCGCCCAGCAGCGCCGTGGCCAGCAGGGTCGCGCCGCTGCCGTCGACCTGGCGCAGGGCACAGGCGACCGCGATGGCCACCAGGGCCAGACTGATGCCGCGCTGCTCGCCCAGCCAGGCCTGAAGGCGGCCGCTGGCCAGCGCCACGGCCCCCATGCAGAGGAACGGCAAGGTGGTCAGCCAGGCGAGCACCGTGTAGCTGAGCCCGGTGGCCACGCGGATCTCCTCCATCAGCGGGCTCGCGGCGGCCAGCAGCGGGCGCAGGTTCAGGCCCAGGGCCACCAGCAGCGCCAGTCCGCCGATGAACTGCCAGGTCGTGGAATCCTGCCGGGAAGTGCCGCTCCGTGCCGTCATTGCCGCCTCGCGTGGTCACATTGTGAGGCAACTATTGTATATAAAACTAACGATAATGGGATACAGAGGCGTCGCCCTGCACCAGGGCCGCGATGGCGGCCATGTCCAGGCTCGCCTCCAGGCCGTCGGCCAGGCGGTCGAGCTCCCGCTCGCGGTGGGCGGCGAAGTCCACGGCGGCCTCCCCGGCCTCCGCCGCCAGGCCGAGCCGGGCGAGCAGCGCCGCGCAGGCGCCCGCCTCGTCGAAGAGGCCGTGCAGGTAGGTGCCGAGCACCTGGCCGTCCTCGCTCACCGCGCCGTCCGGGCGGCCGTCGAGCGTCATCAGCGGCCGCGCCAGGGCCGGGCCTTTGCTGACGCCGTGGTGGATCTCGTAGCCGCTCACCGGCGCGCCCTCCCCGGCCGGAGTGTCCGAGAGGGTGCCGGCGACGTTGCGCAGCTGCTTGCCCGCCACCATGCGGGTGCGCATCGCCAGAAGCCCCAGCCCCGGCTCGCTGCCGGCCGGCCCCTCGAGGCCCTCGGGGTCGTCGATCGCCTCGCCGAGCATCTGGAAGCCGCCGCAGATGCCGAGCACCCGGCCGCCGTAGCGCAGGTGGCGGCGGATCGCCGCCTCCCAGCCCTGGGCGCGCAGCCAGGCGAGGTCGCTCGCCGTCGCCTTGCTGCCGGGCAACAGGATGACGTCGGCGGGCGGGATCGGCCGGTCGGGACCGACCAGGGTCAGCTCGACCCGCGGGTGCAGGCGCAGCGGGTCCAGGTCGGTGTGGTTGCTGATGCGCGGCAGCGCCGGCACCACGACGCGCAGGTCGGGCGCCGCCACCTCGCGACCGGCGAGGCCGACGCCATCCTCGGCGTCGAGCAGCAGGCCCTGGAGGTAGGGCAGCACGCCGTGCACCGGCTTGCCGGTGTGCGCCCTGAGCCAGTCGAGGCCGGGCTCGAGCAGGGCGATATCGCCGCGGAAGCGGTTGATGACGAAGCCCCGAGTGCGCGCCTGCTCGGTCTCTGAAAGTAGCGCGAGCGTGCCCACCAGCTGGGCGAACACGCCGCCGCGGTCGATGTCGCCGACCAGCAGCACCGGGCAGTCGATGGCCTCGGCGAAGCCCATGTTGGCGATGTCGCCCTCGCGCAGGTTGACCTCGGCGGGGCTCCCCGCCCCCTCGGCGATGATCACGTCGAAGCGGCTCGACAGCCGCTCCCAGGCCGCCAGCACGCGCTCCCGCGCTCGGCGCTTGAAGGCGTGGTAGTCGATCGCGTCCATGTGGCCGTAGACCTGGCCGTCGAGGATCACCTGGGCGCCCCGGTCGCTCTCGGGCTTGAGCAGCACCGGGTTCATGTCGGCGTGGGGCGCGATGCCCGCGGCCACGGCCTGCAGCGCCGTGGAGCGGCCGATCTCGCCGCCCTCCGGGGTCACGGCGCTGTTGAGCGCCATGTTCTGGGGTTTGAAGGGGGCCACCGAGAAGCCGCGCCGGACGAGCGCCCGGCAGAGGCCCGCGACCACGGTGCTCTTGCCGGCATCGGAGGTGGTGCCCTGAATCATCAGCGTCGGCATGCAGGCGTCCTCACTGTCGGGGGGGCCAGGGCGTCGACGGCGCGCGTGAGCGCCGCGTCCGCCGGCAGGGTCCGCCAGCCGTTGCCGTGCACCCGGTCGGACAGCGGCAGGCGCTGTCGCCAACCGGCCCGGGCGAGCTCCGGCGCCTCGAGGAAGTCGTCGACGTAGCCCAGGCACAGGTAGGCGAGCGGATAAACATGCTCCGGCAGGCCCAGCACCTCGGCGAGCTCCTGCTGGTCGAGGATGCTGACCCAGCCCACGCCGATCCCCTCGGCGCGGGCCGCCAGCCACAGGTTCTGGACCGCCAGGCAGGTGCTGAAGAGGTCCATCTCGACGATGCTCTGGCGGCCCAGCACGTGCTCGCCGCCCCGCTCCCGGTCGCAGGTGATGCAGAGGTTCATCGGGCTCTCGAGGATGCCCTCGAGCTTGAGGCGCCGATAAAGCGCGCCGCGCTCGCCGGCGTGGGCCTCGGCCGCCTTCGCGTTCTCGCGCTCGAAGATGGCGTGGACGCGGCTTCGCACCGCGCGGTCGTCGATCAGCAGGAAGTCCCAGGGCTGCATGAAGCCCACCGAGGGAGCATGGTGGGCGGCCTCGAGGAGCCGCGCCAGTACCTCGGGCGGAATCGGCTCCGGGCGGAACTGGGCGCGCACGTCGCGGCGCTCGAAGATGGCCCGGTAGAGGCCCTCGCGCTGCACCTCGGGGAAGGCGTGATCGGGTCGCCCGCTGGGATCTGCCATGCGGCGGTCTCCTGGAAATCGTGATGGTGGGATGGGCCTTGAAGAGGATCGGGACCGGCCGATGAGCGCCGGGGACAAGACGAAGCGAGGGTTCTACGCCAGGGATGGCGTCGGTAGCGCCCAGGGAGGGGTTCACAGCGCCCTCGCGGCGGCTTGGCGCCGGAGAAGCTCATCGTCTTCACAAACACCTTGAACGCCCTTCTTAGAGTTCCACCCCCTTCTGGGCCTTGATCCCCTGATCCTTGAAGGCGTGCTTAACCACCTTCATCTCGGTCACCGTGTCGGCCATCTCGATCAGCGCCTCCGGCGCGTGGCGACCGGTGACCACCGCGTGCTGCATGGGCGGGCGCGCCTGCAGGTCGTCGAGCACGGCGTCGAGGGCCAGGTAGCCGTGGCGCAGGGCGATATTGAGCTCGTCGAGCAGCACCAGCGCGTAGTCAGGATCGGCGAGCATGCGCCGGGCCTCGGCCCAGGCCGCCTCGGCGGCGCGCACGTCGCGCTGGCGGTCCTGGGTGTCCCAGGTGTAGCCCTCGCCCATGACGTGGTAGTCCACCCCCGGCAGGTCGCGGAAGAAGGCCTCCTCGCCGGTGCTGAAGGCGCCCTTGATGAACTGCACCACGCCCACCTTCATGCCGTGGCCCAGGGCGCGGGCGACCATGCCGAAGCCGGAGCTGCTCTTGCCCTTGCCGGGGCCGGTGAGCACCAGCAGCACGCCCTGCTCCTTGTCGGCGGCAGCAATCCGCTCGTTCATGATCTTCTGCTTGGCGGCCATGCGCTCGGCGTGGCGCTGGGGATCGATGGAGGGTCGGCTCATGTTGAGACTCCTGTAAGTAAGAGGGAATGGGGGAGGCGCCTCGGCGTCGCTCGCCTCAACGCCTGGGCACGAAGACCGGCGCGCCGTCCACCCAGGCGGTGGTCAGGGGCTGGCCATAGAGGCGTTCCAGGGCCGCGGGTGCCAGCATCGCCTCCGCGGAGCCCCAGCACGCCTCGCCGTCGGGATAGAGCAGCAGCAGGTGGCTGCACCAGCGCGCCGCCAGGTTGAGGTCGTGCAGGCACATCATCACCGCGCCGCCCGCCTCGGCCTGTTCCGCGAGCAGGCCCATGACCGCCACCTGGTGGTGGAGGTCGAGGTGGTTGGTGGGCTCGTCGGCGAGCCAGACCGCCGGCGCCTGGGTCAGCACCGTGGCCAGGCTGACGCGCTGGCGCTCGCCGCCGGAGAGCGTCGCGAGCTCCCGCTCGGCCAGGTGCGACAGGTCCAGGCGCGCCAGCGCCGCCTCGGCGCGGGCGTGGTCCTCGGGCCCCTCCTGCTGCCAGGGCGACAGGAAGGGATGGCGGCCGATCAGCGCGGTCTCCCGCACCGTGGCCGGAAAGTCGTCGTGGCGCTCCTGGAACACCACCCCCAGCCGCCGGGCCAGCTCACGGCGGCGCCAGCCGGACAGCGCCCGCCCCTCGAGGTGGACCTCCCCCGAGCGCGGCGGCCTGAGCCCGGCCAGGGTATGCAGCAGGGTGGTCTTGCCCGCGCCGTTCGGGCCCAGCACTCCCCAGCGCTCGCCGGGGGCCAGCCGCAGGTCGAGCGGCCGGCCGTCCGCGCGACCGGGGACGTCGATCAGCAGCCGATGCGTCGCCAGGGCCTCCATCAGCGACTCCGGTAGAGCAGGTAGAGGAAGCTCGGCACCCCGAGCAGTGCCGTGATCACCCCCACCGGGAGCTGCTGGGGAGCGATCAGGGTGCGCGCCAGGGTGTCGGCGAGGGTCAGCAGGATGCCGCCGGCCAGCAGGCTCGCCGGCAGCAAGCGGCGCTGATCATTGCCCAGTCGCAGGCGCAGCATGTGCGGCACCATCAGCCCCACGAAACCGATGCTGCCCGCGGTGGTCACCGCCACGGCGGTGAGCAGGCTGGCCAGCAGGTAGAGGGTCCACTCCAGCGGGCGCACCGAAACGCCAAGCGCCGCGGCCTGCAGCCCGCCGCGGGCCAGCACGTTGAGGGTGCGACCGAGCGGCAGCACGACGACCAGGGCCAGCGCGGCTACCGCCAGCACCGGCCAGGGCGAGCCCGCGTAGGCGAGATCGCCCATCAGCCAGTAGAGCATGCCGGGCAGCCGCTCCACCGGGCTCACCGCCAGCAGGAAGGTGATCACGGCCCCCCAGCCGGCGGCCATCACCACCCCGGTGAGCAGCAGGCGGGTCGGCGTCCAGCTGCCGGTACCGTGGGCCAGCCCGAAGACAATCAGCGTCGAGGTGAGCGCCCCGGCGAAGGCCGCCCCGCCGACCAGGGCGGCGCCGAGCCCCGTCAGCATGGCGACGAGTGCCGCCACCGAGGCCCCGCCGGAGAGCCCCAGCACGTAGGGGTCGGCCAGCGGGTTGCGCAGCAGCACCTGCATCAGCGCCCCGGCGAGCGCCAGCAGCGCGCCGGTGCCGAAGGCGGCGAGCGAGCGCGGCAGGCGCAGCTCGAGCACCAGGGTCTGGTGGAGCGCCTCGCCCTCCCCGAGCAGCACTCGCATCAGCTCACCCGGGGCGATGGCGACGCTGCCCAGCGCCAGCGACAGGGCCAGCGACAGCAGCGCGGCCAGCGCCAGCCAGGCGAGCGGCGCGGGGCGCGCCAGCAAGGCTCTAGCGCCGCTCACGGGCGGTCTCCAGCCGGGCACAGAGCGCCCGGGTGCCCTCGAGCAGGCGCGGCGTGGCGCGCTGCACCAGGTCCGGGTCGATGAAGAAGAGGTTGTCGCGGCGCACCGCGGTCATCTCCGGGTAGTCCCGCCAGGCCTCGAGCCAGGTGGAATCGGGCTCGCCCATGCCGCCGGTGAGGATCGCCTCCGGGTCCCGGGCCAGCACCGCCTCGACGCCGATGCGCGGCACCAGCGGCGCCTCGTCGGCGAAGAGGTTCTCGCCGCCGCACAGCGCCAGCGCCTGGCTGATCCAGTGCTCGCCGTTGACGGTCATCAGCGGCTGCTCCCAGACCTGGTAGAAGACCGGCACCGGGGCGGCCTCGGCGTGCTGCCCGCGCAGCGCCGCCACCTCCTCGCGAAACTCCCGGGCGGCCTCCTGCGCCACCACCACGCTGCCGGCCAGCGCGCCGAAACGCTCGAGGCTTCTCGCGATGCCGGCGAAGTCGTTGACGTCGGAGAGGAAGACGGGAAGGCCGAGTCCCGGCAGCCGATCGACCTGCTCGCGGGGATTGCCGCCGGCCCAGGCCACCACCAGGTCAGGCTCGAGGGCCAGCAGCGCCTCCAGGTCGAGGCGGTCGTAGCTGCCCACCCGGGGCAGCCGCGCCGCCTCGGCCGGATAGTCGCTGAAGCTGACCGCCCCGACCACCCGCTCGCCGGCGCCGGCGGCGTAGAGCAGCTCGGTGACGCCCGGCGAGAGCGCGACGATGCGCCGCGCCGGGGCGTCCAGGCAGACCTCACGCCCGGCATCGTCGGCGACGCAGACCTCGGCGGCCACCGGGTCGGGCAGGCCGACCAGGAGCCATGGCAGCAGGGTCGCCAGCGTGACGAGCCGCGCGCGAGAGACCATCACTGACCGAAGTTCACGCTGAGGAAGGCCATGCGGCCGGCATTGAGGTAGTCGCGGCCGTCGAAATACTCGGTCGTTGCATACTCCTTGTCGAAGACGTTATCGACGCTCAGCCGCGCCGACCAGAGCGGGGCGAACTGCCAGCCTGCACGCAGATCGACCTGGCCGAACCCACTGAGAGGCTCTTGGTTGGCCGCGTCATTGAAGCGATCGTCCTGGGCGATGAACGAGCCACCCAGCGACCAGTCGCCCAGTTCGCGATCGAGGTCCAGGCGCAGGCTCTGGCTGGCGCGGCGCGGGAGTCGATTGCCGGTCTCGCGATCCTCGGTGTCGATCAGAGTCAGGGCCGCCTGCAGCGTCCACTGCTCCACGTCGATTCCCGAGGCCAGTTCCACGCCGCGAATGCGCGCCTCGTCGATGTTCTCGTTCTGGCTGCCCGTCGAGGCGATGAAGTCGTCGACCCGCGTCTCGTAGGCCGCCAGGTCCCAGAAGAACCGCGCGTACTGGCCGCGCATGCCCAGCTCGACCGTCGCCGAGGTCTCGGCCTCGAGGTCGGGGTTGCCGGCGAAGTATCCGAGGTCCGGGTAGTAGAGCTCGTTGAAGGTCGGGGCACGATAGGCGGTGCCGTAGCTGGCCCGCAGGGTGTGACGATCGTCGAGGGCATAACCCAGCGCCAGGTGACCGGTGAGCTCCTCGCCGAAGGCCTCGTTGTCATCGTGGCGCAGCCCGGCCTGCAGTGACACCGGAGAGAAATCCATCAGCGCCTGGGCGAAGACGGCCACGTTGTCGCGGCTCTCCTCGGCGTAGGTGCCGGAGCCGCTGTCGCTGCCGGCGATGTCGTCCTCCTGGTATTCGGCGCCAGCCACCAGCTCGTGGGGGCCAAACCAGACGGTGTTCTCCCAGCGCAGGGTCTGGGTCGTGGTATCGAAGAGGCTGTCGTAGGCCGCGGTCTCCGTCCTGTCCCGGGCCTCGCTGAGCGTCAGGCGGCTCTTCCAGGCGTCGGTCACCGGCAGCTCGCCGTAGAGGCCGGCGACCTGCTGGACGAAATCGGTATCCCCGCCGACGAACTCGGTGTTGCCCCGGGCACGCAGGGCCAGCACGCCCACCTCGGCGCCGTTGTCGAAGCCGTGGGCGAGGCGCACCAGGCCGGTGGTGTTGTCGTAGCCCTTGTCGCCCTCGCCCTCGATGATCTCGTAGCCGTCGGTCTCCAGGCGGCTGGCGGCGAGATGGTAGCGAGTCCCTCCTTCGCTGCCGGAGAGCGAGGCGCTGGCGCGCCGGGTATCGAAGCTGCCGCCACCCAGCGAGATGCGCGGCGAGGGCTCCCCCTCCCCTTGTGGAGTGAACAGCTGCACCACGCCGCCCACGGCATCGGCGCCGTAGAGGCTGCCCCGCGGGCCGCGCACGACCTCGACCCGCCCGAACTGGCGCGGGTCGAGGAACTGCCAGGCGGGACCACCTGCGGTGGCGGAGCGCAGGCGAATGCCGTCGATCATCAGCAGCGTGGACTTGCTGCTGGTGCCCCGCACGTAGACGCTGCTGGTCTTGCCGAAGTCGCCGTTGGACGAGACGTCGACGCCGGGCTGGCCGCGCAGCAGGTCGATGATATCGGTGGGGTCCTGGCGACGCAGCGCGGCCTCGTCGATCACGGTGACCGAGGCCAGCGTCTCGTCGGCGGTGCGCGGTGCGCGGGTGGCGGTGACCGTCAGCGGATTGAGGGTCTCGGCGACGACCTCGTCGGAGGTGGAGGTCGAGGTGCCCTGGGCCTGGACGGCCAGCGGCAGCGCGGCCAGGGCGAAGGCCGCCAGGCCACGGGAGGCGTGAGTGGTGTTCATGTGGGTCCCTTGCCGCCGTGCTCACCCGCACGGCGCCTTGCGTTTTTTTCTGGTGGGCCGGCGGTGGGGAGCGAGGCCGCGGGTGCCCGCGGCCTGGTGCCGGAGACCCGCCTCGTGATCGCCCGCCGCGATCCGGCATGTGCTCTCAGGCCGGTCTCCGGGCTGACGAACGAAGGGCCTGGCCGAGCCAGAGCACCTTCCGATCCACCGCCTTCCCATGCCGCGGGGGCACAGTGGCCTACCAGTGACGGTAGTGGCGGACCTCGATTCGATCACCGTTGCGGGGGCAGCGTCGGACTCGCCGCGAGGGCGCACCGACTTCCCGTTTATCCGGCGAAGCGTTCTCCGCCGGCACCTGAGAGTGCGGCTAAGCTAGCAACCGGCCCCGGGGGCGTCAACGCGAATCGCCGGCGTCGTTGACGCGGCTCATGCCCGAAGCAGACGACGTTCAGGCGGCGATCAAGAAAAGGAGAGGCAGCGGGCCAGGCCGTGGCGCACGTACCACACCTCGTCGGCGCGCGCCGCCGCGTCCTGGCCCAGCCAGCCGGCGAGGTCGCGCAGGCGCCGCTCCGCCGGGTCGAGCGGCACGATGCCGCGGCCCACCTCAGCAAGGATTAGCACGACCTCGCCCTGCTCCCGGCGTTCGGCCTCGACCATCGCCTCGAGCTCGGCGACGAGCCGGGCGCGCAGCCGGTCGTCGTCGGGCTCGTCGACCAGGGCCGCGGTGAGGCCGTCGAGCCAGCCGGTGATCACCAGGCACTGCCCCGGGGCGAGCCGTGAGCGCCAGCCATCGGGGAAGGCGCCCTCGCCCGCCCGCCACCAGGTCGCCGCGGGGAAGCGGTTCGCTACGAGGTCACGCTTGCCGGCGCAGGCACCGCCGATGAACAGCCGCATTGCCATCCCTCCTCGCCGTGGGTGAAGACGAACCGCCGGCCCTGGGCCTGGCCCACCACGCCGGCCCAGAAGTCGGCACCCTCCAGGCGCCGCGAGAGCTCGCGGATGGCGCCGCCGTGACTGACCGCCAGCACCCGCCGATGGCCGTGGGCGCGGGCCTCGGCCAGCACCTCGTCGAGCCAGTCGGAGAGCCGTGCCCAGAGGTCGTCGGCGGATTCGCCGCCGGGCGTCGCCCGCATGCCGCGGCTGTCGACCCAGGCCCGATAGTCCGGGTCGTCCTTGAGCGCCTCCCAGGTGCATCCCTCGTAGTCGCCGAAGTCCAGCTCGCGCAGGCGACGATCGAAGCGCGGTGCCTCGGGATGGCTCGCCCAGGTACTGCCTTCCCGGATATGGGCGAGGGTCTGGCGACAGCGGGTGAGATCGCTCGCGTGGACGGCATCGAAGCCGCTCTCGGCCAGCGCCTCGCGCAGCCGGTCCAGATCGGGCAGCGCCTCGGGCAGCAGCAGCGGGATGTCGCGCTGGCCCTGGTAGCGGCGTTCCTGGTTCCAACTCGTCAGGCCGTGGCGAACGACCACCAGCTCCAGGCGATCAGCAGCAGCCATAGTTCTCCTCCTTCGATGGCGGCCCCGACGATATCGCCGTTGATGCCGCCGAAGGCCCGGCGCATCGCCAGGCCGTAGCCGATGATAAAGGCGCTGAGCCCGGCCGCCAGCCAGGCGCCGCCGGGCCAAGAAAGTGCGAGCGCCAGCGGCACCCCGGCGGCCAGCGCCAGGTCGCCACGGGTCAGGCTCTGCTGCCAGGCGTGGGCCATCCCCTCGGGGCGGGCCGCCGGCACCGTGACCAGCAGACCGACGCCGCCGAGCCGCCCCAGGGCGAGCAGCACCACCAGCCCCCAGGGACTCGCGCCGGCCTCGAGCAGCGCCCACAGCAGGGCGAGCTTCCAGGCCAGCAGGAAGACCAGGGCGAGGATCCCGAAGCTGCCTACCTGGGGATCCTTCATGATCTCGAAGCGCTTCTCCAGCAGGGCGTTGCTGCCCAGGGCGTCGGCCAGGTCCATCACACCGTCGAGGTGCAGGCCGCCGGTCAGCGCCACCCACAGGCTGAGCAGCACCAGGGCCAGCAGCGGCGTGGGGAGCAGCGGCTCCAGCAGCGTGCCCGCCGCGGCCACCAGGGACCCGAGCAGCGCGCCGACCAGCGGATAGGCCCGGGCCGCCCAGCGTCGGGTGGCCGGCGTCCAGGGGCAGGCCAGCGGCACCGGCAGCCGGGAGAGGAACTGGATCGCCAGCAGCATGCCGAAGGCGGCGCTTTTCATGAACGTGCTCCTGTCACTCTCTTGCCCTTCCACTCGATGGCCTGGCCGGCCACCACCTCGACCACCCGGTCCGCCTCGGCGGCCAGGTCGCGGTGCAGCCGCTGCAGGAAGGCCAGGTAGCGCCACACCATGACGTCGCGGGGCGGCAGGTCCTCGTTGAGGTCATTGGAGACCACCACCAGGGCGATGCCGCGGCGGCGGGCCGCGGCGATCAGCCGCCCGAGCATGGCACGGCCGGCGGCCTCGTCACGCCCGGCCTCGAACAGCCACTGGCCGGCCCACAGGGTCAGGCAGTCGAGCAGCACGCTGCTGCCCGCCGCCAGACCGTCCAGGGCATCGGCGATCTCCAGCGGCGCCTCGCGAGTCAACCAGCCCTCGCCGCGCTCGCGGCGATGCCGGGCGACCCGGGCCGCCATCTCCTCATCGCCGACCCGCGCCGTGGCGAGATAGACGAGCATGGCGCCCTCCCGCCCCTGACAGTGCTCGAGGGCCAGGGCCTCGGCCGCCGCGCTCTTGCCCGAGCGCGCCCCGCCGGCGACGAAGGCGATCATGGGCGCCTCCAGGCCGCCAGGGCCTCGAGCAGGCGGGCGTTGTCCGGCCCCTGGCGCAGGGCGAAGCGCAGCCAGCGGCCGTCGAGGCCGGGGAAGTTGTGGGTGTGGCGCGCCAGCAGGCCGCGGCGCAGCAGGAAGGCGAACAGCGCCTCGGCCTCGTCGGCGTCGTGGCCGCCGCGCAGCAGCAGGAAGTTGGCGGCGGTCGGCGCCACCGCATGGCCCAGCGCGCGCACCCGCGACGGCAGGTCGCGCTGGGCGGCCAGCCACGCCCGGGTGCGCGCGAGGTAGTCGGCGTCGGCGAGCAGCGGCGCCACGAGCTCAAGGGCCAGGGCGTTGACGCTCCAGGGCAGCTGGCGGGCGGCGAGGTGCGCCACCGTCTCGGGCTCGCCCAGCAGGTAGCCGAGCCGCAGCCCTGGCAGGGCGTAGAGCTTGGTCAGCGAGCGCAGCAGCAGCAGGTTCGTCGACTCAGCCAGCAAGGGCGTCAGTCGCTCGTCGTTCTCGGTGAACTCGACGAAGGCCTCGTCCACCACCAGGGTAGTGCCTGTCTCGTCGCACCGGGCCAGCAGGCGCTCGATGGCCTCCCGGGGGATCAGGGTGCCGGTGGGGTTGTTGGGGCGGCAGAGGAAGAGCACCTCGGCCTTCGTCATGGCCCGCTCGGCGGCGTCGAGGTCGAGGTCGAAGGCCTCACCGCCGAGTGCCAGGGAGGCGACGCTAAGGCCGTAGTGGTCGCAGGCCTGGGCGTATTCGCTGAAGGTGGGCTGCACGATCAGCGCGTGGCCGCCAGCGTACAGGCCCGCGGCGAGATAGATCGCCTCGGCGCCGCCGGACGTCACCAGCACCCGCTCGGGGGCGACGCCCTCGTGCTCGGCGATGGCGCGACGGGCCCGGTCGTCGCCAGGGTCCGGGTAGCGGCTCAGGCAGTCGGCGGCGCCGGCCAACCAGCCGTCGAGCCAGGGCGGCGGCCCCAGGGGATTGAGGTTGGCGCTGAAGTCGACCAGCGGCTGGTCCGCCGGCAGGCCGTAACGCGCGAGCAGCGGCGCGGCGCGCCCGCCGTGACCCGGCCAGCTCGATTCGCTACTCACACTCATAAGAGAAGCTCTCGGACCAGGATCGGCAGGCCCATCAGCAGCAGGAAGGCCAGCCAGCCGCCGTGCATGTGGCGGATGGCGCGACCGATGTGGTCGACGCTCAGGGGCTCGAGGGCCGTGCCGAGGGTGGCGCGGTGCGAGGGGCGCCCGGCGTAGTGGTTGAGGCCGCCGAGGCGCACCCCCAACAGGTTCGCCACCATGGCCTCCGGCCAGCCGGCATTGGGGCTCGGGTGGCGGGGCGCCTCGCGGCGGGTGGCGGCGAGCGCCCCGCCCCGGCGGCTGCCGGGGATCGCCCAGGCGGAAAGCCACAGCGCCAGCGCGGTGAGCCGGGCCGGCAGCCAGTTGACGACATCGTCGAAGCGCGCCGCGGCGCGGCCGAAGTCCCTATAGCGGGGGCTTTGATAGCCGACCATGGAGTCCAGGGTGTTGGCCGCCTTGTAGGCCAGCGCCAGGGGCGCGCCGCCGAGCAGCGCCCAGAAGAGCGGCGCGGTGATGCCGTCCACGGTGTTCTCGGCCACGGTCTCCACCGCGCCCCGGGCGAGCTCCCCCTCGTCCAGCGCCTCGGTGTCGCGCCCGACGATCATCGAGAGCGCCTGGCGTGCCGGGACCAGCTCGCCGCTGGCCAGCAGCAGGGCCACCGCCCGGCCGGCCTCGGCGAGCCCACGGGCGGCCAGGGTGGTGACGAGCAGGCCGAGTTCGGCGGCGAGCGAAAGCCAGGGACTGATCCAGGCGAGCATCGCCAGCACGCCCCAGGCGAGCGCCCAGCTGCCGCCCACCACCAGAACCACCAGCCAGCGACCGCGGCGACGGCGCGCGGCGGCGGGCCCGTGATTCCAGGTCCGCTCGAGCCGGGTGATCGCCCTGCCCATGCCCACCACCGGGTGAGGCAGCCAGGGCGGATCGCCGAGCGCCAGGTCGAGCAGCATGGCGACGGCGACCAGGCCCAGCAGCGCAAGCGACAGGGGCTCGACGAGCGGGCTCATCGCGCCTCCTCCGTCATCGCCAGGGAGGCCGTCACGGCGCGGAACACGGCGTCGCCGATGGCACGGCCCAGCCGCGTGCCCGAGCCCGCATAGGGGGTGGGGTCGCCGCGCTGGGTGGCGGCGATGGCCAGGCAGTCGGTGGAGGTGCCGGTGGCCGGGGTGCCGCTGTGCGGGTCGCGCACGCCCCGGGCCCCCAGGGCCCGCACCTTGGCCTCGGTGACCGACTGGGCGGCGTTGACCAGGGCACCGTCGTCGAGGTGGCCGTCGATGAAGAGCGTCAGGTTGATCGTGCCGACCACCACACGCGGATCGCCCGGGACCGGCGCGGTGATGTCCACGGCGTTGCCGACCCCGGCGGTCACCGCGGCCAGCACCGCGCGCGCACCGGCCTCGGCCGACGCCAGGGCGAGGTGGGCCGGCGAGACCGCGGTCATCATCGCCACGCTCTGCTCGGCGTCGAGGCCGCGCCGGGCGAGCCAGTCGACCAGATCGGCACGGGGCGCCCGCCCGGCGTAGCCCTTGTCGACGTGGAAGTTGCAGAAGTGTCGCGACCAGCCGAGCCCCGCGCCCACCAGAGCGCTGCTCAGGGTGCGCAGGGGCGTGGCATGGGCGAGGTGCACGGCGTGCTCGTCCACCGCAAGCGTCAGGCCCTGGCCGAAGGCCAGGTCGCGAACGCCGGGAGGCCCGAGCGGCGAGGCCGCGAGGGTCACGGCGTCGCTCCGTCGTCGATGCCGGCGTCGGCGAAGGTCGCCATCTCGGCGAGCATCGCCGTGGCCGCCTCCAGCAGCGGGAAGGCCAGCGCGGCCCCGCTGCCCTCGCCGAGGCGAAGCTCGAGGTCGAGCAGCGCCTCGGCATCGAGCGCCTCCAGGGCCAGGCGGTGGCCGGGCTCGTGGGAGCGGTGGCCGAAGATCAGGTAGGGGCGCAGGGCGGGCTCGAGCCGGCAGGCGACCAGCGCGGCCACCGTGGCGATGAAGCCGTCCACCAGCAGCGGCAGGCGGTGTGCCGCCCCCTCCAGGTAGGCGCCGGCCATGGCGGCGATCTCCAGCCCGCCGAGCGCGGCGAGGGTCGCCAGCGGATCGTCGGGATCCGGCGCCCGGGCGACGAGGGCCGCCTCGATGACCGCCCGCTTGTGGTCCAGGGCCGCGCCCGCCACGCCGGTGCCCGCCCCGACCAGCGCACTCACCGGGGCGCCGGTGAGCGCGGCCAGCAGGGCGCTGCTCGCCGTGGTGTTGGCGATGCCCATCTCGCCGACGATCAGGCAGCGACAGCCGGCCGCGACGGCGCGACGGGCGGCGCGACGGCCCACCGCGAGGGCCTCCCGCGCCTCGTCGCGACTCATGGCGGCCTCGCGGGCCAGGTTGGCGGTGCCGGGCCGCACCCGGTCATGCACGACGCCGTGGTCGGGCAGCTCGCCGACCACGCCCACGTCGACCACCTCGAGGCGTGCGCCGATGCGCCGCGAGAAGACGTTGATCGCCGCGCCGCCGGCGACGAAGTTGGCCACCATCTGCGCGGTGACGGCCTGGGGAAAGGCCGAGACGCCCTCCTCGGCCACGCCGTGATCGGCGGCGAAGACCACCACCCCGGGCGGCGTCACGTCCGGGAAGTCCTCGCCGGCCAGCCCGGCCAGGGTCACCGCCAGCGCCTCGAGGCGCCCGAGGCTGCCGGGCGGCTTGGTGAGGGTATCGAGGTAGCGGCCGACCCGGTCGGCACAGGCCGCGTCAGGGGCGGCGATCGACGGCGCGGGATCATTCACGGAAGCGCTCTCCAGGCAGCGTGGTCAGGCGCCACATGCTACCAGAGCCGCGCGCCTCGCACCGCCGTCACCCCGTGCGGGAGTGCTACGCTTGGGGGTGGCAGCACAATCACAACAAGGCCCGGCCGGCGCCCGTCGGCCGCTCGCCGGGCATGCCAGGAGTGTCGTCATGACCAGACAGCCCCCCGATACCCGGACACGCGGCATCCATGAGCTCTACGCCGAGGACCCCGAGGCCGCGGACCGACAGCTCTGGGACCGCGAGGTCGACCCCGTCACCCGTCGCGGCTTTCTCAAGCGCTCGAGCCTGCTCGCCATGGCCGCGGCGGTGGGGGGCTCGATCCCCTTCGCCGATCGCATGCCCGGCGGCCTGATTCCCGCCGCCCTGGCCCAGAGCGAGGAACCCTTCACCCTGAAGGGCAAGGAGGGGCTGACTGTCCTCAACGACCGACCCATCAACGCCGAGACGCCGCCCCATCTGCTCGACGACGACATCACCCCCGGACGGGTGATGTTCGTGCGCAACAACGGCATCCCGCCGGCCCTGGAGAGCATCGACGTCGGCGCCTGGCAGCTGGAGATCGGCGGCGAGTCCTGCGAGACCCCGCAGAGCTTCTCCATCGCCGAGCTGAAGGAGAGGTTCAAGCACCATACCTACCAGCTCCAGGTGGAGTGCGGCGGCAACGGCCGCAGCGAGTACGTGCCCTCGGCCAGCGGCAACCAGTGGACCACCGGCGCGGTGGCCTGCCCGACCTTCACCGGGGCGCGCCTGCGCGACGTGCTCGAGGCCTGCGGCATCAAGGACGACGCCGTCTACATCGGCTACTACGGCGCCGATGCCCATGCCAGCGGCGATCCCGACAAGGATCCGATCTCCCGCGGGGTGCCCATGGAGAAGGCCCTGGAGGACGAGTCGCTGATCGCCTGGGCGATGAACGGCGAGGACATCCCCTACCTCAATGGCCACCCGCTGCGCGTGGTGTGTGGCGGCTGGCCGGGGTCGGTGTCTGGCAAGTGGCTGCAGCGCATCGTGATCCGCAACCAGAAGCATGACGGCACCAAGATGGCGCCCCCCTCCTACAGCGTGCCCAAGCACCCGGTGGCGCCGGGCAGCAACGTGCCCAAGGAGGACTTCGTCACCATCCAGTCGATGCCGGTCAAGTCGCTGGTGACCTATCCCCGCTCCGGGATCGATCACGCCCTCGGCGAGGCCCTGCGGGTGCGCGGGCACGCCTGGGCCGGCGACCTCGCGGTCAAGGAGGTGCACGTCTCCATCGATTTCGGGGCGACCTGGCAGAAGGCCGAGCTGAAGGATCCGCCCAACCGGCTGGCCTGGCAGCGCTGGACCACCCAGGTGGAGTTTCCCGAGCCCGGCTACTACGAGGTCTGGGCCAAGGCCACCGACGAGAACGGCCGCGCCCAGCCGATGGTGGTGCCGGGCTGGAACCCCAAGGGATACCTCAACAACGCCTGCCATCGCATCGCGGTCCAGGTGGCCTAGGAGGCAGCCATGAAACGCTTCGACGTGCTGGCCATGCCCGTCCGGGGGATCCTTGTGGGGATCGCCCTGGCCGGACTGCCGCTGGCGGCCACGGCCCAGGAGGGGGAGGCCCCGCCCAAGGATCCGGAGACCGGCCTGATCAAGGCGGAGGGCTGGGAGACGGTGCGCAGCAACTGCACGGCCTGCCACTCGGCCAAGCTGGTGACCCAGAACAGCGGCTCGCGCAACCACTGGCAGTACCTGATCCGCTGGATGCAGGAGACCCAGGGGCTCTGGGAGTTCGATGCCGAGACCGAGTCGACCATCCTCGACTACCTGGCGGAGCACTACGGGCCCAAGGAGGGCGCGCGTCGCCCGCCGATCCCCCGCGCGCTGATGCCGGACAACCCCTACTCGGCGATGGCCGAGTCGGGCTGACCCGACGCCTGCTCAAAAATGACGGGCCCCTCGCGAGGGGCCCGTTCTCTTTTCGAGCGATGGCGATCGGGCCTCAGGGCACCAGCACCGCCGCCCCGGAGAGGCGCCCCTCGCGCAGGTCATCGAGCGCCTGGTTGGCCTCTTCCAGCGGATAGGCGCGTGTCTCGGTGCGAATCGGCACCCCGGGGGCGAGGGCCAGGAACTCCTCGCCGTCGCGGCGGGTGAGGTTGGCCACCGAGCTCAGGCTGCGCTCCTCCCACAGCAGGCGGTAGGGAAAGGAGGGGATGTCGGACATGTGGATGCCCCCGGACACCACCGCGCCGCCCGGGCGCACCGCGGCCAGCGCCGTGGGGATGAGGTCGCCCACCGGGGCGAAGAGCAGCGCGGCGTCCAGGGGCTCGGGCGGGGCCTCGTCGCTGCCGCCGGCCCAGACGGCGCCGAGCCGACGCGCGAAGGCCTGGGCCTCGGTATCGCCGGGCCGGGTGAAGGCGTAGACCGCCTGTCCCCGGGCGACGGCGAGCTGGGCGAGGATATGCGCCGCGGCGCCGAAGCCGTAGAGGCCGAGCCGTCGGTTCGCCTCGCCGCCGGCCAGCCGCCAGGTGCGATAGCCGATCAGTCCGGCGCAGAGCAGCGGCGCGGCGGCCCGGGCATCCTCGGCCGGCAGGGGAAAGCAGTAGCGGGCGTCGGCCACGCAGTACTCCGCGTAGCCGCCGTCCCGGGTGTAGCCGGTGAACTCGGCGCGTTCGCAGAGGTTCTCGCGGCCGGCGCGACAGGGCTCGCATTCGCCGCAGGTCCAGCCCAGCCAGGGCACGCCGACCCGCTGCCCGATCGCCGGGTCGGTGACGCCCTCCCCTTGCGCGGCCACCTCGCCGACGATCTCATGGCCAGGGATCAGCGGCAGCCGCGGCCTGGCGAGCTCGCCGTCGAGCACGTGAAGGTCGGTGCGACAGACCCCGCAGGCCAGCACCCTGACCCGCACCTCGCCGGGGCCCGGCTCGGGCAGCGGCAGGCGCTCCAGTTGCAGCGGCCGGCCGGCGGCGTGCAGCCGCATGGCACGCATCTCGCTCATCGGGCACTCCTCCTCGGGCGAAGGGATGGCGCAGGGATTCGCTGCCCGCAGGATAGCCCAGGGTTCAGGCGGCGACCCGGACCTCGTAGCCGGTGAACTTGCGCAGGTTGATCACGCCGCTGTCGAGGATCAGGTACTGCCCCTTGATGCCCAGCAGGGTGCCGTCGACGCGAGGGTTCTTGTCGAGGTTGTGGGAGACCACCTTGGTGGGGAACTCGAGCACCGGGTACTCGAAGCTCAGCGGTGCGGCATCGAGGACGCGGATGGCGTCGGCGCCGAAGCGCTCGCGCAGGTTGTCGAGGCCGCTGCCCAGGCGCTCGAGCAGCCGATCGCGCTCGGCGGCGAGATCGAGCAACTCGGTAGTGCCCTTGAGCATGGCCCGCCAGTTGGTGCGATCCGAGACCTGCTCCTTGAACAGCACCTCGACGAAGCCGGACTGCTGGCGGGTGTCGACCTCGAGGATCGGCAGCGCCTGCACCGCGCCCTGGTCGAGCCAGCGGGTCGGCATCTGGCTGGCCCGGGTGATGCCGACCTTGAGCCCCGAGGCGTTGGCCAGGTAGACCACGTGGGGCTGGAAGCAGTGGCGTTCGGCCCAGTCCGGCTCCCGGCAGGTACCCTCGAAGAAGTGGCAGAGCTCCGGCTTCATGATGCAGGTATCGCACTGGGCGAGCTTCTTGAAGCAGGGGTAGCAGTGGCCCTGGGCGAAGCTCTTCTTGGTGGCCCGGCCGCAGTGGGTGCAGGCGATGGCGCCGGTCCACTCGAGGCTCAGGGGCTTGCCGAGGCAGGCGTTGAGGTCGAGGCGGGCATCGCCGGCGCGCAGCACGTAGCGAGCCGGCGAGCCGGGCTCGATGGCCATCTTGGTCAGGCAGCCCTGCTGCACGGCGGCGGTATCGATCGACTCAGTCACGGCCGACGTCCCGGCCGAGGCCGGCCAGTTCCGGGGGCACGTCGGCGCCGCTGCTGGCGCTGCCGCAGGTGCGGCGCTGCAGGTAGCCGACCCGCTGCTCCTCGGGCACCTGGTTCTCCACCTCGTAGCGCATCACTGCCTCCAGGCAGAGCTCGGTCTGCTCGGCGGTGAGCATCCGGCCATCGGGCCACTTGCGCAGCGAGACGGCCTGCTTGAGGCTCGCGTAGATGGAGGGGGTCATCTGCTGGATCATGCGGTCGAAGGTCATTTCGCTCATGACGGACTCTCTCGGGATGGGGCCTCAGGATGGGCGGCGGGCACGGCCGGAATGATACCAGCCCAGCGCCAGCCCCACGACCAGCCCGCCCAGGTGCGCCTCGTTGGCCACGTTGCCGAAGCCGACCAGAGCGGCCATGTCGGTCATGGCGAAGACCAGCCAGCCGAGCATGAAGACCACCAGCATCTGGGGCACGAAGAAGCCGCTGCGCGGCGCACGCCGGGACATCAGCCAGACATAGCCGAGCAGCGCGAAGTCGACGCCGGACATGCCGCCGAACAGCACGGTGCCGGCGGCGTACTGGGCCAGGTTGGCGCCGATGCCGGCGACCAGCAGCAGCGTCAGCATCCGCCGGCTGCCCTGCAGCGCCTCGACCTGGCGGCCGAAGTACCAGAGCCAGAGCATGTTGAAGATCAGGTGCATCCAGCCGAAGTGCAGGAAGGCCGGCGACAGCAGCCGCCACACCTGCCCCGAGGCGAGGGCCTCGCCGAGGTCGCCGAAGGCCAGCCCGCCCTTGACCACGATCACCGGCACGATGGTCAGCGCCGCGACCACGCGATCGTCCAGCAGCCCCATCAGGGCGAAGACCGCCAGGCAGAGCGCCAGGGCGATGGAGGTCACCGGCACCTGGCGAAACGGCGCCAGCCACTGCTCCGCTCCCGCCCGTCCGGCCCGCGGCGCCTCGGGCATCAGCGGCTCGCCCCGCCGCCAGCGCTCGATCAACCCGAGCATCGCCTCGTGCTGGGCGGGGTCGACCAGCCACAGCACCTGCCCCTCGCCCTCCTCGGTGATCCGGTGCCCGATGCGGTGGGCCCACAGGGCACGGCGCAGCGCACGGGTGTCGACATCGTGGGGCAGCAGGATTACCCGGTACATGGTCTCTCCAACGTCGGTGTCGTCAGCGGGGCTCGTCCCAGGCGGTGGGCGGCCGGCCGTGACGGCGCCGACCGGCCGGGCAAAGAAAAAGTCCGGCGGAGGGGGCCGCCGGACAAGAGCAAGGGATCATTCAAGGGAACACCTACTCTGATAGCGTCGGTCAACAGGAGTTCATCCCATTGACACGTTTTTCGCGTAAAGAATTGTATCAATCGAAGTCGATCTCCCAGGGCTGGGGCCGCGCCTCCTCCTCGCGGGGCACGCGGATCCACACGAAGTGGTTGGCGTCGAGGCGCGCCTCGCCGCTCCAGCGGTAGGCCACCAGGCGGCCGAACTTGACGGCGCTATAGTCCAGGCAGGCGATGTTGGCCGCCGGCAGGGCCGGTATCCCCTCGCACCAGTAGTGGCCGATGAACAGCGGCGGCTCGTCGGGACCATAGTAGCTGAGCCGCGCGCGCTCCTCCTCGGTGAGCGCGCGCCGCTCCAGGTCGCCCGGCAGGTTGTCGGGCTGGAACACCACGTCGCCCCAGGTGCGCGGGTGGTGCGCCCAGAAGTGGGCGCGGAAGCTGCGCCGGGTGAAGCCGTCTCCCGAGTGGATCGCCACGCCCTCGGGCAGCGGCACGTGGGTGCCGCGGGTCAGGCGATCGAGGATCCGGAACTCCCGGGTCCCGGGCACCACCGAGGCGGCCAGGAAGTCCTCGTCGATGCACCCGTCCGGATGGTCGCGGCGCAGGTCGTCGATCAGCGCCGGGTCCCAGCAGGCGTGCACCACCCGCAGGCCGTCGAGCTCGAGGAACAGCGGAATGTCCATGAACCAGGCCAGCGCCTCCTCCCACTCCTGGGGGTGGTCGCGATACTGCTCCAGGGTCTCCTGGATGATGCGGTTGTGGCGCGGCGTGTGCTCGCGCAGCCAGTCGCGGCCCATGCCGGCCGGCGCGCGGTGGCAGTAGGCCAGGGCGTTGTACTCGTGGTTGCCCATGACGATATGCGCCTCCCCCGCCTCGACCATGCGCCGGGCGATGGTGACGGCCAGGCGGATGCGCGGCCCCCGGTCGATCAGGTCACCGAGGAAGATCACCTTGCGGCGCGGATGGCGGTAGACCCCGCCGCGCTGGTGGTAGCCGAGGCGCTCGAGCAGCGCGCCCAGGGTCGCCCCGCAGCCGTGCACGTCGCCGATCAGGTCGTAGCCTTCGAGAGTGCCTTGCATGCTCACCTCAGTCGCCCAGGCGATTGCTCCAGCCCAGCTTGCTGCGCAGGACCTCGAAGAAGTTGTGCCCCAGCGGATGGACCAGCTGGACCCGCCGAGGCTTGCGGCGGATCACCAGCACGTCGTCGGGCTTGGCCACCGCGCGCGTCTGGCCGTCGCAGCTGATGTGCGGATAGGTCTGGTTGGTCTCGCCGATATGGATGCGGATCTCGCTGGCGGCGTCGATGACGATGGGCCGGCTCGACAGGGTGTGCGGGAACATCGGCACCAGGGTGATGACGTCGAGCTTGGGGTGCATGATCGGCCCGCCACCGGAGAGCGCGTAAGCCGTGGAGCCGGTGGGCGTGGCGATGATCAGGCCGTCGCTGCGCTGGCTGTAGACGAACTGGCCGTCGAGGAAGAGCTCGAACTCGATCATGCGCACCGCCTTGCCCGGGTGCAGCACCACCTCGTTCAGGGCATCGCCGTTGCCGACCTGCACGCCGTCACGGTAGAGCTCGGCATCGAGCAGGAAGCGCTCCTCCAGCTCGTAGCGCCCGGCGAGCACCTCGCCGACCCGCGCCTCCAGCTCGTCCGGGGAGATGTCGGTGAGAAAGCCCAGTCGGCCACGGTTGACGCCCAGCACCAGGGTGCCGCTGTGGCAGAGGGTGCGCGCAGCGCCCAGCAGGCTGCCGTCGCCGCCGACCACGATCACCAGGTCGCAGAGCTCCCCCAGCAGCCGACGGCTGGCCTCGGGATGGCCATGCTCGAGCAGCACCGTGGCGGTCCGATCCTCGATGATGACGTGGTAGCCACCCTCCTCGAGGAAGCGGATCAGCCGCTTGAGGGTATCGACCACCTTGGCGCTGCCCAGACGACCGATCAGACCGATGTTCTTGAAGGTTGTCATGCACGGGCCTCTCGCTTCGCGGCCGGCCATTATGGCGATTGGCCACGAGGCGAGCAAACGCCCTCAGGCGGCGCTCAGGCGCCGGCGCTTGAGCCACCACTCGTTGAGCCACAGCGAGCCGACGATGATCGCCCCGCCCACGCCCAGGCGCACGAGGTCGGCGTCGCGGTTCCAGATCAGCAGGTTGACCAGCAGCCCCGCCGGGATCAGCAGATTGTTCATGACGGCGAGCGCCCCGGCATCGACGCGGGTCGCGCCGAGGTTCCACAGGAAATAGCCGAGCCCCGAGGCCGCAAGGCCCAGCCACAGCAGCACGCCCCACTGCATCCCGGTGGTGGGCAGGCCCTCGGCATTGCCCAGCAGCGCGAAGGCCGGCACGGCCACCGCCAGGGCGCCGAGGTAGAACCAGGCGAAGACGCTGTGGCGCGGCAGCGAATCCGGCAGGCCCGCCGACAGCCGGCGATAGCCCACCTGACCGAGGGCGAAGCAGAGGTTGGCGCCCTGCACGACCAGAAAGCCGGACCAGAAGCCGCTGTCGAGGCCCTGATAGCGGATCACCGCCGCGCCCAGCACCGCCAGCGACGCGGTCAGCAGGTAGAAGGGGGTGAAGCGGCCGAACAGGGCATCGTCGAGCAGCGCGATATAGAGCGGCGTGAAGATGGTGAAGAGCAGCACCTCCGGCACCGAGAGCAGCAGGAAGGACTGGTAGAAGAAGATGTACATCACGCCGAGCTGCACCGCCCCCAGCCCCATCAACGCTAGGCGCTGGCCGCCGCGCAGGAGCGAGGGGCGCAGGAACGGCAGGAAGACCAGCGTCGCCAGGCCGATACGCATCAGCACGGAGAAGTAGCTGTCCACCTGGCCGGCCAGGTAGACGCCGATCAGCGAGAACGAGAATGCCCAGAGGACGGTGACGCCGACGAGAAGGCCCAAGGTAAACCCCCGATACATGAGTGGTTGACGGCGATTATACCCACCCCGGCCGCAGAACCAAGGCCCCGGCGCCCCGCGCCATCAGGGCGACGAGCGACGCAGCCACCATAGCGCATAGGCGGCCCCGGGCAGCCAGCCGAGCAGGCTCAGCGCCAGGCCGATCACCACCCGCGTCGCCCCGCCGTGCGCAAGCCCGACGGCCAGGGGCGGCAGCAGCACCGCCAGGGCGTAGAGGGCCATCCGGGGCGCTGGCGCGGGCGGCACCGCCTGGTCCTGGTGCACCGATGCTGACTCGGACGGCGCCTGGGCCGCGGACGAAGCGGGGGCTCGCGCCTCGCGCGTCCCCGGCGCCTCTGGCTCCCGAGCAGTGTCAGTCGCCGGCGTCTCGTCGGCCTTGACCCGCTCACCGGCGGCCGGCGTGAAGTGGCCGACGCTCGCCTCGTGCTCGAGGGCGCGACGGTGGGCCTCGTGATCGATCTTCTGCTCCAGCGTCTCGGCACCCTCGGCCAGGGTCTCGTGATAGCGCTCCCAGTCCTCCCAGTCGAAGGGCGTGCCGGCGCGGGGCCGATGCTCCCCTGCCTCTATGGCACGCGACCAGGCCTTCTCCTCCAGGGTGTTGGGGCGCTCCTGGTCACGCCCCGTGTCGAGCCCCTTGCGGGCCATGTACTCCCGAGCATCCATGATGCGGCTCCCTCGGTCGGTCCACGCCGGCGATGCCGACGGTTGATGTGCGTGAGTGTGACATATTGGAGCCGGCAAGCGTTGCCGGGTTCCTGATCGCGACCGGGCGCGGCGCCAGCGTTAACAGGCCCCTTCGCCTCGGCAAGGAGGCGTCGACTATGCTGGGAGCGAGACGAGGCAGCGCCGCGATGCCCCGGACATCGCACGGGAGCCGCGGCGCCCGCCAGGTCATCCCTGCCCGGCACAAGGAGCTATGCCATGCCCAACAAGGCCCCCACCATCGTGCGAGAGATCATGTCCCGCGACTGCTACCGGGTCACCGGCCAGACCTCGGTGGCCACCCTGGCCGAGGGCCTCGCGCTGCACCGCCTGCCCGGCGTGCCCGTGGTCGACGAGCGGGACCACCTGATCGGCTTCATCTCGGAGCAGGACGTGATGGGCAAGGTGCTGGAGAGCTCCTATCTCGGCGACGAGCCGCCGCTGGTCCGGGAGATGATGCGCAACGAGGTGCTGTCGGTGCCGCCCACCAAGAGCATCACCGACCTGGCCCAGGAGATGCTGGGCGCCAAGCCCAAGGTCTATCCGGTGGTCGAGCAGGGCCGACTGGTGGGGATCGTCACCCGTCGCGACGTGCTGAGCGCCCTGATCCGCATGCGTCACTCCTGAGCCTCGACCCGACGCGACAGGACACCCGGCCCCGCGCCGGGTGTCTGCATGCTCGCGCCAGCCCGCGATGACGCGACGCCACGGCGAGCCGCGGCGGCAATCCTGCCCCCATGGGCGACGCCCATAAAGAAAGGCCGCCCCATGAGGCATGGGGCGGCAAGGATCGAAAGTGCAAGCTGAGGCAACAGTGTTAGCGACTGCTATCGCGTTGTTGCCTACGCCACTTCTGACAGCGGTACGGAGAAAAGTTCGCCAAGGCGCCAAAAAATATCGCCCAGGTGTGCTCGGGGCATCGCGACGCCCCGGCGAGGCACCGCGAAACAGCCACTTAGCGCGGATTCGACAAAAAAGGCCGCGGCTCCCTTGCAAAGGCTAACCACTTGGTTTTACTATCCAAATCCCTTCGCGGGTGTAGCTCAATGGTAGAGCAGAAGCTTCCCAAGCTTAAGACGAGGGTTCGATTCCCTTCACCCGCTCCACGCCTTGGCGTGCCGCCTCAGCCTTCGATCTCGTCCGCCTTTAGGATCCGCCGCACCCGCCGCTGAGCGATCGGTACCCGCTCGCCTGCACGGAGCCGCGAAACATGTCCCTTTTCCTGCTGGTCCTCACCGTCTGCCTGGTCATCTTCGGTGGCATGATCGCCCTGATGATGCTCTCCGGCACGCCGCGCTATCGCACCGAGCCCGAGCAGCTGATGGCGCTGTTCGACAAGGCGCTGTCCAGCAGCGTCAGCGAGACCGAGTGGGACACCATCATCGGCTACCCGATCCGTCACGACGACTACCTGGAGGGGATTCGCCGCCGGGCCCAACGCCTGATGGAGGAGCACGGACGGCATGGCCGCGTCGCGCGCGGCAAGCCGCTGCTCGACGACGAGGGCCGGGAGGAACTGGCGGCCCTGCGTGACCATCTGGCGGCCCATACCGCCCTGCGTCGCCGCGAGGATTGACGCCGAGCGTTGAAGGCTCGCCTGGTAAACTGTGATGTCATGTCACTGACACGCCCAGCCGGAGGCTCTTCATGACCAGTGCCATCCGCCAGATTCCCCTCGACACCGCGATTCACCACCACGCCCACGACTTCCATCAGATCGTGATCGGCCTGCGTGGCGAGGCGGAGTTCGAGATCGAGGGGCTGGGGGGCGCCATCTCGGCCTTCTCCGGCTGCATCGTGCCGGCCAACCACCTGCACTACTACGCCGGCAACGGCGACAACCGCCAGCTGATCCTCGACCTGCCCCACGACGCCTTCGCCGTGACGGGTCACCAGCGCGACCTGATCCGGCTGTTCGATGCGCCGCGCTTCTTCTCCCTCGATATCGCGCTGCGCCACTACCTGGACTTCCTGCTCCAGGAGCTGGACCTGCTGGCCCCCGAGGGCCGCCTGGATCCCCTGCATGGCGAACGGCTGGCCGGCACCCTGCTCGGCTCCCTGCATGCGCGGCTGGCCGATGAGCCGGCCACGCCCGCCCGCCGTCTCGACCTGGCAGCCCTCGATCGCTTCATCGACCACCACCTGGGCGAGCGGCTGCGCGTCGCCGACCTGGCCGCCCAGGCCTGCCTGAGCGAGGCGCACTTCAGCGAACGTTTCCGCCAGGCCACGGGGATCTCGCCGTGGCAGTACGTGATGCGCCGTCGGCTGGAGAGCGCCCGACACCTGGTGCAGCAGAGCCGGCTGCCGCTCTCCGAGATCGCCGCGCGCACGGGCTTCACCAGCCAGAGCGCCCTGTCGCGGGCCTGCCGGCAGGCCTTCGGGCGGCCACCGAGCCAGCTGCGTCGCGACGCCAGGGGCCAGCTGGCCTCGCCGCCCGCCTCTTCGGCACGGCGTGCAACGGCCCAGGCTCTTAGACGAAAGTAGAAAATTCAACCGTTTCACGGCCAAAAACCGTGAAACCGTTAAATACTACCGGGAATTCGCCAAGCAGGACGGCACGCGCGCTCCTACCCTCAACGCATCTACCCGCGCCCGCCTGCGACACCCCGCGGCGGCCGGGCATCGCCCTCTGACGACGGCTAACACTCTGGGGAGTTAGATGCTAAACGCCAACAACATGCTGGCCGGCGAGACCTGGCAGCAGGATCTCGACACCCTCTTTGCCCGTATCAGCGATCACTATGCGATCGACGAGGAAGCCTTCGTGGGCGAACTGGTCGACCTGCTGTCCGCCGACGAGGCCGATTTCCAGCGCACCGCCCGTCAGGCGGCCGAGCTGGTGCGGGAAGTGCGCGAGATGGATACCGCCGTCGATTCCATCGACGAGCTGCTGCAGCAGTACAGCCTGGACACCCACGAGGGACTGATGCTGATGTGCCTGGCCGAGGCGATGCTGCGCATCCCCGACAAGGCCACCGCCGATGCCCTGATCGAGGACAAGCTCGGCCCGTCGGACTGGAAGTCGTACCTGGGCCAGAGCGAATCCTGGTTCGTCAACGCCTCGACCTGGGGCCTGCTGATGACCGGCCGCGTCATCAACCTGGACAAGCCGAAGGACGGCAAGCCCGCCCACTTCATCAACAAGCTCGTCAACCGCATGGGCGAGCCGGTGATCCGCCGCGCCATGGTCGAGGCGATGAAGATCATGGGCAAGCAGTTCGTGCTGGGCCGCGACATCGAGGAGGCGCTCAAGCGCTCCAAGCCGCTGTTCGACAAGGGCTACACCTACTCCTACGACATGCTCGGCGAGGCCGCCCGCACCCGGGCCGACGCCAGGCGCTATTTCGAGTCCTACGCCGCGGCCATCGAGAGCGTCGGCAAGACCAGCAAGGCCCTCTCGGCCAGCACGCCCGCGCCGTCGATCTCCATCAAGCTCTCGGCCCTGCACCCCCGCTACGAGTTCGGCCGCCGCGAGCAGGTCCTAGAGGAGCTGGTCGCCACGGTCCGCGAGCTGGCCGCCATGGCCCGTGAGCGCGACGTCGCCATGACCATCGACGCCGAGGAGGTCGATCGCCTGGAGCTGTCGCTGGAGGTCTTCCGCGCGGTCTATGAGAGCGACACCTGCCGCGGCTGGGGACACTTCGGCCTGGTCGTGCAGGCCTACGCCAAGCGCGCCCTGCCGGTGCTGCACTACCTCAACCGCCTGGCCGATCGCCAGGGCGACGAGATCCCTATGCGCCTGGTCAAGGGCGCCTACTGGGACACCGAGATCAAGGAGTCCCAGCAGATCGGCGCCGACGGCTACCCGGTCTACACCCGCAAGGCCAACACCGACGTCGCCTACCTGGCGTGCGTGACCTTCCTGCTCTCGGACAACACCCGCGGGCGCATCTTCCCGCAGTTCGCGACCCACAACGCGCACACCATCAGCACCATCCTGGAGCTCGCCAACGAGGCCAAGCGCCCGTTCGAGTTCCAGCGCCTGCACGGCATGGGCGAGGCGCTCTACGACGCCGCCCTCAAGCGCGCGCCGAAGGGCACCTACTGCCGCATCTATGCGCCGGTGGGCGCCCACAAGGACCTGCTGCCCTACCTGGTCCGCCGGCTGCTCGAGAACGGCGCCAACTCCTCCTTCGTGCACCAGCTGGTCGACCCGCGGGTGCCGGTGGAGTCGCTGTGCGTGCATCCGGTCGAGACGCTCAAGCAGTACCGGACCTATGCCAATAACCGGATCCCGCTGCCCAAGGACATCTACGGCCCGGCGCGGCGCAACTCCCGTGGCGTCAACCTGAACATCAACAGCCAGTACCGGCCGCTGATGGACGAGATGGCGACCTTCATGGAGAAGGAGTACCACGCGCGGCCGCTGCTGGCCTTCGACGTCGCCGAGGACGCCAGCGCCCGCCACGACGTGCTCTGTCCCTTCGACCGCCGAGTCCGGGTCGGCAGCGTGCAGTGGACCTCCAGCGACCAGGCCGCCAGGGCCGTGGACGCCGCCTGGGCGGCCTTCCCGCGCTGGGACGCCACGCCGGTGGCCGAACGCGCCGCCATCGTCAGCCGCCTGGGCGACCTGATGGAGGAGAACCTCGCCGAGCTGATGACGCTCTGCTCCCGCGAGGGCGGCAAGCTGCTGACCGACGGGGTCGACGAGATCCGCGAGGCGGTGGACTTCTGCCGCTACTATGCGGTGCGCGCCCGGGAGCTGTTCGGCAGCACGACCCGCCTGCCGGGGCCCACCGGCGAGTCCAACGAGCTGATGATGGGCGGCAAGGGCGTGTTCGCGGCGATCAGCCCCTGGAACTTCCCGATCGCGATCTTCTGCGGCCAGGTCGTGGCCGCGGCCGTCGCCGGCAACCCGGTGCTGGCCAAGCCCGCCGAGCAGACCTCGCTGGCCGCCAACCGCATCATCGAGCTGCTCTACGAGGCCGGCATGCCCCGCGACGTGGTGCAGCTGCTGCCCGGCGACGGCCCCACCGTGGGCAGCGTGCTGAGCGGCGACCCGCGCATCACCGGCGTGGTCTTCACCGGCGGCACCGACACCGCCCAGATCATCAACCGTGCCCTGGCGGCCCGCGAGAACGCCCCGCTGCCGACGCTGATCGCCGAGACCGGCGGCATGAATGCCATGATCGTCGACTCCACCGCCCTGCCCGAGCAGGTGGTGGCCGACGTCATCCAGTCGGCCTTCCAGAGCGCCGGCCAGCGCTGCTCGGCCCTGCGCGTGCTCTACGTCCAGGAGGACGTGGCCGACCGGGTCATCGAGATCCTCAAGGGCGCCATGGATGAGCTGCACGTGGGCGACCCGCGCCACCTGGGCACCGACGTGGGACCGGTGATCGACGAGGAGGCACGCCGGGGCCTGATGAAGCACATCGAGACGCTCAAGGGTGAGGGCCGCCTGGTCGCCGAGACGCGACTCGATCCGACTCACACCGCCCACGGCACCTTCGTCGCGCCGGTGGCGTTCGAGATCGATGGCATCGAGGCCCTGGAGCGCGAGCAGTTCGGCCCCATCCTGCACATCGTGCGCTACCGGGCCAGCGAGATCGATCGCGTGATCGACTCCATCAATGGCCGGGGGTATGGTCTGACCTTCGGCGTGCACAGCCGCAATCAGACCTTCGCCGACGCGATCGCGCAGAAGATCCGTGCCGGCAACGTCTACATCAACCGAAACATCATCGGTGCGGTCGTGGGCGTACAGCCCTTCGGCGGTCAAGGGCTCTCGGGTACCGGCCCCAAGGCCGGCGGCCCGCACTACCTGCTGCGTTTCGCCACCGAGAAGACCGTGACGGAGAACACGGCTGCCCTGGGTGGCAACGCGTCGCTGCTGGCGCTAGGCGACGAGTGATCCCCGCTCGTCATCACAACAAGACGGAAGGAACCCCTGATGATCGAAAACAATGCCGCAACCGGCTTCATCTCCGCGTCCTGCCCGATCGCGATGCTCGCCATCGACGCGACGGCCTGAAGGCGCACTAACAACATGTCGGCGCTACATCCGACCCAATAATTTGGAGAACTTCTTATGGCTATTGGCGTATGGATCAGTCTATTTGCCTACTTTGTGCTCATGATCGCCATCGGCTTTTATGCCATGCGCAAGTCCACGTCCACGTCCGAGGATTACATGCTGGGCGGCCGGGGCCTCAGCCCCCAGGTCGCCGCCCTCTCGGCCGGCGCGTCGGACATGAGTGGCTGGCTGCTGCTGGGCTTGCCCGGGGCCATGTTCGTCTCCGGCCTCGGTTCGGCCTGGATCGGTATCGGCCTGCTGGTGGGGGCGTTCTTCAACTGGACGCTGGTCGCACCGCGTCTTCGCGAACAGACGCTGCACTACAATGACGCGATCACCATCCCGGAATTCCTGGGGAACCGCTTCCCGACTCAGGCCATTCCGCTGAGAACGGTCTCCGCCATCGTCATCGTGGTCTTCTTCGCGGTCTACACCGCCTCGGGCCTGGTGGCAGGCGGCAAGCTGTTCGAAAGCGCCTTCGCCGGCGTGATCAACATCGGCGGTATGAGCGACTACGCCGCCGGCGTGGCCATCACCCTGGTCGTGGTGCTTGCCTATACGGTGGTCGGTGGTTTCCTGGCCGTGAGCATGACGGACTTCGTGCAGGGCTGCATCATGATGCTGGCACTGGTGATCATGCCGGCGGTGGTGCTGTTCGGTGAGGGGGGTGGCGGTTTCGCCCAGGCGTCCCAGACCCTGAACGAGGTCGATCCCACGCTGCTCTCCTGGACGGAAGGGCTGACCATCATCGGCTGGCTGTCGGCGGTTACCTGGGGGCTCGGCTACTTCGGCCAGCCGCACATCATCGTGCGCTTCATGGCCATCCGCAGCCAGAAGGACGTACCGATTGCCCGCAACATCGGCATGAGCTGGATGCTCATCTCCCTGATCGGCGCGATCTCCCTGGGCATCTTCGGCCGCGCCTATGCGGTGCGCAACGGCATGAACGTGGAAGACCCGGAAACGATCTTCATCATCCTCGCAGACCTGCTGTTCCATCCGCTGGTCACCGGCTTCCTCTACGCGGCGCTGCTGGCGGCGATCATGAGTACCATTTCCAGCCAGCTCCTGGTGTCGTCCTCCTCGCTGACCGAGGACTTCTACCGCCTCTTCCTGCGCAAGGAAGCGAAAGAGAAGGAGGTCGTCGCCATCGGCCGGGTATGTGTCGTTCTGGTGGGCGTGGTGGCCGCCGTCATCGCCTCGGACCCCAACTCCAAGGTGCTGGGGCTGGTCAGTAACGCCTGGGCCGGGTTCGGGTCGGCCTTCGGCCCGCTGATCATCCTCTCGCTGATGTGGCCGCGCACCAACGGTGCCGGTGCCCTCGCCGGCATGATCGTCGGGGCCCTCACCGTCATGCTCTGGATCAACCTGGGCTGGAACGCCTCGTTCATGGGCGGTCCCGGCGTCTACGAGATCATCCCCGGCTTCATCGCGGCCTTCATCGCCATCATGGTGGTGAGCAGCGTGACCGCCGATGCCGGTGAATATCGGGAAATCACCCGTTAACAGGCACGCGCCTGATGCTTGAAGCGGTAAAAAGGGCTCCTTCGGGAGCCCTTTTCCGTTGGTGCGCGTTGGTGCGACGGGTCGCCTGGCGCCACACCGCCTTCGGGCGGCTCGCTTCGTCTCGACTCAGCGCCACACCTCGAGACACACGACCACGCCCGCCACTCCCCACAGGGCCCAGCGACTCAGGGGCGCGCCCGACAGGCGCCAGAGTCGGCCCTGCCCCACCTCGAGCGCCAGCGGCCGCAGGAAGGCCGCGCCCAGCGCCCAGGCGCTGACCAGCATCAGCGGCAGGCGCCATGCCATCGGCAGCGAGAGGAAGAGCTCGGGACGCAGCAACAGCCAGACCGCCACCCCCGCCGCCAGCAGCAGCGTCGGCAGCGGACGGCCGAGGCGGCCGCGCCCGACACCCCCGGGGGAAAAGAGAGTTCGACCAGCCATGAGCGGCTCCGGTGGCAACGTTTCCCTTGAGTGAAGCCGAATTTCGTCGGGCTTTCGAGGCGCCGTGCTGGAAATGTCAAAAAGTTGTACAAGAGCTATAAATCACGACTATGATGGCATCATGACCCGACGGAAAGATGCCTGAAACACCCATCTGGCCCTTGAATAAATGTGACAAGACATTAACAGAGCGCCTTCATCAGGCTCAGTAGATCCCTTTTCCGATGGTTCACCCGTACGCTCGATGAGACGAGGACCCTGCCCATGACAGCCAGACATCGGATTGCCGTGGCCGCTCTCGCTGCGGTCGGCCTCGCCGCCTCCCAGATCGCCATGGCCTGCCAGGGCGGCGAGCTCTTCGCCCTAGGCGGCACCGCCCGGGCCGGGCTCAGCGACGACGGCATCACCCTCGACAGGATCACGGAGCTCCAAGTCCCGGATGCACACCACATGACTCGCGGCGTGGGTCACCGGTTCGGCGACCTAGGTAGCGCCGGGCTGCCTTACCGCCACTTCTCCGAGCAAGCGCTCGAGGAGCTGGAGACCGAGGACTCCCCCGGGATCGCAGCCCTCGACCCGCACCCCCTCGGCGGCAGCACCTCCTTCCACTTCTGACCGACTTCTACGTGCCAGGCAGCCATGACGGAATGCCCGCCCTGGCCCGGCTCCCGGGGTAAGCGTGGCTTTACCTTCAAGACCGTGGCGTCCTATCCTTGCGCTGGATCAATATTCGCGAAAAACGACACCGATAGACTGTCGGCATGATCCGGCGCGGCAAGGCCGCCGCCCTCTCGTCAATCAGGAGATGACCCATGCGCAAGAACGCCCTTCCCTCCCTGCTCGTGGCCGGCATCGCCGCCGCCGCCTTCACCACCAGCACCCAGGCCTTCGCCTACGGCGCCGGGGACTTCTTCACCCGCGTGGGCGTCGCCAAGGTCGAGCCCAAGAGCGATAACGGCACTATCGCGAACGGCACCCTAGACGTTGACGTTCAGGATGACAGCGCCTTCGCCTTTACCCTGGGCTATCGCTTCACCGACAAGCTGGGCGTCGAGCTGCTGGCCGCCGAGCCCTTCGATCACGGCATCACCCTGGATGCCGGCGGCGGCACCGAGATCGGTGCGTCAACCGACCACCTGCCGCCGACCCTGACCGTGCAGTACTACCCGCTGGGCGGCACCGACGCCCGCGTGCAGCCCTATGCCGGCATCGGCATCAACTACACCACGTTCTCCGATGAAGAGATCGATGGTGGCGGCGACCTGGAGCTGGACGACTCCTGGGGCGCGGCCGGTCAGGTGGGCGTCGACCTGCTGATCGACGACAACTGGGCCCTCAACGCCGCCGCCTGGTACCTGGACATCGATACCGATGTGAAACTCGGCCCGGACGACCTCGGTGAGGTCGAAATCGACCCCGTGGTGGTGATGGCCGGCGTCAGCTACCGCTTCTGATCGCCCCGCCCGAGACGACAAGGCCCGCCGGTTGGCGGGCCTTGTTGCGTCTGGGCCAGGTGAGACGGGCGCAGTGAATCGCTAGCGCGGGGTGTCGCGCGAGAGCCCGAGGGCGGCCAGGGTCGTCGCATCGAGCCCTGCCACCGCCTCCACCGCGGCGAGGCGGGCATGATAGCCGGGCGACAGGAAGGGCTGCCCCGCCAGCAGGTGATCGAGGTACTCCCGGGCTGGGCGCAACGCTGCGGCGGTGGTGCCCGGCGCGGCGATATAGACCCAGGCCTCGATCGCGCCCTCGCGGGTCACGATCGGCAGGCGCTGCCGCTCGTAGTCGTGGGGATAGCCCTCGAAGGGATCCATGTCGTGGATCTGGTCGGGGTGCTCGAGCTCGAACAGCGCGCCCTCCACCCGCTCGCCGGCCGACGCCGCCACGTTGGCATGGGCGATGCCCGCCACCTTCGAGGCCTTGTCGAAGCGCAGGCCGTGGTCGTGCAGCACGCCGGCCAGCGCCCGGCGGGTGCGCCCGATGCGGGCGGCGACCCGGGCTGCGTTCATGTTGCTGCCATAGGCGAAATAGAAGGGCATCGGGCGGCCTCAGTTCTCGGTAACCAGGCGGTCGATCTCCTCGACCACGCGGCACATCAGCAGCCGGTCGCTGGCACGCGTGCCCTCCTGCTTGAGCCAGGCCTCCACCGCCGGTGCCACGTCGCACTGGGCCGGCATCGGCGCGCGTGTCTCGACCAGCACCTCCAGGCGCACGATGAAGACGAAACGCAGCCACTGGGGCAGCGTCATGGTATCGATACAGAACGGCTGCACGCTGTGGAAGGCGGGCGCCTCGGGACGCTCCATGCGCCACAGGCTGGCGGCCTTCATGGTGGCCTCGAGCTCGCGCAGGGCGGCGCCGAGTTCGTCGTGAACGGTCATGGTCAATCTCCCGGTACGTTTGGGGCCATTATCCCCGCTCGCCCCCGTGGCTGGCCACCCCGGCGGGTTGTCCACCGCTCGAAAGGCGCCCCGCGATGGTGTTGTGCACAATGCACAGATATCCTGAACGGCCCTGTGGATAAACACTGGAAAGGTGTCGCCCGGCCAGGCTTCATGCACCCCGGCGCCTCTTGATCAGGAATTGACCAGCGCGGCGAGCGCACGGCGACGCCCAGGGCGGCTGACAGCGTCCCGGCGCCGCGGTAGAGTGCACGGTTCGTGACCCGGAGACAGCATGCAAGCGATCAACAGCCTTCACGACTTCTTTCAGCGCAGCGGCGCCGAGGTGCGGCTCTATCACCTGGGGCGGCGCGTCGAGCCCTGCCCGCTCGAGACCCTGGCCGCCTTCGAGGCCGGCGAGCTGGCCTGGCCGGCGCCGTGGCAGGGCAGCGCCCGCCTGGCCATGGTCTTTCGCCTGGGCGAGATGGACGACCCGCTGATCTGGTTCCTGGCCCTGCCACTGGACGAGCAGGGTCACCTGGATCCGGCCCCGCGCGACGCCTTCGTGCAGCGCCTGCTGGAGACCCTGGGCCGCAGCGTGCAGGGCCTGGGCCGGGCCGAGGGCGAGCAGATCGACAACCTGATGAAGGACAATCCGCTGGCCTTCACACCCTCGCTGCCCTTCCGGGCCGTGCTGCATGCGCGCGCCACCCGGGATGCCGGCCTGCCGGCCAGCGAGCACCTGGAGCCCGCCGAGGCCTACCTGACCGGGCAGCAGGCGATCGACTGGCGCGCCCTGGGACTGCAGGGCCTAGCCGACGCCGCGGTGCGCCTGGATGCCACCACGAGCCGGGCCGTCGCCGCCCGTCTCGACGCCCTCCCCGGCGAGGTGCTGACCTCGCTGTGCTACTGTCTGGAGCACGTGGCCATCGACGATGAACTCGCCCAGGCGCTGCGCCAGCGGGGCGAGGCCGCCGGCGCCGACGGCGATATCGAGACCTTCTGCGCCTGCGTGCGCGCCGTGGGCGGCGCCTCGACCGAACAGGCGGGCGCCTGGTTCGATGCCCTGCTCGAGGATCCGGACGCCTGCGGCCCCGACCTGCTGGCGGCCATGGCCGGCCGCGGCTGGCACCACCTGGAGGATGCCGAGCGCCTGCCCCGCTTTCTCACGCGTCTGGCCGAGGCACCCGGCACCGACTTCATGGCGGTGGCCCGCGACCTGGCCCTGATCCCGCGGCTGCGCCTGCCGCTGCTAATGACGCTGCGCGAGGCCGAGGCGGATTCCGCCATTGGCCGGCGCCTGGCAGACCTGACACGCTGAGCGCAGCGACCTGGGAGCGAGACGATGAAAGAACTGCCCTATACGCCCAAGGCGGTGATCGGTCGCCGCGAGATGGTGACCCTGCCGGAGCTGCACCTGACGCTGTGCGCCAAGGCCGACACCGGCGCCCGGACCTCGGCGCTGCACGCCGAGGACATCGAGTCCTACGAAGAGGATGGCCATCTCTGGGTCGGTTTCACCACGCGCAGCGGCGGCCCGGGCACGCCGGCCCACGTGCACCGCATGCACTTGCACGACCGGCGCCGGGTGACCAGCTCCAACGGCCAGGCCGAGTGGCGCTTCGTGATCCGCACGACCATGCAGCTGGGCACCCTCGCCTTCCCGGTGGAGCTCAGCCTGACCGACCGCCGCGACATGCGCCACCCCATGCTGCTGGGGCGACGCGCGCTGCGTCGCCTTCTGGTCGCCCCCGGTGTCGCCTTCCTCCACGGCGAGCCCTGAACGCCCTGGCCTCGCTGTCCCGTACCGCCCACGCCACCGCCCCGACACGGAGTCCCGCTGAATGCATATCGCGCTGCTGTCCCGCAATCGCAACCTCTACTCCACGCGGCGCCTGATCGAGGCCGCCGAGCAGCGCGGCCACACGGCGCGCGTGGTCGACACCCTGCGCTGCTACATGAGCATCGCCTCGCACCACCCCTCGATCCACTACAAGGGCGAGGAGCTCGAGCCGTTCGACGCGGTGATCCCGCGCATCGGCTCCTCGGTCACCTTCTACGGCTGCGCGGTGCTGCGCCAGTTCGAGATGATGGGCACCTACGTGCTCAACGACAACGTCTCCATCACGCGCTCGCGGGACAAGCTGCGCTCGCTGCAGCTGCTGTCGCGCAAGGGGCTGGGGCTGCCGATCACCGGCTTCGCGCACTCCCCGGACGACATCCCCGACCTGATCACCATGGTCAGGAACGCACCGCTGGTCATCAAGCTGCTGGAAGGCACCCAGGGCATCGGGGTGGTGCTGGCCGAGACCAACCAGGCCGCCGAGAGCGTGATCCAGGCCTTCATGGGCATGAAGGCCAACATCATGGTGCAGGAGTACATCAAGGAGGCGAAGGGCGCGGATATCCGCTGCTTCGTGATCGGTGACAAGGTGGTGGCCTCGATGAAGCGCCAGGCCGCCGAGGGCGAGTTCCGTTCCAACCTGCACCGCGGCGGCAGCGCCAGCACCATCCGCATCACCCCGGAGGAGCGCTCCACGGCCATTCGCGCGGCCAAGGCGATGGGGCTCAGGGTGGCCGGCGTCGACCTGCTGCGCTCCAACCACGGCCCGGTGATCATGGAGGTCAACTCCTCGCCCGGGCTGCAGGGCATCGAGAAGGCCACCGGCAAGGACATCGCCGGGCTGATCATCGAGCACCTGGAGCGCAACGCCGCCCCGCGGCGCAAGGTGCCGCCTCGTCCGAAAGGATGAGGCCTGCGTCCAAAGGCTAACGGCGAACCCGCGATTTATTGATCCGCGGGGGTGGCAAATGCACGACGACAGCCCCACAATCTGCGTCACCGGAGGAGGTGACCGCTCATGTTTCTCGACAATCGCCAGGTGGCGATGGACAGTGCCCTCGAGGCGATGGCCGACAGCATCGATTATTTCCAGGACAATCTCGAGCGCCTGCATCCGGCGCTGCGCGATAGCCTGAAGCCCCACTACGAGGCGCGCAGCCGATCGATGCAGAAGCTGCAGGAGCTGTCGCGCAAGCACCTCAACCTGCTGCCCCGCGACGCCGATGTCGAACGCGATGATTACATGTGGCTGTGGAGCCGCCTGAAGAGCTTCGTCGGCAACGAGAGTCTGGTGGTCATCGGCGAGCTCCTCGAACAGGAGCGGGTACTGATGCAGGCCCTCTCCACGCTCTTCACCCACCCCCTGCCGGAGCCGCTCGAGCCGGTCATCGAGGAGTGCTGGAAGGGCTGTCGGTCGCTGATTCGCGAGCTGTATCGCCTGCAGAAGAAGCGCCAGAAACGCTGAACATCCCCGGCGGCAGCAGCAGCCGTTCGCGCTCCGCCGGCGTGATGTCCAGCGGCTCGAGCGGGCCCAGGAAGTGCGGCTCGCGCCCCCACAGGTAGAGATCCCCCAGGGTGGCCACCCGCGCCACCCACTCGCGCAGCTTGAGCCGCCAGAGCCCCGCCTCCGCGCGCTCCGGCGCCGCACAGCCGCGCACCTCCAGGCCCAGCGCCTCGCCGATGAACAGCGCCCGCGGCAGATGCCAGTCCTGGGTGATCAGCAGCGCGCGCTTCACGCCGAACACGTCCCGCGCCCGCGCCAGGGTGTCGAAGGTGCTAAAGCCGGCGTAGTCCAGGGTCATGTCCACGTCGCGCACGTCGCGGCCGCGCAGGTCGCGCCACATGGTCACCGGCTCGTTGTAGTAGCGGGTGCTGTTGTCGCCCGAGATCAGCAGGTGATCGACCCGGCCCTGGTGGATCAGCCGGGCGGCGGCCTCCATGCGCCCCTCGAAGTGGGGGTTACGGCTGCCGCTGCGCGTCCAGTGGGAGGTGCCGAAGACGATGCCCACCGGCTCGCGGACGCACTGCGCGGAGACCGGCTCGATGCGCCCCACGGTGCGCCCCAGGACGTAGGCGTTGGCGAGCACGAACAGCAGCAACGCCAGGAGCGCGAGCGCTCCCAGCGTCATCAGTACTCCCTTGCAGACCGTCCAGAGTGACAGGCGCATGGATCTCCCCGGCGCAACCGCTAGAACATGCCCAGTTCCAGCTTCGCTTCGTCGCTCATCATCTCACGACTCCAGGGGGGATCGAACACGATCTCGGTATGCACCTTGCTGATCTGCGGGGCGCCGAGGATCTTGTTGCGGGCGTCGGCGGCGATCACGTCGCCCATGCCGCAGCCCGGGGCGGTCAGGGTCATGCGGATGGTGACGATGCGCTCGCCGCTGATCAGCCGCTCGATGCGACAGCCGTAGACCAGGCCCAGGTCGACGATGTTGACCGGGATCTCGGGGTCGAAGCAGGTGCGCAGCTGGTCCCAGACGAACTGCTCGATCTCCTCCTCCGAGGCCGACTCGGGCAGCGTCGGGCGCGGCAGCGCCTCCAGGCCCAGGGCATCCAGGTTGGCGCCCTCGATCAGGTAGAGGCGCCCCTCGAACCCCACGCTGACCGTGCTGCCCTTGGCCTGCATCACGCTGACGATGCTGTCCTCGGCCAGGGTCACGGTCTTGCCGAAGGGGATGGAGATCGCCGCCACGTCACGCTGCAGGGGCAGCTCCTGGCCCTTGTGCAGGGTGGCTATCTGCTCGATATCGCTCATGTCGCTCCTTGATAGGCCTCAGCGCAGCATGCCGACGACGCGGTCGAGCCCCTCGATGAAGACGTCGATCTCCTCGGGGGTGTTGTAGGCGGCGAAGGAGGCGCGGCAGGTCGCGTCCACGCCGAACCAGGACAGCAGCGGCTGGGCGCAGTGGTGGCCGGTACGGATCGCCACGCCGAGCTGATCGATCAGCAGGCCGATGTCCTGGGAGTGGGCGCCGTCGACCACGAAGGAGAGCACGCCGGCCTTCTCCGGCGCGGTGCCCAGGATGCGCAGCCCCTCGATGCCGGCCACGCCCTCGGTGGCGTGCTCGAGCAGCCGCGCCTCCCAGGCGCCGATCAGCGGCAGGCCGATGTCGCCGACCCACTGGAGGGCCCGCCCCAGGGCAATCACCTCGGCGATGGCCGGGGTGCCCGCCTCGAACTTGTGCGGGATGTCGGCGAAGGTGGTCGGCGCCTCGAGGGAGACCGTCTTGATCATCTCGCCGCCGCCCTGCCAGGGCGGCATCGCCTCGAGCAGTTCGGCGCGACCGTAGAGCACGCCGACGCCGGTGGGCCCGTAGACCTTGTGGCCGGAGAAGGCGTAGAAGTCGGCGCCGATGGCCTGGACGTCGATGGCCTGGTGGGGCGCGGCCTGGGCGCCGTCGACCAGGATGCGGGCGCCGTGCTCATGGGCCACGCGGGCCATCTCGGCCACCGGGTTGACGGTGCCGAAGGCGTTGGAGATGTGGTTCACCGCAACCAGCTTGGTGCGCTCGGTGAACAGATCGCGGTAGGCCGCGAGGTCCAGCGCGCCACGCTCATCGACCGGGATCACCTTGATGGTGAAGCCGAGCTCGCCGGCCAGCAGCTGCCAGGGCACGATGTTGGAGTGGTGCTCGAGACGCGAGATCAGCACCTCGTCGCCGGCCTTGAGGTTGGCCCGCCCCCAGCTGTTCGCCACCAGGTTGATCGCCTCGGTGGTGCCGCGGGTGAAGACGATCTCGCGGTGGTCGGCGGCGTTCAAAAAGGCGCGCACCGTCTCGCGCGTGCCCTCGAAGGCCGCGGTGGCCTCGTCGGCCAGGGTATGCAGGCCGCGGTGGATGTTGGCGTTGTACCGACCGTAGTAGTCGTCGAACACCTCGATCACCTGGCGCGGCGTCTGGCTGGTCGCGGCATTGTCCAGGTAGACGAGCGGCTTGCCGTGGACCTCCCGATCGAGGATCGGGAAGTCGCGGCGCAGCTTCGCCACGTCCAGCGTCAGGTCGCTGAAATCGGCCATCGCTTACTCCTCGTTCAGGGCCACGGCCGCTTCCACCAGGCCGGCCAGGTGGAAACGCTCGGGCAGCTTGCCGGCCACGGCCAGCTCGACCCGCTCGGCCACGGCGTCGAGGTCCACCTGCTCCATCACCTCGCCGGCGAAGGCCAGGGTCAACAGGCCCCGGGCCGTCTGCTCGTCGATGCCGCGGGTGCGCAGGGCGAACACCGCCTCCTCGTCGAGCTGGCCGGTGGTGCTGCCGTGGGAGCACTTGACGTCGTCGGCGTAGATCTCGAGCTCGGGCTTGGTGTCGATCTCGGCGCGGTCGGAGAGCAGCAGGTTGGCGTTGCTCTGGTAGCCCTCGATCTGCTGGCTGTCGCGCTTGACCATCACCTTGCCGTTGAACACGCCATGGGCGCGGTCGTCGAGAATGCCCTTGTAGTTCTCGTTGGAGTAGGTGCGCGGCGCGTTGTGGTTGACCAGGGTGTGGTTGTCCACGTGCTGGCGCCCCTGGCCGTAGAACAGGCCGTAGAGGTTGGCCTCGGCGCCCTGGCCGTTGAGCTCGGCCACCAGGTCGTTACGCACCAGGCCGCCGCCCAGATTGAGGTTGAAGGAGGTGTAGCGGCTATCGCGGGCCTGCTCGACGTGGATGCTGGCCACGTGCAGGTCCTGGAGCGCGGCCTCCTGCAGCTTGTAGTGGGTGAGGATGGCGCCGCGCTCGAGGATGATCTCCTCGACCAGGTTGGTGAAGTTGGCGGCGCCGTCCTCGCCCACGTGATGCTCGATCACCGTGGCCTCGCTGCGCCCGGCCATCTCGACCAGGATGCGCGGGTGGCTCATCACCGCCTGCTCGCCTGCCCGGGAGAGGAACTGCAGCACGATGGGCTTCTCGACCACGGTGCCCGGCGCCAGGCGCAGCACGGCGCCCTCCTCCATGAAGGCGGTGTTGAGCGCGGCGAAGGAGGAGAAGTCGACGCCGGTCAGCCGGCCCAGCGGACCGCCCACGGCCTCGTGGTTCTCCTCCAGCGCCGCCGAGAGCGGCAACAGATGCACGCCCTGGGGCAGCGCGTCGAGCTGCGACAGGGCCGGGGCGAAGACACCGTCGACGAAGGTCAGGCGGTGCGCCTCCATCGGCAGCGTCAGCGCCGCCGCGCTGGCGGGCGAGAAGTCGGCGTTCTCGGCCAGGGCGAAGTCGCCCCGGGCGATGACGCGCACGTCGGTGTACTTCCAGGCCTCGACCCGGCGATGGGGAAAGCCCATGGCCTCGAAGCGCGCGGCGCCCGCCTGGCGCCGAGCGGCGATCCAGGTGGGTTCCGGCCCCCGCGCTTCGTTGCGCTCGGCCAGGCGGTCGAGGAAGGTCTTCACGTCATCACTCATGCCGCGGACTCCTCCTGCACCCAGTCATAGCCACGGCTCTCGAGCTCGAGGGCGAGCGCGGCGTCGCCGCTCTTGACGATGCGGCCGTCGACCAGCACGTGGACCCGGTCCGGCACGATGTAGTCGAGCAGGCGCTGGTAGTGGGTCACCAGCAGGATGGCGCGGTCCTCGGCGCGCAGGGAGTTGACGCCCTCGGCCACCACCTTCATGGCGTCGATGTCGAGGCCGGAGTCGATCTCGTCGAGCATGGCGAGGCGCGGCTCGAGCACCAGCATCTGCAGGATCTCGTTACGCTTCTTCTCGCCGCCGGAGAAGCCCTCGTTGACGGCCCGCTGCAGGAAGCTGGTGTCCATCTTCATGGCCGCCACCTTCTCCTTGATCAGCTTCATGAACTCCGGCGCCGGGATCTCGCCCAGCCCCTCGGCCTCGCGCTTGGCGTTCAGTGCCGCCTTGAGCAGGTAGATGTTCTTCACCCCCGGGATCTCCACCGGGTACTGGAAGCCCAGCAGCAGGCCGGCGCGGGCGCGCTCCTCGATCTCCATCTCCAGCACGTCCTGGCCCTCGAAGGTGATCGAGCCCTGGGTCACCTCGTAGCCGTCCTTGCCGGCGATCACCGCCGAGAGGGTCGACTTGCCGGCCCCGTTGGGGCCCATGATGGCGTGGACCTCACCGGCGTTGATGGTCAGGGTGAGGCCCTTGAGGATCTCGGAACCCTCGACCGTGACGTGCAGATCCTTGACTTCGAGCATGTTGACTACCTTTGATTCGTGGTGAGCCGCCGGCGCGACTCCTTGAATGTGTTGACCTTTTTGCGAACCCGGAGAAACGTGCAGGCGATGTGCCGCCGTTTACTCAACCGACGGCGCCTTCCAGAGTGACGTTCAAGAGCGCCTCGGCCTCCACGGCGAACTCCATCGGCAGCTCCTGGAAGACGTCCTTGCAGAAGCCGTTGACGATCATGCTGACCGCGTCCTCCTCGGAGATGCCCCGGCTCTGGCAGTAGAAGAGCTGGTCCTCGCCGATCTTGGAGGTGGTGGCCTCGTGCTCCACCGTGGCGGTGCTGTTGCCGATCTCCTGGTAGGGGAAGGTGTGGGCACCGCACTGGTCGCCGATCAGCAGGGAGTCGCACTGGGTGAAGTTGCGCGCGCCCTTGGCCCGCGGGCCCACCTTCACCAGGCCGCGATAGGACTGGTTGCTGCGCCCCGCCGAGATGCCCTTGGAGATGATGCTGGAGCGGGTGCCCTCGCCGATGTGGATCATCTTGGTGCCGGTATCGGCCTGCTGGCGGCCGTTGGTCACCGCCACGGAGTAGAACTCGCCGATGCTGTCCTTGCCACGCAGCACGCAGGAGGGGTACTTCCAGGTGATGGCCGAGCCGGTCTCGACCTGGGTCCAGCTGATCCGCGAGCGGTCGCCGCGGCAGTCGCCGCGCTTGGTGACGAAGTTGTAGATGCCGCCCTTGCCGTCCTCATCGCCCGGGTACCAGTTCTGCACCGTGGAGTACTTGATGTAGGCGTCTTCCAGGGCCACCAGCTCGACCACCGCGGCGTGCAGCTGGTTCTCGTCGCGCTGGGGCGCGGTACAGCCCTCCAGGTAGGAGACCTGGGCACGGCTCTCGCAGACGATCAGGGTGCGCTCGAACTGGCCGGTGTTGGCGGCGTTGATGCGGAAGTAGGTGGAGAGCTCCATCGGGCAGGTCACGCCCTCCGGCACGAAGACGAAGGAGCCGTCGGTGAAGACCGCCGAGTTGAGCGCCGCGAAGTAGTTGTCGCCCTGGGGCACCACGCTGCCGAGGTACTGCTTGACCAGCTCCGGGTAGTCGCGGATCGCCTCGGAGATGGAACAGAAGATCACCCCCGCCTCGTGCAGCTTCTCCTTGAAGGTGGTGGTCACCGAGACGGAGTCGAAGACCGCGTCCACCGCCACGCCCGCCAGGGCCGCCCGCTCGTGCAGCGGGATGCCGAGCTTCTCGTAGGTCTCGAGCAGCTTGGGGTCGACCTCGTCGAGGCTCTGGGGCTTGTCCTCGTCGCGCTTGGGCGCGCTATAGTAGGAGATCGCCTGGTAGTCGATGGGCGGGTAGTCGAGATGCGCCCAGGAGGGGGGCGTCATCTTGAGCCACTGGTGGTAGGCCTTGAGGCGCCACTCCAGCATCCACTCCGGCTCGCCCTTCTTGTTCGAGATGAAGGCGATGGTGCTCTCGTCCAGGCCGGGCGGTACCGTGTCGCTCTCGATGTCGGTCACGAAACCTTCCTTGTATTCGCGACGGACAAGCTGTTCCATTTCCTGACTTGCCATGATGTCTCCCCTCCCGGGCGGTTGGGTCGGCGAGCGCGGGCTCGCCTCGGGTAGTGAAATACTCGAGTGCGTCAGGCCTCGACGGCCAGACTCACGCTCTGAATGGGCAGCTGCACCGGCAGCTTGATCGGATTGGTATCGGCCAGGTGGGCCAGGGTGACGCTGTCGAGCAGGGTGCGGATGGCCAGCGAGACGCGCTGCCAGTTGTCGGCGACCCCGCAGGTGGCGGCCAGATCGCAGTCGCCACCAGCTTGGCTGCACTCGGTCATGGCCACGGGACCCTCGATGGCCGAGATGATGTCGCTGGCGGTGATTCGGGACGCCGGGCGCGCCAGCGAGTAGCCGCCCTGGGCGCCGCGGCGCGACTCCAGCAGCCCGGCGCGCACCAGCATCTTCAGCGTCTTGCTGACCGTGGGATGCGGCAGCTGGACCGCCTCGGCGAGCTCCGCCGCGGCATGGGGCTGCTCGGGGTGCCGGGCGATCTGCGCCATCACCACCGCCGCGTAGTCGGTCAGTCTGGAAAGCTTCAGCAAGGCCTGACTCCCCGGGGTTCGACCCCCTCGTGTTTCGATTGGGGACCAGTTTAGTCCTGTATGAATTTGATGTGAAGCCCCGCCGCCCGGGAAGCCGCATAGCCGGCAGGATCGCGGCACGTTCGCCGCCATTCGATAAATAATGCCAATCATTCTCATTTGATCGACACCCGATCTTTCCAGCGTCGCGGCACCTCGGTAGCATGACGCTGATCCCCTGGAGGCCGAGACGATGACGACATCCTTCATGCTGCTGATCGGCGCGGCGCTGGCAGTGCTGGCCGCCCTGCACTGGCTGGTGTTTCGCCTGGTCAAGCGAGCGATCGCCCGTTCGGACGCGACCCGCCGGGACGATGGCCCGCGCCGCGACTGAGCGACGCGGCCACACGACCGGCGGCGCGTGGCGCCGCCCAGGAAGAGGACAGGAGAGACGATGATGCGCGAGGCCCCCGTAGTGGTCTTCGGCGGCACCGGTTTTCTCGGTGGCGCCATCGTCCGGGAGCTGGTGGAGAGCGGTCGGTCGGTGCGCATCGCCGCCCGCCACCCGGCCCTGCCCGCCTGGGCCGAGGAGGGTGACGTCATCGAGCTCGCCACCGCCGACCTGCGTGACGAGCCGAGCGTGACCGCGGCGCTGGCGGGCGCCGGCGCCGTGGTGAACGCCGTCAGCCTCTACGTGGAGAGCCGCGAGGCGAGCTTCGAGGCGATCCACGTGACCGGCGCCGGCCGGCTGGCCCGCCTGGCCCGGGCAGCGGGCATCGCCCGGCTGGTGCAGGTCTCGGGAATCGGCGCCAGCCTCGACTCGCCCTCGGCCTATGTGCGGGCCCGCGCCCAAGGCGAGGCGGCGGTGCTCGACACCATGCCCAAGGCGATCATCGTGCGCCCGAGCGTGATGTTCGGCCCCCGCGACGCCTTCCTCTCGGGCCTGGCGGGCCTCACCCGACTGCCGCTGATACCGCTGTTCGGGCGCGGCGAGACCCGGCTGCAGCCGGTGCACGTCAACGACGTCGCCCGGGCCATCGCCCAGCTCACCGGCCGCCCCAAGACCCCGCGACGCCTCTTCGAACTCGGCGGCCCCGAGGTACTGCGCTACCGCGAGCTCCTCGAGGCGCTGCTCGTTCACCTCGGGCGCTCACGCCCCCTGGTGCCGCTGCCCTTCCTGGCGTGGCGGCTCGCCGCGGCCCTGGCCCGCCCGCTGCCCGGGCCACCGCTGACCCGCGACCAGGTGATCCTGATGCAGGCCGACAACGTCGCCGACGCCGAGGTCGGCGGCTTTGCCGACCTCGGCATCCTGCCCCGCTCGCTGCGCGAGAGCCTGCCGAGCTGCCTGCCGACGGCACCGCCCCGGGGCTGACCTCAGGCCTTCTTGACGAACATCGACTTGAGCTTCATCGGCCCGATGCCGTCGATCTTGCAGTCGATGTCGTGATCCCCGTCGACCAGGCGGATGTTCTTGACCTTGGTGCCGACCTTCACCACCGAGGAGGAGCCCTTGATCTTGAGGTCCTTGATCACCGTCACGGTGTCGCCGTCGGCCAGCGGGTTGCCGTTGGCATCGCGGATCACCGCCTCGTCCTCGCCCGCCGCCGCGGCATCCTTCGACCACTCGTGGCCGCACTCCGGGCAGACATATTGCATGCCGTCGTCGTAGGTGAACTCGGAGCCGCACTCGGGGCAGTTGGGCAGATCGCTCATCGCTGATGTCCTGGGCAATGGAAAGAGGCGGGAAGCCTACACCCAGCGACCGCGCCGCTCCAGTCGCGCCATCGCCCCGACGCGCGCGTGGCGGTATGCTCCCGGGGTGGATTCCCGGAACGATGAGGAGAGGCTGGATGAAGATCGCGATCATGGGCAGCGGCGGCGTGGGCGGCTACTTCGGCGCCCGCCTGGCGCAGGCCGGGGAGGACGTCACCTTCATCGCCCGCGGCGAGCACCTCGCGGCGATCCGTCGCGACGGCCTCGCCGTGTCGAGCGTCGAGGGCGACGTGACCATCGCGCCGGCCAGCGCCAGCGATGCACCGCGAAAGGTGGGCATCCAGGAGGCGGTGATCGTGGCGGTGAAGGCCTGGCAGGTCCGTGAGGCCGCCGAGGCGATCCATCCGATGGTCGGCCCCGCCACCCTGGTGCTGCCTCTGGAGAACGGCGTGGAGGCCGCTGACACCCTGACCGAGGTCCTCGGCGAGGCCGGCGTGCTCGACGGCCTGTGCGGAATCCTCGCCTGGCGGGAGGGCCCGGGCCGGATTCGTCATGCCGGCGTCTCCCCCTTCGTGCGCCTGGGCCCCCGTCGTCCCGATCAGGCCGAGGGCGCACGGCGCCTGCAGGCCGTGCTGGACCGCGCCCCTGGCGTGCGTGCCGAGATCCCCGACGACATCCAGGCCGCGGTCTGGAGCAAGTTCCAGTTCATCTGTGCGATGAGCGGCATCGGCGCCATCACCCGGGCCCCCCTCGGGGTGACCCGCACCCTTGCCGAGACTCGCTCGCTGACCGAGCAGCTGCTCGCCGAGATAGAGGCGGTGGCCCGTGCCCGGGGCGTGGCCCTGCCGGAGGACGCCGTGGAGCGTGCCATGGCGTTCATCGACGCGATGCCGGCCGAGAGCACGGCCTCCATGCAGCGTGACATCATGGCGGGTCGGCCCTCCGAGCTGGAGTCCCAGAACGGCGCGGTGGTGCGGCTCGGTCGGGAGGCCGGCATCGACACCCCGGTCAACGCCATGATCCATGCCGCCCTGCTGCCCCAGGAGCGGGCGGCACGAGGAGACGGGGAAACCGGGTAGGCCGGTGCTCAGTCGCCCAGGGCGGAGAGCCGGTCGGCCTGGACGACCTCAATCCAGTAGCCGTCGACGTCCTTGACGAACACCACGTCCTTCATCTTGCCCTGGTCGGAGCGCTTGACGAACTCCACCTGGTTGGCGTCGAACCAGGCCTCGGCCGCCTCCAGGTCCGGCACCGAGAAGCAGATGTGGCCGAAGCCCTGCGGTTCGGCATTGCCGTCGTGGTAGATCCGCCCCTCCTGGCCCTCGGTTCCCCAGTTGTGGGTCAACTCCAGCACGCCGCGCTGGCTGAAGGTCCAGACGGTGCGCTCGCCCGTCTCCTCGGGAACGGTCTCGCCGGCTTCCGGACGGGCCAGGAAGTAGAGCGAGAACTGCATCGCCTCGAAGTCGAGCCTGCGCAGCACCCTCATGCCGAACACCCGGGTATAGAAGCTCAGCGACGCCTCGGGGTCCTTGATCCTGAGCATGGTGTGGTTGAGGCGAAAGCCGTCGGCCTCGGGGGGCGGCACCTGGACGCCGGGATACTGCTCACCTGCAAAGCTCATATCGCAACTCCTTGATCGATAACCTATGAGGGACGAGAGACGCGCCCGCTCCTCCGGGCGCGTCCCGTGACCGCATCAGACCACGCCTTGCTGCATCAGCCGGCCGATATGCTCGGCTTGGCGGATCGCCAACGACACGATCGTCAGTGTGGGGTTCTCCGCGGCGGAGGTCGTGAACTGGCTGCCGTCCGAGATGAAGAGGTTAGGAATCTCGTGGGCCTGGCCATAGCCGTTGCAGACCCCATCCTCGGGCCGCTCGCTCATCCGGCAGGTGCCCAGGTTATGGGTCGAGGGATACGGCGGCACCTCGTAGATATCCCTGGCCCCCACCGAGCGATAGAGCTCGGTGCCCTGGCGGTAGCCGTGCTCGCGCATGGAGATGTCATTGGGATGGTCATCGTAGTGGACGTTGGCCACCGGTAGCCCGTAGCGGTCGGTGACCTCGGGGTTGAGGGTCACGCGGTTGCTCTCCTGGGGCAGGTCCTCGCCCACCAGCCACATGCCGGCCATGTTCTCGTACTGGTCGAGGGCACCGGTGAAGCGCGGCCCCCAGGCGCCGGGGTCGAGGAAGGCCGCCATGAACGGCAGGCCCAGCGACAGGGTCTCCATCTCGTAGCCGCCGACGAAGCCCCGCTCGGGATCATGGCGCGCCTCGTCGGAGACGATGCCGGCCATGGTGGTGCCGCGATACATGTGCACCGGCTCATCGAAGGTGGCGTAGACCGAGCCGGTCATGTGGCGCATGTAGTTGCGGCCCACCTGGCCCGAGCCGTTGGCAAGCCCCTCCGGAAACATCGTGCTGGCCGAGTTGAGCAGCAGTCGCGGCGTCTCCAGGGAGTTGCCGGCCACCGCCACGAGTCGCGCCTTTTGACGCTGCTCCTCGCCAGCGGCATCGAAATAGACCACCGCCGTGACCTTGCCACTGCCATCATGCTCGATGCGGGCCACATGGGACTCGGGACGCAGCTCCAGATGACCGGTGGCGATCCCCGCCGGCAGCTCGGTGTAGAGCGTCGACCACTTGGCGCCAGTCTTGCAGCCCTGGAAGCAGAAACCGCGCTGCTGACAGGCGGCGCGTCCGTCGCGAGGCGCGCTGTTGATGGCCATGTGTCCCGTGTTGCAGGAATAACCGAGGTTCTTCGCCCCGTTGTACATCACCTTGAAGTTGTTGTTGCCGGGCAACCCCTTGATGTCGTTGGTCCGCGTTACCCCCATGCGCCGTTCGGCGAGGTCGTAATAGGGGGCAAGATCGTCATAGCTGAGCGGCCAGTCGAGCAGGTTGGCCCCCTCCACCTCGCCGTAGGTCGACAGCGCGGCGAATTCGTGGGGCTGGAGGCGCAGGCTGGCGCCGGCCCAGTGAACGGTGGTGCCACCCACCGACTTGACGATCCATGCCGGCAGGTTGGGGAAGTCCTTGGCGAGGCGGAAACTGCCCGAGGTGGTCCGGGGATCCAGCCAGGCGAGCTGAGCGAAGGAGGCCCACTCGTCGGCCAGGAAGTCGCCGGTGGTGTGCAAGGCACCGGCCTCCAACACCACCACATCGACACCCTGCTGGGCCAGCTCGTTGGCCAGGGTGCCGCCCCCCGCGCCGGACCCGATCACCACGACGACGCTGTCGTCGTCGTGGGCGAAGGTCTTCTGGTTGTCGGTCATTGCCATCTTGGCGTCTCCAGTTGCGTTGTTGTTCTGGTCGTCGATCGCTCGGCGGCCCCGTCAGGCCGTGGGTTCCTCGAAGGGCAGGTAACCACCCTGAGGCTGGGGAGGGTCGGGCAGCCAGGTGAGGTCGTTGAAGCCTTTCGTCAGGTAGCCGCCATCGCCCTCGGCGCCCTGGTAGCCGAAATGGGCAAAGGCCAGAGGGTTGTCGTAGAGCGATACCACGGCATCGCCACGGATGGCCTCGAAGAAGGGAGTTCCCCCCATGGGGGTGAGGATCTCGAGCCGCCTGGCATCGTCGATGGCCAGGAAGTCGCCCCCGGCGGCGGCATCCAGCTCGGCAATGCCCTCGTCGAGCAGGTGGCCCAGTGCGCTCACCTGATCCAGGTTATCCGCCGCCCGAGTCTTGCGATCCAGACTCTTCACGACATGGGCGTAGACGGCGTCCTCGAGGTCGGGATGGGGGAAGATTTGACGGGTGACGGCCAGCAGGACCTCGCCCTGGCGACTGGTCAAGTTATCGAGCGGCATGGCCCAGCTCCGCGAGGGCGCCAGCAGAGCAATGGAGCCGCTGGCAAAGGCCAGGGTACCGGCCAGAACGCCGCCACTCGCCTTGAGAAAGACACGGCGGGACATCGTTGGTGAACTCATCGCTGAACTCTCCGGGGTGAGCGGCGCTGCGCCCTCTGGGCCGCGCCTGGTTTATTGTTGTTGGGATACACCGGCGTACCGGCCACCTGATAGTGAGAGTAGTGACTAGCATGGCCGGAGGGGTAACAGCGGGTTACTACATCGACGATGGTCTAATGCTCAAGCCAAGCGGCAGCAGGCAAGGTCGAGTGTGCCGGGGTGGCTCCGGCGCCCTGATTCTGCGGAGTGATGTCATGTGCCACGTCTATGCCTCCACCGATCCCCGACGCTACGAATGCGTCACCCGCTCGCTGCGCGTCCAGGGCAGCGTGACCAGCGTTCGCCTTGAACAGGAGTTTTGGGAGATCCTCGACCAGATGGCCCAGGACCAGCAGCTCTCCACCAGCCGGTTCATCAGCGAGCTCTACATGGAAGTCCTGGCGACCAAGGGAGCCGTGCCCAACCTCGCATCGATGCTGCGGGTCGCCTGTGCGGTGCACCTGCATATCCGCGCCGAACCCGCCTCACGCAGCGCCTGACACCGCACCACGCAACGTTCCACGTTTCGCACCGACATCATTTTCCTCCGTTGGGTCTGCTGCTACGCTGCCGGGCCATGCCGCGACACTCAGGAGCCCCGATGACCCGGCCGCGCATCACCCTTGACGTCTTCAGCGACTTCGTCTGCCCCTTCTGCTACCTGGAGGCGCCGGAACTCGATGCCTTGGCCGAGCGCTTCGCGGGCGAGGTCATGATCCGCTGGCGCGCCTTCGAGCTGCGTCCCGCACCGGAACCGACCCTCGACCCCGACGGCGACTACCTCCACGACGTCTGGGCGCGGGCCGTCTACCCCATGGCGGCCGAGCGCGGCATGATCCTGCGCCTGCCCCGCCGGCAGCCCCGCTCTCGCCTCGCCCACGAGGCCAGCGCCTGGGCCGCCGAACAGACCGATGAGCGCCCCGATGCCGCCGCGGCGATGCGCACGGCGCTGTTTCGTGGCTTCTTCGAGGAGAGTCTGGACCTGGCCGATCCCGAGGAACTCGCCCGGGCGGCGAAAGGGGTCGGCCTGGACGGCGCGGCGCTGGAGCGCTCGCTCGCCGCCGGGGAGTTCCGCGAGCAGGTACTGGCCGATCAGCGCCTCGCCGGGGAGCTCGGCATCGGCGGCGTGCCGGGCCTGCGCTTCTCGCTGGATGGCGAGCACGCCGGGGTGCTCGAGGGCGCGCAGCCGCGCCGACAGCTGTTCCTGGCCGTGGAGCGGCTGCGCGATCTGATGGGCTGACCTAATAGACTGACCCAGTAGACTGACCCAGTTCGCCTGGAGGCACTCGACGCCGGCTACTTGACCTCGACCCTGCGGCGGTTGGCGCGCTTGAGCTTCGGCAGCGTCAGCTCCAGGACGCCGTTCTTGAAGCTGGCCTCGGCCTTGTCGGTGTCGACCTCGCCGGGCAGGGCCACGGTGCGGGTGAAGGAGCCGCGGGAGATCTCCGAGCGGAAGTACTCGCCCTCCTCCTCCTTGCTCTCCTCGCGATGGTCGCCCTTGATGGTCACCGCGCCGTCGGTCACCGAGACATCGAGCTCCTCGCGCTCGAAGCCCGGCGCCTCGGCCCGCACCACCACCTCGGCGTCGCGGTCGATGACGTCAACCTTGGGCATGCCCTTCTCGAAGGCGGCGAAGCGCTCCCAGAGGGGGTGCTCCCAGCGAGAGGGCATCCGGCCGCGATCGAAGAAGCTCTCTAGCATGCGGTCGAACTCGCGAAACGGGCTCATCGCCCGGGATTCCGACGGCTGGTCAGACGGCTCGGTCGAGACCGGGACCTCCTTGGATGCTTTCTTGGCCATGACGCTACCTCCTCGTGATCGGATCGTAAGGGGAGCGAGCGGGGAAGCCCGGGAGAACACGCCGGGGAGGGCTCGCCCAGGGTAAATATAGTCTCGCCCCGCTCCCCCGCGTTGATCCACATCAAGGGCGTATCGCCATCGGCCGGGACCGCGACGCCTCGGGCTCAGTCCATTCGCGCCTTGAGCACCGACCCTGCCGAGAACGCCAGCATCAGGAAGGCGCCGCTGAAGAAGAGCGTTTCGGGCGAGATCGGCTGTCGCAGCCAGAGCGCCGCCGCGATGATCGCCGTGATCGGCTCGAAACCGTAGAGGAGGCCCGCCACCCCGGGGCTCAGGGGGTCGCCCCCAGCGCCTCGGGCCACGCCGAGCTGGAGGAGCGTATACCCGAGGCCGGTGCCCACCACGCCCGCGAGGATGACATCGCCGTTGCCGGCGGCCTCGAGCAGGGCCGAGAGCGTCGTGTCGGTGGTCAGCAGCGCCAGCGCCGCGGCGATGATGCACCCGTAGGCGAGGTACCAGCCGACGGACGCCAGGTCGTCGGCGGCATGCCGGCTACGCAGCAGCACAGGCAGCAGACCGTAGATCGCACCACTCACCACGGCCGCCCAGAGCGACCAGGAGACCTGTGCACGGGCGTTGTGCGCCGAGAGCACCGTGGCGATCAACGCCACCAGCACGGAGGTGAGGATGAAGACATGCTCGAGGCGCAGACGCCCGGAGGTCTCGACCAGGAACCCGACGACGGCGGACGTGCCGACCAGCGTGATGATCACCGGGGTCACGTCGTTGGTCTCGAGCGCCAGGCTGTAGAGAAAGATGGTCGCCCACCCGATGAGCAGGCCGTTACGCAGTAGCGAGAGATGATCCCGAGGGAGGCGTCGGCCGGGCGCCCTTGCGCGCTGCATGCAACAGGCCCCCATCACGGCCACGGCCCCCCAGAAGAGGCGACCCGTGACGAGCTCGGAGGTACTGAGCCCTCGGTCGAATGCCGCCTCGGTCGGCACGACCACGAGCCCGATCATCGCTGCGCCCAACGCGAAGCACACGGCACGCGGCAGGGGGAGGATCATGGGGCACGGCGGTCGCGGAGAAACGGCCCGAACAGGCGGAGGATCGGCAAGATGAAGGTCCTGGCAGCGTCTGTCTCCAAGGACAGAGGAGAACGTCATGCCGGACGCACGCGCCCTGGCGGCTGGAGACCATGTGCCGGGCATGCCCGAACGAGCGGTCGCGATGTCACTCGCATCCTGCTCCACGGCGTCGTGGCGTCATCCCGGGAGCAGACTCCCTCAAGGTAGCAGCACCCGGCCGACTTGACCCGGATCAAGGGTCTCTCGCCATGCCCTGACGGCCAGGGGCTACTCGCCGATGTCCTCGTGCCACAGCTCGGGCGAGGCGGCGATGAAGGCCTCCATCAGCGCGATGCACTCGGGATCCTGCCACACCTCTACCTCGACGCCGCGTTCCTCGAGCAGCGCCTCCTCGCCGAGGAAGGTCCGGTTCTCGCCGATCACCACCCGGGGGATGCCGTAGAGGAGGATGGCGCCGCTGCACATCGCACAGGGCGAGAGCGTGGTATAGAGCGTGCTCTCGCGGTAGACCTCGGCCGGATGGCGCCCGGCGTTCTCCAGGGCATCCATCTCGCCGTGCAACACCGCGCTGCCCAGCTGCACGCGGCGATTGCGGCCGCGGCCGATGATGACACCGCGATGTACCAGCACGGAGCCGATGGGGATGCCGCCCTCGTCGAGCCCCTGGCGGGCCTCCTCGAGCGCGGCCTGCATGAAGTGTTCCATGGGCGGACTCCCTGCCGGATGACAATGTGCACCAGCCTACGTTGTCCGACCGAAGACGCGCCAGCTCAATGCCGGACGGAGAGGCGGCCTGCGTTGAATGCAGGCTGTGGCACATCCCGGCTATGGTGTACCCAGGCACCCGCTACCGGGTGTCGTGTCGTTCTGCCTTTCAGGAGTTGCCATCGTGGCCGACCAGACCCGCGTGATCACCTTCTACGACGAACGAATGCTGGACCACCACCCCAACATCGAGGTGCCCTTCCTGCCCGACCGCATGGACAAGCGGATTCGTCAGCTGCTCGCCGGTCTCGGCACCCCATGGAAATACCCGGAGCATCCCGGGCGCCTGAGCGCCATTCACCATCTGCTGGAGCGCGAACCGATTGCCGGTCTCAGCTTCGAACCGGGGCGTGCCGCCACCCGCGAACAGCTCGCCCGGGTCCACACCACCACCTACCTGAACGAGATCTTCAGCCTGCGGGGACAGAATGCCTGGCTGGATGTGGATACCACGGCGGTCTCACCGGGCAGCATCGAGGCGGCCGAGGTCGCCGCCGGCACTTCCATCGCCGCCGTGGAGGCCGTCATGGAGGGCCGGTCCGAGAGTGCCTTCGCCCTGGTGCGCCCTCCCGGCCATCATGCGGAGCCGGTTCGAGCGAGGGGGTTCTGCCTCTTCAACAACGTCGCGGTGGCCGCCGCCCATGCCCGAGAAGCCCTGGGCTGCCGGCGGGTGATGATCATCGACTGGGACGCCCATCACGGCAACGGCACCCAGGAGATCTTCTGGGCCGATCCCGATGTGCTGTTCTTCGACATCCACCGCGCCAGCCCCTTCTACCCCGGTTCGGGTCAGCTCGAAGAGGTCGGGGCCGGCCGCGGCGAGGGCACCATCATCAACGTTCCGGTTCCCGCGGGCACCGGCGATGAGGCCTATCTCAAGGCCTTCCGCGATATCCTGTTCCCCGCCGCGGACTGGTTCCGCCCCGACCTGATCCTGGTCTCGGCGGGCTTCGACCCGCACTGGCACGACCTGGCGCTGAACGTCTCCTACGAGGGCTTCGGGGCCATGACCGGCCTGCTGCAGTCACTCGCCGAGCGACACTGCGACGGCCACCTGGTCTTCGTGCTGGAAGGCGGCTACAACCTCGAGTCGCTTGCCCGGGGCACCCATGCCGTGCTCTCGGTGCTGGCCGGCGCGCCTCCCCCGGCGCCCGGCAGTTGCGGGGTGGCCGAGGTGGAGGCGGCCGCCGCCTTCCATCGCAGCGCCTTCGCCGACCCGAGCGACGACACTTCCGCCTCCTGAGCCGCTCCCGTCAGGGGCCCAGGCCGAACATCGCCTGTGCCAAGTAGCCGGTGAAGAAGGCCAGTCCCGCCGCGGCCCCGCCGATCAGCAGGGTCCGCAGCCCCGACGTCAGCAGCGGCTGGTGATAGACGAGACTCTTGCCCATGCCGATCAGGAAGAACATCAGCCCGGCCACCGCCAGGCTCGCCAAGAACTGCCGTGTGGGATCGAGCCACGGCATCGCATAGGGCACGAGCGGCATTGCGCCGACGACCATGAAGGCCAGAAAGGTCGCCCACGCCGAGCGCATCGGGCTGAGTCCGACCGTTTGCAGGCCATGCTCCTCGGCCACCATGGTCTCCACCCATGTCTCGCGATTGCTGCAGATGGTCTCCACCACCCGTTCCAGGGTCTCCCCCGTGAACCCCTTGCGCTGGAAGATCTGGCGGATCTCCTCGCGCTCCCCTTCCGGCACCACATCGATATGGTGATGCTCGGTGCGACGGACCCCGTCGAGATGCTCGCGCTGGGCATGGACCGCCTCGTAGTTGCTGATCGCCATGCTGAAGCCGTCCGCGAGCAGGTTGGCGACCCCCAGCACCAGCGCGACCGTGGAGGAGAACCCTGCGCCGAAGGCTCCGGTGACCACCGCGAAGGTGGTCACGCAGCCGTCGATACCGCCGAGGATGGCATCGGGCAGGTGCCGGTGACGGGAGGGGGCGCGAAGCCGCCGTTCGATCATCTCCGGCCGATGCTCCTGCTCCAGTGCGTCCCGCCGCCGATCGTTCATGTGGCCTCGCATCGTCGCGTTGCTCATCCCGCTGACAGCTTGGCACAGCGGGCCCGGGAGGGATAAGCCGCCCTGCCGAGGCCCGCTTCCCCACGGATGCGCCATACTGACAGCGCGACACGACACGGCGAGGCATCGGCATGACCCAGGACACCTTCAATGGCCTCTTCCGCCGCCGCTACCTCAGCCACGAGGCGCTGACCCGCCAGCTCGAGACCTGGGCCCGGGACCACCCCCGACTGGCCCGCCTGGAAAGCATTGGCGTAAGCCCCGAGGGGCGCGACATCTGGGTGCTGACCCTCGGCCCCGAGCCGGATCGCCGGCGTCCCGCCGTCTGGGTGGACGGCAACATGCACGGGACCGAACTGGCCGGCTCCAGCGTCGCCCTGGCGGTGGCGGAGATGGTCCTGGCGCTGCACCTCGCCCCGGACCGGCTGCCGGTCGAGTGCCCCGAGCACCAGTGCCGGCATCTGCGGGAGGTACTGTTCCATGTCTGCCCGCGCATCTCGCCGGACGGCGCCGAGCAGGTGCTGCGCCAGGGCGGCTTTGTGCGCTCCGCCCCTCGGCGAACCCCCGGCAGCCCCGATCGCCCGAGTTGGCGCAGCGAGGACCTGGACGGCGACGGTCGCTGCCGCTACCTGCGCTGCCAGGACGAGGCGGGCGACTTCGTCGCCTCATCGGACCACCCGGGCCTGATGCTGCCTCGCCAGGTGGAGGACCCGCCCCCCTACTGGCGGCTCTATCCCGAGGGGATGATCGATCACTGGGATGGGGTGACGGTTCCCGAGCCCGACTGGCTGGCCGACACCCCGGACTTCAACCGCAACTTTCCCTGGGGCTGGCGGCCCGAGCCGGATCAGGTCGGCGCCGGCCACTACCCCGGCGACGCCCCCGAGACCCGGGCCATCATCGACTTCGCCCTCGCCCACCCGAACCTCTACGCCTGGCTCAACCTCCACACCTTCGGGGGGGTCTTCATCCGTCCGCTGGTCGATGCCCCGGACCGTGACATGGACCCCCAGGACCTCGCGATCTACCGACAGCTGGCCGCCTGGGGCGCCTCGTTCACCGGCTACCCCACCGTGAGCAGCTTCGAGGAGTTCAGCTACCAGCCGGAGACCCCGCTTCATGGCGACCTCATCGAATTCGCCTATCACCAGCGCGGCTGCCTGGCCCAGGTCTGCGAGCTCTGGGACCTCTTCCAGCGCCTCGACCTGCCCCGTCCCGAACGCTTCATCGACCATTACACCGCGCTGGACCGCGAGCAGATGGCGCGGCTCGCCCGGTGGGATCGAGTCAGCAACGGCGGACGGCTGTTCGACGACTGGCATCCCATGACGCACCCTCAGCTGGGCGAGGTGGAGGTCGGCGGACTGGATCCGTGCCTCGGCATCTGGAACCCGCCGCCTGAGGAGCTGCCGGCGATCTGCGACGGCCTTTGCAGCTACTGGCTGCGGGTCGCCTCGATGATGCCGCGCCTCGTCATCGAGGCGGTGCACTGCACGCCCCTGGGCGAGGGGTTCCATGCCCTGGAGGTGACGGTCGCCAACCATGGCTACCTGCCGAGCTACGGCGTCCAGGCGGCCCGGCAGCGCCCCTGGAACAGTGGACTGGAAGCCGAGGCCAGCACCACGGGCTGTCGGCTCCACGACCCCGCCCGGGCACGCCAGCGGCTGGGCCACCTGGAAGGCTGGGGCCGGGGCCTCGGCGACGGCGCCCAGATGCCCTGGTACCAGCGCTCCCGCGGCAACGGCCACCAGGCCCATGCCGAATGGGTGATCCAGGGGGAGGGCGAGGTGACCCTCCACATCGCCAGCCCCCGGCTGGGCACGGTGTCCCGCTGCATCCGGATCCCCGACCCACGAATGGCCCCTCCGCGAGCCCCTGCCCGGGCTGCCCCTGACACTCCGCGTAGATGAGCACACCATGGACGTCGTACTGAAGCAGGTCACCCGCGAGAACTTCGAGGCCGTCATCGCGCTGGAGGTGGCGACTTCCCAGCGCGGCTATGTGGCCAGCAACCTCTACTCCCTTGCCGAATCGTCCTTCCAGCCCACCCTCCGACCCCGCGCCATTCACTGCGACGGCGAGGTAGCGGGCTTTCTCATGTACGAGTCGTTAGAGCAGGAGGGACGGCTTCCCGCCTACAGCATCTTTCGACTGATGGTCGACCGACACCACCAGGGACGAGGCATCGGGCACCGGGCCCTGCGGTGTGTGCTGGACGAGATCAGGGCGCAGGGGCCCTTCGAGCGCATCTTGATCTGCTATGTGCCCACCAACCAGGTCGCCCGGGACTTCTATGCCGGCCTCGGCTTCCAGGAGATAGGGCTGAGCGAGGCCACCGGCGAGGTGATCGCCGAGATCCGGGGATGACGGGGGACCCGGGGCGACGCGCCCTCGCCGACGCACCCGGTGAACGACAGGCTTGACCACCGGGTGGCCGACGGCCCCAGAATACGGCATGACCCCGAGGATGGTACGGCAGGCCCCGCCTCCCTCTTCGGGAGGCGCGCCACATCGACGGAACGACGAGGAGAGCCCCATGACCGATCGCCAGCCCCACCCCCGCATCCTGGTCTTCGCCGGCAGCACCCGCGCCGGGTCGTACAACAAGCGGCTGGCCCGCCAGGCCGCCGAGAGCATCGAGCGGGCGGGTGGTCGCCCCACCTTCATCGACCTGCGTGACCACCCGATGCCCCTCTACGACGGCGACCTGGAGGCCGAGCGGGGCCTGCCCGAGAACGCCCTGGTGCTGCGGCGCGGCCTGGCCGAGCACGACGGCCTGCTGATCGCCTCGCCGGAGTACAACGGCTTCATCACCCCGCTGCTCAAGAACACCATCGACTGGCTGAGCCGCCCCCACCAGGGCGAGAGCGGCCTTGCGCTCTTCGCGGGCAAGCTGGCCGGCGTGGTCTCCGCCTCCCCGGGAGGGCTCGGCGGCCTGCGCAGCCTGACGCTGACCCGCCAGCTGCTCACCAACATCGGCGTGACCGTGCTGCCCGACCAGCTCGCCGTGGCCCGCGCCGCCGAGGCCTTCGACGACCGGGGCCGGCTCATCGACGACGGGCAGCAGCAGACCCTCGACGCCCTGTGCCAGCGGCTGGTCGACACCCTGCACCGGCTGAAGGCCTGAAGACAGGGGCCGAACGCCGGGCCCGAAGGAATAGCCGGGACGAGGCGCCGCGGAGCCTCGCGGGGCGCCGCCCCGGGGCCCGGGTCCAGCGCCCTACCTTTGTCATCTCAGGGGCCGATAGGGCCGCGGCGACGCCCAGTCGAACGCCTGATTTTCGCCGGCCAGGGGGTGCTTTCGGGCGCCAGCGTGCCGCGCCGCGAGCACCGGGCACTATACTATTAGAGCCAGCGCCAAGGTGCCCGCGGCGGCGACCGGAAGGCCAGCGCAAAGAACCACGGCGGTCATGTGAATTCCAGCCCCTCCTTCTTTCACGCGACCCTCTTCTTGCTCAGCACGCCTTGACGACCGGCACCCCGAGTGTCCGCCAGGGCACGCCCGCACCCGACCGGCGATCCCCTGCGAAGATGGACACTTGCGGATCGGTTCGATGATTGGCGCCGGACCGACCCCACAGCGTCAGCGCCACGACACGATGAGGCGTCCCATGAAACTCACGACCCTGACGGCCATCCTGGTGATCAGTCTGTTCTCCGTGAGTGCCTCCCTGGCAGGCGATTCCACCTATCTGGAAGAGCGCAGTGCTCGTCTGCATCAGGGCATCGCCGACACGAGCGAACAGATGATGGGTACCGAACGTATCCACTCCCAGGAACCTCGGCAGACCTATCAGGGGCCGACCCCAGAGCAGGAGCGCTGGTGGAAGTAACACCGGCAGCCGCGCTGCTCCTGTCTCACTGACCCGACCGCGCACCGGCGCCAGGAAGGCACCCGCCGGCCACAACCGACCGTTCGACACGGTCCCCGACGAGACACGCCGCCACCCCTGACCCAGGCCAGGCCCCGCGAGGGGCCTGGCCTGCCTGCATCACCGTCCGCCGGGGCCGTCGCCGGCCATGACAGCCTTGCCTCGACGAGGGATACTGGGCGTATCGCCCACCCTCCTCAGGTCACCGCGCCTCATGACGACCGAGACCGCGCGTCGCGAGCAAAGCCGCCTGAAGAACGGCCTGCAGACCCTGCTGATCATGGGTGGGCTGGCGCTGGTGCTGGCGGTCCCCGGCTACCTGCTGGCCGGCGGCCTCGGCCTGCTGATGAGCCTCGCCGCGGCGGTCGTCGGGGCGCTGGCCGGCAGCTGGGTGCCGGCCCGGGTGATCCTCGCCGAGGCCGGCGCCGGCCTGGTCGAGCGCCATCAGGCGCCGATCCTCTATCGCCTGCTCGACGCCCTCTATCGACGCGCCGGACTCGCCGGGCCGCCGCGGCTCTTCTACACGCCCTCCCCCGACCTCAACGCCTTCGCGGTGGGCACCCGGCGCGACGGCGGCATCGCCGTCACCGCCGGCCTGCTGCGCACCCTGACCCTGCGCGAGCTGGCCGGAGTGCTCGCCCACGAGGTCAGCCACCTGCGCCACGGCGACACCCGGGTGATGTCGATGGCCGCGGCCATGACGCGCCTGACGCTCTTTCTCACCACGCTGCTGCAGGTCAGCCTGCTGCTGATGCTGCCGATGATCCTGGCCGGCGAGCTGCGACTGCCCTGGGGCGTGCTGCTGATCGTGGCGTTCTCGCCCACCCTCAGCACCCTGCTGCAGCTGGCCCTCTCCCGCCACCGCGAGTACGCCGCCGACCTGGAGGCCGCGAGCCTGACCGGTGACCCCCGGGGCCTGGCCTCGGCACTGGCCGCGCTGGAGCGTCATCACGGCCGCTGGCTGCTGACGCTCTTCGGCCGCCATCCGCCGGCCGGCCCCGAGTGGCTGCGCACCCACCCCTCGACCCGCGAACGCATCCGCCGGCTGCTGGCGGCCGAGCCCCCCGCGGGTCACCCCCCGCTCTCGCCTGCCCTCGATCCCGCGCACTCCCCGGTGATCGACGATCCGCCGGGGCCCCTGGGCCGGGGCTACTGGCTGCGTCGCTGATTTGCGCGCCCGGGCCGCGAGGCCGCATCCTGTGGATCCAGGCTCACCGCCTACGCCGTGAGCGGACCCTTTACACCGAGCCATCGAGAGAGCAGCCCATGAGCGATCCCCAAGCCCCCTGGACCCAGGCCATGCCCGAGGCGCAGTTCGACCTGATGCGGCGCATCCTCGCCGCCCCGAGCCCCGTGGGACTCGAGGGCGCGATGACCTACGGCGTGCTGAAGCCCCGCTTCGAGGCCACCACCCCCGCGCACTGGCGACTCCAGCAGTTCAAGGGCCACGCCGGCGTGGTGCTCGACACCCACCCGGGCCGCGACGACCTGTTCAAGGTGATGATCATCGGCCACGCCGACAAGATCCGCATGCAGGTGCGCTCCATCGGCGAGGACGGCAAGATCTGGATCAACACCGACTCCTTCCTGCCGGGCGTGCTGATCGGCCACGAGGTCACGCTGTTCAGCGAGGATCCCGCGGCGCCGGGCCGCTATCGGCGCCTCGAGGGCGGCACCGTGGAGGCGCTGGGCGCCATCCACTTCTCCGACCCGGCGCAGCGCTCCGGCGAGAAGGGCATCAAGAAGGAGCAGATCTACCTCGACCTGCAGATCCACGGCGAGAACAAGAAGCAGCAGGTGGAGAACCTCGGCGTGCGCCCCGGCGACGCCATCCTGCTCAACCGACCCATCCGCCCGGGCTTCAGCCCGGACACCTTCTACGGCGCCTACCTGGACAACGGCCTGGGCTGCTTCGTCACCGCCGAGGTGGCGCGGCTGATCGCCGAGGCGGGCGGCACCGAGCAGATGCGCGTGCTGTTCGCGATCGCCAGCTACGAGGAGATCGGCCGCTACGGCAGCCGGGTGCTGGCCGGGGAACTGCGTCCCGACGCCATCATCGCCGTGGACGTGAACCACGACTACGTGGCCGCCCCCGGCATCGGCGACCGGCGCATGCAGCCGCTGGAGATGGGCAAGGGCTTCACCATGTCGGTGGGCGCCATCGCCAGCGAGCAGCTCAACCGGATCATCGAGGCCACCGCCCGGGAGCAGGGCATCCCCATGCAACGCGACATCGTGGGGCCCGATACCGGCACCGACGGCATGGCCGGGGTGCTCGCCGCCGTGGACTGCGTGGCCACCTCGATCGGCTTCCCGATCCGCAACATGCACACCATCTCCGAGACCGGCCATACCCGGGACGTGCTGGCGGCGATCCACGCCATCACCCACACCGTCCAGGCCCTGGACGCCCTGCCCGACCCGCATCGCGAGTTCCTCGACCACCACCCGCGCCTGGATGAGGCGGGGCCCCTCGCCCATCAGGGGAGCGCCAAGCCCGAGGGGAGCGGGGAGCAGGACGCCGGCTAGCGGCGCGCCCGGCCATCGCGACGCCCCCGGGCGCGGCGACTAGGGCGTGGCGCCGCGCAGCTGCTCGAACTCCGCGTCGCTGACCTCGCGGCGCTCGGCGTCGAGGATCTTGCCGCCGAGCGCGGCGATGGAGCGGGTGAAGTCGATCAGCGCATCGGGGCTGTGGGCGACGCGACGCCGGTTGCGGAAATGCACCAGGATGGAGAGGCCGTCGACCACCGGGTGCTCCCCCTCCTCGTGCAGGGGCGGCAGCGCGCCGGGCGGCGTGCTGTTGGCGATCATCATGCGATAGCCGGTGCGCGGCGGATGGATGTTGTAGACCCGCTGGCGGGCGTCGTAGACCGCCCCGACCTCCTCCAGCCGGCGGCGGATGCGCCGATTGGTATCGAGCCCGGGCCAGTCGAGGACCACGAACAGGCACTGCCGGACCTCGCCGTCCGCGGCGACACGAAAGCGCCGTGCCACCTGCTCGGGCTCGGGCGCGGCCGGGGCGCTCGGTGCCTGCGGCGCGGGGGGCTCGACCGGGGGCGCCGCCGGCATCTCGGGGGCGGCCTCGGCGCGCTCCTTTTCGGCAGGTCGCTCGGGGCGGCGGTCGCGACGCAGACGCCAGAGCACCCCCACGGCCGCCAGTCCCATGGTCAGGGCCACGCCGGCCAGCAGTACGGCTCCGTTCGTCATGTCCATCGCGCCTCCCCCTTCCGCAGTCCACCGTCGACCTTAAACAAGAACATGACGATATAACCTGCACAAGGCGCCCAGGCCGGGAACAGCCGCGCAAAACCCCCGCTATTCGTCGCTTTGCCCGCCCCCTTCTTGCCGAGTCCCCTTCGCCGAGCGCTCCTGACGGCTTCCTCGATCTGACGATGCCCTCGAGAGGGCCGCGCGAGCTATCGCCAGGCCGCCAGCACCCGGGCGAGGGCCGGCGCCAGCAGCGGCGCCAGGGCGATGGCGTTGCTCGAATGGGCGATGGCGTCGGTGCTCCACACCTCCCCCACCCCGGCGGCCTCGATCACCGCCAGCGCATCGTCGACGAAGAGCGCGTGGGTAACGGCCACGTCCACCGAGGCCGCCCCGGCACCGAGCAGCGCCTCGGCGGCGCGGGCCAGGGTATGGCCGGAGCTCGCCACGTCGTCCATCAGCACCACCTGGCGGCCGGCCACGTCGAGGTCCGGCAGCCGGATCGTCACGTCCCGGTCGCCGCGGCGGGTCTTGTGGCAGACGCCGACCTCGAAGCCGGTCGCCTCGGCCGCACTCTGCACCCACTGGCGCGCCTCGGCGTCGGGGCCGACCAGCAGCGGAGCCGCGCGCTTCTCGGCGATCAGCTCGGCGAGGCGCGGCGCCCCGGAGAGCGCGACGGCGTGGTCGAGGGGAATCGCCTGGTCGAGGCGCGCGATGCGGTGCAGGTGGGGATCGACGGTGATCACGGCGTCGAACAGCTCGGCGAGGAAGTGGCCGATCAGCGGCTGGCTGACCACCTCGCCGGGAGTAAAGGCGATGTCCTGGCGCATGTAGGCGAGATAGGGCGCCACCAGCACCAGCCGGCGCACGCCCTGGGCCCGGGCATGGCGGGCGACCAGCAGCAGCTCGACGAGCTTGTCGTTGGGCCGGTCGAGGCTGCGGTAGACCACCAGGGTCTCGGGGAAGTCGGCGGTATCGGCAAGGGGCAGCGTCAGGCGCAGCTCCTCGTCGGGGAAGCGGTGGCGGGCGATGGCCACCGCCGTCAGCCCCGCGGCCTCGGCCAGGCGGCAGGCGGCGGCGGCCTCGTCGTCGCAGTAGAGCAGTACGGGGCTCATCAGCACTCCACGTTGAGTCGGGTGATCTGGTCGGGCTGGCCGATGGCGAAGCCGCTGTCGCGCTCGCTGGCCTGGCGGGAGAAGGTCAGCTCGTTGGGGTAGGCGGCATAGACGCGATAGAGCGGCTGGCCGGCCTCGACCGTATCGCCGATCCGCGCCAGCACGTCGATCCCGGCGCCCACGGCCCGCGGCGCCCCGGCGAGCCGGGCGATGCGCGCCAGCTGCAGGTTGTCGATGGCGGTCACCACGCCGCCGGAGCGAGCGGTCACTTCCAGGCAGTGCGGCGCCAGCGGCGGCTGCTCGGGATCGAAGGGCCGGGCGCCTTGGGCCGCGATGATGGCCTGCATCTTCTCATGGGCCCGGCCGGCGTCGAGGATGTCCCGGGCCAGGCCGAAGCCGTCGCCGCCGCGCACGTCCGGGTCGAACTCCAGCATTCGCCCGGCCAGGCGCAGGGCCTTCTGGCGCAGGTCCATGGGGGCATCGGGGTGGTTGGTGAGCACTCGCATCACGTCCCGGGCCTCCAGCACGGGGCCGATGCCCCGCCCCACCGGCTGGCTGCCGTCGGTGATCACCACGTCCAGGGTCAGGCCCATGCGCCCGGCCACGAACTCGAAGAGCTTGCGCAGCCGGCGCGCCTCGGGCATCGAGCGCACCTTGGCATGGGGACCGATGGGGATGTCGAGCAGCAGGTGGGTGGAGCCGGCGGCGACCTTCTTGGAGAGGATCGAGGCGACCATCTGCCCCGGGGAGTCGATGGAGAGCGGACGCTCCACCGAGATCAGCACGTCGTCGGCCGGCGAGAGCTGGCTGGTGCCGCCCCAGGCCAGGCAGCCGCGGTGAGTGCGCACTAACTGACCCAGCTCCTCGAAGGGCAGGTCGACGTTGGCCAGCACCTCCATGGTGTCGGCGGTGCCCGAGGGCGAGGTGATGGCCCGCGAGGAGGTCTTGGGGCACAGCAGGCCGTGGGCGGCGACGATCGGCACCACCAGCATCGAGGTGCGGTTGCCGGGGATGCCGCCGATGCAGTGCTTGTCGACCACCGGATGCTCGTGCCAGTCGAGCCGCCGCCCCACCCGGCTCATGGCGTCGCTCAGGTAGAAGACCTCCTCCCGGTCGAGCTCGTTGCGGTCGCAGGCGACCACGAAGGCGGTCAGCTCGATCTTCGAGTAGCGCCGCTCGGCGATGTCCTGAACGATATGCAGGAAGTCGTCACGGGTCAGCCGCTCGCCGGCGATCTTGCGGTGCAGGGCGGGAATCGAGGGCGGCGGCTCGGCCTGCAGGATGCTCACCGGCTGGCCCTCGGCGACCCCCAGGGTGGCGAAGGCCTCCTCGGAGAGCCCCAGCTCCCCGCAGGAGACGATCGAGGCATCGTCCACCACGTTGAGCGTGGCGAGAATGCGCTGGCCGTCGGCCCGCACCTCGACCTTGGCCAGCGCCTGAAAGCCCTCGGCCCGGTAGCGGTCGCACTCCCGGTGCATGTAGGCCACGTTCTCCCGGTAGGTATCGATGCCGACGCGCGTCAGCTTGAGCGGCGAGAGGTGATCCTGAGCGGGTGCCGCCTCGGCGACGGGGGAGCGGGTCATCGTGTCGTCCTTGCAGGGTGGCCGGCCCGCGCCCGAGATGCGGGGGCCGGCCACCCGAATGAGGAATGGCTTCATCCTAGCAGCGCCCCGAGACAGCGTCATCGCGGCTCGGCGCACGCACCGGGGCTCCCCTGCCGGAGCCACTCCCCTGTCTTGCCAACGCCGCGCCTTGGACTAGCTTGAGGGAGTGGGCGTGCGGCCCGACGTCGAGGTGACTCCCCAACGAGCCCGTTCATGCCCAGGATCAAAGGACGTATCACGAGTACTCGGAGGTCAGGATGAGGATGAACACGACAACGGTGGGGATAGCGGCGGTGATGGCGCTCTCCCTGGGCGGCTCGGCATGGGCTGGCGAACACGAGGAGGAGTCCGGCGCAACGACGCCGAGCGCGGCCGGCGGCGGCGAGGGTCCCCCCAATATCCTGGTGATCTGGGGCGACGACATCGGCTGGACGAACCTGTCGGCCTACGAAAACTCGGTGATGGGCTACTCGACGCCCAACATCGACCGGATCGCCGACGAGGGGGTGCTGTTCACGGACCACTATGCCCAGCCCTCCTGTACCGCGGGCCGGGCCGCGTTCATCACCGGGCAGTACCCGATCCGCTCGGGCATGACCACGGTGGGCCAGCCCGGCTCTCCCCTGGGCCTGCAGGCCGAATCGCCGACCCTGGCCGAACTCTTGAAGGCGGAGGGCTACCGCACCGGCCAGTTCGGCAAGAACCACCTGGGCGATCGCAACGAGCACCTGCCTACCGTGCACGGCTTCGACGAGTTCTTCGGCAATCTCTATCACCTCAACACCCAGGAAGAAGCGGAACAGCGCGACTACCAGCGCTTCGGCGAGGCGTTCTCAGGCTCACTGGAAGCCTACGAGAAGCGGTTTGGCACGCGGGGCGTGCTCCACAGCGTCGCCACCGAGGAGTTCGACGACACCGAGATGCCGCGTTTCGGGGTGATCGGCGCCCAGACCATCGAGGACACCGGCCCGCTGACGCGCGAGCGCATGGAGAACTTCGATGGCGAAGAAATCGTTCCTCGCGCCCTGGAGTTCATGGAGAAGGCCAAGAGCGCGGGCGATCCCTTCTTCGTGTGGCTGAACACCAGCCGCATGCACCTCTACACCCGCCTCAACGACGAGTGGCGCTATGCCGCGGAGGAATACACCTCCGAGGCCGACCTCTACGGCTCGGGGATGCTGCAGCACGACCATGACATCGGCACCGTGCTGGACTGGCTGGAGGAGCAGGGCCTGGCCGACAACACCATCGTCTGGTACTCCACCGACAACGGCCCCGAGCACAGCTCCTGGCCACACGGCGGCACGACGCCCTTCCGCGGCGAGAAGATGACCACCTACGAGGGCGGGATCCGAGTGCCCTCGATGCTGCGCTGGCCCGGGGAGATTCCCGCCGGCAGCGTGCGCAACGGCATCCAGGGCCACCAGGACATGTTCACCAGCCTGGCGGTGGCGGCCGGCATCGAGGATCCGGTCCAGCGCGTGAAGACGGAGATGGACCAGTACATCGACGGCGTCAACAACCTGCCGTACTGGCGGGGTGACGCCGAGGCGTCCGCCCGAACGCATATCTTCCACTACTACGAGAACAAGCTGACCGCGGTGCGCATGGGGCCCTGGAAGTTCCACTTCTCCACCAAGGAGGACTACTACGCCAACGTGGTGCCACGGACCATGCCGCTGATCTTCAACCTGCGCATGGATCCCTACGAGAGCTACGACTCGACGGACAGCTACGGCCATCTGACGCAGAAGATCTCCTGGCTCTTCCAGCCCATGTCGGTGCTGATGCAGCAGCACCTGGCCTCGCTGGCCGAGTACCCGCCGGTGCAGGGCGGCGCCTCCTTCGACATGTCCAACGTGATCGAGGAGTTCACATCCAAGGCCATGCAATAATCGGCCGCTCGTCACCCGCCATGGTCTCCTCCGGGGGGCCATGGCGGCGTCACGTCTGTTCGCCATGCAATCGACACGACACCGCACGACACAGGGAGTGCCATCGCATTGGACGCCTTCGCCTCGCCCGTCTCCGCTCCTAGTTTTCACCTCGGTCGCCGCCTGACGCGGCGTCTGTCGATACTGACCCTGCTGACGCTGCTGCTCGTCGACAGCGTCCAGGCCGCCTCGCCGCGCCTGGCCAGCGAGGCCGAGGGCTATGCCCCGGAAGGCAGCTGCGCCGGCTGCCATCGGGAGGAAGCGGCCGCCTGGCAGGACTCCGACCACGGCTGGGCGATGCGCCCCGCCACCCCGGACAGCGTGCTCGGCGACTTCACTGACGCCCGCTTCATCGAGAGCGGGGAAGAGGGCGAGGTCCAGGCGCGCTTCCACCGCGAGGAGGAGCGCTTCCTCGTCACCCTCGAGGGCCCCGGCGAGCCCGAGGCCACCTGGGAGATCGCCTACACCTTCGGCTACTTTCCCCTTCAGCAGTACCTGATTGAGCTGCCGGGCGGCCGGCTGCAGGGCATGACCATCGCCTGGGACGCCCGCGACGAGCAGGACGGCGGCCAGCGCTGGTTCTCGCTCTATCCCGGCCAGACCTTCACGCCGGACGACCCGCTGCACTGGCAGGGGCGCTACCAGAACTGGAACGCCATGTGCGCCGACTGCCACTCTACCAACCTGCAGAAGGGCTATGACCCGGTGGAGGACGTCTTCGCCACCACCTGGCACGAACAGAGCGTGGGCTGCCAGAGCTGTCACGGCCCGAGCCGGGCGCACCTCGACTGGGCCGAGTCCTGGTCACCCGAAGAGCATGATGCCTCGTCGCTGGATGCGGCGGCACGCGCGACGGACAGGGGCCTGGGCGTGGACCTCGACGGGATGAGGGGCCAGGAACTCGTCGGCCAGTGCGCCCGCTGCCACAGCCGCCGCCAGCCACTCGGAGTGGGCCCGGCACATGGCCAGCCGCTGCTCGACAGCGCCCTGCCCAGCCTGTTGACGGAGGGGCTCTACCACGCCGACGGCCAGATCCAGGGCGAGGTCTACGTCTATGGCTCCTTCGCCCAGAGCAAGATGTATCAGGCCGGCGTCAGCTGCACGGACTGTCACGACCCGCATACCAACCGCCTGCGCCTCGAGGGCAACGCCGTCTGCACCCAGTGCCACAACGCCGCTCCCCCCGCGCGGTTTCCCGGCATCACCCCGTCGGATTACGACAGCATCGATCATCACCACCACACGCCCGGCAGCGAGGGCGCCCAGTGCGTGAGCTGCCACATGCCAGAGACCACCTACATGGTGGTCGACCCGCGGCGCGATCACAGCTTTCGCGTGCCGCGCCCGGACCTCGCCGAGGCCACGGGGAGCCCGGACGCCTGCACCCGCTGCCACGACGACATGTCCCCGGAGCGCGCGGCCGCGAGCATCCAGGCGTGGTTCGGCGAGCTCGCCCGTGCCGAGCGCGGCGCCACCCACTACGGCGAGATCCTCGCCGCCGCCCGCCAGGGGCGAAGCGACGCCCTGCGCCCCCTGCAGCGGCTGGTGGCGAACGAGGCGACCCCAGATATCGTGCGCGCCACGGCGATCGATGCCCTGGCCGACTTCGGGGTACCGGCACTGCCCACCCTGGAGGCCGCCCTGGTCGACGAGGCCGGCCTGGTGCGCGCCGCCAGCGTCCCGGCCTTCGCCCGCGCGCCCGACGCGGCCAGGCTGGCGCTACTGCTGCCGCTGCTCGATGATCCGCTGCTGGCAGTCCGCGACGAGGTCGTGAAGGCGCTGGCCGGCGTCTCGCTGATGCGACTGCCCGAGGCGCGGCGCGATGACCTCCTGAGCGCGCGGCGCGACTACGAGCGTCGCCTGAGAGAGAATGCCGACCTGCCGGGCAATCGCCTCAACCTGGCCGTGCTGCTCAGCCGGATTGGCCGGGCGGACGAGGCGATCGCGCACTACCGGGCGGCGCTGGCGATGGATCCGTACTTCCTTCCCGCCCGAGGCAACCTGGTCACGCTGCTCTCGCAGCGGGGCGAGGCGCAGGAGGCGCAGCGGGTGCTGGAGGATGGCCTGGCGCTGGAGGACATGCCGCCCCCCGACCGCGCCCACCTGGCCTACCTGCTCGCCCTCTCGCTGGCCGAGGCGCAGCGCTTCGCCGAGGCCCTGAGCTGGCTGGACCGGGCCGTCGAGTGGCGCCCCGAGCACGTGCGCAGCCACTACAACCGCGCCCTGCTGCTCGATCGCCTGGGCAGGAAGTCCCAGGCCCTGGCGGCCCTCGAGCAGGGGCTCGTCCTGGCGCCCGAGGCGCCGGACCTGCTCTATGCGGCAGTCTACCTGAACGCCGCCGCCGGCGATATTCCCCGGGCGCTGTCGCACCTCGAGCGCCTGCGCGGCCTGCAGCCCGATGATCCCCGTCTGGAGCGCCTGGAGCGCCAGCTGAAAGGCCGGTGACGCCCCGCCTCGCCCGTTGAGCCCGCCGGGCCGCTCGCCTCGCCAGGCCGGTGACGATGGGGGCGGGATCGCGCTAGGCTTGCCCTCTACCTACTCAAGGGAATGCCCATCGTGCTCGTTGCCACCCTCTACAATGGCCATCTCTGGGCGGTGGCGCTCACCCTGGTCACCGTCCTGGTCTGCATCCTGATGCACTACGAGGTGTCGATGCGCCTCTGGCAGCGCCTGGAGACCTCGCGTCGCTCCCTGCGCGCGCGTTTTTTGATGCTGAGCTTCGTGCTGTTCGGCACCCATGTCGCCCAGATCTGGCTCTTCGCCGTGGCCCTCGCCCTGCTCGGCGCGCACCCCCTGACCGGCGACCTGGTAGGCATGGCGAGCCTCGACTTCCTCGACTACGTCTACTTCTCGGCGATCACCTTCACCACCCTGGGCTACGGCGACCTGGTCCCGACCGGCCCGATCCGCTTCATGACCGGCACCGAGGCGCTGATCGGCCTGATGCTGATCACCTGGTCGGCCTCGATCACCTTCCTGGAGATGCAGCGCCACTGGTCCGCCCGCCGCGAACGGTGAAAAGGCCCGGAAGAAGAGACCCGCCACCCTTGCCCGGGCGGGTCCAGGCTCAGGCCAGAGGAGGCTCTGACCAGTGAACAGCCAGGGGGCACGCCGCCCGATTCGGCATGGTCCTGACCCTCAGGGCAGTCGTCCCTCCCGCTCCAACCGCTCGCGTACCCAGCGGTCATACCACCGGCGCAGCAGCGGCTTGAGCCCCGGCAGGCTGATCAGCCAAGCCAAGGGCTTGAGCCGCGGCACCCGGTGCATCAGCAGCACATAGGCGTCGATCCCCTCCTCGATGCGCCCGCCCTCCTCTTCCACATGCAGCGACAGCAGTGCCGCCCGGGGGTCGATGCCCTTCTGGCGCAGCGTCTCCTGGTGCTCGGTCACATCGCACCACGCCACCTGTCGACCGGCCTCCCCCGCCCAGCGCTCGAAGCGGGCACGATCCCGCCGGCAGACGGGGCAGATGCCGTCGTAATAGACCTTCAACACGGGTAGATCGGGCATGCGGGGCCTTCCTGGGTTACTCAACGGTCCATGTCGAGGGACAGGGCGGGCCGGCGGGAGTTCATCGGCTGCCGGCGACGCCCCTCCCCCAGGCACCCGGGCAGCTTTGCAGCGGGCACTTAACGAGTTCGGTCATGCACGGATCTTCGACACATTCATGGATACCCCCAGACCTGCCCCCGCGTGCAAGCCGTCGTGCGACTTGAAAACGGCCATGCTACAGGCGCGGCGGCGGATCTTCGGCGCAGGAGGGTCACGACCTCATCAACGGGGCCTACCTCCGGTTAGATTCGTCTCCAGTGCCATTCGTCCCTGACGACATCCATACGCCATCGACCATCCGGAGCCCATTCATGTCCCGTTCTATCGACATCCCCGCTGCCGACGGCACCATCGACGCTCATGTCTTCACGCCCGGGGATGCCGACCGCCCCCTTCCGGCCGTGGTGCTGTTCACCGATATCGGCGGCCTGCGCCCCTGCTATCACGAGAAGGCCCAGAAGATCGCGGACAACGGCTATGCCGTCTTGATGCCCAACGTCTACTACCGCGATGCGAGCGGCCCCGTCGTGCCGGCGGGCAGGTCCTTCCGCGACCCGGACGTGAGACCGACGCTGGTCGAGTATGCCGGCCACCTGACGCCCGAGGCACAATCCCGCGACTTCGCTGCTCTGTTGGACTGCATCGATATCCAGGTCGAGTTCGCGGGTGGCAAGGTGGGCGTGGTCGGCTACTGCATGACCGGGGCCTTCGCGCTGCGCATGGCGGCCGAACACCCCGGCCGCGTCGCCGCCGCGGCCGGTTTCCACTCGGCACGGCTGGCGGAGGCCGATGACCCGAACAGTCCCGTCCACGTGGTCGGCAGCCTCGAGGGACGCGTCTATCTCGGCCACGCCGACAAGGACGAGTTACTGCCCCCCGAGCAGATCGCCCGCATGGACGAGGTGCTGGCCAGGGCCGGCGTGCACTTCACCACGGAGCTCTACAAGGGGGCAGCCCACGGCTTCACGGCCAAGGACGCCCCCGCCTACGACGCGGCCGCCGACGCCCTGCATCACAAGCGACTCGCCATGCTCCTGGACGAGACGCTGTAACGGGACCTTTCCCGCTTCTTATCAGCGGTCCCGCTGAAGGGGACCCGCAATGGCGGGAGCAAAATCTGCCTTGAGGAGGGTAATTGAGAACCTGTCCCCGATTACCCCACTCATGCCTGCTCTCGGCCAACAGCGGACATTCGAAAAAGTCGGATCCACGTGCGGTTCGCGCAGAAAATCGACTCGGAGATGGTCGACGTGAAATGGGGCAATCGGCCCAGACCCGATCTTCGTAGACTTCGCAGCGAAAGGCCGGAAAGAGCCCGAATAGGCCCGGGAAAGTTACGACCGAGGTCCGCTATAGTGTCAGCCGCCCGGCGTATACCAGATGGGCGAGGTGTAGGCACGCTCCTGGGTGGTCATCGGCGGAACTGTCCAGCTGCATGGTCGAGAGTGCAAAGGCCATGGTGATCAACCTCCCTGGAGGTCGAATGGTCGGGATGACGGTGCGACGGCGCCGAATCAGCCTTGGAGAAAGGCCGGCGCCTGTCAACGACCGCGGCCCATGTCATGATGGCGGGCGACCCTCAACCCCGGGAGATCGCCATGCCCCGCCTGCTGATCGTCGCCCATGCGCCCTCGCCTAATACGCAACGACTACGCGAGGCCGCCGCGCGAGGCGCGCGCCATCCGGACATCGAGGCCGTGGAGGTGGTGGTCAAGCCGCCGCTGGAGGCGGGCCCCGAGGACGTGCGGGCCTGCGATGCCATCCTGCTCGGCACCACCGAGAACCTCGGGTACATGAGCGGTGCGCTCAAGGACTTCTTCGACCGCAGCTACTACCCGGTGCTCGAGGAGCAGCAGGGGCTGCCCTGCGCGCTCTACGTGCGCGCCGGCCATGACGGCACCGGCACCCGGCGCGCCGTGGAGAGCATCGTCGCCGGCCTGCGCTGGAAGTGGGTGCAGGCACCGCTGCTCCTGCGCGGCGAGTGGCAGGAGGCGTTCGTCGACCGAGTGGAGGAGCTCGGCATGGCGATGGCGGCGGGACTCGACGCCGGCATCCTGTGAGGCGTATCAGTCATAAGACTGACTTCGCTCTTTGAAGGATGATAAACACCACCGCTCCTCTCCTGCGCGTCATGCTATACCTCAAGGGTGTCTGGGCATCTCCGGAAACACGGCAGCAGCGACGCCGCGGGGAAGCTTGCCATCATCCCTAACAATCACGGACACCCTCCGCCTCTCGCGGCGCCATGCAGTCAGCCCTCGGCGCTCTCCCGGGGATGGCCCGGGGCCCTGGTGAGGCGGTAGACGCTCTACGCGAGGTACATCATGAAAGCATCCACCGGACTCCTGGCCGCCCTCCTGGGCGGCCTGCTGCTATCGGGGCCGCTATCGGCACAGGACGAGGAGCCCCTGGTCATTGCCACCGCCAGCCCGGCCGGGGTCTACCACGTGGTTGGACGAGCGCTCTGCCGCACGCTGGATATGCCCTGTCAGGCGCAGCCCACCGACGGCTCCAGCGCCAACCTGAGGGCCCTGCGACGGGGCGAGCTGAAGCTCGCCTTCGCCCAGTCCGACCTCCACCTCTATGCCACCCTGGGCACGGAGGGCTTCCAGAAGGATGGGCCGGACGAGAGCCTGCGCTCGGTCTTCTCGCTGCACAACGAACCCTTCACCCTGGTGGCGCGACGGGGCGCCGGCATCCATCGCCTGGAGGACATCACCGGGCACAACGTGAACATCGGCAACCCAGGCTCGGGCCAGCGGGGCACCATGCTGCGGCTGATGGACGCGGAGGGCTGGAGCCGCAGCGACTTCAGCTCGATCCACCACCTGCCGGCCGACCAGCAGGCGATGGAGCTGTGTCACGGCAACATCGACGCCATGGTCTATACGGTGGGCCATCCCAACGCGTCGGTGGCCAAGGCCATCCGGCTGTGCGATGCCGTCCTGGTCGACGTGGAGGGTGACATCGTCGACTTGCTGGTGGATGCCTACCCCTACTTCACGCGCGCCTGGATCCCCGCCGACCTCTATGGCCCCGACCAGCCGGCCGTGCAGACCTTCGGGGTCAAGGCCACCCTGGTCGCCTCCGAGGCCACCGACCCGGACGTGGTCTACCGGCTGGTGGCCGCGGTCTTCGACGACTTCGAGCGCTTCAAGGCCTCGCACCCAGCGCTCGGGGTGCTGACGCCTCAGGAGATGATCCGCGACGGCCTCACCGCACCGTTGCACGAGGGGGCCCTGCGCTATTACCGCGAGCGGGGGTGGATCGCGCCGACCGAGACGGCGCCCGACGCCGGCTGACCGCCCTCGCCCGGATCGACAACCCCGCACCGTAACGAACGACGCCGCCCCAAGGGGCGGCGTCGCGCGTCATGGACGGGCCGGGTCAGGTGGACACGGCTATTTCAGCCGCTCGAACACCGTGGCCACGCCCTGCCCCATGCCGATGCACATGGTGGCCAGGCCCAGGGTGGCGTCGCGCTCGCGCATCACGTTGAGCAGGGTGGTGCTGATGCGCGCGCCGGAGCAGCCCAGCGGATGGCCAAGGGCAATGGCGCCGCCGTGGAGGTTGACCTTCTCGTCCATGGCGTCGCGCAGCCCCAGGTCCTTGAGCACCGGCAGGGCCTGGGCGGCGAAGGCCTCGTTGAGCTCGACGGTCTGGATGTCCTCGATGGTCAGGCCGGCGGCCTTCAGCGCCTGCTTCGAGGCCGGCACCGGCCCGTAGCCCATGATCGAGGCGTCGCAACCGGCCACCCCGGTGGAGAGGACCCGCGCGATGGGCTCGAGGCCCAGGGCCCGGGCGCGCTCGCCGCTCATCACCACCAGGCCGGCGGCGCCCACCGAGAGCGCCGAGGAGGTACCGGCGGTGACGGTGCCCCCGCGCGGGTCGAAGGCCGGCTTGAGCTCGGCCATCTTGGCGAGGCTGGCGTCGGCGCGGATCACCTCATCCCGATCGACCCGCACCCGGAAGCCCCGGGCGTCGTGGCCCTCGATGCCGACGATCTCGCGGTCGAAGCCGCCGTTCTCCATCGCCGCCTGGGCGCGCTGGTGGGAGCGCACGCCGAAGGCGTCCTGCTCCTCGCGGGAGATGCCGTGCATCTTGCCCAGCAGCTCGGCGGTCAGGCCCATCATCATGGCCGCCTTGGCCACGTGCCGGCTGGCCGCCGGATTGACGTCGACGCCATGGGTCATGCCGACGTGCTCCATGTGCTCGACGCCGCCGATCAGGTAGACATCGCCCATGCCGGCGCGGATGTTGGCCGTGGCGATATGCAGCGCGCTCATGGAGGAGCCGCACAGGCGGTTGACCGTCTGGGCCGGCACGCTGCGCGGGATGCCGGTCAGGATCGCCGCGTTGCGGGCGATGTTCATGCCCTGCTCCAGGGTCTGGTTGACGCAGCCCCAGATCACGTCGTCGATCTCGGCCGGGTCGAGCCCGGGATTGCGCTCCAGCAGCGCCTGCATCACCGCGGCGGAAAGGTTCTCGGCCCGCACGTGGCGGAAGGCCCCCTGCTTGGCCTTGGCCATGGCGGAACGGGCACAGTCGACCACCACCACGTCTCTCGGATTCACGCTCATCGATTACTCCTTGGAATTCTGTCCGACACTCGCGGGTCGTGGCTTCAGGCCCGGGACGGGGCGGGATAGAAACGCTCGCCGGCGGCGGCCATCTCGCGCAGCCTCTCGGTGGGCGCGTAGAGCGGCCCCAGCTCCTCGGCCAGGCGGTCGGCCTGCTCGACGAAGGCCGACAGGCCCATGGCGTCGATGTAGCGCAGCGCGCCGCCGCGGAATGGCGGGAAGCCGATGCCGTAGATCAGCGCCATGTCGGCCTCGGCCGGGCTCGCCACGATGTCGTCCTCGAGGCAGCGCACGGCCTCCAGGCACAGCGGCACCATCATGCGCGCGATGATCTCCTCGTCGGAGAACTCCCGGTGTGACGTCGCCACGCCCTTGACCAGGTCGATGGCCGCCTCGTCCTCGACCTTCTTCGGCTTGCCCTTGCGGTCTTCCTCGTAGGCGTAGAAGCCCTTGGCATTCTTCTGGCCCAGGCGATCGTGGTCGACCATCACCTGGATGACGCTCCGGTCGCCCTCGCCGCCCATGCCGGCCATGCGCTCCGGGAAGCCCTCGGCCATCACCTCGCCGGCATGCACCGCGGTATCCATGCCCACCACGTCGAGCAGGTAGGCAGGGCCCATCGGCCAGCCGAAGCGCTCCATCACCTTGTCGACATGCCGGAAGTCGGCGCCCTGCGCGACCAGCTGGCTGAAGCCACCGAAGTAGGGGAAGAGCACCCGGTTGACGAGGAACCCCGGGCAGTCGTTGACCACGATGGGGGTCTTGCCCATGGCGCGGGCGTAGGCCACGGTCGCCGCCACGGCGGCGTCACTGGTCTTCTCGCCGCGGATGACCTCGACCAGCGGCATGCGGTGCACCGGGTTGAAGAAGTGCATGCCGCAGAAGTTCTCGGGGCGCTTCAGGTTCTCGGCCAGCCGCGTGATCGAGATGGTCGAGGTGTTGGAGGTGAGGATGGTCGACTCGCCGACCTGTCCTTCCACCTCGGTGAGCACGGCGTCCTTGACCTTGGGGTTCTCGACCACCGCCTCGACCACCAGGTCGACATGCTCGAAGTCGCCGTAGGAGAGGGTCGGGCGGATGTTGGTCAGCCGCTCGGCCATCGCCTCGCTGGAGAGCTTGCCGCGCTCGACCTGCTTGGCGAACAGCTTGCGCGCCTCCTTGAGGCCGAGCTCGATGGCCTCGTCCTTGATGTCCTTCATCAGGATCGGCGTGCCCTTGGCGGCGCTCTGGTAGGCGATGCCGCCGCCCATGATGCCGGCCCCCAGCACCGCGGCCTGCTTGATCGGCCGGGCCTGGCGCTCGTGGCGGCTGCCCTTCTTCTTGACCAGCTGGTCGTTCAGGAACAGTCCGACCAGGTTGAAGGCCACCTCACTCATCGCCAGCTTGGCGAAGGCCTGGCTCTCGATGGCCTGGGCCCGCTCGCGGGATTCGCCGGCGCCCTTCTGGATGACCTTGATGGCCTCCACCGGGGCCGGGTAGTGGGGGCCCGCCTTGCCGGCCACGTAGCCCTTGGCGGTCTCGAAGGCCATCATCTGCTCGATGGGACCGAGGGCCAGCGGGGCCTGCTTCTGCGCCCGGCGCTCCCGGTAATCGAGCTCGCCGTCGTGGGCGCGGGCCAGCAGGTCCAGCGCCGCCGCCTCGAGTTCCGCCTGGGGCACCACCGCATCCACGGCCCCCATCTCGAGCGCTGCCGCGGCACGGTTGTCCTTGCCGCCGGCGATCCACTCCACGGCGTTGTCGGCGCCGATCAGCCGCGGCAGGCGCACGCAGCCGCCCCAGCCCGGCAAGATGCCGAGCTGAGTCTCGGGCAGGCCGATCTTCGCCGACTCGGCCATGACGCGAAAATCGGTGGTCAGCGCCAGCTCGCAGCCGCCCCCCAGCGCCAGGCCGTTGATCGCGGTGACGGTGGGAAACGGCAGGTCCTCGATGGCATTGAAGATGCCGTGCACGCGCTCGAGCATGGCCGACAGCGACTCGCCGCCCTGCTCGAACATGCCATGGAACTCGGTGATGTCGGCCCCGACGATGAAGACCTCCTTGGCGCTGGCGATCAGCAGCCCGGCGAGACCCTGCTCGGCGCGGATCGCCTCGACCGCCTGGCCGAGCTCCTCGATCACGGCGCTGGAGAGCTTGTTGACGGACTCGTCCTTCAGGTCGAGGGTGAGCCTGGCGATGTCATCGCCGCCACCCTCGACACCCCGCGCCACCGTGATGGCATTGCCTTGATAGATCATCCACGCATCTCCCTAAAGGAATTCATACGGCCGTTTGATTTCTGACAGCTTGGGACAGTCCCGCGTCCACGTCAAGCCCGTTTCCCAGGTATGGCAGCGGGCCGGCGGCTCACGTTCGCAGAGCCCCTGCTGCTAAGCTACGGCCATGACCCGCGCCCCCGACATCGATCCCTCTCCTCCCCCTGACGAGCAGACCCACGCCGCGACTGCCGGCGGGCCTCCGTCACGGGTGGCGGCCTGGCAGTCGCGCCTCGAGCGGCTGATGGCGCGCCTGCACCCCTGGCGCTGGCTGTGGCCGCCGATGGCGCTTGCGGCTGGCCTCGCCAGCTTCTTCCTGGTGGAGCGCCAGCAGTGGCTCGGCGCCATGCTGGCGCTGGGCATGCTGCTGGCCTGGCTCCTGCTGCTCTCCGAGAGCCTGATCGGCCGCCTGCTGGTGCGGCGCGGCTACCCGGCGCTGCCCCGCGGGGTGACCGCCTTCATCGCCCAGCTGATCCACCAGGAGACCCTGTTCTTCACCCTGCCCTTCCTGCTGGCCACCACCGTCTGGGCGAGCGGCCAGGCGCTCTTCACCCTGCTGATCCTCGCCATGGCGCTGCTGTCGATCCTCGACCCGCTCTACTACCGGCTGGCCGAGCGTCATCGCTGGCTCTACTTCGCCTTCCACGCCCAGTGCGTCTTCTTAGTGGTGCTGGTCACCCTGCCGACCCTGCTGCACCTGACCACCGGCCAGAGCCTGGTGCTGGCCATCCTGGCCATGCTGCTGTTCAGCCTGCCGAGCCTGGTCCACCTGCTGCGCCCGCTGACCACGCGCCGCCTGCTGGCGATGCTGGCCCTGCTGCCGCTGCTGGCGGGCGCCGCCTGGGCCGGCCGGGCCTGGGTGCCGCCGGCCAGCCTGTGGATCTCGGGCAGCGCGCTCTCCCCGGCCTTCGCGCGCCAGGCGCGCCACCCGCTGGGCAGCACGCCGCTGACCCCGGCGGCCCTGACCGGCCAGGGGCTCTATGCCTACACGGCGATCCATGCGCCGCGCGGGCTGAACGAGGAGGTGGTGCACGTCTGGCGCCAGAACGGCGTGGAGGTCGACCGCATCCCGCTGTCGATCCGCGGCGGACGCGAGGCGGGTTACCGGGCCTGGAGCCACAAGCAGAACTTTCCGAAGGATCCGCGCGGCGCCTGGCGCATCGACGTGATGACCGACAGCGGCCAGCGCATCGGCATGCTGCGCTTCACCGTCAGCGAGGATAAAGAGGCCGCCACCCTGGCCGACGGCACGATCCACAAGCCCTCCGGCATCCCGGGGCTCAGCCTTCGCGGATTGCTGCCGCCGCCCGCCCCGCCCGACGACGCGGCGACCCCATCGGGGAAGGCCGGTCCCCTGGAGGAGGCGACGGAGTCGGCCGATGGGGCGAGCGGCGCGCAGCGGTGACGTCGAGCACGGTGCTCGCGCCGGCTTCGGCGAGGGGAGAGACGACCGCGGGCGCCGAGGGACGCGATCGTCGAGACCGCGAACGGCGGGCGGGGCCGGCGACGCGGGGGCGCGCCGGTGTAATGGTAAGCCTGCTTGCATTTAACGCCGGTGGTTCCGACAATCCCGTCAGACTTCTCTTCCTGCGGATGCACAGACCCATGCCCCAGAACATCGGCTTTCAGCTGTCTCGCGTGCCGCGCCTGTGGCGCGCCGTCATCGACCGCCGCCTGGCTCCTCTGGGCCTGACCCAGACGCGCTGGATCACCCTCTACCATCTGTGGCGCCTCGGCGACGGCCAGCCGCAATGCGACCTGGCCCGCGCCATCGGCGTCGAAGCGCCCTCGCTGGTGCGCACCCTCGACCAGCTCTCCGAGCAGGGGCTGATCGAGCGGCGCGGCTGCGACCAGGACCGGCGCACCAAGCGGATCTTCCTCACCGAGGAGGCCACCCCCCTGCTCCAGCAGATCGATGCGGTGGTCAGCCAGGCGCGCAGCGAGATGCTGGCCGGCCTCGACGCCGACGACGTGGCGCACCTGGCGAGCCTGCTGTCGCGCATCGAGGAGAACGGCCTGGCGATCCAGGCCCGCGAAGCCCAGGAGTGAGCGGCCTCAGCGCGGCATCGAGGGCGGGCGTGCCTGACGGCCCGGCCGATCGCGGCCCGGCCGATCGGGGCGCCCCGAAAGGGCGTCGCGCAGCGCCGTGAGCCGCGCCAGCAGCGGCGACAGGGCCTCGACCGCCAGCGACTCCCCCCACCACAGGGTCAGGGCGTGATCGCCGGACTCCAGCACCAGCGCGTCCCGGGGCAGCGCCGCCAGGGCCTCCTCCAGCCGGTCGAGGGCCTCGGCCGGCAGCGGGCGCAGCGGCTCGACGCGCCAGCGCCAGCCCTCCCGGCAGGGCTTCAGCGAGGCGCTGGCCGCCTCCTCGCGTACCAGCACGAAGTCGGGCCCCGGGTGCTGCTGGGGATAGGACCAGCGGTAGGCCGCCATGGGCCCGCCCGTGCCGTGCAGCGGCGGCGACTCGAGCCGCACCGTCACGCCCGCCTGGCGCGCCACGGTGCGCAGCCTGCCCATGCGCCGCTGGGCGGGCGATGGCTTGAGCCACATCACCGGGGCGAAGACCAGCCCGACGATGGCGATGATGAGTAACCAGACCATGGGGTCTCCTCGCTGAATGTTGACGCAAGTCGTTGTCTTGTCTTACCAGTCGTCCTAGAGTTGAAGCACCCACTGATACGCTGGACGCGGTACGGAGAGTCACACCATGAGCAACGAATATCGTCATGTCCTGGTCGCCGTCGACCTGACCAAGGACTCCCACAAGGTGCTCGAGCGCGCGATGCAGATCGCCGATCGCAACGAGGCCAAGCTGTCCATCATGCACACCCTGGAGCCGCTGGGCTTCGCCTACGGCGGCGACATTCCCATGGACCTGACCAGCATCCAGGACCAGCTCGACGAGCACGCCAAGCAGCGTCTCGCCGAGATCGCCGACAGCCACGTCGCCCGCGAGAACCAGCACGTGGTGGTCGGCATGCCGGACACCGAGATCCATCGCTTCTCCGAGGAGAACGACGTCGACCTGATCGTGGTCGGCTCCCACGGCCGGCACGGCTTCGCCCTGCTGCTGGGCTCCACCTCCACCGGCGTGCTGCACGGCGCCCAGTGCGACGTGCTCGCCGTGCGGGTGGGCGCGAAGAGCGAGGAGTAGCCCCGCGCCGTGCTCGTTCCCCGGAAAAGGCGCCCTCGGGCGCCTTTTTCGTGGGCGGTGGTGGCTCACTCGCCGGCGGCCATCGCCTCCAGCTCCATCCAGCGCTCCATCGCCGCGTCCAGCGCGGCCTGGGTGTCGTTCAGAGACTGCAAGGTGGCGGCGACGGTCTCCGCTTCCTGCTGATAGAAGGAGGGCGCGCCCACCTGCTCCTCGAAGGCCGCCACCTCGGCCTCAAGGCGCTCGATCTCGGCGGGCAGGCCGTCGAGCTCGCGCTGCAGCTTGTAGGAGAGCTTGACCCGCTTGGGCGCCGCCGGCGACGGGGTCGCCTCGCGCTCCGCCTCGGCCGTCTGAGCAGGCTCCTCCGCCGCGGCCGTCGGCTCGACGCCCTGGCGGGCCGCCCCCTCCCAGGGCGCCGGCGGCAGCTTGCCGCCCTGGCGCACCCAGTCGGTGTAGCCGCCCACGTACTCGCGCACCCGGCCCTCGCCCTCGAAGGCCAGCACGCTGGTCACCACGTTGTCCATGAAGGCCCGGTCGTGGGAGACCAGCAGCAGGGTGCCATCGAAGTCGAGCAGCAGCTCCTCGAGCAGCTCCAGGGTCTCGACGTCCAGGTCGTTGGTCGGCTCGTCGAGCACCAGCACGTTGGCCGGCTGGGTGAACAGCTTGGCCAGCAGCAGGCGGTTGGACTCGCCGCCGGAGAGCGCCTTGACCGGCTGGCGCACGCGATCCGGGGTGAACAGGAAGTCCTGCAGGTAGCTCATCACGTGGCGGTCGCGGCCGCCCACGCTGATGCGATCGCTGCCCTGGGCGACGTTGTCGTAGACGGTCTTCTCGGGCTCCAGGCCGGCGCGCAGCTGGTCGAAGTAGGCCACCTGCAGCTTGGTGCCGAGCAGCACCTGCCCCTCGCTGGGCTCGAGCTCGCCGAGCAGGATCTTGAGCAGGGTGGTCTTGCCGGCGCCGTTGCGGCCGATGAAGCCCAGCCGGTCGCCGCGCTGGATCTCGAGGCTCAGGTCGTCGATCACCACCTCGTCGCCGAAGCGGTGGGTGACGTGGGAGAGCTCCACGACCCGCTTGCCGCTGCGTGCACCGCTGTCCACGGAGAGCGCGGCCTTGCCCTGGCGCTCCCGGCGCTCGCTGCGCTCCTGGCGCAGCTGCTGCAGTGCCCGCACCCGGCCCTCGTTGCGGGTCCGCCGCGCCTTGATGCCCTGGCGGATCCACGCCTCCTCCCGGGCGAGCTTCTTGTCGAACTCGGCGTTCTCGCGGGCCTCGACCTCGAGCTCGTGCTGCTTCTGGGCCTGGTAGGCGGCGTAGTCGCCCGGGTAGCGGCCGAGGCGCCCACGGTCGAGCTCGAGGATGTTGGTGGCGAGCTTCGAGAGGAAGGCGCGGTCGTGGGTGATGAACAGCACGGCGCCGTTGAAGTCGGCGAGCTGCTCCTCCAGCCAGGCGATGGTGTCCAGGTCCAGGTGGTTGGTGGGCTCGTCGAGCAGCAGCAGGTCGGGCTCGGCGACCAGCGCCCGGGCCAGCGCCACGCGCCGGCGCCAGCCGCCGGAGAGATCGGCCATGGCGGCGTCCTCGGGCAGCCCAAGGCGGGTCAGCACCACGTCGATGCGCTGGTGGAAGGACCAGCCGTCGATGGCCTCGATGCGGGTCTGCAGCCGGGCCATGCGCGCCATGTCCGGCTCGGCCTCGTGGATCAGGTGATGGTACTCGGAGAGCAGCTCGCCGGCCTCGGGCAGCCCCTGGGCCACCACGTCGAAGATCGTCTGGCCGCAGGCGTCCGGCAGCTCCTGGGCGAGCACGCCGATCTTGAGGCCGGGGGCGCGCCAGATCTGGCCGCCGTCGGCCTGGATCTCGCCCGCCACGATCTTCAGCAGGGTCGACTTGCCGGTGCCGTTGCGCCCCACCAGGGCCAGGCGTTCGCCCTTCTCCAGCACCAGGTCGGCGCCGTCGAGCAGTACGTGGGTACCGTAAGCCAGTTGCAGCTGTTCCAGTCGTAGCAGGGTCACGCGTTCACCTCGTCGTTCATCAAGGGCGCTAGTGTAACGCATGGCCGGGCCGGCGTGGCCCCATCCCCGTCCTCCCGGGTACAATGCGCGCCCGCTTTCACAGGAGTGTTCCGCCGTGGCCGACGCGACGCCCCCCTTCGACGACGTGCTGCCCGAGGCGCTGAGGTTCCGTTCCCCCGCCCCGCTGGTCGACATCGGCGCCAACCTGACCCACGAGAGCTTCGCCCGCGACCTCGAGGCGACGCTCCAGCGCGCCCGGGCCGCCAACGTGACCACCCTGATCCTCACCGGCACGGACCGGGAGCACGCCGAGCAGGCCGTGGCCCTGGCGCGCCGCTACCCGGGGCTCTATGCCACCGCCGGGGTGCATCCCCACGACGCCAGCCGCTGGTCGCCGAGCCTCGCCGCCGCCATGGGCGAGCTGCATCGCGCCCCGGAGGTGGTCGCGGTGGGCGAGTGCGGCCTGGACTTCAACCGCAACTTCTCGACCCCCGCCGAGCAGGAGCGCGCCTTCGAGGCCCAGCTCGCCCTGGCCGCCGAGAGCGGCAAGCCGCTGTTCCTCCACGAGCGCGATGCCGGACGGCGCATGCGCGAGATGCTGCATGCCTGGCGCGACGACATCCCGGATGCCGTGATCCACTGCTTCACCGCCGACCGCGACACGCTCTACGGCTACCGGGACCTCGACCTGCACATCGGCCTGACCGGCTGGCTCTGCGACGAACGCCGCGGCCACCACCTGCGCGAGCTGGTCGGCGAGATTCCCCTCGAGCGACTGATGGTGGAGACCGACTGCCCCTACCTGCTGCCGCGCAATTTACCTGCCAAACTCAAGGGCAGGCGCCATGAGCCGGCCCTGCTGCCCTGGATCGTGCGCGAGATCGCCCACTGGCGGGGCACCGACGAGGCCGCTCTGGCCCGGGCCACCACGGCCACCGCCTGCGCCTTCTTCCGCCTGCCGGCGGAGCCGACATCCCCCGACACCGAACACGAGGACTTGTGACATGGCCGGTTCCGGCATCAACGAGACGCCCGGCTTCATCGCCGTGGAGACCGGCGACGACGATGGCCTGCCGCTGGCCATCGCCTGGACGCTGTCCGACGGGCGCATCAAGCACACCCTGATCCAGCCCGACGACGACTGGCTCGACGGTGAGATGCACTCGCTGGGCGGCTACAGCCTGGAGGAGCTCACCAGCATCGGCGTGAGCCCGCTGGACGTGATCCGCGAGCTGGAGAACGACCACTTCAACCAGACCCTCTATACCGCGGGCGTCGGCGACGACGAGGCGGCCATCTCGCGGCTCTTCGACACCTACGGCCTCGACCCCTTCGTGGAGCTGGCCCCGGCCGAGAGCCTCTATAACGACCTCGCGCCCGGCGACTGGCCCCGCGCCCGCGGCGACCTGTTCGGCGAACTGGGCCTCGAGCCGCTGCGCCCGGAGCACGAGGTGGAGGTGATGCTGCACCTGCACCTGCGCCTGGCCCCCGGCGGCGAGGAGCGCGAGGCGGAGCCCTTCGACGGCCGGCTGATGGATGGCGACGACGTCGACGACTGAGCCCAACTTCTATTTAGGCGGCGCCGGTGCCCGACCGCGCCAGCAGGGCGCGCGCCGCCTCGACGATGCCCTCCACCGAGGGCAGGGTGAGCGTGGCGGCCGGCCCCAGGGCGATGAAGCTGTCCTCGGCGGTCAGCCGCGCCAGCCGCTCCCCCGCCATGCCGTGCTCGACCAGGCCGGTGACCAGTTCCTCGCTCGGCGAGCCGCTGCGCCGGCACTCGTCCACGATCAATACCCGGGGGCAGTCGGCCACGCGGCCGTGCAGGGCCGCGTGGTCGATGGCGGTGAGCCAGCGCAGGTCGATGATGCGCACCGCGATTCCCTCGTCCGCGAGGCGCGCCGCCGCCCGTCGCGACAGCGCGATCCCGTTGCCGTAGCCGACGATTGCCAGGTCGCGCCCCTCCCCCCACTGGCCGAACGTCCCCACGGGCAGGCGATGCTCCGGGCCCGGATCGACGCCGCAGGCGAGCTCGTCGCCTGCCTCCAGCAGGTCGCGGGCGTGGTAGCGGGCGATCGGCTCGAGGAGCACCACCACCCGCTGCTCCTCGTCGGCCAGGCGCACCGCCTCCTGCAGGAGCCCCACCGCCTCGACCCCATCCGACGGGCAGGCCACCAGCAGCCCGGGGATGTCGCGCAGCACGGCGATAGCGTTGTCGTTGTGGAAGTGGCCGCCGAAGCCCTTCTGGTAGCCGAGCCCGGCGATGCGCACCACCAGGGGATTGGCGTACTGGCCCGCAGAGAAGAAGCTCAGGGTCGCCGCCTCGCCGCGCAGCTGGTCCTCGGCGTTGTGCAGGTAGGCGAGAAACTGGATCTCGAGGATCGGCACCAGGCCGCTCTGGGCCAGTCCGATGCCGAGCCCGAGGATGCTCTGCTCGTCGAGCAGGGTGTCGATCACCCGGTGCGGCCCGAAGCGCGCCTGCAGCCGCTGGGTGACGCCGTAGACCCCGCCCTTGCGACCGATGTCCTCCCCCGCCATCACCAGGTGCGGATAGCGCGACAGCAGCCTCGCCAGCGCCTGGTTGATCAGCCGGGCCATGGGCGCCGGCGTGGCGTCGACCTCGCCCCGCCAGGGCCGCCCGCGTCCCTCGCGCGGCGGCGGCACGATGCTCGCCATCACTTCCCGGGCGCTCGACAGTTTCGGCTGGCCCACCGCCGCCTCGGCCTCCCGGGCCACCCGCTCGCCGATGGCCCGATAGCGCGCGGCGATCTCATCGGGCGAGAGCAGGCCGTGGCGGCGCAGCAGCCCGGCGCTAATCAGCAGCGGGTCCCGCGCCTCATCGGCCGCGATGCGCGACGCCGAGCGATAGGCCTGCTCGGCGTCCGAACCGGCGTGACCGAAGAGGCGCACGCAGCGCAGGTGCAGGAACACCGGCTGGCGGCGGTGGCGGGCGATGCGCACCGCCTCGCGGGCCGCCCGCCAGGTGTCCAGCAGGTCCAGACCGTCGCCGGCGAGGTAGTGAATGCCGGGGCGGGCGCGCATGCTGGCCGCGATCCAGCCGGGCGGCGTGGGCATCGAGACGCCGAGGCCGTTGTCCTCGCAGACCAGCACCAGCGGCATGGGCGCGCCCTGGAAGGCGGCCCAGCCCGCGGCATTGAGGGCCCCCTGGGCGGTGGAGTGGTTGAAGGAGGCGTCACCGAAGCTGCACACCACCACGCCGTCCGCCGGCCACGCGCCCTCGCCTCCCAGGCGACGCCACAGGCCGAGGGCGTGGGCCGCGCCGACCGCCTTGGGCAGGTGGGAGGCGATGGTGCTGGTCTGGGGCGGAATGTGCAGGGCCCTGGACCCCAGCACCTTGTGGCGCCCCCCGGAGATCGGGTCGGCGCTCGAGGCGACGAAGCTCAGCAGCAGGTCGCGGATTGGCGTCTGGTGGACCACGGCGCGGCTGCGCTCGATCAGGAAGGCGGCGTCGCGATAGTGCAGGAAGGCGGGATCATCGGGGCGCAGGGCCCGGGCGACGGCCGCGTTGCCCTCGTGGCCGGCACTGCCGATGGTATAGAACCCCTCGCCCCGGGCCTGCAGGCGGCGGGCCATGAGGTCGAGGTGGCGGCTGGTCAGCTGGGTCTCGTACAGCTCGATCAGCGCCTCGCCGTCGAGCCCGACCTCGTCGAGGGTGAGCCGCTGGTCGGGAGCGGGCCAGTCGTCGCGACGCAGGGCGTCGAGGAAGCGCTGTTCCTGGGGCAGGACGTCGGCCACGGGCGGCCTCCGGTCGGCGGCGGATGCCTTCAGCCTAGTCGACCGTCTCCGGCCGCCGCGACCCGGGACGCGCCTCGGGCGCGAGCAGGGCACGCCCGGCGGCCACGGCGGCCGCCAGCGGCTCGCCGCCGTGGTAGAAGGCGGCCAGGGCGCGACGGAAGGCCGCCGCCCGCGCGGGCAGGCCCTCCTGCAGGTAGCGCTCGGCGCGTGCCTCGACCCGGGCCCGGAAGCCCTCGCGATCGACCCGGACGTCGCCCAGGTTGTCGACGCTGACGTTGAAGGGCAGTCCGCAGGCGTCAGCGAAGAGCCGCTCCAGCGCCTGGGGCGCCACCTCCACCGCCTCGAACTGGCGCTGCTGGTCGGCGTCGCGGCCGTCGGGCAGGTACCAGTAGCCGTAGTCCTCGAGCTCGCGACGCCGCGCCCCGGCGATGCACCAGTGGCTGACCTCATGCAGGGCGCTGGCGAAGAAGCCCCGGGCGAAGATCACCCGGTGCCAGGGGCTCGCCTCGTCCGCCGGCAGGTAGAGCGGCTCGTCGCCGCCGCGTACCAGCCGCGTCCCGAAGGTCGGCTGGAAGAGGCCGTCGAACAGGGCGATGACATCCTCGAGTCGGTGGTCCACACAGGCTCCTTGGGTGAGAAAAATGGGCCATTATAGGCGTGGGGCGGGCGGAGCGAAAATCGCCGCCGGCTGATAGACTGAGCGCCTTCCCGGCGCGCGTCATGGACCGACGCCGCCGTCCCTCTCTGTCGCATGGAGCCTCGCCGTGATGCCGTTCATCTCACGCCTGCTGACCACCAGCCGCCGGGAAACCCCCGCCCTGATGCGCCTGGCCCTGCCGATCTGCGGAGCCCAGCTGGCCCAGGCCGGCATGAGCGTCGTCGACGTGATGATGACCGGGCGACTGAGCGCCACGGACCTGGCGGCGGTCTCGGTGGGCGCGAGCCTGTGGCTGCCGCTGATGCTGTTCATGACCGGTACCCTGATGGGGCTGACGCCGATCGTCGCCCAGCTGCTCGGCGGCGGACGCACCGAGGGCATCCGGCCCAGCGTCCACCAGGCGCTGTGGGTGGCCCTGGCGCTGGGCGTCGTCGCCGCGCTGCTGCTGTGGAGCGTGGTGATGCCGATCTTCCGGCTGATGGAGGTGCCCGAGGAGGTCGCCAGCCGCGCCACAGCCTACCTGGCGGCGCTGGCCTTCGGCATGCCCGGGGTGGCGCTGTTCCAGGCGCTGCGCGCCTTCTCGGACGGCATGAACCACACCCGCCCGTCGCTCTGGATCAGCCTGGTCGGCCTCGGCGTCAACATCCCCTGCAACTTCGTGTTGATCTACGGCGGCGACGGCCTCACGGGGCTGTTCGGCACCGGGCTGCCCGCCTGGCTGCAGGGCCTGCCCGCCCTCGGGGCGCTGGGCTGCGGCATCGCCACGGCGATCTCGATGTGGGTGATGAGCCTGACCATGTTCGCCTATACCCGCCGCGCCAGGGCCTACGGCGACATCGACCTCTGGCGGGCGCCCTCCCCGCCGCGCTGGCCGCTGATCGCCGAGCTGCTGCGCGTGGGCGTGCCGATCGGGGTGGCGATCTTCCTCGAGGTGACGCTGTTCACGCTGATCGCGCTGTTCGTCGCCAGTCTCGGCGAGATCACCGTGGCGGCCCACCAGGTGGCGCTCAACTACACCTCGATCCTGTTCATGCTGCCGCTGTCGCTGGGCATGGCGCTGACCGTACGGGTGAGCAACACCCTCGGCCAGGGCCGTCCCGAGCAGGCACGCCTGGTGGCCTGGAACGGCATTCTGGTCTCCCTTGGCGTGGCGGGGCTCAACAGCCTGCTGCTGTGGCTGACCGCCGAGCCGGTGATCGCGCTCTACACTCACAACAGCGAGGTGACACGCCTGACCCTGTCGCTGGTTGGCCTGGCGATGCTCTACCAGGTCTCGGACGCTCTGCAGGTCAACCTGGCCGGGGCGCTGCGCGGCTACAAGGACACCCGCATCATCATGCTGATCACCCTGCTGGCCTACTGGCTGGTGGGACTGGGAGGCGGTCACTGGCTCGGCCAGGTCGGCCTCGCCGGCTGGATCGAGCCGCTGGGCGTGCACGGCTACTGGATCGGCCTGGTGGCCGGCCTGACCGTCGCCGCGGTAATGTTGGGCGAGCGACTCCGACGCATCGGCAAGGCGAGGGCGCATGACACCTTCGAGATCTCCCGCGACTGAGCCCCCACGCCGGCCTCGGCGACGTGGGCGGCGCCTGCTGGCCGCCACGGCGGTGGCGCTGCTGGCCGGCTGCGGCGAGGGCGGCAGCGAGGCGCTGCTGGGCGACTACCAGCAGCATCTGGCCGACACCCTGGCCCTCGAGGCGCCGCCCCGGGCCGACCCGGAGAATATCGGCGCCTTCCCCGAGCAGGATGAGCGGCTCTTCGAGGTCGCCGAGACCCGCGAGGGCATGCTCGACGTCTACGCCCTGCGCGGCTGCCACATCGCCGCCCTGGTGGCGGGACGCAACAACCAGCTGGGACGGGTGGCGCCGCCCAGCCAGCGCTGGCTCTACGAGCTCGAACTGTGGCGACAGCTCAGCGCGTGCTGGAACACCGAGGTGCCGGCGTCGCTCTCCGAGGCCAGCCGGGAGCGGCTCTCGCGGCTCACCGAGCTCAAGACCGAGCAGCTGCCGCGGGTGAGCTGGAACGCGCTGTTCGCCTCCGAGGAGTGGGTCAAGAACTTCTCCCGGGCCAGCGACCCCCTCGCGCCCGAGGCCCTCGACGAGACGACGCCGCGCAGCGCGGCCCTGGCCTACCTGCGCGAGGCGACCCTGCGCCAGTTCGACCCCGACTGGGCCGCCGATTCCGCCACCCTGGAGGGCCACTTCAAGACCCTGCAGGAGCGCCCGTTCTCCGCCGAGCTGCTGCGCACCCTGCTGCTGGCCGAGCAGCGCCTGGACGAGGCCTCGGCGCTGATCGAACAGGCGCTGGCCCGCCCCGACGGACAGGCCTGCCCCGTCGACCCCGAGCGGCTGACCGACGCCCCCGAGGCCGCGCGCCTGACCGAATGGCTGGCGAGCCTGGAGCGCTCGGCCCGCCACTGGTTCGGGGCCATCGATGCCCTGCTCGACGCCCAGGTGGCCGCGCCGCCGGCGGTCGCCGAGTATCGTCGCGACTGGCTGTCCCTTGAGCATCCGACGGCGCCCCTGCCGGCCTTCGCCGAGGCCCGCGACCAGCACCGGGCGCTGCTCTCTCGCCTCCGCCGGCGCTGCCAATCCATCGCCGGGACTTAACCTCGGCAATCACTCTGTGCTATTGATGAAGCAACAGTGACGCAGTGCGCTGCTGACCAGGCCGATGCCGCGACCACGCAGCACTTGGAGGGACATCATGGGAATCCCGCAGTCACGCCGCAGCGCTCGAGTCATCGATCTCGAGGCCATGCGCCAACGCCAGCTGGCACGCCGCCGGCTGGTTCGCCTGTCGCCCGAGCTGGACAACCTGGAGATGGTCTATCGCCTCTCCTCGGATGGCGACACCCTCTACGGCATGCCCCTGCTGGCGTGGGGGCTACAGGAGGATGGTGAAGTGGTGGGCCTGGTGCCCTGGATGGAGGCCCTGACCCCCTGCCACCGCCTCGACGACGCCGACCACGGCCATTTCGTCGGCTACCGCGATCCGGAGACCGAGGAGCTCTTCGAGCAGGCGCCGGAGCACAAGGTGCTGGAGCTCGAGCACGCCGCGGCCTACTTCGACTACGAGGAGACCGACGAGACGACGCTGATCCAGCAGCTCCCGGAGACGCAGGGCACCCATGCCCTCTGCATGGACGAGGGCGACGCGCCCTGGCAGCTCAAGCAGGTCTTCGGCTGGCGACTCTACAGCGACGGGGCGGTGGAGGCCCTGCTTGCCGACGAGCGCCTCATCGAGACGACGCCGATCCTGCCCGGCGATCCCTGCCTCTACCCCGGCCACAGCCAGCACCGGGTGGTCTACTTCTTCCAGCGACAGATCGCCAGCCGCATCCGCCAGGAGGATCCCACGACCCTCGAGGCCCTGGCGCTGATGGTCATGCCCGACAGCGACGAGCCCCCCCAGGCCGAGCCCGGGAGCGAATAAGGGAGCGGGCGCGCCTCAGCCGAGGCGGATCAGGTAGCGGTAATGGCCATCGTCCTCCTGCTGATGAATCAGCTCGTGGCCGAGGAAGCTGCAGAACTTGGGAATGTCACGCGTCGTGGCCGGATCGCTGGCCACCACCTCGAGTACCTCGCCCGGGTTCATGTCGCGCACTCGGTTGTGCATCAGCATGATCGGCTCGGGGCAGTAGAGCCCGGTGGTGTCGAGCCTTGCATCAGTGGGCGGCAGGGAATCCGCGGAATCAACCATCGATGACCTCGTTGCAGGACAGGAAAGAAGAAGGAGCGTAACCGGATGATCAAGATCATTATCGAACGTCGTATCATGCCCGGCCTGGAGGAAGAATACGAGGCGGCCGCCCGGGACGCCATGCGCCACTCCCTCGGCGCACCGGGCTTCGTCGGGGGCGAGAGCCTCGTCGAGTTCGGCCACAGCGATCGACGCCTGATGATCACCAAGTGGCGCGACCTGCGCGCCTGGAAGGAGTGGTACCAGAGCGAGACCCGCGCCCGCGTCATGCAGGGGCTGCTGCCGCTGCTGACCGAGGACGAGCGCATCCGGATCTACGAGGCGGCCAGCTGCTGAGCGCCGACGCCGGCGCTCGCGACGCGCGCCATCAATCCCGCAGCCGCACGTGCACCGTCACCTCCTCACGGTCGTGGTAGAGGTGGCGACACGCCACCTCCGCGCGCACCCCGGCCTCGGCGAGGGCCGACTCGAGGCGTGACAGGCAGTCGGCGACCTCCTGCCAGCGCCGCTTCATCGGCAGCTTGAGATTGAACACCGCCTCGCGGCACCAGCGACGCACCAGCCAGCGCTGGACCATCGACATGACCCGCGACGGCTGGTCGACGATGTCGCAGACCAGCCAGTCGAGCCGTCCGGGCGGCGCCCAGACGAAGCCGTCCTCGCGCAGGTGCTCGACCATCCCGGTGGCCATCAGCCCCTTGTCCATGGGGCCATTGTCGATGGCGTAGACGTGCATGCCGCGCTGGACCAGCTGCCAGGTCCAGCCCCCGGGCGCCGCGCCCAGGTCGGCCGCCTGCATCCCCTCCCCCAGCCGCTCGTCCCACGCGTCCCGCGGCACGAACTCGTGCCAGGCCTCCTCCAGCTTGAGCGTGGAGCGGCTGGGCGCCGCATGGGGGAAGCGCAGCCGCCGGATGCCCCCCAGCAGTTCGCTGCGGTTGCCGGGAAAGCTCATGCCGAGCTGGACCCGGTCGCCGTCGCTCCACAGCAGGTGCAGCCGACGACCGCCCGCCTTGCGGCGCAGGGCGCCGCGCTTCTTCAGCATCGACTCCAGCGGGCGCTTCAGCGCCTTGATCAGGCCGGCCAGGGCCTTGGCCTCGTTGGTATCCGGGGTCTCCTGCCACAGCGACTCGAAACTCCAGCCGCTGGCCTTCACCTGCTCGAGGATGGGCGACAGCCGGTCTTCCCGTGAGAGCGACAGCGGTGGCAGGGCCACCAGGCTCTGGCGCGCGAACACCAGGCTGGAGAGCGGCAGGTCGCGATGCAGCCCGTTGGCCGGCTCGCCCCCCTCGACCAAGAAGCGCACGAAGCCACCATCGGGACGATACTCGGGCGTCCCGGCTCGCCCCAGGGCGGCGGCCTTGTCGGTGATCTCGGCGGCCAGGTCAGGCTCGAAGCCCGGACGGCAGTAGAGCAGCAGTTCACTCGGCAGAGTCATGGTGTTCCTTGCTCGACGGTGGTCGCCGGGAACCGGACGCCACCAGCGCCTCGATGTCCTGGAGCTGGACGTTGAGGGCATTGGTGGAGATCTGGATCTCCCAGCAGGAGTAGATCAGCGAGATGGAGAGCAGTACCAGGCTGGCCCCGAACAGCGCCACGCCCGGCAGCTCCAGCGACAGGAAGAGCGCGAACATCGAGAGGGTGCAGAACAGGAAGCTAAGCACGCCGGCCAGTTGCATCCGCTTGGTCAGGGAGATGCGCCGACGCAGCAGCACGATCTGCTTGGCGTTGCCCTCGTGGTGCTGGGTGCGCTCCTCGTCGGCCAGCTTGCGAATCAGCTGGGCCAGGGTGAGGAAGCGGTTGGTATAGGCCAGCAGCAGCAGCGAGATGGCGGGAAACAGCAGCGCGGGAGTGGTCAGCGTCACGGGCGATCTCCGAAGTGATGGCTACGCTCATGGCGACAGTCGGCGCCGTCGCGGGCTCAACATGAAAAAACCCCGAGCTCATTGAGCTCGGGGTTTTCTCGGAATAGGTGCCTGACGATGACCTACTCTCGCATGGGGAGGCCCCACACTACCATCGGCGCTGATCGGTTTCACTGCTGAGTTCGGCATGGGATCAGGTGGTTCCCGT
>NZ_PYVX01000008.1 GCF_003056305.1 Halomonas denitrificans
TTGAGCTCGGGGTTTTCTCGGAATAGGTGCCTGACGATGACCTACTCTCGCATGGGGAGGCCCCACACTACCATCGGCGCTGATCGGTTTCACTGCTGAGTTCGGCATGGGATCAGGTGGTTCCCGTACGCTATGGTCGTCAGGCGAAAAACGGTGAATCATGCTGACGAGATGCGTCTCTACGTATCCGTCGTGTCGGTTGCCATCGGCAGACCGCTTGGGTGTTATATGGTCAAGCCTCACGGGCCATTAGTACCGGTTAGCTCAACGCCTTGCAGCGCTTCCACACCCGGCCTATCAACCAGCTGGTCTCGCTGGGCCCTTCAGGAGGCTCAAGGCCTCGGGGAGATCTCATCTTGAAGGGGGCTTCCCGCTTAGATGCTTTCAGCGGTTATCCCGTCCGCACATAGCTACCCGGCAATGCCACTGGCGTGACAACCGGAACACCAGAGGTGCGTCCACTCCGGTCCTCTCGTACTAGGAGCAGCACTTCTCAAATCTCCAACGCCCACGGCAGATAGGGACCGAACTGTCTCACGACGTTCTAAACCCAGCTCGCGTACCACTTTAAATGGCGAACAGCCATACCCTTGGGACCGACTTCAGCCCCAGGATGTGATGAGCCGACATCGAGGTGCCAAACACCGCCGTCGATGTGAACTCTTGGGCGGTATCAGCCTGTTATCCCCGGAGTACCTTTTATCCGTTGAGCGATGGCCCTTCCATACAGAACCACCGGATCACTAGAACCTACTTTCGTACCTGCTCGACGTGTCTGTCTCGCAGTTAAGCACCCTTATGCTCTTGCACTCAATGCACGATTTCCAACCGTGCTGAGGGTACCTTCGTGCTCCTCCGTTACTCTTTGGGAGGAGACCGCCCCAGTCAAACTACCCACCACACACGGTCCTCGATCCGGATAACGGACCTGAGTTAGAACGCCAATGATGCCAGGCTGGTATTTCAAGGTTGGCTCCACTGCGGCTGGCGCCGCAGTTTCCAAGCCTCCCAGCTATCCTACACAAGCAACATCAGCGTCCAGTGTGAAGCTATAGTAAAGGTTCACGGGGTCTTTCCGTCTAGCCGCGGGTACACAGCATCTTCACTGCGATTTCAATTTCACTGAGTCTCGGGTGGAGACAGCGTGGCCATCATTACGCCATTCGTGCAGGTCGGAACTTACCCGACAAGGAATTTCGCTACCTTAGGACCGTTATAGTTACGGCCGCCGTTTACCGGGGCTTCGATCAGGAGCTTCGCGTGAGCTAACACCATCACTTAACCTTCCGGCACCGGGCAGGCGTCACACCCTATACGTCCGCTTGCGCGTTTGCAGAGTGCTGTGTTTTTAATAAACAGTTGCAGCCACCTGGTATCTTCGACCGCTTCGCGCTTAGGGAGCGAGTCCCATCACGCTAATGCGGCGTGCCTTCTCCCGAAGTTACGGCACCATTTTGCCTAGTTCCTTCACCCGAGTTCTCTCAAGCGCCTTGGTATTCTCTACCTGACCACCTGTGTCGGTTTGGGGTACGGTTCCACTGTATCTGAAGCTTAGAGGCTTTTCCTGGAAGCGTGGCATCGATGACTTCCAGACCGTAGTCTGTTCGTCTCGTCTCTCGGCCTTGAAGAACCGGATTTGCCTGATTCTTCAGCCTACTGACTTTCACCAGGACAACCAACGCCTGGCTCACCTAGCCTTCTTCGTCCCCCCATCGCAATACAGTGAAGTACGGGAATATTGACCCGTTTCCCATCGACTACGCCTTTCGGCCTCGCCTTAGGGGCCGACTCACTCTGCTCCGATTAGCGTCGAACAGAAACCCTTGGTCTTCCGGCGGGGGAGTTTTTCACTCCCCTTGTCGTTACTCATGTCAGCATTCGCACTCGTGATACCTCCAGCAGACCTCTCGATCCACCTTCATCGGCGTACACGACGCTCCTCTACCGCTCGTCATTCGACGAACCCGTAGCTTCGGTACCTGGTTTGAGCCCCGTTACATCTTCCGCGCAGGCCGACTCGACTAGTGAGCTATTACGCTTTCTTTAAAGGATGGCTGCTTCTAAGCCAACCTCCTAGCTGTCTGAGCCTTCCCACATCGTTTCCCACTTAACCAGGATTTCGGGACCTTAGCTGACGGTCTGGGTTGTTTCCCTTTTCACAACGGACGTTAGCACCCGCTGTGTGTCTCCCACGCGTCACTCACCGGTATTCGGAGTTTGCCTCGGGTTGGTAAGTCGGGATGACCCCCTAGCCGAAACAGTGCTCTACCCCCGGCGGTGCTACGTGAGGCGCTACCTAAATAGCTTTCGAGGAGAACCAGCTATCTCCGGGCTTGATTAGCCTTTCACTCCGATCCACAAGTCATCCAAATCTTTTTCAACAGATCCTGGTTCGGTCCTCCAGTTGATGTTACTCAACCTTCAACCTGCTCATGGATAGATCGCCCGGTTTCGGGTCTATTCCCAGCGACTGGTCGCCCAGTTAAGACTCGGTTTCCCTACGCCTCCCCTATACGGTTAAGCTCGCCACTGAAAATAAGTCGCTGACCCATTATACAAAAGGTACGCGGTCACAGAACAAGTCTGCTCCCACTGCTTGTACGCACACGGTTTCAGGATCTATTTCACTCCCCTCTCCGGGGTTCTTTTCGCCTTTCCCTCACGGTACTGGTTCACTATCGGTCAGCCAGGAGTATTTAGCCTTGGAGGATGGTCCCCCCGTCTTCAGTCAAGGTTTCTCGTGCCCCGACCTACTCGATTTCACACCAATCAGATTTCGACTACGGGGCTATCACCCTGTATCGCGTGGCTTCCCAACCACTTCGTCTATCAGTCATGGTGCTTAAGGGCTGGTCCCCGTTCGCTCGCCGCTACTAGGGGAATCTCGGTTGATTTCTTTTCCTCGGGGTAATGAGATGTTTCAGTTCCCCCGGTTCGCCTCCTGACACCTATGTATTCAGTGCAGGATACCCACGTTGCCGTGGGTGGGTTTCCCCATTCAGAAATGCCCGGGTCACAGGTTGTTTGCCACCTCGCCGAGCCTTATCGCAGGCTTCCACGTCTTTCATCGCCTCTGGCTGCCTAGGCATCCACCGTGTGCGCTTCATCGCTTGACCATATAACCCCAAGAGGTCTGGTCCGCGATGACAATCGACAATTGCCGGATACGCTTGAGACGTATCTCGTGTCTCTTCCTCTCGGAAGAAACGTTTGTCAGCATGATTCACATTGTTAAAGAGCACTGTTCAGAGAACAGTGGGAAGCCGTCTGGCTTGCCGCTGGTCTCTGTGACCGGACTGTCAGGTGAGGATGGTGGAGCCTAGCGGGATCGAACCGCTGACCTCCTGCGTGCAAGGCAGGCGCTCTCCCAGCTGAGCTAAGGCCCCTCTGATCCTGCAAATGGTGGGTCTGGGCAGACTTGAACTGCCGACCTCACCCTTATCAGGGGTGCGCTCTAACCAACTGAGCTACAGACCCGGCTACAAACCACTGGGTCCGCGACCCAAACAGTCTTTGCTCTGGTCGATCAGGTAATTCATTGTGGACACTTGCCGAGTGCCGGCGACGTCGTCGATTAAGGAGGTGATCCAGCCGCAGGTTCCCCTACGGCTACCTTGTTACGACTTCACCCCAGTCATGAACCACACCGTGGTGATCGCCCTCCGAAGTTAGGCTAACCACTTCTGGTGCAGTCCACTCCCATGGTGTGACGGGCGGTGTGTACAAGGCCCGGGAACGTATTCACCGTGACATTCTGATTCACGATTACTAGCGATTCCGACTTCACGGAGTCGAGTTGCAGACTCCGATCCGGACTGAGACCGGCTTTATGGGATTAGCTCCACCTCGCGGCTTCGCAACCCATTGTACCGACCATTGTAGCACGTGTGTAGCCCTACCCGTAAGGGCCATGATGACTTGACGTCGTCCCCACCTTCCTCCGGTTTGTCACCGGCAGTCTCCCTAGAGTTCCCGACCGAATCGCTGGCAAATAGGGACAAGGGTTGCGCTCGTTACGGGACTTAACCCAACATTTCACAACACGAGCTGACGACAGCCATGCAGCACCTGTCTGAGAGTTCCCGAAGGCACCAATCCATCTCTGGAAAGTTCTCTCGATGTCAAGGGTAGGTAAGGTTCTTCGCGTTGCATCGAATTAAACCACATGCTCCACCGCTTGTGCGGGCCCCCGTCAATTCATTTGAGTTTTAACCTTGCGGCCGTACTCCCCAGGCGGTCGACTTATCGCGTTAACTGCGCCACAAAGGTCTCAAGGACCCCAACGGCTAGTCGACATCGTTTACGGCGTGGACTACCAGGGTATCTAATCCTGTTTGCTACCCACGCTTTCGCACCTCAGTGTCAGTGTCAGTCCAGAAGGCCGCCTTCGCCACTGGTATTCCTCCCGATCTCTACGCATTTCACCGCTACACCGGGAATTCTACCTTCCTCTCCTGCACTCTAGCCTGACAGTTCCGGATGCCGTTCCCAGGTTGAGCCCGGGGCTTTCACAACCGGCTTATCAAGCCACCTACGCGCGCTTTACGCCCAGTAATTCCGATTAACGCTCGCACCCTCCGTATTACCGCGGCTGCTGGCACGGAGTTAGCCGGTGCTTCTTCTGTGAGTGATGTCTTTCCTCCGGCGTATTAAGCCGAAGGCGTTCTTCCTCACTGAAAGTGCTTTACAACCCGAAAGCCTTCTTCACACACGCGGCATGGCTGGATCAGGCTTTCGCCCATTGTCCAATATTCCCCACTGCTGCCTCCCGTAGGAGTTCGGGCCGTGTCTCAGTCCCGATGTGGCTGATCATCCTCTCAGACCAGCTACGGATCGTCGCCTTGGTGAGCCATTACCTCACCAACAAGCTAATCCGACATAGGCTCATCCGATAGCGCAAGGTCCGAAGATCCCCTGCTTTCTCCCGTAGGACGTATGCGGTATTAGCCTGAGTTTCCCCAGGTTATCCCCCACTATCGGGCAGATTCCTATGCATTACTCACCCGTCCGCCGCTCGACGCCTCCTAGCAAGCTAGGATCGTTTCCGCTCGACTTGCATGTGTTAGGCCTGCCGCCAGCGTTCAATCTGAGCCATGATCAAACTCTTCAGTTTAAAGTCTGATAGTTCCTAAGGTGGAACCAAACCTGGCTCAAGGTTCAAACGTCTCATTTGACGAGTCGCTTGCCTTGAATGTTTCAGTGACTGGTCACCGACATCCCGACAAGCGCCCACATGAATTACCTGATCGATTGTTAAAGAGCATCTCGCTGTTGCCGTCGTGTCCGGCCAACTTCTTGCGAAGCGGCGGTCTCGCCGGCGCCCTGCGAGGAAGGCGTATTCTACCTGACCGGCGTTTCTTGTCAACCCTGCGAGGCGTTCCGAAGAAGCGAAGCGGGTGACCGAAACCTCGTTGCGCTAGCGCGCTGCGAGTGCCGATCGAGTGGCGTGCATTCTACCGAATGCGGCGAGTTCGTCAAGCGGGAATTTTCAAAGCGTCTTCGAAAAACCCAAATGGAAACAAGCACTTCTGCCACCATTACCGCCTGCAACGTTTGCCCGTCGCCGGCAGCGGATGCGTACTTTACGGATTTCCCGGGGACCGTGCAAGGCCTTCGTGAAGAAAAATGTCGGGGGCGTGTCGCGAGCGTGACACGGCGATGACAGCCACCTTATCCACAGCGCCTTGCGGCGCCCGGCGCGATGACCGGGTGTGGATAGATTTCTCGCCTTCCAGAGACACGAACGCCCGCGCGAGGCGGGCGTCGTGACGGGCGCAGGATACCGCCCGGGCGGCCTGCTGGCGAGGCCGCTCCTGGTGGAGGATGGCCTCAGCCGCCGATGGCCAGGCGCACCCGTCCGCCATTGCTCTCGTAGGCACTCACCTCGATCTCGTAGGTGCCGGGCTCGAGGTAGCGATGGATCCGTGAGCCGTAGCCGAGGTCCCCGGCATCGTCGTTCTGTTCGCTGACGCCGTTGCCCGTCAGGCCGAGGATGGTGTCCACGGCACCCGAGGTGGTCTCGATGACCACATCCTGAGCCGCCTCGACGACCAGCCGGTAGGTCAGGCTGCGGCCGGGGCTCAGCTGGCCATAGACCACCTCGCCGGTCGCCACCTCTCCCCCGTTGCTGATGCGCCCCTCGAAGGCACGCTGCTCGGTGCGCAGCCGGTAGGCGCCGGTGCCGCTGTAGCTCTCCACGTCCAGGCGGTACTCGCCGGGCTCGAGCACGGTGGTGATCAGGGAGTTGCGATCGCCGCCGCCATCGTCGTCACTCAGGTCGATGCCGTTGCCGTAGAGGCGCAGCACGGGATCGAAGGCGCCGGACTCCAGGGCCAGCTCCACCTCGCTGACCTCGTCGATCACGAAGCGGTAGGTGTTGCTCGTGCCGGCCCCGACCAGGTTGCCGCCGAGGCTCTCGCCGGGCGTCACCTCCCCGCCGTTGCGCAGCTCGCCGTCGAAGGCGCCAAGGGTGACGTCCAGCGCGTACTCGCCGTCCGCCTCGCCGTAGCCGCTCACCTCGACGCGATACTCGCCGGGCATCAGCACGGTCTGCAGCCGGGAGTCGGTGCCGGTGCCACCGTCGTCGTCGACCAGTTCGCTGCCCTCTCCCGTGACGTGCAGCACGGTATCGAAGGCCGAGGAGCGCAGCGCCAGCGCGACGTTGCTGGGCTCATCGATGCGCAGGGTGTAGGCATTGCCGGCGCCGGACTCGAGGGTGCCGGTGATGCGATCGCCATCCCGCAGCGGCCCCGCGTTGCGGCGGCCGTCGGCCAGGTCCTTGCGCTCGGCCACGAGGCGATGGACGCCGTCGGCGCCCAGCAGGCGGGGCGCACACGCCTCGCCGGAGGCCTCGACGGCCTTGTCGTCCTGCTCGACCTCGACGCGATACTCCCCGGCGTCGAGGTAGGCTTCGAGGCGCAGCTCGCCGGGCGCGCAGGCGCGGGCCTGGCGGCTGACGCCGTCGCCGACCAGGCGCAGGCTCAGGTCGGCGCCGCCGGAGAGGGAGAGGTCGATCCAGGCGGGCGCGTCCAGCGTCAGCGGATAGGCCGCGCGACCGTCCTCCAGCCGCCCGACCAGCGCGCCATCGGTTTCGAGCTCGGTCGAGAAGGAGACCGGCTCGGCCTCCAGGCGGTAGGGCCCGAAGGCGCCGTCGTCCTGGCCGCTGACGGCCACCAGGGTGCACGCCTCGGCGGAGGCCATCAGCACCGGGCGCTCACCGCCGGGCTCGCCCGCGACGCTGCCCAGCCACTGGCCCTGCTCGTCGAAGGCCGAGAGGCGGGCGGCGAAGGGCGCGTCGAGCGCATAGCGCACCAGGGACGAGGCATCGTCCGCGCCGCCGCACAGCCAGTGGGCGGCCACGCGGGTGCCGTCGCTGAGGTTGATCTCGCTGGATGAGGTGAGCTCGCCGGCGATGTCGCTGCCGAGCGTGGCCTCGGGGGCCGCGGCGAAGCGCGTCTCCTCCTCGGCGCAGCCGGCCAGCAGGACCAGGCCGGCGGCGCCGACCAGCAGGCGATGGGGGCGCAGGACCGCATGACCGGACGCCTTCCGGATTGCTTGAACTACCACTCGAAGTCTCCCTACGTAAGTATCACTCTCTGTCGCACCCATGCGACGAGAGCTAATACTTTAGCCGAAAACGGTATAGAAGGGGACGCAGCAAGGGCGACCACGGCGCCGCGCCCGGCGGATGCCCGCCGGGCGCGGTTCTCAGGGCGCGGCGCTGGCTCGGTCGAGCAGCGAGAGGATCGAGCGGTAGGGGATGCCGCCGTGCTCGGCCAGGCCGATCTCGCAGGTGCGCGAGTTGGAGTAGCCGGCACTGCAGTCGGCCACCTGCTCGGCCAGCCCCGCCAGCGCGGAGGCGTTGAGCTCCGGCGTGGTGAAGCCCTTGTCGCCGGCGAAGCCGCAGCAGGTGATCTCGGCCGGCACCACCACCTCGCGGGCGCAGGCCCGGGCCAGGGCGACGAACTTGTCGGCCAGCCCCATGCGCGTGCTCGAGCAGGTCACGTGGACGGCGACTCGCTCGTCCACCGGCGTCACGGCGAGCCTCGGCAGCAGGTGATCGTGGGCGAAGGCGACCGGCTCCAGCATCTCGAGGCGCGCGTCGAGGTGCTCGCGCATCTGCAGGGTGCAGGGGCTGGTGTCGCAGAGCACCGGGTAGCGGCCGTTCTGGCTCGCCACCAGCAGCTCGCGGTTGAGCTCGCGCCCCTTGTGGGTCGCCTCCTCGAACTGCCCCTTGGACTGGAAGGCCATGCCGCAGCAGAGGTGGCCGATCATCTCCGGCAGGATCACCTCGAAGCCGGCCTTGTCGAGCAGCGCCAGGGTGATCTCCATCACCGAGCGCTGCTCCGTGTCGTCATGGTCGGCACCGAAGATGCGGGTGGCGCAGGAGGGCAGGTAGACCACCTTGTCCCGGGTGGCATCGCCCGACGACACCCGATCGAGTACCCGAATCGACGCCGACCTGGGCAGCGCCGGGCTCCAGCGGGGCAGGCGGCCGCCGCTCAGGCGGCGCACCCCGCCGCTGGCCCTGGCCATCAGGTCGGTGCCGAGCAGGGCCCTGGCCGCGCCGGCCGCATTGAGCCCGCCCCGGGCCACCCGGGTCGCACCCGAGAAGTGGCGCCCGATCCGCCGGGCGACCCCGGCCGTGCCGGCGGCCCGCTCGTGGCGCATCCCGCGCACCAGGTCGCCGGTGTTGATGCCCACCGGGCACTGGGTGGAGCAGAGGCCGTCGGCGGCGCAGGTCTCGTCCCCCGCGTAGCGATAGTCGTCGCGCAGGGAGGCCAGGCGCGCCTCGTCCTCGGCGCCGCGCGAGGTGCCCAGCGCCTCGAGTCGCGCCAGCTCCCGGGCGATGACGATGCGCTGTCGCGGGGTGAGGGTCAGGTCCTTCGACGGGCAGACCGCCTCGCAGAAGCCGCACTCGATGCACTTGTCGACGATCGCGTCGGCCGCCGGCAGGGGCTTGAGGTTCTCCAGGTGCAGGGTCGGGTTGCGGCTCAGGATCACCTCGGGGTTGAGCAGGTTCTCCGGGTCGAAGAGCGCCTTGATCTCCCACATCAGCGCGTAGGCGTCGGGCCCCCACTCGAGCTCGACGTAGGGCGCCATGTTGCGCCCGGTGCCGTGCTCGGCCTTGAGCGAGCCGCCGTACTCGACGCCGACCAGCTCGGCCACCTCGTCCATCAGCGCCTGGTAGCGCTCCACCTCGCCGGGCTTCTCGAACCCCTGGGGGAAGACGAAGTGCAGGTTCCCCTCCAGGGCGTGGCCGAAGAGGATGGCGTCGCGGTAGCCGTGGCGATGGAAAATGTCGGTCAGCGCCAGTACGCCCTCGTCGAGGCGCTCGATGGGGAAGGCGACGTCCTCGATGATCACCGTGGTGCCGACCTCGCGCACCGCCCCCACCGCCGGGAAGAGCCCCTTGCGGATCTTCCAGTAGAGGGCGTAGGTGTCGGCCTCGCGGGTGAAGGTGACCGGCTCGAGGGTCTGGATCCCCTCGAGGGTCGCCTGCACCGCCTGCATGCGCGCCTCGAGCTCGTCCGCGTCGTTGCCGCGCACGTCGACCAGCAGCGCCGCCGCCCCCTCGGGCAGCGTCTTCAGCACCCCGGGCATGCCCGGCTGGTCCTGCACCGAGCGCAGCGCGGCGCGGTCCATCAGCTCCACCGCGGAGACCGGCGCCTGCTTGAGCGCGATGGTCGCGCGGCAGGTGGTGCCCATGTCGGGGAAGAAGGCCAGGGCCGCGGCCTTGAGGGGCTCGTCGACCACGCTCTCGTAGGTGATGGCGCTGATGAAGCCGAGGGTGCCCTCGGAGCCGATCATCAGGTGCTTGAGGATCTCGATGCCGTCCGTGAAGTCGACCAGGCTGTTGAGGGCGTAGCCGGTGGTGTTCTTGAGCCGGTACTTGTGGCGGATCTTCTCGGCCAGCGCCGCGTTGTCCCGGGTCTCGGCGGCCAGGCGCTCGAGCCCGGCCAGCAGCTCGCCGTGGGAGGCGCGGAAGGCGGCGACGCTCTCGGCATCGGCGGTGTCGAGCAGGCTGCCGTCGGCGAGGATCACGCGGAGGTCGCGCACCGTGCGGTAGCTGTTCTGGGCGGTGCCGCAGCACATCCCGGAGGCGTTGTTGGCGGCGATGCCGCCGACCATGCAGCTGGCGATGGAGGCCGGGTCGGGGCCGATCTTGCGCCCGTAGGGCGCCAGCAGCTGGTTGGCCCGGGCCCCGATCACCCCGGGCTGCAGGCGGATCGCCCGCCCCTCGTCGAGGATCTCGTGGTCGCGCCAGCCGCGCCCCAGCTGGATCAGTACCGAGTCGGTCACCGCCTGGCCGGAGAGCGAGGTGCCGGCGGCGCGAAAGGTCACCGGCAGCCGGCGCGCCCGGCACTCGGCCAGAGTGCGCTTGAGCTCCGCCTCGTTCTCGGGGCGCACCACCAGCCCCGGGATCAGCCGGTAGAAGCTGGCATCGGTGCCGTAGGCCAGGGTGCGCAGCGGATCATCGATCAGCCGCTCGGCGGGCAGCACGTCGCGCAGCGCCTCGCGCAGCGCCTCGAAGGGTGCCGTCACGCCGCCGGCCTCGGTTCCCCGTGCAGTCTCATCGCCCATCTCATCCTCCTATCTCATGCCGACGCGCCGAGTCATTATTCACCGCGGCTCGCACTGCCCACCAGCGAATCCGGCCCGAGATCGGCGATGGTGCGCGCTCCGGTGAGCGTCATTGCCACGCGCATCTCCTTGTCGATCAGCTCGAGCAGATGCGCCACGCCCGCTTCTCCAGCGGTGGCCAGCGCGTAGATGAAGGCACGTCCCAGCAGGACGGTATCGGCTCCCATGGCGATCATGCGCACCACGTCGAGGCCATTGCGCACGCCGGAATCGGCCAGGATGGCCAGGTCGCCCTTGACCGCATCGGCGATAGCCGGCAAGGCATGTGCCGTCGAGGGCACACCATCGAGCTGGCGACCACCATGGTTGGAGACGACGATGCCATCCGCGCCGAAGCGCACGGCATCGCGAGCGTCCTCGGCGTCGAGGATGCCCTTGATGATCATCGGCCCGTCCCAGAACTCGCGGATCCATTCCAGATCCTTCCAGGAGATGGAAGGATCGAAGTTGTCGCCGAGCCAGGCGATATAGTCCTCGAGTTCGGTGGGATGGCCGCGATAGTCTGAGACATTACCCAGGTCATGGGGGCGACCATGAATGCCCACGTCCCAAGCCCAGCGCGGATGGGTCGCCGCCTGAAGCATGCGGCGAATCCCACCGTACTTGCCACTCATGCCGGAATGGGCGTCGCGATAGCGCGCCCCGGGTACGGGCATGTCGACAGTGAAGACGAGCGTCTTGACGCCCGCGGCCTTGGCACGCTCCAGCACATGCTTCATGAACCCCCGGTCCTTCAGCACGTAGAGCTGGAACCAGAGGGGACGATCCACGGCCGAGGCGACTTCATTGATGGGGCAGACCGACACCGTGGACAGCGTGAACGGAATGCCCTTCCCGGCCGCCGCTCTCGCCGCCTGCACCTCGCCTCGCCGGGCGTACATGCCCGTCAGGCCCACCGGCGCCAACGCCACCGGCATGGCCATCGACTCACCGAACAGCTCGGTCTCGAGCGACAGGGAGGACATGTCCTTGAGCACACGTTGGCGCAAGGCGACACCGGCAAGATCCTCGACATTGCGTCGCAGCGTATGCTCGGCGTAGGCACCACCGTCGGCGTAGTGGAAGAGGAAGGGCGGAACACGGCGCTTGGCGGCTCGGCGGTAGTCCGTGGAAGCTGAAATGATCATGGCGAGTCCCGTGCAATGGATGGACGATCCAAGGGTGGCTGGCGACGACCTCGTGTCGAGTGCGGAGCGTCTCACCCTGATACGCGAGCGAACGCATCATGACGAGCCCGCCCCCGAGATCGAATAGTGATCAGACGCACCCTCGTCCCATCCCTGCGCGAGCTCGGGAAGTGCGGCGAGAGCCTGGGAAGTCCGGCGTGAGCCTGTAGGGTAGCGTCTGGTGGCAATCAGGCACGGCCACGTTGCATGACGAATGACCGGGCGAGTTATCGATTATTGGTAAAACCAATTTACATCAGGCGTGAAGCGCACTCTAGAAGCGCCCGACAACCGGTGTCAAACCGCACCCCTTCACGGGCACTTATACTTTAGTCACGTCTCGCTCGGAATATCCCTAACTCATTGAGAGACAGAGCCTTCGCTCGTCGAAGCCGACTTGCCAGGCAAGCATCTCATCGCCTAATATTGGTCTTACCAATTTTATCTTCACCTTTTTCTATCGATGGTGCCCCATGGCCTACCAACCCGTTCAGCATCCGCGCCTCGCCGACGTCATCACCGAGCGCCTGGAGGCGCTGATTCTCGAGGGCAGCCTGCGGCCCGGTCAGCGCCTGCCGCCGGAGCGCGAGCTGGCCGAACGCTTCGGCGTCTCGCGGCCTTCGCTGCGCGAGGCCATCCAGAAGCTCTCGGCCCGCGGGCTGCTGATCAGCCGCCAGGGCGGCGGCACCTTCATCAGCGAGGAGCTCAACAGCGGCTACAGCGACCCGCTGCTGGAGATGCTCGCCCGTCACGGCGAGTTCCACCTCGACCTGCTGGAGTTCCGCGACGCCATGGAGGGCATCTCCGCCTACTACGCCGCGCTGCGCTCCACGCCCACCGACAAGGCGCTTCTGATCTCGCGCTTCGAGGAGCTCGAGGCCTGCTTCAAGGGCCACGACCCGGTGCTCGAGGCGCGCGCCGACGCGGCCTTCCACATGGCCATCGCCGAATCGGCCCACAACGTCCTGCTGCTGCACACCATCCGCGGGATCTTCCACCTGCTGGAGAAGAGCATCGTCGACAACCTGGCCCACCTGTTCGAGAAGGCCGAGTCGCGCCCGCGGCTGATGGAGCAGCACCGCGCCCTGCTCGACGCCATCCTCGAGGGACGCGCCGAGGACGCCCGGGCCCGGGCCCATGAGCACCTGGTGTTCGTCGAGGAGAGCCTGCTCGAGGTCGAGCGCGCCGAGACCCGGGCCCAGCGCGCCCTGCGCCGCTCCCAGGTCATGCCCACCGACTCCCACTGAGGCCCCGGCCATGCCGACTTCGCCCCGCGGCCGCGGCGTGCGCCGCCTGCTCTGGGTGCTGGCCCCGCTGGGGCTGGTGCTTGCCATGTGGCAGGCCGCCCAGCTGGCCCGCGACCAGGCCCTGACGCAGCTGCGCCAGGACGCCGAGAACGAGCTGCGCCTCTCCGCCGAGGGACTGGTCGGCCACCTGTCGCGCCACGACTACCTGCCCGAGCTGCTCGCCTCCCGCGAGATGGTCAAGCGCTTCCTGGCCGCCCCCGAGGCCCAGGACGCGATGCCGCTCAACCGCCTGCTGGACCGCTTCCGCGCCACGGCCGGGGTCTCCGACGTCTACCTGCTCGACCGTGACGGCGACACCCTGGCGGCCAGCAACTGGCATCGCCCCGCCACCTTCATCGGCCAGAACTACGCCTTTCGCCGCTACTACCAGGAGGCGATCGCCGGCCGCCCCGGGCGCTTCTATGGCCTCGGCGTGCAGTCCCGCGAGCGCGGCTACTACTTCTCGGCCCCGGTGTGGCTGGAAGAGACCGCCCCGGACGCCACCGCCGACGGCGTCATGGTGGTGAAGGTGCTGCTCGACACCGTGGAGGCGGGCTGGGCCGAGCAGGACGCCGAGCTGCTGGTCATCGACGGCGACGACATCATCTTCATGGCCAGCCGTCCGGAGCTGCGCATGCAGGCGCTGCGGCCGCTCTCCGACGCCGACCGCGAGGCGCTGCTGGCGACCCGCCGCTACGCCGACGAGTCCCTCGACGCCTCCGGCATCGCCTTCCTGGGCGACCTCGAGGAGCACGGCCAGCGGATCGGCTTTCGCCACGGGCCCCTGGCCGACACCGAGTACCTGGGGCTCTCGCGCCAGATGCCGGACTTCGGCTGGCGGATGCAGATCCTCACCTCGCTGGCCCCGGTGACCCGGGCGCAGTGGCTCGCCGCCCTGCTCGCCGGCGGCCTCTACGGCGTGGTGGTGCTGGCCGGCGGCATCGGCTGGCAGCGCCTGCGGCTGCGCCGCGAGCGCGAGCAGTTCGCCGAGCGCGAGCGCCGCACCCTGGCCCGGGCCCGGGACGAGCTGGAGCGCAACGTCCAGCGCCGCACCCGCGACCTGGTCGAGACCAACCAGCGCCTCTCCGGGGAGATCGAGGAGCGCCGGCTCGCCGAGGAACGCCTGCGCCAGACCCGCGACGAGCTGATCCAGGCGGCCAAGCTGGCCGTGCTCGGCCAGCTCGCCGCCGGCATCAACCACGAGCTCAACCAGCCGCTGGCGGCGATCCGCGCCTACGCCGAGAACGCCAGCGCCTTCCTCGAGCGCGGCCGCCCCGAGGCGACCCGCGACAACCTGGCGCAGATCGTCGAACTCACCGAGCGCATGGCGGAGATCAGCGCCCAGCTGCGCCAGTTCTCGCGCAAGAGCGGCGACCGCCCCACCGCCGTGTCGGTGCCGGCCTGCTTCGACTACGCCCTGCGCCTCTTCCAGTCGCGGCTGCGCGAGGGCGGCGTCACGGTCGAGCGCGACTGGCCCGAGCAAGAGGCCTGGGTACGCGCCGACCTGGTGCGCCTCGAGCAGGTGCTGGTCAACCTGATCGGCAACGCCCTGCAGGCCATGGGCCAGACGCCCGAGCCGCGCCTGGGCCTGGTCATCGAACCCGGCGAGACGACGGTGTGCATCCGGGTGATCGACAACGGCCCCGGCATCGCGGACGAGCACCTGGGGCGGATCTTCGAGCCCTTCTTCACCACCAAGTCGCCGGGCAGCGGCCTGGGGCTCGGCCTCTCGATCTCGGCGCGCATCATCGACGACCTGGACGGCGAGCTGAGCGCGGACCGGGCCCCCGGCGGCGGCGCCCGCTTCACCATCACCCTGCCCCGCGCCGCCGACCCCGACGGCACCGGCGAGCCGCGGACCAAGGAGCACGACACCCATGCATGACCCGGCGACCCTCCCGGTGATGATCATCGACGACGAGGCGCACCTGCGCATCACCGCCGGCCAGACCCTTGAGCTGGCCGGCTACGCCCCCCAGGCTTACGACAGCGCCGAGGCCGCCCTGGCGGCCCTGCCCCCGGACTTCCCCGGAGTGGTGGTCAGCGACATCCGCATGCCCGGCATGGACGGCATGGCGCTGCTGCGCGAGGTGAGAAGCCGGGATCCCGATCTGCCGGTGATCCTGATCACCGGCCACGGCGACATCTCCACCGCCGTGGAGGCGATGCGCGAGGGCGCCTGGGACTTCCTCGAGAAGCCCTTCCCCGGCGAGCGGCTGGTGGAGATGGTGCGCCGCGGCGTCGACAAGCGCCGCCTGAGCCTGGAGAACCGCGCGCTCAAGGCCGAGCTAGAGGCCCAGCAGTCGGCGCCGGGACCGCGCCTGGTGGGCCGCACCCCGGCCATCCAGCGCCTCGCCTCGATGGTCCAGCGCATCAGCCAGGTCGAGACCGACGTGCTGCTGTTCGGCGAGACCGGTGCCGGCAAGGACCTGGTGGCCCGGGCCATCCACGAGCGCAGCCGCCGCGGCGGCCGCCCCTTCGTGGCCATCAACTGCGGCGCGGTGCCCGAGAGCATCATCGAGTCGGAGCTCTTCGGCCACGAGAAGGGCGCCTTCACCGGCGCCGTGGAGCGGCGCATCGGCAAGTTCGAGCACGCCGAGGGCGGCACGGTGTTCCTCGACGAGATCGAGTCGATGCCGCTGGCGCTGCAGGTCAAGCTGCTGCGGGTGCTCCAGGAGCGCTCCGTCGAGCGCCTCGGCGCCAACGTGCCGGTGCCGCTCGACCTGCGGGTGATCGCCGCCACCAAGGTCGACCTCAAGGCCGCGGCCGAGGCGGGGCGCTTCCGCGAGGACCTCTACTACCGCCTCGAGGTGGTCACCCTGCCGATTCCGCCGCTGCGCGAGCGCCGCGAGGACATCCCGCTGCTGTTCCAGCACTTCGCCGTGGTGGCCGCCAACCGCAGCGGGCTGGAGGCGCCGCCGCTGGACGCCGGCGGCGTCTCGGCGCTGCTCGCCCACGACTGGCCGGGCAACGTGCGTGAGCTACGGAACCTCGCCGAGCGCTACGTGCTGCTCGGCGCCACCTGCGACTACCGCCTCGACGCCCTGCTGCGCGGCGTGGGCAGCGACGCCGTCGACCTGGCGCTGCCCCGGCAGGTGGAGCTGTTCGAGAAGAGCCTGATCGACCAGGCCCTGGCACGCCATCGCGGCCGGGTCAGTGAGGCCTGCGAGCAGCTCGGCCTGCCGCGCAAGACCCTCTACGACAAGCTCCGAAAGTACGACCTCAAGGCCGAGGACTACCGCCAGAGCGAGGCGCCCTGAACGAGCAGCTCGCGCAGCGGCCCCCAGGGCGGCAGCCAGGGGGCGAGACTCACCGCCGCCATCAGCATCGCCAGGGAGTTGCCCGGCTCGCGCCAGTCGAAGGGCTTGAGGGCGGTGCCGAAGGAGCGCTTGAGGCGCGCGCCGGTGAGATCGACGCTGTAGAGCTCGTCGAGCAGCAGGTGGATGACGAAGCCGAGCGCCAGGGCGGCGCCCTGGGCCCAGGCCAGGTGGTCGGGCTGGTCGAACAGCCGGTGGCTCAGCGCGGTGGTGGAGAGCCCGCACAGCCCGGCCGCCAGCAGCGAGTGCCAGAGGCCGCGGTGCACGGTGAAGCGGGCGAACAGCGCCCCGGCCAGGAAGCGCACGGCGAGATAGATCGCCCCGCACGCCATCAGCAGGGTGCCGACGGGCAGCCGGGCCTGCAGCAGCAGGGCGCTGGCCACCACCGCGGGCACGGCCAGCAGGTGGAAGATCAGGCGGATCGCCCTGGAGCGGTCGGCGTCGATGTCGGGCAGGATGCCGCCGAGGGTCACCAGCGCCAGCAGCGGCAGGCTCTCCACGGCGCCCCACAGGCCTGCCTGCCAGCCGCCATGGGCCAGCACGGCGCCGCCGGCGGCGGCCACGCCGAAGTGGGTGCGAAAGTTGGCCATGCCGGGGCGCGCCCCTCGATTACTGGATAAATGACCAGATTATCGCGCGCCCCGACAATGGAAAACAATGGGTTAGAGAATCATTCCGCGGCCGCCAGGTACTCGTCCTTCAACTTTACATAGTTGCCGGCGGTATAGGGGAAGAAGGCGCGCTCGGACTCCTTGATCGGCCGCAGCGCCTTGGCGGGGTTGCCGGCGTAGACGTGGCCGCTCGCCAGGTGCTTGCCGGGCGTCACCACGGCCCCGGCGGCGATGATCACCTCGTCCTCGACCACCGCACCGTCCATGACGATGGCGCCCATGCCGACCAGGATGCGACTGCCCAGGGTGCAACCGTGCAGGATCGCCTTGTGGCCGATGGTCACGTCATCGCCGATGGTCAGCGGGAAGCCGTCGGGATTGAAGTCGCTGGCGTGGGTGATGTGCAGCACGCTGCCGTCCTGCACGCTGACCCGCGCGCCGATGCGGATGCGGTGCATGTCGCCACGGATCACCGTCATCGGCCACACCGAGCAGTCGTCGCCCAGCACCACGTCGCCCAGCACCACGCAGTCCGGGTCGATGTAGACCCGCTCGCCCAGCTGCGGCTCATGGCCCTGCCAGGGCCGCAGGCACGTTGCCTCGCTCATCGTTCACCTCATCGTTGTGGGGTCAGGCCGGTCCGTTCGGGCCGGTCAGATCAGTCCGGCTCCCAATACTACCAGCGTCAGCGGGATCGACACCCAGCGCAGCAGCGCGCGCCAGAAGCGAAAGCCGTTGGGGCCGGCATCCAGCGCCCGCAGGGCCTCCTGCTCGGGCATCACCCAGGCGGCGAACACCGCGATCAGCAGTCCGCCCAGCGGCAGGAAGATCTCCGGCGGGATGGTGCTGACCAGCTCGAAGGGGTTCATGCCGAACAGCACCTGGGTCTCGGCCAGGCTCGAGAAGGAGAGCACCGAGAGCATGCCGAGCCCCCATACCGCGATGCCCACCGCGGCCGACGCCTGGCCGCGCTTGAGTCCCCAGCCCTGCAGGGTGGCGACCATCGGCTCGGCGAGGTTGATCGAGGAGGTCCAGGTCGCCAGCAGCAGCAGCAGGAAGAACAGCGACAGCCACAGCGGCCCGCCGGGCAGCTCGGCGAAGGCCACCGGCAGGGTCACGAACATCAGCCCCGGCCCCTCGCCCGGGTCCATGCCCTGAGCGAACACCACCGAGAAGATGGCGATGCCGGCGAGCAGCGCCACCGCCACGTCGAGCACCGCCACCGCTGCCGCGGCGCGGGGCAGGCTCTGGTGGTCGGGCATGTAGGCGCCGTAGGCCATCAGCGCGCAGGCGCCCACCGCCAGGGTGAAGAAGGCGTGACCCATGGCCTGCAGCATCACCAGCGGGGTCACCGCCGAGACGTCGGGCAGGAACAGCCAGGCGAGCGCCGGGCCGAAGCCCTCGGTGGTGGCGGCATAGCCCGCCAGAACCAGCAGCAGCGCGTAGAGCATCGGCATCAGCAGGTTGTTGAGCTTCTCGAGCCCCTTGGTCACCCCGGCGGCGACCACCAGCATGGTCATCACCAGGAACAGAGTGTGGTTGAAGGTCAGCCGCCCGGGGTCGGCGAGGAAGGCGTCGAAGCCCGCGCCGATCTCGGCCGCGCTGCGCCCGACGAAGTCGCCGTTGATGGAGGCCACCAGGAATTCGATGGACCAGCCCGACACGACCGAGTAGAAGGAGAGGATGCAGAAGACCGTGAAGGCGCCGAACAGCCCCAGCCAGCGCCAGTGGCGCGAGCCCCCGGCCTGGGCGGCCAGGTGGCCGATCGACTGCATGGGGCTGCGCCGCCCGGCCCGGCCGACCAGGATCTCGGCCATCATCATCGGCAGCCCCAGCAGCAGCACGAAGGCCACGTAGAGCAGCAGGAAGACGGCGCCGCCGTTCTCTCCGGTGATGTAGGGGAAGCGCCAGATGTTGCCCAGCCCCACCGCCGCTCCGGTCACCGCCAGGATAAAGGCGCGTCGCGTGCCCCAGCGTTCCAGCGTCTCGTTCATCGGTCACACCCTGCGTGCCTGAAAAGGGCGCAAGCCTAGCATATTGAAAGCCGGCGCGACCGCCCGCATCTACGACCCATCCTTCATTCCCGATTCGAGGTGCGCATGCCCCGCAATCCCTTGCTCGACGCCCACGACCTCCCCCCCTTCGACGCGATCCGTCCCGAGCACGTGGTGCCGGCCGTGGAGGCCCTGCTGGCCGAGAATCGCACCGCCATCGAGGCGCTGGTGGCCCGCGCCGAGCAGGCGCCCCCGACCTGGGAGAGCCTGGCCGCCCCGCTGGAGGCCCTCAACGACCGGCTGGCCCGCGCCTGGTCGCCGGTCTCGCACCTCAACGGCACCATGAACAGCCCCGAGCTTCGCGAGGCCTACCAGGCCTGCCTGGGCCAGCTCTCCGACTACAGCACCTGGATCGGCCAGCACGAGGGGCTCTTCCGCGCCTGGCAGGCACTGCGTGACGGCCCCGCCTGGGCCGAGCTCGACGAGGGCCAGCGGCGCACCGTGGAGAACGCCCTGCGCGACTTCCGCCTGGCCGGCGTCGACCTGCCCGCCGAGCAGAAGCAGCGCTACGGCGAGATCAAGTCGCGCCTCTCCGAGCTCGCCAACACCTTTTCCAACCAGCTGCTGGACGCCACCCAGGCCTGGCACCTGGACCTCGCCGACGCGAGCCGCCTTTCCGGGCTGCCCGAGAGCGCCTTGGCCACCCTCAAGGCCAACGCCGAGGCCAAGGGCCTCGAGGGCTATCGCATCACCCTGGACTTCCCGAGCTTCTTCCCGGTGATGACCTACGCCGAGGATCGCGCGCTGCGCCACGAGGTCTACACCGCCTTCGTCACTCGCGCCTCGGACCAGGGCCCCCACGCCGGCGAGTACGACAACGCCCCGGTGATGGAGGAGATCCTCGCCCTGCGCCACGAGCTCGCCGGGCTCCTGGGCTTCGCCGACTACGCCGACTATTCGCTGGCCACCAAGATGGCCGAGTCCCCCGAGCAGGTGATCACCTTCCTCGAGGACCTGGCCGAGCGCGCCGTGCCCCAGGCCCGCGAGGAGTACGCCGAGCTCGCCGCCTTCGCCCGCGACGAGCTGGGCATGGACGCCCTCGAGCCCTGGGACGTGGGCTTCGCCAGCGAGAAGCTGCGCGAGGCGCGCTACGCCATCTCCGACGAGCAGCTGCGCCCCTACTTCCCGGCGCCCCAGGTGGTCGACGGCCTGTTCCGGGTGGTCGAGCGCCTCTACGGCGTGACCTTCGAGGAAGACGAGAGCGCACCCCGCTACCACCCCGACGTGCGCTACTTCCAGATCCTCGAGCAGGGCGCGCCCATCGCCGGCTTCTACCTCGACCTCTACGCCCGCGAGGGCAAGCGCGGCGGCGCCTGGATGGACGAGTGCCGGGTGCGGCGCCTGGAGGCCGGTGAGGTCCAGCTACCGGTGGCCTACCTGACCTGCAACTTCACCCGTCCGGTGGGCGACGCCCCGGCGCTGCTGACCCACGACGAGGTCACCACCCTCTTCCACGAGTTCGGCCACGGCCTGCACCACATGCTGACCCGCCAGACCGTCGCCGACATCTCCGGCATCAACGGCGTGGCCTGGGACGCGGTGGAGCTGCCCAGCCAGTTCATGGAGAACTTCTGCTGGGAGCGCGAGGGCCTGGACCTGATCGCCGCCCACGTGGAGACCGGCGAGCCGCTGCCCGAGGCGCTGTTCGAGAAGCTGATCGCGGCCAAGAACTTCCAGTCCGCCATGGGCATGGTGCGCCAGCTGGAGTTCTCGCTGTTCGACTTCCGCCTGCACCGGGAGCACGCCGCGCCCTCGGCCGGGGAGATCCAGGCGCTGCTCGACGCGGTGCGCGACGCCGTCTCGGTGTTCCCGCGGGCCGCCTTCAACCGCTTCCAGAACGGCTTCGGCCACATCTTCGCCGGCGGCTACGCGGCGGGCTACTACAGCTACAAGTGGGCCGAGGTGCTCTCGGCGGACGCCTGGAGCGCCTTCGAGGAGGCCGGCATCTTCGACCCCGAGACCGGACGGCGCTTCCGCACCGAGATCCTCGAGCGCGGCGGCTCCCGGGACGCCGCCGAGCTGTTCCGCGCCTTCCGCGGCCGCGAGCCCAGCGTCGAGCCGCTGCTGCGCCACAGCGGCATCAGGGCGGCCTGACAAGGCCGCCCGAACGGTGCGCCGGGCCACCCCGGCGCGCCCCGTCGGGGTAGAATGACCGCATCCGCGCGTCGTCCTGCCCCGACGCCCCAATCCGAACCGCACCTTTCAGGAGGCCTCATGGCCACCCAGAAACGCTTTATCGCCGGCGCCATCTGCCCGCGCTGCGCCGAGATGGATCGCATCCGCGCCTGGGAGCAGAATGGCGTGCGCTACCGCGACTGCGTCAGCTGCGACTTCTTCGAGCAGCTGCCCATCGAGGACGAGGCGCTCCCCGAGCTCGAGACCCGGGTCAACCGCGAGCGCGAGGAGCAGCGCAGCGCCGAGCTGCAGACCGTCAAGATCCTCGACCCCAAGGGGCGCTGAGCCGCCCATGCTCCGGGGAGCGAGCGCGGCCCTGACCGCCCGGCGCCCCATGCTGGAACTGCTGGGGCTCGCCACGGCGGCGGCGTTGCTGGTCGCGCGGCTGGACATCGCCACCCTGGCCGCCGGCCTGGGCCTCTTCCTGTGGGGCATGACCCACCTGGAGGAGGCCATCAAGCGCCTCTCCGGCGGCACCCTGGACCGCTGGCTGCATGCCGCCACCCGGCGCCCCTCCCGGGCCATCGCCGTCGGCGCCCTGGCCACCGCCCTGGTGCAGTCCAGCTCGCTGGTCACCCTGCTGGCGATGTCCTTCGTCGGTGCCGGCCTCGTGGCGTTGCCCGCCGGCATCGCCCTGCTGTTTGGCGCCAACCTCGGCACCACCACCGGCGCCTGGCTGATCGCCGGCCTCGGTCTCAAGGCGAGCCTCGCCCAGTACGCCATGCCGCTGCTGGCCCTGGGGCTGCTGGGCTCGCGGCTGCTGCAGGGCAGTCGCGCCGGGCTTGCCGGCCTGCTGCTCGGCGTGGGCCTGCTGCTGCTCGGCATCGACTTCATGAAGCTCGGCTTCGAGAGCTGGCAGGACGGCCTGACGCTCGACGGCCTGGCCGGCGAGCGCCTCTGGCACTGGCCGCTGCTGGTGCTGTTCGGCGTCACCGCCACCGTGGTCATGCAGTCGAGCCATGCCACCCTGCTGATCACCCTCACCGCCCTGGCCTCCGGCCAGCTGCCCTACCTGCCGGCGCTGGCCATCGCCATCGGCGCCAACATCGGCACCACCGTGACCGCGGTGATCGGCGCCTTCGGCGCCAGCACCGCCGGCCGGCGCCTGGCCGGGGCCCACGTGATCTTCAACCTGGTCACTGCGGCCGTGGCCCTGGCGCTGCTACTGCCGATGGCCGGGCTGGTGGACCGTATCGCCGAGCTGATCGGGCTGGCCCCGGATGCCTGGCCGCTCAAGCTGGCGCTCTTCCACACCCTCTTCAACGGGCTCGGCATCGCGCTGATGCTGCCCGTCATCCCGCGGCTCGCGGCGGGTCTGGAGCGCCTCTTCCCCGGGCCCGCGCGGCTGGCCCCCTCTCAGGCGCGCTACCTGGACGCCACGGCCCTGCAGCACGCCGACACGGCGCTCGCGGCCATCGCCCAGGAGTGCCGGCGCCTGGAGCGGCGCACCTACCACCTGCTCGCCTCGGCGCTGCTGGTGCCGAGCGGCGAGGTGATCGGCCATCCGCCCAGCCGCGAGGTGATCGAGGCGCCCATCGATCCCGAGGCCTGGCCGCCGGTCAACACGCGCTACCACGAGCGCATCAAGCCGCTGATGGCGGAGATCCTCGACTTCTACTCGCGTATCGACATGCCCCTCACCGAGGCCCAGGAGGCGCGCCTCGAGGCCCTCTACGCCCGCACGCTGCGCCTGGTCGAGGCGGTGCGCTTCGGCGAGGTGCTGCAGCGCAGCCTGCTGCGCCATGCCGCGGCGGCGAGCCCCCTGCGCGAGGCCCACGACGACCTGCGCCTGGCGGTCGCCGAGGGCCTCAACCGGCTGGCCAACGACCCGGGCGCCGCCGACATCGGCGCGCCCCTCGAGGAGGTGCGCCGCCGCTGGCAGCACGAGCTGGCCGAGCGGCTGCGCCGCCAGCGCCTGGATCCCTGGCTCGCCTCCTCGCTGATGAACGACCTCCACCAGGCCAGCCGGCTGACCGCCGCGCTGGCCTCGCCCCCCGCCGTGGCGGCCTGACGCCGCCGCGCCGCGCCCCTGACGTGCGGATTTCCGCACACCGCGACGCCCGCCCCGTGCGGGATCCCGGCCCCGACGCGTCTTTCTCGTTTCGACCAAGGTCGAAGCGCGCATCTATAACCCCATGAATAGAAAGGGATAACTCCTGAAGGGCACGGCGCTTGCCCCAGTAAGGGCGTTGATGCCACCCCGGCCTGGATCACGGCAGGTCTCGCGACCACTGACCATACTGGGGCCGATGGCATGCAGCACCGGGACCGAACGCCCGGGCACTCAACAAGAGCAACACACACAGGAGACACGCCATGCGCAACGCCACCTCACGGACCCTCGTCGGCACCCTCGCCGGTACGCTGGCCGGCACCCTGCTGGTCGCCGCCTCGGCCGCGGCCCAAGACCGCAGCGACTGGCCCGAGAGCTTCACCGTGGGCACCGCCAGCCAGGGCGGCACCTACTTCGTCTACGGCTCCGGCTGGGCCAACCTGATCGCCGACGAGCTCGGCATCTCCGGCGGCGGCGAGGTCACCGGCGGCCCAACCCAGAACATGGCGCTGGTGCACGGCGGCGACGTCGCCCTGGGCCTCACCACCATGGGCCCGGCCGCCGAGGCGCTGGCCGGCGAGAGTCCGCTCGCCCCGGGCATGGCCATGGACAACGTCTGTGCGCTCTTCCCGATGTACGAGACGCCCTTCTCGATCACCGCCCTGGCCGACAGCGGCATCACCTCGATCGAGGACATCCCGGACGGCGCGCGCATCGGCTTCGGCCCGGCGGCCTCCACCTCCGACACCTACTTCCCGGCCATGCTCGAGACCCTGGGCGTGGAGTTCGATCGCCGCAACGGCGGCTGGTCCGACCTCGGCGGGCAGCTGCAGGACGGCCTGATCGACGTCATCGCCTTCGCCGCCGGCATCCCGATCCCGGCCGTCAGCCAGCTCGAGGTGCAGACCGACGTCAACATCATCGAGTTCACCGAGGAGGAGCAGCAGACGGTGCTCGAGGCGTTCCCGGTCTCCGAGTTCCAGATCCCGGCCAGCACCTACCAGACCCTCGAGGAGGATGCCCGCGCCGTCTCCATGTGGAACTTCACCATCGCCAACTGCGACCTGCCGGAGGACTTCATCTACGAGGTCACCAAGCTGAGCCTCGAGAACAACGACCGCATGCGCGACGTCCACCGCAGCGCAGCGACCAGCATTCCGGAGAACATCAAGTACAACAAGGTACTGCCCTTCCACCCGGGCGCCGTGCGCTGGTACGAGGAGAACGGCTACGAGATCCCGGCCGACCTGAAGCTCTGATCCGCTGACCCGACCGTCCCCCGCCGCGCCACCCGCGCGGCGGGGCACCGTTCCCTTGCCCCTCCGACAACCCCTCAAGGGTGCCATTCATGTCCCATACCCCCGAATCCCGTGACGACGCGCCCCAGGGCGACGTCGTCGAGACGGTCAACGCCGAGGGCGTCGACGACGTCGCCGTGGAGTCCAACCGGCGACTCTATACCGGCTGGCAGTGGCTGCTCTTCGGCGCCCTGGCCATCGTCTACTCCAGCTTTCACCTGATCTCGCTGAACGTCTATCCGCTGGAGACCTGGTCGTTTCGCATCGTGCACATCGCCGGCGCGCTGATCCTCGGCTACGGCCTCTACGCCGGCACACGCTTCGCCGACGAGACCCATCGCCCCTCCCCGGTCTGGCTCGCCTGGGTGAGCTGGGCGCTGCTGGTCCCGGCCGTCTACGCCCTGGTGCGGGTGGTGATGATGTACCAGGCGATGAGCGGCGGCGCCATGCGCATCGACCCGGCGATCGAGGCCTGGCACTTCGGCTATCCGCTGATACTGGCCACCGTGGCCGGCATCCTGCTCTCCTGGAGCTATCGCCAGTTCCGCGACCGCCTGTCGCCGGCCGACCTGGTGCTGATGGTCTGCGCCCTGGCCGTGGCCGGCTACCTGCTGGTGATGTACAACAGCCCCCTGCGCGCCGCCACCGGCACCTCCTTCGCGCCCATGGGCATCTCCTACGCCGCCATCGCCGGCTCGCTGCTGATCCTCGAGCTGACGCGCCGCGTCGCCGGCCTGGCGCTGGTGGTGATCTCCGCGATCTTCCTGATCTACGTCTTCGCCGGCCCCTACCTGCCGGGCTTCCTCGGCTACCCCGGGCTCTCGGTGGGCCGCTTCTTCAGCCAGGTCTACACCGACGCCGGCATCCTCGGGCCGACCACCGCGGTCTCCTCGACCTACATCATCCTGTTCATCATCTTCGCCGCGTTCCTGCAGGCCTCGAAGGTCGGTGACTACTTCGTCAACTTCGCCTTCGCCGCCGCCGGCCGGGCCCGCGGCGGCCCCGCCAAGGTGTCGATCTTTGCCTCGGGCCTGATGGGCATGATCAACGGCACCAGCGCCGGCAACGTGGTCTCCACCGGCTCGCTGACCATCCCGCTGATGAAGAAGGTCGGCTACCCGGCCCGAAGCGCCGGCGCCATCGAGGCCGCCGCCTCCACCGGCGGGCAGATCATGCCGCCGATCATGGGCGCCGGCGCCTTCATCATGGCCGAGATCACCGGCATCCCCTACACCGAGATCGCCGTGGCGGCGCTGATCCCCGCCATCCTCTACTTCCTGTCGATCTACTGCATGGTCGACTTCGAGGCGGCCCGCAAGGGCATGCGCGGCATGCGCAAGGAGGAGATCCCGCTCTTCTCCAAGCTGGTCAAGCAGGTCTACCTGTTCGCGCCGATCATCATCCTGATCGCCGCGCTCTTCATGGGCTACTCGGTGATCCGCGCCGGCACCCTAGCCACCGCCTCGGCCGCCGTGGTGAGCTGGTTCTCGCCCCACAAGATGGGCATCCCGGCGATCCTGCGCGCGCTGCAGCTGGCCGGCACCATGGCCATCCAGATCATCGCCGTGTGCGCCTGCGCCGGACTAATCGTCGGCGTGATCTCGCTGACCGGGGTCGGTGCGCGCTTCTCCTCGCTGCTGCTCGGCCTCGCCGGCGTCAGCCAGCTGCTGGCGCTGGTCTTCGCCATGCTGATCTCGATCCTGCTGGGCATGGGCATGCCGACCACCGCCGCCTACGCGGTGGCCGCTTCGGTGGTCGCCCCGGGCCTGATCAACATCGGCATCCAGCCGCTGGTGGCGCACTTCTTCGTGTTCTACTTCGCGGTGGTCTCGGCGATCACCCCGCCGGTGGCGCTGGCCTCCTACGCGGCGGCGGGCATCTCCGGCGACAACGCCATGGGCACCTCGGTGGCCTCGTTCAAGATCGGCCTGGCGGCCTTCATCGTGCCCTTCATGTTCTTCTACAGCCCGGCGATGCTGATGGAGGGCTCCTGGCTGCAGATCCTGCGCGTGGGCGTGACCGCGACACTAGGCATCGTGATGCTGGCGGCCACCGTCCAGGCCTGGTTCTTCGGCCCGGTCAAGGCCTGGCAGCGGCTGGTGATGCTGATCGGCGCCGTCTGCATGATCTACGGCGGCATCTACTCGGACGTCGCCGGCCTCGCCATCGGCGCGCTGATGTTCTTCCTGCAGCGCGGCCGCCACGGCGGAGGCGACAAGGCCGTCACCACCGGCTGAGTGCGATGAGCGCTGAGACGCAGCGCCCTCGAACGCAACGGGCCCCGCCAGTGGCGGGGCCCGTTGCGTTCATGACGAGGCCAAATCGGTCGGGCGGCGTTCCGTCGAGCTGCGCTTAGCCGGTGATATTGTCGAGGATGCGCAGGCAGGGGGTCGCCTGGTTGAGGGTATAGAAGTGCAGGCCGGGCGCGCCGCCGTCGAGCAGGCGCTGGCAGAGCCGCGAGATCACCTCCTCGCCGAAGGCGGCGATCGCCTCGCTGTCGTCGCCGTAGGCCTCGAGCTGCTTGCGGATCCAGCGCGGGATCTCGGCCCCGCAGGCGTCCGAGAAGCGCGCCAGCTTGGCGTAGTTGGTGATCGGCATGATGCCCGGCACGATGGGCGCCTCGACGCCCAGGGCGCGGGCCCGCTCGACGAAGTGGAAGTAGGCGTCGGCGGTGAAGAAGTACTGGGTGATGGCGAGGTTGGCGCCGGCCTTCATCTTGCGGGCGAAGTTCGCGAGGTCGCGCTCGAGGTCCGGCGCCTGGGGGTGAGACTCGGGGTAGGCGGCCACGGCGATCTCGAAGTGGTCGCCGGTCTCCTCGCGGATGAACTCGACCAGCTCGTTGGCGTAGCGCAGCTGGCCGACGCCACTGCCGCCCATGCCGGAGGGCAGGTCGCCGCGCAGCGCCACCAGGCTGTCGATGCCCTCCTCGCGGTAGCGTGAGAGCAGCTCACGCAGCGCGCCCTTGTCGCTGCCGATGCAGGAGAGGTGCGGCGCGGTGGTGATGCCCGACTCGCGCACCCGGCTGACGGTGTCCAAGGTGCGCGCCTGGGTGGAGCCCCCGGCGCCGTAGGTGACCGAGAAGAAGCGCGGCGCCCGCTCGGCCAGGGCATCGCGGACGCCGAGGAGCTTGTCGCGCCCGGCGTCGGTGTTGGGCGGAAAGAACTCGAAGCTGATCCCCAGCGGGTGTTCCTGCGTGCTCATCGGCGGGCCTCATGAAAACGTTGCATATTGCGGCTATTCTGACCGCCGACGTATCCGCCGACTAATGAAAGATACGCGACCCAACATCAATCCCTTTCATACAGGGATGCGCCAACGCCGCCATGCACCAAGGAAGGACATGACCTCGATCGACCCCGGCACCCTGATGGGGCCCCTCTGGACCCTGCTCGCCTACATCGGCCTGGGCTGGCTGGCCGCCCGCCGCCTGGCGGTGGACCCGCGCCCCGTGGCCACCCTGCTGATCTACCTGATCGCCCCGCTGACCTTCTTCCGCGGCCTGTTGCTGGGCGGCCCCACGCCCGGCTACCTGCTGCTGACCGCGGCACTGTTCGTGGTGGCGAGCCTGATCGCCCTGCTCGTCCACCGGCTGGCGCGGCACGGCTTCGCCGCCCAGGAGAGCGCCCTGCTGGCCTTCTCCTCCGGGACCGGCAACACCGGCTACTTCGGCCTGCCGGTGGCGCTGGTGCTGCTGCCGCCCCAGGGGGTGACGCTCTATCTCTTCGGCGTGCTGGGGGTGACCCTCTACGAGTTCACGGTGGGCTTCTACCTGAGCGCCCGGGGGCAGTTCTCGGTGCGCCAGAGCCTGGCCAAGATCGTGCGGCTGCCGCTGATCTACGCCTTCCTCGCCGCGCTGCTGGTGAGCGGGGCAGAGATCCCCCTGCCCGAGGCGATGATGGAGGGACTGGCGGCCTTCCCCGCCGCCTACACCCTGCTCGGCATGATGATCATCGGCATGACGCTCGGCCGGGTCACCATCCGTGAGCTCGACTGGCGCTTCATCGGCGCCTGCCTGGCGATCCGCTACGCCTTCTGGCCGCTGCTGGCGCTTGCCGGGGTGATGGGGCTCCAGGCGCTCGTGCCCCTTCCCGGGGAGCTGGCCATGGCGCTGCTGCTGATCGGCGTGGTGCCCATGGCCGCCAACGTGGTGGTGGTGGCCATGGAGCTCGGCATCGCCCCCGAGAAGGGCGCCCTGGCGGTGCTGATCACCACCCTGGCCGCGCCGCTGCTGATTCCCGCCTACCTGGCACTGATGCTGCCGCTGGTGGCCGGCTGAGGGGGCTCGTCGGCGCGGCGCGCGTAGCGCTGGGCCAGCACCGCGCAGACCATCAGCTGGATCTGGTGGAACAGCAGCAGCGGCAGCAGCGCGGGGCCGATGGCGCCGCCGGCGAACAGCAGCTGGGCCATGGGCACCCCGGTGGCCATGCTCTTCTTCGAGCCGCAGAAGACGATGGTGATCTCGTCCTCGCGGTCGAAGCCCAGGCGGCGGGCCAGCCAGGTGGTGAGCGACAGCACCAGCGCCAGCAGCGCGCAGCACGTCAGGGTCAACGCCGCCAGCTCGCGGGCCGACACCGTCTGCCACAGCCCGCCCACCACCGAGGCGCTGAAGGCGGTGTAGACCACAAGCAGGATGGAGCCCTGATCGACGCTCCCCAGCCAGCCGCGGTGGCGGGCGACCCAGTCGCCGGTCCAGGGGCGCGACAGGTGGCCGAGCGTGAAGGGCAGCAGCAGCTGCAGCCCGATCTTGCCCACCGCCTCGAGGCTCGCCGCGGCCTCGCCGGCGCCCTCGGCGTCCAGCAGCAGCGTCAACAGCAGCGGCGTCAGGCCGATGCCGATCAGGCTCGAGGCCGAGGCGCTGCACACCGCCGCCGAGACGTTGCCCCGGGCGATGGAGGTGAAGGCGATCGCCGACTGCACCGTGCCCGGCAGCGCACAGAGGTAGAGCACCCCGATGAAGAGCGGCAGCCCCAGCAGCGGCAGCAGCAGCGGCTCGAGGGCCCAGCCGAGCAGCGGGAACAGCACGAAGGTGCAGGCGAAGACCAGCAGGTGCAGCCGCCAGTGGGTCGCCCCGGCGACGATCGCCTGGCGCGACAGCTTGGCGCCGTGCAGGAAGAACAGCAGCGCGATGGCCAGCCGGGTCAGCCAGACGAAGACGACCTCCCCGTCGCCCTGGGCCGGCAGCAGGGTGGCGATCGCCACCACCGCCATCAGCAGCAGCGTGAAGGTATCGAACAGGGTGCGGAGTCGCGACAGCATGGCATCACCTCATGGACGGCGGCGCCGGGATCCGCCGCATCGGGCAGCAGGACGATCCATCGGCGCCATGACGGAAGCTGTCGCGACAGGCTACCCTGAACGCCGTCGTCGGTTTCACGCCAATGGGACACCATGTATCGACAAACGGACACCCCGCCGCCCGAACCAAGGCGCCTCGAGGAGCTCAAGCGGCTGCCCCGCCCGCTCTACGGCCATCGCGAGACGCTACCCAACCGCGCCATCCGCCGCCGCCATCGCCACCCCTGGGCCCAGCTCTCCTACGCCGCGCGCGGCGTGATCGAGGTGGAGACGCCCACCGGGCGCTTCGTGGCGCCGCCCAGCCGCGCCGTCTGGGTTCCCGCCGGCCATCCTCACGGGGTGCGCTGCTCCCGGGACACAGAGATGCGCAGCCTCTACGTCGAACCGACGGCCTGCGCTGCCGACTGGCCGGACTGCCGGGTGCTGGAGGTGACGCCGCTGCTGCGCGAGCTGATCCGCGCCTTCGGCGAGCTGCCGGTGGCCTACGACGAGGCCGGGGCGGAGGGACGGCTGGTGGCGGTGCTGCTGGACCGGCTGGCCGCGGCTCCGGGCAGCGACCTGGGCCTGCCCTGGCCGACGGACGCCCGGCTCGCTCGGCTCTGTCGGCGGCTGCGCGAGGCGCCCGACGACGCCCGGACGCTGGGCGAGCATGCCCGGCGGCTCGGGGTCTGCGAGCGCACCCTGAGCCGCGCCTTCCGGGCCCAGACCGGGCTCGGCTTTCGCCGCTGGCGCCAGCGCTGCCGGCTGCTCGCCGCCCTGCCCCGCCTCGAGGCCGGCGAGCGGGTCACCGACGTCGCCCTGGCCTGCGGCTACGAGAGCCTCTCGGCGTTCATCGCCGCCTTCCGCACCCAGTTCGGCGCCACCCCCGGCGAGCTCCTGCGCTCGCCGGAGGGCGCCTCATCACGGGCGACGTCGCACCCTCGGTCGCGCGATCAGTAGCGGTAGGCGTCGGGCTTGTAGGGGCCGTCGACGGGGACGCCGGCGTAGTCGGCCTGCTCCTCGGTGAGCCGGGTGACCACGCCGCCGAAGCCCTCGACCATGTAGCGCGCCACCTCCTCGTCGAGGTGGCGCGGCAGCACCGAGACGCCGAGGGCGTCGCGGCGATCCCCCTCGGGCAGCTCGGCGAAGCGCCCCTCGTAGAGGTGGATCTGCGCCAGCACCTGGTTGGCGAAGGAGCCGTCCATCACCCGGGAGGGGTGGCCGGTGGCGTTACCGAGGTTCACCAGGCGCCCCTCGGCGAGCAGGATCAGGTAGTCGCGGCTGTCGGGATCGAACTGGTCCGGCTTGCTGTCGCGATAGATCTGGTGCACCTGGGGCTTCACCTCCTCCCAGTGCCAGTGGCGACGCATGTAGGCGGTGTCGATCTCGCTGTCGAAGTGGCCGATGTTGCAGACCACCGCGCCTCGCTTCAGGGCCCGGAGCATGGCCGCGTCGCAGGCGTGGAGGTTGCCGGTGGCGGTCACCACCAGGTCGATGCGCGAGAGCAGCTCGCCATCGACGCTCGCCTCGCCCCGGTTGATGCCCTTGCGGTAGGGCGAGACCACCTCGAAGCCGTCCATGCAGGCCTGCATGGCACAGATCGGGTCGATCTCCACGATGCGCACGATCATGCCCTCCTGGCGCAGCGAGGCGGCGGAGCCCTTGCCGACGTCGCCATAGCCCACCACCAGCGCCTGCTTGCCGGCCAGCAGGTGGTCGGTGGCGCGCTTGATGGCGTCGTTGAGCGAGTGTCGACAGCCGTACTTGTTGTCGTTCTTGGACTTGGTGACGGCATCGTTGACGTTGATCGCCGGCACCCTGAGCAGGCCGTCGCGCAGCATCTCCTGGAGGCGATGCACGCCGGTGGTGGTCTCCTCGCTAATGCCGTGGACGGCGTCCAGGAGCTCCGGGCACTTCTCGTGGAGCAGCGCGGTCAGGTCGCCGCCGTCGTCGAGCACCAGGTTGGGGGCCCAGCCGTCGGGGCCCGCCACGGTCTGCTCGATGCACCACCAGAACTCCTCCTCGGTCTCGCCCTTCCAGGCGAACACCGGGATGCCGGCGGCGGCGATGGCGGCGGCGGCGTGGTCCTGGGTGGAGAAGATGTTGCACGACGACCAGCGCACCGTGGCGCCCAGGTCCACCAGGGTCTCGATCAGCACCGCGGTCTGGATGGTCATGTGGATGCAGCCGGCGATGCGCGCGCCGGCCAGGGGCTGACGGTCGCGGTACTGCGCGCGCAGGGTCATCAGCGCGGGCATCTCGGTCTCGGCGATGCGGATCTCGCGACGGCCCCAGTCGGCGAGCGACAGGTCGGCGACCTTGCAGTCGGTGGCCAGGGGGGCGGATACGGCGGCTTGGTTCATGCGTCACCTCTTTCCCGGGGAAAAGCGTGCCCTTCACTATAGGCAGTCGGCGGAAACCCGGACAAGCCGCCGGGGAAGCCGTCCCGCCCTGGAAACCGTCCTGCCCTAGAAACCTTCCGTGCCGGCCTCGCCCAGCCGCCGCGCCAGCGCCCGCACCTCGGGATGGGCGAAGAAGTCGACCAGCGCCGCGGCGCGGTCGGGGCCCACGCCGGGCAGCGCCCGCCAGTCGCGACGGCCATAGGCGCTCAGGGTCGCCCAGTCCGCCGGCAGGGCGCCCTCGACCCCGGGCGGCGCCCCCAGCGCCTCGAGCCAGCGGGAAAAAGGCGCCGTCCGCGTGGCCGCGAAGGCGGCCGTCAGGGCCTCGGCCCGCGCCTCGCCGATGCCGTGGGCGCGGCGCAGCACCGACGCCTCCAGGGCCCGCCAGTCGAGCAGGCCGGTGACGAGCCCCGACTCGACCAGGGCGGCCCAGGTGCCGGGGCCGATGCCCGGCAGGTCGAGTGCCTGGGGGCCGCCGAGCCAGGCCAGGCGCTCGAGGAACTGCGCCTCGCAGCCTGGCGTGAGCCTCCAGCAGCTCAGCGCATGATAGGCCGCCGGGTCGGGCACAGAGAGCGCCGGGCGCTCGGCGGCGCGCCACACCACCCCCTCGAGCCGAGGGATGGTCAGCCCGGCCAGGGCGATGGCCACCCGATCCCCCGGGCGGATGTCGAGTTCGCGCCAGCGATCCAGCGAGCCGGCGCTGACCCGGCGGATCGTGCGCTCCTCCAGGGCGACGGGCATCAGGTGCAGCAGCGGCGTGATGCGCCCAGTGCGTCCGATGCGAAACTCCACCCCGCGCACCTCGGCCAGGGCCTCCCGGGGCGGGTGCTTCCAGGCCGCGGCCCACTCCGGCGGCTCGGCCCGCCACCCCTCTCCCGGCGGACGACCGTCCTGGCGCAGCACCACCCCGTCGGTGGCGAAGGGCAGCGCCCCGCGATACCAGCGCTCGCGAAAGCGCGTCACCTCCTCAAGCGTCATGACGGGGTGCGTCAGCGCGGCGCTGTCGGCGAAGCCCAGCCGCTCGAGCCCCGCGAGGCGCTCGGCCATGGCGGCCGGGCCATCCGGCCAGTCCCAGACGAAGAGCCCGATGCGCGCCGCCGCCTCATCGGACAGCGCCTCCCGGGACAGCCACCCGGCCACCTCGCTGCGCGCCCCGACACCGCCCGCCTCGGCCTGGACATGATCGTCCAGACGCCGGTAGAGCTCCCCCTGCAGCAGCGCATCGACCGCCTCCGGCAGTCGCGCGGGCACAGCGGGCAGGCGGCGCACCGCCGCCGTCCAGTCCTGGCCGCGGCGCCCGTCGCCGCGACTGATGGCCCGCACCAGCCGGCCGTCGCGATAGACCAGGGTCACCGCCACGCCGTCCACCTTGGGCTGCACCCAGACCCCGTCACGCCGCGCCAGCCAGCGGCCCACCGCGGCCGCGTCCTCGAGCTTGGCGAGCCCGGTCTGGGCGATGGGATGGCGCGCCTCGCCGACGGGGTGATCCGGCACTGTCGCCTCGGGCACCGCCTCGGGAAAGCAGCGCCGCCAGCGCTCGTACTGCCGGCGGGCCTGGTCGTAGAGGGCATCGCTGACCGGGGACTCGCCGCGGCGGTAGTAGGCGTCGTCCCACTCGGCGAGCCGCTGGGCCAGGGCGACGACCTCGGCCTCGGCCGGCGCCTCGGCGCCGGTCGGGCACATCACCGCGCGAGCCGGCAGGCTCGACAGCAAAAGGCAAATCAGCAGGGAGAGGGCCGGCAGACCGGCCGGTGCGCGGGGGACCATGGCGGCTCCTGGGAAGGGACTGCCTTGACCATAGCACCCGAAACGCGACGGGCCCCGCCGGCAGTGCCGGCGGGGCCCGTCATCACCTGGCGGCGATCGCCTAGAGGCCGGCGGCCTGGCGCAGGGCGGCGGCCTTGTCGGTCTTCTCCCAGGGGAAGGCCGTGAAGGTCTCGGTGTGCTCGTGGCCCTGGGTGTCGGTCCAGGTGTAGCTCGCCTCGAAGGGCTCGCGGCCGAAGTGGCCGTAGGCCGCGGTCAGCTGGTACATGGGGTGCAGCAGGTCGAGCATGCGGGTGATGGCGTTGGGGCGCAGATCGAAGTGCTCGCGCACCAGCTCGATGATCCGGGTGTCGTCGACCTTGCCGGTGCCGAAGGTGTTGATCGAGACCGAGGTGGGCTCGGCCACGCCGATGGCGTAGGAGACCTGGATCTCGCACTTGTCGGCGAGCCCGGCGGCGACCAGGTTCTTGGCCACATAGCGGCCGGCATAGGCGGCGCTGCGGTCGACCTTGGAGGGGTCCTTGCCGGAGAAGGCGCCGCCGCCGTGGCGGGCCATGCCGCCGTAGGTGTCGACGATGATCTTGCGCCCGGTCAGGCCGCAGTCGCCCACCGGCCCGCCGATCACGAAGGTGCCGGTGGGGTTGATGTGGTAGCGGGTGGCCTCGGTCAGCCACTCGGCGGGGATCACCTCCTCGATGATCTCGCGCTTGACCATCTCACGCAGCTCTTCCTGGTCGACCTCGGGGTCGTGCTGGGTGGAGAGCACCACCGCGTCCACGGCGCAGGGCTTGCCGTCGTCGTCGTAGCGGAAGGTGACCTGGCTCTTGGCGTCCGGGCGCAGCCAGGTCAGCAGGCCGTGGCGGCGCAGCTCGGCCTGGCGCTCCACCAGCCGGTGGGCGTAGTGGATCGGCGCCGGCATGTAGGAGTCGGTCTCGTTGGTGGCGTAGCCGAACATCAGGCCCTGGTCGCCGGCGCCCTGGTCCTCGGGCTTGGCGCGGTCGACGCCCTGGGCGATGTCCACGCTCTGCTTGCCGATCAGGTTGAGCACGCCGCAGGTCTCGCCGTCGAAGCCGACGTCCGAGGAGGTGTAGCCGATGCCGGTGATCACCTCGCGCACCAGCGCCTCGAGATCGACCCAGGCCGAGGTGGTGATCTCGCCGGCGACGATGGCCACGCCGGTCTTGACCAGCGTCTCGCAGGCCACCCGGGCGTTCTTGTCGCGGGCGATGATGGCATCGAGCACCGCGTCGGAGATCTGGTCGGCGATCTTGTCCGGGTGTCCCTCGGACACGGATTCGGAGGTGAACAGGGAGTATTCGCTCATGGCGTCCTCGACCCTCTAGGTATCGGCAATAGGCAGTCGCGGAGTCTACACGCTGCGGCTCCCCCGGGCATCCGCGATTTGATGCAGGGCGGCAAGTCGGCGACAATAAGCGCCCGAATTTGACTGCGCCGCCCCGTCCCGCGGCGTCACCCAGCCAGAAGCCACGTCCGGCCGCTCCCCCTGGCCCGACCGTGTCGTGGCCTTCATTCTGCCGCAGGCGAGGAGCTCCCCATGCCGTCCCGTTTCGAACTGGCCAATGCCGTACGTGCCCTGTCCATGGACGCCGTCCAGAAGGCCAATTCCGGCCATCCCGGCGCGCCCATGGGCATGGCCGACATCGCCGAGGTGCTGTGGAACGACTACCTCGTCCACAACCCGGCCGACCCGCACTGGGCCAACCGTGACCGCTTCGTGCTCTCCAACGGCCACGGCTCGATGCTGCTCTACTCGCTGCTGCACCTGACCGGCTACGAGCTGAGCCTGGAGGAGCTGCAGAACTTCCGCCAGCTGCACGCCAAGACCGCCGGCCATCCGGAGTTCGGCTACGCGCCGGGCATCGAGACCACCACCGGTCCGCTGGGCCAGGGCCTGGCCAACGCCGTGGGCATGGCGCTCGCCGAACGCACCCTGGCGGCCCAGTTCAACCGCCCCGGCCACAGCGTCATCGACCACCACACCTGGTGCTTCGTCGGCGACGGCTGCCTGATGGAGGGCATCTCCCACGAGGTCGCCTCACTGGCCGGCACCCAGAAGCTGGGCAAGCTGATCACCTTCTATGACGACAACGGCATCTCCATCGACGGCGAGGTGGAAGGCTGGTTCACCGACGACACCGCCAAGCGCTTCGAGGCCTACGGCTGGCACGTGGTTCAGAACGTCGACGGCCACAAGCCCGAGGAGATCAAGGCCGCCATCGAGCTCGCCAGGAGCCACGAGGACAAGCCGAGCCTGATCATCTGCAAGACCATCATCGGCTTCGGCGCGCCCAACAAGCAGGGCAAGGAGGAGTGCCACGGCGCGGCACTGGGCGAGGAAGAAGTCGCCGCCGCACGCCGGCAGCTCGACTGGCCCCACGCCCCCTTCCACGTCCCCGAGGAAATCTACCGCGGCTGGGACGCCATCGAGCGTGGCCGGACCCGCCAGGCCGCCTGGGACGAGCGCTTCGCGCGCTACGCCGAGGCCTATCCCGAAGAGGCCCGCGAGCTGCAGCGTCGCCTCAAGGGCGAGCTGCCGGCGGCGCTGACCAGCGAGGCGATGGTCGAGGAGGCCCAGGCCAAGGGCGAGAGCGTCGCCAGCCGCAAGGCCTCGCTCGGCTGCCTCAACGAGCTCGGCCCGCAGCTGCCGGAGCTGCTCGGCGGCAGCGCCGACCTCGCGCCCTCCAACCTGACCTTCTGGAAGGGCGCCCGGGCGATCAGCGCCGAGACCCCCGACGGCAACTACCTGCACTACGGCGTGCGCGAGTTCGGCATGGCCGCGATCATGAACGGCATCGCCCTGCACGGCGGCTTCGTGCCCTATGGCGCGACCTTCCTGATCTTCTCCGAATACATGCGCAACGCCGTGCGCATGGCCGCGCTGATGAACCAGCAGGCCATCCACGTCTTCACCCACGACTCCATCGGCCTGGGCGAGGACGGCCCCACCCACCAGCCGATCGAGCAGCTGACCACCCTGCGCTCCACGCCCAACCTGGCCACCTGGCGCCCCTGTGACGCCGTGGAGACCGCCGCCGCCTGGAACGCCGCCCTCAAGCGTCGCTCCGGTCCCACCGCGCTGGTCTTCTCCCGCCAGGGCCTGCCCCACCAGGCGCGCAGCAAGCAGCAGCTGGCCGACATCCAGCGCGGCGGCTACGTGCTCAAGGACAGCAAGGGCACGCCGGAGCTGATCCTGATCGCCACCGGCTCCGAGGTCGGCCTGGCCATGGACGCCGCGGAGCGGCTCGAGGCCGAGGGTCGCGCGGTGCGCGTGGTCTCCATGCCCTCCACCGACGCCTTCGATCGCCAGGACGCCGCCTACCGCCAGCAGGTGCTGCCGGCCGAGGTGGGCAACCGCATCGCCGTGGAGGCCGGCCACCGCGACTTCTGGTACAAGTACGTGGGCCTCGAGGGGCGCATCCTCGGCATGGACACCTACGGTGAGTCCGCGCCGGCCGGCGACCTGTTCAAGCACTTCGGCTTCACCGTGGAGAACCTAGTGAACGAGGCCGAACAGCTGCTGGACGACGCCGAGGACTGATCGCGGCGCCAGCGCAGACGACGAAGGGGCACGGCAGACGCCGTGCCCCTTTTTCATTGGCCTGGGCCGGTGCTTTCGCCGACGCGCGGAGCCCCTGGGCCTGCGCCCTCAGGCGAGGGTGACGGTCTCATCCAGGTAGACGTCCTGGATGGCGTTGAGCAGCGCGATGCCCTCGTCGGTGGGCTTCTGGAACGCCTTGCGCCCGGAGATCAGCCCCATGCCGCCGGCGCGCTTGTTGATCACCGCGGTGCGCACCGCCTCGCCGATGTCGGAGGCGCCCTTGGAGCCGCCGCCGGAGTTGATCAGGCCGGCGCGACCCAGGTAGCAGTTGGCCACCTGGTAGCGGGCCAGGTCGATGGGGTGATCTGAGGTCAGGTCGCCGTAGACCCGTTCGTGGGTATGGCCGAAGCCGATCTCGCGGTAGCCGGCGTTGGTCTCGGGCAGCTTCTGCTTGACGATGTCCGCCTTGAGCGTGGCCGCCAGGTGGTTGGCCTGGCCGGTGAGGTCGGCGGCGACGTGGTAGTCGGTGCCCTCGTGCTTGAAGGCGGGGTTGCGCAGGTAGGCCCACAGCACGGTGACCAGGCCCAGCTCATGGGCGCGCTCGAAGGCCTCGCTGACCTCCTGGATCTGGCGGCGGCTCTCGTGGGAGCCGAAGTAGATGGTCGCCCCCACCGCCACGCAGCCCATCTCGAAGGCCTGGTCGACCTGGGCGAACGGCGTCTGGTCGTAGATCGCCGGGTAGCTCAGCGTCTCGTTGTGGTTGAGCTTGAGGATCATCGGGATCCGGTGGGCGTAGCGGCGCGCCACCGAGGCGAGCCCGCCGAGGGTCGAGGCCACGGCGTTGCAGCCCCCCTCGATGGCCAGCTCGACGATGTTGGCCGGATCGAAGTAGCGCGGGTTGGGGGCGAAGGAGGCCCCCGCCGAGTGCTCGATGCCCTGATCCACCGGCAGGATGCTGAGGTAGCCGGTGCCGGCGAGGCGGCCGTGATCGTAGAGCGCCTGCATGTTGCGCAGCACGTGGGGGCGGCGATCGCCCTGGGCCATCACCCGGTCGACGAAGTCCGGGCCAGGCGGGTGGATCGTCTCGGCGGGCACGCCGCGGCAGACGTGTCCCAGCAGGTCGTCGGCCTCGTCGCCGAGCAGTCGGATGGTATCGCTCATGGTGCTCCTCTCCTTGGTACCGGTGAATACGCTCTTCCCAGCGTAGCGGATGACCCTACCGAGCGAACGCCGCGCATGCAAATGGGAGCGCTCACCCCAGAGGGGGCAAGCGCTCCCGGGTTAGCGCCCGCTCAAGCCGCCGTGACCTCGATGCGCCGCCGGCGATGGGTGCGCTTGCGCGGCAGCACCAGCGTCACCACGCCGTTGTCGATGCGCGCCTGGATGGCCTCGGCATCGATCTCGTGGCTCAGGGTGAAGCGGCGCGCGTAGCGCTGGGCGCGCAACTCGGCGTAGATCGCGCTCAGCCCCTCGGGCATCTCGAGGCGCACCTCGCCCTCCAGGCTCAGCACGTCGTTGTCCACCTCGACCCGCAGCGATTCGCGGGTCACGCCGGGCATGTCGGCCACCAGGTGCAGCGCGTCGCCCTCCTCGAAGATATCCACCGGGGGCAGCAGGGCCTCCTCGGCCGGCTCGCGGTCGGCCGGCACCTGGGGCGCCTCATGGCGAGTCACATCGTTCATCTCGTTCACCTCCTCGGACTGCGTGATCACACGACCCGTTACGACGCCTGGATCTCGATGCGCCGCGGCTTGAGCTCCTCGCGCTTGGGCAGCAGCACCTCGCACACCCCGTCGCGGAAGCGCGCCTCGGCCCGCTCGACGTCCAGGCCCTCCGGCAGCGCCAGGGAACGGCTGAACTCGCCCTGGAAGCGCTCCCGGCGAAAGTCGGTACGGGCACCCTCGTCCGCGACCGCCGCCTCGCGCCGGCCCGAGACGGTCAGCACGTTATCCTGCACGCTCACCTCGAGCGCCTCGGCGGTGAGGCCGGGAGCGAACACGTAGACCCGGACCGCATCGTCGGTGCGCCCCACGTTGATCATCGGGAAGCTGCCGCGGGGCACCGAGCGGATATGCGCGGCCTCGGCCTCGGGCAGCATCCCGTCCAGCCATTGCCGGAACCAGTCCTCGCCCTGGGGCCGGCGGGTATCGAAACGCCTGAGATCTCCGAACATCACGAACACCTCCTACGCTAAGTGACCTCGTGTCGATGGTCGGGGGAAGTACCATGACGGCTGACATCGCCCCGGTAATCTGCACAATAGGAGCGCTTCGACGCTTTTCAAGGGCGCGCGAGTCGCCCGTCACCCGCGTTGTCAGAGCGCACCGAGACAAGGACCTGTCATGCCCGCACTGCGCGGATTCCTGTGGCTGCTGGGCTTTCTGCTGCTCGGCGAGACCCTGGTCACCCTCACCGGCCTGCCGGTCTCCGCCGGGGTCGTCGGCCTGCTGCTGCTCACCGGCTGGCTGCGGCTCCACGGCGGGGGCCTGGACGACATCGCCGCCGCCGCCCAGCCGCTGATCGCGGTGCTGGCGCTGCTGATCCTGCCCGGGGTGGTAGGCGCCTTCTTCCTCCTCGACGCGCTCGCGGGCCAGTGGACGGCGATTCTCGCCGCCCTGATCGGCGGCACCCTGCTCAGCGTGATGACGACCCTCGCGCTGATGCGCCGGCTGATGGGCGAGCCGCCCGCCGCCAAGGAGGGCGACGCATGACGGCGCTGCTCGATCACCTGCTCACCACGCCGCTGCTGGCCATCGCCCTGACCCTCGCCGCCCAGGCGGCCGGCGCCCGGCTGCTCCAGGCCCTCGGCGCGCCCGCCTGGTGCCCGTCGATCCTCGCCGCCGCGCTGCTGCTCGCCGGCACGCTGGCGCTGCTCTCCATCGACTACGCCGACTACCGCCGCGGCGCCGCCTGGCTGATGCTGCTGCTGGGGCCGGCCACCGTGGCGCTGGGCCTGCCACTGCACCAGCAGATGCCCCGCATCCTCGCCCTGTGGCGCCCGCTGCTGGCCTGCCTGCCGGTGGCGGTGGCGCTCGCCGCGGCCTACGCCGTGGGCATCGCCTGGTGGCTGGGCGCCCCGCCCGAGATCCTCGCCGCGCTCGCCCCCAAGTCGGTCACCGCGCCCATCGCGCTAGGCATCAACGCCCAGATCGGCGGCCCGGTCTCGCTGATGATGGGCGGCCTGCTGATCACCGGGGTGGCGGCCGTCGGCTTCGTGAGCCTGGGCGCGCGGCTGCTCGGCATCCGCGACGAGCGCCTCATCGGCCTCGCCCTGGGGCTCAACGGCCACGCCATCGGCACCGTGCGCGCCTTCGAGATCGGCCCGGTCGCCGGCGCCTTCGCCTCGCTGGGCATGAGCCTGACCGGCATCCTGAGCGCGCTCTTCCTGCCGCTGGCCTGGCGGCTGCTGGGCGCCTGAGCGCCGCGCGGCCCGCGCAGCAGACGCTCGGGGGCGAGATGCGCTAGAATCGCCGTTTCTGTTTCCCGGCTTCGGAGTCTCCGCCCCCTCATGGCCCTTCGCATCGCCATCAACGGTTACGGCCGCATCGGCCAGTGCGTGCTGCGCGCCCTGATCGAGGGGGAGGCGGCGCGCCACGACGGCCCGGCCCTGGAGATCGTGGCGATCAACGAGCTCTCGGACCTCGCCACCATCGCCTACCTGACCCGCTACGACACCACCCATGGCCGCTTCCCGGGCAGCGTCGAGGTCGACGGCGATCGGCTGGTGATCAACGGCCGGTCGATCCGCGTGCTCTGCGAGCCCGACCCGACGCGGCTGCCCTGGGGCGAACTCGGCATCGACCTGGTGCTGGAGTGCTCCGGCAGCTTCAAGGATCGCGCCACCGCCGAGGCCCACCTGGCCGCCGGCGCCGGGCGGCTGCTGTTCTCGCAGCCCGCCGAGAGCGACGTCGACGCCACCATCGTCACCGGCGTCAACGACGCCGACCTGACGGCGGCCTGCCGCATCGTCTCCGCGGCCTCCTGCACCACCAACTGCCTGGTGCCAGTGCTCACCGTGCTCGATGAGGCGCTGGGCATCGAGCACGGCGTGACCACCACCATTCACTCGGCGATGAACGACCAGCCGGTGATCGACGCCTACCACCAGACCGACCTGCGCCTGACCCGCTCGGCGATGCACTCCATCGTGCCCGTCGACACCGGGCTCGCCCGCGGCATCAACCGCCTGATGCCGCACCTGGCCGGGCGCTTCGAGTGCCTGCACGTGCGGGTGCCGACGATCAACGTCTCGACCATGGACCTGTCGATCTGCGTGCGCCGCGACACCTCGGCCGAGGCGGTCAACGCCCTGCTGCGCGAGGCGAGTCGCGGGCGGCTCTCGGGGCTGCTCGGCTACACCGAGGAGCCGGTGGCCTCGGTCGACTTCAACCACGATCCGCGCTCCGGTATCGTGGACGCCACCCAGACCCGGGTGGCCGGCGGCCACCTGATCAAGCTGCTGTGCTGGTTCGACAACGAGTGGGGCTTCGCCAGCCGCATGCTCGACGTCACCCGCAGGCTGGCCCGCCTCCCCCCGGCCCCGGCCGGTTCCCCCGACAGATGACATCCCTTCGGCCTTTCCAGACGAGGAACCTGCTTCCATGAACGTGCGCAAGATGACCGACCTCGACCTCAGCGGCCAGCGGGTGCTGATCCGCGAGGACCTGAACGTGCCCGTCAAGCACGGCAAGGTGACCAGCGACGCCCGCCTGCGGGCCAGCCTGCCGACCATCCAGGCGGCCCTCGAGGCCGGCGCCAAGGTGCTGCTGATGAGCCACCTGGGTCGCCCCACCGAGGGCGAGCCCGCCGAGGAATTCTCCCTGGCCCCGGTGGCCGACCACCTGGGCGAGCTGCTGGGTCGCCCGGTGCGCCTGGTCGCGGACTACCTGGACGGCGGGCTCGAGGTGGCCGACGGCGAGGTGGTGCTGCTCGAGAACGTGCGCTTCAACCGCGGCGAGAAGAAGGACGACGAGGCCCTGGCCAAGCGCTACGCCGCGCTGTGCGACGTCTTCGTGATGGACGCCTTCGGTACCGCCCACCGCGCCCAGGCCTCCACCCACGGCGTGGCGCGCTTCGCGCCGACCGCCTGCGCCGGCCCGCTGCTGGCCGCCGAGCTCGACGCCCTCGAGAAGGCGCTGGCCACCCCCAAGCGGCCGATGGCGGCGATCGTCGGCGGCTCCAAGGTCTCCACCAAGCTCGAGGTGCTCAACGCCCTCTCCGAGAAGTGCGACCAGCTGATCGTCGGCGGCGGCATCGCCAACACCTTCATCGCCGCGGCCGGCTACAACGTCGGCAAGTCGCTGCACGAGGCCGACCTGATCGAGGCGGCCAAGGCGCTGATGGCCAAGGTCGAGATCCCGCTGCCCACCGACGTGGTGGTGGCCACCGAGTTCTCCGAGCACGCCGAGGCGGTGGTCAAGCCCGTCGACCAGGTGGGCGATGACGAGATGATCCTCGACATCGGCCCCGAGACCGCCGGGCGCCTGGGCGGCCTGCTCAAGGACGCCGGCACCATCCTCTGGAACGGCCCGGTCGGGGTGTTCGAGATCGACCAGTTCGGCCACGGCACCGAGGCGCTGTCCCGGGCCATCGCCGAGAGCGCCGGCTTCTCCATCGCCGGCGGCGGCGACACCCTGGCGGCCATCGACAAGTACGGCATCGAGGACCGCGTCTCCTACATCTCCACCGGCGGCGGCGCCTTCCTCGAGTACGTGGAAGGCAAGACCCTGCCCGCGGTGGCCGCCCTGGAAGACGCCGCCCGCTGAGGCCCGCCCCCGCTATCCGGCGCGGCCCAAGCCGCCGCGCCGTCACGACCCGACAGACAACAGGAGCCCCCATGGCACTGATCAGCATGCGCCAGATGCTGGACCACGCCGCCGAATACGACTACGGCGTGCCGGCCTTCAACGTCAACAACCTCGAGCAGATGCGTGCCATCATGGAGGCCGCCGACGAGACCGACTCCCCGGTGATCGTCCAGGCCTCCGCCGGTGCCCGCAAGTACGCCGGCGCGCCCTTCCTGCGCCACCTTATCCTGGCCGCCGTCGAGGAGTTCCCGCACATCCCGGTGGTCATGCACCAGGACCACGGCACCAGCCCCGCGGTGTGCCAGCGCTCCATCCAGCTGGGCTTCTCCTCGGTGATGATGGACGGCTCGCTCAAGGAAGACGGCAAGACCCCGGCCGACTACGCCTACAACGTCGACGTCACCCGTCGCACCGTCGAGATGGCCCACGCCTGCGGCGTCTCCGTCGAGGGTGAGCTCGGCTGCCTGGGCAGCCTCGAGACCGGCATGGCCGGCGAGGAAGACGGCGTCGGCGCCGAGGGCAAGCTCGACATGGAGCAGCTGCTGACCGACCCGGAAGAGGCCGCCGAGTTCGTCAAGGCGACCCACGTCGACGCCCTGGCCATCGCCATCGGCACCAGCCACGGCGCCTACAAGTTCACCCAGCCGCCCACCGGCGACACCCTCTCCATCCAGCGCATCAAGGAGATCCACGCCCGCATCCCCGAGACCCACCTGGTGATGCACGGCTCCTCCTCGGTGCCCCAGGAGTGGCTGGCGATCATCAACGAGTTCGGCGGCGCCATCCCCGAGACCTACGGCGTGCCGGTCGAGGAGATCGTCGAGGGCATCAAGCACGGCGTGCGCAAGGTCAACATCGACACCGACCTGCGCCTGGCCTCCACCGGCGCGGTGCGTCGCTTCCTGGCCGAGAACCCGGCCGAGTTCGACCCGCGCAAGTTCCTCAAGGTCAGCACCGCGGCCATGAAGGAGGTCTGCAAGGCCCGCTACGAGGCCTTCGGCACCGCCGGCAATGCCAGCAAGATCAAGCCGATCAACCTCGAGGAGATGTTCCTGCGCTACGAGCGCGGCGAGCTCGACCCGCGGGTGAAGTGATGGACGGCGCATCGATCGAAGCTCGATGAGCACCCAGATCGACGAGGGGCGGCCACCGGCCGCCCCTGTCGTTTCCGGCATCGGTAACGCCCTCAGCGCAGACTGCCCACCCGCACCAGCCCCGCCTCGTCGGCCCGGACCACGATGATCTCCCCGGAGCCGACGCCGCCCCCACCAGGGCGGTGATGTTCACCTGATGGGTAACCAGGACCAGGTTGCCCGCGCCGCTCCAGCCTCGCATCAGGGCGAGGGTCGCGTCGGTCTGGCGCTCGGCCGTCGAGCGATCGCGGAAGAAGGAGTCCAGCGCCGGAGTGGGGATGACGTCGCCCAGCCCGAGCAGCCGGGCGGTCTCGAGGCAGCGACACCAGCGGCTGGAGCGCACCTCGCCCACCTCGATCCCGCGTTCGCGAAACCGCTCACCGATCCCTCGCGCCTGCGCACGCCCGGCCTCCGAGAGGTTGCGCTGGGTCGCGCAGTCGCTCAGGCGGAAGTCGGGCGGATCCCCGATGCCGGGCGCCAGGGCATGGCGCATCAATCAGGGCGACATGGCCACCGCGGGCCAGGGCGGCCCAGGCGGCGTCGTTTCCCTCCGCTGGCTGCGCCCGTGCCGGGAAGGCGGCAACGAGCAGCAGGACGAGCGCCAATATCGGCAAGGCTTGCAGCGATAGCGTCGGGCAGCGTCGGAGCATGTGGACCTCGCCGTGGGAGCACTGGGGAGAGGAGCAACGCCAGAGGCAGCGTCGTGCGTTCAGCCTAGCCCAAGCCGCCAGCCCCCTCCTCGCCTCGCCACGTATCGTCTTGCTTTATCTCCCTTCCTTATTTCCACACGTCGCTCCTCGCCGGGTTCCTCTTGTGTTTAAAAGCGCGCGCGGAAGTGCCATTCGTCATCGCCGACGTCGTTGCGAATGGCCTCGACCAGGGAGGGGTCGAGCTCAGGGTCGTCGAGGTCATAGAGGCCGCAGCGGGCCAGGGCGCGGCGCGGATTCACCGGCTCGCCTAGCCGCTCATAGACCACCCGCACGCAGCAGGGCATGCGCTCGCTGCTATCGGCCACGCCAAGCTTGAGCCCGGTCAGGCGCGAGACGTGGCTGCGAAAGCTGGGGAAGAGGATGGTCTGGGTGACTTCATGGCCGTTGAGCGACTCGTAGTCGACCATGAAGATGCGGTCGGTCAGGAACAGCGCGGCGCCGCGATAGCGGTTGTGGTAGGGCCGCTGGTCGGTGGCGGAGGTCATTCGCTCGGTGCGCTGGTAGAGAGTGCTGCCCTCGCGTGACTCCAGGCAGACCAGGGTGCGCAGCACCTTGCCGGGCTGCGACATGGAGAGATAGTGCTCGTAGTAGCACCCCACATAGCGCGACATGCCCCGGCTGCCCTGGGTGAGCAGCGTGTCGGGCAGGATCAGCGAGCTGTGCGGCTTGTTGGTCTCTTCAACCGCTTCCTCGTCCGGCCGGGGGCGCAGCCTGATCAGCGGAATAAAGTCGTCATGGGGCAGCAGGATCTCGTGAACCTCGACCCCGAAGAAGTCACAGATGCGCCGCATGATGCTGTCGCAGGGCCGGTAGCGTCCGCTCAGGTAGCGGTTGAACTGCGGCCGATTGATATCGAGCCGGCGGCACACCTCGGCGATGGAGCGGTAATAGCTGCACAGCAGGCGGAGATTGGCCGCAAAATCATCATGCATGTCGTATCCTCGGCCATGTCGCGACCCGACATGGCGCAGTCTGGCGCACTTGGTGCGCAAGATACTGCGCCAGGGCGCAACGGAGCGTCAAATCCCATTGTGCTGGGCGGGCTGCTTAAATCGCGTAGACAACACGCAAGAACGGCTCACAACAACACAATAGCGGAGATATCCTCATGTTGGATTTCCTCAACGACCTGCTCTGGGGCAAGGTTCTGCTGGTCCTGCTGATCACGGTAGGCGTCGGCTTCACGGTGGCCTCGCGCTTCGTTCAGTTTCGCTACTTCGGTCGCATGTTCCAGATTCTCGGCGCCAGCCAGGCCTTCAAGCACGACAAGCATGGGCATCTGAGCTCCTTCCAGGCACTGGTGCTGTCGGTGGCCGGGCGCGTCGGCGGCGGCAACATCGCCGGTGTCGCCGTGGCGATCACGCTGGGCGGCCCGGGTGCCGTGTTCTGGATGTGGATGGTCGGTCTTATGGGCATGGCGACCAGCTTCCTCGAGTGCACGCTGGCGCAGACCTACAAGCAGGCCAGTTCAGATGGCACCTATCGCGGCGGGCCGGCCTACTACATCGTCAAGGGTCTGGGCAGTCGCTGGACCTGGCTGGCGGGGCTCTATTCCGTGCTGCTGCTGATGACCTTCGGCTTCGGCTTCACCGCCCTGCAGTCCTATGCGGTGGCGACCTCCTTCGGTGATGCCTTCGGCGTACCGGTGCTCTACAGCGGCCTGGCCCTGGCGATGGTGGTCGGACTGATCATCTTCGGCGGCATCAAGCGCATCGCGCGCATTTCCGAGGTCCTGGTGCCCTTCATGGCCGGCGGCTACATCCTCATTGCGCTGCTGGTGCTGGGCATGAACATCGAGAAGATTCCGGACGTGTTCACGTTGATCGTCAAGAGCGCCTTCGGCCTCGAGCCGGCCATCGGTGGCGGCATCGGCGCGGCGATCATGATGGGGGTAAAGCGCGGCCTGTTCTCCAACGAGGCGGGGCTCGGCAGTGCACCGAACGTAGCGGCGGTGGCCTATGTGCCGCACCCGGCCAATCAGGGGATCGTGCAGGCCTTCTCGGTGTTCATCGACACCGTGATCATCTGCTCGGCCACGGCCTTCATGATCCTGCTCAGCGGCGTTTATGATCCGGCCTCCACCAATGAGGTGGCGGGCATCGCCCTGACGCAGGCCGCGATGGCCGACCATGTCGGCGAATGGGGCCGCACCTTCGTCAGCCTCGCGCTGCTGCTGTTTGCCTTCAGCACCATCCTCTACAACTACTACCTGGGCGAGAACAGCCTCAACTTCTTCAGCCGCGATAACCAGACCCTGTTCAACGCCTTCCGCGTCGCCATCGTGCTGCTGGTGTGCTGGGGTGCGACGACCGATCTAGGCACGGTGTTCGGCTTCGCCGACGTGACCATGGGCCTGTTGGCGGTGGCCAACCTGATCGCCCTGATCATGCTCTTCAAGCCGGGCCTGCGCATCCTCAGGGACTTCGACGGCCAGATTCGCGGCGGCATCAAGCAGCCGATCTTCGATGCCAGCCAGCATCCCGACATGAACCTGGACCCCAAGGCCTGGGAAATCGAGCCGGAAGACCTGGCACGCATGCATGACGTGCTCGGCAACACGCCGGCCAGCGCCAAGGATTGACCTCTAATCCGGCTCGAGTTGCCGGATGCACGCCAAGGCGCACGCGGCCCCGCCCGACCGGGCGGGGCCGCGTCACTTTCCCCCTGTCTTCTTCGCTTGCTGAGTGAACGACACCATGACAACACGCACAGAACACGACCTGCTCGGCGACATGACGCTGCCAAGCGAGGCCTGGTACGGCATCCAGACCCAGCGGGCGGTGGACAACTTCCAGATCACCGGCGTGCCGATCAGCCACTTCCCCGAGCTGGTGCGCGCGCTGGCGATGGTCAAGTCGGCGGCGGCCAAGGCCAACGCGGACGTCGGCGTGCTGGCCCCGCACAAGGCCGAGGCCATCCAGGCGGCCTGCGCGGAGATCATCGACGGCGCCCTGCACGAGCAGTTCGTGGTCGATCTGATCCAGGGTGGCGCCGGCACCTCGACCAACATGAACGCCAACGAGGTGATCGCCAACCTGGCGCTCACCCGGCTCGGCTTCGCCAAGGGCGACTACTCCCGGCTGCATCCCAACGACGACGTCAATCGCTCCCAGTCGACCAACGACGCCTACCCCACCGCGGCCTGCCTGAGCCTGCAGTTCGCCGCCGAACCGCTGACCCAGGCGATTGTCGACCTGAAGACGGCGCTGGAACGCAAGGGCGCGGAATTCGCCGACGTGGTGAAGATGGGGCGCACCCAGCTGCAGGATGCGGTGCCGATGACGCTGGGGCAGGAGTTCGAGGGCTTCGCCGTGACCCTGGGTGAGGACATCGAGCGCGTCGCCGAGGCCTGCCGACTGCTCTGCGAGGTCAACCTCGGTGGCACCGCCATCGGCACCGGCATCAACACCCACCTGCAGTACCAGGCGCTGGCCGTCCGCCACCTGGCAATCCTCTCGGGCAAGCCCATCGTGCCCGCCTCGAACCTCGTCGAGGCCAGCTCCGACATGGGCGCCTTCGTCTTCCTGTCGGGCATTCTCAAGCGCTTCGCCATCAAGCTTGGCAAGATCTGCAACGACCTGCGCCTGCTCTCCAGCGGCCCGCGGACCGGTCTTGGCGAAATCGCCCTGCCGGCCATGCAGCCGGGCTCCTCGATCATGCCAGGCAAGGTGAATCCGGTGATCCCCGAGGCGGTCAACCAGACCGTCTACCAGGTGATCGCCAACGATCTCGCCGTGAGCCTGGCGGCCGAGGCCGGCCAGCTCCAGCTCAACGCCATGGAGCCGATGATCGTCTACAACCTGCTCAATTCGATGCGCATGCTGTGTTCGGCCTGCACCATGCTCCAGACCCGCTGCATCGAGGACATCGAGGCCAATCGCGAGCAGTGTGCCCGCCACGTCGATAACAGCATCGGCATCATCACCGCGCTGGTGCCCCACATTGGTTACTCGAACGCCTCGCGCATCGCTACCCAGGCCCTCACCAGCGGGGCCACCGTGCGCGAACTGGTGATCGACGAGGGGCTGCTCGACGAGGCCCAACTGGATCGGCTGCTAAGCCCCCAGGCCATGCTCGCCCCTGTCCAGGAGGCCTGACCATGTCGCGACTGCTGATCCTGCACACCGGCGGTACCATCGGCATGCAGCCCTCGGCGACCGGCTATGTGCCGGCCGACGGCTTTTCCGACCGCCTGGCGCATCACCTTTCCGCAAGCCTAGGTACCCAGCTTGGCGACCATGGTACGGACGCACTGCCCGACTACCACCTCATCGAGCTCGAGCCGCTGATCGACAGCGCCGACCTGGCCCCGGCGGACTGGAACCGTATTGTCGCGGCCTTGGCTCAGCACTGGCAGGGATACGACGGTTTCATCGTGCTGCACGGCACCGACACCCTGGCCTACACCGCCTCGGCGCTGTCGTTCATGCTCGGGCCCCTCGACAAGCCAGTGGTCCTCACCGGCGCACAGATCCCGCTCGGCGAGCCGCGCAGCGACGCCATCAACAACCTGACCACCGCGCTGTTGATGGCCGCCGACCCCGCCGCCCCACCGGAGGTCTGCATCGCCTTTCACGATCGGCTGCTGCGCGGCAACAGGGCGCGCAAGGTGCGAAGCCAGGGATTCGATGCCTTCGACTCCCCCGATGCGCCCTGGCTCGGCGAGGCCGGCATCGCACTGTCCTTCATGCCCGGGCTGGCGCTGGCGCCCGGCACGCCGGAAGCCGCCTCCGGTGGTATGGACGCTGCTCCCGCTGCGTTCACCCCAAACGTCACGCCGCGTCACTTTGCACCCGGCGCGGTGGCCATGTTGCCGGTACATCCCGGGCTGTCAGCGGCACTGCTGGACGCCGTGCTCGGCGACCCGGCGCTAAAGGGACTCGTGCTGCAGACCTACGGGGTAGGCAATCCCCCGAGTCTCGACGGCGCGCTGATCGATCGTCTGGCACAGTCAAGCCAGGCCGGCATCGCGATTCTCAATGTCAGCCAGTGCCCGCAGGGCCAGGTGGTGCAGGGCGCCTATGCCAGCGGTGCCGCGCTGAATGCCGCCGGGGTAATTCCCGGCGCGGATCTTACCCCCGAGGCGGCGCTGACCAAGCTGCAGGTGCTGATCGCCGATGGCCTGAGGGGTGAGGCGCTCAAGTCAGCACTAGCCACTCCGCTGCGCGGCGAGATGACAGTCAACTGATCACCTTCGGCGCAACAAGTCCCTTGCCAGGCACGAGCTAACAACATCACCAGGCCCTCCCCCCTTCTCGTCAAGCGCCTGCCGGCATCCATGCCGGACCACCGGGTATCACGACCGCCGGCTCAGGCGGGAAGCGGCCATTTTGCGGTAAGCCTCTGGGCGGTGTGGCCAGTCATGCGGCGGGCGCCGGTGACCGCCCGTGTAGCCGGCCACCGACCAGCACCACCGCATCTTCCTGGCTTGACGCCCTGCGCTTGAAAAGGGTCGACTCAGGGGGAGGATCCCCTGCAAGGCACGCGGGCCCTGCCTTCATCGCCTAGAGTCCCTTTCACAGGAGCCGAGATGTCGCACTCCACCCGACTGACGAGGGCCTCTCCTTGCTGAGCGACCTGTCCCTGGTCACGGCCTTCGCGCTGTTCGCCGGCTGCGCCTTGGTGATCGGCGTGGTCGGCACCCGGCTGACCGGCATCGTCGACGACCTGGCCGATCGCACCGGCCTCGGCGAGGCCATCGCCGGCACCCTGCTGCTGGGCATGGCCACCTCGCTGTCGGGGCTGATGGTCTCGGCCGCGGCGGCCATGGCCGACCGGCCGACTCTCGCCATGAGCAATGCCCTGGGCGGCATCGCGGTGCAGACGCTGTTCCTGACCGTCGCCGACGTCACCCACCGGCGCGCCAACCTGGAGCACGCCGCCGCCTCGCTCAGCAACCTGATGCAGGGAGGCCTGCTGCTCTGCCTGCTGTCGCTGGTGCTGGTCGGGCGCTTCGCCCCCGACTGGACCCTCTGGCAGGTGCACCCCATCACCCCGCTGCTGCTGATCGTCTACCTGTTCGGCCTGCGCCTGGTGAGCCTGAGCCGCGACAACCCCATGTGGCGCCCCGCCCAGACCCGGGAGACCGAGCCCGATGTGCCCGACGAGCAGGCCCTGGGACGCTCGGCGACGCGGCTGTGGCTTGCCTTCGCGGGACTCGCCGCGCTGCTGGGGGTGAGCGGCTGGCTGCTGGAACGCAGTGCGGCGATGATCGCCGAGCAGACCGGCCTCGGGCAGTCGGTGGTGGGGGCGCTGATGACCGCGGTGGTCACCTCGCTGCCGGAGCTGGTCACCTCGATCGCGGCGGTGCGCCGCGGCGCCCTGACCCTGGCCGTGGCCGGGATCATCGGCGGCAACGCCTTCGACACCCTGTTCGTGGCGGTCTCGGACATCGCCTACCGCGGCGGCTCGATCTACCACGCCATGCCCGACCCGGTCGCGCTGTGGGTCGCCCTGGCGATGCTGATGACCGCCATCCTGATGGTCGGGATGCTGCACCGCGAGCGCCGGGGCCCGGCGCGCATCGGCTTCGAGAGCGTCGGCATCATCGCCTGCTACCTGGCCGGGGCGCTGGCCCTGCTGCTCACCCCCTGAGGCTCGAGGAGCGCTGCGCCCCCGCCGACGCGTTCACGGCGGGGGCCGCTGCCCGCGCCGGCGGCGCGCCTCGAGCCAGGCGAACAGGTAGCCGCGCGGCGCATCCTCGCCGGTGACCACGTAGCCCAGGGTGTAGGGGTTGTGCAGGGTCGCCCGGAGCATCGACTCCGAGCAGGGAGTGCCGCAGAAGAGCACCTCGTCGCCGGCGCGAAGCCAGAGCGTCGAGTCCGGCAGCATGATTGACGTCCCGTTCCGGTGCACGGCGAGCGCCTCGCAGGGCAGCCGGGCCGGGTAGGCGCGCGCATCGACGCACAGCGCCCCCAGGGCCAGCCCCTCCCCGGCCGCCAGGTGGTCGGTCACCGCCGGCGCCTCGTCCGGCAGCAGCCGGATCGACCAGAGGTGGGGCGGCTCCTCGCCCACCGCCGCCTTGAGGCGGGCCACCAGGGTCCGGGTCTCGTCCGGGGCGCGCTCGGCGAGCCAGTCGATCAGCTCCTGGACCAGGGGCGAGATCAAGAGCTTCAGGATCCGGCGCGCCGTGGTCAGGCTGTGCTGGAGGACCAGGTCGGCCCGCGCGGCGTCGAACGCGACCTGATTCTCGTGGCTGTTCTGGCGCACGATGCGAAACGCCCGGGGATTGAGCTCGGTGACCGAGAGCAGGGTGCTGAGGTTGTCGCCGTCGCGGTTCGTCGCGGCGATGACCCCGGCGGCATCCTCGATCGCCGCGCTCGACAGGGCCGCATGGTCGGCGTGGGTCTGGACGATGACCGTGCCCTCGTCGACCTGGCCGGCGTCGACCTCCGGGTCGATGATCCGCACCTCGAGGCCGTGGGACCGGAGGTGGCGGTGGATCCAGGAGCCCATCCGCCCGTACCCGCACAGGATCCAGTTGCCCCGCGGCGCTCGCACCGGCACCCCGAGCTCGACCCCGCGCGCGCCCACGAACCACGCATTGAGGTTGTGCAGCTCCGGGCGCGCGATCGCCCGGGAGACGAGCTGGGCGAAGATCTCGAACGGATCGACCACCGTGACGTTGTCCAGCGAGCGAAGGTTGGCCTCGTGGCGGGCCGAGGTCGAGCGGCAGATCACCCGCAGCCGCGGGTTGAGGTGGCGGGCCATCACCGCGATCTTGAGGTTGACGTCATCGTCGTTGGTCAGCGCGACCAGGGCCCGGCAGGCCGGGTGCTCCACCCCGGCGGCCAGCAGGTGCTTCGGCGCACTGGCGTCCGCGTGGAGGCCCGGCATCGGGACCGTGTAGTCGCGCACGCCCAGGGCCTTGATCCGTTCGGTGTCGGCATCGAGGATCACCGCGCGCATCTGGTGGTCGCTCAGGCCCCGGGCCAGCAGGCTGCCGGCATCGCCGAACCCGCAGAGGATGACGAAGGGCTCCACGTTGCCCTTGACCTTGCGGGCGAAGCGGAAGCCGTCCATGGCCTGGATGAAGTGGGGGTTCTGCACCAGCTTGATCAGCGAGCCGATGGCATAGAACCAGGCGATGACGCCGGTATAGAGGCAGAAGATCGTCCACAGGCGCTGCTCCTCGCTGAAGCCGTTGGGCAGCTCGCCGAACCCGGTGGTGGTCGCCGTGTAGGTGAAGAAGTAGAAGGCGTGGAAGAGGTTCATGTGGGTCGTCTCGCCGTCGACGACCCGGCCCGGCATCAGGGCCATGCCCATGATGCCCACCGAGTAGACGAACAGCAGCACGAACAACGGCCGGCGCATGTAGCGCAGCACGATCATCGCCACGCGGTCGAGATCGGAGGTCGGCGTCACGGGATCATCCCCCGGATGGCGGCGGCGCGGGCAGCAGCACGGCCGCCTCAGCGCCGCGAGAGCAGCGTATCGCCGACCAGGATCACCGTCGCGATGATGTTCGCGACCAGCGCCCCCGAGGCGATCGAGACGATATCGGCCATCTCGGCCGGCCCCGGCCCGCCGCCGCCCTCGGGGTCGGCGACGATCCAGACGATGCGCGCCGTGATCAGCAGCAGGCCGGCCACCAGGCCGGAGGCCAGCAGCAGCGCCCCGGTCTGGGAGCGATCCCCCAGCTTCAGGCCGATGGCGACCAGGTTGACGATGATGGTGAAGGTGAGGATCCAGACGTTGTGGTGGGCGGCCGTCTCGCCCCCCCCAGCCACGAAGGCGGCATTGAGGCTCAGGGTGAGGATGATGAAGAAACCGAAGACCACGCGTTCGAGGTTCATGAGCCTGCTCCTGGCCGGGACGCGCCGTCAGTATAGGCACGGGTGCTTATTTAGCGCGACCGGCCCCGGCGGCCGCCCGGCATTCAAGAACAGTGTTCACAAAATGCGGAAACTGGGCTTTACTGATGGGCAGGACGTCACGATATCTGTAACAATGACGTTATAACTCTATGATTGCCCACGAGGCCCGGTGATGGCGCGCCCCCTCTGCCTGCTCTTCGATTGTGACGGCACCCTGGTCGACAGCGAACCGCTGCTCGCCGACGAGATGTCCGCGAGTCTCACCGAGGCCGGCCTGCCGTTTCGCACCAGCGACTACATGGGCGAGTTCCGCGGCGCCCGCTTTCGCCGCATCGTCGCCGCCCTGGAGCAGCGCTACGGCAGCGTCGACCCCGAACGGCTCGACGCCCTCGAGTGTCGCATGCGCGCCAACCTCAACCGCCGCCTGGCCAGCGAGCTGATCGCCATCGACGGTGCCGCCGAGGCGCTGGCCGCCCTGCGTGGCCACCCCATGGGCGTGGTCTCCAACGGCCCGGAGAACAAGATTCGCACCTCGCTTCACGCCACCGGCCTCGCCGAGGCCTTCGGCGACCGCCTGTTCAGCGCCTACACCGCCCAGTGCTGGAAGCCCGACCCCTGCCTCTTCCACCATGCCGCGAGCCGCATGGGCTTCGCGTCCCACGAGTGCGTGGTGATCGACGACGCCCTGGTCGGCGTGCGGGGCGCCCTGGCCGCCGGCATGACGGTGATCCACCTCAACCGCTTCCCCGACGCCGAGCAGACCCCCGACGGAGCGATCATGATCAGCAACATGTTCCAGCTGCCGACGATCATCGCCCACCTCGAGACGACCCGCGCCCTGGCCGCCCACGCCTGAGCGCCACGCCCCGGTCATTTCCCGAGCCGCCGTTCACCGCCTGACGTCGGGCGGCGCCGGATCACCGGACCGCCGGACCGCCGGACCGCCAGGCGGATGCAGCCCGCCGTCGGGATGGCTATCATCGCCGCATCGACACACGACAGCGCGAGGAGGCCCCATGGCATCCCTGAAGGAGCAGCTCGGCGGGCTGGTCTACTCCACCGAACACGGCGACACCTGCCCCGGGTGTCGTCGCCCCCTGGCCGAGTGCGCCTGCGCCGAGCAGGCCGAGGCGCAGCGCCTGGCCGCGCTCGACGGCACGGTGCGCATCCGCCGCGAGACCAGCGGCCGCAAGGGCAAGGGCGTCACCACCCTGGAGGGCATCCCGCTGCCGGCCGAGGAGCTCAAGACCCTGGCCAAGGCGCTCAAGAAGCGCTGCGGCACCGGCGGCGCCGTCAAGGAGGGCATCATCGAGATCCAGGGCGACCAGCGCGAGGTGCTCAAGGCCGAGCTCGAGCAGCGCGGCTACCGGGTCAAGCTGGCCGGCGGCTGAGTGCTTCGTCCGGGCCGGCGTCCAGCGCCTCGCAGAGCCCCACCAGGGCGTCGGCGGGGGCCGCGACCTTGAGGGCATAGAGGTCGTCGGCGCGGGTGCGGCCCAGGTTGAGGCAGGCGATGGGCCGTCCCGCCTTGGCCGCGGCCCGGGCGAAGCGGAACCCGGAGAAGACCATCAGCGACGAGCCCACCACCAGCAGGGCGTCGCTCTCCTCGAGCAGGGCGAAGGCGGCCTCCACGGTGGCGCGCGGCACGCTGTCGCCGAAGAACACCACGTCGGGCTTGTAGATGCCGTCGCCGCAGCGGGTGCAGCCGGGCACCCGGAAATCGGCGAAGTCGGCCTCGAGGTCGGCGTCGCCGTCGGGGCCCGCCCTAGCGCCGACCTCCCGCCAGTGGGGATTGCGCTCGGCCAGCTCCGCGTGCAGGTCGTGGCGCATGCGCCGGGCGCCGCAGCCCATGCAGCGGACCCGGTCGGCCCGGCCGTGAAGGTCGATCACCCGCCGCGAGCCGGCCCGCTGGTGCAGGCCATCGACGTTCTGGGTGATCACGCCCTGTACGTGGCCCCGCGCCTCGAGCCGCGCCAGCGCGGCGTGGGCGGCGTTGGGGGTCGCCTCCTGCAGGGTGCGAAAGCCGATCAGCGCCCGCGCCCAGTAGCGCTGGCGGGCCGCGTGGCTACCCATGAAGGCCTGGTGCTGCATCGGCGGCGGGCGCTTCCAGTCGCCCTGGTCGTCGCGGTAGTCGGGGATGCCGCTGGCGGTGCTGATGCCGGCGCCCGTGAGCACGGCGAGCCGCGGATGGCGGCGGACGAAGGCCGCCAAGGCCTCCAGGTCGGGGTCGTTGCCTGTCACGCTGCGCTGCCTCACCTCTGCCTCCTGATGGTCCGGCACATCGGGGCCGTCGACGATCGGCCGCGATCAACACTGCCCGCCGCGTCGGCTCGCCGATCGCGCCGAATGAGCATGGCCCCCCGGGGGGCAGGTTGTCTAGAATGGAGCCTCTCCCTCAGGGCAAGGACACCCGATGGCCTGGCTGGAATACCTGCTGCCGCTGATCTTCCTGTTTCCATTGGCGGCCACCGCCGTGATCGTTCTGGCGCTGCGCAACCTGCACGATGCCCGGGTGCACTCGCCCTTCGACGCCCACCCGCTGAAGGAGGCCGGCCAGGGCCTGCGCGACCGCCTCGACCGCGCCTTCGCCGGCCTCTTTCTCGACGGCGCCCTGGGCCCCATCGTCGTCCTGGCGCCGCTGGTCTACGGCATGGGCCGCATGCTCTTCGCCAACGAGCAGAACTGGATCGAGTGGGCCCTCTACGGCGCCCTGAGCACCCTGCTGGTGCTGGTGTTCTGCTTCCTGCTGATCCGCGACTTCCAGCGCATCCGCCGGCTCAAGCTGGGGCTCGCCTGCGAGCTCGCCGTGGGCCAGGAGCTCGAGCGGCTGATCCGCCCCGAGGGACACCCCTACTACGTCTTCCACGATGTGCCGGGCGACGGCCGCCCCCTCGATCACGTGGCGGTCACCCCCCACGGCATCTTCGTGATCGAGACCCGCGCCCGCACGCCGGCCCTCACGCCCGGCGGCCAGGAGGACAACCGCGTTGTCGTCGAGGCCGAGCGGCTGCGCTTCCCCGGCTGGAGCGAGCGGGCGCCGCTGCACCGGACCCGCGCGGCGGCGCAGTGGCTGTCGACCTGGCTGGAGCGCCAGGTCGGCCAGGCGGTGCCGGTCAAGGGGGTGCTGGCGCTGCCCGGCTGGCGGGTCGAGCAGGAGGGCGCCGCCAAGGACCTGCTGGTGGTCAATGGCGAGGACCTGGCGCGGCGCCTCAGCGAACGCGCCCAGGGCGAGCTCGACCCCGCCCTCCACGACGCCGCCATCGTCGCCCTGCGCCGGCACGCCGGCCTGTCGAGTCCGCCGCCCGAGGCCTGAGCCCTCGATCACTCGAAGCGCGCGATGCGCACCCGGGTCGCGCAGCGCCCACGCCCCTGGCGCAACAGGCTCTCGGCCGCCGGGAAGTCCGCCAGCCGGTCGGCGGCGATGCCGATGCGCACCTCGGTGAGCAGGCGGTTGCCCCGCCCGCCGCAGGAGAGCCGCAGCGCCCGCCCGGTGTCCTCGCCGAAGGCCGCCTCGAAGGCGTCGATCAAGGCGTTGCGCGCCACCTCGCCGCCCTGGTTCAGGGTCACGAAGGCGCCGAAGGCGCTCTCGTTGACCGCCTCGACCAGCGTCACCGAGGCCGCGAAGTAGGTGGCCTCGGGCAGCGCCAGGCAGGCGGCGTGCTTGGCATACTGGTAGCGCTCCAGGCAGCTGGCCCGTCCCGGCATCGCCGCGTCGAGGCGCCGGTCCAGCGCCGCCGGCAGGTCGAGAGGCGGGTGGGCGCGACAGAAGCTCCCGTCGGCGCGCGGCGTCTCGAGAAAGCACCCCTCCCGCCACCAGCGGCGCCGGTCAACGCCCCGTTCAGCGAAGCGCTCGGGCAGCGAGGGCCACAGGCCGTGCAGCACGAAGCCGCGATCGGCGCCCTCGCGCAGGGCCGGCTCGCGGCACTCCCGCGGCGGGCGGGAGCGGCTCGCGCAGAAGCCGGGGTGCCAGGTCAGCGCCAGGGTGTAGTGATCGAAGCCCTCGGCCGGCAGCGCCTCGAGGGGGGCGTGTTCTTCGGCGTCCTGCACCGCGCCCGAGGCCTGCGCGAGCGGCGCCGCCGCCGCGACGCCGACCAGCAGCGCCGTCGCCAGTCCCCGCAGCGATCGCGTCCAGCCTGCCACGCTCAGTCGCCCCGCAGCCGGCCGCCCATCTCCTGGGCCAGGTCCACGGCGTAGTGGTCGGTCATGCCGCCGATGAAGTCGAGCATGCGCCGGTAGCTGTCGTAGAGGCTCCAGGAGGGACGCGGGGTGTTCTCGCCGATCAGCGCCAGCACCCGCTGGTGCTTGAAGGTCGAGCGCCCCTGGTAGTGCAGCTCGTGGGCGGCGCCGATAAAGGCCTCCAGCAGAATCCCCAATGTCGTGTAAGCGCCGATCTCCAGCTTGGCCTTGCGCTCGTTCTGGAAGATCCGCTTGCGGGCCAGCTGCTTGGCCGTCCTCACGCCCCAGCCGAGGTCCGGGTGGCAGAGCTCCAGCAGGTCCTCCTGGAGGCGTCCGCCCAGCAGTTCCGCCTCGTGCTGCACGAAGACCGCGCCGACGTCGCTCACCGCTCGCTCCATGGCCGCGCCGCGCAGGGCGGCGATGCGCCGGCGCTGGGAGACGCCGCTGCGCTGCATCTCGGGGTAGTCGGGGGGCGCGCCGCCGGCGATCTGGGTGAGGATCTCGGCCACCTCCTCGAAGCCCAGGATGCCCATCTCCAGGCCGTCCTCGAGGTCGAGCAGGGCGTAGCAGATGTCGTCGGCCGCCTCGACCAGCCAGGCCAGCGGGTGGCGACACCAGCGCCCCTCGCCGCGGGGCAGCAGGCCGAGCCGGTCGGCCACCTCCTCGAGCAGCGCCCGCTCGCTCTGGTAGCAGCCGAACTTGCCGGCCGCCCCGCCGTGCTCGACGGTCCAGGGGTACTTGAGCAGGGTACCGAGCGTCGCCGTGGTCAGGCGCATGCCGCCGCGGAACTGGTTGTACTCGACCTGGGTGACGATGCGAAAGCCCTGGGCGTTGCCCTCGTAGGTGAGCAGGTCCTCGCGCTCCAGGGCCGAGAGCCCGTCGAGCAGTCCGCTGCCGTCGACCTCGGCGCGAGCAAACCAGTCGCGGATCGCGTACTCGCCGGCGTGGCCGAAGGGCGGGTTGCCGATGTCGTGGCCGAGGCATGCCGCCTGGACGATCACCCCCAGGTCGGCCGGGGTGATCCAGGCCGGCAGGCGCTCGCTCAGCCGCTCGCCGACTATCATGCCCAGCGAGCGGCCCACGCAGCCCACCTCCAGCGAGTGCGTCAGCCGGGTGTGGATATGGTCGTTGTCGGTCAGCGGGTGCACCTGGGTCTTGCGCCCCAGGCGGCGGAAGGAGCCGGCGAAGACGATCCGGTCGTGATCCTTGTGGAAGGGGCTGCGGCCGATCTCGCCGCGCCCGCTTCCCGGGCGCGCACCGCGCCGGTCGTGCAGCCGCCCCGGGTCGAGCAGCCGTTCCCAGCTCATCTGCGTCATGGGCAATCTCTCCTTGGAGCCCCCATTCTGGCACCGCCACATGCGGGATTGCCATCGCCGTGCCGCCGGCGCGGCGGATCGCCTCGCGCCAGCCCCGCCATCGTTTCGCCGACTAACAAATTTCCATAGAATCGTCTGTCATAGCCGCGTCTTTTAGCTGAAAAACCACGAAAAATCGACACGAGACAGCACCACTGTCTGACATCGTCCGGTTCGACGCGGCGCGCGACGCCAACACACACCGACAAGGCAGACGCTCCATGACGACACCCTCCGACGCGACGTCCCGACGGGATCGCGGCTTCTTCGGCCACCCCCGCCCGCTGGGCTCGCTGTTCTTCACCGAGATGTGGGAACGCTTCTCTTACTACGGCATCCGCCCGCTGCTGGTGCTGTTCATGGCCGCCGGCCTCGCCGAGGGCGGCCTGGGCTTCAGCCGCGAGGACGCCGCGGCCATTGTCGGCATCTACGCAGGCGCCATCTACCTCTCGGCCCTGCCCGGCGGCTGGCTGGCCGACAACTGGCTCGGCCAGCGCCGCGCCGTCTGGTACGGCTCGGTCCTGATCGCCCTGGGCCACCTGGCCATCGCCCTCTCGGCGCTGTGGGGCGCCACTGCCTTCTTCATCGGCCTGCTGCTGATCGTGCTCGGCTCGGGGCTGTTCAAGACCTGCATCACCGTGATGGTGGGCAGCCTCTACGACGAGGGCGACGCGCGCCGCGACGGCGGCTTCGCGATCTTCTACATGGGCATCAACCTCGGCGCCCTGCTGGCCCCGCTGATGACGGGCCTGCTGATCGAGAGCGGTGGCTGGCACTGGGGCTTCGGCATCGGTGGCCTGGGCATGCTCGCCGCGCTGCTGATCTTCCGCCTCTGGGCGATTCCCGCCATGCGCCGCGCCGACGCCGAGCGCGGCCGTGACGCCAGCTGGGACGCCCCGGCCGTCCAGCGCCGCGGCGTGGGGCTCGCGGTCTCGGCCCTGTCGCTCGCCGCTGCCGCCCTGGTGGGCCTCGCGGCCGTCGGCGTGATCCGGCTCAACCCGGTGGCGATCGCCGAGGCGATGACCAGCGTGATCATCGTCTGCGCGCTAGGCTTCTTCGTCTACCTGATGGCCTTCGCCGGTCTCGACGCCCGGGAGCGCGCCCGGGTGGTGGTGGCCTTCCTGCTGATCGTCGCCTCGGCCTTCTTCTGGGCCTCCTTCGAGCAGCAACCCACCTCTTATAACCTCTTCGCCAACGACTACACCGACCGCGCGCTGTTCGGCTGGGAGATCCCCACGGTCTGGTTCCAGTCGCTCAACGCCGTCTTCATCATCCTGCTCGGCCCGCTGTTCGGCTGGCTGTGGCCGGCCCTGGGCCGCCGCGGCCTGGAGCCGAGCAGCGCCAGCAAGTTCGTGATGGGCCTGCTGTTCGCCGCCGCCGGCTTCGGCCTGATGATGCTCGCCGCCCGCCAGGTGCTCATCGGCGACGGCCTGGTCTCGCCGCTGTGGATCACCGCCAGCCTGCTGCTGCTGACCCTCGGCGAGATGTGCCTGAGCCCGGTGGGCCTCTCCACAATGAGCACCCTGGCGCCCCGGCGCATCCGCGGCCAGCTGATGGGCCTGTGGTTCACCTCGCTGGCGCTGGGCAACCTGGTGGCCGGCCTGATCGGCGGCAACGTCAGCGCCGACAAGCTCGCCGAGCTGCCGGCGCTGTTCGGCCGCTCGGCCGTGGCACTGGTACTCTGTGCCCTGGTGCTGGCGCTGCTGACGCCGCTGATCGGCCGCATGCTCAAGGGCAGCCAGCGCGAGACCGCCGCCTCGTCCCCCACCTCATCCACCACCGGAGCCTGACATGAGCCACGCCCCCTCGACCCCCGCGGCCCGCCTCGCCGCCCTGCGCGACGCCATGCGCGAGCACGCCATCGACGCCTGGTGGCTGCCCTCGTCCGACCCCCACAACTCCGAATACCTGCCCGAGCACTGGGCCGGCCGCGCCTGGCTCTCCGGCTTCGACGGCTCGGTGGGCACCCTGGTGGTGACCCAGGAGGCCGCCGGGCTGTGGGTCGACAGCCGCTACTTCGTGCAGGCCGAGGCCCAGCTCGCGGGCTCCGGCATCGAGATGATGAAGCTCGTCCAGGGCCAGGCGACGGCCCCCATGACCTGGCTGGCCGAACGCCTGCCGGCCGGGGCTACTCTCGGCTACGACGCCCAGGTGGTCTCGCTGGCCCACGCCCGTCAGATGGAGGAGATCCTCGGCCCGGTCGGCATCGCCCGGCGCGGCGACCTGGACCTGCTCGATGCCGTCTGGCCCGACCGCCCGGCGCTGCCCGCCCAGCCGCTCTACGCCCAGCCCGCCGCCTTCCGGGACGAGACCCGCCCCGAGCGCCTGGCCCGGGTGCGCGCGGCCATGGCCGAGCACGGCGCCGACTGGCACCCGCTCTCGACCCTGGACGACATCGCCTGGCTGACCCAGCTGCGCGGCGACGACGTCACCTACAACCCGGTGTTCCTGGCCCATCTGCTGGTCGGGCGCGAGACGGCCACCCTGTTCGTCGCCCCCGGCACCCTCGATACCGAGCTCGAGGCGGCGCTGGCCGCCGACGGCATTGCCGTCGCCCCCTACGACGCCTGGCCCGCGCACCTCGCCGCCCTGCCCGCCGAGGCCCGCGTGCTGCTCGACCCGGCCAAGCTGACCCTGGGCACCCGCCAGGCGCTGCCCGCCGAGATGGCGGTGGTCGAGGCCTTCCAGCCCAGCACCCTGGACAAGGGCCGCAAGACCGACGCCGAGCTGGCCCATGTGCGCCGCACCATGGAGGCCGATGGCGCCGCCCTGTGCCGCTTCTTCGCCTGGCTGGAGCGGGCGCTGTCCGAGGGCGAGCGGGTCACCGAGCTGGACGTGGAGACGCGTCTGCGCGAGGAGCGCGCCCGGGATGCGCACTTCGTCAGCGAGAGCTTCAACACCATCGCCGCCTTCAACGCCAACGGCGCCCTGCCCCACTACCGGGCCACGCCCGAGGCCCACGCGGTGATCGCGGGCGACGGCCTGCTGCTGATCGACTCCGGCGGCCAGTACCACGGCGGCACCACCGACATCACCCGCATGGTGCCGGTGGGCGAGGTCTCGGCCGCCCAGCGCGAGGACTGCAGCCTGGTGCTCAAGGGCACCATCGCCCTCTCCCGGGCCCGCTTCCCGGAGGGCATCGCCGCGCCGCGCCTGGACGCCATCGCCCGCGCCCCGCTGTGGGCCACCGGCCGCGACTACGGCCACGGCACCGGCCACGGCGTGGGCTACTTCCTCAACGTCCACGAGGGGCCCCAGGTGATCAGCGCCGGCGCCCCGGTGGCGCCCCATACCGCCATGCGCGCGGGGATGATCACCTCCATCGAGCCCGGCGTATATCGCCCGGGCGAGTGGGGCGTACGCATCGAGAACCTGGTCGCCAACCGGCCGGCCGAGGCGAGCGACTTCGGCGACTTCCTGCGCTTCGAGACGCTGACCCTGTGCCCGATCGACACCCGCTGCCTCGATGTCGCGCTGCTCGACGCCGCCGAGGCCGACTGGCTCGACGCCTACCACGCCGAGGTGCGCGACCGCCTCGCACCCCACCTCGAGGGCGAGGCCCTGGCCTGGCTCGAGGAGCGCACCCGGCCGCTCGACCGCGGCTGATCGAGCGTCGCTCCCACTTGGAGCGACGCCCGACACGACCAGGGGCGCCGGCATGCCGGCGCCCCTGGTCGTTGGAGCCTCGGTGACAGCGATGTCAGGAGAAAGGAGCGTCTTGGCAGTTGCGGTTGCGCTTTCGCCACTGCCGCGGAGTTACACCCGCCGTTTCATCAGCCAGTGGAACAACAGCCCGCCCACCAGCAGGACGATGGCAAACAGATAGATGCCCACCGAGATGCCGCTGTTCCAGATGATGCTCCAGTCGCCCCCGGAGATCGACATGGCACGGCGCAGGTTGTACTCCATCTGGCCACCCAGCAGCAGCCCCAGCACCACCGGCACCGTGGGAATCTCCAGCTTGCGCAGCCCGTAGCCCAGCACGCCGAAAGCCAGCATCAGATAGAGATCGAAGGCGCTGTTGCCGAGCGAGTAGACGCCGACGAAAGCGACCATGACCACCATCGGCATCAGGAACCAGCCCGGCGCCCTCAGCACCCGCGCGAACAGCCCCACCAGCGGAATGTTGAGCGCCAGCAGCATCAGGTTGCCGAGGAACAGCGCCGCCACCAGGCCCCACACCAGCTCGGGCTGATTCTCGAACAGCAGCGGGCCCGGGGTGATGTTCATCGACAGCAGCAGCGCCAGCAGGATGGCCGTGGTGCCGCTGCCGGGAATGCCCAGCGACAGCATGGGGATCAGCGCCCCCCCGGCGGCGGCGTTGTTGCCCGCCTCAGGTGCGGCCACCCCATGCGGGTCGCCGTGGCCGAAATTGCCGCGCGCGCCCTGCCAGCGTCGCTCCAGGGTGTAGGAGAGGAAGCTGCCCAGCGCCGCGCCCGCCCCGGGCAGCACCCCGGCGATGAACCCCAGCACCGAGCTGCGCCCGATGCTGCCGCGGCAGCGCCAGGCGGTACGCACGCCCGGCATGGCCGAGCCCAGGGTCATGGTCGGCTTGCGTCCCTGATGACTATCCTCGAGGAACACCAGACACTCCGAGATGGCGAACAGCCCCACCAGCGCCACGATGAAGTCGATGCCGTCGTAGAGCTCGTACCAGCCGAAGGTGTAGCGGGGCACGCTGCTGACCGCATCGATGCCCACGGTCCCCAGCAGCAGCCCCAGGCAGGCGGCCAGGAAGCTCTTGGCCAGATGCCCGCCGGTCACTCCGCCGATGGTGGCGAAGGCCAGCACGAACAGCGCGAAGTACTCGGCCGGACCGAAGCGAATGGCGAAGTTCACCAGCAGCGGGGCGAACAGCACCAGTCCGATCGTCGCCACCAGGGCGCCGACGAAGGAGGCGACACCGGTCAGCCCCAGCGCCTCGCCGCCTCGGCCCTGCTGGGCCATGGGGAAGCCGTCCAGGGTGGTCATCATCGCCGGTTCGTCGCCGGGGATGTTGAGCAGGATGGAGCTGATCCGGCCGCCGTACATGCAGCCGTAATAAATGCTGACCAGCAGGATCAGCGCGGCGGTGGCCGAGAGGCTGAAGTTGAAGGTCAGCGGGATCATCAGCGCCACCCCGTTGACCGGCCCCAGCCCCGGCAGCGCCCCGATCAGCGTGCCCAGGGCGCAGCCCACCAGGGCCAGAAACAGGTGCTGCGGCTCGAGAGCCACGGCGAAGCCCTGGGCGAGAAAGGCAAGGAGTTCCATGGCGGCGTTACCCGTCTAGGCCGGGCATGTCGGGCAGCGGCATGCCGAGGGCAAATTCGAAGAGGAGGTAGAGACCCAGGGTCAGCAGCAGCCCGAACGGCAGCGCCTGCCGCCAGGTGGCACCGAACAGCCGAATCATCAGGGTCACGGTCAGCAGGGCGGTGGGCAGAAAGCCCAGCGGCTGGATCAGTCCCGCATAGACCATCAGCAGCGCCAGCAGGCAGAGCTGGCGTATCAGCGCCGCCCGATCGGGCCAACGCTGATTCATTCCCGGTCGCAGGATCAGGTAGAGCGACAGCAGCCCCAGGGGCACGCTGACCAGGCGCGGGAAGGCACCCGGCCCTATCGTCTGGCCGAAACCGCTGGTGAAGTCATGGGACAGCCACCAGGCGACGACCGCCACCACCAGCAATACCGCACCGGCGAGGCGATCGCCGAGCGCGCCAGCGCGCTCACTCACTCGATGACCCCGATCTCACGAGAGATGCTCTCCACCTCATCGATGGAGTCCAGCACGAAGTCGCTGAATTCCTCGCCGCCGCGCCACAGCGGCACCAGGCCGTTCTGCTTGGCCACGCCTTTCCACTCGTCGCTGTCGTAGAGCGCCTTGAGATCGTCCACCATGGCGGCGTAGTCCTCATCCGAGACCTCGCCGCCGGTGTAGAAACCGCGCCAGTTGTAGCCGGCCACGTCATAGCCCTGGCCAGTGGCGGTGGGCAGCTCGTCGAAGGGAGCGGGCAGCGGTTCCTCGGAGAGCACCGCCAGCACGCGCACATCACCGGACTCGATGAAGCCGGCGATTTCGCCCAGGTCGGTGGAGACCACGTCGACATGGCCGCCCATCATCTGGGTCACGGCCGGGCCGCCGCCGTCGAACTGCACCCAGCGCAGGCTGCCGATCTGGTCGTCCGGCATGCCAGCCTCCCGGGCCAGCATCAGCGCACGGATATGATCCCAGCCACCGGCGCCGCTGGAGCCGGCGACAGCCAGCGCCCCAGGGTCATCGACCATGGTGGTCATCAGCTGCTCGAGGCTCTCGAACTCGCTCTCGTCATCGACCAGGATGACCCCCACGTCGGTGCCCAGCATGGCCAGCCAGCGCATGGTATCGGCGCCGCCGGGATACTTGCCCTGGGCGATCTGGGTCACCCCCACGGTGCTGGTGGCGACGATAAGATCGCTGTCGTCGGCACGGCTGCTCTCGACATTGGCAAAGGCCACCGCCCCCACCCCGCCCGGCATGTTCGTGACCTGCACCGGACTGTCCACCAGCTCGAGATCCAGCAGCAGCTTGCCGACCGAGCGGCAGGTGAAGTCCCAGCCGCCACCGGGATCGGCCGGGGCGATGCATTCGCTGATAGGCAGCGCCTGAGCCGGAGCGCTGACGGCGAGTCCGGCTCCCATCAGGGTGGCGGCGGCGAGGCTCAGGGCCCCTTGGGTGACTGACGGCATGGTGTGTCTCCTGCTGTTATCGGCTTGTTGTTGGAGCAGCAAGTTGAAACTGCAGTGAAGCGGCAGTGGTTACCGCTCTCGCGGCGCGCGTGATGCGCCCCGCACGGCTCCGCCCGCCGCCAGGCGGCGAACGGACGTCGTTCAGATCACCCGGCGCGCCCGAAGCGCCGCCAGCTCATCGCCCTCGACACCCAGCTCGGCCAGCAGATCATCGGTATGCTCGCCCAGCTGTGGCACCGGGTGGTAGAGCATGGCCGGGGCCTCACGCATCTTCACCGGAAAGCCGGTGACCGGCACCCGACCCGAGGCCTGCGGAAGCTCCAGGCACATCTCCTGAGCCTGCACCTGGGGATCGGCAAAGGTCTCGCGCAGGTCGTGGACGCGCCCACAGGGCACCCCGGCTCGATTGAAGTGCTCGATCCACTCGTCGACCTGGCGCGTCACGATGATGGCGTTGAGGATCTCGCGCAGCGCCTCTCGGTTCGCCATGCGCCGAGGGTTATCGAGGAAGCGCTCGTCGTCGAGCAGGTGCAGCATGTCCAGCGCGCCGAGGAAGCGCTCCACCATGGTGTCGTTGCTGGGGGCAATGGCCACCTCGCCGTCACTGGCGGTAAACAGGCCGTAGGGGTACAGCATCGGGTGGTCGTTGCCGGTGCGGGCCGGGACCCGATCGGTGGCGAAGTACTCCGCCGCCAGATACCCCATCATGGCGATCAGGCCATTGGTCAGCGCCGTCTCGACGATGTCGCCCTGCCCCGTGGCGGCGCGCCGCACCAGGGCCGCACAGATGCCGAAGGCCAGGTTCTGGCTGGCCACCATGTCACTGATCGGCGGCGCGGCCCGCATCGGCTCGCCGTCCGCCGCGCCGTTGACGCCCATGAAACCGCTCATGGCCTGGGCGATGAAGTCGTAGGCGGGCCGATCGCGGTAGGGTCCGGTGGAGCCGAACCCGTTGATGCGCCCCACCACCAGACGCGGATAGCGCTCGCGAAGGGTGTCGTCATCGAGCCCCATCTTGCCCAGCACGCCGGGCCGGAAGTTCTCCACCAGCACGTCCGCGCCCTCGAGCAGTCGATGGAGAATGCGCTTGCCCTCGTCGCTGCGCAGATCGAGGGTGAGCGAGCGCTTGTTGCGGTTGAACTGTGCGAAGTACCAGCTCTCGCCATTGACCATGTTGCCCTGATGGCGCACCACGTCGCCTTTTCCAGGGGGCTCGACCTTGATGACATCGGCGCCGTGATCGCCGAGGATCTGGGTACAGAAGGGGCCGGAGATCACCCGGGTGAGGTCGATGACGCGAATGCCCTCGAGCGATCCCATGGCGCTGGCGGTGGAAGGGGTAGCGGCCATCACGCCTCCCCCCGGGCGGTGGGCACCGTGTCACAGGCGCTCAGCGCGAGGCGGGCGCCGGCCTTGGAGACCTGACCCGGCAAGGGGCGTCCCATCAGCTCGCTGGCACAGCCCGCCGCTTCGATCAGCTGCTGCACGTCAAGTCCGGTATCAAGCCCCATCTCCTCCAGCAGATAGGCCAGGTCCTCGGTCGCGATATTGCCCGAAGCCCCCGGCGCGAAGGGGCAGCCCCCAAGCCCTCCGATGGAGCTCTCGTAGCGGTCCACGCCGAGCGCCAGCCCCTGCATGACGTTGGCCAGGCCGATGCCGCGCGTGTTGTGGAAATGCAGCGTCAGCGGAAGATCGGGCGCGGCGTCGCGCAGGCGAGTGACGCGCTCGGTCACCAGCGGTGGCGTGGCCATGCCGGTAGTATCACCGAGCGACAGGTGCGTGGCTCCCAGGTCGGCAAAACGACGTGCGATGTCCGCCACGGAATCGACCGGGACGTTGCCTTCGAAGGGGCAGCCGAAGGCAGTGGCGATGGCGCCTCGCAGCGCCACTCCCGTGCCGTCGAGGAGCCGAGCGATCTGCTCGAACCCCGCGAGGGACTCCGCGACGCGGCGATTGACGTTCTTGGCGTTATGGCTTTCCGACGCGGAAACGAACAACACGACCGAATCCACCCCCGCCCGCAAGGCGCGTTCGGCCCCGCGCACGTTCGGCACCAGCGCCGAGAGATGCAGACCGGTCATTTCACTGCGCAGCGCGGCCATGATATCGGCCGCATCGGCTAGCGCCGGCACCGCACGCGGGCTCACGAAAGAGGTGGCTTCGAACTCCCGAACTCCGGCGGCCACCAGGGCGCGCGCCAGAGATAGCTTTTGATCGGTGGAGAGCACGACGGCTTCATTCTGAAGGCCGTCGCGCAGCCCTACCTCGGTAATATGGATACCCTGAAGCGGTAACTCGGGATTGGACATGAGCTGCCTTCTTCCATGAATGCCGTCTCATGGAAGCTACGCCAGCAGACAAAACAGCAGCAATGCACCTTTCGTCCTACCTCTCTACCGAATGTCTGCGATTGCAACATGGATCTCTAGAGCACCGACCTTTCATGTGCCAAGGCACATACCCGTGACGACAAGTTCTGCCGCTTTCCTCGCTAAGCCCCCTTCACCACAATGTGATGTTGCGCTTTCTCGTTCCGCCCCTTCGCCGCTAATCCTCCGCCAGCGCCGGCAGCAGGGTCTTGAGCTTGCGGGTGAGCGTATTGCGCCCCCAGCCCAGCAGCTCCGCGGCCTCGCCCTTGCGCCCGCCGGTGTGCTTGAGGGCGGTCTCGATCAGGATGCGTTCGTGATCTCTGGAGAGCGGCACCGCCTCCTTAATCCCCATCGGCCAGCGCCGGCAAGAGGGTCTTGAGTTTGCGGGTCAGGGTATTGCGTCCCCAGCCCAGCAGCTCCGCGGCTTCGCCCTTGCGCCCGCCGGTGTGCTTGAGGGCGGTCTCGATCAGGATGCGTTCGAAGTCCGGCACCGCCTCCTCGAGCAGGTGGGTATGGCCGTCGCTCAGCGCGCGGTCGGCCCAGTCGCGGAAGGCGGTGCGCCAGTCGCCGACGCTGCCCTCGGTGGCGCCGGGCTCGCGCAGCTCCGGCGGCAGGTCCTCGACGAGCACCTCGCGGCCGGAGGCCATCACCGTCAGCCAGCGGCAGGTGTTCTCGAGCTGGCGGACGTTGCCCGGCCAGGGCAGCCGGGTGATGTGCGCCTCGGCCTCGGGGGTCAGCACCTTGATGTCGGTGGCGAGCTCCTTGGCCGCCTCGGAGAGGAAGTGGCGGGCCAGCCGCGGGATGTCCTCGCGGCGCTGGGCCAGCGTCGGCAGGTGCACGCGGATCACGTTGAGGCGGTGGAAGAGGTCCTCGCGGAAGCGTCCATCCTCCACCAGGGTCTCGAGGTTCTGGTGGGTGGCGGCGATGATCCGCACGTCCACCTTCACCGAGGTGTGACCGCCCACCCGGTAGAACTCGCCGTCGGCCAGCACCCGCAGCAGGCGGGTCTGCGTCTCGGCGGGCATGTCGCCGATCTCGTCGAGGAACAGGGTGCCGCCGTTGGCCTGCTCGAAGCGCCCCTGGCGCTGGGCCGTGGCGCCGGTGAAGGCGCCCTTCTCGTGGCCGAACAGCTCCGACTCGATCAGGTCCTTGGGGATCGCCGCCATGTTCAGCGCGATGAAGGGCTTGCCGGCCCGTGGACTGTGCTGGTGCAGGGCGCGGGCGACGCGCTCCTTGCCGGTGCCCGACTCGCCGTTGATCAGCACCGTGATGTGCGAGTGGGAGAGCCGGCCGATGGCGCGGAACACCTCCTGCATGGCCGGCGCCTCGCCGATGATCTCGGCATCCAGCCCCTCGGGCACCGTGACCGGGCGCTGGCGCTCGCGGGCATGGGCCACCGCCCGGCGCACCAGGGCCAGCGCCTCGTCGACGTCGAAGGGCTTGGGCAGGTACTCGAAGGCGCCGCCCTGGTAGGAGGCCACGGCGCTGTCGAGGTCGGAGTGGGCAGTCATCACGATCACCGGCAGCTCCGGGTGGGCCTCGCGCACCCGGGCCATCAGGTCCAGGCCGTCGAGGCCCGGCATGCGGATATCGGTGACCAGCACCTCGGGTGGGTCCTCGAGCAGTCGCTCGAGGGCATGATCGGCGCGTTCATGGGTCTCGACCTCGAGGTCGGGCTGGGCCAGGGCACGCTCCAGCACCCAGCGAATGGCGCGGTCGTCGTCGACGACCACGACGCGGGCGACGTCAGTCATGGCGCTTCTCCAGCGGAATCAGCAGTCGGAATTGGGTATGGCCGGGGTGCGAGTCGCACTCGATCAGCCCCTGGTGCTGGTGCAGGATCGACTGGGCGATCGAGAGGCCCAGGCCGCTGCCCTCGGCGCGACCGGAGACCATGGGGTAGAAGAGCGTCTCGCGCAGCGCCTCGGGAATCCCCGGGCCGTTGTCGATGATCGCCACCTCGCAGACCAGCCGGTGGCGTTCGGCGCCCAGGGTGAACTGGCGGCGGGCGCGGGTGCGCAGCGTGAGCCGCGGCGAGGGGGTCTCGGCCTCGGTCATCGCCTCCACGGCGTTGCGCGCCACGTTGAGCAGGGCCTGGATCATCTGCGACTCGTCGCCGGAGAGCTCGGGCAGGCTGGGATCGTAGTCGCGCTCGATCCTCACCGCCGGATGCTCGACGATCAGCAGCGCACGCACCCGTTCGAGCACCTTGTGGATGTTGAGCGGCTCGTGACGCACCAGCCGGTTGGGCCCGAGCATCGAGTCGACGAGATCGCGCAGGCGATCGACCTCCTCGATGATGATGCGGGTGAACTCCTGGAGGCCCGGATCGTCGAGGTCCCGCTCCAGCAGCTGGGCCGCCCCGCGGATGCCGCCCAGGGGGTTCTTGACCTCGTGGGCCAGCCCCCGGGCCAGCACCTTGATGGTCTCCTGGCGGGTCTGCAGCGCCTCCTCCCGGGAGATGCGCAGCAGCCGGTCGCGGGGCTCCATCTCCAGCAGCAGCTCGTCCGGGCCGAGGGGGGTGACGGTGTAGTCGACGGTCAGCGGCTCGCCGGTGGGGCGGATCAGGCGCGCCTCGCGCTGGGTGAAGGGGTGGAACTCGTCGCGCGCCTTGGCCAGCAGCCCGCCGAGGTCCTCCTCCCCCTCCACCAGGGCGGGCAGCGGCTGGCCCTGCAGGCGGCTCAGGCTGAGCGCCAGCAGCGCCTCCGCGGCCGGGTTCATCCAGCGCAGCCGCAGCTCGCCGTCGAGCAGCAGCACCGCGGTGGTGAGGTGTTCCATCAAGCGTCGATACATGAAGCCGTCCTGCCCGGTCCGGTGGGCGCCTCGTGAAGAAGCGCCGTGAGCCTGCACTGGGGAGGACCTGCAAGAAGCGCGCCACCTCGTGAGGCGGCTGGCAGCGCCTTTCCGGGGCAGGACCGCCCCACCTTGGTGCACCACTTTAGTGCATCAGGCCATCGAACGCCCGTTGACGTGCAGCCCCCGAGCGGCCGCCCCGACTCGTGCCCCCCGCTCAGGGCGCGTCGCGGGGCGCTCGCTCCTCGCTCGAGAAGCGATCGCGGATCGAGGAATCGTGCCGATGATGCGGCGGGGGATAGTGTGGCGGGGGATGACGGGGCGGACGATGGTGAGGCGGACGGTGAGGGGGCGGAGGGAAATGGGGCGGACGAAAATCAGGCTCCTCCCTTTGCCGGCCGCGCAGCCGATCGAGCACCTCGAAGGCGCGCCCCTCCTTCACCCGGTCAGCGTGATCGAAGGCATCGAAGCGGCCATCGTCGCGAGGCGGGGGCTCGCGACAGGGCCAATGGGTGCCGTCCGGACACGGCGGCCGAGGCGTCCGGCGAGGGGCGAGCTAACCGCTCGGATTGTTGGGGTTGCGGGGCAGGTTGACGCTGGCCCGCTGCACGTAGAGGGTCACCGGCGAGGTGCGGTGGCGCACCGCCCCGCTGCCATCCAGCAGCTCGGCCTGCAGCACGTGCTCCCCGCGCTCCAGGTTGTTGAGCAGGAAGGTATCGGTGTGCATGGCCGACTGGCTGACCCGCCCGTCCACCAGCAGGCGCACCCGATGGTCCTCGCGCAGCTCGGGCTGAATGCCGAGGGTCACCTGGACGTTGCCGGCCGCACCGGTGGGCAGGGTCTCCTCCTGGCCGGGCGAGAGGATGCCGAAGCGATCGTAGGGCATGAACGGCTGCCCCGGCGCGGACGCCTCGGGCTGGCCCTGCCCGCCCTGCACGGCAGGCGCCATGCCCGCCGCCTCGCCGGGGCTCGGCACCACGGTGAGCGGGTCGAGCGTTACCGCCTCGCCGCCGCCCTCGGGGTTGTCGGTGAACACCACGTTGCCCTGGGCGTCGGTGGTGCGGTAGATGGTCTGGGCGTGAGCCGCCAGGCTCAACGACAGCCCCAGCGCCACCATGGCCAGTGCCTTGTTCATGCGCCGATTCCTGCGTTGCCGATGGGTTTCCCTTTATGATGCAAGACTAGCCCAGAAGCGACCCCGCGAGGAACGCGGATGGCCCCCGGAGGCGAAAGACGCCGACGCCTGGGGGAAGACGACCTGCCCCGATGGAGAGAGGAGACGACGCATGGACGCCTGGCAGACGGTGATCGTTCTCACGCTGATGGCCGGCATGGCGATGCCGATGGGCGCCTGGCTGGCGCGGGTGGAGTGCATCCCGATCGACTGGCTCGAGAACGAGCTGCGTCACGGCATCATCGCCTTCGGCGGCGGGGCCCTGCTCTCCGCGGTGGCGCTGGTGCTGGTGCCGGACAGCCTGCCGGCCCTCGACATCGCCTCCGCCACGGCCTGCTTCGTGGCCGGCGGGCTGGCGTTCATGGCCCTGGACATCGCCCTGCACCGCAGCGGCACCTCGGCCAGCCAGCTCGCCGCCATGCTGGCGGACTTCGTGCCCGAGGCCCTGGCCCTGGGCGCGGCCTTCGCCCACGGCAGCAGCGGCAGCCTGCTGCTCGCCGGCCTGATGGCGCTGCAGAACCTGCCCGAGGGCTTCAACGCCTACCACGAGCTGCGCCGTACCACCCCCTACACCAGCCGACGACTGATCGGGCTGTTCTTCGCCATGGCCTGGCTGGGGCCGCTCGCCGGGCTGAGTGGCTTCCTGTGGCTGGCGCCCTACCCCACGGCGGTGGCGGTGATCATGCTGTTCGCCGCCGGCGGCATCCTCTACTCGGTGTTCCAGGACCTCGCCCCCCAGGCCCGGCTCGAGCGCCACTGGGGCCCGCCCCTGGGCGCGGTGCTCGGCTTCGCGCTGGGCCTGGTCGGCCATATGCTGCTGATCTAGCCCCTCCCGATCGGCGAGGGCCGCACCAAACGCACAAAAGAAGAGGCACGCCCGGGGGCGTGCCTCTTGCGATGCTGGGGGCGGCGCCGGGGCGCCGCTGGCTCAGCAGCTGTAGTACATGTCGAACTCGATCGGGTGCGTGGTCATGCGGATGCGCTCCACGTCCTCGCTGAGCAGCTCGATGTAGGCATCGATCATGTCGTCGGTGAAGACGCCACCCTCGGTGAGGAAGCTGCGGTCGGCGTCCAGCGCCTCGAGGGCCTGGTCCAGGCTCTCGGCCACGGTCGGGATCGACTTGCCCTCTTCCGGCGGCAGGTCATAGAGGTTCTTGTCCATGGCATCGCCGGGGTGGATCTTGTTGCGGATGCCGTCGATGCCGGCCATCAGCATCGCCGCGAAGCACAGGTAGGGGTTGGCGGTCGGATCCGGGAAGCGGGCCTCGACGCGCTTGCCCTTGGGGCTTGCGGTGTAGGGGATGCGGATGGAGGCGGAGCGGTTGCGGGCGCTGTAGGCCAGCATCACCGGCGCCTCGAAGCCCGGCACCAGACGCTTGTAGGAGTTGGTGGAAGCGTTAGTGAAGGCGTTCAGGGCACGCGCGTGCTTGATGATGCCGCCGATGTAGTAGAGGGCCATCTCGGAGAGCCCGGCGTACTCGTCACCGGCGAACTGGTTGGTGCCATCCTTCCAGAACGACTGGTGCACGTGCATGCCGCTGCCGTTGTCGCCGACCAGTGGCTTGGGCATGAAGGTCGCGGTCTTGCCGTACGCGTGAGCCACGTTGTGGATCACGTACTTCATCTCCTGGACCTCGTCGGCCTTCTTGACCAGGGTGTTGAACTTCACGCCGATCTCGTTCTGGCCGGCGTTGGCCACCTCGTGGTGGTGCACCTCGACCGACTGGCCGATGGCCTCCAGGGTGTTGCACATGGCGCCGCGGATGTCGTGGAAGCTGTCCACCGGCGGCACCGGGAAGTAGCCGCCCTTGACCCGCGGACGGTGGGCCAGGTTACCGCCCTCCACCGGACGATCGGTGGACCAGGCGCCCTCCTCGGAGGAGATCTTGTACATGGAGCCCTCGATATCGGACTTCCAGTGCACCTCGTCGAAGATGAAGAACTCGGGCTCGGGGCCGAAGAAGGCGGTGTCGCCCAGGCCGGAGGACTGCAGATAGGCCTCGGCGCGCTTGGCGATGGAGCGCGGGTCGCGCTCGTAGCCCTGCATGGTGGCCGGCTCGATGATGTCGCAGCGCAGCACCAGGGTGGCGTCTTCGGTGAAGGGGTCGAGGAAGCCGGAGCCGTCCTCCGGGCGCAGGATCATGTCGGACTCGTTGATGCCCTTCCAGCCGGAGATGGAGGAGCCGTCGAACATCTGACCGTTCTCGAAAAACTCCTCGTCGACGTCACGGGCCGGGATGGTGACGTGCTGTTCCTTGCCGCGCGTGTCGGTGAAACGCAGGTCGATCCACTTCACGTCGTGTTCTTCAATCAGGGCGAGCGTCTTCTCGGACATAGGTCCTCCACAGTGAGCTGGGCTGAAAAGCTGGAGCGGTGGCGGGGCAGTGGCGCGAGCCGGTTCCCACGACGTTGTAGCATGTCGCCGGGCCGGTGCCCACGGCCACCCAACCGCCGCATGGCCTTGTCGAGAGGAATGCAGGTCGCGTGCCAATCTTGCACCATCTCACGGCACCCGGATCATAAACCATTGATGGGTAGCAGGTTTATTCAATCGTCATGCGCCGAGCCATGCACCAGGATCGCCATTCTGTCCGCCGAGGTGACGTATCGCACCGCTCATCGCACCATTTGGGTGCACAAAGATCGCCCGCTGCACCACATTAACCCATCCACCACCCGCCGGACCGCCCGCCCCATCGCGGGCCGCCACGACGCCATGACCTCCCTCATGCCCGCGACCGTTGGAAGCTCATCTTGGCGACACAGAAATATCAGTCCGGCGTTCGTTGATACGTGTTAACACCAAAAACTACACTCGTTTACATGGCGGCGCCGACCGGGGTGGCGCGGACTCCGGAGGGGTAGCGCAGGTTCTGGAGGGAGCGCCATTCCGACATCCTGCGCCCTACCACGGGAGCCGACCCGAGCATGATTGTCTGCAGCATCCTCCTCGATGCCCGCGCCTCGGGTGCCGGTCTGCCGCGCCGCCTGGCGGCGCTGAGGCCCCTGCGACAGCGCCGCGACCTGCGCCTCGAGGTGCTGCTGGCCGATGACACCGGCGACGCGCGCCTGCGGCGCCTGGCCGCTCGCCACGACGTGCGCCTGATCGTCACCGATGGGACCCCGCTCGGCGACCGCCTCAACACGGCGGTGACCCACAGCCAGGGCGAGGCCCTGCTGTTCCCGGCCCAGGGACGCCCCCTCTCGCCGGGCTGGCTGGTGGACACCCTGGCCGAGGTCGAGCACCACGTCCGGGACGCCGTGGTGCTGACGGCCGGCCGCCCCAGCCGGCTGTCGCTGTTCTGGCAGCGCCTGCGTCACCGCCCCCTCACCGATACCCTCTGCGTCTCCCGCGCCTGGTTCGAGCGCATCGGCGGCTGCGACCCGTCGCTGGACGCCGAGGCCCTGCCCGACCTGATCGCGCGGCTGCACGCCTGCCAGGCGCGCGTCGCCGCCATCGAGGCCTGAAAAAGCGCCCGCCGAGGCCCTCCCGGGCCGCCTCCAAGCCACTGATATCTGGTCGTGACGGAAGATTCACGGCGACAAAGCTGGTAGCCGTCATCGCCCTGCCCCTATAATGCGCCCCCAATTTTGTCAGCAGGATCCCGTCGTGATCGAGAATCTTCGCAACATCGCCATCATCGCTCACGTCGACCACGGCAAGACCACCCTGGTCGACAAACTGCTCAGCCAGTCCGGCACTCTCGACCGCAAGGCCGAGGGGCAGGAGCGGATCATGGACTCCAATGACCAGGAGAAGGAACGCGGCATCACCATCCTGGCCAAGAACACGGCGATCCGCTGGCAGGCCCCCGACGGCCAGGACTACCACATCAACATCGTCGACACCCCCGGACACGCCGACTTCGGCGGCGAGGTCGAGCGCGTGATGTCGATGGTCGACTCCGTGCTGCTGCTGGTCGACGCCGTCGACGGCCCGATGCCGCAGACCCGCTTCGTGACCCAGAAGGCCTTCGACCAGGGCCTCAAGCCGATCGTCGTGGTCAACAAGATCGACCGCCCCGGCGCGCGCCCGGACTACGTCATCGACCAGATCTTCGACCTGTTCGACAACCTCGGCGCCAGCGACGACCAGCTCGACTTCCCGATCATCTACTGCTCGGCGCTGAACGGCATCGCCGGTCCCGAGCCGGACCAGCTGGCCGACGACATGACGCCGATGTTCCAGTCGATCGTCGACATCGTCGAGCCGCCCAAGGTCGAGCTCGACGGCCCCTTCCAGATGCAGGTCTCGGCGCTGGACTACTCCAGCTACGTCGGCGTCATCGGCCTTGGCCGCATCACCCGCGGCTCGGTCAAGCCGAACCAGCAGATCACCGTGATCAGCAAGGAAGGCAAGGAGCGCAAGGGCAAGATCGGCCAGGTCATGACCCACCTGGGCCTGGAGCGGGTGCAGACCGACGAGGCCACCGCCGGCGACATCGTCTGCGTCACCGGCATCGACAACCTGGCGATTTCCGACACCCTGTGCGACCCGGCCGCCGTCGAGGCGCTGCCGCCGCTGACCGTCGACGAGCCCACCGTCTCCATGACCTTCCAGGTCAACGACTCGCCCTTCGCCGGCAAGGACGGCAAGTTCGTCACCAGCCGCAACATCAAGGATCGCCTCGACCAGGAGCTGATCCACAACGTGGCGCTGCGCGTCGAGCAGGGCGACAGCCCGGAGAAGTTCATCGTCTCCGGTCGCGGCGAGCTGCACCTCTCGGTGCTGATCGAGAGCATGCGCCGCGAGGGCTTCGAGCTGGCCGTGGGCCGTCCCGAGGTGATCATCCGCGAGATCGACGGGGAGCGCCAGGAACCCTACGAGGAAGTGATCATCGACTGCGAGGAGGAGCACCAGGGCGCCATCATGGAGGAGCTCGGCTACCGCAAGGGCGAGCTGATCAACATGAACCCCGACGGCAAGGGGCGCGTGCGCCTGGACTTCATCATCCCCGCGCGCGGGCTGATCGGCTTCCGCGGCCAGTTCCTGACCCTGACCTCCGGCACCGGCATCCTCACCAGCCGCTTCGACCACTACGGCCCGCTCAAGCCCGACGCCTCCATCGAGCGGCGCAACGGCGTGCTGGTCTCCATGGTCCCCGGCAAGGCGCTGGCCTACGCGCTCTACGCCCTGCAGGATCGCGGCAAGCTGATCATCGATCACGGCACCGAGGTCTACGAGGGCATGCTGATCGGCATCAACAACCGCGCCAACGACATGGTGGTCAACCCCACCAAGGGCAAGAAGCTCGACAACATGCGCGCCTCGGGCAACGACGAGAACATCGTGCTGACCCCGCCGGTGAAGTTCAGCCTGGAGCAGGCCATCGAGTTCCTCGATGACGACGAGCTGGTCGAGATCACCCCGAACCACATCCGTCTGCGCAAGAAGCACCTGACCGAGAACGAACGCAAGCGCGCCAGCAAGAAGTAAGCCGGCCCGCCGCCGCCAGAGCCCGCCCACCGGCGGGCTCTGTCGTTTGTGGCCGCGCCGTTCGGCCCCGCGCCCCGGCGACGGCTATGCTGGAGACTGGCAGGCTGGAGGCTTGGCTCACCCACCAAGGAGTGCCGTCATGCACAAGCACGTGGAATGGGACGATCCCGGCGACCGGAGCGTCCTGGATTACTATGCCGACCATCCCGACGACTACCGCCCGCCCCAGCGCGGCAGCATCCTCTCGGCCAGCTACCGGGGGTTCACCGTCCGGGTGCGGGTCGAGGCGCGGGTCGAGGAGACCAACATCGGCGAGGTGGTGGCGCTGATCGCCGACGACAACGGCCGGCGCCAGCAGGCCGCCGGCGACCTCGCGCTGGGCGACACGGTGCGCCTCCCCGACGCCTACCGCGCCCTCGAACCTCGCCACCCCGGCGAGGCGGAGGAGTCGGAAGAGTCCGACGAGCCGCAAGACTGATCCCGGCGGCGCTGACCACCAGGCGCCGCCAACGTCTCCTAAACGCTGGCCCACTAGCCAGCGAGGCCCCCGTGCCGCACAGTTGGCGGCACAGGCTCACAAGGCCCACCAAGGCAATCCTGGATTCCCATGAGCACGCACAACGTCTGGACCCACAAGGGCACCTTCCTGCTGGCCGCCGTCGGCTCGGCCGTCGGGCTCGGCAACCTCTGGCGCTTCCCCTACCTGACCGGCGAGAACGGCGGCGGCGCCTTCATCTTGGTCTACGCCCTGACCATCTTCGCCGTGGGCATCCCGATCCTGATCGCCGAGATCATGCTCGGCCGCAACAGCCGGCGCAGCCCGATCATGGGCATGCGCTTCCTCACCCGCACCCACCAGACCTCCCGCGCCTGGGAGTCGATCGGCTGGCTGGGAGCCGCCTCCGCCTTCCTGATCCTGAGCTTCTACTCGGTGATCGCCGGCTGGGCGATCCACTACACCGGGCTGATGCTGACCGGCGGGATGGCCGAGATCGACGCCGCCGGGGCCGGCCAGAGCTTCGATGCGCTGCTCGCCTCGCCGATGCTGCTGACCCTCTACCACACCCTGTTCATCGCCGCCTCGGCGCTGATCGTGGGTCTGGGCATCCACAAGGGCATCGAGGCGGGCCTGCGCCTGCTGATGCCGTCGCTGTTCGTGATCCTGCTGGTGGTGCTGGGCTACGGCGCCGTGGTCGGCGACATCGGCGCCGCGGCGAGCTTCCTGTTCACCTTCAACCTGGCGGACCTGAGCCTCGAGGGCTGGCTCGAGGCGATGGGACAGTCGTTCTTCACCCTGAGCCTCGGCATGGGCGCGATCATGGCCTACGGCGCCTACATGCCGGGCGAGTCCTCGCTGACCCGCACCGCCTTCGCCATCGCCCTGGTGGACACCGCGGTGGCCATGGTGGCGGGCCTGGCGATCTTCTCGCTGGTCTTCGGCTCTGGCCTGAACCCCGGCGAGGGCCCCGGCCTGATGTTCGTCACCCTGCCGCTGGCCTTCGCCGAGATGCCCGGCGGCGCCCTGGTCGGCGGGGTCTTCTTCATCCTGGTGCTGGGTGCGGCGATCAGCTCGTCGATCTCGCTGATCGAGCCGGTGGCGGCCTTCCTGGTCGAGCGCTTCGACCTGACCCGCCCCCAGGCCGTGACCCTGATGGTCATCGCCAGCTGGGCGCTGGGGCTGCTCACCGTGGTCAGCTTCAACCTGTGGGCCGAGGGCACCCTCTTCCACACCCTGTTCGGGCGCAGCGCCTTCGGCTTCATCGAGATGCTGACCAACATCTTCATGCCGCTGGGCGGCCTGATGATCGCGCTGTTCGCCGGCTGGGCGCTGACCCACTCCGAGGTGATGAAGGAGATGCACACCAACGAGCGCTGGTTCCGCATCTGGCGCTTCCTGGTGCGCTTCGTGGCGCCGGCGGCGGTGGCCTTCGTCTTCCTGCGCGCCATCCCGCAGATCGACGGCTATCTGATCCCGACCATCGGCGCCGTGGTGATCGTCGGCGCCTTCGCCGCGGGCCGCACCTTCCTCGCCGATGACAGCCAGCAGCTGTAGGGGCCAGCACCCGAGAACGGGAACGTCCGGGCCGCACCACCAGAACAACAACCAATGGAATCCGTCATGGCCGCCATCATCGAGGTACAGCACGTCAACAAGGCCTTCGGGGGCCTCCAGGTCATCAATGACTGCTCGATCCAGGTGGAGAAGGGGTCGATCACCGGCCTGATCGGCCCCAACGGGGCCGGCAAGTCGACGCTGTTCAACATCATCGCCGGGGCCCTGCCGCTGGACAGCGGCCGGATCCTGCTCGACGGCGACGACATCACCAACCAGCCGGCCAACGCGCTGTTCCACCGCGGCCTGCTGCGCACCTTCCAGATCGCCCACGAGTTCTCCCAGATGACGGCGCTGGAGAACCTGATGATGGTGCCGCCGGCGCAGTCCGGCGAGAACCTGTTCGCCGCCTGGTTCACGCCGGGCCTGGTGCGCAGCGAGGAGGCCGAGGTGCGCCGCCGGGCGCTGGAGGTGATCGACTTCATCGGCCTGCACCACGTGCGCAACGAGCTCGCCGGCAACCTCTCCGGCGGCCAGAAGAAGCTCCTCGAACTCGGCCGCACCATGATGACCGACGCCCGGGTGGTGCTGCTCGACGAGATCGCCGCCGGGGTCAACCGCACCCTGCTCGGCGACCTGGTCACCAACATCGAGCGGCTCAATCGCGAGATGGGCTACACCTTCCTGGTCATCGAGCACGACATGGACATGATCGCCCGGCTCTGCGACCCGGTGATCGTGCTCGCCCAGGGCAGCGTGATGGTCGAGGGCAGCATCGAGGAGATCCAGAACAACCCCGAGGTCATCGAGGCCTACTTTGGCGCCGCCAGCTGATTGGGGCGCCGCCAGCTGACCGCGGCGCCGCCTCCGCCCGGGCGGGCCGGGGCCCCGAGGCGGGACGCCTCCAATAACGATAACGAACGCAGAGAACGACTGACCATGCCATTACTCGACGCACGCAACGTGCACGGTGGCTACGGCGGCATGAACATCCTCAACGGGGTGGACATGGCCATCGAGTCCGACCAGATCGGCGTGATCGTCGGTCCCAACGGGGCCGGCAAGTCCACCATGCTCAAGGCCGTCTTCGGCCTGCTCCACGTCAGCCAGGGCGAGATCCTGCTGCGCGGCGAGCCGATCCACAACCTGCCCCCCAACCAGCTGGTGCAGAAGGGGATGGGCTTCGTGCCCCAGGAAAACAACGTCTTCCCGAGCCTCACGGTGAAGGAGAACCTGGAGATGGGCGCCTTCCTCAAGCCGGGCAACGTCAAGCGCATGCTGGCCCAGGTCTACGACTTCTTCCCGCCGCTCCACGACAAGCGCCACCAGCCGGCCGGCGAGCTCTCCGGCGGCCAGCGCCAGATGGTGGCCATGGGCCGGGCGCTGATGGCCGAACCCAGCCTGCTGCTGCTCGACGAGCCCACCGCCGGCCTCTCGCCGCTCTACATGAACGAGATCTTCGAGCAGGTGAAGCTGGTCAACTCGGCCGGCGTGGGCATCCTGATGGTCGAGCAGAACGCCAAGCAGGCGCTGGGCATCGCCGACAAGGGCTTCGTGCTGGCCGCCGGCCAGAATCGCTTCACCGATACCGGGGCCGCCCTGCTGGCCGACCCGGACGTCGCCAAGAGCTTCCTCGGCGGCTAGCCGGGAACGGGAGAGTATCGACGTGAATGAACTGGTTTTCTTCATCAACAACGTGGTGATCGCCGGCAGCGTGACCGGCTCGATCTACGCCATCGGCGCGGTGGGCGTGACGCTGATCTTCAGCATCATGCGCTTCGCCCACTTCGCCCACGGCGACATGATGACCTTCGGCGCCTTCATGGTGCTGCTGCTGGCCAGCGCCTTCCCGGGGGCCGGGGCGGCCTTCGGCGTGCCTGCCGCCCTGGTGCTGCTGCCGGTGGCCATGGCGCTCACGGCGCTGCTGGCGGTGGGCATCGACCGCGCCTTCTACAAGCCGCTGCGCGCCCACGGGGTCAAGCCCATCGTGCTGGTGATCGGCTCGCTGGGGGTGACCCTGATGCTGCAGGGGCTGATCCGGCTGTTCTCGGGCACCGGCGGTTCGAGCCTCTACGTCGACGACCGCAAGGAGATCTTCCGCCTCGCCCTGCCCTTCGAGGGCGTGCGGGCGCCGGTGGTGATCACCGAGCCGCAGCTCTGGCTCTTCGGGATCACCCTCGTCGCCGTGGTGGGCCTGCACCTCTTCCTGACCCGCTCGCGGCTCGGCAAGGCGATGCGCGCCATGTCCGACAACCCCGACCTGGCCCAGGCCTCGGGCATCAACACCAACACCATCGTCGCCGTGACCTGGGTGATCGCCGGGGGGCTCGCCGCCATCGCCGGCACCCTGCTGTCGCTGGACGTCACCTTCAAGCCCGACCTCAGCTTCTTCCTGCTGCTGCCGATCTTCGCCGCCGCCATCGTCGGCGGCGTCGGCCACCCCTTCGGGGCCGTGGCCGGCGGCTTCGTGGTGGGCTTCGCCGAGACCCTGGCGGTGTTCAACTGGAGCGTGCTGCTCCGGCCCTTCCGCGACAGCCTGCCCGAATGGCTGACCCAGGCCGGCAACCTCGCCTTCGTCGGCACCGAGTACAAGATCGTGGTGCCCTTCTTCATCCTGGTCGTCATCCTGGTGTGGCGCCCCACCGGCATCTTCAAGGGCAAGGTGATCTGATGGAAACCAAACGCGCGGATACCGTCGCCGCCCCGAGCCGCTTCCCGCTGCGCGAGGCGGGCCTCTTCGTCGCCCTGCTGGTGGCGGTGCTGGGGGTCTACGCCGTGATGGGCGGCGCCTACAGCACCCGCATGCTGGTGGAGGCCGCCTGCTACGCCATCCTGGCCCTGGGCCTGACCATCCAGTGGGGCTACGCGGGCCAGTTCAACGCCGGGGTGATGGGCTTCGTGGCGCTGGGCGGCTTCAGCGCCATGTTCTTCAGCATCCCGGTCAACGAGGCCTTCTGGGACAGCGAGCTGCCCGGCGAGCTCGGTCTTGTGCTGCTCTACATGGTCGCCGCCGTGCTGATGGTGCTCGGCGCCACCCGCCTCGACCGGCTCGGCGTGCCCCGGAAGCTGCGCACCCTCATCGCCGTGGTGCTCGGGGTGGTGCTCTACCTGGTGGTGATCAACGCCCTGCGCGGCGTGACCGACCAGATCGAGTCCCGGGCCGGCTTCATCGGCGGCCTGGGCCTGCCGGTCGGCGTGGGCTGGATCGTCGGCGGCGCGCTGGCCGGCGGCGTGGGCTTCTTCATCGGCCGGGTCTGCCTGGGGCTGCGCAGCGACTACCTGGCGATCGCGACCCTGGGCATCGCCGAGATCATCAAGGCCTTCCTCAAGAACTCCGACTGGCTGACCCGCGGCACCGCCACCGTCTCGCCGCTGCCCTGGCCGGTGCCGGGGCCCGAGGCCGTCGGCTTCACCCTGGCCCGGGCGATGTACCTGTCGGTGACCGCGGTGATGATCGCGCTGATCTTCTTCCTGCTGAGCCGCGCCTACCACGCCCCCTGGGGACGGATGATCCGCGCCATCCGCGACAACGAGCTCTCCGCCGCCGCCATGGGCAAGGACATCAACCGGCGCCGCCTGGAGATCTTCGTGCTGGGCTGCATCCTGATGGGCATCGGCGGCGCCGCCCTGGCGAGCTTCAACAGCATGTTCGACCCCCAGGGCTACCTGCCGCTCAACCACACCTTCCTGGTGCTGGTGATGGTCATCCTGGGCGGGCCCGGCAACAACCTGGGCACCATCTTCGGCGCCGTGGCGGTCTACATCATCTGGATCATGTCCGAGCCGCTGGCGCTGTTCCTGATGGAGCTGGCCGTCGCCTTCGGCGAGGGCGCCTTCGGCTGGGAGGCCCCCACCAACATGGACAGCCGGGCGCTGCAGGCGCGGGTGTTCGTGATCGGGCTGCTGATCACCCTGGTGCTGCGCTTCGCGCCCAAGGGGCTGCTGCCGGAGAAGGTCAAGCACGTGGCCTGACGGCGGGCTGCAAAGAGCAAGGCAGGAAGGTGCTTGGCACCTCCCTCGGCGCGGTCGTCCACGACTGGCAGAGGCGATGAGCCGAAAACAACACCCGATAAAAAGGCCCCGGCGGTTGCCCGCCGGGGCCTTCGTTCGTTCGCCTTCGCTCAGCGCAGGCGCGTCCCTCAGAGGTCGACGTAGCCCTTGCTGGTGAAGCTGCCGTCCTCGATCACCATCTCCAGCACCACGCCCGGCACGTCGCCGTTGGCATTGAACTCGTGGGTGCCGGACGCGCCCTCGTAGTTGATCTCGGTGCCGGCGGCGATCAGCTCCACCGCCTTCTCCCACTCGCCGGGCAGGACCACCTCGCCCGGGGCGCTGGCCACGCTGCGCAGCGCCTCGTTGAGCCCCTCGCGCTCGGCGCTGCCGTTCTGCTCGATGGCCAGCGCCAGCAGGAAGGCGGCGTCGTAGGCCTGGGCGGCGAACACCGCGCTGGGATCGATGCCGGCTTCCTCGGCCTGGGCCTGGAACATCGTGGTGCCCGGCAGCTCCGGGCTGCCCGGGCGGGTGGCGATCATGCCCTCGAGCACGTCGGCGCCGATGGCCTCGACCAGGCTGTCGCCGACCATGCCGTCGGCCCCGATGTACTGGGTGAACATGCCGCTCTCGTAGGCCTGGCGCACCACCGTCTGGCCGGAGGTATCGGCGTAGGCCAGCACCACCAGGTTCGGCACGCCGGTGGAGGAGAGGGTGCCCAGCTCCGAGCGGTAGTCGGCGCGGTTGTCCTCGTGGGCGAGGTTCTCCGCCACCGTGCCGCCCTCGGCCTCGAAGGCCGTGGTGAAGGCGTCGGAGAGGCCGCGACCGTAGTCGTTGTTGACGTAGGTGACGACGACTTCCTCGATGCCCTTGTCGATCAGCAGCTTGGCCAGCATCTCGCCCTGGAAGGCATCCGAGGGCACGGTGCGGAACACCAGGTCGTTGTCGTCGAGGTCCGAGACCGCCGGGGCCGTGGAGGCCGGCGAGACCATGGTCACCCCGCCCGGCACGGCGGCGTTGTTGGCCGCGGCGATGGTCGCCCCGGTGCACAGCGCCCCGACGATGGCGGTGACCTGCTCGGTGTTGACCATGCGGTCGGCGGCGTTCGAGGCGGCCGAGGCGTCGGAGCAGGTGGTGTCACCGGTGGGCATCACCAGCTCCTGGCCGCCCAGCAGGCCGCCCTGCTCGTTGACCTGGCTCACCGCCAGCTGGGCGCCGTCGAAGATCGGCGGCGTCAGGCTCTCGATGCCGCCGGTGAAGCCCCCCAGGAAGCCGACCTTGACCTCGGCCTGTGCCATGCCGGAAAGGGCCAGGGTGGTCGCCGCCACCGCCGTCGCTAGAACGCGTTTCTTCATGATTGTTGGTCTCGCTCTGGTTGCTCGGATCATGGACTGCATGAATCACACCCCCAATCTGGAAGGCCGGGGAGCAAAACACAAGCCGGCGCTGCCAACGCTTCGGGCCCGCCGGCACTCGCCAAGTCATTGATCGCCATGGCGAAGCGCCGGTGCTTAAGCGTTCGAACGCACGCTTCAACGCAACCGAGCCCCCCGACCTATACTGAGGGCCGTTCACTGCCCGCCCAGAGGTCACCATGACGCCACGCCTGACGCCCCTCGCCTTCGCCCTCCTCGCCCCCGTCGCGCTCTTCACGGGAAGCGCCCAGGCCGATGGCCGAGCCATCGACTACGCCGTGGACGGCGAGGCCTTCACCGGCTACCTGGCGAGCGCCCCGGACGAGTCCCGGGGCACCGTCCTGATCGTCCACGACTGGGACGGCCTCACCGACTACGAACGCCGACGCGCCGACATGCTCGCCGAGCTGGGCCTCGACGCCTTCGCCCTCGACCTCTACGGCCAGGGCAACCGCCCGGTGGAGACCGACGCCAAGAAGGCCGAGACCGCCAGGCTCTACGAGGACCGCGAGCGCATGCGCCGCCTGACCCTGGCCGGCCTCGAGGAGGCTCGCGCCCAGGGCGCCGCCGGTCCGGTGGTGATCATGGGCTACTGCTTCGGGGGCGCGGTGGTGCTGGAGCTCGCCCGCTCGGAGCAGGCCGGGGAGATGGCCGGCTTCGCCACCTTCCACGGCGGCCTGGCCACCCCCGAGGGGCAGGGCTACCCCGCCGAGAGCGGGCCGATCCTGGTCGCCCACGGCGGCGCCGACGCCGCGATCTCGCTGGACGACGTCGCGGCCCTGGGCCGGGAGCTGGAGGCCGCCGGCACCCCCTACGAGATCGAGATCTACTCCGGCGCCCCCCACGCCTTCACCGTCTTCGGCAGCGAGCGCTACCAGGCGCGGGCCGACGAGAAGTCCTGGGCCGCCCTCCTGGGCCTGCTCGACGAGGTGCTGTGATGGTCCGGGCGGCCCGCGGCGCGGGTCGCCATTTCGCAAGAGGGACGTTCGTTTAAATAAAGATTAATGGTTTTTCTTTCTGTAGAATCGCCCACCTTAACTGACAATCACCACATAAAAGCTGTTTTGCAGAAAGGAGTCCCGACGTGACCAGTCCTTCGACGACCGCCTCCACCAGCGTGTGGCGGCGCATCCCCCTGTGGCAGAAGATCCTCGCCGGCCTGGCCCTCGGCATCCTCGCCGGCGCGCTGATGGGCGAGGACGCCAGCATCTTCAAGCCCATCGGTGACGTCTTCATCAGCGCCATCAAGATGCTGATCGTGCCGCTGGTCTTCTCCACCCTGGTGGTGGGCATCACGGCGATGCGCGACCCGCAGAAGATGGGCCGCATCGGCATTCGCACCATCGGGCTCTACCTGATCACCACCGCCTTCGCCATCGCCATCGGCCTGCTCGCCTCGCTGATCTTCCAGCCCGGCGTGGGCCTGGAGATGAGCTTCGAGTCCGGCGTCGAGGCCAAGGCCGCCCCGAGTCTGGTGGAGATCCTGGTCGGCCTGGTGCCCCAGAACCCCATCGACGCGCTGGCCAACGGCAACATCCTGCAGATCATCGTCTTCGCCATCGGGCTTGGTATCTCGCTGACCCTGATCGGCGAGAAAGGCGAGCCGGTGGTGCGCGTCTTCGAGAGCTTCGCCGAGGCGATGTACAAGCTGACCAGCTTCGTCATGGCCCTCGCCCCGTTCGGCGTGTTCGGCCTGATCGCCCACGTCTCGGGCAGCTACGGCCTCGAGGTGCTGCTGCCGCTGGCCAAGGTGATCGGCGTGGCGTACCTCGCCAGCGTGCTCCACGTGCTGATCGTCTACACCGGGCTGCTGACGCTGCTCGGCCGCCTCAACCCGGTGCGCTACCTGCAGGGCATCCTCGACGCCCTGGTGGTCGCCTACTCCTCGGCCTCCTCCTCCGGCACCCTGCCGGTCTCGCTGCGCTGCGCCCAGAAGAACCTCGGCGTCTCCGAGGGCGTGGCCGGCTTCGTGCTGCCGGTGGGCGCCACCATCAACATGGATGGCACGGCCATCTACCAGGGCGTGGTGGCGGTGTTCATCGCCCAGCTGCTGGGCGTCGAGCTCAGCATGATGGACTACGGCATGATCATCGTGACTGGCACCCTGGCCTCCATCGGCACCGCCGGCGTGCCCGGCGCGGGCCTGGTGATGCTCTCCATCGTCATGGCCCAGATCGGCCTGCCGCTGGAGGCGATCGCGGTGATCGCCGGCATCGACCGCATCCTCGACATGGCCCGCACCAGCGTCAACGTGGCCGGCGACCTGATGGTCACCACCCTGGTCGGCAAGAGCGAGGGCGAGCTCGACGAGGCCGTCTACAACGCCCCCCGCAAGAGCTGATCCCCACGGCGCCGGCCTCGCCCGGCGCCGCACCGTCCGGCGGCGCGCCCCGTGCCGCCATGAGGCGCGGCTCGCCCCGAGCCGCGCCTGGTCGAACGACCTCCCGCCCGCGCCTGCGACGTCCCCGAGCCTGTCGGCTCTCGCCGAGTGCTACAGTGATCCTGTCGAAGTACTGCGAGTCGCGAGGTCACCATGCATATCACTCCCCTGACCGGCAGCCGGGCCGAGATCGGCGAGGCCCACGGTCGCGCCCATGGCGAGCGGATCACCCAGAGCCTCGCGGTCTATGACCGGCTCTTCCAGGACTTCGTGGGCCTCGACTGGGCCCAGGCGCGCCGCGTGGCCGAGCGCTTTTTGCCGATGATCGAGCGCGGCTTTCCGGCGATCCTCGAGGAGATGGCGGGCATCGCCCGGGGGGCGGGCCTCGATTTCGCCGACATCCTGACCCTCAACTGCCGAAGCGAGATCTCGCTGACCCAGGCCAGCGGCGGCTGCTCGGCCTTCGCCCTGAAGCGCGACGCCACCCAGTGGCTGGCCCAGAACTGGGACTGGCGCAGCGATCAGCTGCACAACGTGGTGGCGCTGGAGATCGACGGCGACGACGCCCCGACGCTGTTCAGCATCGGCGAGGCCGGTATGGTGGCCAAGATCGGCATGAATGAGCACGGCCTCGGCGTCTGCCTCAACGCCATCCGCTCGCAGACCTGCGGCGAGGGGCTGCCCATCCACGTCGCCCTGCGCAAGATTCTGGAGTGCCGCGACCTGGACGACGCCGTGGCGGTGGCGTGCCGCGACCGGGTCTGCTCGCCGGCGCACTTCCTCGTCGCCCAGGGCGACGGCCGGGCGCTGGGCCTCGAGGTGCACCCGGGCGAGCCCGGCGTCCTCTCCCCGCAGAACGGCGTGGTGACCCACACCAACCACCTCTATGCCGGCGGCGGCGCCGAGGGCGTCGAGGACTTCCCGCGGGTCGACTCCCGCCCCCGCCTGGCGCGGCTGGATGCCCTGCTGGAGGAGGCGCTGCCGGCACGGGGGGAGATCGGCGAGGGAGAGCTCTTCGCGCTGCTCGCCGATCATCACGGCGCGCCGCTCTCGATCTGTCGCCACTTCAATCCCGACCAGCCCGCCGAGGAGCGCATGGAGACGCTCTTCGCGGTGGTCATGGACCTGACCCGCCGGCGCCTCACCCTGCGCCACGGCAAGCCCTGCGAGAGCGACGAGAGCCTGACGGTGCAGTTCGGCGACGCGCCCGGCGTTGACCCGGATCAAGGGCGGCGGGACGACAAACGATAATGATTGTCAACCGCAAGGGGCGGTGATAGCGTAGCGGTGCGATATATTCTCATTTGCACCAAGGATCCCCGCATGAAGAACCTGCTTCTCACAGCCCTCTGCACCGGCCTGCTCGCCACCACCGCCCACGCCGAGGGGCCGGACCACTTCGCGGGCGAGCCCTCGCGCACCCTCGAGGAGGCGATCGCCCACCTCGGCGACACCAACGCGCGGCTGAGCGAACTGCTGGCCAAGGACGAGCTGAGCAACCGCGACCTGGGCACCGTCCACGAGCTCACCTACACCCTGGAGAACGCCCTGGCCCGCCTCGATGCCGAGATCGACGGCATGGCCGCCTCCCTCGAGGAGGTGCACCTGGGCTCGGAGCGGGTCGACCGCGAGCGCGTACGCCTCAACGGTATGGCCTACCTCAACGCCGCGCGGCCGCTGACGGAGGACTGAGGGCCTGCCACGCCCCTGGCCTGCGGCCGCCGGCTCGGCAGCCGGAAGGCCGCACCGGCACTCAGCCGGCCAGGGCTTCCTCCACCAGCGCGCGGGCCTCGGCGGTCATCGGCAGCTCGAGGGCCAGCGCATGGGCACTCGGCGACATCTTCCGCCAGGTCTTCTGCACGATGCGAATCAGGTGATCGTGGTCGACCTGCCGGGAGAAGTCGCCGAAGTAGTGCTCCAGGAACACCAGGCAGGCGCAGTCCTCCACCGCCTGCACCCCCGCATCACGCCCCAGCCCCTGCTTGCGGATCATCGCCGCCACCCGCTCGGCCGCGTCGGCGTCGTAGCCCGCCTCGATCATCAGCGCCGCGGTGGTCTCGCCGGCCCGCCGCCCCTGGTCGCGACGCCAGGTGAGATAGCCCACGCGCCCCTCGGGGTAGTCGCCCCGCGGCACCTGCCAGCGCTGCAGGTGCTGGCCGCGCACCGCCAGGCGCACCAGCTCGTCCGGCGCCGCCTCGAGCCGCTCCAGCCAGGCGCTCATCCTTCCGGCGTGCCACAGTTCCTGGGGCACCGACTCCCCGGCCACCGTCACGCGGCGGGGGTCCTCGGCGTGCAGGGCATCCAGGGCGGCGAGGGTCGCCGCGAACGGGGAAGGGTCGCGAGGGGATTCGACGGGCATGGGCGCACTCCTTGATCGGGTAGGGTCGAGGCGGTCACGGCGAAGGCCGTCGCCGCGCGACCAGCATACCGGGCCGCCCGGCCTCGGGCCCAGCCCCGCCCGGCGCGTCACGCGCGCATAAAAAAAGCCCCCCGAAGGGGGCCAGTGGGAGCACGCCAGCTCACTCGTTGCATCGCCACTCCGATGGCGATCCTGACCTGCAGATTGCGAAAAGCGCGCCAACATAAAAAAACCACTTCATTAACAATGGTCTGGCAAAAAATGGCACGTTACGCCGCCGCACCGCACCGCCCGCTCTCTTCGCACCTGCACCATGGCGGGACCGCACGCCCGCCCGCTGCCCCATCGCGGCCCATCGCTCGTGCCGTCTCGACGGATCATCGCGATGTCACGCGCTCGACAAGCCGCTGTCATGGAAAGCGCCGATCCTGCGTCTGCCACTCGCCCCACCGTTCATCCCTGATCCCGTGCAGGAGTCCCCGAAGAAGATCTCGCGTCGCGATGCCATGAAGCTCGGCCTCAAGGGAGGCGCCGCCCTCGGCGCCTGCCTGGCCGCCCCGTCCATCGTGCTGGCCCAGGGCCGGCGCCCCACGCTGCCCTACGGCGTGATGAGCGGCGACATGCTCGCGGACCGCGCCATGCTCTGGGCCCGCGCCGATCGCCCCGCGCGCCTGCTGGTGGAGCTCGCCGACAACCCCGAGTTTCGCGGCGCCCGCCAGCTCCGGGGCCCCGAGGTGCTGCCCGCCACCGACCTCACCGCCAAGCTCGACGTGACGGGCCTCGGCGACATGGACACCGCCTTCTACCGGATGCGCTTCGCCGCCCTGGACGACCATCGCGCCATCAGCGAGCCGGTCACCGGCCGGCTGCGCCTGCCGCCGACCACCCGCCGCGACGTGCGCTTCGTGTGGTCCGGCGATACCGCTGGCCAGGGCTGGGGCATCGACGAGTCCCGCGGCGGTATGACCACCTACGCCGCCATGCAGCGCCAGCGTCCCGACTTCTTCATCCACTCCGGCGACACCGTCTATGCCGACGGTCCCATGGAGGAGCGCGTGACGCTCGCCAACGGCGAGACCTGGCGCAACCTGGTCACTCCCGAGAAGCGCAAGGTCGCCGAGACCCTGGAGGAGTTCCGCGGCCAGCACGCCTACAACCTGATGGACGCCAACGTGCGGCGCTTCAACGCCGAGGTGCCGATGCTCGCCCAGTGGGACGACCACGAGACCGTGAACAACTGGTACCCGGGCGAACTCCTCGACGATCCCCGCTACACCGAGAAGAACGTCGACCTGCTGTCGGCCCGCGCCCGCCGCGCCTTCCTCGAGTACATGCCGCTGCGCCAGATGCCCGACGCCCCGGGGCGGATCCACCGGCGCTTCGCCTACGGCCCCGGCCTCGAGGTCTTCATGCTCGACATGCGCAGCCACCGCGCCGCCAACAGCCGCAACCGCCAGGCCGGCGGCGAGGCCGCGACCTTCCTCGGCCAGGACCAGCTGCGCTGGCTGCTCGACGGCCTGCGCCGCTCCACCGCCACCTGGAAGGTCATCGCCGCCGACATGCCCATCGGGTTGATGGTGCGCGACGGCGAGCACTTCGAGGCGGTCGCCAACGGCCACGGCGGCGAACCCCTGGGGCGCGAGTTGGAGATCGCCGACCTGCTGCGCGCCATCCGCGACGAGGCGATCCACAACGTGGTGTGGCTGACCGCCGACGTGCACTACACCGCGGCCCACCACTACGCCCCCGAGCGCGCCGGCTTCAAGGAGTTCGCCCCCTTCTGGGAGTTCGTCAGCGGCCCGCTGCACGCCGGCACCTTCGGCCCCGGCGAGCTGGACGCCACCTTCGGCCCCGAGGTGGTCTACCAGAAGGCGCCGCCGGCCGGGCAGTCCAACCTGCCGCCCTCCGACGGCTACCAGTTCTTCGGCCAGGTCGACCTGGACGGCGAGAGCGAAACCCTGACCGTCACCCTGATGGACGCGGCGGGCAGCGCCCTGCACACCCAGGTGCTGACGCCCGAGCGCGCCTGATCGCGAGCGGTACCGTCGCCGCCTCCTTGAGCATCGCCGGGCCCCGCGCCCGGCGATGTCCCGGCCCTGGAGTCTGTCGGGAGGCGTTGCTTATATATGGAGTGGCAGATATGTTGGGGCGATCTTCCCTTTCAGGCCCTTCGCTCCATGTCTTCGCTGCACGACCTGCCGAATATTGACCGCCCGCTGTTTCGCGTCCCCGACCCCGAGGCCTTTGCCGCGCACGACGCGCCCGGGTATCCGCCCCGCATCCTGCTGCTCTACGGCTCGCTGCGTGAGCGCAGCTTCAGCCGCCTGGCGGTGGAGGAGGCCGCGCGGCTGCTGCGCGCCATGGGCGCCGAGCCCCGGATCTTCGACCCGCGCGGCCTGCCGCTGCCCGACGCCGAGGAGCCCGGCCATCCCAAGGTCGCCGAGCTCAGGGAGCTGGCCGCCTGGGCCGAGGGCATGGTGTGGTGCTCGCCGGAGCGCCACGGGGCGATGACCGGCATCATGAAGGCGCAGATCGACTGGATCCCGCTCGCGCTGGGCGCGGTGCGTCCCACCCAGGGCAAGACGCTGGCCGTGATGCAGGTCTGCGGCGGCTCCCAGTCCTTCAACAGCGTCAACCAGCTGCGCGTGCTGGGGCGCTGGATGCGCATGCTGACCATCCCGAACCAGTCCTCGGTGCCCAAGGCCTACCTGGAGTTCGACGAGCACGACCGCATGCGCCCCTCGCCCTACTACGACCGCATCGTCGACGTGATGGAGGAGCTGGTGAAGTTCACCTGGCTGGTGCGCGGCCGCACCGACGCCCTCGTCGACCGCTACTCCGAGCGCAAGGAGAGCGCCGAGGCGCTCTCCGCGCGGGTCAACCAGCGGGCGATCTGAGCGCCGCGGGGCTCAGCCGCGATCGCCGCAGAGCAGGCCGCTCTGGCGGATCTCGCCCAGGCGCCCCTCGCCGATGCCGCCGATCCGGGTGAGCTCGGCGGCCTCCCGCCACGGCCGGCCTTCGATGATCTCCGCGGCCCGTGCCGGCCCCACGTGGGGCAGCGCGGCGAGCCGCGTCGCGTCGCTGGCGTTGAGATCGATGCAGCTCGCGCCCGAGCCGCCGACCGACGCGCCGGCCAGCAGATCGCCCCCGGCCGCCGGGGTGGGCGCGAGGCGGGCGCCGTTCAGGGCCAGGTAGACCGGTGCATGGTCCGAGACCCGCTCCCGGGCGGCCTCATGCTCCAGGGGCAGCAGGGCCGGAAAGCGCAGGATGCCCCGCTCGCCCGGCGCCAGCCGCTCGGCCTCGTACCAGAGGTTGTCGTAGAGGCTCGCGTATTCGCCCGCCGTGGTCGCGAGGGTCGTGTGCCCCTCGGTGATCGCCGGCACCGCGCCCTCGGCACGCAGCGCTTCCCAGCCCGGGTGCTCCGGCGCCAGATTGAAGTCGCCCGCCAGCAGCCGGGGCGTGCCGGGCGCGATCTCGCCGAGCCACCGCCAGTAGTCGGCCAGCGCCGCGATCTCCGGCAGGCGGTCGCCCACGCCGTCGCCGTAGACCACGTGGACCGTCGCCAGGGTGAAGCGATCGCCGCTCGCCAGGTCGCGAAAGCGCGCCGAGTAGGGCTCCCGCGCGAAGACGTCGCCGTGATCGATGAACACCACGGCCCCGTCCTCGTAGGCCACCTCGCTCTCCCGCCACAGGAAGCCGTAGTGCTCCTCGTAGCTACTCCGCCCCAGGGCATGGCTCGCCATCGACGACCAGGCCTCGCCCGAGCGTGCCTCGAGCTCACGCTCCAGCGCGCCCAGCGCCGCCGGGTCCATCAGCTCCTGCACCGCCAAGAGGTCGAAGTGGTTGGCCACGTGGGCCACCTGGGGAAGGGCCTTGTCGTTGTTCCAGCCGAGGTGTTCGATGTTCCAGCTGCCGACGAGCACGTCGGCCGAGGCGTGAAGGGGGGCGAGGGCCAGCAGCCCCGCCAGCAGATAACGCGACATGCCATCTCCAGGCAAAAGGCCGCTATCCTGGCGGCCTTTGGCAGGAAGATCAATGTGTTATGTAAGGAAGGAGGCTCCGGAGGAGCCGGCCGGGCCTCAGCGCCCCGCGACCCACAGCGCGGCGGCGGCCACGCCCAGCAGGAAGATCGCCAGGCCGAGGCGCCGGGTCGGCAGGCGCGCCGCGCCGATCAGGGCGCGGGCGGGCTCGGCCGGGTCGTGGCGAATGGTCAGCGTACGGCCGGGCGGGTAGTCGGCCAGGTACGCCTCGGCCGCCTCGCGACTGGGGAAGGTGGGCGCGCCGTCGAAGCGGCCGTTGTCGGAGGCGACCTCACGGCCGTCGACCCGATAGGCGATCCGCACCCGCGCCAGGTAGCGGTGCGCCTGGTCGGGGCTCTCGCGGTTCTGCACCGGCGAGCCGAGTTCCTCGAGCGCGGTGTCGGTCACCCGGGCCGTCGCCTCGGGCCAGCGGCTGGCGCTGCGCCGCCGCCAGGCGACGCGGGCCGAGATGACGGCACCGGCCAGGGCGGCGACGGCGATCAGCAGGGGAAGCATGGACATGGGGCGGCTCCTGTCACCGGGGGAGCCGCCATCATGGCCGCCGGCGGCGCCGTTGCAAAGGCGCCGAGCGTCGCCTCTTCCCCCTCATGCCACCGGCCGGAGGCTCAAGGATTGCCCGGCACGGCGATCCAGAACGGGAAGGCGCCCGCGACCGGCTCGCGCCGCACCACCGTCATGGTCTCGGTATCGATCACCGCGATGGCATCATCGCCGGTCAGGGTGGCGTAGAGGTGGCGCCCGTCGCGGCTGGCGCGCACCCCGTGGGGGCCGGTGCCAACCTCGACCGTCGCGGCGACCTCCAGGGTCTGGGCGTCGATCAGGGTCACCACGGAATCGGCGATCGCCCCGGTGGCCACGTAGCGCCCGCCGGGCAGCACATCGATGCCGCCGTGGCCGTTGCCGACGGCGAAGGTCTCGAGCACGCGGCGCTGCTCGAGGTCGAGCACCGCCGCCTGGCCGACGAAGTCACGGATCCACAGCCGCCGGCCATCCGCGCTGAGATCGAGATTGTGCGGCGTCTCCAGGCCCGGGGTGAGGATCTCGTCGACCTTCTCGAGGGTCTCCATGTCGATCACCGCGATGGCGCCGCCGCCCTGCAGGGTCACGAAGGCCCGCGCGCCGTCGGCGGAGAAGACGGCGTTGTGCGGCCCGGCGCCGACGGAGAGCCGCTCGACCAGCTCGCCGGCGGCCAGGTCGATCACCGCCACCACGCCCTGCTTCTGGGCCATGGCGAGCCCCAGGCGCCCGTCGGGCGAGATCTTCACCCCCTGGGCCACTTCGCCGATGGGCAGCGTGGCGAGGCGCTCGCCGCTGCGGGTATCGAGCAGGTAGACGTCGCCGGTCTTGAAGCCCGAGACCAGCAGCCGCGTGCCGTCGGGGCTCAGGGCATCGTAGTGGGCACCGGGCACGCCCGGCCACGCCTGCCCGCCGGGCAGTGCCTGGACGGCATCGCTGTTCTGGACCGCCACGTAGGCCGGCGCGGAGAACGCCGCCTCGCGGGCGAGGGTCTCCCCGGCCTCGGTCGGCGCCTGGTCCGCCGCGTCCGGAGTCGACTCGCCGAGGCCCGCGAGCCCCTGGCGCAGCCGATGGACGTCGCGCCCGTTAAGCGCCGGGTCGCGCAGCGCGGCGATCTCCTCGGCGGTGTAGGGGCGGAAGCCCTCGGGCGCGGAATCGATCTCGGTGAGCAGGTAGTTGAGCACCTCGGCGATCTGCGCCTCGCCCAGCGCCTCGCCCCAGGCCGGCATGTTGCCGTCGTAGGTCTCGCCGTCGACGACGATCGGCCCGGTCAGGCCGTGGAGCAGTACCCGGGCCAGGTAGTCGCGCCCGTCGATCTCGTCGCCCTCGGCGGCGTACAGCTCGCCGACGTGGTCACGGTGGGGCGGGAAGGCGCCGCTCACGCCCTCGCCGTTCGGCAGGTGGCAGGCGGCGCAGTGGTCGGCATAGAGCCGCGCCCCGGGGGCGTCCGGCTGGGCGGCGGCCAGGGGGACGGTCAGCGCGCCGGCCGCGCCGAGCAGGCCGGCCGCCGTCCAGGACAGCATCTGGGATTTCATCATGGGGATCTCTCGCATCGGTTTCGCATCGGGCAACGGGGCCCTGACGGCCCGCGGCCCGGCCGGGGGACTACTGCACCGCCACCGGGCGCACCACCGGCTTGCCGTCGACGACCAGCGGCGGATCGACCTCCACCGAGCCGGGGCCGAAGGCGTACTCGCCGGGCGTACCGGTGTCGCGGTGGAGCATCACGTAGAGCCGCTCGCCGGCGGCCACCTCACGCGCCAGCGACACCTCGACGGCCGCGTGATCGCCAGCGGCCACGGCGACATGGCCGATCGAGGCCGGCGCCACGATCTTGCCCGCGTCGTCGCTGGCGTGGACCACCACGAAGCCATCCTCGGCGACGCTCACGCCGGCCACCGTGACGCGGCTGCCGGGGGCCTGCTCGAGTACTTCCAGGGACGGTGCGGCGAGCGCGCTCGCGGCCAGGCCGAGGGTCAGGGTCATGACCGTCAGGGAGTGGCGAATCCTCATCGTGAAAGCTCCTTTATAGGGATTGTTGGAACGGGGGCCGGAAGCCCCTCTTGCCGGTGCGGCGCCCGCTAGAGGCGGAGCCGCTCCAGCCTCTCGGTGGGCAGCTCGCCCACCAGCAGCGAGCCGGCGTTGTCGCCCGGCCAGCCCACCACCGCGTGGTCGCCCAGCCGGGCGACGTAGCGCCCCTCGCGGGCGACCGCGTCGCGCACGCTCGCCCGATTGAAGAACAGCGGTCCGCTGACCACGTACTGGACCACGGTGTGCGACTCGACCCGGTAGGCCAGCGCGGCCGCCGGCTGCCCCTGCAGCGCGGTGGGCCAGGCGCCGAGGAACTCCACGCCGGGCCCCTCGAGGCGCTCGATCGGCAGCGCCAGGGTGCGCGCCAGCACGGCGGTGTCCCGGGAGGCCTGGGGCGGCAGCGCGCCGCTCACCCGCTGACGGAAGTCCGCCACGGCGTCGCGCACCATCGGCACGCCCTGGCGCGCCTCCCAGCTCGGCCCGCCCAGCACCACCGCCAGCACGCAGGCCTGGACCGCCGCGACGCCCCAGCCCAGCCAGGCCCACAGGGGGCGGGAGGCCGCGCGGCGAGGCGCGGGCGAGAGCAGCCGCTGCTTCAGGCGCCGCTCGACGGCCTCGGCCGATGCCGCCCGGGCGGTCGCCTCGGGGGCGGGGTCGGTCGCCTCGCCGAGCCGTTCCAGGCGCCGGCTCACGGCCTGCTGGCGCGCCAGCTCGCGCCGGCACGACTCGCACCCCGCCAGGTGCTGTGCCATGACGCGGCGCTCGTCGGGGGAGAGCTCGTCGTCCAGGTAGGGCGCCACCCGCTCCAGCCAGGCGGCGTGGGCCTCGTGGGCCCGAGGATCGTGATCACTCATGGTGGCGTGCCTCCTTCTCGCCGGGTGCATCGAGCCCCTCGGCCGCCTCCGGCGCCTCGACCAGCAGCGCGGCGAGCAGGCGCCGGCCGCGGGCCAGCCGGCTGGTCACGGTGCCCAGCGGCAGCTCCAGGGTCTCGGCGATCTCGCGATAGCGGTAGCCCATCAGGTCGTGGAGCTCGACGACGATGGCAAAGTCGTCCGGCAGGCGGCGCAGCAGCGCCGCGACCCGGCCGTCGGACTGGGCCGCCACGGCCTGCTCGAAGGGTCCCGGCGCCTCGCCGGCAATGGCCTCCCAGTGCGCCTCCTCGATGTCGGTGATCGGCAGCAGCGCCTGGCGGCGCGCCCGGGTGCGGCGATGGTCGGCGATCTGGCGCAGCAGGATGCGCACCAGCCAGGGCCGCGACGCCTCGGCCGAGCGCAGCCCCTCGAGCTTCTCCCAGGCCGTGAGGCAGCTCTCCTGCACCAGGTCCTCGGCCAGCGCCGCGTGCCCCGTGCGCTGCAGGGCGATGTGCACGAGATGCGCCACGTGGGGCTGCACCAGGCGCCGGTAGCGCCTCTCCCGCGACGAAAAATGGCCCAGAAACCGCATCCCGCTTGCTCCCGATCGAGTTGTTCTTCCCTTAAAGACGGCACGAGGCGACGACCTTATTCCCGGCCACGCCAAAAAAACTCGCGACTGGGGAAGCGCCTGGCGTCCCGCGCCCCGCCGACCATGGTGCCCTCTGGCCACGAAAAAGGCCGCCCCCGAGGGGGCGGCCTTGTCATGCGAGCGACCGGAAGCGGTCAGTCCTCGAGGGCCGAGGTGTAGAGCGTCGTCGTCTCGCGCGTCACCCACAGCGGGTTGCTCCAGGCGGTCTCGCCATCCTGGTCGTCGACCTCGAGGGCGACCCAGCCCTCGACCGCCTCGTCCAGGGTCAGCGCGAGGCGCGCCTCTCGGCCGTCCAGGGCGACGGTCTCCAGCACCTCACCGCCGCTGCCGATCAGCCGGGCCTCCTTCAAGCCGTCGACGGCCGTGACATCGACCTTCCAGGTGAAGGCCTCCCCCTCGGGCAGGCGCAGGTCATCGCCGAACAGGCCGTTGCGCGGATGCAGCAGCGGCCCCTGGGTGGCGTAGCCGTGGCCGTCCTTGAGAGCCCGGGCAAAGGCGCGCGGGGTCAGCTCACCCGGCACCTTGGCCATCATGCGGATGCGGCCGGTCAGGTCGTTCCAGGCGTCGTGGGTATCGGTGCCCGCGGTGAAGTAGATGCGGCGGCCGGCGTCCCAGAAGTTGTGGGCCGTCTGGCGCGTCGGGACGTTGTCGACTTCCGCGTTGAGCTCCAGCAGGTCGAAGCCGGTGGCGAAGCCGCCCGGCACGCTGTCGTTGGCGAGGTTGCGCAGGTAGCCGTAGTCGTTGAACGGGTGGTTGAGGGGAATCACTTCGGCGTTGAGGCGACGGGCGTCCGCCAGGATCGCCTGGACGCTGTCGGTGCCCGGGTCCACCTGCATCTCGCCGGCGATGTCGATGGGGAAGGGGTTCATGTGCCCCCAGGACGCCGACACCTCGATGGAGGGGATGAAGGGCACGCCGCGCTGCCCGGAGAGCGCCTGGAAGCGTTCATGGTTGGCCGTGGAGTCGTGGTCACTGATGAACGTCAGGTCGAGGTCGGTAGCCAGCTGCGCCCGCACGACCGTCTCGGGCGGGGTGGTGCCCTCGAGGACGTTGGCGTGGTGATGCAGGTCGGCCCCGTACCAGGCGTCATTGTTGGGCTCGGCCAGCCGCTCGATCTCGACGGTCTCCTGCACGGTCTCGCCAGAGGCCAGGGTCACCGAGAGCTCCTGCTGCTCGGCGGTGAAGCCGGCGCCGGCATCGACGCTCAGGCGGTAGACGCCGGGCGCCAGGGCGAGCTGTGCCTGGCCCGCCGGGGCCAGCTCGGTGAAGAAGGTCTGCTTGCCGAGGAACTCGACGGGCGGCTGCTGCCCCTCGAGGATCACCAGCCGCGCGTCGCGGGGCGCCCCGGTGCTGGCATCGCGCACGTCGAGACGGAGCGTGCCCGGTCCCGCCAGCCCGGCGAAGTCGAGCGTCTGCTCGCCGCCCTCGGTGACCGTCAGCGCGACAGGCTCGCTGTTGGCGTGGCCCTGGGCCGTGGCGTAGGCGCGGTACTCGCCCGCCGGCAGGGACATCTCGAAGCGGCCCTCCTCGGCCAGCGTCCAGGCGTAGGGGTGGCCCGCCTTCTCGATCATCACCAGGCCGTCCTGCGGGGCCTCGCCGCCGACGTTGCGCAGGGTGCCCGTGATCTGGCCGACCGGCTCACCGTGGCGCTCGGCCGCGAAGGCCACCACCGGCGCCAGGTCGCCCTGGGGCACCACCTGCAGCGAACCGTTGAAGGTGCGCGACTCGCCGGGCGCCAGGTCGTGCTCCAGGTACATGTCCTGGCCGTCATAGTTGATGCGGTCGAAGTAGGGGGCGTGGAGCGCGAAGGCCCAGTCGCGATCGTAGGCGACCATGCGATCGGTCAGCGCCGCGTCAGCCACGGTCTCCTTGGCATCGCCGAGCCCCGGGACGCCGAACAGGAAGCCGGTATCCGGCCACAGGGTGTGGCCCGAACGAATGCCCGAAAGCGGCGTGTCGCCGGCGTTTTCCAGCTCGGTCGCAAGATCGATGCGGTCACTGCCCGCCTCGAGGGTATAGGTCGTGGTGACCCAGGCCTCGCCCCAGTTACGGCGAATCCGCACCACCGCCCGCTCCGGCGAGTCCTCGACGATCTCCACCTCCTTGCCGTCGTTGGGCCAGGCGGACCAGTTGTTGGGGATGAAGTCGGCGAAGGCGATGCGGTCGAGGTCGATCTTGCCGTCCTTGACGGCGGCCAGGTCGACCAGGGTGCCGCGGGGCACGCCCCAGGGCGGCGCGGATTCCACGGCGAGGGAGAAGGCCAGCCGCTCGTTGGCGATGGTCAGGTCCTCGCTCGCGAGGGCCTCCCCGTCGGGAATCGCCGTGGCGCCACGGGTGATGCTGACATCGGCGTGAGACGCCGCCGTGGCACCGGCCAGCAGGCCGGCCAGCAGTAGTCGTTCGAGTCGCTTGGTCATTGAAGCGCTCCCTTGCAGGGTATGTCGTTATTGGTAGGTAACGTTTCTATCCTCCTTTATTTTGATTGACCATTCAAACAACAACCATGAGGCGACCAGGCGCAGGCGGGGCTCCTCCCAACGGCGGGGAACGGCTGACATGGGGTCTGTCCGGTTAGCCCGTCACCAAACCAAAAAGGCCGTCGATCCATGATCGACGGCCTTTGGGATGCTTTCCTCATCCCGGCCCGCAGGCCGGGTTAAAGGCTTACTTGGCAGCCTTGGGTGCGGCTTCCTTGACGGCCTTGCTGGCGGTCTCGGTGGCCTGCTCGACGCTTTCCTGGGCCTGCTTGACGCTGCCCTCGGTCAGCTTCTGGCTCTCCTGGGCGAACTCCTGCTGGAGAGCCACCGCCTTCTCGGCATCGCCCTTCAGGCGCTCGGTCAGCTGCTTGGCGACGTCCTGCTGGCCTTCCAGGTAGCTCTTGAAGCCTTCGGCGTCCTTGACCTCTACCAGCTTGCGCAGCTGCGCCAGGTTGGTGTCAGCATAGGTCTTGGTGGCATCGAGCTGAGCATTGACCATCTTCTCGGTGAAGTCGACGGACAGGGCGGCGAAGGCACGCGCCGGGGCGAAGAACATGGACTCGAACTGAGCGGTGTCGAATTGCTTGGTGTCGAAAGCGAAAACGTTGGTCATGATGGGAACCTCCAGGGTTCTGAGTGCCATGGAACGGGCGATCCCCGTTCTGATGCCTTGCATCATAGCAGGCGCTTTTGTGCAGTGCAACATAACCCCTTCGCGTCGCCGAGTGCCCGTGCGCAGAGGCCTGGCATTGGCCAGCCTGCTGGAAAAAACGCCTGATCGCCTGGATATGCGTCGATCATGGCCCCTTAATTCACCTCAAGGTACTGCAGCGGCCACCCCCCTGGGCTAGCCTGTGCTGCAACGCAATAAACCGTGGAGCCGCTATGACGAACCCTTTCTCTCTGGAGGGCAAGGTCGGCATCGTGACCGGCCTGGCCAACCAGGACAGTATCGCCTTCGGCTGTGCCCAGGCCCTGCACGAAGCCGGCGCCGATATGCTGGTGACCTATGCCAGCCCCAAGGCCGAGCGCTTCGTCACCCCGCTCAGTGCCGAGATGGGCCATCCCGAACTGCGGCTCTGCGATGTGCGGGACGACGACCAGCTGGACGAACTTTTCGACCGGGCGCATCAGCGCTGGGGGCATCTGGACTTCGTGGTGCACTCGATCGCCTTTGCGCCGCTGGATGACCTGCATGGCCGTGTAGTGGACTGCTCGCGAGACGGTTTCACGCTGGCGATGGATGTCTCCTGCCACTCCTTCCTGCGCATGGCGAAACGCGCCGAGGCGCTGATGCCGCATGGCGGCACCCTGGTGTGCATGTCCTACTACGGCGCCGAGCGGGTAGTGGACAACTACAACCTGATGGGGCCGGTGAAGGCCGCCCTGGAATCCGCCACCCGTTACCTGGCCGCCGAGCTTGGACCCAAGGGCATCCGCGTGCACGCCGTCTCCCCAGGGCCGATCCGCACCCGCGCGGCCTCCGGCCTCAAGGATTTCGAGGCCCTGGCCCGGGAGAGCGAAGCCCATGCGCCACTGCGGCGCCTGGCGACGGTGCGCGACGTGGGCAATGCGGTCGTCTACCTGGCCTCCCCAGCCGGCGCCGCGACCACCGGCTCACTGCACTATGTCGATGCCGGCGACCACATCCGCTACTGAGCCCCATATCGCCACCGAAGCCCCTGGCGAAGCGAACGACAAGGAGAGAACAATGAGCGCGACAAGCGACGATGGCTTTATCGAGAACCGCACCTTCGACGAGATCAAGATCGGCGACCAGGCGTGTCTCGAAAAGCGCCTGACCATGGAAGATATCAAGCTTTTCGCGATCATGTCCGGCGACGTCAACCCGGCCCATGTCGACGACGACTTCGCCCGCAGCACACGCTTCCAGGAGGTGATTGCCCATGGCATGTGGGGTGGCGCGCTGATCTCCACGGTGCTCGGCACCCAGTTGCCCGGGCCCGGCACCATCTACATGGGGCAGACCCTGAGCTTTCACGCCCCGGTCAACCTCGGCGACGTGCTCAAGGTGTGCGTCCGGGTCACGGCGAGGGACGAGGCGAAGAAGCAGCTCGACCTGGAATGCCGCTGTGAGAACCAGAAGGGCAAGGTCGTCATTGAAGGCCAGGCCCATGTGCTCGCCCCGACCGAGAAGATTCGGCGGCCGCGCACCGCCATGCCCGAGGTGCGCCTGGCCGAGCGAGGCCGCCTGCATGAGATCCTCAGCGCCGCCGACCACCCCGAGCCCATCGTCATGGCCGTGGTCCACCCGGTCGATCGCGAATCGCTGCTGGGTGCCGTGGCCGCCGCCGAACATGGGCTCATCGTGCCCTTGCTGGTGGGGCCCGCTGGCAAGATACAGGCTGCCGCCGATGCCGCCGAGGTCGATATCCGTGACTTCGAGGTGATAGACACCCCTCACAGTCACGCCGCGGCAGAAAGGGCCGTGGCCCTGGTACGCGAAGGTCGCGCCGCCTCGCTGATGAAGGGAGCCCTGCACACCGACGAGCTGATGCGCGAAGTGTTCAAGCGCGAGAGCGGCCTGCGCACCGAACGCTGCATCAGCCATGTGATGGCGTTCGACGTGCCCACCTACCCCCGCCCGCTGTTCATCACCGACGCCGCCATCAACATCTACCCCACTCTCGCTCACAAGCGCGACATCGTGCAGAACGTCATCGAGCTGGCCCAGGCGCTGGGCATCGCCGACCCCAAGGTGGCGATACTCTCGGCGGTGGAAACCATCAACCCCAAGATCACCTCTACCCTGGACGCCGCCGCGCTGTGCAAGATGGCCGAACGCGGCCAGATCACCGGCGGCACCCTGGACGGCCCCCTGGCCTTCGACAACGCCGTCTCCGAGGCCGCCGCCGAGGCCAAGCACATCGTCTCGCCGGTGGCCGGCAAGGCCGATATCCTGGTCGCCCCGGACCTCGAGGCCGCCAACATGCTGATGAAACAGCTCACCTACCTCGCCGACGCCACCGGTGCCGGCATCGTGCTGGGTGCCAGGGTGCCGATCGTGCTGACCAGCCGCGCCGACGAAGCCATCACGCGCATGGCCTCCTGCGCCCTGGCACTGCTGCTGGCCGACTACCAGCAGCGCCAGGGCGCCGCGCAACAACAGGAGCGCTGACATGGGCGACATTCTGGTCATCAACAGCGGCTCGTCGAGTCTCAAGTTCGCCCTGTTTACCGCGCCCGACGCGGACGATCACGATCTCGACAGCCTTGCGCTGCGTTATCAAGGCAAGCTCACCGGGCTCGGCAAGGGGCAGGCCGCCTCCGCCGCTCGCCTGGAAGACGCCGAGGGCCAGCCGGTACAGGCCGGCGCCTTCAGCGACCTGCCCCCCGCACTGGATCATCAGGGTGCATTGGTGCGGCTGCTCGACTGGATCGATGAGCGTCCCGATCTCGACGACCTCGCCGTGGTCGGCCATCGCGTGGTGCACGGCGGACGCCACTTCCATGCACCGGTGGTGCTCGACACGGCGATCATCGATGAACTGCAGACCCTCGAGCCCCTGGCCCCGCTGCATCAGCCCTACGGCCTCGAGCCAATCAGGCGCCTGGCCGAGCGGCTTCCCGGCATCACTCAGATCGCCTGCTTCGATACCGCCTTTCACACCACCCAGCCGGCAGTGGCCCGGCATTTCGCCCTGCCTCGCGAACTGACCGCCAGGGGCCTGATTCGCTACGGCTTTCATGGGCTCTCCTACGACTACATCAATCGCATGCTGCCGCGTCACTTGAACGGCCAGCCCACAGGGCGAGTGGTGGTCGCCCACCTGGGCAACGGCGCCAGCCTCTGCGCCATTCAGGACGGCCAGAGCGTGGGCTCGACCATGGGCTTCACCGCGCTCGAAGGCCTGCCCATGGGCACCCGCTGCGGCAGCCTGGACCCCGGTCTGGTGCTGTACCTGCTCGGCGAGGAGGGCATGAGCGTCGACGAGGTGAGTGACCTGCTCTACTCAGGCTCCGGCCTGCTCGGCGTTTCCGGCATCAGCGGCGACATGCGCGCGCTGCTGGAGAGCGACGCCGTCGAGGCCCAGGAAGCAATCGACCTCTTCGTATATCGCATCGTCCGCGAAATCGGCAGCCTCGCCGCCGCCATGGGCGGGCTGGATCATCTGGTGTTCACGGCGGGCATCGGCGAGAGGGCGGCTCCGGTGCGCCGAGCCATCGGCCAGGGGTGCGCCTGGCTCGGCGTTGACCTGGACGAGGATGCCAATCGTCGCGATGCGGCCTGCATTTCGCGCACCGACAGCCAAGTCGGTGCCTGGGTCATCCACACCGATGAGGAACGCATGATCGCCTGGCACGCCAGCAGCCTGATGGCGGCACCCGCATGAAGGGGCGCGAGGGCGGCGTGACAGCGGCCCCTGGGCCGCGTAGCCATGCCCATCTTCGAGGGTGCGGCGAAGATGTGCGGGGTCAGCTCGCCTGGCACGCTGCCGTTGGCCGGGTTAGCCGCGAAACCCGGACAGTCATCGATCTCAGGAAGAAGCCGGGCCAGGGCAGTCATGGGATCTCTTCCGCCGCACCCCGAGCTGAGCCATCCAAAGCCGGACAGTGTGCAGACACTCGGCCAACGATGCCCTGCCCAAGGCCGCTTGGCCCGCCGCGGGGTTAGCGCCGCCAGCAGGCCGCTTCCCGGCACCCGGGGCGCACGCGGGCCAGCCACCGAACCCCTCGGCGAAGCCCGCGCCAGGCACCGCGGAACACCTTGGCAAAGAAGGCGGCGCGTAGCTGGGCGTTGCGCTGCTCCAGTTCACGCATCTTCGGGTCGGGGTTGTGGAAGGCCATCGGCTGCTCCGCGACCGGCTCAGGCCCGGCTGACCTTCACCGCCGTCCCCGTCGCCACCAGGAACAGCATCGACTTGCCGCCGCCGGAGATCTCGCTGTAGTCGAGGTCGATGCCGATCACGGCGTTGGCGCCCATCGACGCCGCCTCGCGACGCAGCTCGTCCAGGCAGGCGACCCGGGCCTCGCGCAGCGCGTCCTGGGAGGACCTGTTGCGCCCGCCGAAGAAGTCGCGGAAGCCGGCGAACATGTCCTTGAGGACGTTCATGCCGAACACACACTCAGCGGAGACGATGTCGAGGTGATCGGTGACGCGGTAGCCCTCGAGGTGCGAGGAGGTGGTGAGGATCACGCGCTCGGTCATGTGAGGACACTCCCTGTGGTGGCGGACACGCTGGGCGGCGTGGCGCCGATCAAGGCGCGACGACCGCTCCCTCATCATGCGCGGGGGACAAGCGGCCGGGCAAGGGAGAGGGAGTCGCCGCCTCGCCGCGGGAGGACAGTGGCGAAGCGGCGACGAGCCTCAGAAGGTGTAGATCACCCCGGCGGTGACCAGGTCCAGATCGCCGATCTCGTCGGCGTCGATGCGCTCGTACTCGAGTCGCCCGGTCAGGCCGAACAGCCCCAGGCGCGCGCCCACCCCGTAGACCGGATCGGTGCCGGAGCGATCGCCGATCCCGTGGCCGCGACGCTCGGCATCCCAGTCGGCCATGCCGGCCTTGGCGTAGAGGCCCAGCGGCCCGAAGCTCAGCCCGGCCAGCCCCATGGCCTGGACGCTCTCGACCTCGAGTGTCGCCGAGCGGCCGCCCACCTCGCCATCGAGCTTGCCGGTGTTGACGTAACTCAGCTCGGCGCCGAGGTCGAGGAACGGCAGCCAGCCGAAGTGGTAGCCGCCGGTCAGCTTCCAGTGGTTCGCCTCGTCGTCGAAGGCGCCGTCGCCGTGGGTCTCGCCGGCCCCGGCGCCGACGTAGAAGCCGGTGCCGGCCGCCATGGCGGGCGCGGCGCCGAGCGCGAGCCCCGCGGCCAGGCCGGCGGCGAGCAGGGAGCGGGAGAGGAACGTCCGTGGCATGTGATCACTCCTGTGAGTCTTTCAGGGAGCGGGGAGTGTACGCGAGCCAGGGGCGCCACCCCAGCCCGCGAGCCCGCCCCGCGCTAAGAGCCAAGATCACACCTGGCCGTTGAGCCACCAGGTCGCGGCATTGAGGTAGGCGGCGAAGCTTACCCAGGCCAGGTAGGGCACCAGCAGCCAGGCGGCGGCGGGTGACACCCGGGCGAAGCGGCGCAGGGTCAGCACGATCAGCCCCCACAGCAGCAGCAGGTCGAGCAGCGCCAGACCCATCCCGTGCAGGCCGAAGAAGAGGATCGACCAGAGCGCGTTGGCGACGAGCTGGGCCAGGAAGGGCCAGAGCGTGAACCAGCGCGCCGCGGGCGGGGCGGCCAGGGTGGCCCGCCAGGCGGCCAGCGCCATCAGCAGGTAGAGCGTGCTCCAGGCCAGGGGGAAGGCGAGGTCGGGCGGCGTGAGCGGCGGCTTGGCCAGCTCGGCGTACCAGTCGCCGGGCGGGGTGGCGATGCCGGTCAGGGCGGCCAGCGCCACCAGCGCCAGCCAGCCTGCCAGCACCAGGGCGGAACGCGTCGCGGTCATGATCACTCCCTGTCATGGTGAAATCGACATCCTATGCGGTGAAGGCCCCGCCGTCGAAGCGTCTGCACGGGGAGAGGAGCGCCTGGCTCCCCCCTTGCCGGCGGCGCCCCGGGGCTCCGACGGCGCGTGACGGGAAGGCGCTCGGGCAGTGGCCCGGGCGGGTATTGTTATGTTATAACTTTCGCCGCATTCCCGGAGGCGCTCCCCCATGGCACACCGACACCACCGGCACCGCCCCGAAGGGCCCTGCCACTTCTCGCTGATGTCGCTCTCCGCGGCGCGCCGGCTGCTGCTGGCCGCCGCGCCGCTGGCCGCCTTGTGGCTGGCGGTCTCCTGGGCCGCGGGGTGGTGGTCCTGATGGCACGCCTGCAACTGCACGACCTACAGCTGGCCCGCGGCGGCCAGACGGTCCTCGAGCATCTCGACGGGCGCTTCATGGACGGCGCCGTCACCGCGCTGATCGGCGCCAACGGCGCCGGCAAGAGCACCCTGATCTCGGCGATCATGGGCATGCTCGAGCCGGTCGCCGGGCGGGTCGCGTGCACGGTGCCCCGAGAGCGTCGCGCCTGGCTGCCCCAGCAGCTGGCGCTGGACCTGACCTTCCCGATGAGCGTGGAAGAGCTGATCATGACCGGCACCTGGCCGAGCCACGGCGCCCTGAAGGGCTACTGCGGCCCCCACTACCGCCGCGGCCGCGAGATCATGGCCAAGCTCGGCATCTCGCACCTGGCGCACCGTCCGCTGGGCGCGCTCTCCGGCGGCCAGCGCCAGCGCGCGCTGTTCGGCCGCACCCTGATGCAGGAGGCCGAGCTGCTGCTGCTCGACGAGCCCTTCGCCAACGTCGACATCGAGACGGTGGAGGTGCTGATGGAGGTGCTGCGCGACATGGCCCGCCAGGGCGCCACCATCCTGGTGGTGCTCCACGACATGGAGCAGCTCGCCCGCCTGGCCGACGACGTGCTGCTGCTGTCCGGCGGCCACGGCCGCTGGGTGCGTCCCGACACCCTGCTCGACCACCACAGCGGCCTGGCGCCCCGGGCGCCGCGCCTGCCCCTGACCTTCCCGGAGACCTCCCGTGCTGGCACTGCTTGACGCCTGGCTGCTCGCCCCCTTCGACTACGGCTTCATGCAGCGCGCCCTGGTGGCCGGGCTGGCGCTGTCGCTGGCCGCCCCGCCGCTGGGCGTCTTCCTGATGCTACGCGGCATGAGCCTGATCGGCGACGCCATGGCCCACGCCATCCTGCCCGGCGTGGCGCTGGGCTTCCTGGCCGCCGGCTTCTCGCTGCCGATGATGAGCCTCGGCGGCATCCTCTCGGGACTCTTGATCGCGGTACTCGCCGGCAGCGTCTCGCAGATGACCGGCCACAAGGAGGACTCGGCCATGGCCAGCTTCTTCCTCATCTCGCTGGCCGCGGGGGTGATGCTGGTGTCGCTGGGCGGCAGCAGCGTGGACCTCACCCACGTGCTGTTCGGCTCGATCCTCGCCGTCGACTCCACCGCCCTGATCCTGATCGCCGGCATCAGCAGCCTGATCGTGATCACCCTGGCGGTGATCTTCCGCGCTCTGGTGGTGGAGTGCCTCGACCCGCTCTTCCTGCGCGGCCAGGGGGTGCGCGGCGGCCTCGTCCACGGCACCTTCCTCGGCCTGGTGGTGCTCAACCTCACCGCCGGCTTCCAGACCCTGGGCACCCTGATGGCCGTGGGCCTGATGATGCTGCCCGCCACCACGGCGCGCTTCTGGAGCCAGCGCCTGGAGGGGCTGATCGCCATCGCCATCGGCGTGGCCCTCGTGGCCAGCACCGGCGGCCTGCTGCTCTCCTACCACCTGAGCCTGCCCTCGGGCCCCGCGATCATCCTGCTGGCCGGCCTCGGCTACGTGCTCTCCGCGCTGCTCGGCCGCCACCACAGCCTCGCCGCCCGCCGGCGCCGCCATGCCATGCCGCTGGGCGCCCCCGAACCCCACTGACGTCCCCGAAGAAGGAAGCCCACCATGCACCTCTCCCGCCCCCTCGCCCTGCTCACAGGGGCCGCCGCCCTGCTGGCCCTGCCCGCCCTGGCCGCCGAGCGCGTCCAGGTGGTCACCAGCTTCAGCATCCTCGCCGACATGATCGAGAACGTCGGCGGCGAGCACGTCGAGGTGACGGCGCTGGTCGGGCCGGACAGCGACGCCCACGTCTACTCGCCCCGCCCCACCGACGCCCGCCGGCTCGCCGAGGCGGACCTGGTGGTCTTCAACGGCCTGCAGTTCGAGGGCTGGATGGAGCGGCTGATCGACGCCGGCGACTTCGATGGCCCGCTGGTGGTGGCCACCGACGGCCTCGAGGCGCACCTCGAGGCCGCCGAGGACGACGGGCATGACGCCCACGCCAGCCACGACGACGAGGCGCCCGGCGACGAGCACGATCACGGCCCCCTCGATCCCCACGCCTGGCAGGACCTGGGCCTGGGCGGGGTCTACGTCGGCAACATCCGCGACGGCCTGATCGCCGCCGACCCGGCCCACGCCGACGCCTACCGCGCCAACGCCGAGCGCTACCTGGCGGCCATCGACGAGGCCGACGCCGAGCTCCACGCGCTGCTCGACGAGATCCCCGCCGACACCAGCGTGATCACCGGCCATGACTCCTTCGGCCACTTCGCCCGCGCCTACGACCTGCACTTCCTCTCGCCCCAGGGGCTCTCCACCGCCGGCGAGCCGAGCGCGGCCAACATGGCACGGCTGATCGACGTGATCCGCGAGCAGAACGTCCGCGCGCTGTTCCACGAGAACATGACCAGCCCCGCCATGATCGACCAGCTGGCCGAGGAGACCGACCTGCCGGTGGCCGGCACCCTCTACGCAGACGCCCTGGCGAGCGAGGGCGAGGCCGGCAGCTGGCTCGGCATGCTGCGCCACAACGCCCGGGTGCTCCACGACGCCCTGGCCGAACCGGGCCATGAAGAGCCGGGCCATGATGCGGACGGCGACGCTCACGACCACTGAGCCCCCGCATACGGCACGCACACGGGCGCCCTCTTCGGAGGGCGCCCGTTTTGTGTAACATCGAGCCAACGCCCCTCGCCAGGACCGATGCCATGCTCGAGTTTTGCCAGGTCGCCAAGGCCTACGCCACGCCCCAGGGGCCGCTCGAGGTGCTCGCCGGGGTGGACCTCGCGCTCGCCCCCGGCGAGAGCCTGGCGCTGATGGGCGAGTCGGGCAGCGGCAAGTCGACCCTGCTGCACCTGGCCGCGGGGCTCGACCTGCCCGATCGCGGCGAGGTGCGCCTCGCCGGCCGCGCGCTCTCCTCGCTCGCCGAACCGGCCCGGGCGCGGCTGCGCCGCGAGACCCTGGGCCTGGTGTTCCAGCAGTTCCACCTGGTGGCGAGCCTCAATGTGCGCGACAACCTGCGTCTTCAGGCGCGCCTGGCGGGCCGCGAGCGCCCCGACTGGACCGCCGAGCTGATCGCGCGGCTGGGCCTCGCCGGGCTGGAGCACCGCTACCCCGAGCAGCTCTCCGGCGGCCAGCAGCAGCGCCTGGCCATCGGCCGGGCCCTGGCGCCGCGCCCCGCCCTGCTGCTCGCCGACGAGCCCACCGGCAACCTGGATGAAGCCACCGCCGGCGAGGTGCTCGCGCTGCTGCTGGCGCTGGTGCGCGACACCGGCTGCAGCCTGCTGCTGGTCACCCACAGCCCGCGGGTCGCCGCGCCGCTGTCGCGCTGCCTGCGGCTCAGCCGCGGCCGGCTCACCCCGCACCGCCCCTCGGAGCGCGACCCGTGCGCCTGATCCTCATCGCGCTGGTCACGCTGCTCGGCCACTATCGCCGCCACCCCGGCCAGCTCGCCATGCTGCTGCTGGGCCTCTGGGTGGCCGGCGCCCTGTGGAGCGGCGTGCAGGCGATCAACGCCTCGGCCAGGGAGAGCTACGCCCGGGCCGAGGCGCTCTTCACCGGCGGCCTGGATCGCCTCGAGCGCCGCGACGGCGAGGCGCTCACGCGCGCGGACTTCGTCGCGCTGCGCCGGGCCGGCCTGCCCGTCTCGCCGCTGCTGGAGGGCGAGGTGGTCACCGTGCAGGGCGAGCGACTGACGGTGATCGGCATCGACCCGCTGACCCTGCCCGGCGACAGCGCCTTCGCCACCGCGGGCGGCGGTGCACCCTCCGTCTTTTTCACGCCGCCCTGGCGGACCCGCCTGGCGCCGGAGAGCGCGGCGCGCCTGGGCCTCGAGGCCGCCTCGGCCACAGGCGCCACCCCGGCGCTGGCCAGCGGCCGGACGCTGCCGCCCCTGGCCCTCGCCCCGTCGCTGCCGCCGGGCACCCTGGTGATGGACATCGCCGCCGCGGCGCGGCTGCTCGGCCGCGGCGACGGGATCAGCCGGCTGGTGGTCGAGGCGGACGCCCTGGAGGCAGCACCCGCGGGCTATCGGCTGCTGCGCGCCGCGACCCTCGCCGACCCCGGCGAGCTCACCGCGAGCTTTCACCTCAACCTCACCGCCCTGGCGCAGCTGGCGCTGATCGTCGGGCTCTTCATCGTCCAGGCGGCGCTGGGCCTGGCGCTGGAGCAGCGCCTGGGACTGCTGCGCACCCTGCGCGCCCTGGGCGTGCCGGGGCGCACCCTGGTCGGCGTGCTGGCGCTCGAGCTCGTGCTGCTCGGGCTCGCCGGCGCCCTGGCCGGCATCGCCAGCGGCGTCTGGCTCGCCCGCGCGCTGCTGCCGGACGTGGCCGCCACCCTGCAGAGCCTCTACGGCGCCTCAGTGGGCACCCGGCTGGCGCTGCCCTGGCACTACTGGCTCGGCGGGCTCGGCGTGACCCTGGGTGGCCTCGCCATCGCCGGCAGCGGCACCCTGTGGCGGGCCGCCCGGCTCGGCGTGCTGGAACTCGGCCAGGCCCAGGCCTGGCGCGCCGGCTTCCAGCGCCAGCTACGGGGGCAGGCCGTCGCCGGCGGCCTCGCCGCCCTGCTGGCGCTGGCCACCGGGGTCTGGCTCGCCACCCGCCCGCCCGGCGAGGGGCTGATCGCCGGCTTCGTGATGATCGCGGCGCTGCTGCTCGCCGGCGCGCTGTGGCTCGCGCCGCTGCTGGCGGCCGGGCTCGCGTGGCTGGGTCGCCGCGCCCGCCGTCGCCCCCTGACCCAGTGGGCCCTGGCCGATCTCGAGCTGCAGCTGCCGCGGCTGTCGCTTGCCATGATGGCGCTCGCGATCGCGCTCTCCGCCAACCTCGGCGTCGGCAGCATGGTCGGCGGCTTTCGCCTCACCTTCCTCGACTGGCTGGACCAGCGGCTGGCCGCCGACCTCTACCTACGCCCGCCGGCCGAGCGCGTCGACGCGGTGCAGGCCTGGCTCGAGGGCCGCGACGCGGTCGCCGAGCTGCTGCCCACCGCCGAGGCCGAGTCGACCCTGCTCGAGCTGGCGCCCCGGGGAGGCGCCCCGCAGTCTCTAGGCCTGCCGGTAACACTCTTCGGCATCACCCCGGGCGAGCACCTCACCCCACGCTGGCCACTGCTGGAGACACGCGAGGGCCGCGACGCGGCCTGGGCCGCCCTCGCCTCGGGCGAGGCCTTCATCAACGAGCAGCTGGCCCTCGGCCAGGGGCTCGCCCCAGGCGACCGGCTCGTCCTGCAGGCGCCGGGCGGCCGGGAACGGGTGACGGTGGCCGCCGTCTATCCCGACTACGGCGCCCCCCGCGGCGAGGTGCTGCTGAGCACGGCCCGGCTGCGCGAGCGCTTCGCCGCCCCGCCGGGCTCGATCGGCATCGTGCTCGCCGAGGGGCATGCCGCCGCCCCCCTCACCCGAGCACTGACCGCACGCTTCGCGCTGGATGAGGAGGCACTGATCGACCAGCGCCAGGTCAAGGCGCTCGCCACCGGGATCTTCGAGCGCACCTTCGCCATCACCCGCGCCCTCAACGCCCTGACGCTGGCGGTGGCGGCGCTGGCGCTGCTCGCCAGCCTGCTCGCCCAGGCCCGGGAGCGCCGCCGCCGGCTGGCGCCGCTCTGGGCGCTGGGCGTGCCGCGCCGCACCCTGGTGGGCCTGCAGCTCGCCCAGCTGGGCGGGGCGGCGCTGGTGACGGGGCTTCTCGCCGTGCCGCTGGGCATCGCCATCACCGCCTGCCTGGTGGCGGTGATCAACGTGGCCGCCTTCGGCTGGCGCCTGCCGCTGCACGTCTTTCCCGGCGAGATCGCCCTGACCCTGGCCACCGCCGTGGCGGTGGCGCTGCTGGCGGCCGCCCTGCCGGCCCTGACGCTCTGGCGCACCCCGCCCCGCGAGCTGCTGGCCGAGGAGGAGACCACATGAGGCGTTTTCCGATCGGAACCGCGAACGGGCCGCGGCTCGGCGCGCTCCTCGCCCTGCTCGCCCTGCTGGCGGGCTGCGCCGAGGAGTCGCCCCCCGCCACCTCCCAGGGCTTCGCGGGGCTCGGCGCCGAGGCCAACGGCTTCGCCCAGGCCGCCCCGGACACGCCGCTGCGCTTCCCCGAGGACCACGGCCCCCACCCCGACCACCGCCTGGAGTGGTGGTACCTCACCGCCAACCTGGAGGACGCGGAGGGGGAGCCGATGGGCTTGCAGTGGACGCTGTTCCGCCAGGCCCAGCGACCGCCCGGAGAGCGTGAGGCGCCGCCCGGCCCCTGGGCCGCCGACCAGCTGTGGATGGCCCACATGGCAGTCTCCCGGGGCGAGCTCCACCGGGTCGCCGAGCGCTTCGCCCGGGGCGATTCCCGTGAGGCATCGCCCGAGCGGGACCAGGCCGGCGTGACCGTCCGGCCCTTTCGCGCCTGGCTCGACGACTGGACGATGGAGAGCCGCGTCGCGGCGCCCGGACACGACGCCCTGGACCGGCTGACGGTCCACGCCCTGGCCGGGACGGGGGAGGACGCCTTCGGCTATCGGCTCGATCTCGTGGCCCAGGGCCCGCTGGTGCGCCACGGGAAGGCCGGCTTCAGCCAGAAGTCCGCCGACGGCCAGGGCTCGATCTATGTGAGCCAGCCTTTCTATGAGGTCGCCGGGGAAGTCATCCTGGCCGGCGAGCCCCATACGGTCAGCGGCCGCGCCTGGCTCGACCGCGAGTGGAGCAGCCAGCTGCTCGGCCCGGACCAGAGCGGCTGGGACTGGTTCTCGCTGCACCTCGCCGACGGCCACAAGCTGATGGCCTTTCGCCTGCGCGGCGGCGGCGAGGCAGGCGGCGACTATCTCTCCGGCACCTGGATCACACCCGCCGGCGACGCCACGCCGCTCGAGCCTGACGACCTGCGCTTGACGCCGCTGGAGCGGCGCCCGGTGGCGGGGCGAGAGATGCCGATCCGCTGGCGGCTCGAGCTCCCCCGCCGGGGGCTCGACCTGATCGTCGCAGCTCCCCATGCCGAGCGCTGGATGCCCACCACCGTGAGCTACTGGGAGGGCGCGGTGCGGGTCATCGACCGCGACGACGGCGCGCCGCGGGGCGTGGGCTACCTCGAGATGACCGGCTACTGACGGGCGGTTTTCCTGGCCCCTACGACGACGAGGCCGCCCCATGGGGCGGCCTCGTCGCGTCATGCCTGTCATCAGGGATCAGGCGGCAAGAATCAGGCGTCGGGGATCTCCAGCGCCTGCTGCACCACCGGCCAGGCCGGATCGCCGTCGCGGGTGGTCACGCCCTCGAGGAAGGCCTTGGTCCTGGCGGGGTTCTCGCGCAGCCACTCCAGGGCCACCTCTTCCGGCTCGCGCTCCTCGTAGCTGAAGCCGCGAATCATCGCGCTCTGGTCATCGGCGGTGAAGTTGAGCTGGTCGATCAGCCGGGTGGCGTTGGGGTTGGACTCGCTGAACGCCGTGGAGACCAGGGTGCGCACGTCGCTGCGGCCGCCCTCCGGGCCCCACATGTCCTGGGTGTCGTCCAGGAACCTCACGTTGTATTCGATGTTCATCCAGTGCGGCGTCCAGCCAGCGAAGAGGATCCACTCGTCACGGTCGATGGCCGCGTCCACGGCGCTCAGCATGCCCGGCGTGGAGGTCTCGGAGAGGTCCCAGTCGCCCAGGCCATAGGTGTCGTTGTCCACCGCCCCGTTGAGGGTGTCGCTCATCCCGGAGCCAACCTCGATGGAGTAGATGGTGCGGTCGAACTTCTCGGCGACCTCTTCGTCGGCCAGGTCCTCGGCGCTGGTCACCCCCGCCTCGTAGACGTAGGTCGGCACGGCGAAGCCGAGGCGCGCCCCGTCGACGTTGTTGCCCAGATCGACGATGGCGCCCTTGTCCATGGTGCCGTCGAACATGGCCTGCTGGGCCGGCAGCCAGGCGGCGAGGAAGGCGTCGACCTCTTCCTGGGTCAGGGCCTCGTAGGTGATGGTGGAACCCAGCTCCTCCTGGGCCACCTCGTAGCCGAGGGTCTCGAGCAGGGTCTCGGCCAGCGCCGTCTTGACGGTCACGCCGGGCCAGGCCGGCACGGAGAAGCGCACCTGCTCGGGTTCGGCGGCCTGGGCCACGCTGCTCAGGGCCAGCGGGGCGGCCAGCAGGGTGCCGGCGAGGGCCAGCGTCTGGGGACGAAGAGGCAGGGTCATGGGGACTCCTTGGCAGATCATGCCGTTGAAAACCAGACCATGACCCTAGGCCGGTCGGCGGCCCCGATCAAGCGAGCGCCGCCAACGCTCCCCCTGCGCTCAGTCGCCCTTGCCGGCCATGCGGGCCGCCTCGACCACCTCGATCCAGTAGCCGTCGGCGTCCTTCACGAACACCACGTCCTTCATCTTGCCCTGGTCGGCGCGCTTGACGAACTCGACCTCGTTGGCGTCGAACCAGGCCTGGGCGGCCTCGAGATCCGGCACGCTGAAGCAGATGTGGCCGAAGCCCTGGGGCTCGGCGTTGCCGTCGTGGTAGGCGAAGTCGTCCTGGGTCTCGGTGCCCCAGTTATGGGTCAGCTCCAGCACGCCGCGCTGGTCGAAGGTCCAGGCGGTGCGTGCATCACGCTCCTCGGGGATCGCCTCGCCGGCCTCGGGCCGCGCCAGGAAGTAGAGCGAGAACTGCATCTCCTCGAAGTCGAGGCGGCGCAGCACCCGCATGCCGAAGACGCGGGTGTAGAAGGCCAGCGCCTTCTCGGGATCCTTGATGCGCAGCATGGTGTGGTTGAGGCGAAAGCCTTCGCTCTCGGCGGTCGGGGCCTGGACGCCCGGATGCTGTTCTCCCTGGAAGCTCATGCGGGACTCCTGTGTGCGGTAACGGATGAACCGTAATGGATGGCAAAAAAACGCGGCAGGATGCCGCCACGGTGACGAGAATGAAGGACGTGGGGACGACGGGCGGGCTTTTCCAGCCCCGGCAGGCACTGCGGCTCGCCATAAAGACGCGAGCGCTCTTGATGTGGCCCGGCAACCTTCTACACTAGTTGTACAACTCCCGACAACGAAAGAGGCACCACCCCATGTCCATCGCGGCCTACCAGCTGGGTGACCACGTCACCCTCAAGGAAATCGCCAACGCCGTCGCCCACGGCCTGACGCCCATCGTCGAGGTCGAGTCGATGGACGGCATCTACACCGTGCGCTTCCATCACGCCAACGACGTCTCGGAGCTCTCCGACGCCAACGGCAAGACGCGCACCTTCCTCGGCACCGGCGAGATTCGCGACCTGCTCGGCGGCATCGGGCTGACCCACGGCGTGCTCACCTGGGGCGACCAGTGCGGCGACGAGATGATCGGCGTGCCGGGCCACGCCCTCTCGCCAGACGAGATGCTGGCCAGCGGCACGCGCATCGCCTTTCGCTGATGCCTGCCCGTCGATCCGCCACGGACGGCGCGATCCGGCTGGCGATCGCCCTGCTGATCGCCTGGGTGCTGACGGGCTGCGCGGGCCGTGAGCTCGCCACCCGCGACGAGGCGGGCGCGCTCTCCATCGATCGCGCGCTGATCCTCGCCGAGGCCAGGCGCTCCCTCGGCATCCCCTACCGCTACGGCGGCACCGGCGAGCGCGGCCTGGACTGCTCGGGCCTGGTGCAGCGCGCCTACGCCCGCGCCGGCATCCGAGTGCCGCGCACCACCCGGGCGCAGTTCGAGGCCCTGCCGCGAGTCGCCGAGGCGCGCCCCGGCGACCTGCTCTTCTTCGCCACCGCCGGCGGCCGCCGGCCGAGCCACGTCGGCATCTACCTGGGCGACGGCGAGATGATCCACGCGCCGGGACGCGGTCGCCACGTCACCACTACCGCCCTGGCCCTGGACTACTGGCAGGAGCGCTTCCTGGGCGCCGCCGCCCCCGCGCCCTGAGCCTCGTCCTCTGATGAGCACTGGCTCGCGCGCCTTAAGCCCTCGTTAAGTTGACCCACCCACAGTATCGGGGACACGTCATGGAGACGCCCCGATGTCGATCCCCGATCCCGTTCTTACCCTTGCTTCCGGCCACGGCGCGCCGACGGCCCCGCGTGACAGGGAGCCAGCGAGAGCCGCGGCCGCCCCGTTCGCCTGGCGAGAGGGCCGCCACTGGTACGAGCGCCGCCGCCTGGAGCGGCTGGTGCGCCGCTGCTTCGCCGCCGAGCACGGCGCCCGCATCCACCACTTCCTGCCGCGCCTCTTCGGGCTCTGGCAGGGCGACGCGCCCCTGGCGGCGGTCGGCGCGGGCCGCGCCGGCGACGGGCCGCTCTTCCAGGAGCACTACCTGGACGCGCCCGTCGAGGCGTTCCTCTCCCGTCACCTCGGCCACCCCGTCGGCCGCGACGCCATCGCCGAGATCGGCAACCTGGCGAGCCTGCGCCGCGGCCTGCAGCGCCGCCTCTTCGTGCCGCTGATCGATCAGCTGGTCGCCGACGGCCTCGAATGGGTGGTGTTCACCGCGACGCCCACGGTGACCAACGGCATCCGCCGGCTGGGCATCGCACTCGAGCCGCTCTGCGTCGCCGACCCGACGCGGCTGGGCGAGGCGCAGGCGGGCTGGGGCCGCTACTACGATCACCGGCCGCGGGTGATGGCCGGCGACCTGCGCCGGGCCCACGTCACGCTCACCGAGCGCGGACTGCTGGGCCCGGCGCGACCCGGGGAGGTCGACCATGCGCCGCGGCACTGAGGCCCTGTTCGCGCGCCTGGCGCACCACGCCGAGGCGAGTCCCGACACCCCGGCCCTGGACGACGGCCGGCGACGCATCGCCTACGGCGCGCTGCCCTGCGAGATCGCCGCGCGCCGCGCCCGCCTCGACGCCCAGGGCGCCCGGCGAGTCGGGCTGGCGCTGGACAACGGCCTCGACTGGGCACTCTGGCACCTCGCCCTGCTGGCCGCGGACCGCGTCGACGTGCCGGTCCCCGCCTTCTTCAGCGCGGCCCAGCGCCGCCACCTGGTGGCGCGGGCCGGCCTGGACGCCTGGATCGGCCCCGGCGCCACGGCGCTCGGCTTCTCGGCAGGCCCCGACCCGGCCATCGTCCGCCGGCGGGTGGCCTCAGCGCCCGCGCTGCATGAAGGCACCGGCATGATCACCTTCACCTCCGGCACCAGCGGCGAGCCCAAGGGGGTGTGCCTCGACCGCGCGGCGCCGCTGCGTGTCGCCGAGAGCCTCGCCGAAGCGATGGCGCCGCTCGGCCTGCGGCGCCACCTCGCCATGCTGCCCCTGGCCACCCTGCTGGAGAACATCGGCGGCCTCTACGTGCCGCTGTGGCTGGGCGCCACCGCCGCCCTGCCCGGGACCGCCGAGCTGGGCTGGACCGGTGGCAGCGGCTTCGATCCCCACCGCGCCCTCGCGGCCCTCGCGGCCTTTCGCCCCCACAGCCTGATCCTGGTGCCCCAGCTGCTGCAGGCGCTGGTCGAGCATTCACCGCAGGCCCCCGCCGGGCTGCGCGTGGTCGCGGTGGGCGGGGCGCCGGTCGCCGCGTCGCTGCTCGACAGGGCCCGCGACGGCGGCTGGCCGGTCGTCGAGGGCTACGGCCTCTCGGAGGCCGCCTCGGTGGTCTGCCTCAACCGCCCCGGCGAGCCCGCCCGCGGCGTAGGCCGCCCGCTGCCTCATGCCCGGATCCGCGTCGCCGCCGACGGCGAGGTCTGGGTGGGCGGCGCCACCATGCTCGGCTACCTGGGCGAGCCGCCGCTGGCCGATTGGCACCCAAGCGGCGATCTCGGCCACTGGCAGGGTGAGCACCTGGTGCTCGACGGCCGCCGCCGCGACGTCTTCATCACCGCCTACGGCCGCAACGTCGATCCCCAGTGGGTGGAGGGCGAACTCTGCGCGCAGCCGGCCATCGCCCAGGCGCTGGTCCACGGCGAGGCGCTGGCGCACAACCGGGCGCTGATCGTGCCCGCCGACCCCGCGCTCGACGACCGCGCCCTGGAGACGGCGATCGCCTGCGCCAATGCCGAGCTGCCCGACTATGCCCGAGTCGGCGAGTGGCGCCGCTGCCTGCCCTTCACCCCCGACAACCACCAGCTGACGGCCAACGGCCGCCTGCGCCGCGACGTCCTCCACGCCGCCTACCGCGACTGGCTCCTGCGCCCCACCGAGGCGCCGCCGCGGCCCACCTCCGACCCGTCCATTCCCACAAGGAGCAACGCCATGACCGCCTACCAGCACCTGCAGGACGCCACCCGCGCCGAGCGCGACTGGCTGCTGGCCGCCCCGCTGCTGACCCGCGCCCTGACTGGCGAGGTGAGCCGCGAGGAGTACCTGGCCTTTCTCGGCCAGGCCTACCACCACGTGCGCTTCACGGTACCGCTGATGATGGCCTGCGGGGCACGCCTGCCCGAGCGCCTAGGCTGGCTGCGCAGCGCCCTGGTGGAGTACATCGAGGAGGAGCACGGCCACGAGCAGTGGATCCTCGACGACATCCGCGCCGCCGGCGGTGATGCCGAGGCGGCGGCCGCCGCCCCGCCCGCGCCGGCCACGACGCTGATGGTCTCCCACGTGCGGGACGTCATCGCCCACGGCAACCCGGTGGGCTTCTTCGGCATGGTGCAGGTGCTCGAGGGCACCAGCACGGCGATCGCCACCCGGGCCGCCGAGGGGCTCCAGGCGAGCCTCGGCCTGCCGGACGAGGCAGTGCGCTACCTGACCTCCCACGGCAGCCTCGACATCGGCCACCTGGCCTTCTTCGAGGGCCTGATGAACCGCCTCGAGGGCGGAGACCTGGCGGCGGTGATCGACACCGCGAAGATGGTCTATCGCCTCTATGGCGCCATGTTCCGCGGCGTCACCGCCCGGTGCGCCGGCGGCGACGCGACCCGGGAGCTCACCGATGCGCTGGTCTAGAAAGCCCTGGTCCAACCCGCTGCCCGAGGGCGGCTGGGCCGCCCAGACGGTGCTGCTCACCGGGGCGAGCGGCGGCATCGGCGAGGCCCTGGTCGACGAGCTGGCGAACGCCGGCGCGCGGCTGCTGATCACCGGTCGCCGCCGGGAGGCCCTCGACGCCCTGGCGGCGCGCCACCCGGAGCGGGTGACGGTCGTCGCCGCCGACCTGACCCGCGGCGAGGAGCGCCGGCGGCTGGTCGAGGCGGCCGTCGAGGCGGGCTGCACCATGCTGATCAACGCCGCCGGGGTGAACCGGGCGGGGCTCTTCGAGGCCACGAGCGACGACGAGCTCGAGGCGCTGGTCACCCTCAACCTCACCAGCACCCTGCAGCTGACCCGCGCGCTGCTGCCCCGGCTGCTCGCCGCCGAGCACGGCTGGGTGGTCAACCTGGGCTCGACCTTCGGCACCCTCGGCTATCCCGGCCAGGTCGGCTACTGCGCCACCAAGTTCGCCCTGCGGGGCTTCACCGAGGCGCTGCGCCGGGAGCTCTCCGACACCCGGGTCCACGTGCTGCACGTCGCCCCCCGGGCCACCCGCACCGCCATGAACGCCCCGGAGGTCGAGGCGATGAACCGCGCGCTGGGCAACGCCATGGACAACCCCCAGCCGGTCGCCCGCCGGGTCCGCCAGGCCATCGAGGCCGGGCGCGAGGAGACCCAGCTGGGCGGCCCGGAGCGGCTCTTCGCCCGGCTCAACGCCATCGCCCCGGGCCTGGTCGACCGGGCCCTGCGCCGCCAGCTGCCCACCATCCGCCGCTTCCTCGCAGGGCCCAGAGGCGAGACGCCGTGACCCGCGAGCCGCCCCGGGACTCGACAGCCGCCCCGTGCGCGGCGACTATCCCGACAGCGACACCGCCGAACACGCCCCTTGCAAGGACAGGACATGCGCATACTGCTGGTGGAGGATGACCCCAGCCTGGCCGCGGGCATCCGCCTGGCGCTCAAGCCCGAACACTACGCCGTGGACCTGCTGGCCGATGGCCGCCAGGCCCTGGCGGCACTGCAGGGCGACGAGCCCTTCGACGCCGTGATCCTCGATCTGGGCCTGCCCGGGCTCGACGGCATGCGGGTGCTCGAGGCGGTGCGACGGCGGGGCAACCGCGTGCCGGTGCTGGTGCTGACCGCCCGGGACGGCATCGATGACCGTATCGCCGGCCTCGACGCTGGCGCCGACGACTACCTGATCAAGCCCTTCCAGGTCGACGAGCTCAAGGCGCGCCTGCGCGCCCTGCTGCGTCGCAGCCAGGGGCAGGCCAGCCACGTGCTGGAGGCGCGCGGCATCCGCCTCGACCCCGCCACCCACAGCGTCAGCTTTCGGGAGACGCCCGTGGCGCTGTCGCGGCGCGAGTTCGCCCTGCTGCAGGAGTTCCTCAGCCATCCGGGGCGGGTCTTCACCCGCGACACCCTGACCCGGCTGGTCTACGGCTGGGACGAGGAGGTGGAGAGCAACGCCATCGAGGTGCACGTCCATCACCTGCGCCGCAAGCTCTTCCCCGAGCTGATCCGCACCGTGCGCGGCATCGGCTACGTGATGGACAAGACGCCCTCATGACCTCGATCCGCCGCCGCACCCTCGGCGTGGTGCTGCTGGTCTTCGCCCTGAGCATGCTGGTGATCGGGCTGACCAGCTACCGCGACGCCGCCCACGAGGTGGAGGAGCTCTTCGACGCCAGGCTGGCCCAGAACGCCCGGCTGCTGGAGGGGCTGGTGGGCGCCCCGCTTCCCGACGATCAGCGCCAGGCGCTGCTGGACAGCATCGGCACGGCGCTGCAGCGCGGCGACGAGGCCCCGGGGCCGGTGGTGCGCCACCCCTACGAGAGCAAGCTGATCTTCCAGGCCTGGCGGGACGAGACCCTGCTGCTGCGCTCCGCCGAGGCCCCCGAGGCGCCGCTCACGCCGCTGCGCAACGGCTTCGGTCGCGCGCGCCTCGATGACTACGAGTGGCGGGTCTTCGCCCTGGACGCCCCGGGCAACCCGCGGCGGGTGCTGGTGGCGGAGCGCGAGGACGTGCGCGGCGAGCTGGTCACCGCCATCGCCCTGCGCACCCTGATGCCGGACCTGCTGGGGCTGCCGGTGCTGGGCCTGCTGCTGTGGTGGGCCATCGGCTGGGGCCTGCGGCCGCTGTCGCAGCTGGCCGCGCAGATTCGCAGCCGCGATCCCCAGAACCTGCAGCCGCTGGTCATGCAGCGGCTGCCCCGGGAGCTTGAGACCATCGCCGGTGCCCTCAACCGGCTGCTCGAGCGGATCCGCGCCCTGCGCGCCCGGGAGCAGCGCTTCATCGCCGACGCCGCCCACGAGCTGCGCACGCCACTGGCCGTGCTCGACCTCCACGCCCAGAACGCCCTGGCCGCCGACGACCCCGAGGACCGCCGCGAGGCGCTCGACAAGCTGCGCGGCGGCGTGGCCCGGGCCACGCGGATGGTCTCGCAGCTGCTCACCCTGGCCCGGCTCGAGCCCGAGCAGGAGGGCGACGGCCAGGTGCAGGAGATCGCGCTGCTGCCCGAGGCGCGGGAGGCGCTGGCCAAGCTGATGCCGCTGGCCGTGGAGGGTCGCCAGGAGCTGCAGCTGGAGGCCGACGAGACGGCGGACTGGCGGCTCGAGGTGGAACCCGGCACGGTCGACACCCTGCTGCAGAATCTGGTCGGCAACGCCCTGCAGCACTCGCCGGCGGACGCCCTGATCCGCATCGTGCTCACCGCCGCGCAGGACGCCGTGACGATCACCGTGGAGGACCAGGGACCGGGCATACCGGCAGAGCAGCGCCAGCAGGTGCTGGCGCGCTTCCATCGTGGCGGCCCCGGCGCCGGGGCGGGCCTCGGGCTCTCCATCGTCGACCGCCTGCTGCAGCGCCACCGCGGCGGCCTGCGACTCGACGAGGCCCCGGGCGGCGGGCTGCGCGTCACGGCCTCGCTGCCGAGGACCCGGCGCGCCGCCTGAGCGGCGAGCGTCACGCGACGGTCATCTCCCCTTAAGCGGTCGTTAAGGCACCCGCCGTAGCGTCAAGGGTGCGGGGCCGGTGTGCGGCCCGACCATGACGAGGAGACGACCGCATGAGCACGATCACCCTGGATGCCCTGCCCGCCAACGTCCGACAGGCCGGCGGCCTGGTCGTCGCGGGCCTGCTGCTGCTGGCCCTCGGCGCGCTGCTGGCCGGCTGGCAGCCGGTGGCGATCCCCCTGGAACTGGTCGCCCTGGGGGCGTCGGGGCTGGCGCTGCTGTCGCCCGGCCTGCTCCAGCAGGAGGAGGCCCGGGAGACCCTCTACTGCCTGACCCTGGCCAGCCTGATCACACTGGTCGGCATTCAGCTGCTGGCCTGACGCCCGGTCTTTACAGCCGCCGGGGCGACAAGGATAGTGGGGCCTGACGACCGGGGCGCCGCGGCGATTGGCCACGGCTGAGACGCACCCTTGGAACCTGACCCGGACAATGCCGGCGTAGGGAGTCGTGCCGCGCCGGCCGCCGCCGCGCGGCACCTCCCCGCCGGGGAGGCCCCATGCACCACATCGATCCCGCCGCGCACCTGGCCCGGGTGCGCGCGACCCGCCCGCTGGTCCACAACATCACCAACCACGTGGCCATGAACAGCATGGCCAACGTGCTGCTGGCGCTCGGCGCCTCGCCGGCCATGGTCCACGCCCGCGAGGAGGCCGCCGAGTTCACCGCCCTGGCCGGCGCCCTGACGATCAACATCGGCACCCTCTCGCCCCACTGGGTCGAGGCCATGGAGGCCGCGGCGCTGGCGGCCGGCGAGACGGGGCGCCCCTGGGTGCTGGACCCGGTGGCGGTGGGCGCCACGCGCTATCGCCGCGAGACCGGCGCGCGGCTGCTGGCCCTCTCGCCGGACGTGATCCGCGGCAACGCCTCGGAGATCATCGCCCTGGCGGGCGGCGCCGGCGGCGGCCGCGGCGTGGACAGCACCGACCCCGCCGAGGCGGCCCTCGCGGCCGCCCGCCGCCTAGCCGAGCAGACCGGCGGCGTGGTGGCGGTGACCGGTGAGGTGGACCTGGTCACCGACGGCCGGCGCCTCGCCCGGGTGCACGGCGGACACCCGCTGATGCCCAAGGTCACCACCCTGGGCTGCGCGCTGACCGGCGTGGTGGCGGCCTTCCTCGCCGGCGCCGACGACCACTTCGCGGCGACGACGGCGGCGCTCGTCGGCTACGCCGTGGCCGGCGAGCTCGCCGGCGAGGTGGCCCGCGGCCCCGGCAGCTTCGCGGTCGCCTTCCTCGACGCCCTCTACCACCTCGACCACGAGGCCCTCGCCGATCGAGCCCGCCTGGAGATGACCGATGCCCCTTGACCTCTCGCTCTACCTCGTCACCGACGCCGGCCTCTGCGCGGACCACGGCCTGGAGGAGACCGTCGCCGCCGCGGTGCGCGGCGGCGTGACCCTGGTGCAGCTGCGCGACAAGCACGCCAGTGACGCCGAGATGATCGACCAGGCCCGCCGCCTCAAGGCGATGCTCGAAGGCACCGGCGTGCCGCTGATCATCAACGACCGGCTGGAGGTGGCGCTCGCCGCGGGGGCCGACGGCCTGCACATCGGCCAGGACGACGGCGACGTGGCCCGGGCCCGCGCGGCGCTTGGACCCCAGGCGATCCTCGGGCTCTCGGTGCAGACCCACGAGCAGCTCGCCCGCCTCGACCCGGGCGTCCTGGACTACCTCGGGCTCGGCCCGGTGTTCGCCACCCCCAGCAAGCACGACCACGCCGAGCCGCTGGGCGTCGACGGCCTGGCCGCCCTGGTGGCGGCGAGCCCGCTGCCGAGCGTGGCCATCGGCGGGCTCAAGGTCGAGCACGCCGAGGCGGTGTACCGGACGGGCGCCGGCGGCCTGGCGGTGATCTCCGCCATCTGCGGCACGCCCGACCCCGAGGCCGCCGCCCGCGCCTTCCCCCGCCGCTGAGCCCGCCCCAAACACTCACCACGTGCCCCACACGACGGCGCCCCCGGCCATCAGGTCGGGGGCGCCGTCGCGGTGAGGCCGGCTGGCAGGGCGCGTCAGCGCGAGCCCGGCGTCTCGGGGAGGCGCCGGTCGCCGTGGACCATGCCCGCGATGAGGTTGTCGCGGCGCTTGCGGCTCTCCCAGAGCGAGCCGAGGACGTGCAGGGGGACCAGCACGAGGATCGCATCGCTCATCAGCTCATGGGCCTCCTCGACCCAGCCGACGCCCCAGAAGCGGTCGGTCTCCTCCATCATGTACCCGGTCGCGCCGAGCCCCAGCAGCAGGGCCAGCAGCGTCAGCATCATCACCGCCCCCGGTGGGGTATGGGTGATCCCGGGGAACGGCGGGGCCGCGGCGCCCGACGCGGCGGCGGCCCTCGCCGGGCTCAGGGCCGCCCGCAGGCGACGGGGCGTCGGCCAGAAGCTCGTCCAGCGGGCCGGCCAGGGGCCGACGAAGCCCCACAGGATCCTCACGCCGATCAGCGCCACCACGCCGTAGCCGATCCACTGGTGCCAGGACTCGCCCTCCTCGGTGAGAAACGCATTGGCCGCGACGCCTGCCACCAGCGACCAGTGCACGAGGCGCACCAGTGGATCCCAGACGCGGACCCGCCCGCCGTTCGTCTTGGCTCTCATGACGCGGCCTCCCTCAGTCGATCTCCTGCTTGACGATGCTGCCGTCGACCGGGTTGAAGTAGATCTCGACACGGCGCTCCTGGTCGTCCCAGCCGTAGATCTCGTAGCAGTTGCCGTCGGTGGTCTTGAACGCCTTGACCTCGTAGCCCAGGTCGGCGATCCGCTGCTGCATCGCCGCCTCGCTCATCCACTCCTCCTGGGGCGCGTCGGTGCAGGTCGGCCCGGCCAGGGCCGAGAGGCTGACCGTCATCAGACCGGAGACGAGGATGCCGGTGATCAGGGTGCGTTTCATGACAGAACCTCCAGAGTCGGTGTCGAACGGCCACCGGTGCGGCGGCCTCGGCGCCCCCGGCCGCGAGGCCGGGGACGATCGCATCATCGACCATCGAGCTTACGAGAGGCTTAAGGGCGGGCGGCGGGTCACGGCCGGGAAGCGGAAGGCGCCGGCGAGCCGCGAGGCCTTAGGCGGTGGGCCGGCGCTTCAGGGTGGTGCGCCGATCGTGATAGGCGATCGCCAGGCCGCTGGCTATGATCAGGCTGCCGCCGACGAAGACCCACAGGTCCGGCACCTCGTCCCAGAACCACCAGCCGAGGCCCACGGCCCACAGCAGGGCCGTGTAGTCGAAGGGCGCGACCAGCGCCGCCGGCGCGTAGCGAAACGCCAGGGTCAGGCCGGTCATGGCGCCCACCCCGAGCACCCCCGCCACCAGGAAGGCCGGCCAGTGCAGCGGCGCCGGCGTCTGCCACACCCAGGGCAGCGTCGTCGCCGAGACCAGAAGCGGCACCAGGGTGGTGTAGAAGACCATCGCCCAGAGGTGCTCGCGATCGCCGTAGCGCCGCGCGGTGAGCATGGTCAGGGCATAGAAGACCGCCGCGCCGACCACCACCAGGGCGCCGGGCTGGAAGCTCGCGCCCCCGGGGCGGATCACCACCAGCACGCCGAGAAAGCCCAGCAGGGTGGCGGCCAGGGTCGGTCCGTCGACCCGCTCGCCGAGCAGCGGTACCGACAGCACGGTCACGAACAGCGGCGCGGCGAAGGCGATGGCCGTGGTCTCGGCCAGGGGCAGCAGGGTGAGGCCCCACATGAAGCAGATCATGGTGCCGCTGAAGATCAGGCCGCGCAGCAGGTGCACCCCCGGGCGCCGGGTGGTGAGGGTGCGCAGGCCGCCGTTGAAGCGCGCGATCAGAGCGATCAGCGGCAGCGACACCAGGGTGCGAAAGAAGATGATCTGCAGCGGCGAGTGCACCTCGCCCAGCCACTTGGTGATGGCATCGCCCAGTGCCAGGCAGAACACCCCCAGGCACATGAAGCCGATGCCCTTGAAGGTGGATGACGTGTAGGTCGATGACATGCCGACGGCCCTCCCTGGCAGCGACGAAAAGAGCACCCCGCCGGCCCGAAGGCCGGCGGGGTGTCAGAGGGGTCAGGCTAGTCGGTGGCGCGTGACGGGGCAAGAGCTCAGAGGCTGGCCTGCACCACCATGCACTCCATGCCCTGGGCCACCAGGCGACGGCAGGCGGTATGCGCCTGTCCTTCGTTCATGTCGACCAGCCGGGCGCGGTAGACACCGGCCGATTCGGCGCTGCCCACGGCGACCCGGGCATGGGCCAGCTCGTTGGCCAGGCGATCGGCGGCCCGGGCGGCCAGGCTGCGGGCGTGGCCGGCATCGCTGAAGGCGCCGACCTGCACGCCCCAGCGGCCCTGGGCGAGGGGACGCGGCGCGGCGGTGCCGTTATCGGCGATCAGCTCGCGAATGGGATCCTCGGCCGAGCCCTGCGCCGGCAGCGCCGCCTCGGCCGCGACCGGACGCTCCACCCGGGCGATCCGCGTCGCCGTCACCGCCGGCGCGACCGCGCTCGGCGCCGACGCCATGACCGGGGCCGCGAACTCGCGGTCGACCGGGTCGGCCGTGCGCGGCGCCGAGCCGAGGCTCGCCAGGCGCTGGTCGCGGGCGATCGGCTGTCCCGGTGCCAGGGGCTCGCCGGGCATCAGGCGACCGCCGGTGAGGTCGGCACTGGCCAGCCAGTCGCGGCCGTCGGCCAGCGACGCGCGCAGGAAGCCGCGATCCAGCAGGTCGGCGGTATGGGCGTCCCGCGAGGCGGCGGTGAAGCCGCCCATCACCACGGTCAGCAGGCGGCGCTCGCCGCGCACCGCCGAGGTGGCGACGTTGAAGCCGGAGGCGCGGATGAAGCCGGTCTTCAAGCCGTCGGCGCCGGGATACTTCGTCAACAGGCGGTTGTGGCCGGTGATGGTCTTGCCCCGCCAGGTGAAGCGCGTCCGCGAGAAGCGCGGGTAGTACTGGGGGAAGTCACGCATCAGGTGGCGCGAGAGCACCGCCATGTCCCGGGCAGTGGTGACCTGGCCGGCATCGGGCAGGCCGTTGGGGTTGCGAAAGACGGTGTCCTGCATGCCGAGTTCGCGGGCCTTGTCGGTCATCATCTGCGCGAAGCGGCTATCGCTGCCGCCCAGGGCCTCGGCCACCACCACGGCCACGTCGTTCGCCGACTTGATCACCAGCGCATCGATGGCCGTGTCCACCGGGATGGTGGAGCCGGGCTTCACGTAGAGCTTGGAGGCGGGCTTCGAGGCCGCATAGGCGGAGACCGGCAGCGGCTGATCCAGGCGCAGCCGCCCCTCCTCCAGGGCCTCGAACATCAGGTAGAGCGTCATCATCTTGGTCAGCGAGGCGGGGTAGCGGAGCCGGTCGGCGTTCTCCGCGTAGAGAATCTCCTGGGTATCGGCGTCGATGACGATGCCGGCATAGCGAGGATTGCCGGCCTGGGCGGTCCCAGACACCAGCAGCAGGCAGGCCAGCAGCGTGAAGACGACCCCCAGGCGGCGCCGGATCGTTGTTGTGTTAGGCACCATGATGCGTTCCCTCGAGGTAGTTCCAGTGACACCTAGACATTATGGCTAGCCGTCGCGCTCTGTACAGGGCGGAAGTCAGACTTTTCACCGATTCTTCTAGTCGCTTTTTCCACCGTCGGCGCGCCAGCCGTCACGCCATTGTCAAAAGCTATCGAAAGCATTCGGTGAATAGACTTACTGCATGACGACGCGCCACCTAGGATGGTGGTCAGTCCCTGACACCATGGAGCCCGCGTCATGAAGAAGACCGCCACCTTCGCCGTCGTGCACTTCTGCGTGGCGTTCGGCGTGACCTACCTGATCACCGGCAGCTGGGTGCTCGGCGGCATGATCGCGCTGCTGGAACCCGCCGCCAACACCGTCGCCTACTTCTTCCACGAGAAGGCCTGGGAGGCCGTACAGCGACGCCGAGCCCGCCTCACCGCCTGACCCCGTCACGCGCCCAGCAGGCGCTGGCCGCCCATCCACACCAGCCGCAGGGCGAGCAGCGTCAGCGCCCAGCGAAAGAGCACGTCGAAGCGCCGCTCCGTGAGCCGCTTGAGCAGGCGCAGGCCGAGCCAGGTGCCGGCGAGCCCGGCGGCGATCATCGCCGACATCAGGCCCAACCACTCGTGGAAGACGAAGCCTGCCACCCCGAACACAAAGGCCTTGGTGAGATGCTGCAGGGTCATGCAGGCGGAAAAGGTCGCCACCCGCGCCATGCGGGTGGGCTGGGCGTGCTTGATGAAGGCGCCGACCAGCGGACCGCTGGCACCGACCAGGCTCGACAGCAGGGTGGTCACGGCGCCGGCCAGCAGGGTGCCGGTGCGCCCCAGGGCCCGGGCCGGCGGCGCTGGCCCCCAGCAGGAGAACAGCACGAAGCCGGCGATGGTCAACTCGAGCACCCCCGCGGGCAGGCCCGCCAGCAGCCAGGCCGCCAGCAGGGCGCCGATTACTACCCCGGGCAGGAAGACGGCGATCACCCGGCGGTCGATGTGACGCCAGGTCAGGCCGGCGCGGCCGGCGTTGGAGCCCAGCTGCACCATGCCGTGCACCGGGATCAGGGCCGCGGCCGGCATCACCTGCGCCATGGCGCTGATCAGGAGGGTGCCGCCGCCGATGCCGGCACTCGCCGAGATCATCGAGGTCAGGACCGACAGCGCCACCAGGCCCAGGTTGAGCCCGGCAGGCAACGGTGATAGCAGATCGAGCAAAGGCATGGTCGCCGTCCGATGGCCATAGTGGCTCACCACTATACCAAGGCCCCCCGCTGCGCCTCACTGCATCTCCCTCTCTACTGACCTGCAGGGCCTTGCCCCAGTGGCTTTCACCCAAGCCCAGGCTCCAGGTGACTGCCATAAGAGGTGTCTGCCATAAGAGGTGTCTGCCATAAGAAAAGCCAGCCCCGAGGGGCCGGCTTTTCTTCACGCTTCGCTTGAAAAGACGAAGTAACGACCAGCACTCCCTTGCCGCCCTGTTCGGGGTGACTTGAGCGGAACGCCCGCCAGGGAAACGGCCGTCGTGCGGATCAGGCCTCGCCGATCATCTTGCGCAGCACATAGTGCAGGATGCCGCCGTGGCGGTAGTACTCCAGCTCGTTTTCGGTATCGATACGGCACAGCGCCTCGATCGTCTTCTCGCCCTTGTCGGAGGCGATGGTCACCTTGACCTTGCCCCCCGGGGTGAGCTCCCTGAGCCCCTCGATGGAGACCGTCTCGTCGCCGGTCAGGCCGAGGGTCTTGCGGCTCTCGCCCTCGGGGAACTGCAGCGGCACCACGCCCATGCCGATCAGGTTGGAGCGGTGGATGCGCTCGTAGGACTCGGCCAGCACCGCGCGCACGCCGAGCAGGCGGGTGCCCTTGGCGGCCCAGTCACGGCTGGAGCCGGTGCCGTACTCCTTGCCAGCGATCACCACCAGCGGGGTCCCCTCCTGCTGGTAGCGCATGGCGGCATCGTAGATCGCCATCTGCTCGCCGCTCGGCACGTGGCGGGTCTCGCCGCCGACCACGCCGTCGAGCATCTCGTTTTTGATGCGCACGTTGGCGAAGGTGCCGCGCATCATCACCTCGTGGTTGCCGCGCCGTGAGCCGTAGGAGTTGAAGTCCACCGGCTTCACGCCACGCTCCTGCAGGTAGCGCCCGGCGGGGCTGTCCGGCTTGATGGCGCCGGCCGGGGAGATGTGGTCGGTGGTCACCGAGTCCCCCAGCAGGGCCAGGACCCGGGCGTCCTTGACGTCCTCGATGGCCTCGGGGGTGCGACCCATGCCCTCGAAGAAAGGCGGATGCTGGATGTAGGTGGAGTCCGTCGACCACTGGTAGACCTTGCTCTTCGGCACCTCGATGGCCTTCCAGGTCTCGTCACCGTCGAAGACCTCGGCGTACTCCTTGCGGAACATCTCGGTGTTGACCCGCTCCACGGCCTCGGCGATCTCCGCCTGGCTGGGCCAGAGGTCCTTGAGGAAGACCGGCTTGCCGTGATGGTCGATGCCCAGCGGCTCGCGGGTCAGGTCGAGCTGGACGTTGCCGGCCAGGGCGTAGGCCACCACCAGGGGCGGCGAGG
>NZ_PYVX01000009.1 GCF_003056305.1 Halomonas denitrificans
CCTCGCCGCCCCTGGTGGTGGCCTACGCCCTGGCCGGCAACGTCCAGCTCGACCTGACCCGCGAGCCGCTGGGCATCGACCATCACGGCAAGCCGGTCTTCCTCAAGGACCTCTGGCCCAGCCAGGCCGAGATCGCCGAGGCCGTGGAGCGGGTCAACACCGAGATGTTCCGCAAGGAGTACGCCGAGGTCTTCGACGGCGACGAGACCTGGAAGGCCATCGAGGTGCCGAAGAGCAAGGTCTACCAGTGGTCGACGGACTCCACCTACATCCAGCATCCGCCCTTCTTCGAGGGCATGGGCCGCACCCCCGAGGCCATCGAGGACGTCAAGGACGCCCGGGTCCTGGCCCTGCTGGGCGACTCGGTGACCACCGACCACATCTCCCCGGCCGGCGCCATCAAGCCGGACAGCCCCGCCGGGCGCTACCTTCAGGAGCGTGGCGTGAAGCCGGTGGACTTCAACTCCTACGGCTCACGGCGCGGCAACCACGAGGTGATGATGCGCGGCACCTTCGCCAACGTGCGCATCAGAAACGAGATGCTCGACGGCGTGGTCGGCGGCGAGACCCGCCACGTGCCGAGTGGCGAGCAGATGGCCATCTACGATGCCGCCATGCGCTACCAGCAGGAGGGCACGCCGCTGGTGGTGATCGCCGGCAAGGAGTACGGCACCGGCTCCAGCCGTGACTGGGCCGCCAAGGGCACCCGCCTGCTCGGCGTGCGCGCGGTGCTGGCCGAGTCCTACGAGCGCATCCACCGCTCCAACCTGATCGGCATGGGCGTGGTGCCGCTGCAGTTCCCCGAGGGCGAGAGCCGCAAGACCCTCGGCCTGACCGGCGACGAGACGGTCTCCATCGAGGGGCTCAGGGAGCTCACCCCGGGGGGCAAGGTCACGGTGACCATCGCCTCCGACAAGGGCGAGAAGAAGATCGAGGCGCTGTGCCGCATCGATACCGAGAACGAGCTGGAGTACTACCGCCACGGCGGCATCCTCCACTACGTGCTGCGCAAGATGATCGGGGCGGCCTGATCCCAACGGGCGAGAGGCCGTCGGGGACAGGCCTAAGAGGGGGTCCGATGCCAAGGATGGCATCGGTAGCGCCCAGGGATGGGTTCACAGCGCCCCCTCGTGTCCTGTCGCCGAAAGAGCCCGAGCCCTTCCACCATGAAGAGCGACGAAAAGGCCCCGCCGGGCGGCCGGCGGGGCCTCTTTCATGCCCGTGGCACGATCAGAAGGAGCGGCGGCGGTAACGCCGATACTCCGGCGTCCAGCTGTTGCGCTCGATGGCCTGGCGCAGCTTGATGCCGTTGGTCTTCAGCGCCACGCCCTCGCCCTGGGCCTGGGCGGCGACGTCGAAGGCGATCGCCTTGGAGAGCTCGCGGATCTGGGAGAGCGGCGGCAGCAGCGCGCCCTTGCCTTCCTTGACCAGCGGCGCCTCGCGAGCCAGCGCCCGGGACGAGGCCATCAGCATGGCATCGGTGACCCGCTTCGCCCCGGCCGCCACCACGCCGAGGCCGATGCCCGGGAAGATGTAGGCGTTGTTGCACTGGGCGATGGGGATGCTGCGCCCCTCGTACTCGACCGGCGCGAAGGGGCTGCCGGTGGCGACCAGGGCCTGGCCGTCGGTCCAGCGGAGCACGTCCTCCGGCACCGCCTCGGCCCGGGAGGTCGGGTTGGAGAGCGGCATGATCAGCGGCATCTCGCAGTTGGCGTGCATGGCGCGCACCACCTCTTCGGTGAAGATGCCCGGCATACCGCAGACCCCGATCAGCACCGTGGGCTCGATACGGCGCACCACCTCGAGCAGCGACTGGCCGTCCCACTCGGCCACCAGTTCCGGGTCGTGGGCGAGGCGCCCCTGGAAGTCGCGCAGCCAGGCCTGCTCGGAGGTGACCAGGCCCTCGCGATCGACCATGTAGATGCGCGAGCGCGCCTCCTTCTCGGTCAGCCCCTCGGCCTGCATGGCCACCACCACCTGCTCGGCGATGCCGCAGCCGGCGGAGCCCGCGCCCACGAACACCACCCGCTGCTGGCCGATTCCCTCGTCACGCGCCTGGCAGGCCGCCATCAGGGTACCTACCACCACCGAGGCCGTGCCCTGGACGTCGTCGTTGAAGCAGCACAGCTCGTCGCGGTAGCGATCCAGCAGCGGCAGGGCGTTGGCCTGGGCGAAGTCCTCGAACTGCAGCAGCACCCCGGGCCAGCGGCGCTTCACCGCGGCGATGAACTCGGCCATGAAGGCGTCGTACTCCTCCTGGGAGACCCGCCGGTGACGCCAGCCCATGTACATGGGATCGTCGAGCAGCGCCTGGTTGTTGGTGCCCACGTCGAGCATGATCGGCTGGGTATAGGCCGGGCTGATGCCACCGCAGGCGGTGTAGAGCGCCAGCTTGCCGATCGGGATGCCCATGCCGCCGATGCCCTGGTCGCCGAGCCCCAGGATGCGCTCGCCGTCGGTGACCACGATCACCTTGACGTTATCCTTGGTGGAGCTCCTGAGGATGTCGTCCATGCGGTCGCGATCGGGATAGGCGATGAAGAGCCCGCGGTGGTTGCGGTAGATGTTGGAGAACTCCTCGCACGCCTTACCGACCGTGGGGGTGTAGATGATCGGCAGCATCTCCTCGAGGTGCTCGGAGACCAGTCGGTAGTAGAGGGTCTCGTTGTCGTCCTGGATCGCCCGCAGGTAGATGTGCTTGTCGAGGTCGTTCTGGCACTGGCTGTACTGCCGGTAGGCCCGTTCCGCCTGCTCCTCGATGGTCTCCACATTCTGCGGCAGCAGCCCGATCAGGTTGAACTCCAGGCGTTCCTCCCGCGTGAAGGCGCTGCCCTTGTTGAGCAGCGGCATCTCGAGCAGCGGTGGACCGGCGTAGGGAATGTAGAGGGGGCGCTTGTCTTCGGTGGTCATCTCTCGCCTCGATAGGGTGACTGGAACGGGCCGTTGGCGCTCTGGCGGCGCCATTGGCGACACTCTACCACGCCGAAAACGACGACGCCCCGACCGGGGGTCGGGGCGTCAACGATGGGAGCGACGGCGGCGCTCAGCAGCCCTTCGCGGTCGCCACCCGAGCGGCGGGCCCCGTGAAGAAGAAGGGCCGCAGCTTCACGCCGAGCATGTTGCCGGCGAAGGCCGCCACCAGCCACACCCAGCCGTGCAGGCTGCCGGAGGCGATGCCGCCGAAGTAGGCGCCGATGTTGCAGCCGAACGCCAGGCGGGCCCCGTAGCCCAGCAGGATGCCGCCGATCACCGCGGCCAGCACCGAGCGCAGCGGGATGCGAAAGTTGGGCGCGAACTTGCCGGCCAGCGACGCCGCCACTAGGGCGCCGGCCATGATGCCGACGTTCATCACCGTGGTGATGTCGCCCCACACGCTGGCCTCCAGCGCCCTGGCGTTCCAGGGGGCCTGCCAGTAGCCCCACTGGCCGACGTCGCCGCCCAGGAGCTCGAAGCCCTTGGCGCCCCAGAGGGCGAAGGCCGAGGTCACCCCCCAGGGACGCCCGGCGAGCGAGAGGGTGGCGAAGTTGAGCAGCGCCAGCCCCACGGCGCCGGCCAGCAGCGGCCAGGGGCCGGTGAGCCAGCGCCGGTTGCCGGCGTCGATCCGGGGCGTGCGCTCCAGCTGGCCGTGGCGGCGACGCTCCATCACCACGGTCAGCGCCGCGATGGCGGCGAACAGCGCCAGGCTGATCGCGATGCCGCCGCCGGCGCCGGCGCTCTTCACCAGCGAGACCGGCTGGAAGGCCGGCAGGCTCTGCCACCAGGCGAAATGGGCCGTGCCGATCACCGAGCCGACCACGAAGAACAGCAGGGTGATCAGCATGCGGGCGTTGCCGCCGCCGGCGGTGAAGAGGGTGCCGGAGGCGCAACCGCCGCCCAGCTGCATGCCGACCCCGAAGAGGAAGGCGCCGACGATCACCGACACGCCGATCGGCGCCACGAAGCCGGAGACGGACTGGCCGAACAGACTGCCGGCCGAGAGCGCCGGGAAGAACAGCGCCACGGCGATGGCCAGCATCACCATCTGCGCCCGCAGGCCGCGGCCGCGACGCTCGGTGATGAAGACCCGCCAGGCGGCGGTGAAGCCGAAGGCGGCGTGGTAGAGCACCATGCCGAGCAGGCCGCCTACCACCATCAGCGCGCCTATCCGGGCGCCGAAGGCGCTGCCCACGGCCAGCGCGCCCAGCAGCAGGCCAGCGGCGGCGAGGAGCGGCAGGGTCGGACGGGAACGCCGGATCAGGGCGACATCACTCATTGGGGGGATCCTCCGGAAGCGTCCGGGTCAGCGGTCAGGGGGAAGACACGCAGACTAACGAATCCGCCGCAGAACGTGAAGTCATCGTCTGTATGGCTTTTATGCTATAAAGAAATAGAAGGGCCGGGCTCCGCGTGGAGCCCGGCCCGAGGCCCGCGCGGTCGCCGTCAGACGAAGCGGCCGAGGCCCGCCGCCTGGCGCAGGCGGTCCATGAAGGGCGCCGCCTCGGCGCGGGCCCGCTCGGCGCCCTGGAGCAGCACCCGCTCGATGTGGCCGGGATCCTCCATCAGCCCCTGGTAGCGCTCGCGGGGCTCGCGCAGCTGCTCGTTGAGCAGCTCGAAGACGCGGTTCTTGGCCTCGCCCCAGCCGATGCCGTTGGCGTACTCGGCGCGCATGGCCTCGGTCTCGTCGGCGGTCGCGAAGGCGGCGAAGATCTGGAACAGGGTGCAGTTCGCCGGATCCTTGGGCTCGCCCGGCTCCAGGGAGTTGGTCTTGATCTTGCGCACCAGCTTCTGGAGCTTCTTCTCGGAGACGAACAGCGGGATGGTGTTGTTGTAGCTCTTGGACATCTTGCGCCCGTCCAGGCCGCCCAGCACCTCGACCCGCTCGTCCACCACCGCCTCGGGCTGGGTGAAGTACTGCCCCTTGTAGAGGTGGTTGAAGCGCCCGCCGATGTCCCGCGCCATCTCGATGTGCTGGATCTGGTCGCGGCCCACCGGCACCTTGTGGGCGTTGAACATCAGGATGTCCGCCGCCATCAGCACCGGATAGCCGAACAGCCCCATGGTGATGCCCTTGTCCGGGTCCTGGTTGCCGGCGGCCTCGTTCTCGGCCACCGCCGCCTTGTAGGCGTGGGCGCGGTTCATCAGGCCCTTGGCGCAGACGCAGGAGAGCATCCAGGTCAGCTCCGGGATCTCCGGCACGTCCGACTGGCGGTAGAAGATGGCGTTGTCGGTATCCAGCCCCAGCGCCAGCCAGGTGGCGGCGATCTCCAGGCGCGACTCCTGCACCCGCCGCGGGTCCTGGCACTTGATCAGCGCATGCAGGTCGGCGAGGAAGTAGTAGGACTGGACGGTCGGATCCTGGCTCGCGGCGATGGCAGGCTTGATCGCCCCCACGTAGTTGCCGAGGTGCGGGGTACCGGTGGTGGTGATGCCGGTGAGGACACGGGTCTTGTCGGACGGTGCGGTCATGAAGGCGGGACTCTGCTGACTCTCGAATGGCCGCTATGGTAACGCGAGGCCCCGATCAAGGCGACCGGGGCCCGCGGTGTCGACTTGCAGGGGCGCGGGTCGGCGCGAAGGTCCTTTTCCAGGGAAGGAAAAGGTAGCGCCCAGGGAGGGGTTCACAGCGCCTCCACAACGGCCCGGAGTCCCCGGAGGCAGTGCCCTCGGACGCCTCGCCCCTCCCCCGCGCCGCTCGCGCTGCCGGCACCTGTCGCCAGGAGGGTCCTACTTGATCAGGCTGGCCGGATCGACGCTCTCCAGGCCGAAGGCGTCCGCGACCGCCTGGTAGGTGACCTGGCCGTCGTGGACGTTGAGGCCGGCGGCGAAGTGCGGATCGTCGGCCAGCGCCTGTTGCCAGCCCTTGTCGGCCAGCGCCCGCACGAACGGCAGGGTGGCGTTGGTCAGCGCCTGGGTGGAGGTGCGCGCCACGGCGCCGGGCATGTTGGCCACGCAGTAGTGCACCACGCCGTCGACGATATAGGTCGGATCGGCGTGGGTGGTGGCCCGGCTGGTCTCGAAGCAGCCGCCCTGGTCGATGGCCACGTCGACCAGCACGCTGCCCGGCTTCATCTCGGCGAGCATCGCGCGGGTGATCAGCTTGGGCGCCGCGGCGCCGGGAATCAGCACGGCGCCGACGATCAGGTCGCTCTCGCGCACCGCCTCGTCGATGGCGTCGGCGGTGGAGAAGACGGTCTTCATGCGCCCCTGGTAGCGATCGTCCAGGGTCTCGAGGCGCGGGATGGAGGTGTCGAGCACCGTGACCTCGGCGCCCAGGCCCAGCGCCATGCGGGCGGCGTTCTCGCCCACCACGCCGCCGCCGATCACGGCCACCCTGGCCGGGGCGACGCCGGGCACGCCGGGCAGCAGCACGCCGGCCCCGCCCTGGGCCTTCTCCAGGCTGTGGGCGCCGGCCTGCACGGCCATGCGGCCGGCCACGGTGCTCATCGGCGCCAGCAGCGGCAGCCCGCCCTGACGGTCGGTGACGGTCTCGTAGGCGATGCAGGTGGCACCGCTCGCCATCAGGCCGCGGGTCAGGGTCTCCTCGGCGGCCAGGTGCAGGTAGGTGAAGAGCGTCTGGCCCTTGGTCAGCCGGGCGACTTCCTCGGCCTGGGGCTCCTTGACCTTGAGGATCAGCTCGGCCTCGCTCCAGACCTTCGCCACGTCCGCCTCGAGGCGCGCCCCGGCGGCCTCATAGGCGGCGTCCTGGAAGCCGGCGCCCTCGCCGGCCCCGGCCTGGACGGTGACGGTATGGCCACGGCCGACCAGCTCCCGGGCCCCCGAGGGGGTCAGGGCGACGCGATACTCGTGGTTCTTGATTTCCTTGGGTACGGCGATCTGCATGGCACGCTCCTGCGGTGGGTGACGGAATCGGTGTTCCCCCATTACAGCACAGGCAGTCGATACACGAAGAGTCCACGCAGAAGAACAAAAAGGATGAATAAATGCCGGCTTTTTCACCGGAAAATCTTCTATGAGAGAAGGCGTCGACAGAAAACCCTGTGGCCTGGCCGTGCACGGAAGGGCGACGGGTGCCTCCCCTGCCCGCTTGTCGCGCTAGTCCTGGCCCTCCCGGCCGGCACCGCAGTGCCAGCAGGTATCGAAGGCGCCCTCGAGGCGCTCGCCGCAGCCGGGGCAGGTCCAGGCCGGGCGCTCGCTGCCCCCGTGGAGGGCCTGGCGAATCAGCGCCTCGGCCCGCTCGCGGTTGTGGGGCGCTACCCAGACCTCCGGCTCGCACTCGCCCAGCGGCAACTCGCCGGCACCGCCGCCCAGGGTCATGTTGCGCAGCTCCACCGGGATGCCGGCCGCGGTCAGCACGTTATGCACGTGGCTGACCAGCAGCGCATTGGAGTGGGCGAAGGCGCGAACGTAGCCGGGCACCGTCACGGCCTAGTCCCGGAAGACGCGCACGCCCAGGGCCTTGAGGTAGGCGGTCTCGGGGATCGCCGGATGCACCGGGTGGTCCGGCCCCTGATGGCCCTGGAAGAGGATCTGGCCCTGGCGGTCCTGGTGGCGCACCGCGCCGCGCACCACGTCGACCAGGCGCTCCGGGGCCAGGTGCATGGAGCAGGAGGCCGAGAGCAGCAGGCCGTCGCGGCCGAGCAGGCGCATCGCCTCGCGGTTGAGCTTGCCGTAGGCCCGCTCGCCGTTGGGGATGTCCTTGCGCTTGCGGATGAAGGCGGGCGGGTCGAGGATCACCACGTCGAACTCCTCCCCCTCGGCCTTGAGGGCGGCGAGCACCTCGAAGGCATCGCCCTCGCCCACCGCCACCTGCTCGTGCAGGCCGTTGAGGGTGGCGTTCTCGGCGACCCGCTCCAGCGCCGCGCCGGAGGCGTCCACGCAGAGCACCTCGCTGGCGCCGCTGGCCGCGGCCTGCACGCCCCAGCCCCCGACGTAGCTGAACAGGTCCAGCACCCGCTTGCCGGCCACCAGGCCGTTGAGCCAGGCGCGGTTGACCCGGTGATCATAGAACCAGCCTGTCTTCTGGCCGTCGAGCACCGGCGCGACGAAGCGCACGCCGTTCTCCTCGAGCAGCACCTGGTCGGGCAGCTCGCCCTTCACCACCTCGACGCTCGCCTCGAGGCCCTCCTGGCGACGCCCGCTAGTGTCGTTGCGGAACACCACGGCCGCCGGCGAGAGCACCTTCTCCAGGGCGTCGAGCAGCTCCTCGGCCACGGCCTGCATGCCGGCGGTGTTGAGCTGGACCACGACGACGTCGCCGAAACGGTCGATGATGAGCCCCGGCAGCAGGTCGCCCTCGCCGTGCACCAGGCGATAGAAGGGCTTGTCGAAGAGCCGCTGGCGCAGGGCCAGGGCCTGGTTCAGACGGTGCACCAGCAGCGAGCGGTCGAGCCCCTGCTTGGGATCGCGGGAGACCATCCGGGCGCAGATCAGCGAGTGCGGATTGACGTAGGCCACCCCCATGCCCTTGCCGTTGGCCGCCTCGACCACCACCTGCGTGCCGGGCGCGATCTCCTTGAGGGGCGTGGCCTGGATGTCGATCTCGTTGGAGTAGAGCCACAGGTGGCCGGCCTTGAGGCGACGGTCGGCGTTCTTCTTCAGGCGCAGGGTGTGCTGGGTCATGGGGGTCTCGCAGGGGAAAGAGGGGATCGTTCAGGTCTGGCACTGGCCGCAGAACACGCTGGCCCGCTGGCCCAGGGTCACCAGGCGCAGCTCGGCGCCGCAGCGCCGGCAGGGCTCGCCGTCGCGGCCGTAGACATTGAGCCGCTGCTTGAAGTAGCCGGGCTCGCCGGTGCCGCCGACGAAGTCGCGCAGGGTGGTGCCGCCCTGGGTGATGGCGGCCGCCAGCACCTCGCGCACCGCCGCCGCGAGGCGGTCGTAGCGCTCCCGGGCGATGCGCCCGGCGGCCCGGCGCGGGTCGATGCCGGCCAAAAACAGCGCCTCGGCAGCGTAGATGTTGCCCACGCCCACCACCACAGCGTTGTCCATCAGGAAGGGCTTCACCGCGAGGCGCCTGCGGCGGGACAGCGCGAAGAGCCGGGCGCCGTCGAAGGCGTCAGACAGCGGCTCCGGCCCCAGTCGGGCGAGGCGCGCATCCCCCGCCGGGCCCTCGGCGAGCCAGTCGACGAAGCCGAAGCGGCGCGGGTCGTGATAGCGCAGGATGCCGCCGTCGTCGAGCACCAGGTCGACGTGGTCGTGCTTCTTCGGCAGCTCACCGAGGCGGGCGAGCCGCAGGCTGCCGGACATGCCCAAGTGCCAGAGCAGGGTGCCGGCCGAGCAGCCGTTCGCGCCCGTCAGCGGCACCAGCAGGTACTTGGCGCGACGCGAGAGGGGGCCGATCCGCGCCCCGACGAGACGCTCGACCAGATCCGCCGGCACCGGCACGCGCAGGCGGGCCTGGCGGACGATCACCTCGGTGATCTCGCGGCCCTCCACGTGGGGCGCGATGCCGCGGCGGGTGGTCTCGACTTCGGGCAACTCGGGCATGGTCTCGTCCGGAGAAGCGTCACTACGCAAGAACCCGACCATCGGGCCGGGTTCAGGCTGACAGGCTCGTACCTGCGGCGGAAGCGACCAAGGGTTACTTGATCTTGCCTTCCTTGTACATCACGTGCTTGCGGATCGTCGGATCAAACATCTTCTTCTCAAGCTTGTCCGGGGTGTTCCGCTTGTTCTTGTCGGTGGTGTAGAAGTGGCCGGTACCGGCGCTGGAAATCATTCGGATCTTGTCACGCATGACGGATATCTCCCTGTGGAACGCTTAGACGGCGTCGCCGCGCTTGCGAATGTCGCCGAGCACCGCCTCGATGCCCTTCTTGTCGATGATGCGCATGCCCTTGGAGGAGACGCGCAGCTTGACGAAGCGCTTCTCGGACTCCACCCAGAAACGGTGGGAATGCAGATTCGGCACGAAACGACGGCGCGTCTTGCGCTGGGAGTGTGAAACGTTGTTACCAGTCACCGGGCGCTTGCCGGTAACCTGACATACTTTGGACATGAGAGCCTCCAACCGCTTGGCCAGGTGTATAGACCTGAGTGTTCAAAACCTGTCGGGCAAACCGGGACGACCCCGTTGTCATTTGACCCAAGGGAATTCAAAGGCTGCACTTTATACCAGAGACCGCCACGGTCGGCAAGCGACGCGGCGATGATCCGATGGGGGCGTGGCATGGCCTGGCGACACCCGAGGGTGGCGCGGCATACGGCGATGACAGGCGGGGACCCGTACCAAAGGGTCCAGCGCAACCGGTGCGACATTATACCGATCCGCGCGCCGTTTTCCTATCGCGATCCTGGTCGGCAGGGCCAGACGGGGCACGACAGCGCGGGCGCCTGGCTCACGCGACCTCCCCCGCGCTACAGCCAGCCCCGCTCGGCGAAGGAGACCACCTCCCCGTCCCCCACCACGAAATGATCCAGCACGCGGATCTCGAACAACGCGAGCGCCTCGCGCAGCCGCTCGGTGATGCGCCGATCAGCATCCGACGGCTCGGCCACCCCGGAGGGATGGTTATGGGCGAAGATCACCGCCCCGGCACCCAGCGCCAGGGCGCGTCGGGCCACCTCGCGGGGGTAGACCGAGGCGCTGTCCAGGGTGCCGCGAAACAGCGACTCGTAGCGGATCACCCGGTGCTGGCTGTCGAGGAAGAGCACGGCGAACTCCTCGTGGCCGAGGTGGCGCAGCTTGGCGGCGAGGTAGGCGCGCACCAGGGTCGGCGACGTCAGGGCATGATCACGCTCGAGCTGGCTGGCGAGATGACGCCGCGACAGCTCCAGGGTGGCCTGGAGCTGCACGAAAGTGGCGGTGCCGATGCCGCGCTCGGCACAGAAGCGCGCCTGGTCGGCCTCGAGCAGCGGCCGCAGGCCGCCGAAGGACGCCAGCAGGTCCCGGGCCAGGTCCACCGCCGATCGGCCCGCCACCCCCACGCGCAGGAAGATCGCCAACAGCTCCGCATCGGAGAGCGCCTCCACGCCGAGGGCCAGCAGCTTCTCCCTGGGACGCTCCCCTTCCGGCCAGTCGCGAATCGACATCTCGGCCTCCCTGCCCGCCGTTCGTGGCTATCAGTGTAGTCGGGCCGGCGGCTACGCAAGGTGGGGCGCCGATGGTAAGGTATGAGGCCCGATTCCCGTTCGGATATCACCATGTCTTCACTGCCCGGCTCACGGCGCAGCGGCCGCCCGAATGCGGGCCACCGCATCCTGCTAGGCATCAGTGCCGGCATCGCCGCCTACAAGAGCGCCCAGCTCGCCCGCCTGCTCAAGCAGGCGGGCTGCGAGGTGCGCGTGGTCATGACCGAGGGCGCCCAGGCCTTCATCACGCAGCTGACACTGCAGGCGCTGACCGGCGAGCCGGTGCGCACCTCGCTGCTCGACCCCGAGGCCGAGGCCGGCATGGGCCACATCGAGCTGGCGCGCTGGGCCGACACCATCCTGATCGCCCCGGCGACCGCCGACCTGATGGCGCGCCTCGCCCAAGGCCATGCCGACGACCTTCTGACCACCCTGTGCCTGGCGAGCGACGCCGAGAGGGTGATGGCCCCGGCCATGAACCAGGCCATGTGGCGCCATCCGGCGACACAGCGCAACGCCGACCAGCTCGCCCGGGACGGCTGGCGGCTGCTGGGGCCGGCGAGCGGCGACCAGGCCTGCGGCGACGTCGGGCCGGGACGCATGCTGGAGCCCGAGGCGATCGTCGCGGCGCTGCGCTCTCAGGCGACCGGTGCCGAGGCGCGCGAGGCCGAGGGGCTGACCGTGACCATCACCGCCGGTCCCACCCGGGAGGCGCTGGACCCGGTGCGCTACCTCTCCAACCACAGCTCCGGCAAGATGGGCTACGCCCTGGCCGCCGCCGCGGCCGCGCTCGGCGCCCGGGTGCGGCTGATCAGCGGCCCGGTGGCCCTGCCCACCCCGGAGGGCGTGGAGCGCATCGACGTGGAGAGCGCCCGGGAGATGCACGCGGCCGCCCAGCGGCTGGCCCCCGACAGCGACCTCTTCATCGGCTGCGCCGCCGTGGCCGACTACCGCGCCGAGACGGCCGCCGAGCACAAAATCAAGAAGGTCGACGGCAAGGAGGGCCTGACCCTGCGCCTGGTCAAGAACCCCGATATCATCGCCGCGGTGGCGGCCCTGGCCGATCGCCCCTTCGTCGTCGGCTTCGCCGCCGAGACCCGCGACCTCGAGGCCTACGCCCGGGACAAGCTGACCCGCAAGGGGCTGGACCTGATCGTCGCCAACGACGTCTCCGACCCCGAGATCGGCTTCGGCACCGATCACAACGCCGCCCTGCTGCTGTGGCGCGACGGCGAGACCGAGGGCCGCGAGGCGCTCTCGCCCCAACCCAAGGCCGATCTCGCCCTGGCGGTGGTGCGCCGCGCCCTGGCCTGCCTGGCGGCCCGACACACCCCCTGACACCGCACCCCGAGGAGCCCCGATGTCTCTCGCCCCCGAACGCCCGCGTCTCGCCGTCAAGCTGCTCGACGAGCGCCTGCGCGACGCGATGCCCCGCTATGCCACCGACGGCTCCGCCGGCATGGACCTGCACGCCCTGCTCGACGCCCCGTTGACCCTCGCGCCCGGCCAGTGCGAGCTGATCCGTACCGGGCTCGCCATCCACATCGCCGACCCCGGCCTCGCCGGCATGATCCTGCCCCGCTCGGGGCTGGGCCACAAGCACGGCATCGTGCTCGGCAACCTGGTCGGCCTGATCGACTCCGACTACCAGGGCGAGCTGATGGTCTCCACCTGGAACCGCGGCCAGGCACCCTTCACCATCGAGCCCTTCGAGCGGCTGGCACAGTACGTGCTTGTGCCCGTGGTGCAGGCCGAGCTCGAGATCGTCGACGACTTCGCCGAAAGCCATCGCGGCGACGGCGGCTTCGGCAGTTCGGGCCGGCGCTGAGCCACTCGCACTCTCACAACGGATGGAACCCATGACCACAGAGACCGTACCCGCCTCGATCTTCCGCGCCTACGACATCCGCGGCATCGTCGACGACACCCTGACCGAGACCAGCGTCGAGCAGATCGGCCGCGCCATCGGCAGCGAGGCCCGCGCCCGCGGCGAATCCACCGTGGTCGTCGCCCGCGACGGCCGCCTCTCCGGGCCGCGCCTGCTCGCCGCCCTGACCCGCGGCCTGACGTCGACCGGGTGCGACGTCATCGACGTCGGCATGGTGCCCACGCCGGTGCTCTACTTCGCCACCCACGTGCTCGAGGGCACCGCCTCCGGCGTGATGGTCACCGGCAGCCACAACCCGCCGGACTACAACGGCTTCAAGATCGTGCTGGGCGGCGAGACGCTCTCCGGCGAGGCGATCACCGCGCTGCACACCCGCCTCGCCACGGGCGACCTCGCTGAGGGCCAGGGCTCGGTCCGCGAGGAGGACGTGCGCGAGGCCTATCTGGCGCGCATCCTCGGCGACGTCAGCCTGGCCCGCCCGATCAAGGCGGTGGTCGACTGCGGCAACGGCGTGGCCGGCGAGCTCGGCCCGGCGCTGGTCGAGCGTCTCGGCGCCGAGACGGTGCCGCTGTTCGCCGAGATCGACGGCACCTTCCCCAACCACCACCCGGACCCGGGCAAGCCCGAGAACCTCGAGGACCTGATCCGCACCGTGCAGGAGACCGGCGCCGATATCGGCCTGGCCTTCGACGGCGACGGCGACCGCCTCGGCGTGATCACCCCGAACGGCAAGCTGATCTACCCCGATCACCTGCTGATGGCCTTCGCCGAGGACATGCTGTCGCGCAATCGCGACGCCCGCGTGATCTTCGACGTCAAGTGCACCGGCAACCTGACCCGGGTGATCGAGGAAGCGGGCGGCACGCCCGAGATGTGGCGCACCGGCCACTCGCTGATCAAGGCGCGCATGAAGGAGACCGGGGCGCAGCTCGCCGGCGAGATGAGTGGCCACATCTTCTTCCAGGAGCGCTGGTACGGCTTCGACGACGGCCTCTACGCCGCGGCGCGGCTGCTCGAGATCCTCGCGAAGCAGGATGACGGTGCCGACGCCTTCTTCGCCCGCTATCCTCAGGATCTCGGCACCCCGGAGATCAACATCGCCGTGACCGACGACAACAAGTTCGCCCTGGTGGACCGCCTGGCCCGGGAGGGCGACTTCGGCGAGGACGGCGTCAAGACCACCCTGGACGGCATCCGCGTCGACTACCCGGACGGCTGGGGGCTGTGTCGCGCCTCCAACACCACGCCGGTGCTGGTGCTGCGCTTCGAGGGCAAGGACGAGGCGGCGCTCACGCGCATCCGCGCCCGCTTCGCCGACGCCCTCGCCCAGGTGTCGCCCGAGCTCGAGCTGCCCCGCTGAGGGGCGGCTCGCCCCACCGACACGCTGCACACGAACGCCAGACGAAACAGGACAGGGAAACCGACCGATGACCGAACAGACCCGCGACCCGCGCCAGGTGGTGGAGGTGCTCTCCGAGGCGCTGCCCTACATCCAGCGCTTCTCCGGCAAGACCGTGGTGGTGAAGTACGGCGGCAACGCCATGACCGAGGATGCCCTGATCGACTCCTTCGCCCGCGACATGGTGCTGATGAAGGAGGTCGGCATCAATCCGGTGGTGGTGCACGGCGGCGGCCCCCAGATCGGCGACCTGCTCGAGAAGCTCAACATCGAGTCGCGCTTCGTCAACGGCATGCGGGTCACCGACGCCGAGACCATGGACGTGGTCGAGATGGTGCTGGGCGGGCTGGTCAACAAGGGCATCGTCAACCTGATCAACCAGTGCGGCGGCAAGGCCATCGGCCTGACCGGCAAGGACGGCGCCCAGATCCGCGCGCGCCAGCTCAAGGTGGAGCACCAGAGCCCGGAGATGACCGCGCCGGAGATCATCGACATCGGCCACGTCGGCGAGGTGGAGCACATCTCCACCGACCTGATCGAGATGCTCGCCGCCCGCGACTTCATCCCGGTCATCGCCCCCATCGGGGTCGATGCCAAGGGCCGAAGCTACAACATCAACGCCGACCTGGTGGCCGGCAAGGTGGCCGAGGCCCTGGACGCCGAGAAGCTGATGCTGCTGACCAACGTGGCCGGCCTGATGAACGCCGAGGGCGAGGTGCTCACCGGCCTGACCACCGGCCAGGTGGACGCCCTGATCGCCGACGGCACCATCCACGGCGGCATGCTGCCGAAGATCCGCTGCGCCCTGGAGGCCGTGAAGGGCGGCGCCAAGAGCGCCCACATCATCGACGGCCGCGTGCCCCACGCCACCCTGCTGGAGATCTTCACCAACGCAGGTGTCGGCACACTGATCACCGACGAGCCCCAGGAGCCCGACGCCGACTGAGCGCCGGGCCCCGGTCCATGCAAGCCAGCCGCCAAGAGCTGGCCCCTTGAGCCGCGCCCCACGGGGCCGGCCCGATCCACCCGACCGACAAGAACATAACGACATGACGCAGGAAACCCACACCCCCAGCCGCCGCGAGCAGATCCTCCAGGGCCTGGCGCTGATGCTGGAGGAAGACAGCGGCAAGCGCATCACCGTGGCCGCCCTGGCCCGCCAGGTCGGCGTCTCGGAGGCGGCGCTCTATCGCCACTTCCCGAGCAAGGCGCGAATGTTCGAGGGGCTGATCGAGTTCATCGAGGAGAGCCTCTTCGAGCGCATCGGCCGGATCCTCGACGAGGTGCCGGAGGCGGTGCCGCGCTGCGGCCAGATCCTCACCCTGGTGCTGGCCTTCGCCGAGAAGAACCCGGGCCTCTCGCGCCTGCTCGGCGGCGACGCCCTGACCGGCGAGACGGCGCGGCTGCGCCTTCGCATCCATCAGCTCTTCGAACGCCTGGAGACCCAGCTCAAGCAGGTACTGCGCGAGGCCGAGCTGCGCGAAGGCCGTCGCCCCGCCCTGCCGGTCTCCGCCGCCGCCAACCTGATGCTGGCCCAGCTCGAGGGGCAGATCTCGCGCTACGTGCGCAGCGACTTCCGCCACCGCCCCACCGAGCACTGGGACGACCAGTGGCCGGCGCTCTCGGCGCAGCTGCTGCGCCCCACGGCCCAGACGGCCTGACGCCACCAGGACGACCTCGCGCTCCAACGCACGAAGCCCCGGCCATTGGCCGGGGCTTCGTCGTTCGGGGCTACGCGCACGGGGCGAGCATCAGGCCACCAGGGCGTCACCGATCTGCTGGCGGATCTTCTTCATGGCGTTCTTCTCGAGCTGGCGGATGCGCTCGGCGGAAACGCCGTAGACGTCGGCCAGCTCGTGCAGGGTGGCCTTGGCGTCGCCGAGCCAGCGGCGCTGCAGGATGTCCCGGGAGCGCTCGTCGAGGGCCTCGAGGGCCGTCTGCAGGCGCTGGGTGGCGTCCTGCTCCCAGTCGCTGTCCTCGAGCTGGGTGGCCGGATCGGCGCTGGCGTCGTCGAGGAAGTGCACCGGGGCCTGATAGGCGGACTCGTCGTCCTCGCCGGGCGAGGCGTCGAAGCCGGCGTCGTGGGCCGACAGACGCCCTTCCATCTCGCGCACCACCTCGGGCTTGACGTCGAGGTCCTTGGCGATCGCCTCGACCTCGTCAGTGTTCAGCCAGGCCAGGCGCTTCTTGGCGCCGCGCAGGTTGAAGAACAGCTTGCGCTGGGCCTTGGTGGTGGCGATCTTGACGATGCGCCAGTTGCGCAGCACGAACTCGTGAATCTCGGCCTTGATCCAGTGCACGGCGAAGGAGACCAGCCGCACCCCCTGATTCGGGTCGAAGCGCTTGACGGCCTTCATCAGGCCGACGTTGCCCTCCTGGATCAGGTCCGCCTGGGGCAGGCCGTAGCCGGAGTAGCTGCGGGCGATATAGACGACGAAGCGCAGATGCGACAGCACCAGGCGGCGAGCCGCTTCCAGGTCTCCCTCGTCGTGAAGCCGGAAGGCGAGATCGCGCTCCTCTTCGACGGTCAGCATGGGAATGCCGTTGACCGCCTGAATGTAGCCGTTCAGGTCATGACCGGGAGAGAGTTGCCCCACCGGCAGAAGACTGGTGCTCATGTGCAGGTTGTCTCCTTCGAAGCCCATAGTGCTGTTCGTGATCGCTGACTACGACGATAAAGGCCGTTGAAAGTTCCAAATGTACTCGTCTTAGGCGTGGAATCAACCGGCCGCTTGCCTTAACGAGGCCGGATCTCCGCCAGGTGCCGATTCACGGCCAGCCAGGCGCCCAGCCAGCCAAGTAGTGTACTACAGCCCAGCAGTATTGTAGACCCTTCGGCGCCCAGCCGCGGCAGGGCGAAACTGGCGCCGTAGCTGGCCGCCAGCGCGGAAATCGGCGCCGCCAGCCAGTCGCTGCCGAGGCTCAACAGCCCCCAGGCCAGCAGGCCGCCTCCGAGGCCGAACCAGGCGCCGCTATAGAGGAAGGGGCGTCGCACGAAGGCGTGGGTGGCGCCGATCAGGGTGACCACCTCGATCTCCTGGCGGCGGCTCTCCACGGCCAGCCGGATGGTGTTGCCGACCACCAGCAGCACCCCCAGCGCGAACAGCACGCCCAGCGCCAGGGTGACGCGCTGGCCCAGGGCGGCGAGGTGGCGCAGGCGCTCCAGCCAGGCGAGGTCCAGGCGCACCTCGTCGACGCCGGGCACCGCCGCGAGGGCCTCGGCAAGGCGGCGCACCGCCGCGGGGTCGGCATCGGCGGGATGTACCACGACGCTGGCCGGCAACGGGTTCGTCTCTAGCCGCGCCAGGGCATCCTCGAGCCCCAGCGCCTGCTGGAACTCGGCCATGCCCTCGGCGGCGGTGATCAGCCGGGTGGCGGCCACGCCCGCCTGGGCGGCCAGGGCCTGTTCGATGCGCCCGGCCTCGGCCTCGCCGACGTCCTCCTCGAGGTAGGTGGTGAGGGTGGCGCTCTGCTCCAGCTGGGCATCGAGCAGCCGGGCGCTGTCCAGGGTCAGCCACAGGCCGGCCGGCAGCACCAGGGCGATGGCGATGGCCAGCATGGTCAAGAGGCTGCCCAGGGGCCGGCGCAGCAGCCGACGCGCGCTGTCGGCGGCCATGGCGCGGTGGTGACGGGCCCAGGCGCGCCAGCGCAGGGCCCCGCTCGAGCGCTGCGTGCGGGCGCCGCGGGGCGGCGGCTCGGGTCGGCTCATGCGATCTCCTCGTCGGCCACCAGGCGCCCCTCGCTCAGCCGCAGGGTGCGGTGGCGCAGTCGGGCGATGAGCGCCAGGTCGTGGCTGGCGACCATCACCGTGGTGCCGATGCGGTTGAAGTCCTCGAACAGCCCCATGATGTCGGCGGAGAGCTGGGGGTCGAGGTTGCCGGTGGGCTCGTCGGCCAGCAGCAGCGCCGGCTTGTTGACCACCGCCCGGGCGATGCCCACCCGCTGCTGCTCGCCGCCGGAGAGCTCGATGGGCAGCGCCGCCTCGCGATGCAGCAGGCCGACCTTGTCGAGCGCCGCCCGCACCCGGCGGGCGGCCTCGCGGCGCTCGATGCCCTGGATCTCCAGCGGCAGCGCCACGTTGTGGTAGATCGAGCGGTCGAAGAGCAGCTGGTGGTCCTGGAAGACCACGCCGATCTGGCGACGATAGAAGGGCACCTGGCTGTGGTGCAGGCGGTCGATGTCGTGGCCCGCCACCCGCACCCGGCCACGGCTGGGCCGCTCCAGGCGCATGATCAGCCGCAGCAGCGAGCTCTTGCCCGCCCCGGAGTGGCCGGTCAGGAAGACCATCTCGCCGCGGCGCACGCGGAAGTCGATGTTGGCGAGCGCGTCATAGCGGCCGCCGTAGCGCTTGCCGACGTGCTCGAAGGCGATCATGACGCGGGCGTGTCCTGGTCCCGATCGAAGAGGGCATCGACGAACTCGTGCGCCACGAAGGGTCGCAGGTCATCCAGCCCCTCGCCGACGCCGATGAAGCGGATCGGGGTGCCGAGCTGGCGCGCCAGGGCGAAGATGATGCCGCCCTTGGCGGTGCCGTCGAGCTTGGTCAGGGTCACGCCGGTGATCGGCACCGCCTCGTGGAAGGTCGAGGCCTGGGCCAGGGCGTTCTGCCCGGTGCCGGCGTCGAGCACCAGCATCACCTCGTGGGGGGCGCTGGCGTCGATCTTGCCCATCACCCGGTGGACCTTCTTCAGCTCCTCCATCAGGTGCGCCTTGTTGTGCAGGCGCCCGGCGGTGTCGGCGATCAGCACGTCGACGCCCCGCGCCTTGGCCGCCGAGAGGGCATCGAAGATCACCGAGGCGCTGTCGGCGCCGGTGTGCTGGGCGATCACCGGCACGTCGTTGCGCTCGCCCCACACCTTGAGCTGCTCCACGGCGGCGGCGCGGAAGGTGTCGCCGGCGGCCAGCATCACGCTGCGCCCCTCGCGCTGGAAGCGCTGGGTCAGCTTGCCGATGGTGGTGGTCTTGCCGACGCCGTTGACGCCGACCACCAGGATCACGAAGGGTCCCTCACCCTTGGGCGGCAGGGCGAGGGGCTCGGTGACCGGCTCGAGGCTCGCCGCCAGCTCCTCCTGCAGGGCCCGGTAGAGCGCCTGGGGATCCTTGAGCTCCTTGCGCGAGACCCGGTCAGCGAGGCGATCGATGATCTCGGTGGTGGCCTCGATGCCCACGTCCGCCAGCAGCAGCTGGGTCTCGAGCTCCTCCATCAGGTCGTCATCGATCTGCTTGCGCCCCATGAAGAGGTCGGCGAGGCCATCGGTGAGGTTGGCGCGGGTCTTGCCGAGCCCGGCGCGGATGCGCGCGAACCAGCCCTTCTTCTCGCCGCCCGGCTTCTCCCGCAGGGCGGCGGGCGCCGGGGTCGGCTCGGGCTCAAGTTCGGGTTCGGGTTCGGGTTCGGGTTCGGGTTCGGGTTCGGGTTCGGGTTCGGGTTCGAGGACAGGCTCGGCGGTGGACGCCGGCGCCGCCGCCTCCGGCTCGCGCTGCGGGGGCGTCTCTGCCGCCGGCTCCTCGGGCGCCGGGCGGGGCTCGGCCGCAATCGTCTCCTCGGCATCGGCCTCGACGGGCGCCTCTGCCTCAGGCGTTTCATGGGCCGTGACGGCCGCTGCTGACTCGCCCTCCTCGGGGCGGGGTTCGTCCGCTATCGCGTCCTCTTCCGACCGGCGCTTGGCCTCCTGTTCCGGTGTCGTCTGCTGCTGTTCCTGCTTCTTCTTGCGCTTGAGAAAACCGAACATGGGGGGATCACGCCTCACGGATGAACGAATCGCCTCATCCTACCATTGCGCACCATGACTGTGGACAAGCCGGCGGTTACAATCCGCCCCATGACACGTCGCTCCTCCTCCTCCCGCAAGCCCCGCCGCCCGGGCCCGGCCGCCTCGACCAGGGGCCCCGGCAACCGGAGCGCCGCCCGCCGGAACACCGGACGGCTGCGCTTGATCGGCGGCGACTTCCGCCGCCGCCAGCTCCCGGTGCTCGACCATCCCGGGCTGCGCCCCACCCCCGACCGGGTGCGCGAGACGCTCTTCAACTGGCTGACCGCCGCCGTGCCCGGGGCGCGGGTGCTCGACCTCTTCGCCGGCACCGGGGCGCTCGGCCTCGAGGCCCTGTCTCGCGGCGCCCGAGAGGCGGTGTTCGTCGAGGCCGACGCCAGGGTGGCCCGCCAGCTGGCCGACAACCTCGCCACCCTGGGCGCCAGCGAGCGCGCCACGCTGCACACCACCGAGGCCCAGGCCTTCCTGGCCAGCCCCGCCGCCCCCTTCTCGCTGGTCTTTCTCGACCCGCCCTTCCACCGGGGCCTCGCCGCCGACTGCTGCGCGGCCCTGGAGGCCGGCGGCTGGCTCGCCGAGGAGGCCTCGATCTATCTCGAGACCGAGTCCTCGCTGGCACCGGACGTGCCGGCCAGCTGGCAGCTGCATCGGGAGGTGCGTGCAGGCGACAGCACCGGGCGGCTCTATCGGCGCCGGCCGACCGGGGGCCAGTCGCCCGACGGCGACGGTTGCTGAGCCCCGGCCGCGGGGTTACGCTGCCGGCAGGAGAATCCCCACCGGGCGCGGCCCGATCAGCAGGATGTAGTCAGGAGAACAGGATGAGCATCGAACTCTTCAACCAGCTCGAACAGAAGGTCACCAGCGCCGTCGAGGCCCTGGAGTTGATGAGGATGGAAGCCGAGGAGCTGCGCGAGGAAAACGCTCGCCTGAAGCAGGAGCGCGAGGAGTGGGAGCGCCGCCTCTCCAGCCTGCTGGGCAAGTTCGACGAGGTCGAGACGACCGCGACCAGCTGAGGCGGGATCAGCCCAGCGGGAGCGACATCAGCAGGGCGTCCTCCCGCTCACGGCCGGCGAGCGGCGGATAGTAGCCGCGGCGCCGGCCGTCCTCGTTGAAGCCGGCGCGCCGATAGAGGCCGATGGCCGGCGCATTGCTCGCCCGCACCTCCAGCAGCAGGCGCTCGACGCCCCAGTCTCGCGCCGTCTCGACCACCTCGTCGAGCAGCCGAGCCGCCAGCCCCTGGCGGCGCTGATCGCCGGCCACCAGGATGGCCTGCAGCTCCGCATCGAAGGGCAGGCGCACCACCACCGCATGTCCCACCAGCCGCGCGTCCCGCTCGGCGCCGACGACCCGCGTCTCGAGATCGGCCAGCGCGGCCGCGAGCTGGCGCGGCGTCCAGGGATCGTCCTGGCCGGCCTGCTCCAGGGCCGTCAGCGCCGCCAGGTCGTCGCTCCCCAGCGGGCGCAGCCTCGCCTCAGCCGGGCGCATGCCCCGCCTCCCAGGCGTCACGCCAGTCGGCGATCCGCGGCCAGAGCGCGCGCTTGGCCGCGGCGCTGCCGGCGAGTTCCTCCAGAGCGGGTCCCTGCCAGGCCGGCAGTCCCAGCAGCGGGCAGTGGGCATCGGCCACGCCGAGCAGCTCGTCGAGGACGGCGTCATCGCCGAATACCAGCAGCCGCTCCGGCACCCAGCCGCGTCGCTGGCGGCCGGCCAGGAAGGCCTGGAGCCCCTCCCGGGCCTCCTCCAGGGGCGCCTCCACCGGCAGCCCCTCCACCTGGGGCCAGCGGAAGGCCTCGAAGGCCGGCATCTGCTCGGGCACCACGCCTGCGGCCTGCAGCAGGTGGCGCAGCAGGCGCACCTCGGTGGCGCCCGGGGGCGCCTCCCGGGGCAGCAGGATCAGCCAGCGGCCGTCGAGGCAGGCCACCTGCAGGGTGAAGCGCAGCGCCTCGCCGGCGCGCTGGGCGGGACGTGCCGCGACCGGCTCGGCGGCGGCCTCCGACTCGATGGCGGGCACGATGTCGCCGAGCAGGGCCCGCGCCTTGCCGGGGCCGGCCGGCGGACGCTGGGGCGGCTCCGGCTCGGCGGGGGCCTCGCGGGGCGTGGCGTCCCGGGCCTGGGCGGCCTCGTCGAGCAGGGCGTGCAGGCGCTCGCCGGGCGGCGGGGGCGTCGCGGCCTCGGGGCCGGGCGACGCCCACTCGACCTCCGGCGTGGGCAGGGCGTTGGGCAGGCGATAGCGGGCGACCCAGGCCGTCAGGCCCATGGCCTCCAGGTACTGCAGACGCTGCGGCTCCGGGGTCACGGGGTGCCGCCGCCCCGGCAGTCGGGGGAGTCGGGGCGCGCGCGGCCGCTGGCCTGCCACTCCTCGGGCGTGTAGAGGTGCAGGGCCAGGGCGTGGACGGGACCGGCCAGCTCGTCGGCGAGCAGCGCGTAGAGCTGCTGGTGACGCTTGACCGGCATCAGCCCCTCGAAGCGGCGAGCGACCAGGGTGACCTTGAAGTGCGTCTCCGAATTCGCCGGCACGTTGTGCCGGTGGCTCTCGTTCTCCACCGCCACGAAGTCGGGCTCGAGGGCCTTGAGCTTGGCTTCGATGGTGTCCTGGATGCTCATGTCGACGTCTCGATGCTGGATGAATGAGAGGGTCATTGTACGCCTTCCGCGCGGGCCCGACGACGCCTGCCGCGATCAGGCCCGTCGCGCCTCGCGCTGGGCCCGCCCGGCCAGGCCGACCCGCGAGAGGCTCGCCAGAAGCGACAGCACGCAGGCCCCGGCCCCGGCCCAGAGCGTGGCCTGAACCGGGGCGCCGGCGGCCAGGAAGGCGCCGACCAGGGCGACCCCGAGGGACTGGCCCACGGTGCGGGTGGTGCTCATCACGCCGGAGGCCCGGGCGCTGCGCTCCCGGGGCACGCTCGCCATCATCTCGCGGTTGTTGGGGGGCTGGAAGAGTCCGAAGCCCATGCCGCAGAGCGCGGTGCGCCACAGGCTGTCGGCCAGGCCCGCCTCGGCGTCCAGCCCGGCCAGGGCGGCCAGGCCCAGCAGCAGCAGCACCAGGCCGGCACTGGAGAGCAGGCTCGGGTTGACCCGGTCGGCGAAGCGGCCCGCCAGCGGCCCCACCACCATGATCGCCAGCGGCCAGGGAGTGAACATCCAGGCGGTCTGCAGCGGCGTGAAGCCCATCTCCTGCTGATAGACGAAGGAGAGCGCCACGAAGGCCAGCCCCTGCCCCACGAAGGCCAGCCCCGAGGCGCAGACCGCCAGCGAGAAGCGCGGCTCGGCGAACAGCGCCAGCGGCAGCAGGGGGTGGCGCGCGCGCCGCTGGCGGCGCAGGAAGAGCGCGGCACTGAGCGCGCTGCCGCCGAGCCAGGCGAGCACCTGCCAGCCGGGGACCCCGTGGCCGGCGCCGTCGAGGCCCAGGAAGAGCCCGGCCATCATGGCCACCGCGAAGAGCGCGCCGCGCCAGTCGAAGTCCTCCCGACGCCCCGGCTCCCGGGGGAGCGCCCGCCAGGCGAGGCTGGCGGCGCAGAGCCCCAGCGGCACGTGCAGGGCGAAGAGCCACGGCCAGTTCGCCACCGAGAGCACCAGGCCGCCAAGGGTCGGCCCCGCCGCGTAGCCGCCGGCCACCACCAGGGCGGAGAGCCCCAGGGCGCTGCCGAGCAGCCGCGAGGGGAAGATCGAGCGGTAGAGCGAGGGCCCGATGGAGAGGGTCGCCGCCGCGCCGAGCCCCTGCAGGCCCCGGAACAGCAGCAGGGTCTCGAGGTTGCGGGAGAGGGCGCTGCCCAGCGCGGCCAGGGTGAAGAGCCCCACCCCGGCCGTGTAGAGGCGATAGCGCCCGACCCGTTCGCTGAGCGCGGCGAAGACCAGCAGGAAGGCGGCACAGACCACCTGGAAGAGGTTGGTGACCCACACCACCCGGGAGGGCGAGGCCGCGAGGTCGGCGGCGATGGTGGGCAGGGCGATGTTGACCATGGTGGTGTCCACCACCGCCATCAGGGTCCCGAGGATCAGGGCCAGCACCGCCAGGCGCCGTTCCGGGCCGGGCAGGCCGTCGTCGCCGGGACGGGTCGCGAAGAGTCGACTCATCCTGTTTCCGTCACTGTCTGTTGCCCTCGCCAGGGAGGGGCCATAAAACGAAAACCGGCCGAAGCCGGTTTCTCGGGGGCGCCGTCATCGCGATGACGGCTCGACCGATGCCTCAGTCCTAGTCGGTCTCCAGCAGCAGGGCGTCGTCCACCTCGGAGATCTCCAGCGCCGCCTCGTTGTCCAGGTCGACGGCCAGGTAGCTGTGCTCGACCTGCAGGAAGCGCTGGAAGAGCGCCCAGTCCAGGGCCTCGGGCCACTGGCGCTCGTCCTCTTCCCAGGCGCGCAGCTCGGTCTCGAGGATCTCGAGGAAGCGCTCGCGCACGAAGCCCTCCAGGGCCTCCGGCGTGTCCATCTCCGGGATCAGGTAGACGGTGCTTTCGCGTTCGACGTCGGCCAGGGTCAGGTCGTCCCCGTCCATGGTGGGTTCGAGCGCATTGATCCAGTCCACGAAGTGCCGGGTCGGCCTGACGCTCAGGGCGGAGCGGTTGAGCAGTTTCATCACGGTCTCCTCGACGTCGAAACGACGGTCATTATGGGCGCTGCCCACGGCGTTTACCAATGCTTCCCACCTCATCACCGCAGATGAGTGGTCTCTAACTGCCCGGCTCGGGGCTGACCTGGCGACAGGCCTTGGGGGAGGCGCTGTGAATCCCTCCATGGACGCTACCTCGGCCCTGCTGCGCTCTCGCGTCCCACTCCGCTTGCAGGTCCGGTGCTGGCCATCCCTGGCCAGCCCGTTCGGAGCAATGCTCCTCACCCCTGGTCCTCGGACCTCCCCTTCGGCCTATCCCCAGCGCCCCTCGCTCGCACCCTGAAGCACAGCCTCTTCAGTCGACCTCGGGGCGCATGGCCGGGAACAGCAGCACGTCGCGGATCGAGGCGCTGTCGGTGAACAGCATCACCAGCCGGTCGATGCCGATGCCCTCGCCGGCGGTCGGCGGCAAGCCGAACTCCAGGGCGCGGACGTAGTCGGCGTCGTAGTACATCGCCTCGTCGTCGCCAGCCTCCTTCTCCGCGGCCTGGGCGGCGAAGCGCTCGGCCTGGTCCTCGGCGTCGTTGAGCTCCGAGAAGCCGTTGGCGATCTCGCGGCCGCCGACGAAGAACTCGAAGCGCTCGGTGACGAAGGGGTCGCTGTCCTTGCGGCGCGCCAGCGGGCTCACCTCGGTGGGGTACTCGGTGATGAAGGTCGGCTGCTGGAGGCGGTGCTCGACGGTCTTCTCGAAGATCTCGATCTGGACCTTGCCGAGCCCCCAGCCGTCCTTGACGTCGATGTCCAGGCGCTCGGCGATCTGGCGGGCCGCTGACTCGTCGGCCAGGGCCTCGGCGTGGATGTCCGGGTTGAACTCGAGGATGGCGTCGAACACGGTGATGCGGCGCAGCGGCTGGCCGAAGTCGTACTCGAAGGTCTCCAGCACCTCGCCCTCGGCGTTGCGCACGGTGTTGACCACCGTGGTGGTGCCGAGCACCTTCTGGGCCACGCTGCGCAGCATCTCCTCGGTGAGGTCCATCAGGTCATGATGGTTGGCGTGAGCCTGGTAGAACTCGATCATCGTGAACTCGGGGTTGTGCCGGGTCGACAGCCCCTCGTTGCGGAAGTTGCGGTTGATCTCGAAGACCTTCTCGAAGCCGCCCACCACCAGGCGCTTGAGGTAGAGCTCCGGGGCGATGCGCAGGTACATGTCGATGTCCAGCGCGTTGTGGTGGGTGACGAAGGGCCGGGCCGTGGCGCCGCCGGGGATCGGCTGCAGCATCGGCGTCTCGACCTCCATGAAGCCGCGATCCTCGAAGAAGCGGCGCATGGCGCTGATCACCCCGGCGCGGGCCTCGAAGACCCGGCGCGAATCGGGGTTCACGATCAGGTCGACGTAGCGCTGGCGGTAGCGCGCCTCGAGGTCGGTCAGGCCGTGGAACTTGTCGGGCAGCGGCCGCAGGCTCTTGGTGAGCAGCTTGGCCTCGACCATCATCACGTAGAGGTCGCCCTTGCCCGACTTGTGCACCGGGCCGCGGGCGGCCACGATGTCGCCGATGTCCCAGCCCTTGACGTCCTCGAGCACCTCGGCCGGCAGCCCCTTCTTGTCGACGTAGAGCTGGATCGTGCCGGAGGGGTCCTGGATCACCAGGAAGGGCCCGCGCTTGCGCATGATGCGCCCGGCCACGGCGGCCGGGCGACCCAGCGCCTCCAGCTCGGCCTTGTCCTTGTCGCCGAGCTCGGCATCGAGCTCGGCCGCCAGGCTGTCGCGGCGGAAGTCGTTGGGGAAGGCGCTCGCGCCGGTGTCGGCGGCCAGTGCGCGGCGCGCGGCCAGCTTGGCACGGCGCTCGGCGATCAGGCGGTTCTCGTCGTTCTGCGGGGAGTCCGGGTGGGCCATGTCGCTACCTGTGGCGTCGCGGCCTCACGAGAGGCCGCTGCGGTGAAGAGAGTGGGCGTCAGGCCGCGCCCCGGGCGATGCTCGCCCGGGGCGCGGCAGGGCTAGGGCTCAGAGTCCCTGTTTCAGGCTGGCTTCGATGAACTGATCCAGGTCGCCGTCCAGCACCTTGTCGCAGCTGCTCGACTGGACGCCGGTGCGCAGATCCTTGATGCGCTGGTCGTCCAGCACGTAGGAGCGGATCTGGCTGCCCCAGCCGATGTCGGCCTTGGAGTCCTCGGCCTCCTGCTTGGCGGCGTTGCGCTTCTGCATCTCGTGTTCCCACAGCTTCGCCTTGAGCTGCTTCATGGCGAAGTCGCGGTTGGCGTGCTGGCTGCGCTGGCTCTGGCAGGCCACCACGATGCCGGTGGGCTCGTGGGTGATGCGCACGGCGGAGTCGGTGGTGTTGACGTGCTGGCCGCCGGCGCCGCTGGAGCGGTAGGTATCGACGCGCAGGTCCGAGGGGTTGATCTCGACCTCGAAGCTGTCGTCCACCTCCGGCGAGAGGAACACCGAGGCGAAGGAGGTGTGGCGGCGACCGCCGGAGTCGAAGGGACTCTTGCGCACCAGGCGGTGCACCCCGGTCTCGGTGCGCAGCCAGCCGAAGGCGTGATCGCCCTGGATGTGCACCGAGGCCGACTTGATGCCCGCCACGTCGCCGGCCGAGACCTCGATGATCTCCGCCTTGAAGCCGTGATGCTCGGCCCAGCGCAGGTACATGCGCAGCAGGATGTTGGCCCAGTCCTGGGCCTCGGTGCCGCCGGAGCCGGCCTGGATGTCGAGGTAGGCGTTGTTCTCGTCCATCTCGCCGGAGAACATGCGCCGAAACTCGAGCTTGGCGAGGCTCGCCTGCATGCCCTCGAGCTCCTTCTGTACCTCGGCGACGGTGCCCTCGTCCTCCTCCATCTCGGCCAGCTCCAAGAGGTCCCGGCTATCGCCCAGGCCCTGGTCGAGCTCGTCGATGGTGGCGACGATGGTCTCCAGCGTGGCGCGCTCCTTGCCGAGCTTCTGGGCGTAATCCGGGTCGCTCCAGACGTTGGGGTCCTCGAGCTCGCGGGTAACTTCCTCTAGCCGATCCTTCTTTTCGGCATAGTCAAAGATACCCCCTCAGGACGTCTGTCCGCTCAGACAGGTCCTTGATGAGGTTGTGGATGGCATTGGTTTCCAGCATGGGCTCGCTCGCCTGAATCTGCAGTGGAAAGACGGCCGCCGCGGCGGCGCGGAAAAGGGACCTATTGTAGCGAAACCCGGCCGCAGCGACCATCCTCCCCGGCCATCGGCGCGGGGAGCGGTATCGAATTCATGGATGAGGTCATGCGCAATTTCGAATAGACCGCGACCGCCGGCTTGGACATGGTGAGGCCATGGCCGACACGGCCGACTCCATACAACCACAAGCAACGGAGTGCACCATGATCACGCCCCGCCTCGCCGCCGGCTCGCTGCTGCTGGCTGCCACCTGCCTCGCCCTGCCCGCCAGCGCCGAGACCCTGCGCCTCGCCATCATGGGCGAGCCCGCCTCCCTGGACCCGCACAAGATCAGCGGCACCTGGGAGAACGACGTGGTCGGCGACCTCTTCGAGGGGCTGGTCACCGAGGCCGCCGACGGCACGCGCATTCCCGGCGTCGCCGAGTCCTGGGAGATCGCCGAGGACGGCACGACCTACACCTTCACCCTGCGCGAGGACGCCGCCTGGTCGGACGGCACCCCGGTGACCGCCGACGACTTCGTCTTCGCCTTCCGCCGCATCCTCGACCCGGCGACCGCCGCCAGTTACGCCTACCTGCTCTACCCGGTGAAGAACGCCGAGGCGGTCTTCGCCGGCGAGGCCGAGCCGAGCGCGCTGGGCATCGAGGCGCTCGACCCGCGCACCCTGCGCATCACCCTGGAGCGCTCCACCCCCTACTTCCTCGACCAGCTGGCCCACTACACCGCCTATCCGGTGCCCCGGCACGCCGTGGAGGCCCACGGCGACGACTGGTCCAGCCCCGAGCACATGGTCTCCAACGGCGCCTTCGCCCTGCAGGAGTGGCAGTCCCAGACCCGCATCGAGGCCACCCGCAACCCGCACTTCCACGACGCCGAGAACGTCGCCCTGGACGAGGTGATCTACTTCCCCATCGAGGAGCGCAACACCGCCCTGAACCGCTTCCGCGCCGGCGAGATCGACATCGCCCGGGAGTTCCCGACCCAGCAGTACGCCTGGCTCCAGGAGAACCTGCCCCAGGCCGTGCAGGTGGCGCCCTACCTCGGCATCTACTACTACGCCTTCAACACCCGGGACGGCCGCGCCACCGCCGACCCGCGGGTGCGCGAGGCGCTGAGCCTGGCGGCGCGCCGCGAGGTGATCACCGACCAGATCCTGGGCACCGGCGAAGAGCCCGCCTACGGCTTCGTGCCGCCCAACGTGGCCCACTACGAGGGGGCCGAGCTCGACTTCGCCGACCTGAGCCAGGAGGAGCGCCTCACCCGTGCCCGCGCGCTGATGGCCGAGGCCGGCTACGGCCCGGACAACCCGCTCGAGCTCTTGCTGCGTTACAACACCAGCGAGGACCACCGCAAGGTCGCCATCGCCCTGGCCGCCATGTGGAAGCCGCTGGGCGTGGAAGTGGAGCTCTACAACGCCGAGGTAGCCGTCCACTACGCCGACATCCGCCAGGGCGACTTCGACGTGGCCCGGGCCGGCTGGATCGGCGACTACAACGACGCCCAGAACTTCCTGAGCCTGCTGGAGGGCGGCGTCGCCAACAACTACGGCGCCTATGACAACGACGCCTTCGATGCCCTGATGGACCGGGCCGCTGAGACCCAGGACACCGACGCCCGCGCCGAGCTGATGGCCGAGGCCGAGGCCCTGGCGCTGGCCGACAACGCCACCCTGCCCCTCTACTACTACGTCTCGCGCAACCTGGTGAGCCCCGCGCTGAGCGGCTGGCAGACCAACATCGAGGACATCCACCGCTCGCGCTGGATCGACATCGAGGAGTGATCCGCCCTTCCCCACCGCTGTGACTGTCCCCGGGCCCTGGCGGCCCGGGGCGCGAGGCCACCCCATGCTCCGCTATACCCTGACGCGCCTGCTGCAGGCGATTCCGACGCTGTGGATCGTCATCACCCTGTCGTTCTTCCTGATGCACCTGGCCCCGGGCGGCCCCTTCGACGGCGAGCGCCAGCTGCCGCCGGAGATCGAGGCCAACCTGCTGGCCACCTACCACCTGGACGAGCCGGTATGGCAGCAGTACCTGATCTACATGGGCAACCTGCTGCAGGGCGATCTCGGCCCCTCCTTCAAGTACAAGGACTTCACCGTCACCGAGCTGGTCGCCCAGGGCTTCCCGGTGAGCCTGGAGCTCGGCCTCTGGGCCATCGGCCTGGCGCTGCTGATCGGCCTGCCGCTGGGGGTGATCGCCGCGCTCAAGCGCAACTCCACCGTCGACTACTTGGTGATGGGCACGGCCCTGGCCGGCGTGGCGGTCCCCAACTTCGTGATCGCCCCGCTGCTGGCACTGGTGTTCGGGGTCTTTCTCGGCTGGCTGCCGGTGGGCGGCTGGAACGACGGCGCCTGGCCCAACCTGGTGCTGCCGGTGGTGGCGCTGTCGATCCAGCAGATCGCCTACATCGCGCGGATGATGCGCGCCAGCATGATCGAGATCCTCGGCAGCCACTTCATCCGCACCGCCCGCGCCAAGGGGCTGACGGAGACCGAGGTGATCTGGCGCCACGCCCTGCGCCCGGCGATGCTGCCGGTGGTCTCCTACCTGGGCCCCGCCATCGCCGGCATCATCACCGGCTCGGTGGTGATCGAGCAGATCTTCGGCATCCCGGGCATCGGCCGCTACTTCGTGCAGGCCGCCCTCAACCGCGACTACACCCTGGTGATGGGCACGGTGGTGTTCTACGGCGCGCTGATCGTGCTGCTCAACCTGCTCGTCGACCTGCTCTACTCGGCCCTGGACCCGCAGATCCGCTATGACGACTGATACCGCTCTCTCAACCCCCGACCTCACCGGCGACAGCCTCGACCGCGAGGCCTGGCGCCGGCTCCGGCAGAACCGTGCCGCCACCGCGAGCCTGGCGCTGCTGGCCCTTGTCGCCCTGGCCTGCATCGCCGGCCCCTGGCTGACGCCCTGGGCGCTGGACGAGGTGGACTGGAACGCCTTCCTCGCCGCGCCGAACCTCGACGACGGCCACTACGCCGGCACCGACGCCAACGGACGCGACCTGCTGACCCGGGTGCTCCACGGCGGGCGCGTGTCGCTCTCCGTGGCGCTGGTGGCGACCTTCGTCTCGCTGGTGATCGGCGTGCTCTACGGCGCCGTCGCCGGCTACCTGGGCGGGCGCGTCGACACCCTGATGATGCGCTTCGTCGACATCATGTACTCGCTGCCCTTCATGTTCCTGGTGATCCTGCTGATGGTGGTGTTCGGCCGCAACATCCTGCTGATCTACGCCGCCATCGGCGCCGTGGAGTGGCTCGACATGTCGCGCATCGTGCGCGGCCAGGTGCTGGCGCTGAAGCGCCGCGAGTTCGTCGAGGCCGCCCAGGCGCTGGGCGTGCGCCGCCACACCATCGTCACCCGCCACCTGATCCCCAACGCCCTGGGCCCGGTGATCGTCTACGTCACCCTCACCGTGCCCAAGGTGATCCTGCTGGAGAGCTTCCTCTCCTTCCTGGGGCTCGGCGTGCAGGAGCCGCTGACCAGCTGGGGCGTGCTGATCAGCGAGGGCAAGGACATGATGGAGACGGCCCCCTGGATGCTGCTGGTGCCCTCCACCTTCCTGGCGACGACCCTGTTGTGCCTCAACTTCCTGGGCGACGGCCTGCGCGATGCCCTCGACCCCAAGACCCGTTAGCGACCCGCAAGGAGGCTCCATGCCAACGCCACTGCTCGAGATCGACCGCCTGCGGGTCGAGTTCGACCTGCCAGGCGGCAGCGTCGCCGCCGTCAAGGACCTGAGCTTCACCGTTCACGAGGGCGAGACCCTGGCACTGGTCGGCGAGTCCGGCTCCGGCAAGTCGGTCTCCTCCACCGCCGCCCTGGGCCTGCTGCCGGCGCTCGCCCGGCCCACCGGTGCCATCCGCTGGCACGGCGGGGCCGGCAACGAGGACCTGCTGCGGGTGGCACCGAAGCGCCTGCGTCAGATCCGCGGCAACGAGATCTCGATGATCTTCCAGGAGCCCATGACCTCGCTGAACCCGCTGCACCGGGTGGGCCGCCAGATCGTCGAGGTGCTCGCCAAGCACACCGTGCTGCGCGGCCGTGACGCCCGGGCGCGCGCCCTCGAGCTGCTCGAGCAGGTGGGCCTCCCCGAACCCGGGCGGCGCCTGGCGAGCTACTCTCACGAGCTCTCCGGCGGCCAGCGCCAGCGGGTGATGATCGCCATGGCGCTGGCCTGCGAGCCGAAGCTGTTGATCGCCGACGAGCCGACCACGGCGCTGGACGTCACCGTCCAGGCCCAGATCCTCAGCCTGCTCAAGGATCTGCAGCGCCGCTACGGCATGGCGATCCTGTTCATCACCCATGATCTCGGCATCGTGCGCCACTTCGCCGACCGGGTCTGCGTGATGCGCGGCGGCGAGAGGGTGGAGAGCGGCGAGACCGCCGCCCTCTTCGCCGATCCCCGCCATGCCTACACCCGCATGTTGATCGACGCAGAGCCCCACGGGCGCAAGGCGCCGGTGCCCGCCGACGCCCCGCTGCTGCTCGAGGCCCACGACTTGCGGGTGCGCTTCCCGCTGAACAGGCGGCTCTTTCGCCCCACGACCTACTTCGAGGCGGTGCGCGGCATCGATCTGGCGATCCGCCGCGGGCAGACGGTGGGCATCGTCGGCGAGTCCGGCTCCGGCAAGTCGACCCTGGGCCGCGCCCTGCTGCGCCTGCTCGAGAGCCGAGGCGAGATCCGCTTCGGCGACACCGCCCTCGACGGCCTGGACAGCGCCGGCATGCGCCCGCTGCGCTCGCGGATGCAGGTGGTCTTCCAGGACCCGTTCGGCTCGCTGTCGCCGCGCATGACGGTGGGCGAGATCGTCGGCGAGGGCCTGCGGGTGCACGCCCCGGAACTCGGCCGACGCGAGCGGGACGCCCTGGTCCAGGAAGCGCTCCACGATGTCGCCCTCGACTCGACGATGCGCCACCGCTACCCCCACGAGTTCTCGGGCGGCCAGCGCCAGCGCATCGCCATCGCCCGCGCCCTGGTGCTCAAGCCCAAGTTCCTGCTGCTCGACGAGCCCACCTCGGCCCTGGACCGCTCGGTACAGGCCACGGTGATCGCGCTGCTGCGCGACCTGCAGGAGCGGCACGGCCTCACCTACCTCTTTATCAGCCACGACCTGGCGGTGGTGCGGGCGCTGGCCGACAGCGTGCTGGTGATGAAGGACGGCGTCGTGGTCGAGCAGGGCGACACCGAGGCGCTGTTCCAGGCGCCCCGCGAGGCCTACACCCGGGAGCTGATGCGGGCGGCCTTCCTCGAGGAGGCGGCCGCCTGAGCCCTGCCCGAACGCGACGACCCCGGCCAGTGGCCGGGGTCGTGGGGTCACGCCGCAAGGGAAGGGATCAGAAGCGGTAGTCCACCGAGAGAGCGAAGACGTCGGCCTCCACCTCGTAGGTGCCGTTCAGGCTGCCCTTGGTCGCGTTCTCTTCCTTGCTGCCGTCCTGGTCGATATCTCCGTCGTCGGCGAAGACGTGCATGTAGCCGGCGGTGATGCCGAGCTCGGGGCTGGGCATCCAGGTGGCGCCGAGGGTCGCCCACTGGCGGTCGGCGTCCGGCACCCGCGGGGTGCGGAACTCGGCGCTCGGCACCGGGCTCTCGTCGACGCCCAGGCCGGCGCGCAGCAGCCACTGGTTGTTCAGGGCATAGTTGGCGCCCACCGAGAAGGCCCAGGTGTCGTCCCAGTTCTCGGTGGTGGCACTATCGGTGCCGTCCTCGAACTCGACCACCAGCTCGTCGAAGCTGCTCCACTCGGTCCACTCGGCGTTGGCCATCAGCGCCAGCCGATCGGTCAGCTGGTGATAGACGCCCAGGTTCAGGTTGGCCGGGGTGGTTAGGTCGGCTGTTCCACCCTGGTTATCCGGAAGCCCTGCTGCCACCTGAGGATTATCGGAGCTATAGTCCACCTCCCCTTCCAGAGTCAGGTCGATTTCCGAACGATAACTGGCACCTAGGCGCGTTTTCTCAGTGACCTGAAAAAGTGCCCCCACGGTATAGCCATATCCCCAGTCGTCGCCGGTCACCTCGGCAAAGCCGTCAGCCTGACCTGCATTGCTCGCTGCCGCTTGAACTCTCGGGTCTGTCGGACCAAGTAATTGAGCGGCTTCTAAGGCACCGATCGTGGCTGCATCAACTGAGTTGGAGAGCGTCGCATCCGCATACTGCGCCCGCAGGCCGACGGCAAGGTTGAGCCGCTCGGTGGCCCGGTAATTGAGTGTCGGCTGGAAATCGATGGTGGTGAGTTCGGTCTCCACGGCGTGGTAGCGGCCGATCCAGTCCTCGTCGTACTTGGTGGAGAGCCCGTAGGGAGCGTAGATGGCCAGGCCCAGATCGAACCACTCGTTGAGTCGGGTTTTGGCCGCAAATGATGGCACGACGGCACTTTCACCGCCTTGATTGGACGCGTCAGAGGTGTAAGGCACTCCGAAAACACTGGAGGCGTTACCATCCTGCAGCTCAAAGCTGGCATCGATATAGGCCACCCCACCGGCGACCTGGCTGCCATCGATGTTGCCGATGGCGGCCGGGTTGTAGGCCATGAAGCTGACGTCCTCGGCACCGGCGGTGGCGTTGGACATGGCGTTGGCTAGGGTCTTGGCGCTCTGCTCGCGCACCTGGAAGCCGGAGGCGGCCGCCTGGCCGGCGATCAGCGCCGTGGAGGCGAGGGCGATGGCAATGGTCAGCCGATTGAGATGATGAGGCATATGGCGAGGCATCCCTTTTTCGATGGGTCGTTGTTGTCGTTCTGCCGCGGGGCGGTCACGTGCCGTCAGTGTTCGCGCATCCCCGGCCGGGGATCAAGTCCAAACGAGCGTTTTAAAGCAAAATCTGCTAATACTTTGGTAGAACGATCGTTTCATGTCGTTATCTTTCATTGACTTAGCCTCATGCCGCACACCATGCCCCGGCGGGGCCATCTAACCTTGACCTTTGGGTTACCCAAAGGTTTTACACTCCCCGCCATGGCATCCACCGGAGACCCCGCGATGAAGGTCAGCGAGATCGCGCGCCAGGCCGGCGTCACCGCCGAGACCGTGCGCCACTACACCCGCGAGGGGCTGCTGATCCCCGAGCGTCATCCCGACAACGGCTACCAGCTGTTCGGCCAGCGGGATCTGGAGCGCCTGCGCTTCGTGCAGCGCGCCCGCACCCTGGGGTTCGGCGTCGCCGAGATCCGCGACATCCTCGAGCATGCCGACCACGGCGACTCGCCCTGCCCGATGGTGCGCGACCTGCTGGCGAGCCGACTGCCCCAGATCCGCGCGCGCATCGCCGAGCTGGAGGCGTTGGCCGCGCGCATGGAGCAGGCCCTCGCGGCCTGGGAGGAGATGCCCGACGGCACGCCGGACGGCCACAGCCTGTGCCGGCTAATCGAGAGCTTCCCCGAACCGCTCAATGCCGGCGTGGACGCCGGCGAGGAGACGCGATGAACGCCCCACACACCCTCGAGCGCCGGGTGCCCGGCATGAACTGCCAGGGCTGCGTGGCGACGATGCGCCGCGCCATCCAGGCCCAGGACAGCGAGGCCGAGGTCACCGGCACCCCCGCCGAGAAGCGTCTCGAGGTCGCTACCCGGCTGACCGGCGACGCCCTGGACGCCGCGCTCGCGGAGGCCGGCTACCCCGCGGACGGCGAGCCGGCCGACGGAGCGCCGGCCGACCGGCAGTCTCACGAGCGCCGCGTCCCCGGCATGAGCTGCCAGGGCTGCGTGGCCAAGATGCGCCGCGCCATCCAGGCACGGGATAGCGAGGCCGAGGTCACCGGCACCCCCGCCGAGAAACGTCTCGAGGTCGCCACCACGCTCGCGGCGCGCGAGCTGGACGAGGCCCTCGCCGAGGCCGGCTACCCGCCCGCCGAGGGCGACGACGAGGGGGCCGCCGGCACGGACGCCGCCGGCGAGGCCGAGACGAGCGAGGACACCAAGTCGGCAACGTCCGCGGCCGCCGGCGACGCGCCGGATGAGGCGCCTGATGAAGTTCAGAAGCCGACGACCCGCCGCCTCTCGATCAGCGGCATGACCTGCGCCAGCTGCGTGAAGAGCGTCCGGCAGGCCCTCGAGAAGACGCCCGGGGTGGTCAGTGCGGAGGTGAACTTCGGCACCCATACCGCCGAGGTGCGCGGCAGCGCCGACCCGGACGCCCTGGTAAGCGCCGTGGAGGACGTGGGCTACGGCGCCGAGCCGATCGTCGACATGCGCGAGGCGGAGGAGGCCCGGGCGCGCAAGGACGAGCGGACCTATCGCCAGCGCCTGAGGGGCAGCCTGCTGTCGCTGGCGCTCGCCGTGCCGCTGATGGCCAGCATGTTCGTCTACCACCCCCAGCCGGTGGGCGGCGGCCGGCTCTACTGGCTGGCGATCGGCCTGCTGACGCTGGCCGTGATGGCCTATCCGGGGCGCCACTTCTTCGTCAACGCCTGGAAGAACTTCCGCCACCACCAGGCCAACATGGACACCCTGATCGCCATGGGCACCGGCACCGCCTGGCTCTACTCCATGGCGGTGGTGGCCGTCGGTCCCTGGCTGCCGGAGGTGGCCCGGGGCATCTACTTCGAGGCCTCGGCGATGGTCATCGGCCTGGTGCTGCTGGGCAACGCCCTGGAGCTGCGCGCCCGGGGCCGCACCAGCGAGGCCCTGAAGCGCCTGCTCGACCTGCAGAGCCGCACCGCCCGGGTGATCCGCGACGGCGAGGAGCGCGAGGTCGACATCGACGAGGTGCGCCAGGGCGACCATATCCGCGTGCGTCCCGGCGAGCGCCTGCCGGTGGACGGCGAGGTGACCGAGGGGCAGAGCCACATCGACGAGTCGATGCTCACCGGCGAGCCGGTACCGGTGGCCAAGGGCGAAGGCGACGAGGTGAGCGCGGGCACCGTCAACGGCAAGGGCGGCCTGGTCTACCGCGCCACCCGGGTCGGGGCGAACACTCGGCTGGGCCGGATCACCGAGCAGGTGGCCAGCGCCCAGGCCTCCCGCCCGCCCATCGGCCAGCTGGCCGACCAAGTGTCGAGCATCTTCGTGCCCTCGGTGATGATCATCGCCGTGCTCACCGCGCTTGCCTGGTTCAACTTCGGCGCCGAGCCGCGAGTGATCCACATGCTGGTCACCGCCACCACGGTGCTGATCATCGCCTGCCCCTGCGCGCTGGGCCTGGCCACGCCGATCTCCACCATGATCGGGGTCGGCAAGGCCGCCGAGCACGGCGTGCTGGTGCGCCATGGCGACGCCCTGCAGACCGCCACCAGGCTCTCCACCCTGGTGGTGGACAAGACCGGCACCCTCACCGAGGGCAAGCCCCGGGTCACCGAGGCCGAGGTGTTCGACGGCGACGAGCGCACGGTGCTGGGCCTGGTGGCGGCGCTGGAGCGCGGCTCCGAGCACCCCCTGGCCGAGGCGCTGATGGCCCACGCCGAGGAAGCGGGCGCCGAGCCCGGCGAGATCACCGGCTTCGACACCGTCACCGGCGGGGGCATCACGGCGAGCACCGCCGACGGCCGGCCGCTGCTGCTGGGCAATGCCCGGCTGCTGGAGGAGGCCGGCGTGGCGCTGGACGATGCCCGCGAGATCGCCGGCGGACTCGAGGAGAAGGCGCGCACCGTGGTCTACCTCGCCGTGGACGGCCGGCTGGCCGCGGTCTTCGGCATCAGCGACCCCCTGCGCCATGACAGCCGCGAGGCGGTGAAGCGCCTGCAGGCCGACGGCCTGAGGGTGGTGATGCTGACCGGCGACAACGAGCACACCGCCGCCGCCATCGCCCGGGAGGTGGGCATCGACGACTTCCGCGCCGGCCTGCTGCCCGAGGACAAGCTCGACGAGATCGGCCGCCTCCAGGCCGCCGGCGAGGTGGTCGGCATGGTCGGCGACGGCATCAACGACGCCCCGGCGCTGGCCCGCGCCGACGTCGGCTTCGCCATCGGCCAGGGCACCGACGTGGCCATCGAGAGCGCCGGCATCACCCTGGTGCGCGGCTCGCTCCACGGCGTGGCCGCCGCCATCGAGATCAGCCGGGCGACACTGACCAACATCAAGCAGAACCTGGTGGGCGCCTTCGGCTACAACGTGCTGGGCATCCCCATCGCCGCCGGGGTGCTCTACCCCGTCACCGGCACCCTGCTCTCGCCGATGATCGCCGGGGCCGCCATGTCGCTCTCCTCGATCACCGTGGTGAGCAACGCCAACCGGCTGCGCCTGTTCCGCCCCGCCGCCGAGGCCGGCAGCGAGGCCCAGAGCCGTGATATGCAGCACAGCGATGCCACACAGGAGGACGCACGATGAGCTGGATCGTCAATCTCGCCGGCCTGGCCCTGATCGCCCTGATCGCCTGGTGGTTCTGGGGGAGCCGGCACTGACCATTGCTAGACTGAAGGGACAGCTCGGAATCGGAGAGGAACATGCCCAAGCTCGACGGCGTGCTGGAAACCGCCCTCTACGTGGCGGACATGGCCCGCGCCCGGGCCTTCTTCGAGGAGGTGATGGGGCTTTCGCCCTTCAACGCCGACCATCGCTTCACCGCCTATGATGCCGGCGGCCGCTCGGTGCTGCTGCTGTTCCGGCACGGCGAGACGCAGGAGACGGTGGTGCTGCCCGACGACATGGGCACCATCCCGCCCCACGATGGCGACGGCCGGGTGCACCTGGCCTTCGCCATCGCCGCCGAGGCGCTCGCCGACTGGGAAGGGCAACTGGCGCATCACGGGATTGCCATCGAGGGGCGCACCCACTGGCCCCGCGGGGGGGAGAGTCTCTATTTCCGCGACCCCGATGGCCACCTGCTGGAGCTCGCCACGCCCGGGGTCTGGCCGACCTACTGAGTCCCCGTCGGGTCAGCTGACCCCCATGTAGCGCCCCGGCTTGTGGTTCAGGGCGATAATCAGGTTGAGCGCCACGGCGCCCAGCACCGAGAGCCCGACCCGCTCCAGGGGCAGCATCGACAGCGCGATCAGCATGATGCCCCCGTCGATGCCCAGCTGCACGTAGCCGGCCCGCCAGCCGTAGCGGTCCTGCAGGTAGAGCGAGAGGATGTTGATGCCGCCGAGGCTCGTGCGGTGGCGGAAGAGTACCAGCATGCCGATGCCGATCAGGCTGCCGCCCATCAGGGCGGCGTAGAGCGGCTGCAGCCACTCGATGCGGATCCAGCCGGCGGTGAGTTCCGAGAACACCGAGACCAGGGCGATGGCCACGAAGGTGCGCAGGGTGAAGCTCCAGCCCATGCGCCGGATCGCCAGCCAGTAGAACGGCAGGTTGATCAGGAAGAAGCCGACCCCGAAGCGCCAGCCGGTGGCGTACTGCAGCAGGAAGGCCAGGCCCGCGGTGCTGCCGGTGAGCAGCATCGCCTGGGTGTAGAAGCTCACGCCGAGGGCGACGAAGAGCGTGCCGACCAGCATCGCCATCACGTCCTCGTGGGGGCGATGGCGGTCGGTGGGCAGGTCCTGGGGGTCCATGGCGTCTCCTCAGCGCGGCTCGGCGTGCTCGAGCATCAGCTGCAGGGACTCTCGCCCCCGCCAGCGGTTGCGATTGAGCTTGAAGGCGCAGTGCAGCGAAGCGCCGACGCCGAAGGCCGGCACCTCGCCCGGGGTCAGCGCCCGGAACCAGATCGCCTTGAGGCTCGCGGCGCCGGCCGAGAGCTCGAGCATCAGGTGGCTGCCGTCGGCGCCCACCGGGCGCAGCGCCTCGACCAGGAAGGTGCCCTCGAAGAGCGGGGCATCGAACTCGCGGCCGAAGGGGGCGAGCCTCTCCAGCTCGTCCAGGGTGGCGAGGTCGAGCTGATGGGGCGCGAGCTCGCCGTCGGTGAGGATGCGCGGGCGCAGCTCGGCATCGCCCAGCTGCTCCCCGACGGCGGTGAGGAAGGCCTCACGGAAGGCGTCCAGGCGCTCGGCCGGCACCCCCACCCCGGCGGCGCCGCGGTGGCCCCCGAAGCGCGGCAACGCCTCGGGGGCGAGCTCGAAGGTGCGCTGCAGCGCCTCGCGCAGGTGCAGCCCCTCGATGGAGCGCCCGGAGCCGGTCAGCATGCCCGGCGCCGCCGCCGGGGTCAGCACCAGGGCCGGCCGCCCGTAGGCCTGCACCAGCCGGGAGGCGACGATGCCCTGCACCCCGGGATGCCCCTCCTCCAGGTAGACCACGATGGCGGGCTCGTCGGCGGTCAGCGCCGGCAGCGCCAGCGCCCTGGCCTGCTGGGCCATCTCCGCCTCGATCGCCTTGCGGGACTGGTTGTCCTGGTCGAGGGTCTCGAGGTGGCGATGGGCCGCCGCCTCGTCGGCGGCGAGCATGAAGTGCAGCGCCGCGTAGGGGTCGTCGAGCCGCGAGCGGGCATTGATGCGCGGCCCCATCTGGAAGGCCAGGGTCTCGGCATCGAAGGGCACGCTGTCGGCCCCCAGGCGTTCGGCCATGGCGCGCCAGCAGGCCGCCTCCATGCGGTTGATCAGGGTCAGACCGTGGTGGACCACGGCGCGATTGGCGGCGCTGCCGCCCAGCGACACGCAGTCGGCCACGGTGCCCAGTGCCACGTAGGAGAGCCAGGGCGAGAGCTTCGGCGTGGCGTCCGCCAGCACGCCCCACTCGACCAGCACCCGGCGCGCCAGCGACATGACGAGCCACGCCACCATGCAGCCGGCGATGGTCGGGTCCGGGTAGTCGCAGTCCTCGCGGGTCGGGTTCACGGTGGCGTAGGCCGAGGCCGGCGGCCCCTCCACCGGCAGGGCGTGGTGGTCGCTGACCACCACGTCGACGCCGGCGGCCTTGAGCCGGGCGATGCGCGGCTCGTCGGAGCTGCCGCAGTCGGCGGTGATCACCAGGCTCGGCCGCGGCGAGAGCGCTAGCGTGCGCTCCACCAGCGGCAGGCTGATGCCGTAGCCGTCGTGGATCCGGTGGCCGATCAGGCTGTGCAGCCTCGCCTCCGGCACCCCGAAGAGCTCCACCAGGGTGCGCCGGATCACCACGTGGGAGGTGATGCCGTCCACGTCGTAGTCGGTGAGGATGCCGATGTGCTCGCCGTCGACCACCGCCTGGGCGATGCGCTCGGCGGCCCGGCGAGCATCGGCGAGCCGCTCGGGGTGCGCCAGGTGGCGCAGGCTCGGCGAGACCAGCGGCGCGAGTTCGCCCGCGTAGCCGTGGAGTCGCCCGGCCAGCACCCGGGCCTGCAGCTCGGTAAGCCCCTCCGCGCGGGCGCGGGCGAAGAGCGCCTCGTCCCGGGGGCGCGGCTCGATGCGCGGCTGGAGGCGTTCATGCAGGTCGTGGGGATCGGTCACGGCGTCCAAGCCCGACTCCTTCTGGATGGGATAGCGAATTTACCAGGGCGGGTGGCCGATCGTCGGGGCTGATCCGAGATCAGGCCTCAAAGGAGGCGCTGTGAACCCATCCATGGGCGCTACCGACGCCATCCATGGCGTAGGACCTCCTTTTCGGCCTGTCCCCGGCGCCCCTCGTTCTACGCCCAAGGCGCCATCTTCTCGACAGCAACCTCAGCGACGATTCTCGGCCACGAACGCCTGCACGGCGGAGAGCTCCGCGGGCAGCACGGTGTAGCGCTCCTCGCGCTCCAGCAGGTCGTCCATGTGCGGCGGCAGCGGCACGCCCGGGAAGCCGGCCTTGACCACCGCCTCGGCGAACTTGGCCGGATGGGCCGTGGCCAGGGTGATCATCGGGGTCGTCGCGTCGGCGCGCGCCCGCTCGGCCGCCCGGTAGCCGGTGGCGGTGTGCGGGTCGAGGATCTCCTGGGTGCGATGGTGCGCCTCGCGGATCACCTCGAGGATGGTGGCGTCGTCGACGCTGTGGCTGGCGAAGCTCTCGCGAAGCGTCGCCAGCGGCGCCTCGGCCAGCGCCGTGGGCTCGTGCTGGAAGCGCTCGAGCAGGGCCTTCACCGCGGCCCCGTCGCGGCCGTAGGCCTCGAACAGCAGCCGCTCGAAGTTGGACGACACCACAATGTCCATGGAGGGTGCCAGAGTGGCCTTGAGTTCCTGCTTGGAGAAGTCGTTGTCGCAGAGCGTGCGGTGCAGGATGTCGTTGGCGTTGGTGGCGATGACGAACTGCTTCACCGGCAGCCCCATGCGCTTGGCGATGTAGCCGGCGAAGACGTTGCCGAAGTTCGCCGAGGGCACGCAGAAGCTGACCGCGCGGTGCGGGGCACCCAGCGCCACGGCGGAGGCCACGTAGTAGACCACCTGGGCCATGATGCGCGCCCAGTTGATGGAGTTCACCGCGACGAGCCGGGTGCCCTCGAGGAAGCCCTGGTCGGCGAAGCTCGCCTTGACCATCGCCTGGGCGTCATCGAAGTTGCCCTCGATGGCGACGTTGAAGACGTTGTCGGCCAGCACCGTGGTCATCTGGCGGCGCTGCACCTCCGAGACCCGGTTGTGGGGGTGCAGGATGAAGATGTCGAGGTTGTCGCAGTGGCGGCAGCCCTCGATGGCGGCGGAGCCGGTGTCGCCGGAGGTGGCGCCCATGATCACCGCGCGCTCGCCGCGCTTCTTCAGGAAGTGATCGAGGATGCGGCCGAGCAGCTGCAGCGCCACGTCCTTGAAGGCCAGCGTCGGGCCGTGGAACAGCTCGAGCAGGAAGTGGTTGGCGTCGAGCTGGTTCAGCGGCACCACGGCGTCATGGCTGAAGGTGGCGTAGGCCTCCTTGACGATGCCGCGGAAGGTGTCGTCGTCGATCTCGCCATTGACGTAGGGCTGCATCACCCGGAAGGCGATCTCGGCGTAGGAGAGCCCGGCCATGGCGGCCAGCTCGTCATGGCCGAGGGTGGGGATCGTCTCGGGGATGTAGAGCCCGCCGTCGCTGGCCATGCCGGTGAGCACGACCTCCTCGAAGGAGAGCGCGGGCGCCTGCCCGCGGGTGCTGATGTAGCGCATGCCTTACTCCTGCTCGTCCAGCGACTCGACGCGGATCCGCGTCACCGGGCCGGCGATGTCGGCCAGCGATTCGATCAGCCGGATGGCCTCGTTCATCTGCTTCTCGCGGGTGCGGTGGGTCAGCAGGATGATCGGCACCAGCTCGCCCTCGGTGGCCTCCTTCTGGATCAGCGCCTCGATGGAGATGCCCTGCTCGGAGAGGATGGTCGCCACCCGGGCCAGCACGCCGGGGCGGTCCACCGCCAGCAGCCGCAGGTAGTAGGCGGTGGTGATGTCCTCCATGGGCATGATCGGAAGCTGGCTGACGTCCTCGTCGATGCCGCTGAAGGCCAGGTAGGGCACGCGGTAGTGGTGGTCGGTGGCAATGTCGCGGGCCACGTCCAGCAGGTCGGCGACCACCGCGGAGGCGGTGGGCTCGGCGCCGGCACCGGCGCCGTAGTAGAGGGTCGGGCCCACGGCGTCGCCCATCACGGCGATGGCGTTCTTGACGCCGTGCACGTTGGCCAGCAGCCGCTCCTTGGGGATCAGGGTCGGGTGCACGCGCAGCTCGAGGCCGGCCTCGGTGCGCTTGGAGAGCCCCAGGTGCTTGATGACGTAGCCCAGGTTGTCGGCCTGCTCCACATCCTCGGCGGTGATCCGCGAGATGCCCTCGGTGTAGGCCTTCTCGAACTGCAGTGGCACGCCGTAGGCGATGGAGGCGAGGATGGTCAGCTTGTGGGCGGCGTCGATGCCCTCGACGTCGAAGGTCGGGTCGGACTCCGCATAGCCCAGCGCCTGGGCCTCGGCCAGCACGTCCTCGAAGGCGCGGCCCTCGTCGCGCATGTGGGTGAGGATGTAGTTGCCGGTGCCGTTGATGATGCCGGCGACCCACTCGATGCGGTTGGCGCCGAGGCCCTCGCGCAGCGACTTGATCACCGGGATGCCGCCGGCCACGGCGGCCTCGAAGGCGACGATCACGCCCTTCTCGTGGGCGGCCTTGAAGATCTCGTTGCCATGCACCGCGATCAGCGCCTTGTTGGCGGTGACCACGTGCTTGCCGTGCTCGATGGCGGTCAGGACCAGTTCGCGGGCCACGTCGTAGCCGCCGATCAGCTCGACCAGCACGTCGATGTCGGGGTTGGTGGCCACCTCGAAGACGTCGGAGGTGGTGCGGATGCCGGTGGTGTCACACTCGGGATTGAGGCTGCGGAAGGCGACCTGCTCGATGACGATCGGACGCCCCGCCCGCCGGGCGATGTCGTCGGCATTGCGTGTCAGCACGTTGAAGGTTCCGCCACCGACGGTCCCCAGGCCACAGATTCCCACTCTCACCGGTTTCAATGTCTTTCCCCTTGTTCTGGCGTGTGTCTCAGCGTGTAGGGGGCCCGTGCGGGCCCCTCGTGCCGACGCTCGTCGGCGTCGGTCATTCCTCGATCATCCTTCGCTCAGGCCGAGCATGGCGGCCAGCCGCTCCGCCGGCACATAGCCGGGCACCAGGCGGCCGTCGGGCAGCACGATCGCCGGCGTGCCCTGCACGCCGAGCTGCATGCCCAGATGATACTGTTCCTCGACCGGATTGTCGCAGTCCGCGGCGCCCGTCAGCGCTTCTTCGCGCTTGGCCGCCGACATCGCCTCGGTCGGGTTGTCGGCGCACCACACCTGCTGCAGCTGGCGCCCGCCCGGCGAGCCCAGGCCGCTGCGCGGGAAGGCCAGGTAGTGCACCTCGATGCCCATCTCGTTGAGCCGCGGCACCTCCTCGTGGAGCTGGCGGCAGTAGGGGCAGGTGGTGTCGGTGAAGACCACGAGCTCGGCACGGCTCTCGCCGGTGCCGCGGTAGATCACCCGCTCGCTCTCCGGCACCGCGGCGAGCCGCGCGCTGCGCTCGGCGTTGCGGCCCTGCTCGGTGAGGTTGACCAGACCGTGCTCGGCGTTCTCGTAGAGGTCGCCGACCAGGAAGTGGCTGCCCTCGGCGTTGCTGTAGAAGGTCTCGCCGCTCTCCAGCGTGACCTCATAGAAGCCTTCCAGCGGCGTCTCGCGAACGCGCTCCACCGGCATGGACTGGCCGTTGACCGTCAGGGTCTCGGCCAGCTGCCGGGCCGGATCGGCCTGGGCGACGGGCAGCAGGGCCAGGGACGCCGCCAGCAGCCCCCCGCCGACGGTAAGGGTCGATAATCTCATGGTTCAGCCTCGAGGATGATGGTGGGCATGCAGGTCTTCGAGTCGCACCTGCGCCACATGGGTATAGATCTGCGTGGTCGAGAGATCGCTGTGACCGAGCAGCAGCTGTACGACACGCAGATTGGCCCCATGATTCAACAGGTGGGTGGCGAAGGCGTGGCGCAGGGTGTGCGGCGACAGCGGTCGGTCGATCCCGGCGACCCGCGCATGGGCCTTGATGCGGTACCAGAAGGCCTGGCGGGTCAGGCAGCGGTCGTCACGCCCGGGAAACAGCGCCGGCCGGGTGATGTCGGCCATCAGCGCGCCGCGGGCGGCGCGCAGGTAGCGCTCGAGCCAGCTCACGGCCTCCTCGCCCAGCGGCACCAGGCGATCCTTGTCGCCCTTGCCGCGCACCCGGACCACGCCCTGGCGCAGGTTGACCGCGTCGGTGGTCAGCCCCACGAGCTCGGTGACCCGCAGGCCCGCGCCGTAGAGCACCTCCAGCATGGCCCGGTCGCGCACGCCGAGATCGGTGGCTAGGTCCGGCGCCGCAAGCAGGCGCTCCACCTCGTCCTCCTCCAGGGTGTCGGGGAGCGACGGCCGCACCCGGGGCAGGCGCACGTCGACCAGCGGGTCGTGATCGATCAGCCCCTCGCCCAGAGCCCAGCGGTAGAAGCGCCGCAGGCTGGAGAGCAGCCGGGCGTTGCTGCGCAGGCTGTAGCCCGCCTCGCGCCGCGCGTCGAGCCAGGCCGGCAGCGCCTCGCCGCTCGGCGACAGCAGCGCCTCGCCGGCCTCGGCCAGGCGGGCCTGCCAGCGGGTCAGGTCATGACGGTAGGCGCTCAGCGTGTTGTCGCTGGCGCCCTGCTCCAGCCACAGGCCGTCGAGGAAGGCGTCGATCAGCGCTGCGACCTGCGTGGTGCTTCCCATAGGACTCCCGAGCGGGCCCAGTCAGAACGAAACCCCGCCCCGCGGCAGCGGTGACGGGGTTTCGACAGCGGAGACGGGGCCTGGGGCCCCGACGCCACACGCGGGCAGAGGCGGTCGCCTCAGGCCAGCTTTTCCTTGATGCGGGCAGACTTGCCGCTGCGCTCACGGAGGTAGTACAGCTTGGCCTGGCGCACGTCACCACGACGCTTGACCTCGATGGAGTCGACCAGCGGGCTGTAGGTCTGGAAGGTACGCTCGACGCCGACGCCGTGGGAGATCTTGCGCACGGTGAAGGCGGAGTTCAGGCCGCGGTTACGCTTGCCGATGACCACGCCTTCGAAGGCCTGGAGACGCTCGCGGGTGCCTTCCTTGACCTTGACCTGGACGATCACGGTGTCGCCGGGGGCGAAGGCCGGGACTTCCTTGCTCATCTGCTCGGTCTCGAGCGCCTGGATCACCTTGTTCTTGCTACTCATGACAATAACTCCTCAATAAACTTCGTGACGCGCCGGATGCGGTTCGTCGCCGGCGTGTCGTGATCCCGGCGCCCGAGACGGGCTCGAGAGCGCGGGAATGCTGTTGGTGACACAGGTCCGCCGTCCTCGGACGCGTCCTGCACCTCCGCCCTGATCCCTCGCCCGGCCTACTGCTCGGCCTGTCGAGTGGACAGCGCGTAGTCCTCGATGAACTCCTCGAGCAGCACACGCTGCTCGTCGCTCAACGTCCTGCCTTCCAGCAGGTCGGGCCGCCTGAGCCAGGTCCGCCCCAGGGACTGCTTCAGCCGCCAGCGCCGGATGGCGCCATGGTGGCCGCTGAGCAGGACCTCCGGCACTCGACGCCCGTCGACGTCCTCGGGGCGGGTGTAGTGCGGGCAGTCCAGCAGCCCGTCGTTGAAGGAGTCCTCGACCGCGGAATCCTGATGGCCCAGCACCCCGGGCACCAGCCTTGCCGCGGCATCGATCAGCACCATGGCCGGCAGCTCGCCGCCGCTGAGCACATAGTCGCCGATCGACCACTCCTCATCGATGTCGGCTTCCACCACCCGCTCATCGATGCCTTCGTAGCGCCCGGCCACCACCACCAGGGGTGGGCCCGAGGCCAGTTCCTGCACACCCCGCTGATCCAGCCGACGTCCCTGGGGGGAGAGGTAGATCACCTTGGCGCGCTGGCCGGTGGCGGCCTCGGCGCGCTCCCGGGAGGCGTGGATGGCCGAACGCAGGGTGTCGACCTTCATCAGCATGCCGGGGCCGCCGCCGTAGGGGCGGTCGTCCACGGTGCGATGCCGGTCGGTGGCGTAGTCCCGGGGATTCCAGAACTCGAGCGCGATGCGCCCCTTCTCCACCGCCCTACCCGTGACGCCGTGCCGAGTGATCGCCTCGAACATCTCGGGGAACAGCGACACCACGCCGATCCACATGGCCGGCGCCGGAACCGCGTCGGAACTCAAAATTCCGGGTCCCAGTCGACGGTCATCACGCCCGCCTCGAGGTCGACCTCCAGCACGACGTCGCCGGGCAGGAAGGGCAGCAGGCGCTCGCGCGCCTCGATGCGCTCGTCGGCGGCTCCCTTCACGACCATGACGTCGTTGGCGCCGGTCTCGAAGAGGTGATCTATGCGCCCCAGCGCGACGCCCTCGCGGGTCACCACGGCCAGTCCCTCGAGCTGATACCAGTAGTAGTCATCGGTATCGAGCTCGGGCAGCTCGGCCTTGGGCAGCAGGATCTCGGCACCCGCCATGGCCTCGGCCGCCTCGCGGCTGTCGACGCCCTCGAGCCTCGCCACCAGGCCCTTGCCCTGGCGACGCCCCTGCAGCAGGCGCGCGCGCGTCAGACGGCTGCCCTGGCGCAGCACCCAGGCCTCGTAGTCGAGGATGCCGTCCATGGGACTGGTGTACGAATACACCTTCAGCCAGCCCTTGACGCCGTAGGGGCTGGTCAACTTGCCCAGCACCACGTGATCGTCGGCCGGCTGCGCTTGCGCGTGTTCGCTCATCGACGACCCCTGGACCGTTGCAGCCACCGCATCAGGCTCAGGCCTGCTTGCGGGCTTCCTTGACCAGCTCGGCGACGCGGTCGGAGAGCTGGGCACCCTGGCTCTGCCAGTGGGTGATGCGCTCCAGGTCGACGCGCAGGCGCTCTTCCTGACCACGGGCGACGGGGTTGAAGAAACCCAGACGCTCGATGAAGCGACCGTCACGGGACTTGCGAGAATCGGTCACGGTGAGGTGGTAGAAGGGACGCTTCTTGGCGCCACCACGTGCCAGACGAATGGTAACCATGCGTTGATTATCCTTCGGTTGAAGTTACGGATATTTCGGCCGAGGTGCCGTTGCCCGGCTGGCCTCGACGATCTGCTCCGGGAAGCGGGCCGACGGCCCGGCTTCGGGTCATTCGGTCACGACGATGACCGCGCCGTTCGCGGTCCTGCCTGTGAAGACGCGACATTCTACGGAAAAGCGCTCGACTTGGAAACCTTTTTGCGCTCGGCGCCGCGCCATGCGCCGGCTCAGCGCCAAGGCAGCCCGCCGGGACCACCCATGCCGCCCATGCCGCCGGGCCCGCCCGGACCGCCGCCGCCCATCATGCCGGACATGCCGCGCATCATCTTCTGCATGCCGCCCTTCTGGCCCGCCTTCTTCATCATCTTCTGCATCTGCTTGTGCTGCTTGAGCAGACGATTGAGGTCGGGCACCTGCAGGCCGGCACCGGCGGCGATGCGGCGCTTGCGCGAGCCGTTGATGATCTCGGGCTTGCGACGCTCCTGGGGGGTCATCGAGTTGATCAGCGCCTCGAGCTTGCCCATCTCCTTCTCCGGCCCCGGGCCCTGGGCCATCTCGGCCATCTGCCCCATGCCCGGCAGCTTGCCCATCAGGCCGCCCATGCCACCCATCTTCTTGAGCTGCTGGAGCTGGTCGCGGAAGTCCTCGAGGTCGAACCCCTGGCCCTTCTTGACCTTCTTGGCGAGCTGGTCGGCCTTCTTCTTGTCGACGGTGCGCTCGGCCTCCTCGATCAGCGAGAGCACATCGCCCATGCCGAGGATGCGCGAGGCCACCCGGTCCGGGTGGAAGGGCTCGAGGGCGTCGACCTTCTCGCCCACACCCATGAACTTGATCGGCTTGCCGGTGACGTGGCGCACCGAGAGCGCCGCGCCGCCGCGGGCGTCGCCGTCGGCCTTGGTGAGGATCACCCCGGTCAGCGGCAGCGCCTCGTGGAAGGCCTTGGCGGTGTTGGCGGCGTCCTGGCCGGTCATGGCATCGACCACGAACAGCGTCTCGTCCGGCGAGACGGCATTCTCGAGGGCCTGGATCTCGGCCATCATCGCCTCGTCGACGGCCAGGCGACCGGCGGTATCGACCAGCACCACGTCGTGGAACTGGATCTTGGCGTGCTTGATCGCCGCCTCGGCGATGGCCACCGGCTGCTGGTCGCTGCGCGACGGGAAGAAGTCGACCTCGACCTCCCGGGCCAGGGTCTCGAGCTGGTCGATGGCCGCCGGGCGATAGACGTCGGCGGAGACCACCAGCACCTTCTTCTTCTCGCGCTCGCGCAGGTAGCGCGCCAGCTTGGCCACCGAGGTGGTCTTGCCCGCGCCCTGCAGGCCGGCCATCAGCACCACCGCCGGCGAGCCCTTGAGGACCAGGCCCTCGTTGGCCTCGCCCATGATCGCCTCGAGCTCCTGCTGGACGATCTTGACGAACTGCTGCCCCGGGGAGAGGCTCTGGGAGACCTCCTGCCCCACGGCACGCTCGCGCACCCGGTCGATGAAGGCCTTGACCACCGGCAGCGCGACGTCCGCCTCGAGCAGGGCTCGGCGCACCTCGCGCAGGGTGTCCTTGACGTTGTCCTCGGTCAGGCGGGCCTGACCCTTGATGGACTTGAGCGTCTGGGACAGACGCTCGCTGAGATTCTGGAACATGGGGCCTCTCCAATCACGATGGCCGGGGAAACCGCTCCGGCACCGGCCGGGGCTCCCTTCAATGGTCGAAAATTATACGCGCCCTGGCCGGCAGTCTCCATGCATGACCATGATTCGCTGCCGCCAGGAGGCCCCGCCGTGCTGTGCGCCGCCCCGGGGATTCGGTATAGTAGCGGCACCATTTCATAAGCTCAGGCGCTGGCGAAGGCGCACGGACAGCGATCGATGCAGCCGCTATCACTTGCCGTCATGGCCTTCCTCTTCTACGTGGGGGCCGCCTCCTGGCAGGGCCTCGCCCTGGCCCGGCGCGTTCCGCCGCGCGACATGCTGGTGCGCGCCCTGGCCCTGTTCGGCCTGCTCTGCCACCTCCCACTGGCCGCCACCCTGCTGGCCCGGGGCGACTCCCTGCTGCCCGGCCTCTCCACCAGCGCGGTGCTGGTCGGCGCGCTGGCCGTGCTGCTGCTGCTGCTGGTCAGCCTCTTCAAGCCGGTGCTCAACATCGCCACCGGGCTGCTGCCGCTGGCCGGCCTGAGCCTGCTGCTGGCGGTGGGACTGCCGAGCCCCGAGCGGGCCAGCGGCATGACCCCGGGCATCGCCCTGCACGCCCTGAGCAGCGCCCTGGCCTTCGCCCTGCTGGCGATCGCCGCCGTCCAGGCGGTGCTGCTGGGCATTCAGAACCAGGCGCTGCGCCATCACCACATCCGCGGCGTCGTCCAGTCGCTGCCGCCGCTGACCACCATGGAGCGGATCCTCTTCGAGCTGATCTGGGCCGGCATGCTCATGCTGACCCTGTCGATCGTCAGCGGCTTCCTGTTCGTCGACAACATGTTCGCCCAGCACCTGGCCCACAAGTCGATCCTGTCGCTGGCCGCCTGGGTGATCTTCGCCACCCTGCTGTTCAGCCACCACCGTCTGGGCTGGCGCGGCATGCGCGCGGTGCGCTGGACCCTTGGCGGCTGCCTGGTGCTGCTGCTGGCCTACTTCGGCAGCAAGTTCGTGCTGGAGATCGTCCTCGACCGCGGCTGAGAGCGTCCCGCCTTGACACCCGCCGGCCGAGTCCCTACAACTCGAGCCTGATACGCCTTTGAGGATCCTTCGACATTGAGTGACGACTTCCCGCTGGGACTGCTGTTCGGCCTGCTGTTCCTGCTCGTCTGCCTGTCCGCCTTCTTCTCCAGTTCCGAGACCGGGATGATGTCGATCAACCGCTACCGCCTGAGCCATCAGGCGAGCAGCGGCGATACGCGCGCCCAACGGGTTATGCGCCTGCTCGCGCGGCCGGACCGGCTGATCGGCGTGATCCTGATCGGCAACAACTTCGTCAACAACCTGGCGGCCTCCATCGCCACCATCATCGCCATCCACTTCTTCGGCGAGGTGACCGGCCCCGCCGTCGCCACGGCGCTTTTGACCATCACCATCCTGATCTTCGCCGAGGTCACGCCCAAGACCTACGCGGCGATCAAGCCCGAACGCATCGCCTATCCCGCCTCGCTGGCCCTGGAGCCGCTGCTCAAGCTGCTCTACCCGCTGGTGTGGCTGGTCAACGCCATCTCCAACGGCCTCTTGCGACTGATGGGCGTGAAGAGCATCGACGGCGGCGCCGACCACCTGACCCGCGACGAGCTGCGCACCGTGGTGCACGAGGCCGGCACCCTGATCCCGCGGCGCCACCAGTCGATGCTGCTGTCGATCCTCGACCTGGAGAACGTCACCGTGAACGACATCATGGTGCCGCGCCACGAGGTGATGGGCCTCGACCTGGACGACGACCTGGAGGAGATCCTGGCCCAGATCCGCACCAGCCAGCACACCCGGGTGCCGGTCTACAAGGGCGACATCAACAACATCATCGGCATGCTCCACCTGCGCAACGCGGCGCGCTTCCTCTCGCGCGGCGACGTGACCAAGGCGGCCATCGTCCAGGAGGCGCGGGAGCCCTACTTCATCCCCGAGTCCACGCCGCTGCACACCCAGCTGCTCAACTTCCAGAAGCAGAAGCGGCGCATCGGCATCGTGGTCGACGAGTACGGCGACGTGGAGGGCCTGGTGACCCTGGAGGACATCCTCGAGGAGATCGTCGGCGAGTTCACCACCGACGTGGCGGGCCTCGACCAGGAGATTCACCCCCAGGAGGACGGCAGCCACCTGATCGACGGCACCGCCAACATCCGCGACATCAACAAGGCGCTGGGATGGCAGCTGCCGACGGACGGCCCCAAGACCCTCAACGGCGTGATCCTCGAGCACCTGGAGTCCTTCCCCGACGGGCCGGTCTGCCTGCAGATCGGCAACGTGCGCATGGAGATCCTCGAGGTGCGCGACAACCTGATCACCGCGGCCCGCTGCTGGCAGCCGGTGCGCCGCCCCGCGCGGGTCGCGTGAGGCCCGTCATCCGGACCGGTCAGCGCCCCGTCTCTTCCGCCTCTCCCGCTCGCCCCGGTGCCGCCTCGTCGAGGCGTGTGCCGGGCGCGGCCCAGCCGTCGGCCTCGGCCTTGAGGGCGCACACCCGTTCGACGACCCGCTGCCGGCTCGCCTCGCCGGGCGACATGGCCTCGCCGAAGTAGAGCGCCACCCGGGCGCGGCAGCGCCGCGGCGGCCGGGTCAGCGCCTTGCCGCCCTGGTGCGAGGTCCAGGAGCCCCACAGGCCGGCCAGGCCGGCGGGGATCACCGGCACTGCATCGCGGGACAGGATCAGCTCGAGGCCGCGGCGAAAGGGCTGGATCTCGCCGTCCGGGGTCAGGCGCCCCTCGGGAAACACCATCACCACCTCGCCCTGGCGCAGCGCCCGGCTGACCTCGGCCAGCGCCTGGCGCACGCTGCCCGGATCGCGCCGGTCGGCGTCCACGGGAATGGCGCCCACCCGGCGGAACAGCCAGTTGAGCCAGGGCGAGTCGTAGATCGGCTTGTCCATCAAGAAGCGCAGCGGCCGGGGGCTGGCCACGCCCACCACCAGGGCGTCCATGAAGCTGACATGGTTGCAGACGACGATGGCCGGGCCGCTCGCGGGAATCTGCTCGCGACCGCGAAAGCGCAGCCGATAGGCCAGGTGAAGCAGCAGGGCGAGCAGGCGTCGCAGGAAGGGATGAGGGGCGCTGGCCAGTCGCCAGCCGCCCGCGGCCATCACCAGCCCCGTCGCCCCCCACAGCAGCGGGGACATCACGACGCGTCCGGCGCGCGCGCGAGGCCGGCCAGGATGGTCGAGAGCAGCTGGTCGAGCAGCTCGCCCACCTCCAGCGGTTCGCCCTGCCGGCGACCGAGGCGCTCGTTGAGCCCCAGCTGGACCAGGCCGTGCACGCTGCCCCAGAGCGTGCGGCTCAGCCGCCAGGCCTCCAGGTCGTCCAGCGACGGCTGGTACTCCTTGAGGGTCGCCTCGACGCGCAGGAACAGCCCCTCGATCATCTCGTTCTGGCGCTGGTCGAGCTCACCCTCCTGAGCCAGGGGATAGTCGAAGAGCAGCTGCCAGCGATGAGGGTCCTGGCGGGCGAACTGCCAGTAGGCCCGGGCCAGGGCCTTGAGGCGACGCTCGGGCAGCTCATCGGTGAGCAGCGGTTCGATCACCTCGCGCAGCCGCGCCAGGCTCTCGACGTTGACGTGCTGCAGCAGGTTGCTGAAGCTGCCGTAGAGCTTGAGCAGCGTGCTGGGCGCACAGCCGACCTCGCGCGCCAGCGCCCGCAGCGACAGCGTGTGGACCGGATGCTGCCTGAGCCAGGCATCGCAGGCCTCCATGACGTGGGCATGGAGCGCCTCGGGGGCATGCTGTCGGGGACGAGCCATCGGGATCCTCGCGGGGTGGTGGCGCGCAGTGCGCGTCGGACGACAAGGATACCCTCATCGAACACTGTTTTCGATAGCATATCCACACCCGTTGGCGATGCAAGCCGCCGGCAGGATCGCGCCGCGTTCGCGGCTTTTCTCCGCCGATGGACTTGGTTACCCTGACGCGCCATCCACTCGGAGTCCCCATGGCCGGCCGACTGCACATCGCCCCGCTCGACCTCGAGCGCCTGCTGCCCGACCTGGTCGCCGAGACCGCCCTGATCACCGGCCCCAACCTGGCGCCGCGCCGTCCGCTGTCGATGATCCGCCTGGATACCGGCCAAGCGCGCCTGGCGAGGGCCTTCTGGGGGCTGACGCCCCCCTGGCTCAAGGTGCTCGATCACGCGCCGCACTGCGCCCGGGCCGAGGCCCTGCAGACGCGCCCCATGTTTCGCGAGGCCTTCGCCGCCCGGCGCTGCCTGGTGCCGGCCAGCGGCGTCTATGCCTGGAAGCCCCAGCCGCGCTTCAAGCAGCCCTTCCTGGTCACCCGCGCCGATCGCGGCCCGCTGCTGCTGGCGGGGATCTGGTGCCGCTTTCATACCAGCCTCCACGAACACCACGACTCCATGGCGCTGATCACGGTGCCGACCAATGCCCTGCTGGCACCGATCACCGACCGCCTGCCGGCGGTGATCGCCCCCGGGAAGGCCCTGCGCTGGCTCGACACGCAGACCTCGGCGGAGGAGGCCCAGGCCATGCTCGGGCCCGCCCCCGCGGAACTTTTGGGCGCCTTTGCGGTCTCGAGAAAGGTCAACGACCCCGCCTGCGAGGAGCCGAGCTGCGCCCATCCCATCGGCCCCATGCTGCGCCATCCCGTCTCACAGGAGCGATGATGAATCACGCCTCTACTGACTCTTGCCGCCAGTCGGGCCGCCTGCTCGCCTGGCTGGCCGTTGCCGCGGCCCTGCTGACGGGCCTGACCGCCCGCGCCGACGCCATTCATTCGACCGTCTCGCCCAAGGTCAGCCCCCACGACGACCGGCAGTACCGCGCCCTGACCCTCGACAACGGGCTGAGCGTGCTGCTGGTCAGCGACCCGGAGGCCGACAAGGCCGCCGCCTCGCTGAACGTCGACGTGGGCAGCGCCCAGGATCCCGAGGATCTCGCCGGCCTGGCCCACTACCTCGAGCACATGCTGTTCCTCGGCACCGAGGCCTATCCCGCACCCGACGCCTACCAGGGCTACCTGAGTCGCCACGGCGGCAGCCACAACGCCTTCACCGCGCCGCACGACACCAACTACTTCTTCGACATCGAGCCCGACGCCCTGGCCGGTGCCCTGGACCGCTTCAGCCGCTTCTTCGTGTCGCCGCTGTTCAACCCCGAGCGCCTGGAGAGCGAGCGCAACGTGGTGCACTCCGAGTACCAGGCACGACTGCACGACGACGGCCGCCGCGCCCAGGACGTGCTCGACCAGCTGCTCAACCCCGCCCACCCCACCACCGGCTTCTCGGTGGGCAGTCGCGAGACCCTGGCCGACCGACCGGCGGGGGAGCCGAGCCTGCGCGAGCGGGTGATCGACTTCTACGAGGCGCACTACGACGCCAACGTCATGCACCTGGCCGTGGTCGCCCCCCAGCCCCTCGACGAACTCGAGGGCCTGGTCACCGAGCGCTTCGCCGACGTGCCGGACCGCGGCCTCGCACGGCCGCGCATCGAGGCCCCGCTGGTCGAGGCGCAGCACCTGCCGCGCGCCGTGCGGCTCCAGTCGGAGCGCGACAGCCAGCGGGTCAGCTTCCTGTTCCCGGTGCCCGACCCGGAGACCGCCTATCGCCACAAGCCCGCCGACTACCTGGCCCACCTGCTCGGCCACGAGGGCGAGGGCAGCCTGTTCGCCGTGCTGCGCGAAGCGGGATGGGCCGACGGCCTCTCCGCCGGCGTGACCCGCGGCGACGGCCGCCAGGCGCTGTTCGCCGTGGACATCAGCCTGACCCCGGAGGGCGCCGAGGCGCTGCCCCGCGTCCAGGCGAGCCTGTTCGCCGCCATCGAGCGCATCCGCGAGGACGGCCTCGAGGCGTGGCGCTACGAGGAGCAGGCGCGGCTGGCCGACCAGCAGTTCCGCTTCCAGCAGCACGGCGCCCCCCAGGGCGACGCCATGCGGCTGGCCATGAACCTCTCGCGCTATCCGCTCGAGGACGTCAACGTCGCGCCCTACCGCTACGACGGCTTCGACCGCAAGCTGATCACGCAGTGGCTCGACGGCCTGCGCCCCGACCGCCTGCTGCGCCTCTACAGCGGCCCGGAGGTGGAAGGCGACCGGACCTCGCCCTGGTTCGAGACGCCCTGGCGCGAAGTCGCCATGGACGAGACCGGCGAGCCGCTGCCCGGCATCGCCCTGCCCGAGCCCAACCCCTACATCGCCTCGGACCTCACGCTGATCGAGGCGCAGGAAGAGGTCCCGAGCCTGGCCATCGACGAGGCGGGGTTCGACTTCTGGCACATGGCGGACGCCTCTTTCGACACTCCCCAGGTGGAGTGGCGCTTCAGCCTCCAGCACCCCGCGGCGAGCCGCGAGGCCCGCGAGGCGGCGCTCTCCCGGCTGCTCGCCGGCTGGCTCGTCGACAGCCTCAACGAGACCCTCTACCCGGCGCGCCTGGCCGGCCACCACTTCGAGGCCTACGCCCACGCCCGCGGCATCACCCTGGCGTTCTCCGGCTGGCGGGACCGCCAGGACCGGCTGATCGAGCGGGTCGTCACCCAGCTCGAGGAGGGCGAGATCGACGCGGCGACCTTCGAGCGGGTGCGCTATCGCCTCCAGCGCGAGTGGCGCAACGCCCCGCAGGATGCGCTCTACCGCCAGGCCCACCGCACCCTCTCCGAGGCGCTGGTGCGCCCGCAGTGGCCCACCGAGGCGCTGCTGGCGGCGATCGATGACCTCGAGGTCACGGAGCTGCGCGACTTCCGCCGGCGCTTCCTCGCCGAGCTGCACCTCGAGGCGATGGCGGTGGGCAACCTGACCAGCGAGCTCGCCAGCCACGAGGCGCGACGGGTAGCCAAGGCGCTCGCCCCGACCCTGACCACCGAGGCCATTCCCGACCTCACCCCGCTGCAGGCCGACGACCTGCCCGAGCTCACCCCGACCACCACCCGGGAGGACTCGCTGGTGCTGCGCTACCTGCAGGGGCCGGACCGCTCGCTGCAGAGCCAGGCGCGCATGGCGGTGCTGGGCCAGCTGCTGGAGACACCGTTCTACCAGCGCCTGCGCACCGAGCAGCAGCTGGGCTACGTGGTCAACGCCGGCTACTCTCCCCTGCTCGATGCTCCCGGCATCAGCCTGCTGGTGCAGTCCCCCGACACCGACAGCGAGGCGATCCAAGGCCATATCGACGCCTTCCTGGACGACTTCGCCGGGCGACTCGAAACGCTCGACGACGAGGCCCTGGCGCCCTACCGGCAGGCGGTGCACGACGCACTGAGGCAGCGCGACACCAGCCTCTCCGGGCGCACCGATCGCCTGTGGCGCGCGCTGGCCAGCGACGACACCGAGTTCGATCGCCACCGCCGCCTCGCCGAGCGAGTCCTGACGGTGACGGCCGACGAGCTGCGTCAGGCCTGGCCGGCGCTCAGCGACAGCGCCGTCGCCCGGGTCAGCTTCGACCCGGGCGACGAGCCCAGCGACGTGCTGGCCTTGAGCCATCACCTGGCGCCGCTGCCCGAGGATTGACCCGGGCGCCAGCCCCCCATGAACGACAGCGCCCGGCCAGATGGCCGGGCGCTGTCGTTAGGGAGGACGATCGCCGGGCGTCGTCAGCCGAAGGCCTGGGGCGGCATCATCGCCTCGACGTGCATCACCAGCTCCTCGAGGACCTGGCGGTCGCGGTCGGCGAGCGGCTCGCCGTTGAGGCGCTCGATCTCCCGGGCGAAGTCCTTGAGCGTCAGGCTGGCGACGGCCGGGTCGTTGATGCGCTCCCAGCGGAAGGCCTCCCAGCGCGCCTGCTCCTCGCTCTCCAGGGTCTCGGGGTAGCTGCGGGCCCGGTAGCGGAACAGCATCTCCTCGAGGCGCGGGTCCTGGAAGGCGAAGCGCGCCCCCACCAGGTCCCAGGGATCGGTGTCGCGGACCCGCTGCATCTGCTGGCGATCCGCCGGCGAGAAGAAGCCGCCGGCATAGAGCATCAGGTCGGGATCGTGGGGCGGCTCGGGGTGGGGCGCGGCGAACACCTCGGCGACCCGGGCCGCCACCTCGGGACGGGCGGCGAGCCGCTTCCAGTGCTCGCGGCAGGCGGCCAGGTCGAGCCCCAGGCGCTCGACGATCTCGCCGTACTCGCCCTGGCGGGGCCCCGAGGCGTCCTTGAGCGCGCTGGCCGGGAAGAGCACCGGGCACTTGTTGATGTGGATGACCTTGAGCGGAATGCGCTCGGCGCCTTCGGCGAGGTCGTCGTTGCTGACGAAGACCCGCTCGCGTATCTGCTCGGGCGAGAGCTCCAGCAGCGGGGTCGGATCCATCGACAGGTCGAAGACGATCACCCCGTTGGGATTGGTGGGGTGCTCGGCCAGCGGCATCACCAGGGCGCTGCAGCCGCGACTGGCCGGGTAGCGCCGCGAGATGTGCAGCACCGGCTTGCGGCCGGGCAGGTCCAGCTGCCGGGAGACGGCGCGCTTGCCGCGCAGGCCGAGCAGATAGTCGAACAGCCGCGCATTGCGCTCGCGCAGCAGCCTCGCCAGGGCGATGGTGGCGCGGACGTCGGCCAGGGCATCGTGGGCCCCGGCGTGGGCGATGCCGTTGGCGGCGGTCAGGTCCTCGAGCTTGAAGCTCGGCGCGCCGTCATCGCGGGTCGGCCACTCGATGCCCTCGGGGCGCAGGGCGTGGAAGGCGCGCACGACATCGATCAGGTCCCAGCGCGAGTTGCCGTTCTGCCACTCCCGGGCGTAGGGGTCGAGCAGGTTGCGATAGAAGAGGTGGCGACTCACCTCGTCGTCGAACCGCAGGCTGTTGTAGCCCAGCGCGCAGGTGCCTGGCTCGCTCATCGCCGCCTCGATGCGGCCGGCGAACTCAGCCTCCGGCAGGCCGCGGCGACGCGCCTGCTGCGGCGTGATGCCGGTGATCAGGCAGGCCTTCGGATGGGGCAGGAAGTCGTCGGCGGGCTTGCAGAAGAGCTCGAGCGGCTCGCCGATCTCGTTGAACTCGGCATCGGTGCGGATGGCCGCGAACTGCGAGGGCCGGTCGCGACGCGGGTCGGCACCGAAGGTCTCGTAGTCGTGCCACAGGAAGGTCTGCGGGGCGGCGGGCGACTGCGCCATGGGCGAGCTCTCCGAAGGCTGGGATTCAGCGGCCCAGCCTACCACAGCGCCGCGGCCGGCTCAGCCGCCGGCCACGCGGCGCCGCCCGAGCCGGTTCAGGCCCTGGGCAGGGTCACGTTGAGCTCGAGCACCGAGCAGTTGTCCTCGCTGTCGAGGGTGATGTTGACCGCGTCGTCGTCGATCTGCACGTAGCGTCGGATCACCTCCAAGAGCTCCTTCTCCAGCAGCGGCATGTAGTCGGGCTGCCCGCGCTGGGTGCGCTGGTGGGCCACGATGATCTGCAGCCGCTCCTTGGCGACCGACGCGGACTTCTTGCGCTCTCGCTTGAGGAAATCGAGCAACTTCACCGGCGGGCTCCTCCAAACATGCGGCTCAACAGGCCCTTCTTCTGGTACTCGTGGAAGCGCAGCGGCACCTCCTCGCCGAGCAGCCGGGCCACCGTGTCGGCATAGGCCTGGCCGGCATCGCTGCTGTCGTCGTGGGTGACCGGCACCCCCTGGTTGGAGGCCCGCAGCACCGCCTCGGACTCGGGGATCAGGCCCAGCAGGTCGATGGCCAGGATCTCGCGGATGTCGTCCAGGTTCAGCATGTCGCCCAGGTCGACCCGGCTCGGGTTGTAGCGGGTGATCAGCAGGTGCTCCCGGATGGCGTCCTCACCGCGCTCGGCGCGTCGGGTCTTGGAGGCCAGCAGGCCGAGGATGCGGTCGGAGTCGCGCACCGAGGAGACCTCGGGATTGGTGACCACGATCGCCTCGTCGGCGTAGTACATGGCGAGCTGGGCGCCGCGCTCGATGCCCGCCGGGGAGTCACAGATGATGAAGTCGAAGTCCTTGCCCAGGGTGTCGAGCACCTTCTCGACGCCCTCCTGGGTCAGGGCATCCTTGTCGCGGGTCTGGGAGGCCGGGAGGATATGCAGGTTGTCGACCCGCTTGTCGCGAATCAGGGCCTGGTTGAGTCCCGCCTCGCCCTGGATCACGTTGACCAGGTCATAGACCACGCGGCGCTCGCACCCCATGATCAGGTCGAGGTTACGCAGCCCCACGTCGAAGTCGATGACCGCGGTCTTCTTGCCGCGCAGCGCCAGCCCGGTGGCGATGGCGGCTGCGCTGGTGGTCTTGCCGACCCCTCCCTTGCCGGAGGTCACAACGATGATCTTGGCCAAATGTCACATCCTGTCTTGTCTTGAGGAAAAGAAACGCGGGCGTGAGTCCTGCCGCCGCGCGCTTGGCCGACATCAGTCCAGCGACTTGATGCTCAGCTGGCCGTCGAACAGCTGAACCTGGACGGTGGTGCCCAGCAGGCGCGGGTCGATGTCCTCGAGGCGCTTGTAGTTGCCGGCCACCGAGAGCAGCTCGGCGTGCAGTTCGCGACAGAAGATCCCGGCCTTGACGTCCCCGTGGATGCCGGCCAGGGCCCGCCCGCGCAGGGCGCCGTAGACGTGCACGTTGCCGGCGGCGAGCACCTCGGCCCCGGCGTTGACCGCGCCGATCACCACCAGGTCGCCCTCGGGGGCGGTCACCTGCTGGCCGGAGCGCACCGTGCCGCGGTAGATGCGCCCCCGGGCGGTCGCCACGGGAAGGGCCTCCTCGGCCCCCTCGGGAGCGGCGTCCACCGGCTCCTCGAGGACGGCCTCATCGGCCGCCGCGGCATCGGCCACGCTCTCCAGAGGACGCGGGCGCGAGGCCTCCTGGGGCGGGAACCAGCCGAGCCCCAGGGCCCAGGCCGACTGCTTGACGGGGTCCGGCCCGCCGCGCACCGCCACCGGCAGCAGCTTGTGGGCGCGGCACACCGCGCAGATGCGTTCGAGCGCCAGATGCGGCTCGTCGAGCTTCTCCACGTTGAGCACCACCGGGGTGTGCTGGAAGAAGGCCGGCGACTGACTGAGCTTGCCGGCCAGCTGCTCGCGAATGCGCTCGGGGTCGGCACTGGTCAGTTCCATGACCGTCATCGGCAGCATCCCCCCCTTGAAGGTGAAGGCCATACGGTCCCTGTCCACATTGAGACTCATTGCCGAACTCCACGTCGGGTGATGGTCGGGGTACCACTCAAAGCTAAGCGAGTGACTGCAACCCTGCAACCGATCATAAGGACATCGGGCCGCCTTGTCAGTGTCTCCGGACGGCCACACCTCGCCGGCGCCGAGCCTTTTCTGCCGCCACGTCACGTGCTTAGATACGAGAGACTCAAGTTCCGCCGCCTCGCTACCGATAACAACGACCATCTCGCGCCCCGCTCGGGAGCGCCCTCCTCGTCAGGAAGCCCCATGCCAGGACTCCTTCGCCGCCTGTTCGCCCCGCGCTGGAAGCACCCGGATCCAGAGGTTCGCCGCCAGGCCGTGTCCCGCCTCGATCCGTCGAGCGACGACCAGCGCCGCACCCTCGAACGGCTGGCTCTGGACCCCGATCCCGGCGTGCGCCTGGCCGCCCTGGAAGCCCTCGACGACCCCGAGACCCTGCTGACGCTGTGCGGCCCGTCGGACGCCTCGCCCGAGCTCCGGCGGCACCTGGTCGCCCTGCTCGCCGGCCGGCGCGGCCATCACGACCTGCCGACGCGCATCGCCCTGGTGGAGCGACTCGAGGATCGGGCGCTGCTCAACGAGCTCGCCCTGCAGGGCGACAACCAGCAGCTGCGCCTGGCCGCCCTGGCCCGCCTCGACGCGGAGGAGGACCTGGTTCGCCAGGCCTGCGACAACGGCATCGCCGCCGTGCGCCATGCCGCGGCCGCCCGGGTCGAGAGCGAGGCGGGCCTCGCCCGGCTGGCCCATGAGGCCCGGCGCGACCGTCAGGTGGCCCGCCAGGCCCGCGAGCGCCTCAACCGCTTGCGCGCCGACACCGCCTCCCTGGCGGCGGCCCGCGCCGAGCGCGAGGCGCTGCTCGAGAAGCTCGAGCGCCACGCCCAGGGCCCCTGGGAGCCGCTCTACGCCGGGCGCCTGCGCCACCTGATGCGCGAGTGGGCGAAGCACCGCGACCTGGCGGACGCCCGCCAGGAGCGTCGCTACCAGGACGCCTGCCAGCGCTGCCGCAAGATCCTCGGCGACCACGAGGCCCAGGAGCATGCCCGCGATGCCGATCACCGGCGGCGCGAGAATGCCGACCAGACCCGGGAATCCCTCGTCGAGGCCCTGGAGGAGAGCCTCGAGGGCCTGCACCAGGGGGAGCGACTCACCGATCAGGACATCGCCAGCCTGCGCGCCCAGAAGCGCCTGATGGCCAGCCGCTGGCAGGCACTCTCCGACCATCACCTGGCCGACGAGGCGCTGCGCCGTCGCTACGACGCGGCGCTCGCCGAGTACGAACGGATCGTCCAGGCCCGGGTGCGCCTGGACGAGCGCGCCGAGGCCATCGAGCAGGCGCTGGCCGAGGGCGACGATCAGCGCCTGGGCGCCCTGGTCGAGGCCTGCGGCTGGCCGGCGCGACTGGCCCCGACGCCACTGCTGGCCCGCGCCCGGGCGCGCCTGGCCGAGGACGACGGCGGCGAGCCGCAGGCGCAGCTGGCCCGCTTCGTCGAGGAGCTGGACCAGCTGGAGGCCCTGCTGGAGCGCGGTGCCTTCAAGGGAGCCAGCCGCCTCCACCAGCGCCTGCGCCAGCAGGCCGAGCGGCTGCCCAGGGCCCTGCCGCCCGCGGAACAGGCGCGCCTCAAGCGCCTGGCGGCGCGGCTCGCCGAGCTGCGCGACTGGCGCGGCTTCGTCGCCGGCCCCAAGCGCGACCAGCTCTGCCAGGCCATCGAGGCGCTGGCCGAACAGGCCGAGATGCCCGAGGCCGAGCTCGACCGTCGCCACCGCCAGCTGGTCAAGGAGTGGAAGGCGCTGGGTGACGCCGCCGCCAACCGCGCGCTCTCCGCCCGCTTCCGCGCCGCCTCGGATCGCATCAAGACACGCCTGGGCCCTTGGCACGAGCGCCAGCAGGCCGAGCGGCAGCGCCACCTGGAGGCGCGCCAGGCGCTGTGCGAGCAGCTCGAGACGCTGCTCGAGCAGCCCGCCCACCGGGCCGACCCCGACGGGCTGCGCGAGATCCGCGACCGCGCCCGCGAGCAGTGGCGGCGCCTCGCCCCGGTGCCCCGCGAGCAGGCCGAACCGACCGGCCGGCGCTTCGGGCGCATCCTCCACGAGCTGCAGGCGCTGATCGACCGACGGGCGCGGGAGATCGCCGAGGCCAAGCGAACCCTGATCGACGAGACCCGCGAGCTGCTGGCACGCGACCTGCCGCCCGGCCAGCGGGCCGACCAGGCGAAGGCCCTGCAGCGTCGCTGGCGCAGCCTGGGACGCGCCCCCAAGGGGGAGGAACAGGCCCTGTGGCGGGAGTTCCGCGGTCTCTGCGACGAGATCTTCGCCAGCCGCGACGCCGCCCGAGACGATCACGCCCAGCGACAGCGCGCCCGGCTGGACGCCATGCAGGCGCTGATCGACCGCATGGATGCCTGGCACCCCACCCAGAGCCGCGAGGGCGACGTGCTGGACGAGGCCATCCGCGAGGCCTCGGCGCTGGAGCCCCTGCCCTCCGGCCGGCGCACCGAGGGCATGCGGCGTCGCTGGAGCGGCATCGTGCGGGCGCGCCGCGAGCGCCTGGACCGCCTGGCCCTGGCTGAGGAAGCCCTCCGCTGGCAGGCCATCCGCCCCCTGCTCACGGCGCACCTGCAGGCCGACGCCCGCTGCCTGGCGGGCGGTCCCGCCGAGGCGGTCGACCTGCCCCGCGAGCCCGCCCTCCCTGCGGAGCTGCGGCGCGCCCACGAGGCGCGCAATGCCGCCCGCCAGACCGGCACCGCCGCCGAGGCGGAGGAGCGGCTCGCCCGCCTGCGGGCCCACCTCTCCCTGCTGGCCGGCGGCCGCGTCCAGCAGCGCGACGACCCGCTGCGCCTGGCGATCCAGGTAGAGCGGCTCAACGAGAACATGGGCCAGACGATCTCCCGCGCCGACGAGCTCCACCAGCTGCTCGGCGAGCTGCTCGCCAACGGCCCGATGCCCGAGCCCTGCTGGGAGCGCGAGGTCGGCGAGCTCGACCGGATGCTCGCGATCCTCGCCGAGCGGCCGCCCCCCTGAGGCAAGGGGCGCAATCAAATCGCAGAACGCGAGGCCGAGGCCTCGCGTTCTGCGTTCTGCCACCGGGGTCGCCGGCGGCAGGAGTCCTGCGGCGGTCGGGCGATCAGCCCATGAACTGGCCGCCGTTGATGTCGATGTTGGCGCCGGTGATGAAGCCCTGGTCCTTGTCGGCCAGGAAGGCGACCAGGCGGCCGATCTCCTCGGGGGTGCCGTAGCGCTTGACCGGGATGGTCTCGCGGATGGCCTCGCGCACCTTCTCGGGAATGTTCATGATCATGTCGGTGGCGATATAGCCGGGCGACACGGTGTTGACGGTGATGCCCTTGGTGGCGGTCTCCTGGGCCAGTGACATCGTCAGGCCGTGCATCCCTGCCTTGGCCGCCGCGTAGTTCACCTGGCCGAACTGCCCCTTGCGGCCGTTGATGGAGGAGATGTTGATGATGCGGCCGTAGCCCTGCTCCAGCATGTCCTCGATCACGCTGCGGCAGGTGTTGAAGACGCTGTTGAGGTTGGTGTCGATCACCTCGCTCCACTGCTCCGGCGACATCTTCTTCATGGTGCCGTCGCGAGTGATGCCGGCACAGTTGACCAGCACGCTGACGGGGCCATGGGCCTCGCGGATCTCCTTCACCCCGGCCTCGCAGGACGCGTAGTCGGTGAGATCGATCCCGGACAGGGCGATATTGTCGTAGCCCTCTGCCTTCTGGGTCTCCAGCCAGGCCTTCGCCTTCTCCGGATTGTGGTATCCCGCGACCACCATGTAGCCCTGCGAGGCGAGCTCGCGGCAGATGGCGCTGCCGATACCGCCGGTGCCACCGGTGACCCAGGCGACGGGTGCTTGCGTTGTCATTGGCTATCTCCCTGATATGAATGACATCGTCATGGGGTGACCGGACGGGCCACCACCAGCATGACCATTATGAGTTGTTGGGCAGTCATTTTTGTTACGCCACTCGAGTATGGACCAGGGATCGGCACTGGGACGAGCGTTGGAAATCGATCCTTGACTAAAGGAGCACGCCGTGTAGAATACGCCTCACGTTGATGCGGGGTGGAGCAGTCTGGTAGCTCGTCGGGCTCATAACCCGAAGGTCATCGGTTCAAATCCGGTCCCCGCTACCAAATTCGAGAAGGCGTATCGTCCAAGGACGATACGCCTTCTTTCGTTGCGCCCTTCTCTCGTGACTTCCCGCTCCGTCGCCGCCCCGCACCCTAGACGCCCGGACGAATACCGCTAGTATTCCCCGCCGGCTGCTACACTCAAACTCCACGGAACATGCGCAACTTCGGTGAGGTTTGACATGAAGACTTGGATCAAGTGGTTGATTCTCGGGGTTCTTTCCGTCGGCTTCGGGGTGGTGGTTCTGGCCAACCCGGTGGCCGCCTCGCTGGCCGTCACCACCCTGGCAGGGATCCTGTTCGTCGTCTCCGGCGGCTTTCAGATCTTCGCCGGCGTCGGGGACGAGAAGACCACCGGCAAGGTGCTCGGCATCGCCCTGGGCGCCGTGATGGTCCTGCTCGGCCTGTCGCTGATCTTTCGCCCCCTCGAAGGCATCATCTCGCTGGCGGCCCTCGCCACCATCCTCTTTGCCGCCAGCGGTGCGGCACGAGTGGTGACCTCCTTCAAGATGCGCAGCACGCCCTTCTTCTGGCCGATGCTGGTGTCGGGAGGGCTCTCCGTGCTGCTCGCCGGCTATGTCATCGTCAACTTCTTCGCCATCGCCCCGGCCCTGCTGGGCATCCTGCTGGGCATCGAGCTGCTCTTCAACGGTGCCGGCCTCATCGCGTTCTCCTTCTTCCTGCGCACGGGGCTGTCCGCCGAACGACACCGGGCCGCGTGACGTCGACGGCTCACGCCTAAAGCGCCTCGAGACGCACCGGGCGGCGGCCTCCGAGCCCCGGTCGCTCTCACCCGCGCCCTGTGGCGACGGCGCCCGCCGATGCCCTGCCCTCGCTAGAGCATCGCGACGCTCCAGCCGATCACCAGCAGCAGCGGGAAAATCCAGCGGCAGAGCCTGTCGAGCCGGGCGGCCACCGCTTCCCGCCCCGAGTTCACCAGCACGCCGGTGGCCACGGCGTTGAAGATCGCCAGGAACACCAGGACGGTGGCCCAGGCGATGAGCTGGTCCGCGGTGGTGAAGTACCCGAGGCGCGGCAGATAGGTGGACATCGAGAGCTGGAAGGCGATCAGCGTCAGCATCGAGGTGGCGCCGAGACCGATCTGAAACTCGTAGCGGTGAGCGGGCACCCAGAAGACCGCCCAGGACATCACCACGATGAGCAACATCGGCAGCATGATCTTGAAGACGTAGTAGGTCGCCACGCGCTCGGCACCGAGCCTGGCGGTGAACAGGCTGCGGTTCTCGTTGAGGGCGGGAATGGGCTCGATGGCCGCCGTGGTCTCCAGGCCGGTGATCCGCCAGCCCTCGATGTTGAGGCGGCGACCGAGGAAGGTCCGCTCCGGCATCGGCACCAGCACCATCTGGTCCGGGCCGCTCTCCACCGACCCGACCCGGAACGCGAACGTCTGCGCGTCGAAGGGGAAATCCTGCAGAGGGTGATAGGTGGAGATGTGGCCACGGTAGCGCTGCTGGTAGATCAGCTGCCCACCGGGACCGACCGCCACCTGGTCGAGCAGGTTGGTCCTGCGCGCCGTCAGCGCGAAGGAGTTGAACAGCGTCACCTCCGGCACCCAGACTCGGCTGCGCTGGAAGCGGCACCCCTCCAGCCCCTCGAGACGCGGATCGACCCAGGACAGGGTGACGATGAAGTCCCCCTCGATCTGCTGGTTGATGTCGTCGATATCGAGGATGTCGATGACGCCCCACCCCACCTGCACCTCGGTGGCCGGCCCGTCGGCCAGCGGGCGCTCGTTGGTCTGAAGGGCGGGCAGCTCGCAGACCCGGGCCTGAGGCGGCTCCTGGACCTGCTCCTGGGCCTGGGCAGAGGCGCTCAGCACCAGCAGGAAAAGGGCGAGGCAGCGGGTGATGCCGCGTCCGGCGGCGAGGGCGTGATGAAACATCGGCGCTGGCATCTCCACTCCCCTCCCCATGGGCATCCCTCGTGCGCGCCACGCGGGTGGCGAGCTCCCTTTTTCAGCGCGGCAATGCCACGCCTTTCATCGCAGCATAGCCGCTCGCTGATGAAAGGGACGCGGGCATCGGGATGCCACGAGGGGCCCATCGCCGGCCGGCCCTTGAAGTCGCCACCGGCGGCCCGCATCTAGTGAGCAAACTCATCCCGTATCAAGGCTACCGTCACCATGTCCATCGTCGATCCCCGCACCGGTGAGCCGCTCACCACCGACACCTCTGCCGGCGAGCGCCATGCCGGGCCCGCCCACGGTCAGCAGGCCGACGTCGTCCTCGATGTCGATCGCAGCAACGTCCAGCAGCTGCTCGAGACCTCCATGCAGGTACCGGTGCTGCTCGACTGCCACAGCCAGAGCGAGGCGGCGAGCCAGCAGCTGAGCCAGGTGCTGGAAAAGCTGGCACGGGAATACCAGGGCGCCTTCCTGCTGGGCCGCCTGGACATCGACCAGGAACCGGAGATCGCGGCCCAGCTGGGTGTTCAGGGCGCGCCCGACGTCAAGTTGATCAGCCAGGGCGGCCTGGTCGATCACTTCCAGGGCGCCCTGCCGGAGAAGCAAGTCCGCGAGTGGCTGGGCCGCTACTTCCCGGCCCCGGAGGAGGCCCCCCAGGCGCCCGAGGATCAGGCCGCCGAGGCCCTGGCCGCCGGCGATGCCGCCACCGCCCGGCGCATCTACCAGGAGCTCATCCAGCAGTACCCCCAGCACACGCCCTACCAGGTGGAGCTGGCCCGCGCCCTGGTGGCCGACGGCGAGGCCGACCAGGCCCGCGAGCTGCTCGACAACCTGCCGCCGGAGGAGCGCGACGCCGCCCCGGCCCGCGGCGTGCGCGCCAGCATCGCCTTCGGCGAGCAGGCGCCCTCCGCCGAGGAGCTGGCGGCCCTGGGCGAGCGCGACGACAGCGAGGCGCAGTTCCAGCGCGCCCTGCGCCAGCTCGCCGACGGCCAGTACGAGGCCGGCCTGGAGGCCCTGCTCGCCCTGATGAAGCGCGACCGCGCCTACGGCGAGGATGCCGCCCGCCGCACCCTGCTGCAGGCCTTCGACGCCCTCGGCGCCGATCACCCGCTGACGGTCACCTACCGCCGCAAGCTCTTCGCCCTGCTCTACTGAGCGCCAGGAGCCACCACGCCGAGGGCGCTCCACGCCAGGCCCGCAAGAAAAACGGCCGCCCCCTTGGGGCGGCCGTCGTCGTCGGGCCCTTGTCGCGTTGCCCAGCGCTCAGCCCGCCAGCACGGCGTCCAGGCGCTCCAGGGCCGCCTCCAGCTGGCTCGCCGTGGTGCCGAAGTTGAGCCGCACGAAGCCCGGCCAGCCGAAGTCGGCACCGTCGGAGAGCGCCACACCCGCCCGCTCCAGCAGCAGGCGCTGGGGAGAGGCCTCGCTGCCCCGCAGAGCGGGCGTCTCGCGCAGGTCCAGCCAGGCCAGGTAGGTGGACTCGGGCACGCTCAGGGTCACCCCCGGCCAGCGCGCCACCCGCTCGACCAGCCGCCGGCGATGGTCGCGCAGCGTCTCGAGCAGCGCCCGGCGCCAGGCGTCGCCGTGGCGATAGGCCGCCTCGGCGGCCACCAGCCCGAGCACGTTGCCGTCCGGCTGCAGGCCCTTGGCCGCCGCGGCGAAGCGCCTGCGCAGCTCGGCGTTGGGGATCACCGCGCAGGCCGTGGTGAGCCCCGCCAGGTTAAAGGTCTTGGAGGGGGCCCAGAGGGTCAGGGTGCGCGAGGCAAGCTCGGGGAAGGCGGCGGCCAGGGGCACATGGCGGGCCCCCTCGTCGAGCAGCAGGTCGCAGTGCAGCTCGTCGGAGACCACCAGCAGGTCGTGGCGCTCGACCAGCGCGGCGAGCCCCGCCAGCTCCTGCCGCGTCCAGACGCGCCCGGTGGGGTTGTGGGGCTGGCACCACAGCAGCAGCCGGGTCTCGGGGGTGATCGCCGCCTCCAGCGCCTCGAGGTCGAGTCGCCAGGGCTCGCCGGGCGCCGCCGGCGCCCGCAGCGCCGCCTGCTGGGGCAGGCGGCCGGTGCGCTCGGCGACATGCAGGAAGGGCGGGTAGATGGGCGTGACCGTGAGCACCCCGTCCCCCGGCGCGGTGAGCGCCAGGCTCGCCAGGTGCAGGGCGGGCACCACGCCCGGCAGCCACAGCTGCCACGCCGGCTCGATGGGCCAGTCGTAGTGCTCGGCGCTCCAGTCGCAGAGCGCCTGCCGGAGGCTCTCGGGCACCTGGCCGTAGCCGAAGACGCCGTGGGCGACCCTCGCCTGCAGCGCCTCGATGACCGCCGGCGGCGAGGTGAAGTCCATGTCGGCGACCCACAGCGGCAGCACCTCCTCGCCGTAGCGATGCCACTTCTGGGAGGGCCAGTCACCCTCCGGCGGGTGGCGACGCTCGACGGGCGTGGCAAAATCGAATTCCATGTGCAGTTCCCGCTCCAGAAGGCCAACAAGATGACCACGACCATGCCGCAAGACGGCTTCTATGCCAAGGTGCGCCGCGGCCTGCCCGACCTGGTCGCCCAGTGGCTGACCCTCGGCCAAGGCGATGCCGATCGCCTGGCGCTGCTGCTCGCCGAGACCGCCCGGGTGACCCGCATCGGCCTGCCGGAGGAGACTCCCAGCGGCGAGACGCTCGCCGCCTGGAGCCGCTCCGACGACGAGGAGCCGCCGCTGTGGGCGGCGCGCACCGCGACCTTCCTGCTGGTGCAGATGCCCGCTCGTCCCGTGCCGGCCAGCGACGACGAGGCCTGCGCCTGGGCCTACTGCTGGCTGCGCAACCGCGATGTCGAGAGCGTCGAGGCGGCCGAGCAGGCGCTGCCCGAGCACCTGCGCGAGCCGCTGGCCGCCCCCCTCCGGGCCGCCTGGACCGACCTCAAGGGGCTGCGCCTGGTGTGAGCCCGCACCGCTCCTAGCCGCGGCGGGCGGCCCGCTTCTTGGGCCGAAAGCCCGCCGGCTTGGTGGAGAGCCAGGCCACGAAGGCCTGGATCTGCGGATGGGCCAACAGGGCCTCGCGTCTGCGATAATGCTCGGCCAGCTCGCGCTCGCCGAGCACCGCATGGATGTGGCGGTGGCAGGCGTGGCAGACCCAGAGGATGGCGGTAAGCCGCTCGGCCCGGTCGAAGCGGCGCCGGTAACGCGCCTTGCCGTGCAGGGACCGCGGGATCAGGTGGTGCTTGGTCAGCGGCGCCGCCCGCGCGCAGAGTTCGCAGGCCTCCGGGCGCGGCGGGGGCGAGAGTTCATGACCGGCCATGGCGCGTCTCCTCGACGACTCGTCTTACCCTGATCACAAGGACCCAGATACGATATGGACGTTCCCTTCTCCTGGCAGCTGGCCAAGCTGGCGGTCTCCATCGGCGTGGTGCTCGGGCTCTCGATGGTCGCCGAGCGCGTCAGCACCCGGGTGGCCGGCCTGCTCTCCGGCTACCCGCTGGGCACCGCCATCGCCCTGTTCTTCATCGGCCTGGAAATCTCGCCGGCCTTCGCCACCCAGAGCGCCGTGCACACCCTGGCCGGCTTCAGCGCCACCCTGGCGTTGGGCGGCGGCTACCTGCTGTGCGCCCGGCGCGATGGCATGCCCGGCGTGCTCGCCGGCAGCGCCGGCGGCTTCGTCGCCTGGCTGGCGGTGAGCCTGCTGCTGACCCAGGTGGAGTTCACCCGGCTGACCGGCACCCTCACCACCCTGGCGGCGATCGCGCTCTTCCTCCGGCTCTACCGGCGGGTCCCGGACACCGCGGCCGGCCCCCGGGGCGGCTTCAGCTGGACGGCGCTGGGCCTGCGGGCCGCCCTGGCCGCCGGCATCATCTTCCTGATCACCGGCCTCGCCCACGTGATGCCGGCCGCCTGGGCCGGGGTCATGGCCGCCTTTCCGGTGACCATGTACCCCTTCCTGGTGATCCTGCACCTGACCCACGGCGCCGCACCGGTGGCCACGGTGATCAAGCACTACCCGGCCGGGCTCGGCTCGCTACTGAGCTATGCGCTCTGCGTCTCTTACACCTACGAGCGCTTCGGGCTGCTGGTGGGCACCCTGGCCGGCTTCGTCGTCGCCACCGCCTGGCTGCTGACCTGGACGCGCCTGCAAGGCTGGCTCGCCTCGCGTCGGAAGACCCGGCAGCCCAGCACCAGCACTTGACCGAGCGCTTGCTCGGGGCAAAGCTGTCCCTTTCGAGACGCTCACGAGGAAACCGCCGATGTTCGTTCGCACCGTGGAACCCGCCTTCTACGACACCGATGCCCTGGGTCACGTCAACAACACGCGACTGCCGGCCTGGTTCGAGCTGGCCCGCAACGACCTCTTCCGGCTATTCACGCCGGACCTGGACCCGCGCAAGTGGCGGCTGATCATGGCGCGCATGGAGGTCGACTACCGGGCCGAGCTGCAGTACGGCCGCGAGATCGAGATCCGCACCTACGTCTCGCGGCTCGGCAACAGCTCCTTCACCGTGAGCCAGGAGGCCCGACAGGACGGGAAGCTGACCAACCTCGGCCATACCGTGATGGTGCATTTCGATCACGCGACCAAGCAGGCGGTACCCATCGAGGGCGCGCTGCGCGAGGCCCTGGAGGCCCATCGCCAAGAGGAGCCGGCAGACGCATGACCCCGGCCGTGAAGACGCTGGAGAAGGCCGGCGTGCCCTTCCAGCTCGACAGCTACGCGCACGACCCGCGCACCCCCGCCTACGGCGAGGAGGCCGCCCGGGCCCTGGGCCTGCCGGCCGACGAGGTCTACAAGACCCTGCTCGCCCGCCTCGACGACGGTCGCCTGGTGGTGGCCATCGTGCCGGTGCCCTGCCAGCTCGACCTCAAGGCCCTGGCCCGGGCCGCCGGGGCGCGCAAGGCGAGCCTCGCCGAGCCCGCCGAGGCCGAACGGGCCACCGGCTACGTGGTGGGCGGCATCAGCCCGCTGGGCCAGCGCAAGCGCCTGGCCACCTTCCTCGACGAGAGCGCCCGGGCCCGCGAGGCGATCCACGTCAGCGGCGGCCGGCGGGGGCTGGAGATCCGCCTCGCCCCCGGCGATCTGGCGCGGCTCACCGGCGCCCGCGAGGCGCCGCTGGCCCGGCGCTGAGCGGGGCCTTGCGCGAGGGGATGGCGCGACGCCCCGAGCCGAACCCGGCGCGCCGCGGTCAAATCCCCACAGCCCTCCACCGACGGGAGCCCCCATGGCCATCCGCTACACCCTCTGGCTGGACCCGGACGACACCCCGCGCCATCGCGCCGTCGAGGCCGACCTGCAACGCTACTTCCTCGAGCGCTTCGCCGACTATCCGCACATCCGCTTGTTCGGCGCCGACCCTTACGATTATGATGCGCCGTTCAACCGCCTCTACGACGTGCTGATGGCGAGGGCCGGCGAGTACTGCGAGCGGGAGTGGCGCTACGTGCCCACCCCCGAGCAGCTCAATCGCGCCTTCTTCCTGGCCGTGGGGCACTCGAACAAGTTTGTACGGGACAACGACGATGGTGATCCGAAGCGACCAGGCCCCCGATGAGCGCCAGCTGGCCATCATCGCCGAGCAACTCGGCCGCGCCCCCCGCGGCATCGAGGCGCTGGCCGCCACCGACGGCGAGGGCACTCCGCTGGTGCTGCGCATGGCGCCCATCGTCGATGGCAAGCCGTTCCCGACCCTCTACTGGCTCTGCTCGGAGCGTCTCAAGATCGAGATCTCGCACATCGAGGCCGCCGGGGTGATCAAGCAGCTGGAGACCCGCCTGCAGGAGGACCCCGACTTCCTGGCCGCCTACCACCGCAGCCACGACGCCTATGTGGCGGCCCGCTGGGCCTACATGAGCGAGGCGCAGAAGGCGGAGGTCTTCCGCCTCGGGTATGATGGCGTCCTCACCGCGCGCGGCATCGGCGGCATCGCCAACCGCGACCAGGTGCGCTGCCTGCATACCCAGTATGCACACCACCTGTGCGGCGAGAACGTCATCGGCCAGTGGCTCGACGAGCACTACGCCGTCGCCGACTGCCTGCCGTGAGCCGACCCTCGGCCGACCGTCCCCCTTCCCGACGTATCGATAACACAACAGGAGACCCCGGATGTACCTGGACACCCATGTGATTGCCAGCCTCGCGCTGATCGCCAGCATGCTCGTCATCAGCGGCGTGGGCATCAAGCTGCTGCGCCATGCGATGAAGCGCGACGCCTCGGGCGCTCGCTGAGCCGGCCATCACGACCACGAAGGGCGCCCTGGAGGCGCCCTTCGCGTTTTCGGGCCGGGGCTTCCGGCGCCGGGGCCGGACCGCTAGGATAACGGCCCTGCCAAGGAGAAGAGCATGTCGAGATTCTGCGTCTACCTCGGGTCCCGGGAGGGCCGCGACCCGCAACACCTCGAGGCCGCCGAGCGGCTCGGCGAGGAGCTCGCCCGCCGCGGCCACGGCCTGGTCTATGGCGGCGCCCGCGTCGGCCTGATGGGCCGCCTGGCCGATGCCGTGATGGCCGCCGGCGGCGAAGCGATCGGGGTGATGCCCGACCACCTGGTCGAGCGCGAGCAGGCCCACCACGGCCTGACCCAACTGGTGCGGGTGCGCAACATGCACGAGCGCAAGGCCAGCATGGCCGCCCACGCCGACGCCTTCATCGCGCTGCCCGGCGGCATCGGCACCCTGGAGGAGCTCTTCGAGGCCTGGACCTGGCACTACCTGGGCCTGCACGACAAGCCCATCGGCGTGCTCGACAGCGCCGGCTTCTATGCCCCGCTGCTGACCTTCCTCGACAGCACCGTGGAGCAGGGCTTCCTGAACGGCCGCACCCGGGCCCAGCTGATCGATGCCGACGATCCCGTCGCGCTGCTGGACGCCCTGGAGGCCCGGCTGGCCCGCGACGCCTGAGCGAGCGCCCGCGCACCCGCCGTCGAAGCGGCCGGCCAGGGGGCGGGGCGGTAGGTGCGGATGAGCCGACGGCCGCGTATCGGCGCCTCAGGCGTCGGCGGTGAGCTCGAGGGTGCGCTGGTAGGTGAGCTGCAGCAGGCGGGCATCCTCTCCGGCGCGGTGCCGATGGATGTCCCGCTCGAGGATGAGGGCTTCCTTGGTGCGGCTCCACAGCGCCTGCTGGGATTCGCTCAGCAGGATGCGCAGCGCCTCCAGACGGAAGGCCGGCAGCATGCCGGCATGATGGAAGAGCAGCGACAGCCAGGTGTTGTCGTAGCCCCAGCTGTCGCTGTAGGCGATGCCGACCTCCCCCAGCTCGTCGTTGAGCCAGCGCGCCACCTGGCGCACCGGATGCCCCTCGCGCTGCAGCCGGCCGCGGCTGATGCCGTGCAGCAGCTCGGCCTTGGGATCCCAGTGCGTCCACTCGTCCAGCGGCTGGACGAGGAAGGCGCAGGTGCTGCCATCGGCCCGGGCGAGGCCGATCTCGATGGGGTAGCTGCCGCGCCCGAAGCCGGACGCCTCGATATCCAGCAGTGTGGGTAGCGTCACGGGCGGGAGAGTCCTTGGTCGAAGTGGCCGGTGCCGTCGCGGCAAAGGCCTAGTGTCGCGTCTCGCCTCCGGCCTTGTCCACTGCAGGGGCCTCCAGGGCACTCGACGGCTCGGCGCCGTCCTCCGGCGCCTCGTCGAAGCCGGCCAGGCGGTCGGCCAGGGCCTGCCAGTGCCCTGCCTTCTCGAGATCCACCGGCAGGGCCAGCTCGCCATGGCGATAGGCCCGGGCCAGCCGGGTCGCCGCCAGGGGGTGGCCCGCCTCGCCGGCCCGCGCGTACCAGGTCACGGCGTGGTCGTCACGACGGGGGTACTGGGCACAGCCGTGCTCGTGGATCTGGCCCGCCTGGTACTGCGCCTTGGCATCCCCGGCCTGGGCGGCCTCGAGCACGTAGCGCGCCCCGCGGGCCTTGTCCTGGGGACTGACGCCGCGGTGGAAGAGCATGTGACCGTACTGCGCCAGCGCCGCCGGATGACCGGCATCGGCACAGCGCTGGAAGAGGTGCATGGTCAGGCGCTGCGTTCGCGGCGAACGGGGCAGCCAGCGAATATGGAACAGCTGCTGCGCAAGCCGGTACTCGAGCCGGGTGAACAGTGAGGATGCCTCTGGCATGGCAACTACCCTGCGTCCAGTGAAGCGGAGGGATGCCGGCCACACCCCTGTGTCCGGCTTCCCTCCTGGCAATAAGCGATGGCCTTCCGGGCTCCGCCGGGGCTTTGGGAGGGCAAGCATACGCGCGCCCCGTCGGTGACTCAACCCTGGCGGGATGTCGCACCGCCGGGGGCCTGCGGCCGCTCCCCGAAAAGCGCGGCAGGGAGGGGCTATCCGCCCGATAGCCCATCGCTTGCGCGCGAGTTGATATACTGGCGGCCAACGCCATCCGGCCACCCTTTCGCGACAGGAGCCCCCCATGCTGAGCGTGATCTCGCCCGCCAAGACGCTGGACTTCGAGACCCCCGCCACCACGTCCCGGCACACCCAGCCGGATCACCTCGACAAGAGCCAGGCGCTGATCGAGATCCTGCGGGACTACTCGCCCCAGCGGCTCAGCGAGCTGATGGGCATCAGCGACAAGCTCGCCGGGCTCAACGCCGCGCGCTTCGCCGAGTGGCACACGCCCTTCACCCCGGAGAACGCCAAGCCGGCCGCCCAGGCCTTCCAGGGCGACGTCTACGTGGGGCTCGAGGCCGACCGCTTCGATGACGGCGACAACGCCTTCGCCCAGGAGCACCTGCGCATCCTCTCCGGCCTCTACGGCCTGCTGCGCCCGCTGGACCTGATCCAGCCCTACCGCCTGGAGATGGGCACCCGCCTCGAGAACCCGGCCGGCAAGGACCTCTACGCCTTCTGGAAGGCGACGCTGACCGCCGAGCTCGACCGCGCCGTGGCCGCCAGCGGCAGCCCGGTGCTGGTCAACCTGGCCTCCAACGAGTACTTCAAGGCGATCGACACGAAACGGCTCGCCGCCCGGGTGATCACCCCGGTCTTCAAGGACGAGAAGAACGGCAAGCTGAAGATCATCAGCTTCTACGCCAAGAAGGCCCGCGGCCTGATGGCCGCCTGGATGATCCACCAGCGCCTGGACGACCCCGAGGGCCTCAAGGACTTCGACGTGGCCGGCTACGCCTTCGACCCCGCCCTCTCCGAGGGCGACACCCTGGTCTTCACCCGCGCCGAGGGCGCCGCCTGAGACCGCCCGGCCGGACGCTCAACGAAACGTCAGGGGGCGCGCCGAGCGCCCCTTGAGAAAGCGACGGTGGGCCTGCTTGAAGCGCTCGTCGTCGCAGCGCTCCAGCCACTCGTAGGCCACCATGTCGGCACTCACCGCCACCGCACCGGCCTGGGTCATCCGCTCCCTCGCCAGCCGCGCCTCGCCGGCGCGCCGACTGGCGGTCGCCTCGACCAGCCAGAAGACCTCATAGCCCGCCTCGAGCAGGCCGAGCCCGGTCTGCATCACGCAGATATGCGCCTCGGTGCCGCACAGCACCACCTGACGCCTGCCGCTCTGTGCCAGGGCCTCGGCGAAGGCCGGCTCGTCGTGGGCCCCGAAATGGCACTTCTGCCAGAGGCGATGCTCGGGCAGCGCCTCCAGCAGGCGGGGCTCGCTGCCCCCCAGCCCCTGGGGATACTGCTCGGTGACCCAGACCGGCACCTCCAGGGAGCCGGCCAGCCCCCCCAGCCAGGCCGCCTCGCTGACCGCCTGCTCGCCGTGCTCGATCACCGGCAGCAGGCCGGCCTGCAGGTCGACGATCAGCAGCAGGCTCTTCTCTCGTGACAGGCGCATGGTCGGACTCCTTGGTTCGCTCGGGTGACGCGGTTAGTTGTCGTGGCCGACCAGCATAGCCGCTAGAATGGAAACTTCCGATTCTTCCCGGTTCATCCCCCTTCCCCGATGGAGATTCCCCCGATGCGTCACCTTCTCGTCATGCTCATGGTCGGCGTGCTGGGCTTCGGCCTCGCCGTGGACCATGCCGATGCCCGCCGCCTGGGCGGCGGCAAGAGCTTCGGCAGCCAGTCGCGCACCGTGCAGCAGCCGGCCGCCACCACCAGCCGCGACGCCGCCGGCACTCGCACCGCCCAGACCCGTCCGAAATCCCGCCTGGGCGGGATGCTCGGCGGCATGCTGGCCGGCGGCCTGCTCGCCGCGCTGTTCTTCGGCGGCGCCTTCGATGAGCTGCGCCTGATGGATATCCTGCTGGTCGCCGGCGTGGCCTTCCTGCTCTTCCGGCTGTTCGCCAGCCGTCGGCGCACCGCCACGGCGGGCGGGCCCGCTCCCCAGGAGGCACCGGCGCGCCCCCAGGCCTTCCAGGCCGCGAGCGCGCCGATGGGCGGCGGACTCGCCTCGGAGCCCGAATGGTTCGACCGCGAACGCTTCCTGGGCGGTGCCAAGGAGCACTTCATGACCCTGCAGCGCGCCTGGGACAACAACGACTTCGCCGGCATCCAGGAGTACGTGACCCCGGAGCTCTACAACCTGCTGCGCGAGGAACGCGACCGCCAGCCGGCCAACAACCGCACCGAGATCGTGCGCCTGTTCGCCGAGCTGGGCGATATCCGCGAGCACGGCCAAGAGGCCGAGGCGACGGTGATCTTCCACGGCATCATCGCCGAGAATGGCGAGGAGACCGAGTTCAACGAGACCTGGCACCTGACTCGCCAGCTGCGTGACGGTGCCCCCTGGTACCTCCAGGGCATCGAGCAGAACCCGAGCTGATCGCTCGCCGCTCCTCGAACCGACACGCGAAAGGCCGGGCACTGCCCGGCCTTTCCTTTGCCATGACGCTCGTGTCATGACTTCCTCGCCACCCTCCTGGCCACCCGCTGGCCGCGAGGCGCCGTGGGAGAGCGGCGTGCCATCAGTTCTGGGCGTCTTCGGCGGCCTCTTCCAGCTCCTCGCCCATCTCCTCCACGCCTTCGCCCATCTCTTCCATGGACTCGTCGATGTTCTCTCCCGCCTGCTCGGCCGGGCCCTCCTCTTCACAGGCGGCCAGGCCGGCGCCCAGCATGGCGATCAACAGGGCCAGGCCCAGCCTGCGCAGCAGCATGCTCTTCTTCATGATCCTCTCCTCCTGAGACAGATTAGTCCGTGATGCTCGTACCCGCCTCACCGTAGCCGCAACGGAGCCTCCTTGCCAACCGAGCCCACACCACTGGCCTCCCCCGCCCTCTCCCAGGCCCACATACGACAACGCCCCCGCCTCGACTGAGGCGGGGGCGTTGTCGTATGGGGAGGCGCCGGTCTCCGGCGCTCGGAACGTGCGCCTTTCCGCTCGCTCATCGCTCGCCAAAAAACACCCGCGCATGAAAAAACCCCGAGCTCATTGAGCTCGGGGTTTTCTCGGAATAGGTGCCTGACGATGACCTACTCTCGCATGGGGAGGCCCCACACTACCATCGGCGCTGATCGGTTTCACTGCTGAGTTCGGCATGGGATCAGGTGGTTCCCGT